>JBFWRC010000029.1:0-60354 GCA_050249115.1 Beijerinckiaceae bacterium
ATCACTCACGCGGCATGGCTGGATCAGGCTTTCGCCCATTGTCCAATATTCCCCACTGCTGCCTCCCGTAGGAGTCTGGGCCGTGTCTCAGTCCCAGTGTGGCTGATCATCCTCTCAGACCAGCTACTGATCGTAGCCTTGGTGAGCCATTACCTCACCAACAAGCTAATCAGACGCGGGCCGATCCTTCGGCGATAAATCTTTCTCCTCTCGGACGTATCCGGTATTAGCTCAAGTTTCCCTGAGTTATTCCGAACCGAAGGGTACGTTCCCACGTGTTACTCACCCGTCTGCCACTCTGTATTGCTACAGCGTTCGACTTGCATGTGTTAGGCCTGCCGCCAGCGTTCGTTCTGAGCCAGGATCAAACTCTCAAGTTGAATGAGATTCTATCCTGACTGGTCACTGTAGACCTTACTAGAAGGTCTCTACTTGACGAGTCCCAAGCACTTCCTGCTGCGCCTCGCGGCGCTGCATTTACCGACGTCTCACGACGCCGGCCATGGTGTGCTTAGAAAACGTGACCGTCAGTTGTCTCTTTACGACATTGCCGCAACCATTGCCCGAAGGCAGATCGTTACGGGCGATGTCCGCAAGGACCTCCGCCGTCCACGTTTCTCTTTCTTCCGATTCAATTGTCAAACAGCAATTCCGGACGCTCTCAACCTTCCACAGAAGCGAACTTGCCCGGCCGACCTGCAATACTAACAGGACAACCAGCTTTTGTACACCCGAGAAGCTCGAGAAGACCGAAAGAGCGGTGCGCATCAGCACCGCGTCGGTGGTCGGTTTATAGTTCGAGCCCGGTTTCCCTGTCAACAGGCAATGTCAAAAAAAATTCATGCCGAAATCGTTCTATAAAATGCAGTAAAATCAGATGTTTAATCAGTTTCTACGGGTTCGGGGGCCGATTGCATGTGCGATCCGCGCGAAAAAAAATTTCACCTTTCTTTCGCAGCGCAGCATGGAACCGGGCTGCAATCGGCATGGCTGCTCTGAAAAACAGGCATGGAGCTGTGCCCTCCCGGCCTGCTCCGCAACTGGCGGACCAGCCTGCGACCAATACCGCACGTTGCCTGCTCATCCATTGACTGCAATGCCTGCTGCGACCATCTTCGGGCCGCAAATGGGTGATGAATCGCTTCGGCTGATTTGGCCCGCGCAGTATATCGGTGGCGATCTGCGTGGCCGCAGCGTCTTTCTTGCGATAGGAGTTTTCCGCGAGACGGGCGTGACTGGAACGCGTAGCGGCAACCGCAAAGACAAGCGCAACGAATAGTGCTGCACTATGCGCGCGCCGTCAGGGTTATGGAAGGGACACGTGGCAGAAACTGTTCGGCCTGCAGGATCGACACGATGGACGGTTGCCGACCGCCGTCTGGACCTTGGAAATGGCGGCGTCGATCTCGGCGTCGAGCCGGCTATCGAGGCTGATGGCGAGACGCATACCGAATTCGATCGCCGCAAGGTGTCTGCGCGCTGGCTGATGGGTACCGTGCTCACCGGCGTTGCCGGGTTTTTCCTGATCGGCTCCGCTGTTTACGCCGCCCTCAACGAACGCTCGCACGTCGCGATTGCGCCCGAATACGTTCCGCAAGACCAACAGCCCGCCGATCCCGGACGTCTCGTCAACGAGCAGAAGGGCGACCGCCTGGTCCGGCCCGTAAACATCGTCGCTGCAAGACAGACCTTCAGCACACCCGTGCTCGTGCGCGTTGGCGCGAGGGAAATTTTGCGCCGACGCTCGTTCACGCGCGTATCGACAACGTTGACGATGACACCGACCGGATTGTCGGGCGATGTTCCGCCCTTTAATCCGATGAAGCTGCTGGCCGGACAGCCCTCGCACGACGAGGCGCCGCCGGACGTCGATCTCGAACGCGCCGATGCGGATGTAAGTTTCGTCAGCCACGACATTGCGAAAGAAAATCTCGTCCCTGGCGACCACGCTTTGTCCATCGACGAAATTCAGGCACAGGTGCGAGAGCATATCGCTAACAGCCTGAAAGATCCCGACAACGCTCCGCTTCCAATCCCCCCGCAACTGATGTTGATCCGAACCAGCCGCGTTGCGGCGGCCCAGCCGGACGCTTCGTCCTATGCGCCATTCGGCAGCGCGAAATTCCCGTCCGCATTTCAGAGAATCAATGTCAGGATGGTTCCCGAGAACGTGACAGTCATTCACAAGGCGCCTGCTCAAAACGGCGAGAATGACCGCGCCGAGAAACTCGTTGTAATTCACAAGAACCAGAACATCCGCATCGTTCTGCGCGAAGAGGGAGCCGGCGCACCGCACATCGACAAGATCGTGCGCGCCCTTAGCGCCAACCGGCGAACGCGCACCATACGCGAAGGCCAGAAGCTGCGTTTGCTGTTTGCGGAATTTGAAGGCTCGGAAAAGCCGGTAATTGCACGCGTTGCAGTCTATACCGACGAAACGCTCGAGGCATCCGTCGCGCTGGCCGACAATGGCGAATTCATGCCTGTCGAAAGCCTGGATGGACAGACCGCGCCGTCGGCCGCCGGGCGCCCGGTCGCGACGAGTTCCATGCGCCTGTACAACAGCTTCTATGAAACTGCCCTGAAACATCAGGTGCCGCGCGAAATCATCAACGATCTCGTGGCGGTTTTCGCCAATGACATAGATTTCAATCGCGCCGTGTCCGGCGGAGACGCTTTCGAAGTCTTTTTCCGCAAGAACGAGATCGCAAACGGAAAGCCGGACATTCTGTACGCTTCCATCACTTCGCGCGGGGAGACGCGCCGGTACTACCGCGCGCCGGCGGCCGATGGCAGCGGTGGTGGATTTTTCGACGAAAACGGACGTTCGAGCCAGAAGTTCCTCATCCGCAAGCCGGTCGCGGAAGGCGTTCAAAGATCCGGGTTCGGCTGGCGCTTTCACCCTATTCTGCGCTACCGCCGCATGCATACCGGTGTGGACTGGGCAGCCAAAACCGGCACCCCGATCGTCGCCGCCGGCAATGGAACAGTTATCAAGGCGCGGCGAGAATCCGGCTATGGCAACAGAATTGAAGTGCAGCACGCCAATGGCTACGTGACCACCTACAATCACATGGTCGGCTTTGCCCGCGGCATGCGCGAAGGCGTGCGCGTGCGGCAGGGACAGATCATCGGTTACGTCGGCTCGACTGGTCTGTCCACCGGCGCCCATCTGCACTACGAAGTGATCGTGAACGGCAGTTATGTCGACCCGCTGCGCATTCGCCTGGCACGCACGCGCCAGTTGAACGATCGCCAGCTCGCAGCCTTCCGTCGCGAACGCGATCGCATCGATTCGCTGATTGCCAAGGCGCCTCTCGCCCGTGTGGCGGCGCGCGATACGTCCAACTGATCGCCCTGCGCCTCGCGGAATAAAGTGGCTCCGGTTTTTTTGCACGATGCCGATAAGCTTTTGTGCGCTCCAATGATTCCGTTTGAACGCACGCTGATCTAGCCGGGCGTTCAGCCGCGCGCCACGCCAAGCATGTCGAAGAGTCTTTCGGCTGTCAGTCCCTCGGCGCGCAGGCTGCGCAACGGTTTCGTGCCCGCGCTCTTGGAAAGCTTGTCGCCGTTCTCATCCAGTACAAGCCTGTGATGCCTGTACTTCGGCTGCGGCAGGCCAAGCAGTTCCTGCAACAGCCGGTGGAGAGCAGTCGCTTCGAACAGGTCTGTGCCACGGATAACGTCAGTCACATGCTGCTGCGCATCGTCCCGGACCACCGCCACATGATAACTCGTTCCGATGTCCTTGCGGGCAAGGACGGCATCGCCCCAGGCCAGGGGGTTTGCATCGATAACCGTTTCCGAAGCGCCTTCGCCGTACTCGCGCCAGGTCAGCGGCCTGGCGATCCGTTCCAGCGCTTTCGCCATGTCAATGCGCAGCGCGTAAGCTTCGCCGCGATCGATGCGCCTGCTGCGTTCCGCAGCGGAGATGGCCCGGCAAGTCCCAGGATAATGCGGCGAGCCATCGGGATCCCTGGGAGAGTCTGCGACGCATGCAGCACGGATCATTCCGCGCGTGCAAAAACATGGATACGCCAGCCCGGTCGCCTGCAAGCGCGATAGAGCTGTCCTGTATTCTTCAAGATGTTCCGATTGTCTGCGCACCGGCATTTCCCATGCGATGCCGAGCCAGCTCAAATCCTCGAATATGGCTGCCTCGTATTCCGGTCTTGCGCGCACGGCGTCGATATCCTCGATGCGCAGCAAAAAGCGGCCGCCATGCCTCTTTGCAAAAGCGAAATTCCGCCATGCCGAATAGGCATGACCGGCATGCAGATATCCGTTCGGCGACGGCGCAAAGCGCACACAAGGAATTTCGTCTTGGCTCAATTCGCTGCCCGGCGCCGGGCTGCACTCCGGCGGTTCGAATTTCGGTCTTCGGCTGCTATAAGGCTGCAACGACCTCTACCGCAAGCCACGGACAAAATGCCTCCGGTCAGCATCCAGCCGCCACACCGCATTACAGACGAAGAAAGCTTGCGCATCGCGATGGATCTTTTGCTGCAGTCCGATGGCGAAACCATCGGCCGGATGCTCGACGTTTCGGGACATCCTCCCTTGCGCCAGCGCGATGCAAGCCTTGCGGGTCTTGTCTGGATTGTTATTTCGCAACAGGTTTCGACAGCCAGCGCAAACGCTATCCACGGCCGCTTTCGCGACCGGTTCGGAGACGTTTCAGCCAGCAAGATTGCAGCCGCATCCGACAGCGACCTGCAATCCTGCGGCCTGTCCCGGCCAAAAATCCGGACTTTGCGCCATCTCAGCACCGCGATTCAGGAAGGCCATCTGAACCTCGCCGCCCTGCCGGACCTGGGCCCGGACGAGGCCCGTGCCGCGTTGACGGCTGTCAAAGGCATCGGGCCCTGGACAGCTGACATCTATTTCCTGTTTTGTCTCGGGCATCCCGACGTCTGGCCCGCAGGGGATCTGGCGCTGCAGGAAGGCGTCCGGCAGGCACTGAAACTGCGGAAGCGTCCCGACGCAGCAAGGCTGGAAAAAATATCGAAACGCTGGAAGCCGTGGCGGGCAGTGGCGGCCCGTCTGATTTGGGCCTATTACGGCGCCCTGCGCGAACGTCAGATCGTCAATCCGCCTGAAGCACGGCCGAAGGCAAAGCGAAAGCGATAGAATGATTCAGAAAATCGATGGCCCGCGCATCCCGGCAGCTTCCGGCAAAACGAGGCAGCTCATCGTCATCCTGCACGGTTATGGCGCCGACGGTCACGACCTGATCGAGATCGGCCGCCAATGGCAGGGCCTGTTTCCCGATGCAGCCTTCGTCGCGCCCCACGCGCATGAACCCTGCGCGATGTCTCCGGGCGGCAGGCAATGGTTCAATCTGACAGATCGAAACCCGCACGAACGCTGGTCTGGCGCGGTATCCGCGCGCAGCGTCATCGATCCCTTTCTCGATGCAGAACTCGCCACCCACAGCCTAACAGACGCAGATCTTGCACTTGTCGGCTTCAGCCAGGGCGCCATGATGGCCCTGCATGTCGGATTGCGGCGGCCAAAGGCGCCGGCGGCCGTGCTAGCCTATTCCGGACTGCTTGTCGGCCCCGAACATATAGCCGAGGCGTCTGCCCGCGATTCATCCGGCAATCCGCCCCCGGTGCTGCTGGTTCACGGCAGCCATGACGACGTCGTGCCGGTCGAGTCCCTGTTTTCTTCAGGCAACCAGCTCGCCGACGCGAGTATTCCGGTGCAATGGCATCTCGCGCTCGGTCTCGGTCACGGCATCGACGGCGAAGGCATACGCCAGGGGGCCTGTTTCCTGTCGCATTCCTTCGGATTGGGCACCCCCGACCTGCCCCGCCGGCAGCGCGCTTAGAAACCGAAAGAGGCTTTGTCTGTCAGACCCGTAGCGCTGGCAACGTCCGTATGGCCTGCTGCCGGCTTTTCAGACGCCAGATTAAGCTAAGATAGCTTTCTCCCGAACTCGACAGGGCTCATATATCCCAACGTCGAGTCCCGTCGCAGGGATTGCAGAAACGCTCGAGGTAGTCGAACCCGTCCGCCCTGGCCTCATCCCTCGTCTTGCAGACCATGCGGGCTGTCCGCTCGGTTATCAGCGGCGAGAAAAGGCCTTCCATCGCAGCATTGTCCCAGACGTTGCCCGATTTTGGCGCGCCGTTCCGGTCAACGGCGCGGCGCCGCTATCGCAGGCTCGAGCCGCGGCAGTAATTGCCGCGCAGTGCGCCGTGCGCCAACCGGCCGGTACAATTGCTTCGTCGCCTCGACAACATGAACGCCCGCGCCGGGCAGAGCCAGCTTGTTACCGATGCGCTCGAACACAGCGGCCGAGCGAAGCCAGGACGCTCTTGTAAAGGGCGGCACATACAACGCCTCCGCCCAATGCACCGGCGAGAAATTTGTCTCGCGCATGAGATCGCGCAATTGTCCGCGCGAGTAGGGGCGACCTTGACCGAACGGCGTCGTATCCGCCCGCGCCCATAGCCCGCCGCGGCTCGGCGCCACCACAATCAGCCTCCCGCCCGGCGTCAGGATGCGCCAGATTTCCTCCAGCATTGCGTCCGGCATATCGGACATTTCAAGTCCGTGGATTACGAACACGCGGTCGACCGAGCTGTCCGGCAAAGGCAACATGGCGGTATCGACAAGCGCCGTGGACGTTACGCCTGCTCCGGGCCAGTTCACGACCCCTTGAGCAGCCGGCATGAATGCCAGCACGCGAACGGCATTGGCCCGGAAGCCCTCGATAAAGGGAATCGCATAGCCGATCCCGAGGATCGACATGCCGGCGCAATTCTCCCACCGCTCCGCAACGATTTCGCCGATAAACCGCTGCGCCACCGCGCCGAGCGGCGAAGCGTAAAAACTGCGCAGGTCCGTCACGTCGAGAGCCATGCACGGAAACTGCCACTTGAGCCGCAATCTGGCAATGGCGGCTGGTTTGACGGGACCCCCCGCGCCAATTACACCCGGACCATCAAAACCTTCAGCCAATTCGGGAGAGTGCGATGCCGGCCCAGATTCACCAATTCATGTGCCTGGAAGACAATTTCGGCGTTTTGATCCACGATCCGGCAACCGGCGCCACTGCGTCAATGGATGCGCCGGAAGCAGGGCCGGTTCTCGCCGCACTGAAGGAAAAAGGCTGGAAGCTGACCGATATTCTCGTTACGCACCACCACAACGACCACATCGGCGGCATCCCGGAAGTAAAGGCGCAATTTCCTGACGCCCGCGTGGTGGGCCCTGCGCCGGACAAGGACCGCGTCCCTGGCGCGGATCTTTATGTCTCCGAGGGAGAGACCATAAAGATCGGCGATCTGACGGCCCGGATATTCGAAACGCCCGGCCACACCAGTGGACACATTGTCTACTTCTTCGAAGAGGACAAAATGCTCTTCGCTGGCGACACGCTGTTCGCGCTGGGCTGCGGACGCGCTTTCGAAAAGCCTGCCCCGGTTCTCTACGATTCCCTGATGAAGCTGGCCAAATTGCCTCCCGAAACCAAAATCTACTGTGGCCACGAATATACCTTGTCCAATGGCCGATTCGCCCTGCGCGTGGACCCGGACAATGCAGCGCTGCAAAAGCGGATGAAGGAAATCGAAGCTCTGCGCGCCGACAACAAGGCGACACTGCCCTCGACTCTGGCGATCGAGCTGGAAACCAATCCGTTCTTGCGCGCAACGGATGCCAAAATCCAGGCCGGGCTGGAGATGAGCGGAGCCGAGCCATCCGCAGTTTTCACCGAGTTGCGCGAACGCAAGAACAAGGGGTGAGCCCGCCCGGTGCCGGAAGACATTTCAAACGCCTTGGGCGCCCGGGAAATCATTTCGCTCCTGGGGCTGCAGCCCCACCCCGAGGGCGGGCATTACCGCGAGACGTTTCGCGATAGCACCGCGGACGGCTCCGGGCGCGCCCGCTCTACCCTGATCTATTTCCTGTTGGCAAAGGGCGAGACATCCGCATGGCACCGGGTCGATGCCGTGGAGATCTGGCACTGGTATGGCGGCGCACCGCTTGAGCTTTACCTCTCCGGGGATGGCCGGACTGCCGAGACTTTACTACTGGGCAACGCGCTGGACCGTGGCCAGCGCCCGCAAGGGATTGTTCCGGCCCGCGTCTGGCAGGCCGCACGCAGCCTCGGCGACTGGACGCTTGTAGGGTGTACGGTAGCGCCGGGTTTCGAATTTTCCGGATTTGAACTGGCCGCGCGGGGTTGGAGCCCGGGTTAGGCCGGTTCCCGAAAGCCGATCAGCTGCGGCGCGTAAGCGCTTCAAGCTTGCGCTGCATATCTTCCAATTGCTTGCGCATGTCGTCCAGAGGCGATTCCGCCGCCGCTTCCTGCTTCGGCTGTGCAGCGCCCGCCGGCGCGCCCTCCGAATCGGCAGGCTTGCCGCTCTGCATGGCCTGAGCGGCAAACGGGTTGAACATCGAAAGCGCTTGCGTGAACATCGCCATGTTCTTGCGCGTTTGCTCTTCGATAGCGCCGATCAGCTTGTGCGGCTGGTCGCCGCCGCCCAGCACCTGCCCTATTTGATCGCGGAATTTCTGCTGGTCGGCCGACAGTTTGTCGATGGAATATTCGAGATAGCTGGGAACCAGCATCTGCATGCTGTCGCCATAAAAGCGGATAAGCTGGCGGAGGAAGGAGATCGGCAGAAGGCTTTGTCCTTCCTTCGCTTCCTGCTCGAAGATGATCTGTGTCAGGACGCTGCGGGTAATGTCCTCGCCGCTCTTCGCATCGCTGACGACAAAATCCTCGCCCTTTTTGACCATTTCGGCGAGGTCTTCCAACGTGACGTAGCTGCTGCTGCCCGTATTGTAGAGCCTGCGGTTCGCATACTTTTTGATCGTCACAGGTTGAGTATCGTCCGCCATATGTCCCCGCGTTCGTCCTGACGCTGCCAGCTGGCAGCGCTCGGCAAGTGCCCGATGCACGTCAAACAGGCAGATTTGCGCGCTTAGATTAGCATTTTGACACGCTGCGAAAAGAAAATTGTGCGCCGCCATAAAATTCTCTCCGCCCAAGACTAATGGACTGGGCGCTTGCCCTTGACCGGAAATGCTGTCCATTGTTCAAGAGTTAGCGGGCCGGATCACCCGCCTCCAGCGCATCCCGGTCCCCGAGGCGCCGCCGCAATGTTGAACTTTTACTTCAATATTCAGGTAGTTGTCCGCTTGCAGCCCTTGCTGCAGTGCGGCCAGCCTGTATCTGCGACGATCTTGCAGCGCGACCCAGTTCCCCGGTTTTCAGAAAATCTGGCCCAACGGAAAAAGGAGTTCTTCCATGGCTAGCGATATCGTTGTTGTCGGCGCGGCGCGTACCGCAGTCGGCTCTTTCAATGGCTCTTTTGCCGATGTGCCTGCGCACGAGCTTGGCGCGACGGCGATCAAGGCCGCGCTGCAACGCGCCAAAGTCGATGCCGGCGAGGTCGACGAAGTGGTGATGGGCCAGATCCTGACAGCCGGTCAGGGTCAGAATCCTGCGCGGCAGGCCGCCATGGCGGCAGGTATTCCGCAGGAAAAGACGGCCTGGAACCTCAACCAGCTCTGCGGATCCGGCCTGCGCACGGTCGCAATCGGCATGCAACAGATCGCCAATGGAGATGCGAAAATTATCGTCGCCGGCGGCCAGGAATCCATGTCCCTCGCCCCCCATGCCGCGCATATGCGCAACGGCACGAAGATGGGCGAGCTGAAGATGATGGACACCATGATCCGCGACGGCCTGATGGACGCCTTCAACGGCTACCACATGGGCGTCACCGCCGAGAACGTCGCCGCCAAATGGCAGATCAGCCGCGACGAGCAGGACAAGTTCGCCCTCGCATCGCAGAACAAGGCAGAGGCGGCTCAGCAGTCTGGGCGCTTCGACGACGAAATCGTCGCGCATACGGTGAAGACCCGGAAGGGCGATATCGTTGTGAACAAGGACGAATACATCCGCGCTGGCACGACGCTCGATGCGCTGCAAAAACTTCGCCCGGCCTTCAACAAGGAAGGCACGGTGACCGCTGGCAACGCCTCGGGCATCAACGACGGCGCAGCCGCAGTAGTGCTGATGACGGCAGCCGAAGCCAGCAAGCGCGGACTGACGCCTCTGGCACGCATCGTGTCGTGGGCTACCGCAGGCGTCGATCCGGCCGTGATGGGTTCCGGGCCAATTCCCGCCTCCCGTCAGGCGCTTGCCAAGGCGGACTGGAAGGTCAAGGACCTCGAACTCGTCGAGGCAAACGAGGCTTTCGCTGCGCAGGCGTTGGCCGTCAACAAGGACATGGGCTGGGATCCCGCCATCGTGAACGTCAACGGCGGCGCCATCGCCATAGGCCATCCGATCGGCGCGTCGGGTGCGCGCGTATTCACGACACTCCTGTACGAGATGCAGCGCCGCGGCGCGAAGAAAGGTCTCGCCACCCTGTGCATCGGTGGCGGCATGGGCATCGCCATGTGCGTCGAGCGGTAACAGGCGCCGGGATCTGAAGCCGGAAAATCACGGCCGCCGGCCCGTCGGCGGCCAGTTCAACAACAGTCCAGGGGGAGAAAAATGGCTCGTACAGCACTCGTAACCGGCGGTACCCGCGGCATCGGAGCCGCCATTTCCGTGGCGCTCAAGAACGCCGGCTATTCCGTCGCAGCGAACTATGCCGGCAATGACGAAGCGGCGAACAAGTTCAAGGATGAGACCGGCATTCCGGTCTTCAAATGGGATGTATCGGACTACAACGCCTGCGCCGAAGGCATTGCCAAAGTCGAAGCGGAAATCGGGCCGGTCGACGTATTGGTCAACAATGCCGGCATTACCCGCGACGGGTTCTTTCACAAGATGACGCCGGAGCAGTGGAACGCGGTCATCAACACCAATCTGAATTCGCTGTTCAACATGACCCGTCCCGTGTGGGAAGGAATGCGCAACCGCAAGTTCGGCCGGGTCGTCTGCATTTCTTCGATCAACGGACAAAAGGGACAGGCAGGACAGGCGAACTATTCCGCAGCCAAGGCCGGCGAAATCGGCTTCGTCAAGGCGCTGGCGCAGGAAGGCGCCCGTGCGGGCATCACCGTCAATGCGATCGCTCCGGGCTATATCGGCACGGAAATGGTGCGCGCCATCGCGCAGGACGTGCTCGACAAGCACATACTGCCGTTAATCCCCGTAGGCCGCCTGGGGGAGCCGGAAGAAATTGCGCGATGCGTGGTTTTTCTGGCCTCGGACGACGCAGGGTTCATCACCGGATCGACGCTGTCTGCCAACGGCGGCCAATACCTGGCGTAAAGGCTGGAAAACTCCCGACTCTCCGGACAAAGGAAAATGCCGGGAAGGTTCGCCTTCCCGGCATTCTCGTTCTTGCTGGAGGAAACTTTTTTGGACCGCGGGCGCGCTCAGGCGCATTCCATATTGCGGTTCACCTGCGCCTGAAGTTCGGCGCATTTCTTTTTCAATTTCGCGTTTTCGCGCTCGAGCTCGCGCAATTGCGCCGCCAGATCCTCGCCAACCGGAAGAACACGGCTATTCACGACTTCGTTGGCAAACTCGACACCGATTTCCTCGCCGTGACGCCAGATGACTTTCGCGGTGAACGAACGGCCCTTTTGCGGGACGTTCAGTTCGAACTGCTGCGGGATGGCAATCGACGGGTCGAGAATGATCTTCGCTCCGTGATCGGCGAAGTTGCGCACCAGACAATCCAGCGTGGAATTCCGGTGATTGAAGATGATGCTTGCGCGCAAAACGGTGCGCGAACGCAACTCTTTTCTTTTTTCAGACATCGTCGAACACCCGGTTATGGAATGGTTTTCAGGAACTAAACTAGATTGGCAATATTGAATGAACCGTTGGCGAACTCGCCCGGTGACAGGAAAAACGCGCCTCTCGCGCGGCTTCCGCACCACATGGTTACCGGCCGGTTAACTTCGCTGGCAGCGGTTCGCCGGCCGCTACGCTTCTGCGGCAATCCGCCGGCGCAACAGCCTCCGCGCCAGTACAGGTCCGTTGTCTGTCCGGATATCGACCTGATTGGCGTGCGGAAACTGGGTCATGCGCTTTTGCTGCGCTTCCAGGATGACGAAGTCCTCTTCGAAAACCGCCAGCATGCCCTTCGAGAAGAAGGCCTCGATTTCCACGTCATCCAGACCGAAGTTGCGAGAAAAGCCAAAAAAGTAATGGCAGGACGTCGCCGTTTCCGGCGTTGGCAGGCTGATGGCGACGAACTCGACCTTGTGTTCGCTCTTCGACGTATCCCCTTCGGGCCCGCCACAACCAGGGTCGTAGCAATTGGCGAAATTCACGCAGAAATTGGGCGGGCGGAATTCAACGGCTGCGTAACGGTCCGCGTTGCCCGCAAATCCACCGGCCTTTGCGTAGGCCGGCGGCGGCGGACGATCGAGAACCCAGCGCGCAACCAGAACATGATCGTCCGAATGTTCGACGACCGGATCCACTTCCGTGATCGACCCCGCACCAATCGAACTGGCGTGAACGTAGGTCAGATGCGTCGCGTCGAGCACATTGTCCGCGATCAGCCTGTAATCGCAGGCCAGATGCACCGGAGCATAGAGGCTCATTTTCCATTCGCGATGTCCGCCCCACCAGACATCCGGAATCTTGTCCGGATCGGCAAGCGCGGGATCTCCCATCCATATCCAGACCCACTGCCAGCGCTCGGCAACGGGATAGCTTTTCACCTTCGCCCGGGCGGGAATATTTGGCTGGCCGGGAATTTCCACGCAGGCTCCCGAGCAATCGAAACGCAGACCGTGATAGCCGCAGCGGATATCGTCACCTTCCAGCACGCCGAGCGAAAGCGGTAGATGACGATGGCAGCATCGGTCCTCTATCGCCGCCGGAGCGCCGTCCTGCTTGCGCCACAGAACGACGGGTTCGTCCATGAAGGTGCGGGCAAGCAACGCCCGGCCAAGTTCCGCGGACGTGGCAGCGACATACCAGGCGTTGCGAACATATGTCGTCTCGACGCTGCCTTGCCCCGTCATGCCTGCCTGCTTCGATCCAGCGCTTGTCGAATCGGATTTGACCGCCAATGTCTACTCGGCCGGTTCGCTCGCCTTTTCGTCGAGGAAATTGCCCTCGAAATCTATTCCGACGGCGCGGCAGAATTCCTCGCGAACCTCCTTCGGTTGACCGGCCAGGAACGGAAAACGCTTGAGACGGCCTGCGAGCAGAGGATTTTTCTTGAACGCCTCGCGCGGCAGACCATCGCGATAGAGTTCTGTATTGGCATTTGGGAGATCGACGAACTTTGCAGCTTCCGGATCTCTGATAACGCCCTTGGGATCCTTGCCCTGCTTCATGGCTTCGATCTCTTCGAAGAAGCGATTGCGGATCATCGAAATGCCGCGGTCCGACGCGCCAAGATTTTCCTTGGTGCGGTCCGCGATTCTGCCCTGCCCCACCCAGGCGATGATGTCCTGGTTGATGACGTGGCTCGAAATCCAGCGCCCGTCCGGCCCCGTGATCGGCGAGAACCACGTTGGAATGCGCTCCTGCACGTAAGGCTCGCGTTCCTTTGGCACGTGGTAGGAGAACCATGTGACGCTCAATGTGTTCTCGTCGTCCACCGGCACACGCCATTCAAAATGGCCGCCGAGATAAAAACCCATCGGCCACAGGAACACGCGGCCAACGGTCCACAGCGTCGAGCCCTCCGGCTGACCTTCCCGCACGCGCTTGTAGACGAAGCCGTGTTCGAATTCGTCGAAATCCACCTTGAGATGCTTCGTGGAATAGGGCTCGCCCTGTCCGCGCAGGCGCACGCTCCAATTGTCGTGCATCCATTCGAAATGAACCGGATCGATGGAGTTTTCCTGACACTGGAACCAGTTGCAGGGAATGTCGGAAATACCGATCTCGATGAAACAATTCTTGCGCGTGAACGGTTCATAGACAGGCAGCTCCGGGACCGGCGCCGGGCCCATATAGGTCCACAACAATCCACCCAGTTCGCGCACCGGATAGGCCTTCACATCGCACTTGGAACGCAGCGGGTTCTTCGGATTGGCCGTATCCTCATAGGGCTGCTCGATGCACTTGCCCGTCTCGTCGAAAGCCCAGCCGTGATAGTTGCAGCGTATGCCCTTCTCTTCCACAAAGCCGTAGGAAAGGTCGGCGCGCCGGTGTGGGCAATGCCTGTCCACCAGCCCGAAAGTCCCCGACAGGTCCTTGTACAGCGTCAGGTTTTCGCCGAGCAGGCGCATCGGCTTGACGTCCTTGTCGTCGAATTCGCTCGCCCCGCCGATGGGAATCCAGTAGCGGCGCAGATAATCGCCCATCGGCGTGCCGGCACTGACTTGCGTAACCATCTTGTTGCGTTCGGGTGTCAGCATGGGGTCCTCCCTGCTCAGCCGGCCTCGCCGGCGCATCGTGTTGAATGTCTATTCCGCCGGCTCGGCCGGTTCGCGAATGACGCCCGGCAGTGGGTCGCCCTTCATGTCGACGCCCATCGCATCGCAGAAGGCCTTGCGCACACGCTCGGGCTGGCCCGCATTCCACGGAAACTCGCGCAGACGCTTGTGATAATAGGGGTGGCTGTAATATTCCGCCAGCGGCTTGCCGTCGAGAAACGCCTTGCGCTCTGCAATCGGCAGTTTCACGAATTTTGCCGCATCGGGATCCCGGATCGTGCCCTTGGGGTCGTTGCCCGCTGCAACAGACTCGAGTTCCTCGAAAAAGCGGTTGCGTATCATCGAAATTCCCCGGTCGGACGCTCCCAGAGTTTCTTTCGTCCGGTCGGCAACGACGCCCTGACCAACCCAGGCGATGATATCCTGATTGATAATGTGACTCTCGATCCAGCGTCCGTCGGGCTTGTAGATCGGCGCATGCCAGTGCGGGATATGCGTCGCCTTGAAGGGCTCCTTTTCTTTCGGCACGCGGCAGTAGAACCATGTCACGCTGAGCGTGTTCTCGTCGTCGACGGGAATGCGCCATTCGAAGTGTTCGCCAAGATAAAAGCCGAGCGGCCAGAGGAAGACGCGTCCCACGCTCCACATGGCGCTGTCCGCCGGCTGGCCTTCGCGCACGCGCTTGTAGACGAAACCGTTATCGAACTCGTCGAACGCGACCTTCAGATGTTTCGGCGCATAAGGCGCTGTCTGCCCCTTCTGCCGTATGCTCCAGTTGTCGTGCATCCACTCGAAATGCACCGGATCGATGGAGTTTTCCTGGCATTGCAGCCAGTTGCAGGGAATGTCCGAGGTAATGACTTCGACAAAGCCGTTTTCCCACGTAAACGCTTCGTAGACCGGAAGCTCGGGCGCGGGCAACGGCCCCATATAGGCCCACAACAGGCCCGACAGGGCTTTCACCGGATAGGCCTTGATCGAACACTTGGCCTTCAGCGGATTTTTCGGGTTCGCGGTATCTTCATATGGCTGCTGGATGCACTTGCCCGTCTCGTCGAACAGCCAGCCATGATAATTGCAACGAATACCCTTTTCTTCCACGAATCCGTAGGAAAGGTCCGCCCGGCGGTGCGAACAATGCTTGTCAACGAGGCCGAACGTGCCCGAGAGGTCCTTGTACAGCACGAGGTCCTCGCCCATCAGCCGGATCGGCTTGGCCTCTGTGTCATCGAACTCCGCAACGCCGGCGATGGGCATCCAGTAGCGGCGTAGGTAGTCGCCCATCGGCGTGCCCGGCCCGACTTGCGTCAACAGCCTGTTCTTGTCTTCCGTAAGCATGGCGTTTCCCGTTTCGTCCGGTATCTTTGCAGATACGCTAATCCGATCCAGAATCGGGTGCAAGCGCGCGAAATGCCGCGAACCGGCAGCGCTTCAAGCCCCTGCCGCAACCGGGCTCGCCATTTGGCCTTGTATCTTCGTCCAAAGCCGCTAGTCTTGAAAATCACGCACCAGACGGTCTTGCGCCCAACCGGATCCGGCTTGGACAAGACGAGCCCGTCTTTTCCGCAAGAGCGCTCGCAGAAGCGCAGTTCAGGAGGGAACGTTCATGCGACTGGCCCGTACGTCTTTTCTCGCAACGATTGCCGTTGCATTATCTGTCGGCCTCGCATTCCCGGCGCATGCGCAGAAGGCCAAGGATACGTTGCGAATTGCCTTCAAGGATCCGATCGAGACGGTGGATCCCCTGGTCGACCCAAAACCGGAAACCAGCCTCGTCGCAGACGCTGTGTACGACAAGCTGCTGACCTATATCGCGGCCGAAGGCGTGTTCAAGCCGATCCTCGCCGCGAGCTGGAAGCAAACCTCCCCGACCGTGATAGAGTTTGTCCTGCGCGAAGGCGTCAAGTTCCACGACGGCAAGGAACTGACCGCCGAAGACGTCGCCTATACCTATTCGTACCTGATCGACCCCAAATCCAAATTGCGCTTCTTCCGCAACTGGTCGTTCGTCGACAAGGCAGAGGCGACGGGCAAATACACGGTTCGCTTTACGCTGAAACAGCCGACGCCCTATGCCCTCGCGCGCTTCGCGACATCGACGCCGATTTTCCCCAAGCATGTTCACGAGAAATTCGCCACCCGCGGCGAATTCGGCCGCAAGTCGCCCATCGGAACCGGCCCCTACAAGGTCGTATACGTCGACGCGTCGAAAGGCATCCGCCTCGTGCGCAACGACGACTATAAATCGCCCGGTCCCTGGTATCCGAAGGCCACGATCAAGACCATCGACATTCTTCCGATGCCGGAAATCCAGACGCAGATCGCCCAGATGATGACCGGCGGGCTCGACGTCATTCTTGAAGTGCCGAAGGATCAGACAGAGCAGATGGCGCTGAACCCGGCCGTCAACACCACCGCCATCGCCAACACAGTCTACTATTACGCCAATCTGGACGCAGCAGGACGCTCGGGTCTTGAAGCTCTTACCAAAAAAGATGTGCGCCGCGCCCTGTTCATGGCCATCAACCGCAAGGCGATCGCAAGCAGCGTTGTCGCAGGCGGCAAGGCCGTGAAAGTCATCGACGCGCCCTGTACCGAATTGCAGTTCGGCTGCAAGGCCAGTGTCAAGCCAGTTGATTTCGATCCCAAGGCGGCGAAAGCCTTGCTCGCAAAGGCGGGCTATCCCAGCGGCTTCGATCTCGACATCACTTCCATCCCGGGCGCCCACGAAGTGGCCGAAGCCATTGCCGGCCAGTTGCGCGTTATCGGCGTCAAGGCAAAGGTCAGCCGCATGACGATGGGCGGCTACCGCAAGAAGCAGGTGTCCGGCAATTTGCAGATGCTGGTGTCGCACTACAGCTCCGGCGGCCTGCCCGACGTCAGTTCGGTGCTCGCTTTCTATCAGGCCGGTCCGCGCGACTACTGGAAAGACCCTGCCCTGAAAAAGGCGATGCAAGACGGCGCCAGCGAAACGGATCAGAAAAAGCGCGCCGACATCTATGACAAGGCCTTCAGCCGCATGAACGAGGAAGCATTGGTCCTGCCAATTTCAAGCCACCCGGCCGTACTCGTCCATTCGGCGGATGTGACCATGCCGTCGGTTTCGACCCTGTTCGCCGGTGTCGAGTTCAACAACATAAAATGGAAATAGCGGTCCGGAGCTTCGTAAGAGAAATTCGTGGGAGAAAGCAGAAAACACTTTCTCCCGCGAAACGAAGCTCCAGACTTTGAGATTGCCGGTTTCATCCCACCGGAGCGGAAAGTATAGCAATGGCCAGTTTTCTGACCCGGCGTCTCGTGATCGCTTTGCTCGTCGCTTTCACGGTTTCGGTCGTCGGCTTCGCACTGTTGCGCCTGTCCGGCGATCTTGCCTCCGTTCTGGCAGGCGAAGATGCGTCCGCCGAGGACATTGCGCGCATCGCGCGCCAGTACGGCCTGGATCGCCCTTTCTATGTTCAATATTTCGACTGGCTCTCCGGGGCGCTGAGCGGCGACCTCGGCCAATCCCTGTTCACGCACGAACCGGTTTGGGAAATGATCGTGACGCGTCTGCCGGTGACGGCTACTCTGGCATTTGTCTCCCTCTTCGTAGGCCTGATCATAGCGATCCCCCTTGGCGTGCTGGCCGCCGTCAAGGCCAACACCTGGGCCGACCGCAGCGCGCTTTTCGTTGCAGTGATGGGCCAGGCAACCCCAAGTTTCTGGTTCGCTCTCATCCTCATCTACGTCTTCGGCGTCTGGTGGCGGCAAGCCTCGGTGTTCGGCGTCAAGCTCGCGGAGATCAAGATTTTCGGCATGCAATTGTCCGGCATGCCGATTTCCGGGGGCGCCACGTGGTTGCACTACGTCCTTCCCGTCGTAACGCTGGCGACTTTCGTCATGCCTGCAATCATGCGCATCACGCGCACGGGCATGATGGAGGTGCTGGCTTCTGATTACGTCCGCACCGCACGGGCCAAGGGCCTTGGAACCGGCAAGGTTCTATTCAAGCACGCCCTGCGCAACGCAATCCTGCCGGTGGTATCGCTGGCTGCCGTACAACTCGGCTTTCTGCTGTCGGGATCGGTCATCGTCGAATCTATCTTCGCGCTGAACGGCGTCGGCTATCTCGCATTCCAGTCAATCGTGCGTATCGACTTCCCCGTCGTGCAATCCATTCTGGTGTTTCTGGCCTGCACCTATATTCTGTTGACCCTGATAGCCGATCTGATCAACGCCAGGCTCGATCCCCGCGTGAGGCTCGAATGAACGAAAGGCCGCAAAACGTGCAAAGCGCCGCGCCAGTCGCCGCGCCGGACTTCGACACGCTTGCGCCCTCGCCCGGCGAACTGATGCGCCGCCGCGCACGGTCGCACTGGGGCCTGATCGTGGGCATGTCGATAATCGGCTTCTTTCTCTTTGTCGCCATTTTCGCAAATGTTCTGGCCCCGCACGACCCATACGCGCAAACGCTGTCGAACCGTCTTGCCGATCCGGTCTGGGGACCGAAGGGCAGCTGGAACCACATTCTGGGAACGGATGCGCTGGGCCGCGACGTGCTTAGCCGGCTGATGTATGGCGCGCGCCTGTCGCTCTACATAAGTTTCACGGCGGCAATCATCGCAGCTTTGATCGGCACATCGCTGGGCATAGCCGGCGGCTATTTCGGCGGCCGCATAGACGCGGTCGTCGTCTATCTCATCAACGTCAAACTGGCCCTGCCGGTGTTTCTCGTCGCGCTGTCGATCGCCGCCATCACCGGCGGCACAGTGACAGTGCTTATTCTGCTGCTCGGCTTTCTGACCTGGGACCGCTACGCAATCGTTACCCGTTCCGTCACCCAGCAATTGCGCGACAGGGAATTCATCCTCTCGTCGCTTGCCGCCGGCGCAACGCATACGCGCATAATCTTCCGCGATGTTTTGCCAAACCTCATGAACCATATCATCGTTATCGTGAGCCTGGACATGGCGATCATCATTCTCATTGAGGCGGCGCTCTCGTTCCTCGGTCTGGGCATCCGGCCTCCGACGCCGTCCTGGGGGCTCATGGTCTCCGAAGCGCGCGCCGTCATGTTCTTCAAGCCGCACCTCATCATGGTGCCCGGCATCGCTATCTTCATTCTGGTGATGGCTATCAACATGGCCGGCGACGGGATTCGCGACGTTACCGCTCCGGAGGGCCGAGCATGAGCGGCGGGCCCGAAGTCAAACAGAGCGAAGGTCCGGTCCTCGAAGTCGAGAACCTGAGCGTCGATATCCGTGTGCCAGCCGGCAATCTGCACGCGGTCAACAATGTCAGCTTTTCGGTGCGCCCGGCCGAAACGCTCTGCCTCGTCGGCGAATCCGGCTGCGGCAAGTCGATCACGGCGCTTGCCATCATGCGGCTGCTGCCGAAGACAGCGCGCCTGACCGCGAACAGGATTTTCTTCGACGGCGCCGATCTCAAAACGCTTGGCGAACGCGACATGATGCGGCTGCGCGGCAACCGCCTCGGCATGATCTTCCAGGACCCGATGACTTCGTTGAACCCGGTCTACACGATCGGCGACCAGCTCGAAGAAATCTACATGCGCCATAAAGGCTCCAGCCGCAAGGAAGCCCGCGAACGCGCGGTTTTTCTTCTGGAGAAGATCGGCATCGTCAATCCCGGGCAGCGCCTCGGCCAGTTTCCGCACCAGCTTTCCGGCGGCCTGCGCCAGCGCATGATGATCGCCATGATGCTGATGTGCGATCCAAAGCTCATCATCGCGGATGAGCCGACCACGGCTCTGGACGTCACGGTACAGGTGCAAATTCTCCAGCTCTTGCGCGAGCTCCAGAAAGAATTCCGCATGGGGCTCATCCTCATCACGCACAATCTCGGTGTCGTGGCGCGCATGGCCGATCAAGTCGCCGTCATGTATGCGGGCCAGGTGGTGGAAAGCGGCTCCTCGCAGGATGTTTTTCGCAGGCCGACGCACCCCTACACGCGCGGTTTGCTCGACTGCATCCCGCGTCCGGGCCAATCTTCGGCCAAGGGCAAGCTCGGCTCCATTCCCGGCATTGTCCCGTCTCTGGTCGGAGATCTGCGCGGGTGCAGCTTCCGCAACCGCTGCGCGTTGGCGCACGAGGCTTGCGCAAACGGCGCCGTCGCCCTTCGCGATGTCACCCCGCACCATTCCTATCGCTGTGTGCTGCCGCCGGAAACACTCGGCGCGCGCGAAATGGAAAATGCGTGAGCCCGCCATGACGACGCAAACCGACACCCGGCAAGTTCCCGTTTCGCCTCCCGAGGAACCGCTGGCCCTCGACATCCGCCACCTCAGCCAGGTCTTCCGCATCGGCAAGAGCTGGCTCAAGGAAGGCAAGCCGCTGCGTGCGGTAGACGACCTCTCGCTGAAAATCAGGCATGGCGAAGTCCTCGCCATCGTCGGCGAATCCGGCTGCGGCAAAACGACGTTGAGCCGGATGATGCTGGGGCTGCAGACGCCGTCCGCCGGCGAAATTCTTGTCGACGGCGAACCGCTTGTGGATGTCGACCGCAAGGCTTTCGCACGCCGGGTCCAGCCTGTATTTCAGGATCCCTATTCGTCCTTGAATCCGCGCCGGACCATTGGCGAAATCATCATGGATCCGCTGCTGATCCACAATGTCGGCACGCCGGAAGAACGGCAGGCCCGCGTCGAAGAGACGATGGCGAAAGTCGGCCTGCCGCACCGGATGATCCATTCCTATCCAAGCCAGATGTCCGGCGGGCAACGCCAGCGCGTCGCCATCGCCCGGGCGCTGGTCATGCGGCCGAAAGTGCTGATATGCGACGAGCCGACCTCCGCGCTCGACGTTTCGGTGCAGGCGCAAATCCTCAACCTGCTGCAGGACCTGCGGCAGGAGCTGAACCTCACCTACATTTTCATCAGCCACGACCTGTCGGTCGTCGAATACATGGCGGATTACGTGGCGGTGATGTATCTCGGCCGCTTCGTCGAAGTCGGTCCGGCGCGCGAAGTGCTGGAAGACCCGAAGCACCCTTACACAAAGGCGCTTCTGGAATCGGTACTGACGCCTGACCCCGAACTCGGCCTGCCGGACATCGATCTCGGCCGCGGCTTTCCGGACCCGCTCAATCCGCCGCCCGGTTGCCGCTTCCACCCGCGCTGCGCCCGTGCCATGCCGGTCTGCGCGAAGGAAGCGCCAAAAGTGTTCCACATCGGCGGGACCGATGTGGAGTGTCACTTGTACGATGAGGCGGCAGAGCCTGCTGCGGGATAATCAGCCCTGCAAATCCGCATATGCGTTCAGCGCAGCGCTCGCGCCTTCGCCTGCGGCCGATGCTGCCCGGAACGTGGCGCCGGCGCGCACCGTGCCACAGGCGTAGAGGCCCTTGCGCTCCGTGCGCATGTCGCCGCCAGCCTTGACGAACCCGTACTCGTCCTGGAACTTTTCCGGCACCAGCCAGGAATTCGGCATCAGACCGATAAAGACGAACACTGCTTCGGCCGGGATCGTTTCCTCACCCGCCGCCGATGAAATCTTCAGGCCCGTCACGACATTCCCGTCGCCCTCGATATCGAGCACCTGCGCGCCCGTTTTGATTTCGACGTTTGTGGCTTCTTCGATCTTCGAAATATAGGCCTGCTGCCCGGTAAGCCCTTCGCCGTCGGTGACGATCGTGACCTTCGAGCAGACGGGGATCAGCACCAGCGCTTCCTGCAGCGCGGAATCGCCACCGCCGACCACGGCCACCGGCTTGCCCTTCAGCATCGGCGCATCGCAGGACGCGCAGTGCGAAACGCCCTTGCCGAAATACTGCTCTTCTGCCGGCAACCCCAGCGGCCGCAATGTCGTGCCTGTCGCAACGATCAGCGCGCGGGCGGAATATTCGCCCGAATCCGACTTTACTTTATAGCCGTCGCCGTCCGGCTTCATGGCAGCAATATCCTCGGCGACGAATTCCGCCCCGGCCTCCACCGCCGCCTCTTCCGTCGCCGGGCACAGGTCGAAACCGGGAATCCCCTCAGGGTGACCGGGAAACCCGTCGATTTTCTCGATCATGACGAGATGCCCGCCCAGCACGCCACCGGTGAATATCAGCGTGCGCATGCCAAGCCGCGCCGCCGTGGTGGCGGCCGTCAGACCGGCAATACCGCCGCCGGCGATGATGACGTCATAGGAGTCGGACATGTGCGCTTGCGCCTCTGGCTTTGAATTGACGCGCTGAGATAGGCAAAAAAACACCGCGGTTGCAAGCAGCCGCGGTGAGATTGATGATAGCCGGGCCCTGCTTGGCCATCCTTCGAGACGCAAACCTGCGGTTTGCTCCTCAGGATGAGGATTTCTTTTCAGTTAAGCCAATTAGCCCTCATCCTTGTAACTTAAATCCGTCCGCATCTGCTAGACTTTCTGGTGCGGTGGCGGGCGGGAGACCGTCTCATCCTGGGATCGCAAAGTCCGGCACGCAGCCGGGTCTTCGTCGTGCTTCAATCGCGCAAGCCCTCACACGCCCGGGCGATTCTTCACCAGATCGTCCACCACGCTCGGATCGGCCAGTGTGGACGTATCGCCCAGCGCGCCGAGTTCGTTCTCGGCGATCTTGCGCAGGATGCGGCGCATGATCTTGCCGGAGCGGGTCTTCGGCAGGCCCGGCGCGAACTGGATGACGTCGGGCGAGGCGATGGGACCGATCTCCTTGCGCACCCATTGCACCAGTTCCTTGCGCAATTCGTCGCTCGGCTGCTTGCCGGTCATCAGCGTGACATAGGCATAGATGCCCTGCCCCTTGATGTCGTGCGGATAACCAACGACAGCGGCTTCGGAAACCGCATCATGCGCCACCAGCGCGCTTTCGACTTCCGCCGTGCCCATGCGGTGGCCGGACACGTTGATGACGTCGTCGACGCGGCCGGTGATCCAGTAATATCCGTCCGCATCGCGCCGGCAGCCGTCGCCGGTGAAATACTTGCCGGGATAGGTAGAGAAATACGTCTGCCTGAAGCGCTCGTGATCGCCGAACACCGTGCGCATCTGACCGGGCCAGCTATCCGTGATGCACAGATTGCCTTCCGTCGCGCCGTCCAGCACCTTGCCGTCGGCATCGACGATTTGCGGCTGGCAGCCAAAGAAAGGCCGCGTGGCGGAACCGGGCTTCAGGTCCGTCGCACCAGGCAGCGGCGTGATGAGAATGCCGCCGGTTTCGGTCTGCCACCACGTATCGACGATGGGGCAGCGGCTGTCGCCAACGACCTTGTAATACCATTCCCAGGCTTCCGGATTGATCGGCTCGCCGACCGAGCCGAGCAGCTTCAACGAAGCGCGCGAGGTCGATTTCACCGGGCCGTCACCCTTCTGCATCAGCGCGCGGATAGCTGTCGGCGCGGTGTAGAAGATGTTGATCTTGTGCTTGTCGATCACCTGCCAGCAGCGCGAATCGTCCGGGTAGTTCGGAATGCCTTCAAACATGACGGTCGTCGCGCCGTTCGCCAGCGGGCCGTAGACGATATAGCTGTGGCCCGTCACCCAGCCGACGTCCGCCGTGCACCAGTAGATATCGCCGGGGTGGTAATCGAAGACATATTGATGCGTCATCGACGCATAGACGAGATAGCCGCCCGTAGTATGCAGCACGCCCTTCGGTGTGCCCGTCGAGCCGGACGTATAAAGAATGAACAACGGATCTTCCGCGTTCATTTCCTCGACCGGACATTCGTCCGTCACCATCGCCGCGGCTTCGTTGTACCAGACGTCGCGGCCGGCCTTCATGGCGACAGCGCCGCCCGTCCGCTTGACGACGACAACATGTTCGACCTCGACATTATCCACCTTGTCGATTGCCGCATCGACATTGGCCTTCAGCGGCACCTTGCGGCCGCCGCGCAGACCTTCGTCCGCCGTGATGATAACCTTCGAGCGGCAATCCTTGATCCGGCCAGCGAGCGAATCCGGCGAGAACCCGCCAAAGACGATCGAATGCACCGCGCCAATACGCGCACAGGCGAGCATGGCGTAGGCCGCTTCCGGGATCATCGGCATGTAGATGGTTACCGTGTCTCCCTTCTTGACCTCGCGGTTGCGCAGGACATTGGCGAACTTGCACACTTCCGCGTGCAGCTCGCGATAGGTGATCGACTTCGACTCGTTCGGGTCGTCGCCTTCCCAGATAATCGCGACCTGATCGCCACGCTCTTCCAGATGCCGGTCGACGCAGTTCATCGCGACATTGGTCGTGCCGTCCTCGAACCATTTGATCGAGACATCCGGCGGACCGTACGTGGTGTTTTTCACTTTCGTGTAAGGCTTGATCCAGTCGATACGCTTGCCGTGCTCGCCCCAGAACCCTTCCGGGTCCTTCACGGAGCGCTCGTACATTTCCTTGTACTTTGCGTTATCGACATAAGCGCGCTTGGCCCATTCGGCAGGCACCGCGTGAATCTGTTCGGACATACCATCCTCCCTGTCCCTGCCGCATCGCGTGCGACAGACTTCGACTGGGAAGCATTTATCCAGACAGACGCCGCCGGGACAAGCCGCAAACCCTCAAACTTTGGTTGAGGCTGCGACCAAAGAGCGCTTGCCCGCATCGGGCGGCAGGAATGCGCAAGGCAATCCGATTATTTGCATTCCTTCTGCGCGCGGGCCAGCGCTTGTGTAATGCCGGACAGGGAATAATGATCGACCGTCTTGTTGCCCCGGCCCGAAGTAACATGCACGGTCATGGATGACCCCTTGCGCATGGCGCCCAGCATGGCTCCTTCCTCGGCTGCGTTCTTGATCCACAAATTGCCGCCATCGGCGACCATCGCGAATTTCGCCGAACCTATATGGACCTCCGGCTCCGTCCCGGCCTTGGCGCTGAAACCGACGATCACCGCAATTTCGTTGCGCACGCCCTGGCGAGGGCGGGTGGAAATCAGAAAATAGCCGGGGTCGCGTTTCAGCCGCGCCGGTTCGCGCTTACCCGGCTGGGCGGCCGCATAACAGGTCCTGGTACCGGCGGAAGCTACGTAAACGCCCCAGGCCCCGTGCGTTGCGACCAGTTTCCCGCCGCCGGCGCTCTTCGACTGGCCGCGCGATGTCTTCGCTTGAACTTCACCGATAGCGAAGGGGGCGATCGCCAGACCCAATCCCAGACAAGCCGCAAGCAGCATCGCTACCGAATTTTTCCGCATCGCAAAGATCATGACAGAAATTGTCCCTTCCGCTTCGATCCTGTTCACTACCGCAACACAGGTGGCCCACCCGCAACAAGGCTATTGCCGTCAAAACAGGGCGAAATTCGGCCACCTGCCAATCAAAACAGACGAATTCCAGACCCGTCCGTCCATTTTCCTGCAGCATATCGTCCTGATTCGCCACCCTGCCAATTCGCGGCGGTCAATTCAATGGCGCAACCGCCGCAGCGGACAGAAGCACGAGCCATTCTGTTCCCGCCGCACGCCATCTTGCCTTTGCCCGCACACACAGCTAGCAACGCGGCCGAGATTAACACGTTCTGCGGGGACAATCATGGCTGCTTTCAAACTTCTTCTTTTGCCGGGCGATGGCATTGGGCCGGAAGTGATGGCGGAAGTCGAAAAGGTGGCGAGATTCCTTGGCGATGCCGGCATAGCGAAATTCGAGATGGAACGCGGGCTGGTCGGCGGTTCGGCCTACGACGCTCACGGCCAGTCCATTTCGGAATCCGACATGCAGCTCGCCCATGCAGCCGATGCGGTCATTTTCGGCGCCGTCGGCGGTCCGAAGTGGGATAGCGTACCCTACGATATCCGTCCCGAGGCCGGCCTGCTGCGCCTGCGCAAGGACCTTGGCCTTTACGCCAACCTTCGCCCCGCCATCTGTTATCCGGCGCTGGCCGATGCGTCTTCGCTTAAACGCGACGTGGTCGAAGGTCTCGACATCCTGATCGTCCGCGAACTGACCGGCGGCGTCTATTTCGGCGAGCCGAAGGAGATCGTCGACCTTGGCAACGGCCAGAAGCGTGGCATCGATACGCAGGTCTACGACACCTACGAAATCGAGCGGATCGCGGCTGTCGCCTTCGAGCTTGCGCGCACACGCAACAACAAGGTCTGCTCGATGGAAAAACGCAATGTGATGAAATCCGGCGTTTTGTGGAACGAGGTCGTCACGCAGACCCACAAGGAAAAGTTCTCGGACGTCGAACTGAGCCATCAGTTGGCAGATTCCGGCGCCATGCAACTGGTAAAATGGCCGAAGCAGTTCGACGTGATTGTCACCGACAATCTCTTCGGCGACTTGCTGTCCGACATCGCCTCAATGTTGACGGGCTCGCTCGGAATGCTTCCCTCCGCATCGCTCGGGGCAGCGGATGCCAAAACCGGAAAGCGCAAAGCCCTCTACGAACCGGTTCACGGCTCCGCGCCGGACATTGCCGGACAGGGCCTCGCCAATCCGATCGCCATGATCGCCTCGCTGGGAATGGCCCTGCGCTATTCGTTCAACCTCGGCGATGCCGCGGACATGGTCGACAGGGCGATTTCCGCGACGCTCGACGCCGGGTACCGCACCGCCGACATCAAAGGCGATGCGCCGAAAACGGTGTCGACCCAGGAAATGGGCGATGCGATCATTGCCGAAATGAAAAAAGCGGCCGCCTGATCGCGACCGACACATTTGCGTAAGCTTGGCGCCTGCCGCGACTGTAGCGGCCGGCCGGTTATTTCTCGTCTTGATGCTCGACGCTTTCGCGCCCTTTCGGCGCGCCCGCAGCCGGCTTGGGCTGCGTAATCGAAGGCGGATCGCTGGCGGGGAAGGAATCCTCCAGCTCATCATTTAGCTCGAGTTCCTTCTTCTCGCGCTTCACGCGCTCCTGCCTGGCTCTTTCGTCTTCCATGATCTGCTCCCGGTTTCCTTAACCGGAAAAGAAACGCTCACGAAGACGAGCGGTTCCCGCAATTTTGCAGTTGTGGAGACAGCAACCACGCTAAAGACGGCCACTCATTACCGCGGCGCAAAAGCCCCCGCCGGTCCCGGCAGGATCGAAGCGCCGTAACGGTCGCCTTGGTGGAAATAGGGCTGATAGCGATAACCGAACTGCGTATCCGACGAAATGTAACGGTGTTCGGCCCCCGGAAGCGGATGCTTGCCGGAATTCACGAAGCTGCGGCCGCGAACTGTCAGCGTGCGCTCTTTGGACGCCACGTAGCGCTTTTTCTTCGACCGCTTGCGTGCTTCGGCGGGGCTCAGGACGGCCGCACAGAAAGCAAAGGCGGTAAGCGTAGCGACAAATGTGATTGCGGAACGGCGCATGAAAATTCCCCGGCAAAGATTCGATCTGGCCACTTTACGCAATATCGCGCTTTTGCACAGGGGGAGACGGAAAAGAATTCCAGCGCCTGGCATCGCAACATGCGTGCTACGGATCGTCCGCTATCAACGCATGGCGAGGCGATCGGGTTTCCCTGTCAGACGCAATGCCTTGACGGCCGCTGCCGGAGACGGGTTTTCGAGCCAGCCCGGCGTTTTCCGGAAGCTCGCCATCCTGCCCGACGCGCAATAAGCGCCTCTCTTCTGCTCGCTGTGGACAAAAAGCTCCCGCAATTCGGCGTCGTCCCGCGACGACAGGAGGTCAAGCCGGTCCAGTGCGCAGGCAATCAGGCGCCGGTCGACCGGACGTCTCTGCGTCCCACACCCGATCCCCGAAATCTCGAACCCCGGTTTTGCTATTTGCACCCGGAAGCCAAGGCATGAAATCGCGCCCTTTCCGTTGGATACATCGATATCGGCCATGGCGGCAGGCCCGAAGCGGGTCGGGACAAGATTTGGGAAAATCGTGCGCGTGACGGCAAGTCCCTGATCGGCTGCAAGCCGCGCCATTGCAACGAAAAAGGCTGTCTGCGCCGGGGCCCCGGCTTTCATCCTGTGCAGCGTGACCTGAATATAGCTGCTGGTTCCGGCTTGCACTTGCCCCATATCGCCGAACTTGAGCGTATCTTTCCGCGCGCCATTGCTGTGCCTTTGCGCGGAATATTCGCTGGTCCGCATATCCAATGGGCCGCCGCTAAAAGCGTAAATCGGGATTGGCCTGTGAATTTCGCTCCACCGCGGCGCGGGCTTTTCGGCAACCGGCGGGGCCGCAAGCATGAACGCCGGCGGATTGAGCAGCACATGAACTGTGCCCGCCATGGCGCACACCGTCAGGGCAGTCCATGCCGTTTTGCGTAAAACCATGCGCAAAAACGGCCGCCGGACAGACGAACGGACAGGGGTTGCAAGGCTGGACCGTGCTTCCGCGGCAATTGGCGTTGCTGGCAGAACCGGCGCTGCCGGCTGCCGGACTCCAGCCAATGCTTCGCTCGTAAACTTTTCCGGCGATGGAACGGCAAGAGTTGCTCCGGCGAGAGGTCCGCCGGCAAGAATTCCATCTGCAGCCAATTGTTGACGCAAACTGTGCATGACATCGCTCCCCGGCCCTTAGGGCTCTGGCTATGGGAGCAATTTGAGCAAACACCTTTACGGGACAGTAAGCGCGAATCCGCGACTTGTGCGCAAGGTCAACGCGGCCTTAACGCCAGGCGTCGAAAGGTTTTGGAAGCCCGTCGAATGCCGGGCAGCGCCGTAACGCGGTTCAGCCTGCGTTCACCCGCGCTGGAGCATTGACTTCCGCCGTTATAGCGTGCTTTTGGCGCGCTTTGTTCCGGCTCCCTCAGGGAGCAAGCCGAATAGGGTCGATCATGGCATTCAAGGTTGCAGTCGCCGGCGCCACTGGAAACGTGGGCCGGGAAATGCTGAGCATTCTGGCCGAGCGCCGTTTTCCGGCGAGCGAAGTGATCCCGCTGGCTTCCAGCCGCTCCAACGGCGTCGAAGTCTCCTACGGCAACAAGACCCTCAAATGCCGTGTGCTCGAAAATTACGATTTTTCCGACACCGACATCTGCCTGATGTCCGCCGGCGGCGAAGTATCCAAGGCCTGGTCTCCGAAGATCGGCCAGCAGGGCTGCGTGGTGATCGATAATTCGTCCGCCTGGCGCTACGATAGTGACGTGCCACTGATCGTGCCGGAAGTGAACGCGGATGCGGTCGCCGGCTTCACAAAGAAGAACATCATCGCCAACCCCAACTGCTCGACCGCACAGCTCGTGGTGGCGCTGAAGCCCCTGCACGAGGCAGCGGGCATCCGGCGCGTGGTCGTATCGACCTATCAGTCGGTCTCCGGCGCCGGCAAGGACGCCATGGACGAATTGTTCTCTCAGACCCGCGCGGTCTTCGTGTCCGACCCGGTGGAATCGAAAAAGTTCACCAAGCGCATCGCCTTCAACCTCATTCCACACATCGACGTCTTCATGGAAGACGGCTACACGAAAGAGGAATGGAAGATGATGGCGGAGACCAAGAAGATCCTCGATCCGAAGATCAAGCTGACCGCCACCTGTGTCCGCGTGCCGGTGTTCATCTCGCATGCCGAGTCCGTGAACGTCGAATTCGACAAGCCGATCACTGCCGACGAGGCGCGCGATATCCTTCGCGCCGCACCCGGCGTGCTCGTCATCGACAAACACGAGAACGGCGGCTACATCACCCCGCACGAAGCCGCCGGCGAAGACGCCACCTACATTTCGCGTATCCGCGAGGACGCGACCGTCGAGAACGGCCTGAACTTCTGGTGCGTCTCCGACAATCTTCGCAAGGGCGCAGCGCTGAACGCGGTGCAGATCGCCGAAGTGCTGATCAACCGCAAGCTGATCCAGCCGAAAAAGGCCGCGGCGTAAGGCGCGCGCCGCATTTGAAAAAGATCAAGCCCCGGAGACTCGCCTGAGCCTCCGGGGCTTTTCATCCCAGAATACGTTGGCCGCGAAAAAACTCAGGCCCGGCGGCGCAATGTAATCACCTGCGATTGCGCCTCGCGCGCCCGGCGGCTGGCGGTATCGAAAAGCCCGTCCGCCGTCAGGCCGTCGACAGGGTAATAGGCAACCCCCGGCGCGCTGAGGACGTATTCCGGATGCCCGCTGGCGTCGAGCCAATGCGCTGCATGGTGATGCAGGCGGCGCGCGACTGCGTGCAGATCGTCGATGGTGTTGATCAGCGAGACATACAGCACAATGCTGCTTCGTCCTGCCACGCCTGCGTAATCCGAAGCGTTCAGCTTTCCCGCAAGAAAAGCGGCCATGTCCTCGACAAGAACCGGATCGACCGGATCGACATTGGCTTCGCTGGCTCCGATGTGGAGGACGATTGCGCCGATCGACCGCCCTACTTCCGCCGACGCATCGGCGGCCATCTGCACCCGCTGCGGCAGGGTCAACCGTCCGAACTCCGGTCCGTAGGGATTTTTCGCCAGCACGCGCGGAACCTGCACGTCGCCGGAGAATACGGCCGCACCGCCTTCCAGCAATTGCGCCTTCCAGGCTTCGATTGCGGACGGCTCTACGCCGTATTCGCACGCCAGTTCTTCGACGCTTTTCTGCGCTCTGATTGCCGCGAAAGCGGCTTCAGCCTTGAGAGCCGGCGTGAAAGCGTGCTTGTCCTGCCTGTCCATGCTGTCCACCCTTTCGAAATTCTGAAAATCGAATGTGCAACTCATTGCACCTGGACGCTTAGCCCGGCATCCTTGAGATAATGCTTACAGCGCCGCTAAAGACGGGAGCGAAGGCCCGCAAACTGCGCGCATGGTAAACAGGCAACGGGAGGCGCGTCCCGGTTTCATCTGCACCACTGGACAATTGTCCCACCGGACGGCATCTAAGGGGTCATGACAGACAGCAAATTCCATCGCTATGTCGTCGCAGGCCTCATTGCCGGGCTTGTCATGTTTTTGGCCGCACAGCTGGTGCAGACGACGCTGCTGGTCGCGGACAAGCCCCGCGCCGTAACGCCGCGCGGCGACCTCGCCGGTTTCGAGAAAACCGCCGTCGACGTGTTCAAGAACTCGGCCCCGTCGGTTGTCTACATCTACACCCAGACGCAGGGCTCGGGGTACTTCGGCGAGGATCGCGAGACCCGGCGCGGGACGGGATCCGGCTTCGTCTGGGACCGGGCGGGCCATGTCATCACCAACAATCATGTAGTCGCCGGCGCGCAGCAGGTTTTCGTGCGTTTCGATCAGGGCGAGGTCTATGCCGCCAAGGTCGTCGGCGCAGCGCCCGATTTCGACCTCGCGGTGCTGCGCGTCAGCGCATCGGTGCGCGAACTGCCGCCAATCGCCATCGGCGAGTCGAAAAGCCTCGTCATCGGCCAGGCCGTGTTCGCCATCGGCAATCCCTTCGGCCTCAACCGGACGCTGACAACAGGCATCGTCAGCGCCCTCGACCGGACACTCCCGACCCAGGCCGGGCGCGAGATCACCGGCGTCATCCAGACCGACGCCGCGATCAATCCCGGCAATTCAGGCGGCCCGCTGCTCGATTCCGCCGGCCGCCTCATCGGCGTCAACACCGCCATCGCCACGAAGTCCGGCTCGTCCAGCGGCGTGGGCTTCGCTGTCCCTGTCGATACGGTGAACAAGATCGTTCCGCAGATCATCGCCAACGGCAAACCGGCCCGGCCCGGCATCGGCATCCAGGCCGGTTCGCAGGAACTCGCCTCCCGCCTCGGCGTCACCGGCGTCGTGGTGATCGATGTCCTGCCCGGCGGTTCGGCCGCCCGCGCCGGCATCCGCGGCGTCAACACCGACGCCCGCCAGCTCGGCGATGTGATTGTCGCCATTAACGGCAAACCGGTGAATTCCATTCCCGATCTCGCCACCGCGCTCGAGGAAGCCGGCATCGGCAAGGACGCCAAAGTCACCATCCTGCGCGACGGCAAGAAGATGGATGTGACCGTGACGGTGATGGATATCGGGTGAGGGCAACGGTTTCGCTATGTGCCCGGAGCTGCTCCAGCGTTGATATTTATTTCTATAGGAACTATTATGGCATAAAATTTCTTTGGAACAGACCCCATGCCCCTTGCATCTGCCAGCGTCGTGACCGCACCCACCGCAGGCCCAACCGTTACCAAGGCAGCGCTCCGGGCAGCCGAACGCCTGGGCGTGAACGCACGCGTACTCGCCCGCATTATCGGCGTCAGCGAACCGACGATTTCCCGTATGCGGCGAGAAGCCTTCGTTCTCGAACCGGGCACGAAGCCGTTCGAACTGGGCGTCCTGTTTGTCCGCCTGTTCCGCTCGCTGGACGCGATCACCGGCGGCGACGAGGCTGTGGCCGCCGCGTGGCTCGCCAATCCGAATGTGGCGCTCGACGGCAAGCCGTCCGACAAAATCCAAACCGTGAGCGGGCTCGCCGATGTCCTCGCATATCTGGACGCGCGTCGCGCTCTCGTCTGAGTTCCGGCGCTACGAAGGGCCGTGCTGGCGGCTTGTGGAGGCGCAGCATCATGTCTCCACCCTGAAGCTCGTCGACACGCTGGCGGAACAGGCTCTGCTGGAAGAACTGATCGAGGACACGAAACCGGCGATACCGCCAGAATGCCGCGATCTCGACTTCCTGCTGGCGACGCCCTTCCGCTATGGCGCAGCCTATCCGCATGGCTCGCGCTTCCGCCGCTCCGGGCGCACACCCGGCGTCTATTACGCCGCGGAAAGTCCCGCTACGGCCGTCGCTGAAATGGCGTTTTGGCGGCTTCTGTTCTTCGCCGAATCTCCGGGGATGCCCTTCCCGGCCAACGCCGGCGAATACACCGCCTTCGCCGCGAAGCTTTCGACTGCGCGCCTGCTCGATCTGACGCTGGAGCCGCTTGCTGCAGATCAGGCAGTCTGGACCAACCCGGCCGATTACAGCGGCTGTCAGGTCTTCGCCGATGCTGCCCGCACGGCGGAGGCGCAGGCCATCCGTTACGCTTCCGTGCGCGATCCCGCAGGAGGCAGGAATATCGCGCTGCTGACCTGCGCCGCCTTCGTCCATACCCAACCGCCGGATGCGCAAATCCACGCGCGCCAGACATGGCGCATCCGCTTGAGCAAAAACGGCGTGCAGGCGCTTTGCGAATTCCCGAAACAGGCGCTGGAGTTTTCGCGCGATGCGTTTGCGGACGATCCGCGGATTGTCGGATGACGCTGTGGCGGGGTTGGTTCCGGCCGTCAGTCAGGCCGGAGCGAAGCGGAGGGCCGGGAGTACTCTCCCTGACAGCACGATCCCGCATAACCGCCATGAGGTTTCCGGGATGACGGCAGGCGCGCGCTGCATTGCCAAACCCCGCAAAATCCGCCAAATTCCCGCTCGAAAAATCAATCATACCCTCCCGGAGGTAACCCCATGGCCGAGAAGATCAAGGTCCACGATCCGCGCGGATTTCCGCCCAAGGTCGAGGGCAAGCGCCTGGCGCCGCGGCTGAACAGTCTCGACGGCAAGAAGGTCTATCTGGTCGATTGCCTGTTCGACAATTCCCAGGCCTTCATGAACGAGATGCACGACTGGTTCTCGACCAACATGCCCTCGGTCAAAGCCACGCATATCAAGCCCTACGAGAGCTGGGTCGACGATCCGGCGATGCGGGCCAAGGTCGCGGAGGATGGGGACGCGGCTATCCTGGGTGTCGGCAATTGAAGCACCTGTAGCCCCACGGTCGTGGGGCTGGCCATGGCTCTCGAGCAGCAAGGCGTTCCGTCGATCGCCATTCACACCGATGCGTTCGCGCGGCTGGCGAAATCGACCGCCCGCGCCAACGGCATGCCGACGACCCGGCAGGCCTACGTTCCCCAGCCGCTGGTGGACCGCTCGCCGGAACAGCTCCGCGCCTATATCGAAGGGCCGGACCCCATCAACAAGAAGCCCTTCATGCAGATCCTGCTGGAAGGGCTGACGGGAGAACTCGACGACAACGACCGCAAGGGCCTGACCTTCGAACGCGACATCCCGCGCTTCCTCGAACCGGACACGGAAGACAATCTCCGGCAATTGTTCATGGACAATTACTGGACCGATTTCATGCCCATCGTCCTGCCGACGGAAGAACGCGTGGAGGCGATGCTGAAAGGCACCAGCCATCCGCGCGACAAGGTGGTGGGGCGCCTGTCGCCGACGAACTTCCGCGAAGACTGGGAGTTCACGGTCGAGAAAGTGGCGGTCAACGCGGTGATGGCCGGCTGCAAGCCGGAATATCTGCCGGTTGTTCTCGCCATGACGTCCTGCGGCATGACCTCGCTGTCCTCGTCCACCACGTCCTTCGCGGGGCTTGCCGTGGTCAACGGCCCGATCCGCAAGGAACTGGGCATGAACACCGGCATCGGCGTCATGGGCCCCTACGATCACGCCAGCGTCAGCATCGGCCGGGCGTGGAACCTTGCCTCGCGCAACCTGCAGGGCGGCTCGACGCCGGGCGACACCTATATGGGCTCGCTCGGCAACTGGTATGCCGTCGCGTCCTGCTTTGCCGAGAACGAGGAAGCAAGTCCCTGGACGCCGCTGCATACGCAGTATGGTTTCAAGCCGGAGGAAAGCGCCGTCACCACCTTCCGCGGCGGACGCTACATGCAATCCGGCTTCGGCCCGCGGGTGGAATGGCAGAACAAGTTTCGCGCTGCCTTCGCCGCCACCGCGCCGCGCATGTCGCCGCTCATCGTGATGGATCCCATCGTCGCCCGCGGCCTGATCGAAAAAGGCCTGACGACGAAGGATGATTTCATCAACTGGTGCGCCGAAAACGCGCAGCAGCGCGCTGCCGACTACTGGAACGACCAGTGGGTGCAGACCTTGGTCCATCCGCTCGCGGTCGCCGGTGTCGAGCCCTGGGCGACCAATCTGAAAGCAGCGCCCGACGACATGCTGAAAATGTTCACAAAGGACGAGATCAACGTCGTCGTCACCGGCGGCGAAACCCAGGGCAACTGGCGCATCTACGAAGGCAAGCGGATGAAGAACAACACCGTTTCCATCGACAAGTGGCGGTAATACGCAACACGATGTTAAAGTCATCCCGGACGCCGCGAGGCGATCCGGGATCTTTTTTGGTCGCACGATATCTGCAAGACGATCCCGGCGCGCGCTCCGCCTGGCCGGAATGACATCAAGAGAATGACGGGAAGATACCCCATGAGCGCCAGCCGCTACCGGATGTACAACAACAACGCTTTCAAGATCGGCTTGTTCGGGGCAAACTGCTCGTCCGGCCGCGCCTGGAACACATTGCCGGAACGCTGGCCCGCCGACTGGGAGTCCTGCGAAAAAATGGCCAAACTCGCCGACGCAGGCGGCATCGATTTCCTGCTGCCCATCGGACGGTGGAAGGGCTACGGCGGAGAAACCGACTTTCAGGGTACGACCTTCGAGACGATCACCTGGGCGACCGGCCTGCTGGCTCATACACGGCGCATCATGGTCTTCGGCACCGTCCACGCGCCGCTGTTCAATCCGCTGGTCGCGGCGAAGATGATGGTCACCGCCGATCACGTCGGGCGCGGTCGCTTCGGACTGAACATCGTCGTTGGCTGGAACGAGCCCGAATTCCAGATGGCCGGCATCGCGCAGCACGACCATGGCGGCCGCTACGAATACGGCGAGGAATGGATCGCCTCCATGAAGAAGATGTGGTCGGAGCGCGAGCCCTTCGACTACGATGGCGAATACCTGCATCTGCGCAACGTCGTCGCCAAGCCGAAACTTTACCGCGATCTCTCACCGCTCATCATCAACGCCGGCCAGTCCGCAACCGGCCGCGCCTTCGCGATGCGGCACTGCCATGCCTTCTTCACGAACTTCCGCGAGGCGGACGTCCAGCGCTCGGCCGATTTCGTCGCCAAATTCAAGGCCGACGCCATGGCGCAAGAGGGCCGCGAGGTCGATGTCTTCACGCAGGGTCACGTCGTCTGCCGGCCGACGCGGAAAGAAGCGGAAGACTATTTCCGCTACCTCACAACCGAAGCCGCCGATTATGGGGCGCTGACCGAGGCGCTGCGGCTGAAAGGCGTCACTCCCCAAAACACGCCCGACTTCGACGCACAGCTCAAGGCCCTGCCTCCGCGCAACGTCGGCTATCCGATCGTCGGCTCGCCCGATGACGTTGCCGGGAAATTCGCGCGCATGCATTCCGCCGGCCTGTCCGGCGTCGCCTTCTCGCTGGTGCATTACGTCAACGAGCTTCCATTCCTGATCGAAGAAGTGCTGCCGCGCATGGAACGCCTCGGCCTGCGCGCTCCCGCTGCCCAAACGGTGCAAGCCGAAGGAGCGCTCGCATGAACGATCCACGAAATCTGTTTGGCGACGGCTCGGCCTACGAGCGCTCGATGGGGCGGTGGAGCCAGCCCGTCGGCGCGATTTTTCTCGACTGGCTCGACGTACCGCAAGGGCTGGAATGGCTCGACGCCGGCTGCGGCAACGGCGCCTTCACCGAAGTCGTAATCCGCACATGCGCACCTTCACGCACTGAAGGCATCGACCCGTCAGAAAGCCAGATCGCCTACGCCCGCACGCGGCAAGGCTGCGCACAGGCGCATTTCCAGACCGGCGATGCGCAGGCGATTCCCTACCCGGACGCCAGTTTCGACGCCGCTGTCATGGCCCTGGTCATCAGCTTCATTCCCGATCCTGCCAAAGCTGTCGCCGAATTGAAGCGTGTCGTCCGGCCCGGTGGCTGCACCGGCACATATATGTGGGACAATTCCGGCGACAGCCATCCGGCCCATCCCATCAACACCGCCCTGCGCCAACTGGGCATCGCCCGGCAGGGCGCCGCGCATTCCGGGGCAGCGCGGCTCGAGCGCTTGCAGGAATTATGGGAAGGCGCAGGTCACGCAGACGTGGCAACGCGCAAGATCGAAATTCCGGTTACGTTTTCCGGCTTCGATGATTTTTGGCAATCGAACGAGATCTCCACAGGTCCGCTCGGAGCAAGCCTGAGAGCGTTGTCGTCCGACGCGCGCGAGGCGCTGAAAGCAAAACTGCAAGAAAACCTTCCGGCCGCACCGGATGGCTCCATTTCCTACCGCGCCTACGCCAACGCCGTGAAGGGACGCATACCCGCCTGACATCGCAGCAGGAGACGCTCGCTTGACCGGACAGAATGCCAGACAGCCGCCAGTGGCGCTGCCCTTCGATCCCAATCCGCGGCCGCCGTCGTGGAAGCTTCCGGCCAATTCCTGCGACACGCATATCCATGTCTTCGGCCCGCCGAACATCTTTCCCTACGCCGCGGACCGCCGTTACGAACCGCCGGCAGCGCCGGTGGAATACTACTTCGCGATGCAGAAAATCACCGGACTGGAACGCGCCATCGCCGTGCAGCCCACCGCGCATGGCACGGACAATTCCGCCATTCTCGACGCCATCGCCAAGGCCGGCGGACGCATGAAGGGCATTGCCAATATCGACGAAAACACCACCGATCGGGAACTAGCGCGCCTTAAGGCCGGAGGCGTCGTCGGCGCGCGGTTTTCCCTGATGGCCGACAGGGCTGGCAGTCAGTCCGCCATCGAGCACGCGCTTCCGCGCATGCAGGAACTCGGCTGGGTTCTGAACTTGCATGTCGATCCGGAAAACTTCCTTGCCCACGAAAAATTCATCCGGTCTCTGACTTTGCCGGTGGTGATAGATCACATGGCGCGCTGCGATCCGCGCAAGGGCGTGAACCAGCCGGCGTTCCGTTTTCTGCTCGACCTGCTGCAACAGGACAATTTCTGGACCAAGATCTGCTCCATCAGCAAACTGACGGCCAATCCGCAGGCGAGCCGGCAGGGCACGATACCTTATGCCGACATGATACCTTTGGCCGAGGCGGTCGTTGCTGCGGCGCCGGCGCGCACCGTATGGGGGTCGGACTGGCCGCACGGCAACACGTTCGATCTGGGGACCGTGCCTAACGACGGCGTTCTATTGGACTTTCTCGGCGCGGCCGTCCCGGACGACGCCCTCAGGCACGCCATTCTCGTGTCCAATCCGGCTCGCTTTTTCGGCTTCGATTGATACGAAGTTGCCGCAACGGACGGGCTCATATCGCCCGTCTATGCCAAATTATCGTCTTTTTTGAGCCTCAAACCCATGGAAGGTAACCACGTCCGGACTTTCCGCTGGGAGCCGGCGCCCGCCTGAAGCATGAGTATGCGTAGCCTCAAGGGAGGGCCGTCATGGTCAGAATGTCAATTGCCGCCGGCATTGCCGTAGCAACCGCTGCATTTCTCGCTGCTCCGGTAGCCGAAGCCGCGCGCTGTCCCTCGGGACAAATCTGGCGTGTCTCGAAAAAGACCTGCATGAACAAGGCTGCCGCGATCAAGGCCGGGATATTCAAGGCGCGCAAGGGCAAGAAGGCTGCCAAAACCGTTCATACCCGGCGTGCACCGCCGCCGCCGGCGCGGCCGGTTGTGGAAAAAGCCGAATCCGAAAGGCCGTCGATCGCCGCGCCGGCCGGCACAATACAGGCAGCGCCCGCGCAGATTGCCCCGGCTCCGGTCTCGACCGTGCCGCCAGCGGTCGAAGCGTCTGGACCCGGGAAGGACCTGAAGGCCGATAACATCGCGCCAGCGAAACCCCTTGGCTCAGCTCCCCTGCCCACCAGATTCGTCAAGGCCCAGTATTATACGGCCAGCGGATACGGCCAGGCGCCGCGTCCCGTTCAGGCCGACAGCACGCGCGGTCTGCAACTCGATCTGCTGCAAAACATGCTCAAGAAACACGTTGAAAAAAACCGGGAAAAGTACACCAAGCGCGCCTTGCCCTGATCCGGTTCCGCTGCATCACGAGGCCTTTTCCATCGCACGGCCTTCCGCATCGTAGCGGCTGACCGGCGTCTTCAGACCGAGCAGATCGCGCAGGTGCGGACCCTCGTAGGCGGTGCGGTAAAGCCCGCGCCGTTGCAGTTCCGGCACAACGAGATCGACAAAGTCGTTCAGGGTCACCGGATAGACCGACGGCACGAAGTTGAAACCGTCGCAGGCCTTTCCCTTGAACCAGCGTTCCATTTCGTCCACGACCTGTTCCGGCGTCCCGACGATCTGGTAGTGGCCGCGCGAGGCGGCGAACCGCTGGCATAACTGGCGCAATGTCGGCAGGCTGCCATCCTCGTTCGGCTCGCGGGACCACGCCTTGATCATGTCCGAACGGCTGGAAATCACCTTGTTTTCCGGCAGGTCGGGCAACGGCTCGTCCAGCCGGTAGCCGGTTACGTCATGCCCGAGCCGCGAGGACAGCAGCGCCATGCCCAGCTCGGGATGCAGCAATTCCTGCAATTGCCGGAACTTTTCCTTCGCTTCCGCCTCCGTCGGAGCGACGATCACCGAAAGTCCGGGCATGATCTTGAGATCGTCCGCCGTTCGCCCGAAAGCCGGCAGCCGGGCCTTGAGGTCCGCGTAAAATTCCTGCGCGCTTTCGATTGTATCGTGGGCGCAGAAGACAACCTCCGCCGTCCGCGCCGCCAGCTGCCGCCCTTCCTCCGAAAGGCCCGCCTCGACAATGACCGGATGGCCCTGCGGCGTGCGCGCAACATTCAGCGGCCCGCGCACGTCGTAGAATTCGCCGTGGTGGTTCAACACATGCATTTTTGCCCGGTCGGAGAAAATACCGCTCTGCTTGTCGCGCAGAAACGCATCCTCGTCCCATGAATCCCAGAGCGCCTTCACGACGCTGACGAACTCCTCCGCCCGCCGGTAGCGCTCGACTTTCGGCAAATGCGGAATGTTGGAAAAATTGTCGGCCTCGGTCTGGTTGCCGGAGGTCACCACATTCCAGCCGGCCCGCCCGCCGCTGATATGATCGAGCGTCGCGAACTTGCGCGCTAAAATGAACGGCTGCTCGAAGCTGGTCGTGGCCGTGCAGACAAGGCCGATATTCTTCGTAAAGGCGCTCAATGCCGTCAGCAGCGTGTAGGGCTCCAGCCAGGCGACATAATGCACCTTGTCGATATGGGCCTCCGCACCGGTCCAGGCGGTCTGGCTGTCGGCGGAAAAAAGCATGTCGAACAGCCCGCGTTCGGCCGTCTGGGCCATTTCGACGAAATGCTGGAAATTTACCCCCGCGTCGCTGTGGCAGTCCGGATGCCGCCACGAGGCAATGTGATGTCCGCATGGCCGGATGAAGAGGCCGAGGTGAAGGTGATTATCGGGCATGGTGCGCCTCCCGCGATGTGCGTCATGATTTTTGGGTAACCCTACAGCCCTTCATACGCCGCGGTCCATAAGCCGCAATGCCGCGGATGCGAAGCAGTTTCAAACGGCGAATTCGCACATTATGGTCTGCCGCAACGACCGCGCAAAACGGGATGGGTTAGACACCACGGGATTCTCCATGACACGCAAACCACGTATCGCAATTATCGGCGGCGGCATCGGCGGGCTGACCGCAGCAGCCGCATTCCGCGCGCGCGGCTACGAGATCGACGTCTACGAGCGGGCCGCCTCGCTGTCGGAAGTCGGCGCCGGCATACAGATCGGCCCAAATGGCGTGCGCGTGCTTTACGAAATGGGCTTCAAATCACAGCTCGACCGCCTCGCCTTCGTCAATCCGGATTTCATTTCGATCACGTTCGACACAGCGAAGTACCGGCTCACGGAAAACCTGTCCTCGACGTCCGTCGCCAAATACGGCGTGCCCTACCTGACTGCCCACCGGGCCGATCTCTACAACCTGCTCGCCTCGGACGTGCCCGACAGCAACGTGCATGAGAACGCCGCCTGCTCCGGTGTCGAAACCATCGGCAATGTGGCGGTCGCCCGCTTCGAGGACGGCAGCGAGGTCGAAGCCGATGTGATTATCGGGGCCGACGGCGTTCGGTCCGCCGTGCGCGAAACACTGTGGGGCAAGGACACGCCGCGTTACACGGGCCAGACCTGTTTCCGTTGCATGGTCCCGATGGATCTCGTGCCGCAAACTGTGGGGCCGGACAATGTCAGCATGCACACCCACAACGTCGGCTGGATCGGCCCGAAGGGACACGTCATCTGCTACCCGATCCGCGCCGGAAAGGTGCTGAATATTTTTGCCGGCTTCGTCAGCGACGCATGGGCCGAGGAATCCTGGACCGTGCCGGCAACTGTCGAGGAGATGCACCAGGTCTACGCCGGGTGGCATCCTGTGTTGCTCGATCTGCTGGCGAAATCCGAAGCGGGCTTTCGCTGGGGATTGCACGACCGCGACCCGATGGAACAGTGGACGAAGGGGCGCGTTACCCTGCTCGGCGACGCCGCCCATCCGATGATGCCGACATTGGCCCAGGGTGGTTGCATGGCGATCGAGGACGGCTGGTCGATTGCCCGCTGCGTTGACGACAATCCGGACGAGATGGAAGCGGCGTTAGCCGCCTACGAGGCCGAACGCCGCCCGCGCACCTCGCGGGTGCAACTGCAGGCGCGCGCGCAATTCCTCAACAACAAGAAACACCCGGCCCCGCCGCCGATGAGCCGCGAGTGGATTTTTTCCTGGGATGCGACGCGGGGACAGGACTACGTGGCTTGAAAAATGTCACCCCGCAAAAACCGAAGGTTTTATGCGGGATCTTGCTGTAATGGAGCGCGATCCCGGATAAATCGCTGCGTGTTTATCCGGGACGACGGCAACCCTCAAGCCACCGCCCCAAGCCCCTTCAGCTTCGGCGCGACCTTCTCCATGAAGTCGCGCAGCGAGCGGGCCCGCTTTTCCTTTGTCGACCAGCCCTTGCCGGTGAGCATCAGCAGCGTACCGAAGCCGCCGGATTTCTCCCATGCGTCGACAAGTTCCTCCGTTACCTGTTCCGGCGTGCCGACCGTATAGAGCTTGTGCCGCACCATGTCCTCGATGGTGAGGGAATCGCCTTCTATCGGCAGTTTGTAGACGTTGCGCGCCCAGTTCACGAGACCGCGGTTGATCTGGAAGCCGAGCTCGAAGGTAATTTCCTCGCGCATGTCGTCCATCGCTTCTTCCTTGGAACCGGCGATGTAGATCAGGCGCGAGACGGAAATATTCTCGCGCGGATTCTTCCGCCCCACGGCGTCCGCCGCTTCGCAATATTTATCCGCCTTGGCGCGCAGCACATGCGGCGGCTCGAGGAATGCCGAGAGAAGCGTCCAGCCGTTCTCGCCCGCCAGCTTGATCATTTCCGGCTGGTCCGTGGCCGTGGCCATCGGGATGTCCTTGCCGTTGAACGGATGCGGCTCCGGCACGATGCTCTTGCCCTGCCAGAACTTGCCGTTCCAGTCGAAGGGATGCTTCTCGGACCATATCTTGCGGATCAGCTCCAGGGATTCCATCAGCCGCGCGTGCCGGTCCTCGTGCGTCATGCCGCGCTCTTCGGCAAAGACTGGCGACGGGAAACCCGAGCCGAAACCGAAGATGAAGCGACCGCCGCCGATCACATTGTCCGTCGCCGCCGCCTGCATCGCCACGTCGACCGGATGCAGCAGATGCGCGATTTTGATCGCCGCGCCGAAACGGATGTTCTTCGTCAGCGCCGCCGCCTTGCACATCAGCAGTTCCGGCACCGGCAGAGTATCAACCTTGTCGATATAGATAGGTTCGGCGTGATGCTCGGAAATATAAGCGTCACGAAATCCCAGCTCGTCGGCCAGGATGATTTCTTCGAGGTCCGTCTGATAGGTCTGAGCGGGCGATGTGCGACGGCGGAAGCCGTTCGACCAGATTCCGAATTCCATGTTTGTCTGCTTTCCTGTGCCTTGAACCTGTGCGCGGCAATCGCGATCAATCCTTGCGGAAGAACTGCGCGAGCGCCTTGATTTCCTTTTGCTGATCTTCGTAATCCTGCGCCAGTCTGTCGTACAAACCCGCGATTCCCTTGTGCACGACGCCTTCGGCGCGATCGCCGACGAAGGTAGAGATTTCCTCCATCTCGGCAACCCAGCGATAGGCCTTGCCGAACATGTCCGGCACGCTGCGCTGCAGCGATGCGAACAGCGCCGGTTGGCTCGACTTCAACTCGTCCCGGAGCGCCTCGGCAATCCCGGCGCGCGCAGCCGCCAGCGCCAGCGTGGTGCCGATCGCCGTCACGCCTTTGGTGATGCCGCCGTAACACATTTTCAGCGCCGAGGCCGTACCGACGATGGCGTCGAGTTCGTGGCAATTCAAGCCGAGTTCGCCCAACAGCCGCGCAGTGCTGGCGTCCGGTCCGGAAACGTAGATCACCGGGCCCGAATAGCCGTCCCGTGGCGGCCCGCCGATAATGCCGCCATCGATATAGCGGCACCCGGTCGCGGCGATGACCTCGCCGATTTCCACCGCCGTATCCGGATTGACCGCATTCAGATCGGCATAATGCGGCTTGTGCGCGCTTGCGGACAGGACCGGCGCCAGCATCTGCGCCAGCGCCAGCGCGTCTCCGGGCGGCAGCACAGAAAGGATCATGTCCGCCTTCGCGATCTCGGACACGGATGCGCCCGCGATTCCCGCCTGTGCAGCCCGCGCTTTCGTGTCTTCGCTGCGGCCGTCCAGCAGGGTCAGAACTTTAGCGCCGTTCTTCACCAGACGCGCGCCGATAGCGGCGCCCATCATGCCCGGAGCGATTACGGCTATTGTCGCTGTCATGGTTCAGGCTCCCTGCGTTTGGCGGATTTGTAATGTCTGAAACGACATTGCCCCACTCTGCGGCGGAATGCGAGAGCGCAACGGCAAAATCGGTCCGCCCGCGCATCCCCGACCGCCAGCATGCGGCCGACACCGGCTCCCCATCGCGACTTTCCCTCGCATGGGGCAATCTGTTATGGTTCCTGCTCGAAACGGCGCGAACAGCCAGACCCGGAAATTCCCGCAGACCATGAATGTACAAAACGCAGCTTCCGTCCACGAAATCATGGCGGACATCGGCCATCGCGCCAGGGCGTCGGCCCATGCTCTCGGCCTGGCCGGTGCAGAGCAAAAAAACGCCGCGCTGAACGCGATGGCGCAAGCCTTGCGCGCCAATTGCGCGTCGATTTTGGCCGAAAACGCCCTCGATATGAACGAGGCCCAGGCTTCAGACGCCGCCGCGTCCTATCTCGACAGGCTGCGGCTCGACGCAGGCCGGGTGGACAGCATGGCAAAAGGCCTGGAGGCCATCGCGGCCCTGCCCGATCCGGTTGGCAAGATCACGGAAAGCTGGACCAGACCCAACGGCCTGAAGATCGAGCGCGTGCGCACGCCGCTCGGCGTCGTCGGCGTCATTTTCGAAAGCAGGCCCAATGTAACCGCCGATGCCGGCGGACTTTGCCTCAAGGCCGGCAATGCCGCGATCCTGCGGACCGGTTCCGACGCCCTGCGTTCTGCCCTGGCAATCCACGAATGCCTGGTCGAAGGGCTCGAATCGGCCGGCCTGCCCGCCGATGCGATCCAGCTCGTACCCGTTCGCGACCGCGAGGCGGTCGGCGAAATGCTCAAGGGCCTGTCGGGCAATCTCGACGTCATCGTGCCGCGCGGCGGAAAATCGCTCGTAGCTCGCGTGCAGGACGAAGCGCGAGTGCCGGTTTTCGCCCATCTCGAAGGTATCGTGCATGTCTATGTGCACCCCTCGGCCGATCTGAAGAAAGCCCTCTCACTGGTGCGCAATTCAAAGATGCGCCGGACCGGCATCTGCGGCGCAGCCGAAACTTTGCTGATCGACAAGGCGGTTGCTGACGACTTCGCCAAGCCGCTCGTCAAGATGTTGCTCGAGGAAGGCTGCGAGGTTCGTGGCGACGAAGCGGTTCGCGCTTGCGACCCGCGCGTTGTCGCGGCCAGCGAAGAGGATTGGTCGACGGAATATCTCGAGGCCATCATCTCTGCGAAAGTGATCGATGGCATCGACGCGGCCATCGCGCACATCGAACGCTATGGCTCGCACCATACCGACAGCATCATCGCCGAGGACGCCGCGGCAGCGGAAAAATTCCTCCACGAAGTCGATTCGGCCATCGTCCTGCACAACGCTTCCACCCAGTTCGCCGATGGCGGCGAATTCGGGTTTGGAGCTGAAATTGGCATTGCGACGGGACGCATGCATGCGCGCGGCCCGGTTGGCGTCGAACAGCTCACTTCCTTCAAATACCGCGTCCACGGCGACGGACAGGTCCGCCCGTAACCTTCCACGCTTCGAAAATCGAAAGGGTTTGCCAAACCTCTGCGTTTGGCTCCATTATACAATAAATGAGCATAAGTAACCGCAGCCCCCTATTGCTTCCCCGTCAGGAGCGCTTCGCAGGCCTGCCCGCGAAACTCCCGCGGCTGGCCAGGGGGATGCGTATCGGCCTGTTCGGCGGCACGTTCAATCCACCCCATGACGGACACAGGCTCGCAAGCCTTATCGCGAAAAAGCGTATGGAGCTTTCCGCCGTATGGTGGATCGTCACGCCGGGCAATCCGCTGAAAGAAAATTCCGGCCTGCCGCCCATGCTGCGCCGGATGGAAGCCGCGCGCGCAATCGCCGATCATCCGGACATCAACGTCACCGGCTTCGAGGCAGACATCGGCACCCCCTACACATACGAGACCATCCATTATCTCGTGAAACGCCATCCGGATGTGCATTTCGTCTGGATCATGGGCGCGGACAACCTGACCGGCTTTCACCGTTGGCAGCGCTGGCAGGACATTACCCGGCTGGTGCCAATTTGCGTCATCGACCGGCCTGCCTCGACCTTGCGTGGCGCAAGCAGCCGCGTCGCCCACCGGCTCGCCGGCCATCGCGTCGCGGAAAAGGACGCCCCGCTGCTGCCCTATGCGCAAGCGCCTGCCTTCATGTTCCTGCACGGGCCACGCTCGGACCTGTCCTCGACGGAACTTCGCGCAAAAGGCAAGGGTTTAGTTTAACGTGCTGCCGTCATCCATGCGGCCCGGACAGACGCTTGACATCTTCGCATGCTAACCGCTCAAATGGCTGTCGAAACAACACGTCTGCAAGGTGCTGGATCAGCGTGCGTTCAAATGGAACCAATTGATCGAACAAGAGCTGATCTAGACCAAATAGCAGAGCATCGCTATTCGCGAAAAAAGCCGGAGTCACTTTTTCGCGCGATGCTCTAAACTCGAGCCGAATGGAGATCTTCCGCGATGTTCAAACTCTCGATGTCACGTCACAGCCTGTGCGCTTTGACCCTGCTTGCGGGATTTGCCGCATGGTCCGCTCCGGCGACCGCGCAAACGCAGTGGGGCGCAATGGCCTACAACGACCGCGGCGCGACCGGCTTCGTCTGGGGCCGCGGCTCGGAAGAACAGGCCCAGGCCGACGCCCTGAAATTGTGCCGCGAGAACGCGACAGTGCCATGCCGGGTCATATCCGGCGCCGACAGGGCCTGCATCGCCGCCTCACTCGGCAACGGCGGTCCCAACAGCCAGAAGGGCTATGCGGAAGTGCGCGTTGGCCTGATTTCCGCACGCAACGCCGCGCTTGTCGCTTGCGTCAGCAAGAGCCACAACAAGTGCGAAATCCGCAACTTCATGTGTGCGGACGGCAGTCACAAACAGAACTAGCCGCTACCTGCCCGGCTCCAGACAGATCAGATCGCCCGCGCTAGCGGGCGGAGAGGAGGACCTTTGCTATCGAACGACCGTCTTGTGGTGGAATCGCCACAAGAGCTGAAATTTCTCGTCAACCGCAGGGCCTTCGTCTCCGACGATGTGTTGCGCGCCGAGATGGACAACATTTTCGGCCGCCAGTGGATTTACGCAGGCCACGCTTCCGAACTGAAAAAACCCGGCGATTTCCGCACCCGTTCGGTGGCTGGCCGTCCGGTAATATTCTGCCGCGACAACAGCGGTGAAATTCGCGTACTGCTCAACACCTGCCGTCACCGCGGCGCGCTCGTATGCCGCGAACGCGAAGGCAATGTCCGGGGCTTTTACTGCTTCTATCACGGCTGGGTCTACAACACCGACGGCAGCCTGCGCGGAGTGCCGGGCGAAGACGCTTACGGTCCCGACTTCGACAAGTCTGCGATGGGCCTGACGCCGGTCCCGCGCGTCGAAAGCTACCGCGACTTCTACTTCGTCAATTTCGATTCCAACGCAGAAAACCTGAACGATTATCTCGCCGGCGCGAAGGATTATATCGACCTGATCGTCGAACAATCGCCTTCCGGGCAGATGGAAATCATCTCCGGGACGCAGGAATACGAAATCCGCGCCAACTGGAAACTTCTGGTCGAGAACTCCGTCGACGACTATCATCTGTTGTCCACGCATATCACGTGGATGAATTACATGAGCAATTCCGGCGTCAGCATGAAGCGCCCGAAAGGCCTGCTGCTGCCGTCCGCCGGGAAGGGCATCGATCTCGGCAACGGACATCTTTGCATCGACAATCCGAACTACCGCGGCCGCCCCGTTGCGGCGTGGATTTCGGTCTATGGCGAAGACGCGAAAGAAGACATTGCCAGTATCCGCCGCGAGCTCGTCGATCGTCTCGGCGAGGCGCGCGCCGAGCGCGTAGCAAACACCAACCGCAATCTCTCGATATTCCCCAACCTCGTGATCAACGACGGCTCGTCGGTGACCGTGCGCAATTTCTGGCCCGTTGCGCCCGACCGGCTGCGCGTCACCGCATGGGCGCTGGGACCGGTCGAGGAAACCGAAGAACAGCGCGCGCGCCGCTTGCATGCGTTTCTGACATTCTATGGCCCGGGAGGCTTCGCCACGCCCGACGACGTCTCGGCACTGGAGTCTGCGCAGGAGGGCTACAAGTCCTGGCGCGAGGTCGAATGGAATGACATTTCCCGCGGCATGCACAAGAACAAGGGCGACCAGCTCGACACCGACGAAGAACACATCCGCGTCTTCTGGCGCAAATGGAGCGCGCTTATGGAGGGCGGACAATGAATGCGCCCTCGCTACCCTCGCGGCAAAGTGTCGAATATCTCTTCATCCGCGAAGCCGAATTGCTCGACAATTGGGAGCTCGACGCCTGGCTTGAACTGCTGACAGCGGAGGCGTCCTATTACGTGCCGCCGACGGACAGGCCCAACGCAAGCCATGCCGATACGCTGTTCATTATCGCCGACGACATCGTGCGGCTGCGCGAACGCGTGATCCGTTTGAAGGATCCAAACTGCCACGCCGAATATCCGCCCTCGCGCACCCGCCGTTTCATCGCCAATGTCCGCGTACGCGACGCCGGCGGCCGGATCGACGCCCGCGCCAATTTCATTGTGGTGAGAAACCGGCGTGGTGGCGATACGCGCATGTTCACCGGCGAATACCGCAACATCCTCGCATTCGAAAACGGCGTGCTGAAAATCGCCGAAAGACGCGCCGTTCTGGATGCCGAAGAACTCGGCCACATGGGCGCTGTCAGCTTTATTCTGTAACAGGCGCACAAAGCGCCGGGAGACGCCAATGGACAACGAGACGCTACCTATCCGGCTGGCGAAATGCGATGCAGCGCGGCGTGAACCTGGCACGATATATTTTACGACCCGCCCAGGCGGCCTGCCAACCCGCGCGGCTGTTGCGTGGATTGTCGGCGTCGATCAGGACGGGTCAATCAGCCTCAACCGGAAATATGCCGGCACCTCGCAGGATATCCGTTGTTTGCCCGGCGGTACGGTCCTGTTTTCGCAATCCGCGCAGGGCTTGATTCACGAACTCGACCGCAAGGGCGATATTTTGCGAACATGGCATGCGCGCGGGAAGTACGGCGGCAAGGCGCCGCCGTCCGGCAGCACGGAATTGCCGGTCAATTTCATTCATCACACCGTCAACGTAATGCCGGACGGCAACTTCCTTCTGCTCGACGCAAGCGCGCGCATCTTCGGAAACTGGCATTCCAGCACAAGCGATGCATCCGCCCCGAAACAAACCGCGGAAGTGGTCGGCGACATTGTCACCGAAGTTACGCGCGACGGAAAAATCGTGCAGCGCTACAATCTGCTCGACATGCTCGACCCGTTTCGCGCAACGCAAAGCACACGCTCGGGCTATTGGCGCAAACAGGGTTTTCCCAACGGCTACGACTGGTCGCACTGCAACGCGGTAACACACGATCCTGCCGACGATACACTGGTCGTCTCGCTGCGGCATCAGGACGCCATCGTCAAATTCCGCCGGGGTAGCGGTGAACTCGTCTGGATTCTCGGCAACCACAGCCAATGGAAAGAACCGTGGTCACGTTTTCTGCTGAAACCTGACCCCGGACTGTCCTGGCAGTTCCACCAGCACGATTGCTCGATCCCCGCTCCCGGCCGTGTCATGTGTTTCGACAACGGCAATTACCGCACCGGCGCATTCGAAACGCCGATGCCTGATTCGGAAAACCGCAGCCGACTGGTCGAATTCGAAGTCGATGCGGCCGCCATGACTGTCCGGCAGGCCTGGGCATGGGATGGTGCGCCATCGGAGAAAATCTACGCCTGCTACCAGGGCGGAGCGATGCGATTGCCCAAAACCGGTAATGTTTTCGGGACTTTCGGCGGCATTTGCCTGCAGGACGGCATACCTACCAGCCAAAACGAGGGGACATTCGGCCGCGCCCGGCTGATCGAAGTCACACCAGAGGGCGAAATCGTCTTCGATTTGCATATCGACGACAGCACCGCCACGCAGCCGCGCGCTTTCTCGGCGTTCCGCGCAACTCATGCGCCGTTTTGAGGCCGTTTTGGCGCCATTTACGTCAAAAAATGCAGGATTGAAGCGCGGTTTGTTTCAATGGCATTGAAATTGTCACAAAAAAGCGTCATCTTTCTCATGTCCGGCTCCCATTCTGTGCGGTGTGCCGGTCCACAGGAGACACAAGGCACTGACACCGACCGTTAGTTCCGAAGCGTCCAGACAGACGCTTCCGCCAGTTTCATCCCCCAGCGGGGACGGAGTGGCTGAGCTCGTGAAAGTCATCAGGAACAGCCTCGATGACGCCAAGGCCGAAGAGATCGTCGCGATCGAACTGGCCGGCAAAACCTCCATCGCCGACGAAATGATCATCGCATCGGGCCGCTCCAACGTTCATGTTGGCGCGATCGCCGAACGCGTGATCAAGGCCTGCAAGGATGTAGGGGTAACTCCCCGCGTCGAAGGGCTGCCCGCCTGCGACTGGGTTCTGGTCGACGCCGGCGATGTCATCGTGCATCTGTTCCGCCCGGAAGTACGCCAATTCTACAATCTGGAAAAGATGTGGGGCGGCGACCGTCCGGTCGAAAGCAGCGCGGCGGCACGGCGCAGCGCCTGAGGCGCTGACTGACGAATTCGTATTTTTCGGACGCAGCTGCGGCCCGAACGATTGTTGGCGCTTGTCCCGCCCAACCTTTGGCAACCGGAACTATGCGAATTGTTCTTGCCGCCGTTGGCCGCATGAAAAAAGGCCCCGAGCGCGAGCTCTGCGCCCGTTATATCGAACGCGCCGCGGCCATCGCACGTCCGGCAGGACTGACCGGCGTCGAGATCCGCGAATTTTCTGAAGCGCAGGAGCGCAATGTCAACGAACGCATGAGCGCCGAGGCGCAAGCGTTGCTGACGGCCATTCCCGCAGGCGCGCGCCTGGTTCTGCTCGACGAACGGGGTAAATCCATAAGCAGCAAGGCCTTCGCCGCCGATATCGGGGAAGCCCGGGACAATGCCGCGCCAGGATACATTCTGGCGCTCGGCGGTCCGGACGGGCATGGCGAGGAACTTCGCAATCGCGCCAGCCTCGTTCTCGCCTTCGGAGCCATGACCTGGCCGCACCAACTGGCGCGCATCATGGCGGCGGAACAGATCTACCGCGCCATGACCATTTTGAACGGGCATCCGTACCACCGCGATTGACTGGTGCCGGCACAACCCGAGCGGATGCCCTCATCTTTGCGGTGCAATCGCCATAATGCGGTCGTTAATGGCGCGCAAAACATAGCATCCGGACAATTGGCCGGACGACTGGACGCGGTATACCCTGTTCGTTCGATTCGCTTATTTCCCTGGGAAACCCGTTTGCTTTGACGCAGAACGCGCAGCCAGCAATGTCTTGTTCTGCCCCTCCGGGTCGTGCCGTGTCGCGCCTGCGATGGTTTGGCCGCTTTGGCCTGTGCGGAGCCGTTTTCGCGACGTTGGCGCTGGCGCCCGGCGGAAATCCCGCAGCCTTCGCCCAGCAGAACGCCGATGCGCCGATGGACGCGCATCAAAAACAACTGCGCGACCTGCAGAAAACCATTGAAGCCTCACAAACCCAGCGCCGCAAAATACGAACCGAGCTCGAATCGTTGCGCAACGACCGCGCCCGGCTCAATACTGCGCTCATCGAAGCAACGACCGCGATCCAGTCGAGCGAGCGCCAGATCAATGACCTTGGCGCCCAGCTCGAGCAATCCAAAATGCGCGAGAAGGGGATTCGCCAGTCGCTGCATGCCCGCCGCGCAGTGCTCGCCGAGATTCTCGCTGCCCTGCAGCGCATGGGACGTCAACCGCCGCCGGCTTTGCTGATTTCGCCCGGCGACATTCTGCGCGCAGTCCGGACCTCCATGCTGTTGAGCGCGGTCATGCCCGAGCTGCGGTCCGACGCCCAGATTCTCGCCGCCGATTTGGAAGAATTGTTGAAGGTGCGCGAGCGAATTGGCCGCGAGCGGGCCAATCTCACCAAAAAGGTCGAAGATCTCGGACACGAGCGGATTCGGCTGGCGGCCATCCTCGACACCCGCAAGGATTCGGTTTCCGCTGTCGAGGGCGCACTGGCAAGCGAACAGAAACGCGCCGCCGAACTTGCAGCCAAGGCAACATCTCTCAAAAATTTGATCGGTGCGATGGAGTCCGAGATTGCCGCTGCCCGGCGTGCGTCGCAGGCTGCCCGCAAAGCCGAAGCGCAACGGGCGAAAAACGCGTCGCTGGGTTCGGCAGCCCGGAACAATCCTTTCGGCGACCGCGCCAGACTGGCGCCGGCCATCGCCTTCGACCAGGCAAAAGGGCTTCTTCCTCTGCCGGTGGCGGGAAGCGTGCACCGGAAATTCAAGGACAACGACGATTTCGGCGGCACGGAAAAAGGCCTTTCCCTGCTGACGGCTCCAAATGCTCTGGTTTCGTCGCCTTCCGACGGATGGGTGGTTTATGCTGGGCCGTACCGCAGTTACGGTCAGCTCTTGATAGTAAATGCCGGTAGCGGATATTATATTGTCATGACCGGCATGGAACGCCTCGTTGCCAGTACAGGCCAGTTCGTTCTCGCAGGCGAACCGGTGGGGAGCATGGGAAACGGGTCCGTACGCACCGCGGCGACGATAGCCGTTGGAGCATCCCGGCCTGTGCTCTATATTGAATTCCGGAAAGACGGAACGGCCATCGATCCAGGCCCATGGTGGGCTAGGCCGGAGTTGGAGAAGGTTCGCGGATAATGCGCAAGATTTCACTGCTACTGGCGGGCGCTGCGATGGGAGCCTCCGTCGCCGTCCTGACGACGAACACAAGTTTCCTTGGCGGCGCACCGGCAATTGCTGCCTCCACGGAAACCTACCGTATGCTGAATCTCTTCGGCGACGTTTTCGAGAAAGTCCGCTCCGACTACGTCGAAGTGCCGAAAGAAGACAAGCTGATCGAATCGGCGATCAATGGCATGCTGTCCGGTCTCGATCCGCATTCGAGCTACATGACGCCGAAAAGCTTCAACGACATGCAGGTGCAAACCCGCGGCGAATTCGGCGGCCTCGGCATTGAAGTGACGCAACAGGACGGGCTGGTGAAGGTCGTCGCCCCGATCGACGATACGCCCGCCTCCCGGGCGGGCATTCTCGCCAACGATCTGATCACGCATATCGACGGTGAGCAAACCCAGGGCCTGACCCTGAATCAGGCTGTCGACAAGATGCGCGGCAAAATCGGCGCGCCGATCAACCTCACCGTCATTCGCGGCAAAGACAAGAAAAAGCTCGATTTCAAGATCGTGCGCGACCGCATCCGTATTCAGGCCGTGCGCTCGCGCGTCGAAGACAAGGATATCGGCTACATCCGCATCACCCAGTTCAACGAACAGACCTACGACGGGCTGAAGAAAGCCATCGACAAGCTGTCGAAGGACGTTCCGGCCGATCAGCTCAAGGGCTTCATCGTCGATCTGCGCAACAATCCCGGCGGTCTGCTCGACCAGTCGATCGCTGTATCGAACGCCTTCCTGACCAAGGGCGAAATCGTCTCCACGCGGGGCCGCAACAAGGATGAGACACAGCGCTACAACGCACGTCCGGGCGATCTGACCAAGGGCAAAAAGGTCGTCGTTCTGATCAACGGCGGTTCCGCCTCTGCGTCGGAAATCGTCGCCGGCGCCCTGCAGGACCACAAGCGCGCCACCGTGATCGGAACGCGCAGCTTCGGCAAAGGTTCGGTGCAGACGATCATCCCGCTCGGCCGTAACAATGGCGCGCTGCGCCTCACCACGGCACGTTATTATACCCCCTCGGGCCGCTCCATTCAGGCCAAGGGCATCGAGCCCGATATCGAACTCTTCCAGGACACTCCGGACGAGCTGAAGGGCCAGGACTCGACCAAGGGCGAAGCTTCGCTCCGCGGCCACCTGAAGAACGGCGAAGACGAAGGATCGGGATCGCAGGCCTATGTTCCGAGCGACGCGGCAAAAGACAAGGCGCTGATCGCGGCGCGCGATCTTCTTCGCGGGGTCAAGACCGTAGCGGAACTGAAGAAGCAGGCTGCAGACGCGAAAAAGGAACCGGCGAAAAAAGAACCCGCCAAGACCGAACCGGAAAAGAAAGATCCGGCGCAGCAGAAATAGCGGAAATCACGGAAATCCGTTCCAGACAACCGAAGGCCGGGTGGAAACGCCCGGCCTTTCGTTTGCGTGCAACGAAGTTCCGGCCTTTGCGTCCGGGCGCGGCTCTGAACGCTCGTCTTTGGCGGGGCGATGGTAATATGCGGTGATTCGTATCGCCCGCCCCGCTCGAAACGGTTCGCACCCCCATGGCGCCAGACGACCTGAATGCTCCGCTCGGCCTGCCCCGGCAAAGCGAAAACCCGCCGCCGCGCCGCCCGGGCGCAAAAGCGATCGTTGCATGCGCAGCTTTCGCCGCAGCCGCTGGCGGGATCGTATGGCTGATGGCAGGAGACGATGGTCTTGGCGGACGTGCGCACACGATCGCCCGAATCGAACGCCCTGCGCCAAAGCCGCCGGTTGCCGTTGCGCAGCAAACGCCGCCCGCCGCTGCGCGAGGCGCCGACCAAGCCCCAACGGGCAGCATCGCAGCCATCCACGATGTCCGCAGCAACGCCGCAAAAGTGGAAGACGCCAGTGGCGTCAAAGTGGTTCGGAGCGGCGGCGATACTCCAGGCGCGCTGATCATTTCCATTCCCGACAACAAGCCGCGCATCGGCCTGCCCGCAGCGCCGGACAGGCGGCTGGTGCGCGCCAGCCGGCACGGCCTGTTGCCGGTCACCGGCCCGGACGGCGCCAAGCCCTATGAAGTCTATGCAAGACCCTTGTTCTTGCCCGGCAAATTGCGCGCTTCCGCGCCGCGCGTTGCGATAGCGGCAGGCGGCATGGGCCTGAGCCGGACTGCAACCGATCGCGCAATCGCCGAATTGCCGCCAGCCATAACGCTGGCCTTTGCTCCATATGGCGACGATCTGCAGCGTCAGGTCGCGCGCGCGAGAGAGGCGGGCCACGAAGTTCTGCTGCAGATCCCGATGGAGCCATTCGATCTCGCCGGTCCCGGACCCGGCCCGCACATGCTGAAAACCGGTTACGACCGCAAGGAGATGAAAGACCACCTCCACTGGCACATGGGCCGCTTCACCGGTTACATCGGCGTCGCCAATTTTCTCGGCGCCAAGTTCAGCGCCAGCGCCGAAGCGCTCGCCCCGGTCATCGAGGAAGTGCGCACGCGCGGCCTGATGTATTTCGACGACGGTTCGTCGAACCGCTCTCTCGCGGGCCGCATCACTGGCGCTTCCGCAACGCCGTTCGTCGCGGCCGACGTCATCCTCGACGAGACGCGCGAAGAGCGGGCCATAGAGGCCGCCCTGCTGAAGCTCGAAGCCCTGGCCGTTCAAAAGGGCATCGCGGTAGGTTTCGCCAGCGGTCACCCGGCAGCAATTTCCCGCATCGCCGGCTTCGTGAAAGGCCTGGAAAAACGCGGCATCGCCCTGGTTCCCGTGAGCGCCGCGCTCGGCCGGACAACGCCAGTCGCGAGCAGCGGACAGTGACGAAACGCCTGTACCGCCCCTGCGTCGGCATCGCCCTGTTCAACCGCCACGGTCTGGTCTTCGCCGGCCGGCGGCGCAACAAGGCGCTGCGCGAACATGTGGCTCCCGGCCATGAATGGCAGATGCCGCAGGGTGGTATCGACAAGGGCGAAGACCCCTTCGCCGCGGCCCTGCGCGAATTGCAGGAAGAGACCAACGTCACCAATGTCTCGCTGCTGGGCGAAGCCAGCGACTGGTTCGCCTACGACCTGCCGGGCGATATCGCGAGCGAAGCCTGGAAGGGCAAGTATCATGGCCAGACGCAGAAATGGTTCGCCCTGCGCTTCGAGGGCGACGAAAGCGAAATCGACATCGAAAATCCCGCCGGCGGGCACAAGCCGGAATTCGACGCCTGGCGCTGGGAGCGGCTGGAAAACTTTCCGGAGCTGATCATCCCGTTCAAGCGCCCGGTTTACGAGAAGGTGGCAGCCGAATTCCGCATTTTCGCGGCCTGAAACGGCGCTTGCCCCGGCGCAGTCCAGGCGGTCGCAAGGCCCTTGCGGCCGGTGCTTCGCAATTTGTGGGAAATCTGGTGCCCCTGGCCGGACTCGAACCAGCACTCCTTGCGGAACTCGATTTTGAGTCGAGCGCGTCTACCAATTCCGCCACAGGGGCCGCCGCCGGAGCGGTCGTGCGGGCGGGACTATAGCCGTCTTCCAAGCCCGGTCAACAACTGCGTGCGCATTGCTTGTAACCCCCGCGCCACCATGCTAAGGGCCGTCACCGCTCGAAAATCGGCTTCCGGAGAGGTGGCAGAGTGGTCGAATGCGTCGCACTCGAAATGCGAAGTACGGGCAACCGTACCGGGGGTTCGAATCCCTCCCTCTCCGCCACCCATTTCGAGAGCAACCGGGAACGAACTTTCCGTGATCCCCGAAAAAGCCCAAAGAATTCAAGGCTTGGCGCGAAGCGTTCGGTACCGGGATTTTCTCCGATGTGCCGAAAATTTCTCTCTGACGGTCAAAACTCTCTGTGCCCGTTGACTCCGGCGATATACTACCATTTTGCAAGCGATTGAATTAGCGAGAAAATAATCAGGCCAAAGCGTGGAAGGTTGGAACCCCTCTCCGTCGAGCGAGAAGCACCGGGATCGAACTATTTTATAAGGATCCCAACAATACTGGACTATTCAACGTCTTAATCTGGACGCGCAGGCATTTTGCCGCGAACGTTCGATTTGCTTCTCCTAGCAGACTAAAATTCTCAGAACTGCTTCGATCGGTTGTGACCCCTAGCTGACGTTCGGAAGGTGTGATTCACATTCCAACGGAATCCAAACCCACTCTTGCCCAAGGTACCTCTCCGCTCCTCACCCACAAACGGGCAGCGGAGCGTCGCCACTGAAGCCAAGCTGAGGAGCAACTATACGGCTTCGCGCTTGCCGAGGAAGAGAACACTTGTCGAACGATTAACCCAACGATATTGTTGTGTCATGCTTCCGAAGGCCGATTCATCGACTGGCTATCTACCCCAAGGCGTCCATGACGCCTCGTGGGGTGAGGTCGCGCCGCGTTTCGGCGCAAACGGTCACCGCACCCGCCTCATTGGCGGCCTGTTGTCCGCACTGCAGAACCTCGCTGGCGCGGGCTGCCGGTCGGTACTGCTGGATGGAAGCTTTGTGTCACAGAAGGACCTGCCGGAGGACTATGATGGAGCTTGGGATACTCAAGGGGTTGACCCCTATCGCCTTGACCCCGTGCTGCTCGACTTCACCAACGCCCGAGCGGCGATGAAATCCAAATATCTGGGCGAGCTCTTTCCGGCGACCGCAGCCGCCGCCCCGGGCATCCTCTACCGGGACTTCTTCATGAAGGACCGCAACGGCGTGCCCAAGGGCGTCGTCAATATCGACCTCGGGAGCCTTCCATGATCACCAACGAACGGCAGTACAAGATCACACGCAGCGAAGCTGACCGCTTCCGCAAGGCCATCGACGAACTCAAAATGGGACCATCGCGCTCGGACGTGCATCCACGCCTGCTCCAGGCCGAGCGTGAGGCGATGGAGAGCCAACTCGCCGACCTTCAAGCTGAAATTGTAGAGTATGATCGGCTCAGGTCGGCCGACCTCTCGGTAATCTCCATCAACTCGTTCGACGAGCTGGCGGACGGCCTCATCAAGGCGCGCATAGCAGGCGGCCTGAACCAAAGAGCGTTGGCCGAACGGCTTGGCCTCAAGGAGCAGCAGATCCAGCGCTACGAGGCGGAACGCTACGCGTCCGCCAGCTATCAGCGCTTGCGGGAGATCGCGGACGCACTCGGCGTGCGGATCAAGAACGACATCCTGCTGCCGGTCGCGCCGCAAAGCTTCGGGGGACTCGTTACCAAATTGCGCCAAGTCGGTCTTGACCGCGACTTTCTGTTGTCGCGGCTACTCCCGTCCTCCGACGCCGCCCGCGCTAGCGGCGAAGTCGGCGGCGACGACGATGACGATGCGTTGACCGCGAAAGCGGGCGCGGTCTTGGAGCGCGTGTTCGGCTGGACCCGCGACAACATGTTCGGAGCGCAGGCGCTTGTTGCGCCTCGATTCGCTGCGGCCGAAGCGCGGTTCAAGATGCCCGCCAAGCGAGCGCGCGCGACGACCAGCCTTTATGCTGCCTATGCCAATTATTTGGCGGTCGTTGCGCTGAAGGGTGCGCGGTCGCTGTCCAAGAGCGATATCCCGACTGATGCGAAGGCCATGCGTCGATGCATCCAGGACCGGTACGAGACTGTCGATCTCAGAAGCGCGCTTCACACCGCGTGGGATATGGGCGTCGTCGTGCTGCCGCTGCGCGACCGCGGCGCCTTCCACGGCGCGTGTTGGCGCTACGAGGGCCGCAACGCCGTCGTGTTGAAGCAAACCTCGAAGCACGAGGCGCGCTGGTTGTTCGATCTCCTCCATGAACTTTTCCATGCCGGCCAGCACCCTGAAGACGACACGCTGGAGGTGATCGAAGCTGACGAGACCTCAGCCGAACGGCGCAACTCCGTCGAAGAGATCGCCGCAAGCCAATTCGCTGGCGAGGTGGTGCTCAACGGCAAGGCCGAGACGTTGGCGCAGGCCTGCGTGCACGCCGCGCGCAAGTCGGTCGAGCGGCTGAAGAGTGTCGTCCCGACGGTCGCGGCGAAGAACGGCGTCAGCGTCGGGGCACTCGCGAACTACCTCGCCTACCGGCTCTCCTGGCAAGGCGTGAACTGGTGGGGAACGGCGGCCAATCTACAGGCCGATGACGGCGACCCCTGGATGATCGCGCGCGACGTCTTCGTCGAACGCTTTCCTTATGACATCGATAACAAGCTCGATCGGCAACTGCTCGATCGCGCCCTTCATTGAGTTACAAAATGACCGAGTTCAAAAAGCCGCCACCCCTCGACATCAAATGCACGTCGACCGACTGCGACAACGATCTGCACTGCTTCAAGCAGCTCAAGAAGATGACGCCGGATCAGCGGGGCAAATGCCGCGCCTGCGGCGCCAACCTCGTCGATTGGAAGCGACTGCATCGCCGCGACAAGGGCGACGCGGCTCACACCTTCGAAGCGCTCCAGCACGAGATGATCCGCCATTACTTCTTCCATCGCCCGGTTGATGATGCCGCGATGCGCCATGCCCAGCGGAAGGGCCGTGATCAGATCAAGGACGCCGCCCGTGATCGGCTGCGCAAATATCTCGCAGTCGCTGAGCCGCCGCGCGACGGCCGTCAGACGCCCTTGGAAGGAAACGCGATCTATTACGCGCAGCACGCCACCGCCACCTGCTGCCGGACTTGCCTCGAATATTGGCACAACGTCCCAAAAGGCCGGCCGCTGACCGACGCGGAACTCGACTATTGTGTCAGCCTAGTCGAACTGTTCCTCGATGAGAAGCTGCCCGACCTTGCCGACGAGCCGATCAAGGTGCCGCGTCGTCCGCGCGGCTTGCCGCCCGACATGGAGGGCTCACATCCGTGACTAGCGTGACCAAGCCGATCGACACCCCTCGCTTCGCCGCGCACCTGAGAGCCCGCGCAATCGACGTCGACGGCCATCGCGTGCTGATCTCGCGCATCGCGGGGTCTGGCCAAGAGGTCGATCTCACCTTGCCCGCCAACTGCACCGGCTATGGCCGCGTTCGGCATTTCCGGATGGCCACCGCCGCGGGATGGCCCGCAAATTCGCTGCCGATCGCGCCCGCCTGCCGTGCGCTCGGCATCGCGCCTGTACCGGACATGATGACGGCGCTCGTCTTTCAAAATGCCGCCTGCGCCTGGCGCTGCTGGTATTGTTTCGTACCTGAAGAGCTGCTGACAGCTGATCCCGATCATTCTGAATGGTTCACGGCCCACGAGCTCGTCGACCTCTATCGCCAAATCCCTGACGCTCCGCGCATCATCGATTTGTCGGGCGGCTCGCCCGACCTAGTGCCAGAATGGACACCGTGGATGATGCGGGCGCTCGCCGACGCGGGCCTTGCCGACAGCACTTATCTATGGACCGACGACAATCTCAGCACGACTTATCTGCTCGATGCGCTCTCGCGCGAGGACATCGCGCGCCTTCGGGGTTATCGCAACTACGGCCGGGTCTGCTGTGTGAAGGGATTCGACGCCCGCTCTTTTGCCTTCAACACGCGCGCCGCCCTGGAAGACTATGATCGCCAGTTCGAAATCCTCCGGCGTGTGCTTGGCCTCGGGCTCGACGTTTACGGCTATGTCACCCTGACCTCACCGCATGACGACGGCGTGAGACAAGGCGTCGCGGACCTTGTCGATCGACTGCAGGCGATCGATGCGAATTTCCCGCTCCGCGTGATCCCGTTGCGCATTCATGTCTTCACCCCGGTTGAGCAGCGCCTCGCTCGGGACAACGCGCGCGAGCGCAGCCTCGCCGTGCAGGACGAGGCGATAGCCGCTTGGAAACAGGAGCTTAAGCGTCGTTTCCCGGATGGGCTCCGCGCACTACCAATCTGCGACGTGCCGTTGCGGACGAGGGCGGCATGATCGCCTCGCGCCGCTCGGCATCGCAGGCTGCCTTCAGCGTCAAGGTCGACGCCTGGATCGCGAATGCGCTTGCAGGCGGTTGCGTGGACTATGCGACGCTCCTCCGCCGGCTGCCCGGCGTCTATCCGACCGAAATTCTATTTTCGCTGGATCGACTCGC
>JBFWRC010000030.1:0-56995 GCA_050249115.1 Beijerinckiaceae bacterium
TAGCAATAAAGCGATATTTCCCGAAATAGTTTTTCGGGGGTAACCAACGCGGCATCCTGCTCATACGCCATCGATCCCCCCTTGGGGCCTAGCTGGAATAAAAAGAATTCATGTTCGTGAGCCGTGGGAACACGGGCAGCGTTCGACTGTTTCGCCAAGCGGGACCGTGTATCGGGTGTATTAGTTGCGACTTGTAAAGCCCTGACGGGGGGTCTTGTACGACACAACCTGCGTGAAATCCGGACCACCGGAACTAGAGTGCGGTGTTGTTGATCGTGGGCTCCAGAGAAGAAGCGCCCGGTCATCAAGCTGGTCACTTGCAGTTGACGAGCACCAAGCGCCGAACAGATGTTGGTCCAAATGTGGGTCTCATAATAGATATTTCATATAAATTTTTTTAAATCAATCGCTTACTAAAATAAATGGCGGAGACGGAGGGATTCGAACCCTCGAGACCATTTCTGGTCTGCTCATTTAGCAAACGAGTGCCTTCAGCCTCTCGGCCACGTCTCCGGGCGCCGGATTCGCGAGGTCCGGACGCCGTCCATATGCATGAGCGCACAGCACATGGCAAGGGTTGCGGGGGGCGATTTGGCGCTTGCCGGGATATAGAAACGCGGACGCAGGCAGGCTGGACAGCAAAGCCAAATATTGCAAACATGACCAATTGGACTGGCTCGTCCGGCATATTTTACGGGATATGCCCGGTTTTCGTCTGAACACGCCAATTGCTGAAAGCCGGCAGCATCCGGTTTTTCGGACATTTATTGCCTGTGGGGAGTGATTTCCATGTTTCAGCCGCGCAAATGGTGGACTGGGTTGTTGCCGCTGGCGCTTTTTTGGGGATGGGTTGCCGCGTCCCAGACAGAAAAGTTCGAGCAAACGCTCGCATCGCGTGTGCAATCGGCCGTGGCGGCCGCCAACAAGGGAATTGCCGGCCCGGCCGTGACGGTCAGTGGCCGCGATGTGCGGATTGGCGGCGCGGCATTGGGCGCAGGCGCCGGCCATGCGTCGGTGGCTGCAGCCGACTCCATTGCCGGCGTCCGTCTGGCCACCACGGAGTTGACGGCACTGCCGGTGCAGGCGCCGTATGTTTTCGGCGCCAGCCGCAACGGCAATACCATTACCTTGACCGGAAGCGTTCCCGATCCCGCCACGCGTGCCAGTATCGTCGCCGCTGCCAGGCAAGCTGCAGGCGCCGGTGGCACTGTTGACGACAAGATGCAATACGCGGCCGGCGCACCGGCCGGATTTGCAGCAGGGTCAGGCGCGCTCGTGGCGTTGCTCTCCGGATTGTCCAGCGGCGAGGTCGGCGCGACCGGCGACAGCGTGTCCCTCAAGGGCGTAGCTGCCAGCGGCAGCGGATACGCCGCGTTACTCCCCGGCGCGATCAAGCTGCCGGGCGGCTTCAGGGCCGGTTCGATCTCCGTCATGCCGCCTGCTGCGCCATCCTATTCGTTTGCTGCCGCACATGACGGCGACCGCATGGTTCTCAGCGGCTCCGTTCCGTCCGAAGACGTGCGCAAGGAGCTCAACGCCGCAGCCAAAGCGGTTCAGGGCATTGCTCACGTCGAAGACCGGCTCAGTTTTGCCAGCGGTGCGCCGGGGCGCTTCGGCGAGGTTGCGCGCGGCGGCCTCGAACTTGCCGGCAAGCTGAAAGGGGGCCGGTTTTCCTATACAAACGGCGCAGTCAGTCTGAGCGGGGAAGCGCCGGATTCAGCGGCTTTCGAATCTGTCCGCGCGGCGTTGCGCGCCTTGCCAGGCGCAGGCGCCGATGCCGGGAAAGGCGTTTCGCCTCCAGCGGCCAGGACATTTACATTCGCTGCAGCCCGGGAAGGAGACAAGCTCGTTCTGTCCGGACAGGCGCCTTCGGTCCCCGTGCGGGATGCGCTCGTGGCGGCCGCGTCGCAGGCCGCAGGCGCCGGCAAGGTTGTCGACAGGCTGGCCTTTGCGTCCGGGGCTCCGGACGGTTTCCAGGCGCTGGCGGAGTATGGCGTCAAACTCGCCGCGCGATTGCAGAGCGGTTCCTTCAGTCTGGTCAACAATGCTGCGAGCCTGCAGGGCAACGCGCCGGATTCCGGCGCCTATGTCGATCTCATCGAAGGCATGAAGAAACTGCCGGGCAGCGGCGAAGCCGGCCTGGTCGACGTTCTGGCGCCGCCCGCCAAGCCCTATACGTTCGGCGTCCGGCTCGATGGCGACACGCTGGTGTTGAGCGGTCATGTGCCTTCGCCGGATTTGCGCAACCGTTTGCTTGCCGCAGCTGCCGCTACCGGAAAGAAGGTCAGGGACGAGCTTGTTTTCGCCAGCGGCGCCGGGGATGGTTTCGAGCAAACAGCCACCGCCGGCATACGGCTCGCAACGGCCTTGAACGGCGGCGTGTTTTCGCTCTCTGACGGCCAATACGGCTTGCAGGGATCGGCGGCCGATCATGGCGCGTATGAACAGGCGCGCCAGGCGCTGGCAAATTTGCCGCGTAGCGCACGGCCGGGCGCCGTCGACATCAAGCCGCCAGAGGCCAGTCCCTTTACCTGGAGCGCCAGCCGCAAGGGCGATACGATCGTGCTTGACGGGTATGCGCCGGATGAGGCGGCCCGCGCCGAAATCGAACGGCTGGCGCGAGCGCAGTTTCCGGGGCTCAAAATCGAAAACAATTTGCGCGTCGCGCGCGGAGCTCCGGCCGGGAGTTTCCTGGCCGCCGCACGTGACGGCTTGCGTCAACTGGCTTTGCTGAAAGACGGACAAGTCACCCTGACGGATGCCGCCATGGCTGCGAGCGGGCAGGCGCTCGACGCAGCAGCAGCAGCTGCGCTTCGACAGATCGCAAGCAATCCGCCAAAAGGCTTCCGGTTTTCCGCTGACGGCGTGCAAACGCCGCTGCCGGACAAGATTGCCGTGCAATTGCCTCCGCCTGCGCCCGTTACAGTTCCGTCTCCCGGCGAAACGCAACCGGGGACTAGCGGCGGGGGCGCTACGCCCCCGGCAGAGGCTGTCAAGGTTCCCATGCCGCCGAAAGCCGGCGTGGTTGTGGACGCGAGCCCCGGTACCGCCAAGCCCGGAAGCGACAAGACTCCCAATGCCGGCGATCCGGTGCGCGATGGCGGGGCGGCGGTTTCCTGCGACCGCAATGCCGAGGGAATCGTGATGCGGGGCGTGGTCTATTTCCCCACCGCGAGGGCGGAGATCCTCGCCGATTCCATGCCTGAAATGCGACGTATTTCCGAAGTGGCGAAAAAATGTGCCGGCGTGCGCGTCTCGGTATTCGGCCACACGGATGCCCGGGGTACACGCTGGCGCAACATAAAGCTGTCGACGCTCCGGACTTTTGCGGTCAAGCGCGAACTGTTCAAGGCGGGCGTTCCCGTGAAAGCGATCGTTACGTCCGGCTTTGGCAAGGACAGGCCTGCTGCGAGCAATTCTACGCAAGAAGGCATGGCCAAAAACCGCCGTGTCGAAATCATCGTGAGATAGGCGGTATATTATGGCCTACGTTATTTCCTATTACTCGATTTACATTTTGCTGGCTTTTCTGGGTGGCTGCTTTGTCGGTCTCGCGACCTGGAAGATCGAGCGTTCGGGCGAGCGTGAGCGGGCAGGCTGGTTCACCGGCGTGACCGGGTGGACCATGATCGCGTGGATCGCCGGGCTGGTTATCGCGCTTCTCAAACTGTTGCCGGGCCGTGCAGGCTTCTATCTCGAACTCGCCCTGCTGCTTTACGCCGCTTATATCGCGGGCTGCTTCCTCGGCGCGCTTCTGCGCGGTCTTTTCTCTCCGGCGCGGCGTGGGCTTGACGGCGCCGATGCGCCTGGCGCTTCAGCGGATATAGCGGCTGCATCGGCAGCCGCAGGCACGGCCCGCAGCGGTTCTGCCGTTGCGGGCGCTGCGGCGCCTCACGCGGGTCTTGCGTCCGGGGCGGCCCTGGCAGGAGCAAAAAACGGAGCCGCAGAGGCCCCTGGACCGGCAAGCGCGGGAACCGGAGGAGCAGCCAAGGCAGACGCTGCCGGAACGGGAGCAGCCGCTGTGCCATCCGGCAGTACTGCCAACGCTTCGGCCGGAGACAGCGCGGTAGGCGGCGGCGCAACGGGCGGTCAGGCTGCGGCAAGCGTTTCGGGGTCTGGCGCGGGGACTGGCGTATTGGGGACTGGCGGCGCTGGGTCTGCGGGTGCAGCGGCGGCTCAGGGCGGAGCCGGGGCAGGCGCATCGGGCGCGGGCGCTTCTTCCGGCGCAGATTCTGCCAACGGCCGTCAGGGTGCGGGCTCTGGTGTTTCGGCCGGGCCAACGGGTGGTTTATCGCCTGCGGCAGGCGCAGCAGGGCTTGCCGCAGGCGCTGCCGGGCTTGTGGCCGGCAATCAGGAGGCAGGCGGCGGAACCCGGAACCCGGGAACTGCCGGCTCCGGTGGCGGCGGGGCTTCCGGTACAAGCGCCCCGGGTGCGGCAGGTGCTGGCGGAACCGGTTTGCCTCCATCGGGCTCGCGCGATTCTGCAGCTTCGGGATCAGGCAGTTCAGCGGCGGCGGGGCCGGGAGGGACGGGCGCGCCCGCTTCCGGGACCGCTGCCGCCGAGGCAGGGATGTCAGGCGCCATTCAGGAGAAACCGTCCGGGCAGGCAGGCGGATCGACATCGGCAGGTCCGTCCGGCGGCACAGCGCCGGTTTCCGGTTCGCAGACGGGTGCTTCTTCGACCGGCGCAGGGCCGGACGGCGCTGTTGTCGCAGCAGCAGCTATACCTTCTGGCGGTCACGCCGGTACTGAAGGGCAAGGGGCGGCGCAAGGATCGGGGGGATTGGCGGCGGCCGCGTCTGGCGCAGCCGCAGCAGGTCAAGGCGGGGCAACGGGCGGAAGCGGGGGCGGAAGCGGGGGTGGACTTGGTCCTGCCGGCGCTTCGGGGTCCGGTGTGGCTACTGCCGGCAACCTGCCGGGCGTGCAGCCTCGGGCGCTGCAAGGCGCGCGCGGCGGCAAGGCCGACGATCTGAAACGGATCAGGGGGGTTGGGCGCGTCATCGAGGAGAAGCTGCACGGTCTTGGCGTCTATCATTTCGACCAGATAGCTGCGTGGACGCCGGACAATGTCGAGTGGGCTGGCGAATATCTGTCGTTTCCAGGCCGGATTTCGCGCGACGACTGGATCGGTCAGGCAAAACTTCTGGCCAGCGGCCAGGAAACCGAATTTTCCCGCCGGGTGGATCGCGGCGAAGTTGCATCGTCGCGTAACGAAGATGCCGAGATGCAGCCGGAAGATTTGCCGGGTTCGCGTCCGCCCGGACTTTCCGGCGCGCGCGGCGGCAAGCCGGATGATCTCAAACGCGTCAGCGGTATCGGACGCCAGAACGAGACGCGGTTGAACGGACTGGGAATCTACCATTTCGACCAGATTGCGCAGTGGACGGCGGACCATGCGGCCTGGGTTGGAGCCTTCATGGCTTTCCCCGGCAGAATCGAGCGCGAAGATTGGGTCGGACAGGCGAAGCTTCTGGCCAGCGGACAGGAAACGGAGTTCTCCCGCCGCGTCGACAGGGGCGAAGTGGATACGTCGCGCAGCGATACCGACGAAAAGCCCTGAACCGAAGCGGGGGTCTGCCTGAGCCGCCGTGCGCTCAGCCGCGGTCGCGCAGCAGGCGCGATTTTTCGCGATTCCAGTCGCGTTTTTTTTCTGTCTGCCGCTTGTCGTGCAGCTTTTTGCCGCGCGCGAGAGCGATTTCGACTTTCGCGCGGCCTTTGGCGTTGAAATAGAGCTTCAACGGCACGATCGTCATGCCTTCGCGTTCGATGCCCTGCGCGAGTCTGGCGATTTCGCGCTTGTTCAGCAAGAGTTTGCGCGGCCGACGCGGCTCGTGATTGAAGCGATTGGCCTGCAGATATTCCGGCACGTTGGCGTTGATGAGAAACACCTCGCCATTCTTGTCGACGTCGACATAGCTTTCCGCGATCGTCGCTTTGCCTGTGCGCATGCCCTTGATCTCGGTTCCGGTCAGCATGATTCCGGCTTCGACGGGTTCGAAAATTTCGTAGTCGTACCGCGCGCGCCGGTTGTCGGCCGCGATCTTGAAGTTTTCGGTTCCGGTTTTCTTTTTCGTGGCCAAGTGAATATGCCGTCGTATTGCGCAGCAGATGAATAGCGGCGCGCGTGATTGGCGCAAGATCACGGACGCACAACCTCCATATAGGGGCTCGCGCACCGGCTTGCTACACGAGGTCGTCTCGTCCGGTCGCCCGGTATATACCGGATTTTACTCCGCCGCCGCGCGTCCCTGCTTGTCGAGCAGCCCCGCGAAAGCCATCGCTTCGCGCAGTTTCGCCTTGTTGGCGTCGACCATCGGCACCAGCGGCAGGCGGACGTCCTCGCCGAACATCCCGAGCTGCGACAGGCCGTATTTCGCGCCCGTCACGCCCGCCTCGAGGAAGGTGGCCAGATGCAGCGGCGTCAGGCGGTCGTGAATCGCCAGCGCGTCTGCAGGCTTGCCCGCGTCCCAGGCGTTCTGCAATTGCGCGCACAGGCCGGGCGCGATGTTCGATACCACCGAGATGCAGCCATGAGCGCCTGCTGCAAACGTCGACAGCGCAGTGACGTCGTCGCCGGAAAGCTGGATGAAATCCGGCCCCATCGCCATGCGCTGCATCGAAATGCGGCCGATGTTGCCGGTTGCGTCTTTCACGCCTGCGATGTTCTTCAGCTCGAACAGGCGCTTCATCGTGTCGACCGAAATGTCGATCACCGAACGCGGCGGAATGTTGTACATGATGATCGGAATGCCGATCGCGTCGTTGATCGCCTTGAAGTGCTGGTAAAGCCCTTCCTGATTGGGCTTGTTGTAGTATGGCGAGACAATCAGGACGGCGTCTGCGCCTGCCTTTTCCGCATGGCGCGCAAGATCGACAGCCTCGGCGGTATTGTTCGAGCCCGCGCCCGCAATGACCGGTACGCGTCCGTTCGCTTCGGCGATGCAGGCTTCCACCACCTTGTGATGTTCCGCATGGGACAAGGTAGGGCTTTCGCCAGTCGTTCCGCACGGAACCAGCCCATGAATGCCCTGTTCGATCTGCCAGCCTACGAATTTGCGGAAAGCGGCCTCATCGAATGCGCCGTCCTTGAATGGCGTAACGAGTGCTGTCATCCATCCGTTGAGATTGGCTGCCTTGGCCATTTTTCCGTCCTTCGCTCAAATTTTGCCCAACCAGCGCCGCAATGAGGCGTTTTGGTGCGACTGCATATTCATAGACCGCCTAGCGGGGCAATGAAAAGGACTATTCTGGCAGGAACAGGGCAGTGCAGGCGTATTTCGTCCGCATCGGGGATGGTTAGCAATTCCTAAACCAGGTGGAGTCAGGCTGGACAATTATGCCCGGCAGATTCGCGAGGTTGCGATGAGGAAAGTGAGGCCCGCGTCAGTTCTGGCGAAAACTTTCATACTGATGTGTGTGTTTTCTGCTGGCGCAGCAAGTCATTGGACTTACGTAAAAGTTTCCGAGTACGGCGGTGTCGGCGCCTTGCGCACGGCGGTTGTCGCCTGCTTCCAGCAACGCGCGACTTCCGCCATGGCGCGGCGACTGCCGCTGGCGCAGCCGGACGCGCGCGCCAAAGATATCGCCGCGGCGCCGGCCGGCCAGCTTCGCCCGCAAGTGCGCACGCCCGCTACGGCTGCGCCACCGGCCGCGAAATCCCCGCACGAATTGCAGAATGGGGCGAAGCCTGCCGTGTCCGAACGAAATCTGGCGGCTGAAATCTCCGGTGCTGCGGCAGTCGGGGAACCGATGGCGCCCGATACCTACAGCCTCGCCATGGCCGCGATGCATACCCAGGCCTTGAAGGCCAGTCTGACTGTTCATGCGGTGACAGCGCGGCTCGAGAGGAATCTCAAGAAAGAACATGCCCGCGTGCTGGCGATGGCCGAGCGGGAAATCGACAAGGTGGCGGGTGTTGCAGCGCCGCCTCCGTCCCTGAAGCTGGCCTTCGTTGCGCCTGTCCGTCCGATCGCCGGCGCGGCGCCGGCAATTGCCAGTGCTCCGAAGCCTCAGAACGACGCCGTGGAAGCGATCCGGCGCAGTGCCGGTCCTGCCGCCGGCGCACCCCCGGTCGCAGCGCCCGGGCAGGTTCTCGCTTATGCGCCGCTGCCGCCGGCCAATCCGGCGGTTGCGAAAAGCGCGCCGGCAAGGGACGAGCCAGTCAAGGAGACCAAGGCTGCGCCGGAGGAAATGCACGACCTGACTGGCGTTCGCGAGGCGCTTGCAGCCTACAAGAAGGGCGATCTTCAGGATGGCGATGCGCATGCACGCCAGGCGAAGGGCGAGGTCGCCAGCGCAGCGCTGGACTGGGCCGCCGTCCGGCTGCAGCCGCGCAAGGCGGGGTTCACGCGCATCATGGCGTTTCTGGACAAATATCCGGATTGGCCCCATCGCGATTGGCTGTTGTGGCGGGCCGAACAGAGCCTGTTCGTCGACAAGCCTGCGCACCGGCATGCTGCCGTCTATTTCTCCGGCCGCGAACCTGCCTCGCCCATCGGACATCTGGTGCTGGCCCGCGAGCTTGTGGGGAAGGGCGACAAGAAGAAGGCGAAAGCGGTGGTCGTCGACGTCTGGCGGAACAAGACGTTCGGCAAATGGCTCGAGTCGATTATCCTCAAGGAATTCGGCTCGCTGCTGACCCAGGACGACCACAAGCACCGCGCGGACCGCCTGTTCTACAAGGAGCGGTACAAGGATTCGCTGCGCGCTGCGGGGAAGGCCGGCAAGGAAGTGTATGCGCTGGCTGCAGCGCGCATAACGGTTGCGCGTGGCGTTGCGCCCGAGAAAGCGGGCGCGAAGCTGTCGGCCAAACTGCGCAAGGATCCGACCTGGCTGTTCGCAAGTGTGCAACGGCTGCGCCGCGCCGACAAATTGCAAGACGCTTCGAAATTGTTGCTCGGGTTCAACGCGCCTGTGGCGGAATTGCTCGAACCTTCGGCCTGGTGGCTGGAGCGGCGCATGATCGCGCGCAAGCTGCTGGATAGCGGCGATGCAAAAACGGCCTACAAGGTCGCGGCGTGGCACAGCAATCTCGATGGCGTCGAGTCCGTGGACGCCGAATTCTACGCCGGCTTTCTGGCGCTCCGCTTCCTCGACAAGCCGGAGCAGGCGCTGGCTCATTTCTCGCGCGCGCTGCAATATGCGGAGACGCCGATTTCGCGCGCCCGCGCTGCTTACTGGCAGGCACGCGCCGCCGAACGCGGTCTGGAACCGGAAGACGCCGAGCGCCTGTATGCTATCGCGGCGGGCCATTCGGCCACCTATTACGGCCAGCTTGCAAGAGCGCGCCTGTATGGCGCCAGCAATGTGCCCGTCCGCCGCGCGGAACCTGTCAAAGGCGCTCAACGCGCGCTGGCTGTTCGCACCGTCGAACTGCTGATGCAGGCGGGAGCCGACGAGATTGCACAACCGTTATCCTACGCGCTTGCGCGCACGTTGAAAGACAGGAGGCAGATCGCGGCGCTTGGCGGCATCTTGAAGCGCGAGAAGAACGCCCGCGGTTCGCTGATTGTCGGCAAGCTGGCAGGCTATCGCGGGATCGAACTCGACGATGTCGCCTTCCCGGTATTCGGAGTGCCGAAATATACCCCGCTCGCCAATTCGGTGGACAGGTCGGTCGTTCTGTCGATTGCCCGGCAGGAGAGCGCCTTCCAGACATCGGTCGTCTCGCGCGCCGGGGCCAAGGGGCTCATGCAGATGCTGACCTCGACTGCGCGGCGGACGGCGCAGCGCAAGGGCGTTCCTTTCGACGCCGACCGGCTGTTGAAGGACCCGGCGTTCAACGCCCAGCTGGGGGCAGCCCATCTCGGCGATCTCATGGGCGATCATCCCGGGTCGCTGATCCTGGTATTCGCAGCCTACAACGCCGGCGGCGGGCGTGTGAATCAATGGATCAAGGCCTATGGGGATCCGCGCAAACCGGGCGTCGATCCGATCGACTGGGTGGAGCGCATCCCGTTCGAGGAGACGCGCAACTACGTTCAGCGCGTGACGGAAAATCTCGGCGTGTATCGCAGTCTGCTCAAAAGCTACGATCTGCCGCATCCGGCCATTTCCGATTTGCGGGCGTTCGCCGCCCGTTCCTGACCCCTGCTTTTGGCTATCTGGAAGCGCTGTTGTATGACAGCGTTTTCGCAGACGAGCCAGTCATGACCTCTGACACTTCCCCGGCCATCCGTCCGGATCACATCCCAGCGGTGCGCGATGTTTTTGTTTCTGCGCCGGATGGCCTGCGCTTGCGCGCAAAAGTTTGGGGCGGACCGGAATTGCCCGGTCTGCCGCTGGTCTGCCTGCCGGGGCTTGCCCGCACGGCGGAGGATTTCGATGCGGTTGCAGCGGCCGTGGTGGCCGGCAAGGGCTGTCGTGCGCGGCGCGTAGCGGTCCTCGACTATCGCGGCCGGGGCCTTTCAGACCGGGACCGGAACTGGCGCAACTACGACATGATGGTCGAAAACGCCGACATATTGACCGTCCTTGCGGCGCTCGGCATCGAGGAGGCCGCATTTCTGGGCACATCTCGCGGCGGATTGCATCTGATGGTATTTGCCGCAACGCGGCCGGGCATGATGCGCCGGGTCATCCTCAACGACATCGGCCCGGTTATCGAAGGCAAGGGGCTGGCGCGCATCCGCGGTTATGTCGGCAAGTTGCCGGCCCCCAAATCCTGGGACGATGCGGTGGATCTCTGCCGCCGCATCATGAGCGCGCATTTCACCGGGCTCAAGCAGGACGATTGGCTGGCCTATGCAAAACTGACCTTCCGGAACGACAACGGGACATTCGTTCCGCGCTATGATCCGGCCTTGTCCAAAGTGCTCGAGACGATGGACATGGACAAGCCGCTGCCGCAGCTATGGCCGCAATTTGCAGGCCTGCACGCCGCGCCAATGCTGGCGATACGCGGCGAGAATTCAGACCTTCTATCGCCGGAAACGCTGAACAAAATGCAACTGGCGCATCCCGCCTGCCAGATCTTCGTCGTGCCGGGGCAGGGCCACGCGCCGCTGCTGCTGGACGATGCTTCCATCGCGCGCATTGCGGCGTTTCTGGCGGAAGGCGACTAGCGGCGCTGCTCTACACTCTGGATTCGATCAGTGTTTGTGCGTTCAAATGGTTCCATTCGAGCGCACGCTGATCTAGCCGCAATAATCACGAACCGAAGCGAAGACATTCCGGAACATGTCCGGCGTCAGCACGCCGGTATTCGTGTTGTATCTGGAGCAATGGTAGCTGTCGAAGATGCGCAAGGGGCGCGTTTCGAAGGCGACGTCGTGCTGCGCAGCGTGCTTGAAGGGAAAGAGCGCGAGTCTTTGTCCCAGAGTGCGCAATACGCTTTCATGCGCGATACGGCCCAGTACGACGAGGGCGCGCAGTCGCGGCATCTGGCGGATAGTGTTTGCGAGAAACGGCTGGCAGGTACGGATTTCCGCCGGCAGCGGTTTATTCTGAGGTGGAACGCAACGCACGGCGTTGGTAATCGCGCAATTCTTCAATGTCAGACTGTCGTCCGGACGCGCCTCGTAGGTTCCGCTCGCGAATCCATATTCCTTGAGCGTTGCGTAGAGCAGATCGCCGGCATAGTCGCCGGTGAAAGGACGGCCTGTACGATTGGCGCCGCGCAGACCCGGAGCCAGCCCTACGACGAGCAGCGTTCCGTCCGGCACACCAAAAGACCGGACCGGCGCATTGTGCCAGTCCGGTTCGCGGATGCGATGCTCTTCGAGAAAGCCGTGCAGGCGCGGACAGGCGCTGCAATCGGCAGGAGGTTCGCCCGGAATCGCTTCCATTCCGGGCCGGTTCTTCGCCATGTCCCTCTCGGCTCCGGCGATCAGTCCTGATAGTCCTCGTCGTCGTCGTGGGCAGGCGCCAGCGAACTCGGATTAACCGGCCGGCGGTCCTGCTGATAGCGCGACGGTCGCTCGGCGCGCTCGGCAGGGTCACGGCCGACTTTCTTGGCCAGATGGATCAGATCGACGAATTCGTCGGCCTGACGGCGCAATTCGTCGGCGACCATCGGCGGCTGGGTCGTGATTGTCGAGACGACGGATACGCGGACGCCCTTGCGCTGCAGGGCTTCGACCAGCGAGCGGAAATCGCCGTCACCGGAAAACAGGACGATATGGTCCAGATGCTCGGCCATTTCCATCGCGTCGACGGCCAGTTCTATGTCCATATTGCCCTTCACCTTGCGGCGGCCGAGCGAGTCCACGAATTCCTTTGCCGGCTTGGTAACGACGGCGTAGCCGTTGTAGTCGAGCCAGTCGATCAGCGGGCGGATGGAGGAATATTCCTGATCTTCTACCAGAGCCGTGTAATAGAACGCACGTACAAGGCGTCCGCGGCCCTGGAACTCCTTGAGCAAACGTTTGTAGTCGATATCGAAACCAAGCGATTTGGCGGTCGCATACAGGTTCGCGCCGTCTATAAACAAAGCTATTTTTTCGTTATCGGGCATTTCTACTCTCTTCAGGTCTATACAGCATCACGCGGAGCTGCGGGCCGAGCCGGGAATTTTCGTTCAGTGGATATGCAAAACCACGTTCGCGCCGCGCAAGTATTTCTTGCGGCAAAATCAATATTCGTTCGTGTTTTACATCGTGGGCCTCGCAGTCTGAAAGACGTAGAGGCGGCGCCGCTGCACGCAAAATTCATTCGATTGCCGCATATCTCATTCTAACGGTTCATATGTCAACTAAGTTAGTTTACGCCGGTGTACCGGAATTTCCTAGTAAAATCGTAAGCTTAGGAAATAAATTCGTTGATTTCGTAACAGTCTGTAACGGGTGAAACCAGCGCGCGTTTTGCCGTAATATGTGCAGTTCGCAAAGCAGGTAAGGGTCAGGATAGGGCTATTGGACCGATTTTCAATGCTCTCGGTCTCTTCCGGGAGCTGAGGGTGGTTGCGCTTTGCGCAGGAGTGGGATATTGGCGTGTGCGAGTGAAGCGGTCGGTCTGCGTCAATCTGGCGTTCAGAGCGGCCGCGTTTCTGCGTCCGGACGGCGGCTTAACTTCAGGCCGGGTGCCGATTTTAGCGAATCTGGCGCATCCCGCGACGCCGTCGATTGCGAATCGGCGGTTTCGCAAACGGGCGGACAGCACATTTTTCAGGAGAATCTCCATGGCGCGTGTAACCGTTGAAGACTGTATCGACAAGATCGAGAACCGGTTCGATCTGGTGCTGATCGCCAGCCATCGCGCCCGCACGATCTCTTCCGGTTCGGCGATCACCGTTGCGCGCGACAACGACAAGAACCCGGTGGTGGCCCTGCGGGAAATCGCCGATCAGACGCTTACGCCGGCCGATCTGCGCGAAGAACTGATTCACTCCCTGCAGAAGCACGTGGAGGTCGACGAGCCGGAAGCGGAGGCGGCGCCCGCGTTGACGCCAGCCGGGGCTTCGGCAAGCGACGATCCGGGCGATGTCGAATTCGACCGGATGACCGAAGAAGATCTGTTGCGCGGACTGGAAGGCCTGGTGCCGCCGGCCGAAACGGACGACGATCACGAATAAGATTGGTTCCGGTCCAATCCGGAGTTGCGGATGACGCCTGCGTCATCCGCCGGCGCTGCTTTTTCCTTGCGCAATTTCCTTGTGCTTATCCGGCGGTGCAATAGATTGGCGATATGGGCCGTCCCGCAGCCGGGGCGGCAGTTCGAGCGCCAGCGCGGGATTTTCGAACAATGATGCGGCAGTACGAACTCGTCGAGCGTGTGCGGAGCTATAATCCGCATGCCAACGAGGATCTGCTGAACCGCGCTTACATTTACGGCTACAAGGCGCACAGTGCGCAGAAGAGGGCTTCGGGCGATCCCTATTTCTCGCATCCGCTGGAAGTCGCTGGCATTCTCACGGAGATGCGGCTGGACGACGCCACCATTGCGGCGGCCGTTTTGCACGACACGATCGAGGACACCGAATCGACGCGCGACGACATCGAGCGTTTGTTCGGGCACGAGATAGCCAGTCTCGTCGATGGTTTGACGAAGATTGACAAGCTCGATCTGGTCTCAAAGCGGGCCGAGCAGGGCGAGAACTTTCGCAAGTTGCTGCTGGCCGTCGCCGACGATGTTCGCGTGCTGCTGGTCAAGCTCGCCGATCGCCTGCACAACATGCGCACACTTGGCTTCGTACCGCCGAACAAGCGCCAGCGCATCGCCGAGGAAACGCTCGATATCTATGCGCCGCTGGCCGGCCGCATGGGCATGCACAAGGTGCGCGAAGAGCTGGAAGATCTCTGCTTCGAGTCGCTGTTCCCCGAAGCACGGGCAATGATCCTGACCCGGCTGAAAGATATGAGCGCCCGCAATGGTCAGCTGATATCCCGTATCGAAGGCGAGTTGCACGAGGCTCTGAGCGCAAAAAACATCCATGCCGAGGTGAAGGGACGCCAGAAAGCCGCTTATTCGATATGGCGGAAGATGGAGCGCAAAGCTGTCGCCTTCGAGCAGTTGTCGGACATCATCGGCTTTCGCGTGATCGTCGATTCCATCGACGACTGCTATCGCGCGCTTGGTGTGGTGCACACCAAATGGCCCTCGGTTCCCGAGCGCTTCAAGGATTTCATTTCGACGCCGAAGCAGAACGACTACCGGTCGATCCACACGACTGTCGTCGGTCCCGGCCGGCAGCGCGTCGAATTGCAGTTCCGCACCAGAAACATGCACGATGTCGCTGAGTTCGGTATTGCCGCCCATGCGCTCTACAAGGACGGCGTGGCCTTGGACAACGAGGAACTGACGCGCGAGAGCCGCTCCTACCGCTGGCTGCAACACACGATTGCCCTGCTGGCGGAAGGCGACAATCCGGAGGAGTTTCTCGAGCACACCAAGCTTGAGATGTTTCACGATCAGGTTTTCTGCTTCACGCCAAAGGGCCGCCTGATCGCCTTGCCGAGCGGTGCAACCGTTATCGATTTCGCTTATGCCGTGCATACCGATGTCGGCAACATGGCGGTCGGAGCCAAAATCAATGGACGCGTTGCGCCTGTGGTTTCGGAACTGCGCAACGGCGACGAGGTCGAGATCGTGACGGCGACGGGACGTGTGCCTCCGGCGGCGTGGGAATCGCTGGCGCTGACCGGCAAGGCGCGTGCCGCCATTCGCCGGGCGACCCGGCAATCGCTGCTCGGACAATATTCCGAGCTAGGCCGCCAGATCGTCGAACGCGCTTTCAGCCGCGCCGGCAAGACCTATTCCGACGATCTGTTGAAGTCGGCGCTGAAACGGCTTGCGCGCAGCACGATCGAAGATGTTCTTGCCGCGGTGGGACGCGGGGAGATGTTTTCCGGCGATGTGGTCAAGGCGGTGCATCCCGAATTCGTTGCCGAACGCAGCGCCGGCGCCGTGCCTGCCAAGGGCGAGTCCGGATGGTTCGGCCTGCGGCGTGCGGCGAGTCTGGTCTTCCGGGTGCCTGATGCGAAGGCGGCCAGAAATGGCAGCTCCATTCCCATCCGCGGGCTGCGCGGCGATTTGCCGGTACGCTTTGCCGAGGGTGGCGCAGTTCCCGGCGACCGCATCGTCGGCATTCTGACGCCGGGAGAGGGGATCACGATTTATCCGATCCAGTCGATGGCGCTGAAGGCCTTCGATGAAGAGCCGGATCGCTGGCTCGATGTGCGCTGGGATATCGAGAGCGACCGCGACGGCATGTTTCCGGCGCGGATTTCCGTTTCGGCCATCAACGAGCCTGGCTCGCTGGGACTTATTGCAACGGTCATCGGCGAAAGCGGCGCGAATATCGACCATGTCGAATTCATCGACCGTTCGCAGGACGTGCGAGAGATCGTTCTCGATATAGAAGTGCGCGATCTTAAACATCTTACTTCCATCCTGTCGAAGCTGCGCACGAAACCGGTCACCTCGAAAGCCGAGAGGGTGACCTTATGAGCTATGCCAACAGCGACAACGACCGCAGCGGACGCCCGGACGGCGCGGGCGCGCGCTACAGGCGCGTGCTGCGTTTTTGCCTGCACTACTGGATGCTTTCGCCGCCGCTGTTTTTCGGCATTCTCGCGGCGCGCATCGCCTCGACCATGCTCGACGTGGCGGTTCCCGTGACGGCCGGCATTGTCGTCGATGCGGTAGCGTCCGGATCGCGCGACAATCCGGGGCAGGCCTACAGGGCGCTTGCGCTCTTTATAGGATTGGGCGCGGCCTTTGCCGTCTCGCGGCAACTGGTAACCTTTCTGCTGAACCGCCTGAGCGGCCAGTCCATCGCCGCAATCGGGCGCGACGCCTTTCACAAGGTGCAACGGTTCTCGGCCGACTGGCACGCGAATTCCTTCGCCGGCGCGACCGTGCGCAAGATTACCCGCGGCATGACGTCGTTCGATACGTTCACCGACACGCTGGCTTTCGGCCTGTTGCCGTCGTTCATCGTGATGGCCGGGGTCAGCGCCGTGTTCTGGTGGCGCTGGCCTGTGCTTGGCATGATTATGGCCGCGGCCATAGTCATCTATCTTGTCGTCGTGGTGTCGATGTCGGTCTATTACGTGCGGCCGGCGAACGTCGAAGCGCGCGAATGGGATTCGCGAATGGCGGGAAAGCTCGCCGATTCGGTGACCGGCAATGCGGTGGTGAAAAGTTTCGCCGCCGAAGACCGCGAAGACGTCATGTTTCAAGAGGTGTCCGCCGAATGGAAGTGGCGCGCTATCCGGTCGTGGGACCGCAGCGCTGTCAGCGGCATCGTGCAGGCGCTCATGCTGGTTGCGCTGCAGACGGCGCTGCTCGGCGTTGGCATTTCGCTCTGGAGCCAGGGCGCTGCGACGCCCGGCGATGTCGCAAGCCTTATCGCGACGCAGTTTCTCATCAACGGTTATTTGCGCGAGATTGGTCAGCATGTCCGCACCGTCCAGCGAACGGTCAACGACATGGACGACGTGCTCGATTTCCGCGATGCGACGCTGCAAGTCGCCGATGCGCCGGGCGCTGCGCCGATCAGCGTCTCCAAGGGCCGGATCGAATTCGAGCATGTGGGATTCCGCTACTCGGGGCAGTCGAAGGCGCTGTACGCGGATTTTTCGCTGACGATTCCGGCTGGGCAGAAAGTCGGGCTTGTCGGTCAGTCCGGCGCGGGCAAATCGACCTTCGTCAAGCTGATCCAGCGGCTCTACGATGTGCAAGAGGGGCGCATTCTGATCGACGGGCAGGATGTCGCCAAAGTCACGCAGGAATCGCTGCGTCAGGCCATCGGGCTCGTGCCGCAGGAGCCTGTCCTTTTTCACCGGACCATCGCCGAAAATATCGCCTATGGCCGGCCCGGTTCGACGCAAGCGGAAATCGAACAGGCGGCGGCGCTCGCCCATGTCGATCTCTTCGTCAAGGCTCTGCCGAAGGGCTACGAGACGCTGGTGGGAGAGCGCGGCGTGAAGCTGTCGGGCGGCGAACGCCAGCGCGTGGCGATTGCACGCGCAATTCTGGCCGCGACGCCGATCCTTATTCTGGACGAGGCGACGTCCAGCCTCGATTCCGTGTCGGAGCTATATATTCGCGCGGCCATCGAACGGCTTTCCGCGCAGCGCACCACAATTGTCGTAGCGCACCGGCTTTCGACGATCCGCCGTCTGGACAGGATTCTCGTCTTCAGCGAAGGAGCGATTGTCGAGGACGGCGCGCACGACGAATTGATGCGACGGCCCGATGGCGTCTATCGCAAGCTGCTTGAAACGCAGATCGAAGCGGGCGAAATAACCCAGGCGGCGGAATAGCAAGTTTCGCCATACGGAAACAGGTCGAGCCGAAGGACAACGAGCATGGCATCCGCTCCGCGCACCGCCTCCGCACATTCGGCGCATCTGCGTCTCGGCGTGAACATCGATCATGTCGCGACTGTGCGCAACGCGCGCGGCGGAGCAATGCCGGACCCCGTGCGCGCGGCGCTTGCAGCTATCGCGGCGGGAGCCGATGGCATAACCGCGCATTTGCGCGAAGACCGGCGTCACATTATGGACGATGACATAGTCCGTTTGCGCGAGGAGATTTCCAGGCCTCTCAATCTGGAAATGGCGGCGACGACGCAGATGCTGGACATCGCTCTCAAGGTGAAACCGCATGCGGCCTGCCTCGTACCGGAAAAAAGAACCGAGCGAACGACCGAAGGCGGGCTGGATGTCGTCGGCGGTCTCGAACATCTCAAGCCATTCGCCGCCGAACTGGCGCGGGCAGGGGTGCGCGTTTCGCTCTTCATAGAACCGTCGATAGATGCGCTGGAGGCGGCAAAGGAAATCGGCGCGCCGGTCGTGGAACTGCACACGGGAGCCTGGTGCCATGCCATCGACCACGGCGATTCAGCCGCAGCCAGCCGGGAACATGGGCGCCTGCGCGTTGCTGCAGCTCATGCGAGCCGCATCGGCCTCGAATGCCACGCTGGGCATGGGCTGAATTTCGATACGGCCCAGACAATCGCCGAACTGCCGCAGATCGTGGAGCTGAACATCGGACATTTTCTCATCGGCGAAGCAATCTTTACCGGATTGCCGGCGGCTATATCCCGCATGCGGCAGGCGATGGACGCAGGGCGTGCGCGGGCAGCGCAGGGCTGACGGGGCAGGCGCATGATTCTCGGTATCGGATCGGACCTTTGCGACATCCGGCGTGTCGAAGACTCCATCGAGCGGTTCGGCGAGCGGTTCCTGCATCGTTGCTTCACCGAAGTCGAACGGGCCAAGTCCGATGGCAGGGCGCAGCGGGCGGCATCCTACGCCAAGCGTTTCGCGGCCAAGGAGGCTTGTGCCAAAGCCCTGGGCACGGGCATCCGGCGCGGCGTTTTCTGGCGCGACATGGGCGTGGTGAACTTACGCGGCGGCCGGCCAACGATGGTGCTGACCGGCGGTGCTGCGGAGCGGCTCGCGGAAATCACGCCGGCAGGCATGCAGGCGGTGATCCATCTCACCATTACCGACGAGCATCCCCTGGCCCAGGCATTCGTTGTGATCGAGGCGGTTCCGCTGGCATCCTGAGACCCTGGCGCGGGACGCTGCCGGAAAACAGGCCATGCCTCGCCGTACCGTGGTGCGGGCGGAGGCGGCGAGGCATGTCTGCGTCGCACCGCACAAATGACATTCTCGATGCCTATTCGCAATGTGCTTGGCGCTTTAGTGCGCAACGGCTATAGGTTCGAACCGGTCGCGGAGGATCGAGACGTGGAGAAGGCGTTTTCCGTGGAAGAAAAGAACAGCAGTATCGGTGAAACGGTCAAGGTAATCGTTCAGGCGCTTCTCATCGCCCTCGTGATCCGCACCGTTCTTTTTCAGCCTTTCAACATCCCGTCCGGCTCGCTTATCCCGACTCTTCTGATCGGCGACTATTTGTTCGTCTCGAAATATTCCTACGGCTATTCGAAGCATTCGCTCCCCTTCAGCCCGGATCTCTTCAAGGGGCGGATTCTGGCGTCTGCGCCGAAACGCGGCGATATAGCCGTGTTCAAGCTGCCGCGCGACGGGTCGACGGACTACATCAAGCGCGTGATCGGCCTGCCCGGCGACAAAATCCAGATGATTAACGGCCGGTTATACATCAATGGCAAGGTTTTGAAGCGCGAACCGGTGGCGAACCAGTATGCGACGACCGACGCGTTCGGACGGTTGCGCAAGGTGCCGACCTATCGGGAGACCAATCCCGAGGGCCTGAGCTACACGATCATCGAGCGCGACGGAGACACGGGCTTTTACGACAACACGCAGGTCTTCGAAGTGCCGGCCAACCAATATTTCATGATGGGCGACAACCGCGACAATTCCACCGACTCGCGCGTGCCGCCGGGCGACGGTGGGGTCGGGCCTGTCCCGTTCGAAAACTTCGTTGGCCGGGCGGAAATAATCTTTTTCTCCGTCGAGGAAGGTGTGCAGGCCTGGCAGTTCTGGCGCTGGCCTTGGACAGTACGCTGGTCGCGGATATTCAACCGGGTCAAGTGACATGGCTTCTGGCGAACGGCCGGCAGCCGGGAAGCCAGAAAAAGGCTTGGAAATCCCCGGCAGCAGCAGAAAATCCCGAAAAACGAACCTCGCCGCAAAAGGAAATGGCGCGCCAGCCGCGGCAAGCGTGGATCTGAGTGAACTCGAAACCGGCATCGGCTACCGGTTCGCCGACCGGGGCTTGCTCGAACGCGCGCTGACCCATCTCAGCGCTAACCGGCATGGCGCGCCAAGGTCGGAATCCTATCAACGGCTCGAATTTCTGGGCGACCGGGTGCTCGGTTTGGCGATAGCGGAACTCCTTTTCGCGGCGTATCCGCGCGCGGCGGAAGGCGAGATGTCGCGGCGGCTGGCCGATCTGGTTCGCAAGGAGACATGCGCCGAAGTGGCGACAGCCTGGAACGTCGGGCCTTACGTGCGGCTCGGCGACAGCGAATCGACGACAGGCGGCGCGCGCAATACTGCGATTCTGGGCGACGTTTGCGAAGCGCTGATTGGAGCGGTATTTCTCGATGCCGGCTACGGCGAGGCGAAGGCCGTGGTGGAAAGAAACTGGCTCGAACGGCTGAAGAAGCCGCGGCGCCCGTTGCGCGATCCAAAAACCACCTTGCAGGAATGGGCGCAGGGGCGTGGCCTTGCCGCACCGACCTACCGCGAGGTCAGGCGCAGCGGTCCGGCGCATGCGCCGCAATTCACGATAGCCACGCAGGTTGAGGGCTTCCAAGACGCGCAGGCGCAGGGATCGTCAAAGCGCGAGGGGGAGCAGGCCGCGGCCCGCGCCTTCATGGCCCGCGAAGGAATTGGACAGGAGTTCAGCCAGGAGACTGGTCAAGAGGTTGGCCAAGACAAGGACAGGCAAGACCCGTGAGCGCAACTGGAGACGATACACGTTGCGGCTTCGTCGCTCTGATCGGCGCACCGAACGCCGGCAAATCGACGCTGCTCAACCGGCTGGTCGGGGCGAAAGTGTCCATCGTTTCCCGCAAGGTGCAAACGACGCGGACGCAAATTCGCGGCATCGTCACGCGCGGGCAGGCGCAGGTTATCTTTGTCGATACGCCGGGCATATTCAAACCGAAGCGGCGGCTGGACCGCGCGATGGTGAAGTCGGCCTGGGGCGGCGCCGGCGATGCGGACGTTGTCTGCCTGCTGATCGATGCGCGCAAAGGGATAGACGAGGAAAACGAGGCAATCCTGAATGGTCTCGCGGGCGTCTCGCGCAAACGGTCCCTCATTCTCAACAAGATCGATACCATCGAACGCGGCAAGCTGCTGGAGCTTGCGCAGCAGATCAATGCACGGCTCGCATTCGACGAGACATTCATGATTTCCGCCCTGGATGGTAGCGGCGTGGAGTCCATGCTGGACTCCCTGGCTGCGAAGATGCAGCCCGGTCCCTGGCTGTATCCGGAAGACCAGATAGCGGATGCGCCATTGCGTGCGCTGGCCGCCGAGATTACGCGCGAAAAATTGTTCGATCGCCTGCACGAAGAATTGCCATACCAGCTCACTGTCGAGACCGAACAGTGGAAGGACCAGGCGGACGGGTCGGCGCGGATCGAGCAGACGATTTACGTGACGCGCGAGGGACACAAGAAAATCGTCATCGGCGAGGGCGGCCGCACGATCAAGGCTGTCGGCACGGCTGCGCGCAAGGAAATTGCCGAAGCGGCGGAACAGAAGGTTCACTTGTTCCTGTTCGTGAAAGTTCGCGACCGCTGGGTGGACGATCCCGAGCGCTACCGGGAGATGGGGCTGGATTTTCCCGGCGATTGACAGATTTGCACAGGGGCGCGCGGCGGCCCGAAAGGACGAGAGATGACCAGCCTGCCGCCGTCAGCAGCCGGAAGTCCGGCGGAGACGCCAGCGCCGCGCATTGCGCGCGGGACTCGCGAATACCGCGCCGTCAGCGCGGCGTTTTTCTCCTGTGGCTTCAACATTTTTGCGATCCTGTACTGCACGCAGCCGGTGCTGCCGCGGCTGGTGCAGGAGTTTGACGTCACCCCGGCGGAAAGCTCGCTGGCGCTTTCCCTGACCACCATCGTGATGGCTGTTTCGATGCTGTTCGCCAGTTCCCTGTCCGAGGTTGTGGGGCGCAAGCCGCTGATGCTGTGGGCCCTGATAGCGGCTTCGGCGCTGACGCTGGCGCTGGCTTTCGCGACGCAATGGAGCCACATCCTGTGGCTGCGTTCGCTTGCCGGACTGGCGCTCAGCGGCATGCCGGCCGTGGCTCTGGCCTATCTGGCAGAGGAGATGGAGCCCGGTTCCGTCGCCTCTGCCGTCGGGCTCTACATCGGCGGCGGCGCCGTGGGCGGCATGACGGGACGCTTGTTGGCGGCCTTTCTGGCCGATTACGGTGGATCGTGGCGGATGGCGATGGCGGCGATCGGGCTGACGGGACTGGTCTCGGCCATCGTGTTCTGGAAGATGCTGGCTCCTTCGCGCCATTTCACGCCGCGGGCGATGTCGCCGGTAGCGCTTATCGGTTCGCTTGCAGGCCACCTGCGCAATCCCGGCATTCTGCTGCTGGTGACGGCAGGCTTCCTGCTGCTCGGTTCGTTCATGGTGCTCTACAACTACATAGGCTTTCGCCTGCAGGGCGCGCCGTTTTATCTCAGTCAGGCGATAGCGGGGCTGGTATTCCTGACATATCCCATCGGCTCGTTCTCGTCCGCCTGGATGGGCGCGCTGGCGGGGCGGCACGGCCGGGGCCGGATGATGATCCTTTGTCTCGTCATTACGATTGTGGGACTTGTCCTGATGGTTCCCGCATCCCTCGTATCGCTGGCGCTTGGGCTGGCAGTGATGACATTCGGCTTTTTCGGCGCGCACGCCATCGCCAGCGGCTGGGCGCCGGCGCTTGCCGAACGCGACAAGGCGCAGGCGTCTTCGCTATACCTGCTGCTATATTATACCGGTGGCGGAATCGCCGGCACGCTCGGTGGCGTATTCTGGTCCGGTTATGGCTGGAACGGCGTCGTTCTGTTTTCGGGCGTCCTGATGCTCGGAACTCTGGTGCTGATGCTGCTGTTGTGGCGTCACGCGAAAGTTCAGTAGGACCCGCGTGCGAACGGGTCCGCGATCTGGTTATCAGCCATGGAATGGCGCGACGAGGGATTGATCATCGGTTTGCGGCGGCATGGCGAGACCAGCCTGATCGTCGAACTGATGACGCGCGCCCATGGCCGCCACCTCGGCGTCGTCAAGGGCGGCCGATCGCGCCGGATGCAGCCGCTCATGCAGCAGGGCAACAGCGTGGAGGCCGTCTGGCGCGCGCGCCTCGAAGAGCATCTGGGCCTGTGGCAGCTCGACGTCACCGAAGCGCGCGCCGCCTCGATCATGGATTCTGCCGTCTCGCTCAACGGCATAGGTCTGCTGGCCGAATTGCTGCGGCTGCTGCCGGAGCGCGATCCGCACGAACAACTCTACGAAATGGCGCTTGCTATCGCCACGCACTTGCAGGAGCCGCTGCTGGCGGCCGAACTCATGGTGCGGTTCGAACTGGCGCTGTTGTCGGAACTCGGGTTCGGCATCGACCTCGCCGCCTGCGCCGCGACAGGCCAGCGTAACGACCTGGTATACGTCTCTCCGAAATCCGCGCGGGCTGTGTCCCGTGACGCAGGGCTGCCCTACCATGACAGGCTATTGGCATTACCCGGATTCTTGCAGAGCGCGCCCGGCAGCGCGGCGGATTGGCGGGAGATTGCCAGCGGCTTCGAGCTGACCGGCCATTTTCTCAAGCGGGAAGTATTCGAAGCCCGCAATATTCCCGTGCCGGATGTGCGCAGGGCGTTCGTGGCGGCCAACGAACGCATGGCCCGTGCCGAAGATTCAGGCCCGTGAAGCGGCGGTACGGGGCGGCCGCCACAAGCGAAGCAGAATTACTTGCAGACCCTGATCTGGCGGGTCGCACCGACGCCATAGCCGGCGTCCGGCTGAATGGTGATGGTCTGGCAGCGTTCGGAGGCGTCGCCCGCTTCGGCTTTCCCGGACTGCGTGGCAGTAGCGATCAGCATTGCGGCTATGGTCATGAATGCCGTCACGGCAGCAAAAGCAATGAGTCTCAACATATCCCCAACCCCGAAACTTACGCCTTGTCCCATGGACACCGGTCTGTTGAACCTTTGGTCCGGCAGGACGCGAAGCAGCCCGCCGTCTGGCTGCATCGATAATATCGTCCGCGGGGTAATGCCGTGCGGCCGCGCACATGGCAAGGCTGAGGTAAGCGGGGTCGCTAAAATTTTCGACGTTTCGGTTAAGGGTGACAATTCTGCCACAGGCCACAAGTCACATTGGACGCGAATTGGCGGAATAACAGAGTGTTGCCGAAGCATGGCGGCACGGCAGACGGGGCACAGCCGTGCCGCCATCGCGAAAGCTTGCCGCGACTCACCTGCTCGTTTACCCCGATGGCATGGGAAAGACAGTTAATCCGCCGCCGCCGCCCGATTCGGGAGGCGGGGAAATCGTCAATCTGAAGGACGCGCTCGAGGAGCGCTATCTCGCCTATGCTCTCTCGACAATCATGGGCCGGGCACTGCCGGATGCCCGCGACGGGCTGAAGCCGGTGCACCGGCGCATCCTGTACGGGATGCAAATCCTGAAACTCGATCCGGGAACGGCGTTCAAGAAAAGTGCGAAGATCGTTGGCGACGTGATGGGCTCGTTCCATCCGCATGGCGATCAGGCAATCTACGATGCGCTGGTGCGGCTGGCGCAGGATTTTTCGTCCCGCTATCCGCTCGTCGAAGGGCAGGGGAATTTCGGCAATATCGACGGCGACAATCCCGCCGCCTACCGCTACACCGAAGCGCGGATGACCGATGTTGCGCGGCTGCTGCTCGAAGGCATCGATGAAGACGCCATCGACTTTCGCGAGAATTATTCCGGGGACCAGAAAGAGCCCATAGTTCTGCCGGCTGCCTTTCCGAACCTGCTCGCCAATGGCGCGCAGGGCATAGCCGTCGGCATGGCGACATCGATTCCGCCGCACAATGTTGCGGAACTTTGCGATGCCGCGCTTTACCTCGTGACGCATCCAGCCGCCTCGTCCGACCAGTTGATGGCGTTCGTGAACGGACCGGATTTCCCGACCGGCGGCATCATTGTCGACGGCACCGACGCCATCCGCGACGCCTATCGCAGCGGCCGCGGCGGTTTCCGCGTCCGGGCGCGCTGGCACAGGGAAGACGCAGGCCGCGGCATGTGGTCGGTGGTGATCACAGAGATTCCCTACATGGTGCAGAAGTCGCGCCTGATCGAAAAGCTCGCCGAACTGCTCAACGACAAGAAACTGCCGCTTGTCGGCGACATCCGCGACGAATCCGCCGAAGACGTTCGCATCGTCATCGAGCCACGATCGCGCACGGTCGATGACAAGGTGATGATGGAGACCGTGTTCAAGGTCAGCGAACTCGAGACGCGCTTCTCCATGAACATGAACGTGCTCGTGGACGGCGTCGTGCCGCGCGTGGTCGGGCTGAACGAGGCGCTGAAGCAATGGCTCGACCATCGCCGCGAGGTCCTGTTGCGCCGGTCGCGGTTCCGGCTCGGCCAGATCGACCATCGCCTCGAAGTCGTTGCCGGCATGCTGATCGTCTTTCTCAATCTGGACGAGGTGATCCGCATCATCCGCGAGGAGGACGAGCCGAAGCAGGAGATGATGAAAGTTTTCTCCCTCAGTGACGTGCAGGCCAACTACATACTCGACACGCGGTTGCGCTCGTTGCGCAAGCTGGAGGAAATGCAGCTCAAGGCCGAACACGAGGCGCTGACGAAGGAGAAAGCCGACATCGTGGATTTGCTCGGTGACGAGAAGCGCCAGTGGAAGACGGTGCAGTGGCAGATTCGCGAGTTGAAAAAACAGTTCGGGCCGGAGACCGCGCTCGGCAAGCGGCGGACCACGTTCGAGGAAGCGCCGGACACCGGCGGCATCGATATTGCCGAAGCGCTGATCGAGCGCGAACCGATCACGGTCGTCATCAGCGAGAAGGGCTGGGTGCGGACGTTGAAGGGGCATCAGGCGGATGTGGCTTCACTCGCTTTCAAGGGCGACGACAGTCTGCGTTCGGCGTTTTTTGCCGAGACCACTTCAAAGATTTTGCTGCTGGCGACCAACGGCCGCGTGTTCACGCTGGACGCCGCGAAGCTGCCGGGCGGACGCGGCTTCGGCGAACCGGTACGCCTCTATGCGGACATCGACGAGGGAGCCGATGTTGCCTCGGTTTTTCTGTACGAGCCGGGCAGAAGAATGCTGGTTGCCTCCAGCGACGGACGCGGATTTATCGCGCCGCAGGACGAGATGGTGGGCAATACCCGCAAGGGCAAGGGGCTGATCAACGTCAGCGGTTCCGAAAAGGCGGTCGTCATCGTCCCGGCGGACGGCGACCATGCGGCGATCATCGGAGAAAACCGCAAGCTGATCGTCTTCCCACTCGAACAGGTGCCGGAAATGGCGCGCGGCAAAGGCGTACGGTTGCAGAAATACCGTGACGGCGGCATCGCCGATGCGCGGGTTTTTGCGCTTGCGGACGGTCTGACCTGGAAGGACAGCGCCGGCCGCAATTTCACCGTCGGCGAGGCGGAGCTGCGCGAATGGATCGGCAACCGCGCGGATGCGGGACGACTGCCGCCGAAGGGGTTTCCGAAAAACAACAAGTTCGCGGGCGCCTGATGCCGGCGCTTAGTTGCCGCTGGCCCCGTCTTCCATCGTAAAGCCGATGCGAACGGTAACCTGATAATGTGCGACCTTGCCGTCCTCGATATGGCCGCGCGTGTCGGTTACCTCAAACCAGCGCAGATGGCGAACGGTTTTGGCTGTACGCTCCACAGCGGCGGATACTGCGTCCTCTATGCTCGAGGCCGACGAGCCGACGACTTCGATCACCTTGTAGACGTGGTGTTCAGACATTTCGCTGCTCCCATATCAGTCCGGCCGGGCGGGCCGATCATGGTCACAACGCATACGCCGCACTGATGTTCCGCCCACAGAACGGAGCACCATGCGCCGCGCAAACGAGGGGCCGGCTGCGGGCCGGCCCCTTTCCGGTCTGGCGTCGGAACTTACCGCTTACCACTGCTTGTGTTTACGGTCGCGCCGCTCGTTCAACAACTGGCGGTCGGTGAGATACTGGTAGCCACCGCTCATCGCCGGTTCATAGGGCTGCTGGACATAGCGGCCATCCATGCGGTCGCTGTAGCGGTCCTGGCCGTAGTAATCGCCATACTGTGCCTGCGCAGCACCGGCGCCCACGCCAAGGGCAAGTGCGAATGTCGCTGCGATGATTTTGATCGGTTTCATGTGTCTCTCCTGTCTCGAGATTTCAGTTCGCTGACCCGAACGCCAGTGCGTTCCGGCATGGGAGAGAAACGGTCTCGGCCGCCGCCCGTTGCATCACGATGCGCTCAAAGCGGTGTCACGCAATGGTGAATGCCGCAACGAAAGGGTTGCCTGAACGGTGGCGATGATGCGGCAGGTTTCCGGCGGTATCCGAACGGCGCGTGCTAGGCCACCGATTCCCAGCCGTTCTGGCCCAGCCGTTCCTGCGGCAGGAAGCGGGCCTTGTAGGCCATTTTCCGCGAGCCCTCGACCCAGTATCCGAGATAGAGGTATGGCAGGGCGAGCCGCCGCGCCCGCTCGATGTGATCGAGGATCATGAAAGTGCCGAGCGAGCGGTCCTTTTCCTCGGGTTCGTAGAAGGAATAGACCATCGAGAGCCCGTCGCCGAGGACGTCGGTGAGGCAGACGGCAAGCAGCGGGCCGGCGCCGCGGCCGTTGATGAAACTGTCCGGGCCGCGCCGGCGGTATTCGATGACGCGTGTTTCGACATGGCTGTCCTCGATCATCATCGTGTAGTCGAGCACGTTCATGTCGGCCATGCCGCCGTCGCCGTGGCGGCGGTCGAGATAGCCGCGAAACAGCGAATATTGCTCGCTGGTGGGATGGGCCGGGGCCGAGAAGCCGATCAGGTCGGAATTGTGATCGATCACCTTGCGCATGTTGCGCGAGGGTTGAAAATCATCGACGCAAACGCGCACGGAGACGCAGGCGCGGCAATCCTCGCAGGCGGGGCGATAGGCGATGGTCTGCGAACGGCGGAAGCCGCTTTCGGTGAGCGTGTTGTTGAGCGCCGCGGCACGGCGGCCGACGAGATGTGTAAAAACCTTCCGCTCCTCCCGCCCGGGCAGATACGGGCAGGGGGCGGGCGACGTCAGGTAGAACTGCGGGGCGTCGCGCGGCTCTCGGGTCAAACCTGATGGTCTCCAAAACGGGCGGCAAAACACGAAGCGGCCAGAACCGAATCATAGCAGACCGCAGGGATTTTAGGGAGTGCCGCGTTTCGCAACTTGCGTACTATCCCTGACGCCGGGTCACAACGACGCTGGCCAGCATGTCGTGCAGGCAGCGCTTGTTGAGCGCGACGACGGAAACGAGCAGGATAAACGGCGTCAATATGGTCACACCAAGGTAATAGAGCACGGCGTGGATGGCGGCGTTGAGAAACGGGACGCTGCCACCATCGACAAGGCGCATTTCGAGGTCCATGTGGCGCATGCCCGGGGTGGCGCGCCGCCAACCGGAAATGGTGATGCCATTGTAGAGCAGGGCGACCAAAGGAAACAGGCCGAGCACGGCCGGGATCAGCAGCCAGGTCAGGCCGAGCGTCGGGATACCCAACACAAACAGCACAACGACGATCGCGCCGACGAGCAGCGACACGTAGACGAGGTCGAGCAGGAAGGCGAACATACGCCGGCTGCGCACGCCATCCAGCGCGCGGGCAGGCAGTTCGTGATCGGCCGCGCTGAACGGGGCGGCATCGCGGTGGAACGTCATGGCAAGGCTCCGGGGCGGTACGTCCGCCTGTCCATCATGATATTGGCGGATGGGCCGGGCGAAACAAGGGCAGTGCAGGTATGCAATACGCAAGTGGCGGAATTGTTCCGTTTTGGCGCGGCTTACTTCTCCCGTATCGAAGTCGGGTATACCCGACTTCGAAATTTCAGACTGCGCAAGTCGGGCAAGCCCGACTTGCGTTCCGGGAGAAGGTGGCCCGGTCGCGCGTTGCCTGCTCCAAACGTCCCCGCAGTTTTTCTGCGATAGTCAGCAGCCCCTCATCCGGTCCTTCGGACCACCTTCTCCCCGGGTTTCGGGGAGAAGGGATGCGTCCTGCGCGCAATCAGGCGCTTGTCCAGGCTTCTGCCGGAATACCGAAATTTCCAAGCATCATCGTTTTCGCGCCTTCGATGCTGGCGTAATCGGTGTCAACTATCACGTCCCAATCAATTGAACACGTAAAGCAATAGACAATATCGGAGCCGTCATACCGGCAGATGGCAGCGCCGTGGCATGCGATCATCTTGCCTCCATCAAGCGCGATGGTACGGAACGGCGTGGCGAAATAGCACCACTCGATGACTTGAGCGCCGTCCAGCTTGTGCGGTGGCGGTGTGCCCGGAGGCTTCGGATTCTGCACGAGCCGCTCCTCAATGCGGATGCGCCGGCGCCGCCGTCACCCGCCCTTCAATTTCTCCGCCACGAAAGGGGCAAAATAGGTCAGCACGCCGTCGCAGCCGGCGCGTTTGAAGGCGATGAGGCTTTCGAACATCACCTTTTCGCGGTCGAGCCAGCCGTTTTGCGCGGCGGCCATCAGCATCGCATATTCGCCGCTGACCTGATAGGCGAAGGTCGGCACGCCGAATTCGTCCTTCACGCGGCGGCAGATGTCGAGATAGGGCATGCCGGGTTTGACCATGACCATGTCGGCGCCCTCGGCGAGATCGAGGGCGACCTCGCGCAGGGCCTCGTCGGAATTGCCGGGGTCCATCTGGTAGGTGCGCTTGTCGCCCTTCAGAAGCCCGCCGGAGCCGACGGCCTCGCGGAAGGGGCCGTAGAAGGCCGAGGCGTATTTGGCCGAATAGGCCATGATCTGGATTTTTTCGAAGTTTTCGCCGTCGAGCGCTTCGCGGATCGCACCGATGCGCCCGTCCATCATGTCGGACGGCGCGATGATGTCGCAGCCGGCGCGGACCTGGACGAGGGCCTGCTGCGCGAGAACGGCGACGGATTCGTCGTTGAGGATTTCCTCGCCGCGCATGACGCCATCCTGGCCATGGCTGGTGTAGGGATCGAGGGCGACGTCGGTCAGCAGGCCGATTTCCGGCACTTCCTTCTTGATGGCGCGGCAGGCGCGGCAAACGAGGTTGTTTTCGTTCAACGCCTCGCTGCCGTTCTCGTCGCGCAGGGCAGGGTCGGTGTTGGGGAACAGGGCGATGACGGGGATGCCGAGTTTTGCGGCGCGTTCGGCCTCGCGCACGGCCATGTCTACGGTGAGACGGTCGACCATCGGCATGGAGGGGACCGGCTCGCGGCGGTTCTCGCCTTCGATGATGAATATCGGCCAGATCAGGTCGTCGGCGGTGACGGCGTTTTCGCGCACGAGCCGGCGCGTCCAGTCGTTCTGGCGCAGGCGGCGCGGGCGGTTGACGAGGTCGAGCCTGGCCGGGGCGAAGCCGGCGCGGGAGGCCGAATCGGGTTTGAGGGGGTTGGCTGCCATATTCTGCTCCGAAGTCCTCTCCGCCGCGGCGCTGTCCGGGCGCATGGCTTTCCCGCCGGGCTTTGACCGCAAATAGCATATGCCCCCGGCAGAACCAAAGCGGGCGGCTGTGGCAGGCGTTGACGCGGCAGGGGCCAGCACTTATGCCAGCGGGGTCCGGCGGCGCGCCAGCGCTGCGGGGTAAAACGGGCAGTCATCGGACACGCCATCGGACACGCCATCGGACACGCCATGAGCTTCGACGACCGCAGGAGCGGCCAGAAACTTTTCGACGAACGCGACGTGATCCTGGTCGGTAGCCTCGGCCAGCAGAAGCGTCGCAGCCGCGCGCGCTGGGGTTCTCTGCTGGTGGTCTTCATGCGGCTGGTGGCGGCAATCTGGCTTGTGCTCGGGCTGGGGGCGTGGTTCCACATCCTGGCGCCGTCGCAACCGCCTTTCGAATCCCTGCCCACCGATGCGGCGGGCGCCATCATCTTCTTCGCCATCGCCCATCCGCTGGCGGCAACCGGCATGTGGATGGCGACGCCCTGGGGCGGCGTGCTGTGGCTGGTCACGCTTGCAGCGCAGATCGCCGCCATTGTGGCGTTTCCAACCTATTTTCCGGGCGGACAATTGCTGCTGGTATCGCTGACCGGTCTGGGGATCGGCTACTTCCTGCTGACCTATTACGCCGCCCACGAGCGGATCGACTGATCGAAAGATGCGGCAAGGCGGTGCGCGCCGGCACACGTCTGGCGCTGGCGGGGCATCGAGATTATCATTGCCGGGACTGTATCTTATGTCCAATGCCCGCGCCGGCGAGGAACCGGAAAGGAAACGCCATGCCCGTACAAGGACTGCATCACGTCGCGTACCGCTGCAAGGATGCGAAGGAGACGGTGGATTTCTATACCAGATACCTGAAGCTGCCTTTCAGGATGGCGCTGGCGGAAAATCTCGTGCCGTCTACGCGCGAGTGGTCGCCGCATATCCATATCTTCTTCCAGATGGAGGACGGCAGCTTCGTCGCCTTCTTCGAACTTCCCGAAGCGCCGGCCATGGAGCTGGACACCAATACGCCCGACTGGGTGCAGCATCTGGCGATGCGCGTCCCGGATGTCGAAACCCTGGAAGGCTACAAGAAGAGTCTGGAAGAGGGCGGCGTGAAAGTTGTCGGTCCCACCAATCACGGGTTCTGCCGCTCGATCTACTTCTTCGATCCGAACGGTCACCGGCTGGAGCTCACCGTCGATACGTCGACTCCGGACATGATCGCGCGTCTTTTGGACGAGGCACAGCCGACGCTGGAGCACTGGAACGTCCACAAGACTGCCGCCGCCAAGGACCTCGACTGGGTCCACGCCAACGTCGACCAGTGAGGCGAGTGTGGCGCAGGAAGGACCGTTCGAGATCGAGCGCCTGCCGCTGATCGTCTCTTTTGCCGAGACGGCGGCTTTTACCGAAACCTACGGGTTCGCCGGATCGAGCGGGCTGGTCTGGCTCGAGGGTCAGTTGATCGTCCCGAAGGGCCGGCCTTCGCGCACGGTGCTGCTGTTCATGCATCCGGCCTCGACGCTCAATCTCATGCCGCTGCCGGCGGGCCTTGCGCGCGCCGGGATGCATGTCATGTGCTGCGCCAGCCGCTACGCCAAGAACGACACGGCGCTGATCATGGAAAAGGTCGCAGCCGATCTGGGAGCCTATGTCCGTCATGCGCGCGAAGAGCTGGGCTACGAGCGCGTGGTTCTGTGCGGATGGAGCGGCGGCGGTTCTCTGGCGCTGTTCTATCAGTCCCAGGCCGAGCGGCCGACGGTGAAGCAGACACCCGCGGGCGACGCCTACGATCTGGCAGCTGCGGGCCTGACGCCAGCCGATGGCGTGATGTTCATCGCGGCGCATACAGGCCGCGCGCGCATCCTTGCCGAATGGATAGATCCGTCCGTGACCGACGAGAGCAATCCGGACGCGCGCGATACATCGCTCGATCTGTATCATCCGCAGTGCGCGGAGAAGCCGCCGTATTCGGCAGCCTTCGTTGCACGCTTCCGCGATGCGCAGAAGGCGCGCGTGCGGCGCATCACGGCGAATGTCCGCACCATGCTGGACGATCTGAAACGCCGCGGCGGCAACGAAGTGGAGCGCCCCTTCATCGTGCATCGAACGATGGCCGATCCGCGCTTTCTCGATACGTCGCTCGACAGCAACGGGCGCAAGGCGAACTGGTGCTATCTCGGAATTCCGGAGACCGTGAATACCGGCCCTGTCGGTCTTGCGCGGTTCTCGACGCTGCGTGCGTGGCTTTCCCAATGGTCATGGGAGGACAGCGCCGCTGATGCAGTGGCGACCGTGCCTCACGTGCGTGCGCCGATGCTGATCGTCGAGAACGGCGCCGACGACGCCGTGCCGCCGAGCCACATGAACGACGTGCGCGCTGCAGCCACGCACAATCCGGAATGCCGCTTCATCGCTGGGGCAGGGCATTATTACCGCGATCAACCCGAGCTGATGCAGCAGGCCGTGGACACCATTGCCGGATGGCTCGCAGACAAGCGGCTTTCGTGAACTGCCGTTGCGCAACGATAGCGTAAACAACGCGTATACGCGGCGTTCGCGGCTGCCGCGGCAGTTTGGTAAAAGCAATTTTAGCCCTATTCTACGGGCACAATTCACATTCGATTCACCGAAACAGGTAAATCGCGGATTCATCCTATTACTTAAACTCGTTTTCATTCGCGGCGGATAATGTCCCTGACAGAAGGCAGCCGGAGAGCCTGCCGATCTGTAACAGGGGTTTGCAATGAACACGGCAGTCAAAAGCGAAATGTCGCCGGCTCGGGCGGAACGGTTCCAGGAAGTTCGTCCGGCCTATCTCGAAGCTCTTACGCTGATCGAACGGCTGCATCGCCGTTTGCTCGATGTGATCAAGGACGAATTCGACCGGCGCGGCCGCAGCGACATCAATGCGGTCCAGGCTCTGCTGCTCTACAATATCGGCGACAAGGAGCTGACGGCCGGCGAACTGCGCACGCGCGGCTATTATCTCGGCTCGAACGTGTCTTACAACGTCAAGAAGCTGGTCGAAATGGGCTATCTGCACCACGCCCGGTCGCGGGTCGATCGCCGCTCGGTGCGCATCAGCCTGACCGACATCGGCAAGGAAGTGCATGACGTCGTGGCCCAGCTCTACGACAAGCACGTTCTCACGGTCGAGCAGATCGGCGGCGTCAATGCGGCTGAATTTGACCAGATCAACCAGGCCCTGTCGCGTCTGGAGCGCTTCTGGACCGACCAGATCCGCTTCCGCCTCTAAGATTTGTCCTGCCGGTCCTATCTGCCCGGCCAGGAAAAACTTTCATGCAAAACGGGCGTCCATGCCGGGCGCCCGTTTTGGCGTTTACGGCCTGAATATTCTTTGCAGATTGCCGAATGGACCGCGCAAGTTCCCTTTCGCGTCGCAATTTGCCATAATCACGCCGGAAATTTGGTAGTGCTTAACCACGTTTGTGATATTGGGCTGCTGCTATCGGGCGACGTGAATTTTAGCTGCCTCGCAAGATAGTGATTTGCGGATGACCGGGGCGGACATATTTCGCGCCACATTTCTGGGTAGGCCGGATACAGATTGCCGGACCTGCACGGCAGCGGCGCTGAATGCGCCTGAAGCTATTCTGGAGCAAAGCTGTGAGCAAAATCGATAACCGTCTCTCGCGCCGCCAATTTGTCAACGGGCTTGGTCTTGGCGCTCTGGGGTTCGGCGCGGCCGGTCTTTCGGGCGGCGCCGCACTGGCGCAGGCGCGTGCAAACCCGTTCCGCAGCCAGGCCGAATGGACCCAGAAATACGACGCCGACGCGCGGTTGCGCGTGCAGCGCATCGAAACACCGTTGCTGTCGCACAAGACGATAGCCGACACCGAACGCGCGGTTCAGCAGTACCGCGATCTGGCGAACCGTGGCGGGTGGGGCTCGGTTCCGCAGGGCCGCACCCTGAAAGTCGGTTCGCGCGGCAATTCGGTCATTGCCTTGCGCCGCCGTCTGGTCGCCTCGGGCGATCTCAATCCTCAGGCGGCCAGCTCGCCGATCTTCGATTCCTACGTGGAAGCCGGTATCCGCCGTTTTCAGGCCCGCCACGGCATTTCGACCACGGGCGTTGCCTCGCGCGAGACGCTGAAAGCGCTCAATGTGCCGATCGGCATCCGCTTGCGCCAGCTTGAACTTAATCTTGTACGTTTGCGGTCCTATTCCGGCGATCTTGGACGCCGCCATGTGACCATGAACATCCCGGCAGCGGCGGTTGAAACGGTCGAGAACGGGCGCATTCACACCCATCACATTGCAGGCGTCGGCAAGATAGACCGCCAGTCGCCAATCATGCAGGCGACGGCTTACGCAATCAATTTCAACCCTTTCTGGACGGTTCCGGCCTCGATCATCCGCAAGGACCTGATCCCCAAGATGCAGAAGGACCCGAATTACCTGACGGAGAACAAGATCCGCATCTTCACCCGGCAGGGGCAGGAACTGCCGCCGTCGCAGGTGAACTGGAATTCGATGGAAGCGACGAACTACATGTTCCGTCAGGATCCCGGCGGCGACGTCAATTCGCTCGGCTTCGTGCGTATCGACATCACCAACAAGCATGGCGTCTACATGCACGACACGCCCTCCAAGGGGATTTTCGGCGACGATTACCGCTTCGTTTCGTCGGGCTGCGTACGTGTGCAGAACGTGCGCGACTATGTCGCCTGGCTGTTGCGCGACAACGGCGGCTGGGACCGCGACCGCATTGACGAAACGATCCGCTCGGGCCAGCGCGTGACCGTTCCGCTGAAGCCGCATGTGCCGGTCTACTGGGTCTATATCACGGCCTGGTCGAGCGACGGCGTCGTGCAGTTCCGCGACGACGTTTACCGCCGTGACGGCATTGGCGGCGATGTCGTGCAGAACAACAATGTGCCGGAAGGTCCGGTGTCGCAGCGCCAGCCGGTGCAGATCGATAACGCGCCCATCGACCGGCCGCCGGGGCCGATCGGAACGAATTACCGCTGAAATTCCGTTTTCCCCGGAAGCGGCATACGATTTGAAACGGCGCGACCCGTAAACGGGTTCGCGCCGTATCATTTCCCTGACCCGGGCGTTGCCGGACCGGCAGGTTGTGTGGCCTTCGTTCGAACACCGGAAAACCGGCCGCATTCTCAATTCAGGGACTGGAATTCGCAAAATCCGGGTCCACTTTTTCGTGCGATGGTATAGAAGGGCGCCATGAGTTTCGCCGTCATGCTGGCGCCCGGGCCCGTGCTTCGGGCCGGGCGCGGCCGGCCCCCACTGTCAGGAGAATGAGCGCAAATGGCAAACGCGACAGCAGCGGCGTCCGCCGCGCAGCTTGAAGATTCGTTTTTTTCCGCCACCCTTGCGGAGGCCGATCCCGAAATCGCGCGCGCCATCGGGCTCGAACTCGGCCGTCAGCAAAACGAAATCGAGCTGATTGCGTCGGAGAATATAGTTTCGCGCGCAGTTCTGGAGGCGCAAGGCTCTGTTCTTACGAACAAATACGCCGAAGGCTATCCGGGCCGCCGCTATTATGGCGGATGCCAGTTCGTCGACATCGCCGAAGAGCTGGCGATAGAGCGGGCCAAGAAGCTGTTCGGCTGCGGCTTCGCCAATGTGCAGCCCAATTCCGGCAGCCAGGCCAACCAGGCGGTCTTTCTGGCCCTGCTGCAGCCGGGCGACACGTTCATGGGCCTTGATCTGGCGGCGGGCGGGCACCTGACGCACGGATCTCCGGTAAACATGTCCGGCAAATGGTTCAAACCCGTGCCTTACGGCGTTTGCGTCGTGGACGGGCGCATCGACATGGACGCGGTGCAGCGGCTGGCCGAAGAGCACAAGCCGAAGATGATCATCGCTGGCGGTTCTGCCTATGCGCGCTTCTGGGATTTCGAACGGTTTCGCGCAATAGCCGATTCCGTCGGGGCGTTTCTGCTCGTGGACATGGCGCATTTTGCCGGTCTCGTGGCAGGCGGAGCGCATCCCTCGCCGTTTCCACACGCCCATGTGGTCACAACCACCACGCACAAGACCCTGCGCGGGCCACGCGGCGGGCTGATCCTGACGGACGACGAGGACATCGCCAAGAAGATCAATTCGGCCATTTTCCCCGGCCTGCAAGGCGGCCCGCTGATGCATGTGATCGCAGCGAAGGCCGTGGCGTTCGGCGAGGCGCTCAAGCCCGCGTTCAAGGATTATGCAAAGCAGGTCGTCGCGAATGCGGACGCTCTGGCACAGGGACTTCTGGACGCCGGCTACGATCTGGTCACCGGCGGGACGGACAATCACCTGATGCTCGTCGATTTACGTTCGAAGAACCTGACCGGAAAGGCCGCGGAAGCCGCTCTCGGCAGGGCGCATATCACCTGCAACAAGAACGGCATTCCGTTCGATCCGCAAAAGCCGTTCGTCACCTCGGGCATCAGGCTCGGATCGCCTGCGGCGACTTCGCGCGGCTTCGGCCCGCAGGAATTCCTCCAGGTGGCAGGCTTCATAGCGGAAGTGCTTGACGGGCTCTCGAAAGCCAATGATGAAGCGACCAACAAGGGACTCGAGGATTCGGTGCGCGAGCGGGTTCACGCCCTGACCGCAAGGTTCCCGATCTACTGACACGAGCGGCCGCAGGCCGAAGGTTGCGGGCGCCAGTTTTCCGCGACGGCAAGGAAGTCCGCCATGCGCTGTCCCTATTGCGGCAGTCTCGAAACGCAGGTGAAGGATTCGCGGCCGACCGAGGATTCCTCGGCGATCCGCCGGCGCCGTGTGTGCTCGATCTGCACGGGCAGGTTCACCACGTTCGAGCGGGTGCAGTTGCGCGAACTGACGGTCATCAAGAAGACCGGCAAGCGCGTTCCCTTTGACCGGGACAAGCTGGCGCGTTCGTTCGAAACGGCGTTGCGCAAGCGCGATTGTGACCCTGACCGTGTCGAGCAGATGGTGAATGGCATCGTCCGGCAGCTTGAGAGCATCGGCGAGAGCGAAATCGAAAGCCGCTACATCGGCGAACTGGTGATGGAAGGCCTGAAATCTCTCGACAGCGTCGCCTACGTGCGATTCGCCTCGGTCTATCGCAATTTTCGCGAGGCGCGCGACTTCGAAGCGCTGATCGGCGAGATGAACGACGGCGGCGGCGCAGGGGATAACGGCGCCGGGAGCGAAGACGAAACCGAAAAAGAGTCTTCCCGCTGAACTCCGCCTTGCGGGACCGGAAAACTTCCGCCGAACAGGACAGGTTCTTGATCTTTCCTGCCGCAGGGTCGAAAAGCGAAAATCTTATGCGTGCGAGAGGACGGCACGGGGGGAAATGGTTCAGCTAGCGGAAAAGCCTTCGGACGGCGCTGCCGATCCGGCGCTCGACCGCCGCTTCATGCGGGCGGCGATCGGTTTCGGCCGCCGCGCGCTCGGGCAGACGGCTCCCAATCCATCGGTTGGCGCGCTTGTGGTCAGCGGCGGCGTTGTCGTTGGCCGCGGGCTGACACGTCCTGGCGGGCGTCCCCATGCGGAAACCGAGGCGCTGGCGCAGGCAGGCGCGCGGGCGCGCGGAGCGACGCTCTATGTCAGCCTTGAACCTTGCAGCCACACGGGGCTGACGCCGCCCTGCGCGCAGGCGATCATCGAAGCCGGCATAGCGCGCGTCGTATCGTCCCTCGACGATCCGGACCCGCGGGTGGCGGGGCGCGGCCACGCAATGATGCGGGCAGCCGGGATCGACGTCGTGACGGGCGTCGAAACGGCGGCGGCGCGGCAGGCCCATCTTGGCCACATTCTGCGCGTCACGGAAGGCCGTCCGTTCGTGACCCTGAAGCTGGCCGAGACGGCCGACGGCTACGCGGCCGGCGACATCCACGACGGCCGGCTGATGATTACCGGGCGGGCGGCGAACAATCGCGTCCAGACGATGCGCGCGGCGCACGACGCCATCATGGTCGGCATCGGCACAGCGCTGGCCGACGATCCGTTGTTGACAGTGCGGCTGCCGGGCATGGAGGGCCGCAAACCGTTGCGTGTCCTGCTCGACGGCAGTCTTGCCATCCCGCACAATTCGCGCCTGCTGGCGACATGCAGTTCCCACCCATTGCTGGTTCTCTGTGCCGAAGGCGTCTCCGAAAGCGCGCGCGCTACGGTTGCCGCCTTCGGGGCGGAAGTTGTTGCAGTCGCTGCCGAAGCCGGACGGCGCATATCGCTTGCCGCCGCATTGCAGGCGCTGGGAGCACGCGGGGTGACGCGCGTGTTCAGCGAAGGGGGGCCGAAAGTCGGAAGCGGCCTCATACGGGCCGGCCTCGCCGACGAAGTTGTGCTGTTTACAAGTCCGAAGCCGATCGGGCGTGAAGGCGTGCCGGTGCTGACGAAAGAGGCGCGCCGGATACTCCTGTCGAATGCCGGCTACGATCTGGTCGAGGACGGGCAGGCGGGCAACGACCGCATGCGGATATGGCGGAGGCGTGGGTAATGTTTACCGGACTGGTTTCGGACGTTGGCGAAATCGCGGCGCGCGAGGAGCGCGGCCAGTTGATCCGTTTCCGGATTGCCTGCGCTTATGAGGCCGCTTCCATCGCTGTCGGTGCGTCCATCGCCTGTTCCGGTCCGTGCCTGACGGCGGTGGAAATCGGGACGGACGCAGGCCGCACCTGGTTCGACGTCGATGTGGCGGCCGAAACGCTGGCGCGCACGACGGCTGGTCGCTGGCGGACAGGAACGCGGATCAACCTGGAGCGTTCGCTGAAAATCGGCGACGAGCTGGGCGGGCATATCGTCACCGGCCACGTCGACGGGATCGCCGAAATCGTGGCGCGCGAGGCGTTCGACGGCATGGTCCGCTTCGACTTCCGCGCACCGCAGACGATCAAGCAATTCATCGCCGAAAAGGGCTCGGTCTGCCTCGACGGCACGTCACTGACCGTCAATTCCGTTCAGGACGACGTGTTCTCGTGCCTGCTGATCCCGCATACGCTGGCGGTGACGACCTGGGGCGAGCGCGGGATGGGCGATCCGGTCAACATCGAAGCCGACCTGATGGCGCGCTACGCTGCCAGGCTCGTGGAGGCGCGCGGATAATGTCCCCGTGCGAAAAACCGGGTCCACTTTTTCGCGCGATGCTGTAAAACTCCGGCGCTTGCGAATATTCCGAAACACAGGTGAAACTCATGGCAGAGCCGAAACGGTCAGGCGGCCCGCAATTGCCCGCGCTCGAAGGCGCCCGGTTCGCCATTGTCGAGGCGCGCTATTACGACGCCATCGGCGACCTGCTGCTGAGCGGCGCACGCGCGGCCATCGAGGCGCAAGGCGGCGTCTGTGAGATTGTCAACGTTCCAGGCGCGCTGGAAATTCCGGCGGCGGTGCAGATGATCGCGGGCAGCGGGCGCTATGCCGGAGCCATTGCGCTGGGCTGCGTCATTCGCGGCGAGACCTATCATTTCGAGATCGTCGCCAACGAGAGTTCGCGCGGGTTGATGGACATCGGCGTGCAGAGCCGGTTTCCCGTCGGCAACGGCATTCTGACCGTTGAAAACGAAGAGCAGGCGATCGTCCGCGCCGATCCGAAACAGGGCGACAAGGGCGGCGATGCGGCGCGTGCGGCGATGGTGCTGTACGCGCTTAAACGCCGGATGGGACGCTGACCATGGCCCGCCGCAACAGGGCCGCCGCGCGGCTCGCCGCCGTTCAGGCGCTTTACCAGATGGACGTGGCCAGCAAGGGCCTGAACGACGTTCTCGCCGAGTTCGAGAGTTTCTGGATGGGGCAGACGGTTGAGGGCGTCGAATACGAACCGGCCGACAAGGCGCTGTTCCGCGACATTGTGCAGGGCGTTCTGGATGACCAGCTCGGCATCGACCGCACGACGAACGCTGCGCTGAGCGACCGCTGGCCGCTGCGGCGTGTGGAAGCTGTCATGCGCGCCGTGCTGCGTGCAGGCACCTACGAACTGCGCGCGCGCGAAGACATTCCCGCCCGCGTCGTCATCGCCGAATATGTCGACGTCGCGGGGGCTTTTCTCGCCGACGACGAGACGGGCATGGTCAACGCCGTTCTCGATCACATCGCGCGCGGGCTGCGCTCGGCGGAGTTCGAGAAGCGCGCCTGAGGTTCTTCGCGATGTCCCAACCAAGCGACGAAGACCGGTTTATCGGCCGCTGGTTTGCGCCGCTGGCGGGACCCGGTGCGCTCGGGCTGCGCGACGATGCGGCGCTTTTGACGCCACCGGAAGGCCGCGATCTGGTGCTGACCGTGGATACTCTCGTCGCCGGTGTGCATTTTTATGCGGAGGATCCGGCCGACACGATTGCGCGCAAGGCGCTGCGGGTGAACCTGTCCGATCTGGCTGCCAAGGGCGCGGATCCGGCTGGATTTCTGCTCTCCTTCGCCATGCCTGCGGACAAGGCTTCGCCGGTGCGCAGCGAGGGATGGCTTGCATCGTTCGCCGGGGCTCTCGGCGAAGACGCAAAGTCGTTTTCCTGTCCGCTGCTCGGCGGCGATACGGTAACGACGCCGGGGCCGTTGACGCTGTCGGTGACGGCATTCGGTTCTCTGCCGCGCGGGACAATGGCCCGGCGCACCGGCGCGCACGCGGGCGACGTGATTTTCGTCTCCGGGACCATCGGCGATGCGGCGCTTGGCGTGCATCTGGCGGGGGCATCGCCGCCATCGTGGGCTGCCGCGCTGGCGCAGGAGCATCGCGCGTTTCTCGTCGAGCGCTACCGCGTGCCGCAACCGCGCAATGCCTTGGCTGCCGCCGTCCGGCAGTTCGCGCATGGAGCGATGGACGTTTCCGACGGGCTTGCCGGCGATCTGGCGAAGATGATGCGCGTGTCCGGCGTTTCCGCGCGGGTGGAGATAGCGCGCGTGCCGCGGTCCGATGCGGCGTCGGCCGTAGCCGCAGCAGATGCAGGCGCGCTCAACGCGATCCTGACCGGCGGCGACGATTATGAAATCCTGTGCACGGTGGCGCGCGAGCGGGCGATCGAGTTCAGTGCAGCGGCGCGCGCGGCGGGCGTCGCCGTCACAGCCATCGGCGAGGTTGCCGCGCAGCAGGAGCGCGAGGCGGTGTTCGTCGACGAGGCCGGGAAGACGCACGACTTCGCGCGCGGCTCCTACAGCCATTTTTGAGGGTTTTTTCGCGCCGGTATTCAGTCCGTCTCGATGGCGTAGGCCGGTCCGCGGCGCACGACGCGCGAAAAGCCGGGGAACGCCAGATGCGCGCCGAGCGTGACGAGCTTGTCGGCGGCGCACATGTCGAGAATGCGCTCGCGCGATTTGGCGCCGGTTGGTCCGTCGAGATCGTATGTGACGGTAACGTCAGGCCGCGCAACCTGAACCTTTTCCAGATGGACGATGTCGCCCCACATGATCGCGGTTTCCTTGCCGGAATTCACGAGCCATGACGTGTGGCCCGGCGTGTGGCCGGGGCAGCAGAGGGCGGAAACGCCGGCAATGCCTTCGCCATCCTTGACAGTGCGGAACTGGCCGCTGGCGCGATAGGGCCGCGTGTTACGTTCGGCGTTCGTGATGTTGCCGTCGAGTTTCGGATTGCCGGACAGATCGCGGTCGAGCCAGAAATTGGCTTCCTTCTCGTGGACGAGAACTTCCGCATTGGGAAAGTTCGCCTTGCCGTTTTCGTCGATCAGCCCGTGCATGTGGTCTGGATGCAGATGTGTAATGAAAATATGTTCGATCTTCGCCGGATCGACGCCGCCGCGCTTGAGATTGCCCATCAGCAGCCCGAGCGAGGGATACATGCGCTCGGCCGCGCCGGTATCGATGATGGCGTATTTGCCGCCGATCTTGAGCACGAATTCGTTGACATGCATCCACAGAATGTCGTCGCGCGAAAGGCCCGTCATTTTCTCGACGTCCTCGAGTTCGATGCCGAGGGCGCATTTGACGTTCGAAGGCAAAATACCATCGCAGAACGCCGTGACTTCGATGTCGCCGATCATGCGGGTAATGGCGCGCGGCGGATTTGCGCTGGGATCGGGGGCGGGCTCTATGGCGGGCTCTATAGCGGGCTTGGCGGACATGTTTCTCTCCCTGGGGTTTGCGCACCCCGTTGCTTCGAAACTAGCGCGGCAGGGACGGGCGTGGCAATCTTCGCCTGCCATAATTCGAAAACGGGGATGCGCGCATGGAAGAGAACCGGGACTATCACGAAAAAGTATCGCGTCTGCCGGGCTTGCCGAAACCCTTGAACCCCGAGGTGAAGGCGATTTTCGATGATACCATCGCCCGCGGCAGTCACATCCTGAACCTGCATCTGGTCAGCGCGCACGGGCCCGAAATCAGCGCGGCGCGCAAACCTTTGATCTATGCCATTCGCAGTGGTTGTTCCGTGCCGCGCATCTACCGCGAACTTGCGATCACGCGCGCTGCCCAAATGGTGGAGTGCGAATACGAGGTGCATCACCACAAGCCGTTTTGTATCCAGTGCGGACTTAGCGACGCGGCAGTGAACGCATTGCACGACTGGCAGAACAACCGCCACCTCTACGACGAAGAGCAACTCGCGCTTCTGGCGTATGTGGAGGAGTTGTGTGGGAACAAGGGAAACGTTGCGGACGCGACGTTCGACGCGCTGGCATCGCATTTTACGCCGCAAGAAATCTACGAGCTGACGATTTGCGCCACGACCTATTACGCCGGCGGCATGGAAAAGAACGCGCTTCGCATCGTGATGGACCCGGAGCACAGAAAGCCGGCGCCGGGGAAATTCTGAGCGCGGATGTCAGCGATATAAAGCCGCGAATTTGCGCGCTTCGGTTTCCGGATCGTCTGCCGAAACGATAGCGGACACGACCGCGAGCCCGTCCGCGCCTGCTGCGACGACGGGTGCGGAATTGTCCGGCTTCAATCCGCCGATGGCCATGACCGGCTGTTGCGTCAGCGCGCGCAGGGCGGCGAAACCTTCCGGGCCGTGCGGCTGCGCATTGGCGTTGGGCTTGGTGTTCTGCGCATAGACCGGACCGATGCCGAGATAGTCTGCTTCCGCCGCATCGGGGGCCAGAATGTATTCCCGCCGCGAGCAGGACAGGCCGACGATCTTTCCCGGCCCGATCATCTGCCGCACGATGGCGATGGGCATGTCGGTCTGGCCGACGTGGACGCCTTCGGCATCGACCGCCAGCGCGATGTCGACGCGGTCGTTCACGACGAGGGGCACGCCGAGCGGCGTCAGTAGCGCCTTGAGGGCACGGGCGATTTCCAGAAACTCGCGCGTGTCAGTGGTTTTCTCGCGCAATTGCACCATGCTTGCGCCGCCCTTCACGGCGGCTGCCGTTATGTCGACGATGTTGCGCCCGCGCGCCAGCGGCCTGTCGGTGACGAGGCACAGGCGCCATATCTTCGGATCGAATGCCATTTTACGATGTCCTTATACGGCCGGCAAAATCTGCGGCGCGGATGTTGGCGAGCATATCGAGGAAGGCGACGCGGAACGAGGCCGGGCCTCTGGACTGCGGCAGGGCGATGTCGGCAGCGACGCCGTAGAGCGCGAGCGCGCCAATCGCCGCGTCGAGCGGTTTCGGCGCAACGCCAAGGAACGCGCCCATAACGCTCGAAAGCGAACAGCCGAGCGCAGTGACACGGGTCATGATGGCGTCGCCATTGGCGAGCCGCACGGTCTGCGCGCCGTCTGTCACGATGTCGATGGCGCCCGTTGCCGCGACCGTACATGCGCAATGGCGGGCGAGCGCGAGCGCGCTTGCCTCGGCATCGGCGCTTTGCGATGTGGAATCCACGCCGCGAGGCCTTGCGGCGTTCCGGGTAAGGCCAAGGATGCGGGCGACTGCGATAATCTCCGAGGCGTTGCCGCGAATGATCGAGGGCTTGCTTGCGGCAAGCGTTTTGACCGTTTCGTTGCGCAGCGTCAGGCCGCCCGCACCCACCGGATCGAGCAGCCAGGGCTTTGTGTTGGCGCTAGCCGCGCGGGCGGCAACATCCATCGCCTCTGCCGCGGCTTTCGACAATGTTCCGGTGTTGACGACGAGCGCGTCTATATGAGGAGACAGTTCGGGCGATTCTTCCGGCGCGAAGACCATGACCGGAGATGCGCCAATGGCCAGCAGTGCGTTGGCTGCGATGTCCATCGACACGTAGTTGGTAATGTTCTGCACCAGCGGCCGGCGCGAAGCGATTTCGCCGAGCAGTTGCGCGGTCAGCGTTTCGATTTGAGATGCGTCCAATGTCTCTCCCCTGCCGCTGACAGGGCGCGAATCGGGCGCGCGTGTCAAGACGGCAAGCCGGGCTGGATTGGCCGGCAGTGGACTGGCGGGCAGCGGATTGGCGCGGCGCAGCCGCAGTCAGAAGGAAGCGGCGTAATGGGCCAGCGCGATGAGATCGCTGTCGCTGGCGCTGGCGATGGCCGCGGCCATCGTCGTGTCCGCACCCGGACGGGCGTCGGTCTTGTAGGCGCGCATGGCGTAGATCAGATAGTCCACCCGCTGCTTGGCGAGGCGCGGGATCTGGTCGATGCCTTCCAGCCCCTTGCCGTGGCAGGATCCGCACAGAAGCTTTTCGGCTAGCGGCTTTGCCTTGGCGGCGAGGGCCGGATCGGGCTTCGGGCCGGCGGGCTTTGCGGGCAGTCTTGAATAATATGCAGCAAGCGCCTGAATGTCGTCGTCCGTGAGATCCCGTGCGGCCTCGGCCATTTCCCTGACCGGGCGGACGCCTTCGCGAATGAGCACGAGCTGGTTGAGAAGAAAGAATTCCGGCTGACCGGCGAGCGAGGGCGTCTTTTCAATTGTCGAATTGCCGTCTGCGCCGTGGCAGGTTTTGCAGAGCTCGATTTTTTCGTGCAGCCGGGCGTTCTGCGCTGCTGACTGCTCCGGCGCAGCGCACAAGGACAGAACGCCGGCGGCTGCGGCGAGAACCATGCGGCTTACAGGATATGGGGATGGCATCGCTTGTCCGTGTTCCAAAGGGGCGGGATGCCGGCAGAATGGACCGGCGTCCCTCACATTACATCCTATTTCGGACCGGAATAGCTGATGCGGTAGATCGCGCCATTGCGGTCGTCGGAGACCAGAAGCGCGCCATCGGGCATTTGCAGGACATAGGCCGGGCGGCCGAAGAACTGGTTCGACCCTTCGTCCAGTAGCCCCTGAAGGAACGGCTCAATCTTCGCTGAACCATCCGGCTGCGTGCGCGCGACGACGACATCGTAACCGTATTTTTTTTCACGATTCCAGGAGCCGTGGCGGGCGATGAAGGCGACGTTCCTGTAGGAGGCCGGGAACATCGATCCTGTATAGAACTTGATGCCCAGACCTGCGGCGTGCGGGCCGAGCAGGGCAGAAGGCATGACGACATCCTTGCAGGGTTCGGGCTTCGTCACGTCCTTGTCCGGAATGGCGTTGGCGTGACAATAGGGAAAGCCGAAGTTCGCGCCATCCCTGCCTTTCGGCAGGCGGTTGAGTTCGTCCTGCGGACCATCGTTGCCGGCCCAGTCGCGGCCGTTGTCGGTGAACCACAATTCCTTCGTTTCCGGATGCCAGTCGAAGCCAACCGTATTGCGCACGCCGCGGGCGACGACTTCCATGCCCGTGCCGTCAGCATTGTAGCGGCGAATCTGGCCGCGGATGTTGGTGTCGAGTTCGCAGATGTTGCAGTTCGCGCCGACCTGCACGTACATTTTGCCGTCCGGCCCGAAATCCACGTATTTCCAGTTGTGGTGGATTTCCGGCGGCAAATTATACGCAGCCGTCAGTTCCCTGGGCTCGCCCGGATTGTCGAGCTTGCCCTCTATGCCGTCATATTTGAAGACGCGGTTGATCGCGAAAACGTAAAGAGCCCCGTCCCGGAAGGCGAGGCCGTTGGGCTGGGTCAACCCCTTGGCGACGATCTTGACTTCGCGCTTGCCGTCCTTGTCGATGATGGCGTAGACGCGGCCGATCTGGCGCGTGCCGACGAATATCGTGCCGTTCGGCGAACGCACCATCGTCCGACCGCCGGCATGGCCGGATGACCAGATTTCAGCCTTGAAGCCGGCGGGCAGCTTGATTTTGGCCAGCGGCAGCTGATCCGGCTTCGGCGGAATGGCGGGTGTCGGATGCGGGCGCAGCGTTCCGGCCTGACCGCTGGCTTTCGGGTTGGACTTGTCGTTTTCGGCGAGCCCCGGCGGGCGTTGCGCGCGTGCGGCCGGAACGGCCAGCATTGTGAGTGCAGCGGCGGACATGCAGCCGAGCGCAAAGGTTCGGTAAAGACGCGACATGGGTTTCCTCCTCGTGGCGGCGGGGGGCCGCGGGACCGACTTTCTCTGCGTGCGATCCATGTGGGAGGCTAGGCTACTTCCGGTTTGTCATCAATAGCCAAGCAGCGAGGTTCGCACTTGCGACGGCCCGGTTTCCTTCACGCGTCGGGGCGGTCTTTTCCATCCGCCGCCAGCTTTTCCTGCTGCTCGCGCACGCTTTGCAGGGCGGCGATCCAGTGTGCGCTCATGTTCGCCGCGCGCTGGGTGACGAGTTCCGCCAGCGGCTCCGGCATTGTTGCGAAAGCGGCTTCTTTCCACACAGCCAGCCAGCGCTCGAAATGCTCCGGCGTCAGGTCGAGTTTGACGTGCGGGGGCAGGGGCATGCCGGCATAGCGCTCCGTGCCCAGCGTCATGCGCGACCAGAAATCGACCATTGTCTTCATGTGCGCGGGAAAATCGTGCACCGACCCCAGAAAGATCGGGCCAATAAGCGCGTCGTCGCGTACGATCTCGTAAAAGCGCGCTACGCCGTCTTCCAGCGCCTTCTCTATGATTGCGCGGGCGCGGATTTCGTCTTCGATGCTAACGCCATGCGCTTCGGCGGCTTGTGCGATCTTGTTGTCTTCGGTCATGGGGGAGCGAGCAGGGAGTTGCGAGTAAGGGAGCAGGCAGTAGGCAGTAGGCAGTAGGCAGTAGGCAGTAGGCAGTAGGCATTAGGGAATAAGGGTTTATCGTATTTGGGGCAAACTTTGCTCGCGGCGGGGTGACATCCGGGGCGCAGGGGAGTATGCAGCGGTCACATTCGATTTTCTGGATATTTGCGCAAATGACAGCGGTGACTGCCCCGGCGCACGGTACGCCGTCCACCCAGATCGACGACGCCACGGCCCGCGCCAACATATTGCGGTTGTCGGCCGCGCAGGCGCTGGCAGGCGCCAACGCTACTGTCATCATGACGACCGGCGCCGTTGTTGGCTCGATTCTCGCGCCGTCGCTGGCATGGGCGACGGTGCCCGTCTCGACGATGGTGGTCGGAACCGCCATCGGTACGCTGCCGGCCGGCTATATCGCACGTAAACACGGGCGCAAGACCGTGTTCATGCTGGGGACGGGCATCGGTTTCTTCACCGGCATGCTGGCGGCCTTCGCTATCGTTATCGGCTCGTTCTTCCTGTTCTGCACGGCGACGCTGATTGCCGGCTTCTACCAGTCGGTCGCCCATTCCTTCCGCTTTGCTGCAACGGACGGGGCGAGTCCCGCGCTGCGGCCAAAGGCGATTTCCTGGGTCATGGCGGGCGGCATCTTCTCCGGCGTGCTCGGGCCGCAACTCGTCACGATCACCATGAACTGGTGGGCGCCGTACATCTATGCCGCCAGTTTCGTGGCGCAGGGATGCGTGGCGCTGGTCTGCATGTGGGTGCTTTCGGGGACAAATCTGCCGCCGCCGGAAGAGGAAAATCTCTCGGCCGGGCGTCCGCTGATGGAGATCGCGCGGCAGAAGTCGTTCATCGTCGCCGCGCTTTGCGGGATGATTTCCTATTCGCTGATGAATCTCGTGATGACATCCGCGCCGCTCGCGATGAAGATGTGCGGCCTGCCGCAGTCGGCGGCGAACAACGGCATCACCTGGCATGTCATCGCCATGTTCGCGCCGAGCTTTTTCACAGGCCACCTGATCGCGAAATTCGGCGCGGGGCGGGTGGTGGCGCTGGGGCTGGGCATTCTGTGCCTTGCCGCCGTGGCCGGGCTGATGGGCATCACGGTCTGGCATTTCTGGATCGGGCTGATTCTGCTCGGCATCGGCTGGAACTTCGGTTTCGTCGGTGCGTCCGCCATGGTTGTGGATACGCACCGTCCGGAAGAACGCAACAAGGTGCAGGCGTTCAACGATTTTCTGGTGTTCGGAATGATGGCGATCACTTCGTTTTCGTCCGGCCAGATCCTCGCCTTCTCCGGTTGGGACATGGTGAACTGGGTGGCCTTCCCGATGATCGGCGCGGCGCTGCTGGCGCTGGTGGCGGGCGGGCAGCTGGTGCGGCGGCGGGAGGTTGTTTGAATCGGTAGGCAATAGGCATATCATTCTGGTGGCGCCAGATACTGCGGAATTGCCTGCCGGGGTGTCCTTGCCGAATCAATTCGGGCAATATTTGATTGCCGCGGTCTTTTCCTGTTCCCTACAGCCTACTGCCTATTGCCTCTCTGCCTTCCCGCAGCTTTTCCCGGCAAAATGCCGCCACAAGTCGTTAATCATCCCTTATCCGCATTGCAGCCCCGCCTTCTTTCTGGCATAGGGCCTGCGATCGGTCTGCCCCGGATTTGTCGCAATCTCCGGGGCCGTGCGGATTCGCGCGTTACGGCCTTTGGATTTGTTTGAGAGAGAGGGCATAGCTCCATGATTGCTATTTGGCTCATCATCGGGTGCGGGTTGCTGTCCGTCGTATACGGCGCAATCACAATCTCGTCGCTGATGAAGGCTGACGCCGGGTCGCAGCGGATGCAGGAAATTTCCGGCGCCGTCGCGGAAGGCGCGCAGGCCTACCTGAACCGTCAGTATTCCACGATCGGCATCGTTGGAATCGTTATTTTTCTGCTGGTTACCTGGCTTCTCGGCCTCAAGGTCGGCATCGGCTTCATCATTGGCGCGGTTCTGTCGGGCGTTGCCGGCTATATCGGCATGAACGTGTCGGTCCGCGCCAACGTGCGCACGGCGCAGGCGGCTTCGCAGTCGCTGGCCGGCGGTCTCGATATCGCCTTCAAGGCGGGCGCGGTCACGGGCATGCTGGTGGCCGGTCTCGCGCTTCTGGGCGTGGCCGTTTACTACTGGGTGCTGACCGGCCCGATGGGCCTGAAGAGCGACAGCCGCGTCGTGATCGACTCGCTGGTGGCGCTTGGCTTCGGCGCTTCGCTGATTTCGATCTTCGCGCGTCTGGGCGGAGGCATCTTCACCAAGGGCGCCGACGTCGGCGCGGACCTTGTGGGCAAGGTCGAGGCCGGCATTCCGGAGGACGATCCGCGCAACCCGGCGACCATCGCCGACAACGTGGGCGACAACGTTGGCGACTGCGCCGGCATGGCCGCCGACCTGTTCGAGACCTATGCGGTGACCGTGGTCGCCACGATGGTTCTGGGCGCCATCTTCTTCGGCGGAACGGCGGCTCTCGGCGTTTCGATGCTCTATCCGCTCGCCATCTGCGCGGCTTGTATCGTGACCTCGATTGCCGGCACCTACGCCGTGAAGCTCGGCTCCGACAATTCGATCATGGGCGCGCTCTACAAGGGCCTGATCCTGACCGGCGTGCTGTCGATCGGCGGTCTGGCTGTCGCCACCCATTTCCTCACCGGCTGGGGCGAAATCGGCAAGGTTGCCGGGCAGTCGATCACCGGCATGAACCTGTTCATCTGCGGCCTCGTCGGCCTCGTGGTGACGGCGGCCATTGTGTGGGTCACCGAATATTACACCGCCACCGGCAAGCGTCCGGTCGTGTCCATCGCCCAGGCTTCGGTGACGGGTCACGGCACCAACGTCATCCAGGGCCTCGCGGTCTCGCTGGAAGCGACGGCGCTGCCAGCGATCGTCATCGTGGCGGGAATCATCTCGACGTATCAGCTCGCGGGCCTGTACGGCACGGCCATCGCCGTGACGACCATGCTCGGCCTTGCCGGCATGATCGTGGCGCTCGACGCCTTCGGTCCGGTGACCGACAACGCCGGCGGCATTGCCGAAATGGCGGGCCTGCCGAAGGAAGTGCGTCATTCGACCGACGCACTCGACGCGGTTGGCAACACCACCAAGGCGGTGACCAAGGGCTACGCCATCGGTTCGGCGGGTCTTGGCGCGCTGGTTTTGTTCGCCGCATACACGAACGACATTCAGGCCTTCACGAAGGCCGGCGTGCCGTACTTCAAGGATATCGGAACGGTCTCTTTTGACCTCTCCAATCCTTATGTCGTCGCCGGCCTGATCTTCGGCGGGCTGATACCTTACCTGTTCGGCGGCATCGCCATGACCGCCGTCGGCCGCGCTGCCGGATCGGTCGTGGAGGAAGTACGCAGGCAGTTCAAGGAAATGCCTGGCATCATGGAAGGCACGCAGCGTCCGGACTACGGCCGCGCCGTCGACATGCTGACCAAGGCGGCGATCAAGGAAATGATCATCCCGTCGCTGCTGCCGGTTCTGGCTCCGCTGGTTGCCTATTTTGGCGTGCTGCTGGTGTCGGGCTCGAAGGCTTCGGCCTTCGCTGCGCTCGGCGCGATGCTGCTCGGCGTGATCGTCAACGGCCTGTTTGTCGCCATCTCGATGACCTCGGGCGGCGGCGCGTGGGACAACGCCAAGAAGTCGTTCGAAGACGGCTTCACCGACAAGGACGGAGTGACTCACCAGAAGGGTTCGGAAGCGCACAAGGCGTCCGTCACTGGCGATACTGTCGGCGACCCCTACAAGGACACCGCAGGTCCTGCCGTCAATCCGGCGATCAAGATCACCAACATCGTTGCGCTGCTGCTTCTGGCAGTACTGGCGCACACGGGGTGATGCATACGGGCTGATGCCTGCGTGCCGATCGAAACAAGAGCGGGGCGGCTTGCCGCTCCGCAGTTTCTCCAGACGCAGATTTTACGAACATGAAAAAGGGCGGCTCGCGGGCCGCCCTTTTTGCATTCGCCGGTAAAGGCTGAAGATCAGTTGAAGCGCAGCAGATTCGTCATCATGTTGCGGACGAAGGACGGCTCGCTGCCAGCGGTTGGCGTCGTGCGCGAGACATAGTCGAACAGCTTGCCGTCGCGCATGCCGTAATTGGCGATCCGCTCCACGCGCTTGTTCTTGTCGTAATACACGGCCAGAACGCGCTGATCGAGAATCTGGCGCTTCATGAAGGCAACTTTCCGGTCGCTTTTCTGGCTGATGTAATACCAGGCGTCGCCGCCGACAGTGGACGTGGTTGTCGGGGTGCCGAGCACGACGAGAACCTGTTCTGCGGATGAGCCGGGCTTGACCTGGCCGATGGCGCGGTCGTCGATGATGTAGCCGTGATAGACTTCGCCGTCGTAGCCAAGGCAGCCGCCAAGCGCCAGCGGAGCGGACAGGGCCAGCCCCAGCGCTACGACGCGCGCCAGTCCCGCACCGCGCGCAAATGCGCGAACATTGGTTTTCATACCCTGGGTTTTCATACCCTGCTCCAATAAAACGGCCTGAATGCTTTCCGCGCCCGCAACCGTCGCGGAAGCCGATGTCCGGAAATCCCTTTTAGCAGGATTGCGTTCTTTTTGCGACTGCGGAGAGAGGCGGTGCTTAGCGGCAAGCGGCGGGAAATGCAAGTTGCGGCCGCTAGTCGCCGCCGGAACAGCGCCCCGTGCTGGACAATGCCGCTACTACGCGCGATATCCGGCTCCAATCTGTATGGGAATAACCCAAATGCTTGGTTTTTTTCGCCGTAATCGTTCTGCCGCCGCCATCGAGCGCTTGCTCGAGGCACTGATGGCTCAGGCGCGCCAGCCGGCCTTTTATGCGGCGCTCGCGGTGCCGGATTCGGTCGACGGGCGGTTCGAGATGGTCGCGCTGCATGCCGGTCTGATCGTCCGGCGGCTGGAACGTGCGGCGGCGCCAGGACCGGACATGGCCCGTGATCTTACCGACGCTGTGTTCTCGCGATTCGAAGTGGCGCTACGCGAAATGGGGGTCGGCGACCTGACTGTTCCCAAGCGCATGAAGAAGATGGCGGAGAGCTATCTCGGCCGGACACAGGCCTACGGGGCGGCCCTGGAGGCGCGCGATGCCTGCGTCCTTGCGCAGGCGCTGGCGCGCAATATCTATGGCGAAGATGATCTGGCCAATGCCCCGTTCGCCGGACCAATGGCGGATTATGTATTGGCGAGCGCGGACATTCTTGCGAAGCTCGACGATGCGCGGCTCATCGAAGCAAGGCTCGAATGGCCGGCCATTCCGGCAGGCGCCGGGCAGCCGGGCTGAAGCGCGGCGGAACTATCGGGAAACTTGCGGCATGTCGAAAAAACAATCCGGGCGGGCGGAAGCGCCGTTGCTGGAACGGCCCTATACGATCGCCGATCTGCTCAATGAAACCGGCGATCCCGTGCGCATAAAAGCCGAAGCAGACGAATGCGCGGCCATCGCAAAGGCCTTCGATTTGCCGGCGATAGCCGCACTGCGGGCGGAATACCGTGTCTTGCCCGAAGGCAAGATCATCCACGTCAAGGGAGAACTGCGGGCGCGGCTGACGCAGACATGTGTGGTCACGCTGGAGGATTTCGACAGCGAAATCCGGGAAGTAGTGGATGTCCGTTTTACTTCCGATCCAGCCACCCTCGCAGCGGCGTCTTCCGACACGCCGGGGAACGAGGCCGAATGGGACGAGCCGCCCGACGCAATTTCCGGCGACTCGATCGACCTGGGCGCGCTGACCGTGGAACATCTGGCGCTTGGCCTCGATCCTTATCCGCGCAAACCGGGAGCGGCATTTGAGGCAACAGGTGAGGAGAGTACGGAGGAAGCCAAACCGTCGCCTTTTGAGGCGCTTCGCGCCCTCAAGCCGGGGAATGGCGGTTGAAGGTCCCAGTGGGGCGCCTCCGGGTCCTGCGCGCGCCAAACCTGTTGCTTTTGCCGTGTAAAAGACTATCGTCCGGCCCGGTTTTCGGGGGTGTTTTGGAAGCGTTTCGGCCTTGGCCGATCCGCGTATGATCCGCTTGCCGCTGATGGGCTTTTAGGCGCTGCAGCGGGCTTTGGAGCAAGGTTTGAATATGCCGGACAAGGTCCGCGTTGCAGTCGACGCCATGGGGGGCGATGCGGGGCCGGCGATGACCATCCCCGGATGCGCCTTATCGGCAAAAAGCCATCCCGATATCGAGTTCATCCTGTTCGGCGATGAGGCGATGCTTGGATCGGAACTCGCCAGGCATCCGGAATTGCAGGCGGTTTCCCGGGTAGTACACACCGACGTCGCGGTTCAGATGGGCGACAAGCCAAGCCAGGCCCTGCGGACCGGGCGGCGGGTGTCGTCGATGTGGAAGGCCATCGAGGCCGTAAAGCAGGGCGAAGCCGATGTTGCCGTGTCGGCTGGCAATACCGGCGCTCTCATGGCGATGGCCAAGGTCTGCCTGCGGACGCTGGCCTCGGTCGAGCGGCCGGCGCTGGCCGGCATCTGGCCGAATGCGCGCGGCGAATCCATCGTTCTGGATCTGGGGGCTTCGATAGGGGCCGACGCGCAGCATCTGGTCGATCTGGCGATCATGGGCTCGGCCATGGCTCGAATCGTGCTTGGCCGGGATGTGCCCAGCGTCGGCTTGCTCAATGTCGGCGTCGAGGAGATCAAGGGGATCGAAGAGGTCAAGGCGGCGGCGCGAATCCTGCGCGAGACGCCGTTTCAACACCTGCGCTACCACGGCTTTGTCGAGGGCGACGACCTCGGACTTGGAACCGTCGATGTCGTGGTCACCGAAGGGTTTACCGGCAACATTGCGCTGAAAGCCGCCGAGGGCACGGCGCGGCAGATTGCTCAATATCTGCGCGCCGAAATGAACGCCTCGCTGATGTCGAAAATCGGGTATCTGTTCGCACGCAAAGCTTTCAACGCCCTGCGCGCGAAAATGGACCCGCGCCGCTCGAATGGCGCAGTTTTCCTTGGCCTTGACGGGATCGTCATCAAGAGCCACGGCGGCACCGACGGGCTGGGGTTCAGCGGAGCAGTCGACATCGGCTACGACATGGTGCGTAACGGCCTGCAATCCAAAATCCGGGCGACGCTGACCGAAGCGCAAGACATGCGTCTCGCGCCCGGTGCGCCGGAAAGCGGGGCGAGCAGCAGCGAAATGTAAGCGGAATCATGCTATCCCGTGAGGCAGGGCCGCTCTGGCGGCGGTTTACTGCAGACCGGGATCAAGCCGGCTTGTTGCAATCCGCCGGTTCCAGGGTTGCGGCCGGGTCACGAACGGACAAGAGCGTGCAACACAAAACGATATTGCGATCGGTCATTGAAGGCGTCGGTTCTGCGCTGCCCGAAAAGGCGGTGTCCAACGCCGATCTTGCAAAGAAGGTCGACACCAGCGACGAATGGATCGTGCAGCGCACAGGCATCCGGCAGCGCTACATTGCGGCCGAGGGCGAAACGACGTCCATGCTCGCGACGAAAGCGGCGGAGCGCGCGCTGGCGGCTTCCGGAATTGCCGCGAGCGATATCGATCTGATTATTCTGGCGACGGCGACGCCCGATTACACGTTTCCAGCCACGGCGACACAGGTGCAGGCAGCGCTCGGCATCACACAGGGCATGGCGTTCGACGTTCAAGCCGTGTGCTCGGGATTTGTTTACGGCATCACGATCGCAGACAAATTTCTCGTCTCCGGATCGCATAAACATGCGCTGGTCATCGGTGCGGAAACGTTTTCGCGCCTGCTGGACTGGGACGACCGGACGACTTGCGTGCTGTTCGGCGATGGCGCGGGCGCTGCCGTGCTGTCGGCGCAGGAAGGCAATGGAACGATCGCCGACCGGGGCGTGCTTACAACGCATTTGCGGTCGGACGGACGCCATCGGGAAAAGCTTTTCGTCGACGGTGGACCTTCGACCACCAGAACGACCGGCCATTTGCGCATGCAGGGACGTGATGTCTTCAAGCATGCAGTCGGCATGGTGACGGACGTCATGAAAGACGCTTTCGATGCGACGGGTCTTGCGCCGGACGATATTGACTGGTTCGTGCCGCATCAGGCCAACGAGCGGATCATCGACGCTTCCGCCGACAAGATGGGCCTGGCGCGCGAGAAGGTCGTTAAAACCGTGCATATGCATGGAAACACCTCCGCCGCCTCGATACCGCTGGCATTGAGCCAGGCTGTTTCCGACGGAAGAATCAAACGTGGCGATATCGTCATGATTGAAGCGATGGGCGGAGGCTTTACGTGGGGCGCATCGATTATCCGCTGGTAACTTTCCGTAGGGGTTGGCCTCAGGGTTAGCCCTTGGCCTCGCTTAAGAGATACTATCAGTGCCCTCCAAGTCAGTCACTTCGCGCACTGGCTTAATGCCGAGCACATAGTCAAGCATTCAGACACTACCGGAGGGGAGAGGGGTCTTAGCTGGCCTGCCGTGAGGCATAGCCACGGGGCGCTAGCGATACGCCCTCATTAGGCCCTAGCAGCACGCCAGCGCCTTCAAGCGCCATGCGAAGCGCCCATAGCGTTACGGGCTTTGGGTCTACCTGTTCGCCCTCATACTGCATTATCAGACGGGCACTCACGCCGCTCTTTTCCGCAAGGTCTGCTTGTCGCCACCCTAGTAGGGCGCGACCGGCGCGGCATTGTGCGGGGCTTAGGGCAGGGGCTTCAAGCATACGCAACGCCATAACACACAAGGGCTTAACTGGTCTCGCAAAGAAATTTCGCTTTAAGTGCATTTTTTCGCTTTACACGCAGAACTAAGTGTATCTATCTTTGTTACATGCTCAGTAACACACGGGATTAACCAAGCCCAAGGCAATCGCCTTAGCCCGTAGGTTTAGAGCATAGGGATAGACAAGATGGCTTACATTGATTGTGCAGAGGAACTCTGGCGCTTTGACACGGCCCGCTTTAGCGTAGTGTGTGAGGCTCTGCCGGAGGATGAGCCAGACCTCTCTTGGGATGATGATGGCACCATAAAGACAGGCATTGAAAGCGGTGAGTTTGACCTGTTTTGTGCGAAGGTCTCGGTGTTACTGGACGGTCACGAGATATGCGCGGACTACTTAGGCAACTGCGTCTACCGTCCGGGCGAGTTCATTAAGGCTGGCGGATACTTTGCGGATATGGTCCGCACGGCAATTAAAGAGGCCCGAAAGATATTGCGCAAACAGGCCCCCTATATCCGCCCGAACGCTTAACCCGTGACCCTTCCCTATAGGGCAAAAGCTTGAAGCCATTGCCCTATCAGGAAGCGCCATGCGGCCAAGCCCCTAGGAAGCCCCCTAGGTAGCCGATAGCGGTTCACTTGAGGTAATACCATGCGCAGACGTAAAGTCACCCTCATCGGTGTGTCCGATGAATACAACAGCAAGCCCGGCTTAGGGCTTGAAGGCTCAACCGCATATGACGGCTTCATGGCCTGCCGTGACGGTTCCACGATTGCCCACGACCTTGTGGAGCACGTCAACGGGCACAAGGCTATAGGGCCTATAGCAGACGAATTGCAGGCCCTTGGTGCCGTTTGGTTTGTCCGTGTGTTGATTTCCGCTGAGATTTGACCCGGGATTTTCATTGAGAAGTGACCCGGTTGGATTGTTTGTCCCGCGGTGCGGGCGTGTGGTCAAGAGGTTGGATTTTCCTTTCTCGTTTCGGGGTTGATGCG
>JBFWRC010000031.1:0-56561 GCA_050249115.1 Beijerinckiaceae bacterium
ACCTTCGCCGCGACCGATCTTGCTCAGTGCGTCGGCGACTTCCGGCGGCAGGTTGGCGCCGCCGGAGAAGGCGAGAGGGTCGGTGGCTATCGAGGACAAGTTGTCCTCGAGTTCGTTATAGAAGCGGTTTTGCGCCTGTCCGGCCTGCAGGTCGAGAAAGCCGAGAATGAGCGAGCCAGCGAGGCCGAAGAGCGAGGACGTAAAGGCGATAGACATGCCGGCAATCGGCGCAGCAAGACCGTTCTTCAAATCGTCGAACATGACCGTCGCATCGCTGCCGCCGCGCATCGACCTGATCACGCCGCCGATGGAGCCGACAGTTTCGAGCAGGCCCCAGAACGTGCCGAGGAGGCCGAGGAAAACCAGAAGTCCGGTGAGGTAACGGGCGATCTCGCGGGACTCGTCGAGGCGCGAGCCAATCGAATCCAGGATTGCGCGCAATGTCAGCGTTGAAATGGCGGGACGGGCCGCCGTGTCGCCGATGAGCTTGGCCATCGGTGCAAGGAGGACGGGCTGGCGGACGTTGGCCGCATCGCCGGACCGCAGGGCGTTGACCCAGCGCACTTCCGGCACCAGCCGCCAGACCTGGCGGATTGCCAGCAGGATGCCGACGAACAGGACGAACAGAATCATCGCATTCAGGCCGGGATTGGCCATGAAGGCCACCATGATCTGCCGGTACAGGACAAGCGCCAGAAAGCCGGCGAGTATGAGGAACACGGCCATGCGCACGAGATAGATGCGCGGCGGCGAAAGCCGGTGAATGTCGCGGTCGTCCGCCATGCCGAAGTTCCGCTCCCTGAAAGAATCAAACCGAAGCGCTCGAGCTCCGACCATGGATAATGGGCGTCTCGGGCGGACCGATCAAGGTTCGATGCCTATTATGGCGGAATTTATGCCGGAATGGCGGCGGCCTGCTTCAACATTGCGAGCATATGGCGGTGCATGGTCTCGTTACCCGCGCAAATGGCGCCGGTTTCGAGCATTTCGCTGCCGCCGGTCGTATCGGTGACGTATCCGCCCGCTTCCCTGACAAGCACGATTCCGGCTGCAATGTCCCAAGGGCTCAGCTCGCGTTCCCAATAGGCGTCGAGGCGGCCGGCTGCGACGAAAGCCAGGTCGAGTGCGGCTGCGCCGAGGCGGCGGACGTTGTGGACCTTGCTCATCACCACCGACAGTTCGGAGCGAAAGAGGGCGTGGTGTTTTGCCTTTCCGTGGTGCGGAATGCCGCAACCTACCAGCGCAGATGCCAAATCCTGCCGTTGTGCGATGCGCAGGCGGCGGTTGTTGTGATAGGCGCCCTGGCCCCTTTCGGCGACAAACATGTCGTCGGTAATCGGGTTGTAGATCAAGCCAGCCACGAGCTGGCCTTCGCGCTCCAATGCGATGGAGATTGCGAAGATCGGCAGGCCATGCAGAAAGTTCGTGGTGCCGTCGAGCGGATCGATAATCCAGCGATGGCTCTTGTCCGATCCTTCGACCGCGCCCTCTTCCTCCATCAGAAAGCCATAGCCCGGACGGGCCTTCGACAATTCTTCGAAGATTGTCTTTTCGGCGCGCTTGTCCGCGGCCGTAACGAAATCGCCGGGCCCCTTTATGGAAACCTGCAGGTTCTCGACCTCGCCGAAATCGCGTTTCAGTCCGCGCGCGGCTTTCGTCGCGGCGGCAGTCATCACGTTCATCAGGGCAGAGCGGATCATGGGACGGCTTTCGGTTCTGGATCGGGCTTCCTGTGCCCGCTGCGCAGCATGGGGTCAAGCAATACACGCCGGTGAAGCGGATTTGGCCTTGCCGGTTATTTGCTGCGGGCTATTTTCCTGCGAATTTACGCACTTTCTGGTCGACGACCTCACGCTGCGTGCGGGTCAGGAAAGGCAGTTTGTCTTCCAGCCAGCTATCCTTGAGGCCGCTTGCCCGGGCGATAATATGCCAGGTCATGGCTTCCACGATATCCTGCTTGAGCCCGCGTCCGGCGGCATACATGCGAGCAACACGGTTCTGGGCCACGGGCGAATTGCGCCAGGCAGCCTGCAGGAGCATGCGGGCGCCCGCTTTCTCGTCCTTTTCGACGCCGCGGCCATTGAAGAGCGCGATGCCGTATTCGGTCATGGCGGCCAGATGCTTCTGGTCTGCGGCTTGCCGCAGGAGTTCGGTTGCGCGCTTCTCGTCTTTCTCGACGCCGTTTCCGTGCCGGTAGAGGGTAGCCAGCGAATAGGCGGCGTCGAGATCGCCGGCTTCGGCAGCCTGTTCAAACAGCTTGGCCGCTGCCGCAAAGTCGACGGTCTTTTCTTTGCCGCGCGGTTCGAGCGCCATCACGCCCAGATTGTATAGTGCGGCCCCGTGCCCCCCTTTGGCCGCCGAGCGGAAGAGCTGCTCGGCCTTCTTACGGTCCATTGTTACGCCCGAGCCTTCCAGATAGGCGCGTCCGAGCGCGAAGGCAGCCTGCCGGTCGCCACGTTCCGCCGCGAGCTTGTACCAGCGGGCGGCCTCGGCAGGATCGCGCTTGAATCCGAGCCCATCTTTGAAGAGTTCGGCGATCAGGGTCATCGCTGCTGCATCATCGCGGTTGGTTTCGACCCGCTTCATGGCTTCCTTGAAGGCGGTGACGAAATAGCCACGCTGATACGCCGCGAAGGCGGCGTCGACCGGGAGTTTCGTGACACGCCAATCGTCCGCCTTCGACGCATCCTGCGGCGTTTTGACGCTGCGAGCAGAATCGTCCAATACGGGGTTTTCTACCGGAGTTGGAACTGGTTGTTTGTTTTTTATGTCGTTGTCCGAATTTTGAGCGAACGCCCATTGTGTTGCAGAAATGGCTATGACAAACGACATAACTGCTATTCGGGGTGTTATGTCGCGCATTGGGATGTGCTCCGAATGGCCTGAATCGCCGTATTTAACATGTTTGCCGGGTCTAAAGTCCCATCTTCTTCAACAAAGCTCATTCCAATGAACTCGCATCCAGTTCCAGCTATTTCGCTTATTTTGGATACATCTGTTGTCATTGCGACACATGGTGTGGTGAAGATCTCCGCCCACCATGCAGCCCGTTCGGCCACGGCTTCGACGCCTGCTTTTCGCTCATTTTGACCGTATTCGCCGAACATGACGTAATCTATGTCTTCCTCGGCTGCCGTCATTGCCGCATGCCGGCTGGCCATATTGCCGGCTCCGACAATTCTGCCGGGCTTCATGGACCGCAGGGCTTTGCGGAATTCGGACATGTCTTCTTCGTCTTCCATGCGTATGTGCAGGCCGTCCGCGTCAGTGGCCTTCGCCAATTCCATGTCTTCGAAGAGAACGGCAATGTCATGGCGCTGCAGCCTTTTGACCAGCGCTTTCAAGTTGGCATTGTCCCTGTTCGTTTCCGCCGTTCCCGCCAGCAGAACGCAGGCGACGAGCGGGTCGGCGAGCAGCGGCTCGAGTTTTTCGACGAACCCGGTATCCGGAGGCAAAACGAGAAAGAGCGAGAGCATTAGCTGCGGGCGTCCTGAGGCGAATCGCCGATGAGGCGAGCTTGACGGACCCAAGCTTATCACAAGCGGCAGTTCGCGCGCATGATGCGGCTGGGAAGCCGAAGAGCATCCAGAAAAGATTTTTCAAAACCTGTATTTAACAAGAAAGACCCGGGCGCGCCGCGCCCGGGCCAAAAGCTCAAATGCGCCCGGATCACTCCGCCGGCGCATGGAGTCCCGCAGAGGCGTTTGCGCTTCCGGCGCCTGCTTCACGGCCGTTCCATTGGCTCTCTTCGAGATTGAACAGGTTGAGGAACGCGTGATGATGATCCTGAATCTTGGCATAATGCAGGCTGGCGGCTTCGTTGATTTTGGCATCGCCCTCGGGCGTCAACCGGACGAGCTGGCGGCGGCGATCATTGGGGTCGTCGAGCCGCTCGACCAGACCGGCGCGCTCGAGCCGCGTGACAAGTTCCGTTGCCGAGTTCGGCCGGATGAGCAACAAGCGCGACATCATGCCGATGGTTATCGGTCCGCTTGCTTCCCGCGCCTTGATCGCAAGCATGGCCTGGTATCGTCTCGGCCCCAATTTGAGGCCGGCGAGCAATGCGTCGGAGAACGCCATGTACTGACGCAGGGCATGGCGGAACGTATCGAGGGCGGCAATAGCGCCGTCAGGCAGTGACGCAGGTGCAACAGTTCCGTTCATATTGGGTTCGTTTGCCATGGCAGTTCTTCGAGGGTGTCCGGGATTGCCGTTCTACGATTTCACCAAAATCATGCAGAACGTCTATTATGGGCGAAGTGTTGATTGCCCTCCGGCAGGTCTGAAATGCATGCAATTTGCCGGCGGACGCGCGTATATCGCCGCTTCCTGACTGTGGCTCACGAATTGCGGCAAGTTAAGGGCAAATTTTTCCATTAGTGCCGCGGGGAAGGGCCCCTGATTTGCAATGATACGCGCATCCTGAGGTGGAGCTCTCTTCTTGCGGCGAGCGGCTGCAGGCCACAGGCGGCCCCCCGGCGGCGAATGCGAGGCATGTCTCGATTACGTAGCATCGCCCCACAATCGGGAGGCTTTAACCAGGGCATTTAAGGCAGTTCGAAATGGAAACGTGCGGGCAATCTTGAGTACGGGCCCTAGGAGCGGCTGCTTTGCCGCATATTGCGCATTCTGCCCAATAGTTGCGCATACGCCACACACGACAAAATATATCGTTTAAAGAGCTAAAAGATCATTTCTATCGTAGCAAGAATTAGTCGTTTCACGTACTAAATTTCGGGCTTCAGCGTTGCATGCTCGTGAGCAAGCAATTCGGAAGCGTTGGGCACGGGCTCAAAGTTTTGAAACTGGAGGAGAAAGCATGAAGCTTATTGGGGGGGCTATTCTGGGGGTGACAGCGCTTGCGATTGCAGGCAGCGCTTCCGCGGCAGACCTGCCGTCGCGCAAGTCCGCGCCGGTCGCCTACGTCAAGATCTGCGATGTTTACGGTCGCGGCTTCTATTATATTCCCGGCACGAACACGTGTCTGAAGGTCGGCGGCCGCGTCCGCTTCGAACTTGGCTGGCACCAGGCGCAGAATGCGTGGATCCAGTCCGCCGATTCGCAGAACCCGCTTGCCGGCGCGATCGTGACGACGCAGCCTCTCGGGCGCGTTTCGAACGCCTTCAACGTGGGCGGCCCGACCGGCGGCAACCGTCACCTCTTCCGTTCCGGCGCAGCCATGGACACGGTTGGCTGGAAAGCCCGCGCCTATGTCAACATGGACGCACGCACGCAGACCGCTTGGGGCACAGTGCAAACCGTATTTTCGATCGCTTTCCGCTCCCGTTCGGGCATCTGGAATGCAGGTACGACCAACTACTCGGTTGGCGGGCAGAACACGGCTTCGTTGCAGACCTATCGCGCCTTCATTCGCTTTGCCGGCTTTACCGTTGGCCGGGCTGGCTGGCTGTTCGCTTCGGCGCCGGGAACGCGCTTCTACTCGTCCGTCTATTCTGGCGGTTCCTCGACCGGTATGATGCAGTTCTCCTATACGGCGGTCTTCGGCGGCGGCTTCTCGGCCACGGCGGCATTGGTCGACAAGGATGACTTCGGCCGTCAGGCTGCAATATCCAGCTTCACCAACGTCTACATCGATCCGGTTGCCGGCATCGTCTTTGGCAACGCCGCAATGGGCAATCCGGCGGCTCTGGCTGCTCCGGTCTATCCGAACCGGCTGCCGAACGCGCTGCTCAGCCTGCGGCTCGATCAGGGCTGGGGTCACGTTCAGCTTTCGGCAGCGATTGGCCGCAATCATGCCGTCTACGGCAACGGCAACGGCTTTGTCGCTCCGCCGACCCGTACGCTGAACAAGACTGGCTGGGCGATCGGCGCCGAAATGCGGATCAAGCTGCCGATGCTGGCGCGCGGCGACGACCTGAACCTGTATGTGGCCTACGCCGATGGTCTTATCGACATGATCCACAGCCACACGGTGAATGGTTCCACGTCCAAGGACCGCCGGCTCATGGGCGGTTACCGTCCGTTCCACAACAACCTGAACGCCTATGTTTGCGGTTCTGTAGCCCAGGTCATCACCGCTATGTGTTCGCAGAACACCAAGGCGTTCGTCGCCATGGCGATGTTCACGCACTACTGGACGCCGCAACTGCGTTCGAATTTCGGCGCCTCTTATATGAAGGTCACGCCGGGCTCGGCCGCGCGGAACGTCGACTGGTTCCTGTTCGGCGGACAGCCGGTTTCGACTGGCTGGCAGGCAATCGCCAATCTGGTGTGGTCGCCAACCAGTGGCTTCGATATCGGCCTCGAGGTCAACTATCAGTCCACGCAGAACAAGCTGGCTTGCGGCGATGGCGGCACGGGTCTTCTGGGCGGCTTCTGCACGCCGTGGGGCTCGATCCTGGCTCCCTCGACCATCGGCGTGAAGCAAAACCCGAGCGATTGGCAGGTCCGTATGCGCCTTCAACGCACCTTCTGATCGGTCGCATCAATCGAGTAGAAAATCCCGGCCTTGTGCCGGGATTTTTGTATGGGGCGATGAAGCCCGAGACGCAGGCGCCGCCTTGCCCGAAGGCGATAGTCCTTACGCGCCAATCTTGCGCGCAGCGGCGCGGATCTCGCCCATCCGGCCATTGTCCGCATCCGCTATTCGCTGGAGCAGAAGCAGTCCTTCCTGCAAAAGCTTCAGGCGCACGAGCCTGCGATTCTTCGTGTCGAAGACCCGCTGCAGCCAGCGTTTCGCTTCCATGCGCTCCACCAGTCCGGTTGCTGTTGCCGGGGTAATGTGCATGCGCCTGGCCAGCTCGCCCATGGGCATGCCAAGCGCGTCCGGATATGCGAAGACGAACAACAGCGTCTGATACTGCCGTATGCCAATGCCGAATTCATCCGCTAGCGCATCGCTGAACTGCTGAAATTCGAGCAAAGCGAACCGGAACGCGGCAACGCGTGTTATGGTGTCGTCAGCTTCGAAACGGCTGGCCGGGGCTTCACTGAATGCGCCGGATGCAGGGGAGTGTTCGGGGTCTTGCATTGTGTCGCCGGCTGGATGATGTGCGGACGAATCTTAGCTTCACGAAATGTTCGCTGCCATAAATCAGAAGTTGCAATGTACGTGTCGTGCTTTCATGGCGCGCACATGCGCGGGGGGCTACAAACAGTCCACTTTGTCCGCCAGAATTTGTACGATGGCAAAAACGCGAGGGCGCACGATGCGATACGGAAGAATTCGACACATGCTCAGGCGCCTGCACCTGGTTTTTGCAGCGGGGGCACTTGCGGCCGTGTCTGCGCCTGCGCCGCTCTCCCGTGCCGATCCGCTCCCCGAGTCCCGGACTTCGCAATCGAAGCCGAAGCATAAAGCGCGCACGAATTCCTGCGCTGTCTACGGTCCCGGCTATGTTCAGGCGGCAGGCGGGACCACATGTGTGAAGATCGGTGGCAAGGTCGAGTTCGAGATCGGAGTAAGACCGGGCCGCGATACGTTCCGCACCAGATAGGGCCGAAACGGAAAACCCGGAGGCGGAACCTCCGGGTCGGGGCAATTGCAGGATTGCGGGCTTTCTCAGGCCGCCTTGACCGTCAATTCACCGCTGGCGTAACGCTTGGCCATCGCCGAGATTGGCAGCGGCCTGATCTTGCTGGCATGGCCTGCGGTGTTGAACTGCTCGAGGCGGTCCTTGCAGATTTTTGTCATCGCGTCCTGCGCAGGCTTCAGATATTTGCGCGGATCGAATTCGCCCGGATGTTCGGCCAGCACTTTGCGGATCTGGCCGGTGATGGCCATGCGGTTGTCGGTGTCGATATTGATCTTGCGGACGCCGTTCTTGATGCCGCGCTGGATTTCTTCGACCGGCACGCCCCAGGTCTGGGGCATCTTGCCGCCGAACTTGTTGATGATGTCCTGCAGGTCCTGCGGCACCGACGACGAGCCGTGCATGACCAGATGCATGTTGGGCATGCGGCGGTGAATTTCCTCGATGACGTTCATGGCCAGAACCGCGCCGTCGGGCTTGCGCGAGAACTTGTAGGCGCCGTGCGACGTGCCCATGGCGATGGCCAGCGCGTCGACCTGCGTTTCGTTCACGAATTTGACCGCTTCGTCCGGGTCGGTCAGAAGCTGGTCGTGGGAGAGCTTGCCCTCGGCTCCATGGCCGTCTTCCTTTTCGCCCATGCCGGTTTCGAGCGAGCCCAGCACGCCGAGTTCGCCCTCGACGGAAATGCCGCCGAGATGGGCCATTCCGACAACCTTTTTTGTCACATCGACATTGTAGGTCCAGTCGGCAGGCGTCTTGCCGTCGGCTTTCAGCGATCCGTCCATCATGACGGAGGTAAAGCCTGCCTGAATCGCGGTCATGCATGTCGCCGGCTCGTTGCCGTGATCGAGATGCACGCAGACGGGAATGTGCGGATACATTTCGCAGACGGCGTCCATCATGTACTTGAGCATGATATCGTTGGCGTACTGGCGCGCGCCGCGCGAGGCCTGGATGATAACCGGGGCATCGACCGCGTCGGCCGCCGTCATGATCGCCAGCGCCTGTTCCATGTTGTTGATGTTGAAAGCGGGAACGCCATAATCGTGTTCGGCGGCGTGATCGAGCAACTGTCTCAGCGTGATGCGGGCCATGTTTCTCTCCTGTCTCGAGCGGCAGGCGCGACGCCCGCACAGCTTGCTATTGCATTCAAACGTAAACTAAACGCGCAACGCGGCGACACCGGGCAGGGTTTTCCCCTCAAGCCATTCCAGAAAGGCGCCGCCGGCGGTCGATATGTAGGTGAAATGTTGTCCGACGCCGGCCTGATTCAAGGCCGCCACCGTGTCGCCGCCGCCTGCAACGGTCACAAGCTTGCCGGCATCGGTGAGATTGGCGGCAAGTCTTGCGACTGCATTGGTGCCGGTGTCGAAGGGTTCGAGCTCGAAAGCGCCGAAGGGGCCGTTCCAGACCAGGGTCTTGACCGTGCCGAGCAGCTTTTCGGCCTCGACGACGGAGCGCGGGCCGATATCGAGAATCATGTCGGTCTCGCCGACGCTGTCGACATCGGCAACGCGGCTGGACGCATGAGCTTCGAACTTCTGTGCGACCACCGTGTCTACCGGCAGCACGATTTCGCACTTGTTCTTCCTGGCTGTTGCAATGATCTCGCGCGCCGTGTCGAGCAGATCTTTCTCGCACAGGCTCTTGCCGACCGGCTTGCCGAGTGCGGCCAGAAACGTATTGGCCATGCCGCCGCCGATAATCAGGAAATCGACCTTGCCGGAAAGATTGCCGAGAAGTTCCAGCTTGGTGGAGACTTTCGCTCCGCCGACAATGGCGGCGACAGGCCTGGCAGGATTTTCAAGCGCCTGGCCGAGCGCTTCAAGTTCGGCCTGCATGGTGCGGCCGGCAAAGGCAGGCAGCTTGTGGGCCAGCCCTTCGGTCGAAGCATGGGCGCGGTGCGCGGCCGAAAAGGCGTCGTTGACATAAAGGTCGCCGAGCTTCGCAAGGTCGGCGACGAACGCCGGATCGTTCTTCTCCTCGCCCTTGTGAAAGCGGGTGTTCTCAAGCAGCAGTACATCGCCGTCTTTCATGGCGGCGATGGCGGATGCAGCCTTTTCGCCGATACAGTCCTCGGCGAATGCGACAGGCTTTTTCAGATGTTCGGCCAGTGCCGTTGCAATCGGGCGCAGCGAATTCTCCGCATCGGGGCCGTTCTTTGGACGGCCGAAATGCGCCAGCAGGATGGCCTTGCCGCCGCGTCCCGATATGTCCTCGATGGTCGGCAGAATGCGTTCGATGCGCGTGGCGTCGGTCACGCGGCCGTTTTCAACCGGCAGGTTGAGATCGACGCGCAAGAGTACGCGTTTGCCGGATACCGGGGCGTCATCGAGAGTGCGAAAAGCTGGCATGGTCTCCTAACCGGGAATCGTCATGTTGCTGCGGACGGCCTCGAACAATTTCTGCGCGGCGTCCCAATCCGGGGCTTTCGTTGCGCAGGAAATACTGGCGCGCCCTTTATTGGTCTCGATTATCCAGAGCATGGAACGCACGTTCTCTGCGTCGGGTCCGATGCGCGGCGTCATTTTCATGCGGTAGCCGTTAAATCCCTGATGCTGGATTACCGATATGTCCAGAACATCGAAATTCTGACCCATGTTGGTGCGAATGGCGGCCAGCCGCTTGGGGTCGGCGACGACGGCGTTGATCCGCTGGCGTGTCAGACCGGCATTACCCGGCAGCGCCTTGCAGGTCAGCTTGCACAATGTGCCGTCCTTGTTCGCTGCGACAGGCTTGCCCGACGGCGACAGCAGCGACCATGCCACATCGCTCGCGCCTTTTGCCGAAGTGCGCAGCGTCAGGCCCGCTGGAAGCGTCAGGGCAAAGCCGGTGGCGCTGTCGGTTTCGGCGATTGCGGGCGCAGCGCTCGAAAGCGCTGCTGCAAGACAGGTAACGACAAATGCACGTCCGGTCATGGCCACTGCTCCTTGCAGTGTTGGGCCTCAGATCTGCTTTGCCATCGCCACCGCGGTGTCGGACATGCGGTTGGAGAAGCCCCATTCGTTATCGTACCAGCTGAGGATACGCACGAAATTGCCGTCGATGACTTTCGTCTGGTCCATGTGGAAGACCGACGAATGGGAATCGTGGTTGAAATCGGCAGAAACGTTCGGCGTCGTCGTGTAGGCGAGAATGCCCTTCAGCTCCTGTTCCGAAGCGCGCTTGATGGCCTCGTTGATTTCGTCTTTCGACGTCTTGCGCTTGGCGGTGAACTTCAGGTCGACGACGGAAACGTTCGGTGTCGGCACGCGAATGGCCGCGCCGTCGAGCTTGCCGTCGAGTTCCGGCAGCACCAGGCCCACGGCCTTGGCGGCGCCGGTCGAGGTCGGGATCATCGACAGGGCGGCCGCGCGGGCGCGGTAGAGATCCTTGTGCATCGTATCGAGCGTCGGCTGGTCGCCGGTGTATGAATGGATCGTCGTCATGAAACCGTGTTCGATGCCGATCGTATCGTTCAGCACCTTGGCGACCGGCGACAGGCAGTTCGTCGTGCAAGAGGCATTGGAAACGACGATGTGATCCTTGGTCAGCTTGTCGTGGTTGACGCCGTAGACGACCGTCAGGTCGGCGTTGTCGCAAGGCGCGGAAACCAGCACGCGCTTGGCGCCGGCTTCGAGATGGGCGGCAGCCTTGTCGCGCGTGACGAAGATGCCTGTGCATTCCAGCGCGATGTCGACGCCCATGTCCTTGTGCGGGAGTTCCGCAGGATTACGAATGGCGGTGACCTTGATCGGACCCGTGCCAACGTCAATGGTGTCGCCGTCGACCTTCACCTCACCGGCAAAGCGGCCATGAACGGAGTCGTAACGGAACAGGTGGGCGTTGGTCTCGACCGGGCCCAGATCGTTGATTGCGACGACCTGGATATCGGTCCTGCCGGATTCGATTATGGCGCGCAGTACGTTACGGCCAATGCGTCCGAAACCGTTGATAGCAACCTTGACTGCCATTTCTGTCTCCTGTCGGGCGAGCGAATCGATTGAGTTGATTTTTAGCCGTTATGCCGCATGCGCGCAGCTTCCGCTACGGCCTCGGCCGTGATTCCAAAATGTTGGTAAAGCTCTTTGGCGGGCGCGCTGGCGCCGAACGAGGACATGCCGACGAATACCCCGTCCGCGCCGATTATGGCGTCCCAACCCTGCCGGATGCCTGCTTCCACGGCGATTTTGACCGGAGCATCGCCGATTATGGATTTGCGGACCGCTTCGTCCTGGCCCATCAGCAGGTCCATGCAGGGTACGGACACGACGCGGGCTGCGATATTGCTCGCGGCCAGCAGCTTCTGCGCCGCCAGGGCTATTTCAACTTCCGAACCGGATGCGAAAATCGAGACCTGCGCCGCGCCATTGGCGGGCGAGAGTTCGTAGGCGCCCCTGGCGCAGAGGTTTTCCTCGGCAAAGGCCGTGCGAACGGGAGCGAGGCCCTGTCTGGTGAGGGCGAGCACCGAGGGGGTTTTCGCCGCCTCCATCGCCAGTTGCCAGCATTCCAGCGTTTCGGTCTGGTCGGCCGGGCGGAACAGGTTGAGGTTCGGAATGGCCCGGAGCGCGGCCAGGTGTTCCACCGGCTGGTGGGTCGGGCCGTCTTCTCCCAGACCTATTGAATCGTGGGTCATGACCTCGATATGGCGCAGGCCCATCAGTGCGGCAAGGCGCAGGGCGGGCCGGCAATAATCGGTGAAGACCAGGAAGGTTGCGCCGGAGGGGATATAGCCGCCGTGCAGGGCCATGCCGTTTATGGCAGCGGCCATGCCGTGTTCGCGGATGCCCCAGTGGACGAAGCGGCCGGCGTAATTGCCGGGCGAAATGGCGGGCGTAGCCGCGACCTTGGTGTTGTTCGAACCAGTGAGATCGGCCGAGCCTGTGACAAGCTCCGGCACATGCGGGGCCAGCGCAGCGATGACGTTTTCCGATGCCTTGCGGGTCGCCATCGCGGCAGGTTTTTCGGCAACGTCCTTCTTGAAGTGTTGTGCCGCTGCCTTCAGGGCCAGCGGCAGTTTGCCGGAAAGGCGGCGCTCGAACTCGTCGCGCTTTTTCGCGTCCATTGCGGCGAGTTTGTCTTGCCAGGCCTTGCGGGCGTCCGCGCCGCGCGCGCCGGCTGCGCGCCATGCCGACAGAATATCTCCCGGCACCGAGAAAGGCTCGTGCGGCCAATCGAGGTTCTTGCGCGCGCCTGCGATTTCTTCCGCTCCGAGCGGTTCGCCGTGGGATTTGGCGGTGCCGGCCCGGTTCGGCGCGCCATAGCCAATGGTCGTCTTGCAGGCGATCAGGCTCGGCCGGTCCGATTTCTGCGCCGCTTCGACGGCGGCGAGGATGGCGTCGGGATTGTGGCCGTCGACGCGCGTTGCAGCCCAGCCGGACGCCTCGAAGCGCTTGATCTGGTCGGTGGAATCGGCGACCGACAGCGGCCCGTCGATGGAAATGCCGTTGTCGTCGAACAGGACGATGAGGCGATTGAGCTTGAGATGTCCGGCCAGCGCTATGGCTTCCTGCGAGATGCCTTCCATCAGGTCGCCGTCGGAAGCCAGCACGTAGGTATGATGATCGACGACGTCGCCGAATTCGGCATTGAGCATGCGTTCGGCCAGCGCCATGCCGACCGCCGTCGCGATTCCCTGGCCGAGCGGGCCGGTGGTGGTCTCGACGCCTGCGGTGTGGCCGTATTCGGGATGGCCGGGGGTCGCCGAGCCGAGCTGGCGGAAGTTTTTGATCTGCTCGAGCGTCATGCCCTTTTCGCCGGTGAGATACAGCAGCGCATAGAGCAGCATCGAGCCGTGCCCGGCCGACAGGACGAAGCGGTCGCGGTCCGGCCATGTGGGATCGGCGATGTCGTATTTCAGGACCTTGGTATAAAGCACGGTGGCGATATCCGCCGCGCCCATCGGCAGGCCGGGATGGCCGGACTTCGCCTGTTCCACCGCATCCATCGCCAGCGCGCGAATGGCATTCGCCATGGTCTTTGTAGATACGCTCATGAAATACGTTTCCGTTCGTTGTCTGCGTGGCATGCCGCTATTGGCGGGCCGGCAGTTGACCCCGGCGCGCTTTCGCCGGACCATGCAGGTTCGCGGCGCTTTTCGGGCCGGGCAGGCATTGGAAAAGATGCGATGTCCGATAGCAGAGGGGGGCTCCGAGTCAACCCGGACCAGCGTTTTGCGCGCTCCGGCAGCTATTCTGGCTATCAAAAGCCTGTGGGGAACGGAATCTGGCGCTATCGTGAGCAATTACTGTGTGGGCTGCCAGCGCAATTTTGCGGTATGACATGACAATGAAACCGCCCCAGCGCACCGAGGCCGCCCTGAAGCGGTTCCAGACCGCTCTCGACCATCTCGAAGCGGCGATGGAGCGGCGCGGCGATACGGACCGGACGCTCGCCAACCTGCGCGAGGAGCTTGCCGTGATGCAGGACGACCGCGCGCGGCTTGCGGCCGAGCTCGACGGCGCACTGAAGCGCAACCATACGCTCGGCCTCGCCAACGACGATGTCCGAACCCGGCTTGAGAAGACGGCGGAAGCGGTGCGGGCGATATTGTCGGGCCAGGGCGCAGAGCCTTAAGCGCGGGTGAGAGCCGATGGCTCGCCCCGGTAACGGCATTTGCTGGATGCGAAGTCCGGGTTACACATGTCGCGCCCGATTCCCCGCGAAAAGTAAGGTCATGGCGCAAGTAAATGTAAGCATAGCCGGACGCTCCTACCGCATGGCCTGCGCCGATGGCGACGAAGGCCATCTCGAAGCGCTGGCGCGCGGTATCGACGAGAAGGTGGAAGCGTTTCGCGAATCCTTTGGCGAGATCGGCGACCAGCGGCTGCTGGTCATGGCCGCCGTCGCGGTGGCGGACGAATTGTCCGAGACCAAACGCCGGATCGAGCGGCTGGAAAACGAAATCGCCGGGCTGAAACAATCGCAGGAAGCGCTGGAAGCCGAACGCGAAGGCTGGGCCAATACCGTCGCCGAAGCGCTGGAGACAGCTGCCGAACGCATGGAGCGCATGGCGAAGGGCGAGCGGTGACCGTTTAGCCTGCCCAATCCACCATACTCAATCCCGGTACGCGGTCGAATTCTCTTGTGTTGGCGGTGACGAGCATCGCACCAGCGACGCGAGCCTGTGCGGCGATGAGCAGGTCGTAGGGACCGATGGGTGTTTTGGCGGCGCGCAGGTGTGCTCGGATTTCGCCAGCTTCGTGCGCTTCGGCTTCTCCGAACTGCAGTATCTCGATACCGCCGGCGGCGAGGAAAAGCGCGATCTTGTTTTCATTGTCCTGCACGCGGACGCTCGCGGCAGCGCCGTATTGCAATTCGAAATAGACGATTGCAGAAATCGCAACCGGCGTGCCGGCGGCAATCGTATCGTCGAAGCGCTTGCGCACTTGCGGCGGCGAGCCGTTGAGCAGTGCGATGGCTGCGTTCGTGTCGAGATGGATCATTCGGGGAAAGCCTCGCGGTCCGGTGGCAAATCCGGTTGCTGGCGTCCCTCCGGCATGAACTGTCTGTCGCCTGTTGCATCGATTTCCTTCCAGGGCATGGGCGCTTTTTTGCGGATGGGTTCGAGAATGACACGGTCGCCGATTTTCGAAACGCGAACTTCCTCGCCCTCGAAGCGAAATTCCTTCGGCAGACGGACGGCCTGGCTTCGCCCATGCATAAATAACTTTGCTTTAGCGGACATGGCAGCTTTTCCGATTTGATATATATCATATGATATATATCGTTATTCCAGGCCGGTTTCAAGCTTGCCTGACGAATCTTCCGGAAGCACAATCACGGCCGGCAGGTTGGCAAAAGATTGAGGAACCGCCCATGACCGATCTTCCGGATCAATTCACCAACCGCACCATCCTCGTAACCGGGGCGGGGTCCGGCATGGGGCGCTCGCATGCGGAGCTTTTTGCGGCGCGGGGCGGGACTGTGATCGTGCACGATATCAACGGTGATGGCGTCGCCGAGACAATCGCGGCCATCGAATCCGCGGGCGGCAGGGCGCGGGCGATGGTGGCCGATATCCGCGATCTGCCGGCGTTTCGTGCGGCGCTGAAAGAAGCCACAGCCGCCGTTGGCGATGTCGATATTCTCGTCAACAATGCCGGGGTCAGCGGCAATCGCAAGCTCATCGAAGAGATAACCGAAGACGAGTGGGACCGCTTCATGGCGGTGCATGTGCGCGGGACCTTTTTCGCCACGCAGGCGGTGCTGCCGGCGATGAAGGCGAAGGGCTACGGCCGCATCGTCAACATCTCCTCGCAATGGGGCGTCGCCGGTTCGCCCAGCGCATCGCAATACGCCGGCGCGAAAGCGGCTTTGATCGGCTACACCAAGGGCTGGGCGAAAGAACTTGCGCCCTTTGGCATCACAGTGAATGCGGTTGCGCCCGGTTTCATCCTGACGCCGATGACGTTCGGCATAAGCGGCGCGCCGGATCGACTGGCCAGGCGCGTGAGCGTCATTCCGGTCGGGCGACACGGCGAGGCGATAGACATTTCCTATGCCGTCTGCTGGCTCGCCTCGGACGAAGCATCGTTCGTCACCGGCCATGTCCTGAATTCCAGCGGTGGCGAGGTGATATGACTACGAATTTCTTCTCCTGCCATGCCTGCGACATGATTATAGGGTTGAAGTGTCTCAATAGGCTGTTCCTATCAAAAATAAAGAAACAAGCGATTGGAACGATAAAAGGTCGCGCCCTACTTTAGGCGACAGGATTTTCCGACCGGCAGAGGAGAGACGCCATGGATGACATGAAGAAATGCCCAGTAATGCACGGCGGCGCCACCGTTGAAAAACAGAACGTTATGGACTGGTGGCCAAACTCGCTCAATTTCGACATCCTGCACCAGCACGACACCAAGACCAATCCGCTCGGCAAGGACTTCAACTATCGCGAAGAGCTGAAGAAGCTCGACATCGAAGCGCTGAAGAAAGACATGCACGCGCTGATGACCGACAGCCAGGAATGGTGGCCGGCGGACTGGGGGCATTACGGCGGCTTCATGATCCGCATGGCCTGGCACGCTGCCGGCACCTACCGTCTGGCGGACGGGCGCGGCGGCGGCAACACCGGCAACCAGCGCTTTGCGCCGCTGAATTCGTGGCCGGATAACGTCAGTCTCGACAAGGCGCGCCGCCTGCTGTGGCCGGTCAAGAAGAAATACGGCAACAAGGTTTCCTGGGCCGACCTGATGGTTCTGGCCGGCAACATCGCCTATGAATCGATGGGCCTGAAGACATTCGGCTTCGGTTTCGGCCGCGAGGACATCTGGCATCCGGAGAAAGACATCTACTGGGGCGCCGAGAAGGAATGGCTGCAGCCGAGCGACATGCGCTACGAAAATGTCGAAAATCCGGGGTCGATGGAAAACCCGCTCGCCGCTGTGCAGATGGGGCTCATCTACGTCAATCCGGAAGGCGTCAACGGCCAGCCCGACCCGCTGAAATCGGCGCTGCATGTGCGCGAGACGTTCAAGCGCATGGCTATGAACGATGAGGAAACAGCAGCGCTGACCATCGGCGGGCATACCGTCGGCAAATGCCATGGCAACGGCAGCGCCGAAGCGCTGGGTCCGAAGCCGGAAGCGGCCGAACTTGAAGCGCAGGGCTTTGGCTGGGAAAACCCGCATATGGGCGGAAAGGCGGCCAACGCCGTGAGTTCCGGCATCGAAGGCGCGTGGACGTCCAATCCCACGAAATTTGACATGGGCTATTTCGACATGCTGTTCGGGCACGAGTGGGAGCTGAAGCGCTCGCCGGCCGGAGCCCAGCAATGGCAGCCGGTCAACATCAAGGAAGAAGACATGCCGGTTGACGCAACCGACATGAAGACCCGCCGCATGCCGATCATGACCGACGCCGACATGGCGATGAAGATGGATCCGATTTACAACAAGATCTGCCAGAAGTTCATGGCCGATCCGGATTATTTCAAGGACACGTTCGCACGGGCATGGTTCAAGCTGACCCACCGCGATATGGGCCCGAAGGCGCGTTACTTCGGCCCGGATGTGCCGTCCGAGGATTTGATCTGGCAGGACCCGGTTCCGGCCGGCAACAAGAGCTACGATGTCGACGCGGTCAAGAAGCAGATCGCGGCCAGTGGTCTATCTCTTGCCGAGATGGTTTCGACAGCCTGGGACAGTGCACGCACCTTCCGGCAGTCCGACCTGCGCGGCGGCACGGACGGCGCCCGCATCCGCCTTGCTCCGCAGAAGGATTGGGCAGGCAATGAGCCTGCGCGTCTTGCAAAGGTTCTGGGCGTTCTCGAGCCGATCGCGAAGGCGGCGGGTTGCAGCATTGCGGACGCCATCGTTCTGGCGGGCAATGTCGGCGTCGAACAGGCAGCGAAAGCCGCCGGTTTCGATGTGAAGGTGCCCTTCAAGCCGGGCCGGGGCGACGCAACGGACGCGCAGACCGATGCCGAGTCCTTCGAACCGCTGGAGCCGCTGGCCGACGGTTACCGCAACTGGATGAAGGCCGACTATGTGGTCAGCGCCGAAGAACTGTTGCTGGACCGCACCCAGCTCATGGGTTTGACCGCTCCGGAAATGACCTGCCTCATCGGCGGCATGCGCGTTATGGGAACCAACCACGGCGGCACGAAGCACGGCGTGTTCACGGACAAGCCGGGGGCGTTGACGACGGACTTCTTCGTCAACCTCACCGACATGGCCTACAAGTGGGTTCCGTCGGGCAATGGCGTCTACGATATCTGCGAGCGCAAGAGCGGCGCGAAGAAGTGGACGGCGACCCGCGTGGACCTCGTGTTCGGCTCCAATTCCATCTTGCGCGCCTATGCCGAGGTCTATGCCCAGGACGATGCGAAGGAGAAGTTCGTGAAGGACTTCGTCGCCGCCTGGTCGAAGATGATGGAGGCCAATCGCTTCGATGCTGCGTAATGTGAACGATCCTGTCATCGAAGCAATCGAAGCCCTGCGGCTTGCGGTGCAGCTGGTGATCGGGACGCGGTGATCGCGGCGAAACAGTGAAGAAGGATGATGGGCGTCCCGGAGTAATCCGGGGCGCCTTTTTTCCGTCAGAGTGTCAGGCTGGATCGTGTATGATTGCGGCGGCAGAGGGCATGGAGGCTTGCATGAGGCGCCGCAATTGGCGGCTGGCGTTCGCTGGCGCATTGTTGATCGCTTTCGCGGGGATATTCGTCTGGATCATGACCGGGCTGGCTCCGAAATCCACGGACCCTGTGGAATTCATGCGCCTGGTCGGCATGATTGCAGGGGCAGCTGCCGGATTGGGACTCGTCATTGTGCTGATCGGGCTTGTGGGGAAGAGGCGATAGTGCGCAGCGCTGTCTCGCCGGGCGCGCCGATACGGCCTATCCTTTGCCTTTCGCGAATCGCAGGCGCAGCATGATCGGCAAACTCAAGGGCGTTATCGACAGCTACGGGGATGATTTCGTCATTCTCGACGTGCATGGTGTCGGCTATGTGGTGCAATGCTCGGCCCGCACCCTGCAGGCCCTGCCGCCGGCGGGTGAGGCGGCTGTGCTGGCCATCGAGACGCAGGTGCGCGAGGACGCCATCCGCCTGTTCGGCTTCACCGCGGATGCCGAGCGCGACTGGTTCCGCCTGCTGCAGACGGTGCAGGGCGTAGGGGCCAAGGTTGCGCTCGCCATGCTCGGCATTCTGAGCCCGGCGGAACTGTCCACCGCCATCGGCACGCAGGACAAGGCCATGGTTGGCCGCGCGCCCGGCGTCGGCCCGAAACTGGCCGCGCGCATCTGTTCGGAGCTGAAGGACAAGGCGCCGGTGTTCGGACATGTCGATCCGGCCGTGGCGAAACTGGCGGGCGAAGACGGGGCGAAGTCCGCGCCCAAACCGGTGCAGGACGCTATTTCGGCGCTGGTCAATCTCGGCTATGGCCGGCCGCAGGCGGCAGCCGCCGTCGCTGCTTCGGTGAAGGCGCTGGGCGAGGAAGCGCAGACCAGCGCGCTGATCCGGCAGGGGCTGAAGGAACTGGCGACGACATGACCACACCACCCCGCCCCGGCATCCTCAACCCCGAGAAGCGCGACGACGATACGGATGCGTCGCTGCGCCCGCTTGTGCTCGAGGATTTCACCGGGCAGGAAGCGGCGCGCAAGAACCTGAAAGTCTTCATTGAGGCGGCGAAGGCGCGGGGCGATGCGCTCGACCATGTGCTGTTCGTCGGTCCGCCGGGCCTCGGCAAGACAACGCTGGCGCAGATCGTGGCGCGGGAACTCGGCGTCAATTTCCGCTCGACCTCCGGGCCGGTGATCGCCAAGGCCGGCGACCTCGCCGCGCAGTTGACCAACCTCGAAGAGCGGGACGTCCTGTTCATCGATGAAATCCACCGGCTCAACCCGGCGGTGGAGGAAATTCTCTATCCCGCGATGGAGGATTTCCAGCTCGATCTCATCATCGGCGAGGGGCCGGCAGCCCGTTCGGTCAAGATCGATCTGGCAAAGTTTACGCTGGTCGGCGCGACGACGCGGCTGGGGCTGCTGACGACGCCGTTGCGCGACCGCTTCGGCATTCCGGTACGCCTGAATTTTTATACGGTCGAGGAATTGCAGAGCATCGTCACCCGAGGCGCGCGGGTGCTGGGCGTGCCTATGTCACCGGAGGGAGCGAACGAAATCGCCCGCCGCTCGCGCGGTACGCCGCGCATCGCCGGGCGGCTGCTGCGGCGGGTGCGCGATTTTGCCATCGTCGACGGCGACGTGCAGGTCACGCGCGAGAGCGCCGACAAGGCGCTGTCGTTGCTCGATGTCGACGGCATCGGCCTCGACGTGATGGACCGGCGCTACCTCTCGATGATCGCGGAGAATTTCGGCGGCGGGCCGGTCGGTATCGAGACCATCGCCGCGGCGTTGTCGGAACCGCGCGATGCGATCGAGGAAATCATCGAGCCCTTCCTGTTGCAGCAGGGTTTCATCCAGCGCACCCCACGCGGGCGGCTGCTGACGGCGAATGCCTTCCGGCATCTGGGCCTTGTCGAACCGAAACGCGATGCTGCGCAGTTCGGCCTGTTTGCGGACGGCGGGGAAGAGTGAGCTGCTTCACGCCGGCCAGTTGTCCCTGATCCAGCGGGCGAGGGAGTCTTCGCTGACTTCCCCGGCGGCGAGGGCGAGGATGATGACGGTGGCGTCGGCCGGTTTGGGCCTGAACAGCACTGCGTTTATGCGCAAGAAAGTCATCATGGCCTGAAACGCGATGCGTTTACTGCCGTCGATAAATGCGTGGTTGCGCGCGAGACCGAACGCATAGGCGGCGGCAAGCGGGGCAAGCTCCGTTTCGCCGTACTGCCATTTGTTCTGTGGACGTGCGAGAGCGGACTCCAGCAACCCCATATCGCGCACGCCGTCTGGGCCGCCGAAGCGCGCAATCTGCTCGGCGTGCATATCGACGACATCGCGCAATTGCAGCCATTTCGGCTCGCTCATTTGGCCAGTTCCCGGAAGGTGTCCTTGTACTCGTCCATGATTTCCCGCGCGACCGCCATGGTTTCTGCATGATCGGGGTCGTAGGACGACAGCTGGAGGCCACGGTCGGAAAGCTCGATCACGCTCAGCTTGTCCCCCTCTTTCAGCCCGAGCTTCAGCAGCAGTTCCTTGGGCAGAATTACGCCGGTGGAATTGCCGATCTTGCGGATTTGCAGGACGTGGGTCGAGGTTTCGGACTTTTTCGGTTGCTGTTTCATGGGAATGCTCCGTGTTATACAAAATGTATAACACGCATTCTGACGTTCGGCCAATCCCGGAAAAGAATGCCGCCGGTGCTACACCCGAACCACGCCCGTCCTCTTCGCTTTCGTCTCCGGCTCGACGTGAATCGAAATGATAGCGCCGGCGATTTCCTGCTCAAGCAGGGTTTCGATCCGGTCGCAGATGTCGTGGGAATCGGCGACGGTCATTTCACCGGGCACGACGAGATGAAAGTCGATGAAGGTCGCCTGGCCGGCATGGCGGGCCTTTATGTCGTGCGCCTGCAGCGCGCCGGCGCCTTCGCTCGCAATGGCTGTGTGGATGGTCTGCAAGACGTCATCTGGAACCGATTCATCCATCAGTCCGCTGACGGAGGCATTCAAGACTTTCCAGCCCGACCACAGGATGCTGACGGCCACGAGGAGCGCCAGGACCGGGTCGAGGATGGGCCAGCGAAAGGCGACTGCCAGAAGCACGCCGAACGTCACGCCGACAGAGGAGACAACGTCCGACAGCAGGTGGTGGCCATCGGCGATCAGCGCCGGAGAACGCAAGAGTTTTCCGCGTGACATCAGCACCCAGCACCAGATTCCGTTGATGATGCTGGCGAGAATGTTGACGGCAAGGCCGCTCAGCGGGGCATCGAGCGGAACCGGATTGCGCAGGGCCGCGTAGGCCTGGTGAATGATCACCAGCGCGGCAACGATGATCATCACGCCTTCGAGCAATGCGCTGAAGAACTCTGCCTTGTGGTGCCCGTAGGGATGATTGTCGTCGGCGGGTTTCGCTGCGATCCGCACTGCCATGATTGCAGCAATGGCAGTTGCGACGTTGACGGTGCTCTCGAGCGCGTCGGACAAAAGCGCAATCGAGCCCGTCATCCAGTAAGCGACGGACTTGATAAGCAGCACCAACACGCCGACGGCGAGACTGCCAGATGCGATTTTAAGCGCCGGGGTCATTGCGCCAGCCGTAGCCGATTTGGCCCCGGACGTCTTTCGAAATCTGCCGCCTCAGTCCACCGGCAGCAGCGCCGTCGTGCCGTCGTCGAGCTGCATGTCGAAGGCGCAGAGGAGCGCCGCTGTTGCGGCGTAATTGCCCATCAGGGCGACAAGATCGACGAGGCCGCCCGAGCCGAACTGCTTGTGCGCTGCGGCATAGGTTTCCGGCTTTACCTTGCGATCGCCGAAGATTTCGCGGCCAAGCTGGATGATGATCGCGTCCACCGGGTCCAGTCCGTCGAGCGGTTTTTTGTGCTTGATGGCGTCGATGGTTGCCTGCGGCACGCCGTCCTTCAGGGCCTGCGGTTCGTGCGCGGCCCATTCAAAACGGCTGTCGCTCATGCGCGCGGAAATCAGGATGGCGGTTTCGCGCACGCGCGGGGAGAAGCCGGCCTCGAAGCGGAGATATTTTCCGACCGGGTCGCCGACGATGGACAGCCGCTTCGAATGCAGGTGGATGCCTGCCGGGCCGGCGAGCCCGCGAATGGTTCCGCCCTTGGGATCGACCGCCTTGTCGAAGCGGGCCTGCCGCTCCGCGTCGAGGTCCTCGCGTTTTACGCGCGGCAGCCGGCAACGGGATTCCGGGTCGATATCGGGTGGCAGCATGGGTTTCCTCCGGTTTGTTTTTTAGATGTTTGCCGCGTCAGCCTGCGCCGTCAAGCCGTCCCGCTCTTTGCCGTCAACTCCTCCAGTTCCACGATCATGCTTTCAATCATGGTCAGGCCGATCTGCCAGAAAGACGGGTCACGGGCGTCGAGACCGAAGGGGGCGAGCAGTTCGGAATGGTGCTTGGTGCCGCCCGCCGAGAGCAAAGCGAAATACTTTTCCGCGAAGCCCTTTTCCGCCTTTTGGTAGACGCCGTAGAGCGAATTGACCAGGCAATCGCCGAAGGCATAGGCGTAGACGTAGAACGGCGAGTGGATGAAGTGCGGAATATAGGCCCAGAACGTTTCGTAGCCGGGGCCGAACTTGATCGCGGGCCCAAGGCTTTCGCCCTGAACGCTCATCCAGATGTCGCAAATCTGGTCTGCAGTGAGCTCTCCCTCGCGGCGCGCTGCGTGCAGCTTGCGTTCGAACGAATAGAAGGCGATCTGCCGGACGACGGTGTTCAACATGTCCTCGGTCTTCGCCGCGAGCATCGTGCGGCGCTGGGTGTCGTCCGCCGTGGCGTCGAGCAATTTGCGGAAGGTCAGCATTTCGCCGAAGACGGATGCGGTTTCGGCGAGAGTCAGCGGTGTCGGCGCCATGAGCGCGCCATTAGGCGCGGCCAGTACCTGATGTACGCCGTGGCCGAGTTCGTGCGCGAGGGTCATCACGTCCCGGGGCTTGCCCTGATAGTTGAGCAGAACGTAGGGGTGCGCCGAAGGGACGGTTGGATGGGCAAAGGCGCCGGGCGCCTTGCCGGGCCGGACCGGTGCGTCGATCCAGTTGCCGTCGAAAAAGCGCCGCGCGATATTCGCCATTTCCGGCGCAAAACCGCCATAGGCAGAGAGAACGACGTCGCGGGCCTCATCCCAGCGGTAGGTTTTTGTTGCGACATCTGGCAATGGCGCATTGCGGTCCCAGTAGTTCATTGCTTCCTTGCCAAACCATCTTGCTTTCAGCTTGTAGTAGCGATGGGAAAGACGCGGATAGGCGTTGCGCACGGCCTCCACCAGCGCGTCGACAACTTCGCGTTCGACACGGTTGCTGAGATGGCGGGAATCGGCGATGTCTTCGAAGCCATGCCAGCGGTCGTAGATTTCCTTGTCCTTGGCGAGCGTGTTGGTGATGAGCGTAAAGGTCCGCAGGTTTTCCTTCAGCGTTACTCCAACTGCCTCGGCGGCTTTCTGGCGGACATCCTCCTGCGAATCCTGCAAGAGGTTCAACGTCGGCTCGAGGGCCAGTTCCTTGCCGTCGACGTTGAAGCGCAGGGAAGCCATTGTTTCGTCGAACAGACGGTTCCACGCGCCACGGCCGCTGACGGACTTTTCGTGGAACAATTGCTCAATGCGGTCTTCGAGCTGGAACGGCTTTTCGCGCCGGATATCCTCCAGCCACGGCTTGTAGGCCGACAAAGGTTCCTTCGCCATTGCGGCGTCGAGTACGGCGTCTTCGATCCGGTTCAGTTCCAGCGTAAAGAAAAGCAGGCTTGAGGATGCGTTGGTTATCTGCTCCTGCGCGTCGCCGTAAAATTTGGCGCGGGCGGGATCGGTGGTGTCGCCGGCATACATCAGCCCGGCGTAAGACATTATGCGGCCAAGCAGATCGTCGAGGGCCTCGTATTCCCGGATCGCCTCCGTCAGGCTAGCCGGGCCATTGGGTCCGGAAACCGTCTCCGCGAGTTTGCCTTTCCAGCGTGTGGCAAAGGAGGAGCAATCGGCAAGCGCGCGTTTGAGGTCCGCGGCATAGGCGGGGCTATCCATGCCAGGATAGAGGTCCTGCAGATTCCATTCCGGGAGATGTCCAAGTTCATCGTTGCCGGCATGCGCCTCGCTGGCTGTGTGACGCAGAAGATCGGTCGGACTTGAGCGCAGCATGGCAAACCTTTGGGAAGATGTCGCAAACGCGGCAGGCCAGGGAAAGGCGCCTGCACTACCACGTTAACAGATTGGCTCTTTATGTCCTTCTTGCAAGCGCATGCTCTGCCGTCAATGCGCATGCCGTGCAGATTCTTGTGTCGCGCGGTTCATGGTTATGATAATAAGTATAGGGCTCGCTGGGCGGGCTGGACCGGGACAATAGGTCCACAGGAGGAAACCATGACATTCATCATCAACCCGCATGGCCGTCTGCAAGAGTGGATCGCAGAGGAAAAAGGCTATTTCGCCAAAGCCGGCCTTACCGATTACGAGCTGCGCCCGCACAAGCTTTTGACCAGGGATAATGCGCCGGCGCAGGTCCCTGCCGGGTCTAATGCGCTGCCCGACAATCTGAACGGGGCTTACCAGACCTACGAAGCAGGTCGCGACGCTTCCGTCAGCTGTGCCTGCCACTGGACGGTGAACATGGCGGCTTCCAATGCGCATGGCCGCCTTTGGGGCGAGGCGTACACAGTGACACCTTGCGCGATTTTTGTCCCTGAAGATTCGCCCGTCCGCAAACCTGAGGATCTGGCAGGTGTCGATATTCACGTCGGTTACCAGTCAGGCAGCCATTATACGACAATCCAGGCGCTCGAACCGTTCATACCTCTCGACAGGATCAAGCTGAAGTTCGGCGGCGGTCCGTCCGACCGCGTCGATCAGCTGCTCAGCGGAATTGCGCCGGCGGCCACGGTGTTCGGGCCACAACTCTATGTGGTCGAGCAGCTTGGTTTCCGGAAAATTATCGACAGCACGTTCATGATCGCCGCCATGTTGCCGCAAGGCGTCGATGTCGAAGATGTGCGGAAATACTTCGAAGCGCTGCGCATGGCCCAGGCGGATATCGACCGGTTCTATCAGGCCTATGTCCACTACTATCTCCGCGAACTGCCCGAGCGCCATGCCAAGCTGGTGGATGTGCGGCGCTTCGGACCCGGCGAGCGGATCGTTTTCGAGCCGTATTCCAAGGAAATGTACGAAACGACCCATCACTGGGTCGAAGAACGCAACATTTTCGACGGAGAAAAAGTCGGCCGCGGCGCCTACGAGGATGCTGTCGCCCGGGTTGCCTGACAGCTCACGCAGGATATCGCCTTGACGGAAACGCCAGAGACGCAGCGCAGCTTGCGCGGCAACGCGTCACCTACGAAACGTGTAGCGCCGCGTCCTGCGACGCTGCCTTTCGACGCGCGGGCCGGCCACCTCCTGCGCCGCGCCTATCACATGGCGCGGGAGCAAGCCCGGACCCTGTTGCGCGACCTCGATGTCACGCCGCGCCAGTCAGCCGCCTTGCAGGCAATATCCAATCGTGGAAGCCTGTCGCAGCAAGACATCGGTGAAGCGATCGGCATGGAGCCTGCGAATGTGCATGGACTTGTCGATCGCCTCAAGAAGAAGCAACTCATCGTCGCGGCGCGCGACCCGGCTAATCCGCGGCGCATGCGGGTCCGATTGACCGCGGCCGGCGAAGCGATGATCGCCGAACTCGAAGCCATCGCCCATCGCGGCGAGGAAACAGCTCTGGCGAAACTTTCGGAGGCCGAACGCGCACAGCTTGTCGGCCTGCTTCGCAAGCTGGTCGAATAGCCCGGCGCGGCATCCCGCGAGGGCGGCCGCCGGGGCAAGGCAAACCCAAAACGGGTACTTTTGATTTTTCCGAATTTCACTTTAGGCATCGTGCGTTAATGGCACAATCTTTAACCCGTCATTTACCGTGATGGCGCAGTGTGGGCAGGTCAGTAGTCAGCCTGCAACGCCCAGAGGGAAAATGAGTTCATTGATACTTATCGCCGACGACGATCCAGTACAGCGCCGGCTTCTCGATGCCATGGTCCGGCGTTTCGGTTTCGATGTGGAAGCGGTCGATGGCGGTCAGGCGGCTCTGGACCGGATGCAGGCGGGCGACAAGCCGGCGGTATCGGTACTCATTCTTGATCTGGTTATGCCCGAACTCGACGGGATGACCGTTCTGGAACGCATGCGGGAGCGAAAGATAGCGATTCCCGTGATTGTCCAGACGGCGCACGGTTCCATCGAGGCCGTCATTTCGGCCATGCGCGCGGGCGCGGCGGATTTCGTGGTGAAGCCGGTCGGCGCCGAGCGTCTGCAAATATCCATCAAGAACGTTATGCGCACCGATGCGCTCGAAGGCGAGTTGCGCAAGATCAGCCGGCATGCGAGCGGCACTCTCGGCTTCAAGGACATCGTCACCCGCTCGGCGAACATGGAGCGGATTATCCGCCTGGGCGAACGGGCCGCAAAGTCGAATATTCCGGTTCTGGTCGAAGGCGAGAGCGGCGTCGGCAAGGAATTGATCGCGCGCGCGATACAGGGCGGGTCGGATCGCAAGGGCAAACCTTTCATCACCGTCAACTGCGGAGCGCTGCCGGAAAATCTGGTGGAATCTATCCTCTTCGGCCACGAAAAGGGCGCCTTCACCGGCGCGACCGACAAGCACGTTGGCAAATTCGCCGAGGCGAACGGCGGTACGCTGTTTCTGGACGAGGTCGGCGAATTGCCGCTTGAGACGCAGGTCAAACTTCTGCGCGCCCTGCAGGAAGGCGAAATCGATCCAGTCGGTTCGAAACGGCCAGTCAAGGTCGATATCCGGCTTATTTCGGCAACGAACAAGGACCTGATCGAACTGGTCAAGAACGGCCAGTTCCGCGAGGACCTTTATTACCGGCTGAACGTCTTTCCGATTGCGGTGCCGCCGCTGCGGTCGCGTTCGGATGACATTCCGGAACTGGCGCGGCGGTTCACCGCCCGTTTTGCAGCCGAAGAGGGCCGGCGCTTGCGCGGCCTGAGCCAGGAAGCGCTGGCTTTGCTTTCCACCTATTCCTGGCCTGGCAACGTGCGCCAACTTGAGAATGCGATCTTCCGCGCGGTTGTCATGGCCGAAGGCGACGAACTGACAGTGGCGGAATTTCCGCAGATTGCTGCGCAGGTCGACGGTTTCGGCGTGCGGATCCCGCCGGTTCCGGCGACGCTTGCGCATCAGCCGGCTACGCAACGGGAAATCGTCCGCGTCGAAGTCCGCGATCCGAACGTGCTGGCCCTGCTCGACGAGAATGGCAATGTGCGCCGCCTCGACCATCTGGAGGCGGACACGATTCGATATGCACTCGCCCACTACCGCAGCCAGATGTCGGAGATTGCACGGCGGCTTGGAATAGGACGCTCCACCCTTTACCGGAAGATGAAAGACTACGGTCTCAATGAGGACGGTGCGGAGTTCAGCGATTCCGAGAAATCCTCGGACGCGGCTTGAATGCTTCCGTTGCAAGAAGGCAACGGTTAGCGGCAATGTGATCCGTGCGATACCGCACATCCTTGCCTGACGCGGCGTGATCTAGCATCCTGTTGCCAGACGATCGTTTCCCGTGCGTTTCCCGGGTATGTTTGCGTAATTGAGGACTGGATGCCAACCGCTTCCACCATTTTAAGGGCTTCCCCGTTCCGGGTCACGCGCTATTCGCGTGTTTGCACTGCTGCATTGGCGCTATTTGCGCCTGTCGTGCTGGCTTCCGCTGCACGTGCACAGGCTCCGGCCGCCGGCCAGGATCCCGCAGTTTCGGTTCCTGCGGTTGGAATACCTGCGGTCTCAGTTCCTGCGGTCTCAGTTCCTGCGCCGCCGGACGCAGCGATCGATTTGCGCCGGATGTATTATGGCAGCCCGGCCAGCGAGAAGCCGGCCTTCCGAATCGACCTTCCTCCGCAAGCGGGTGCGCCGCGCATAAGCGCGGGTTCCGGGCAAACGGAATCAACATCCAAAGCTCCGGGGCCGGCGCTTGGCATCGAATTACCGCCGGCGGCGCAGGTGCGCGTCACTGCGAGCGACGTAGCTGAATTCACCCCGCTCGCTCTGGCGATGCGCGCGCTGCTGGAGCCGGAGCTGAAACCGGCTGGTGCAGAGGCCGGACCATCGAAGAGCCGCAGGGGCGGCCGTCGCGTCGTCAGGAGCCGCGCTCCCACCGAAATGCAGGAACTTGCAGCTTTCTATGCCGGGCGGCGGTTTGTTCCCGTTTGGTTCGAAAACGGCGCCTGGAGCGACAGGGCGCGCTCTGCAATCACGAGGCTGGAGCGCGCGGGCGAGGACGCTCTGACCCTCGGGCTCGCCGTGCCGGGCTTGCCCGCAGCCGCAAAAGGGGCGGAGAAAACAATCGCCAACGCGGAAGTGCAATTGTCGCGTGCAGTCGTGCGGTACGCGCAGAACGCCCGCGGCAAGCGTGTCGATCCACGGCGTATTTCGGCGCTTATCGACGTGCGGCTGGCAATCCCGGCTGCGGCGGAAATATTGACGAAGGTCGGCGCCGCGGAGTTCGCCGGCGATGCGCTGCAGGCGTTTAATCCCCAGCATCCCGGCTACAAGGCGCTGCGCGCCAAACTCGCCGAAATCCGCGGCCCGGCCGACGAGAAGATCCTGCCGCCGATTGCACTCGGGCGAACCCTCCGGGTCGGCATGCGCGATCCGCGCGTTCCCACCCTGCGCCTGCGGTTCGGATTGACTGCGGCCGCCGACGAAAGCCAGGCAAATCTTTACGATACCCAGGTCGCCGGAGCGGTCGCCGCGTTTCAACGCAGCCGCGGACTCGCAGCGAACGGACGCCTGACCAACGCCACCATCCGGGCCTTGTCCGGCAGCAATCGCGACCGGCTCACCAGCGAGGTGATCGCCAATATGGAGCGCTGGCGCTGGCTGCCGCAGGATATCGGCCGGACCCATTTCATGGCCAATATTCCCGAGTATCTCGTGCGTATGTTCCGGGACGGCCGCGAAATCCACAGCACGCGTGTGATCGTCGGCAAAACGGACAACCAGACGCCGGTTTTCTCCGAAAACATGGCGACGATTGTCGTCAATCCTTATTGGAACGTGCCGCAATCCATTATCAAAAAGGAAATGCTGCCGGCGTATCAGCGCAACGGAGATTATTTTTCGCGGCGCGGCTACGAGGTCCGCATGCGCGGAAATACGATAACGGTGCGGCAGCCGCCGGGTCCGCGCAATGCGCTGGGATACGTGAAGCTGCTGTTTCCGAACCGCCATGCGGTCTACATGCACGATACGCCGTCGCGCGGACTGTTCGGAGCGAGCCGCCGGGCCTTCAGCCATGGCTGCGTTCGCGTGCAGAACCCCTTCAAAGTCGCCGCACTCGCACTTAACGGGCAAAACGGCCTTACGGAGAGCCGTCTCAAGTCAATGATCGGGCGCGGCGAGCGCTGGATCAATCTGAAAGAGAAGATCCCCGTACACATCGTCTACTTCACCGCAACTATCGACGAAAACGGCGAATTGCGGTTGTTCAACGATGTCTATGGCCACTCTGCACGCCTGCGCCGCGCGATGGGGTTGAATGGTTGAGCACAGTGTGGGCTGTCTCCCGCTTCGTTAATCCTTGCTTAACCATACTTGGGAAATTCGTGCTGGCCGTTAAGGCTTGCGCCGGCTGGGGGCGGTTGACCCCGCCGTTGCACCGGCGCGATTCTCCCGGGCCAGAAGCGTCACGCATCGCTTGCGGTAACATTCCGTTAATGCGGTAAAAGTTTCTTTCCCGCTTATTTTACAGATAGTTGTTGCATTGTCTGCGGACATGGGCAACGCCGACACAAAGCTGCCATCTTTTGTGGGCCTTGATCCTTCTGACGTTAATACGATAATCCATCCGGTATATCCGGGTGGCTGCAGCTTACGGGCCATTAACGCTTTTCGGTAAGACTCCGGTGAGGTTAACGGAGCGTTCCGTAGACGATCTCCGGGCAAACGCTGACGTGGGTCAAGGTGCTGCCGGGTGATTGTGCCAAACTGTTTCTGCCGTGTTTCCAGTGCGGTCTGATTCGGCTGGACCGGAAACCGGACTATTGGCCCGCGCAGTATGCATTGGGTTGTGCTTTTACCGAACTTCCTCGAAGTTCCGGCAAATTGAGAGTTGTCGATTGATACGTGCGCTGTTCAGTCCGGCTTCGAGCCGACTTCTGTCGACAACTTCTGCGGCGGGCGTTGCCGTCGCGGTGTTTTCGGTCTTTGTTCCCACAAGCACGCAGACAGCTGTCGCCAACGGCGACACGAGAACAATCAGCTTCTCTCACGCGCATCGCAAGGATAGCGGTACTTTCACGTTCCGGCGCAACGGCCGTTACGATCCGGCCGTACTCAGCAAGCTCAATTACTTTTTGCGCGACTGGCGGAACGATGCCCAGATCCGGATGGATCCCCGGCTGTTCGATGTAATCTGGGAAGCTCATCGCTCTGTTGGCGCGCATGGTTCGGTTATCGTGCTATCGTCGTACCGGTCGCCGAACACCAATTCCATGCTGCGCCGCCGCTCGCGCGCCGTGGCGAAAAATTCGCAGCATATGCTCGGCAAGGCGATGGATATGCGTTTCCCCGGCGTCAACATGCACCGGGTGCGCGAGATCGCGATGAAGATGCAGCGCGGCGGCGTCGGCTGGTATCCGAGTTCCCGGTTCGTGCATCTGGACGTCGGCAATGTGCGCGCTTGGCCGCGCATGAGCTACGGACAGCTTGCGCGCCTTTTTCCGGATGGCAAAACGGTTCACATTTCTGCCGACGGCCGCACCTTGCCGGGTTACGAGGAGGCGCGCACGATGGTCGCTTCGCGTAACGGCTCGTATGTGCCGACGCTGGCGCAGGTGCAAGAGAAGAGCTTTTTGGCGCGCCTGTTCGGCTGGGGCGATGAAGGCGACGAAGCAGACCAGACGCAGGCCCGGCGCGACCGCCGGCAAATCGCGCGAAACGCTCCGCTCGGCCGCACGGGGCCGGCCGACAGCGACGACCAGTCCGCTGCCAGCTTCTTCCGGCGCGATGCCGCCCTTCAGGATCGCAATCCGGCATCGGGCGCCATTCGCGTAGCGACGCGGCAGGCGCCGGAGCAGAAGGTTCCCACGCGCGCAGCCCTTGCGCCTGCTCCCGCCCCGACACAACCGAAAACAGCTGCCAAGACATCGGTTCGTGCCGAACCCGTGGCTGCTCCGATCAAGCTTGAACCGAAACGTCCAGCAAGTGACAATATTGCTGCCCCCGTTCCTCCGCGCCGCCCGACCGAATCCAGAATTGCCGCCCTTATCGGCGAAGCCGTTCCAACTGTTCCCCTGCCGCCGCAGCGGCCTGAGAACCTGATCGTGGTGGCCGAGAGCACCGCTGCTGCGACAGCGCCGCTGCCGCCCGATCCGCGCGGACGCCTTGCAGCGCTTATAGGCTCGAATGCGCCTGGCGCCATCGCCGGCAAGGAAAAGCTGCCCTCCGTCATCACGCGGGGCACATCCGCCGGGGGGACGAATGCCGACACACCCGATGCACTGGCTTTCGCGGCTCCCTTGGCGTTGCGGCGGGATACGCAAACTCGTAGCCGAAAGACGAATATCCGCAGGGTAGCGCTCCGCCGCAATACGCCGTCCGCGCCGGCAATGGCGCAGACTATCGGAGTGCGTTCGGCTGCTCGAGATTCGGTTTCGAGCATGCTGGTCGCCGCCCGCTTCGATCGCTCCAACTTTGCCCTGCTGACACGGCCGGACAGTATCGCCGGAGCGCGGATGAGTTCACTCGTACGTCCGGCCATCGCGCCATTGCGTTCGGCCGCCCGTTTCAATCCGGACAGGCTGGCTTTCACCAAGGCGGAGCTTTTCCAGTCGACCTTCGTATCAGCCGAAGGCGAGGCGAAAGCCGATACGCCGTCGAAAAAATAGCGACAGACGGCGCGATCTCATCGGGCCAGCCAGAGCATCGCGCGAAGAAGTGACTCCGGTTTTCGCAAATTGCGATGCTCTGTTATCTAGAATCGATCAGCTTTTGTGCGTTCAAAAGTTTCCATTTGGACAGACGCTGATCCAGCAAAAAAGGGCGGCGCAATGCGCTGCCCTTTTGCTTAACCGGATGTTGCGCAAAGGCCGATATTCATTCCACCATGCCGAGGGCATTGAGGTAGAGATCGAGGATTGTCTCTTCCTCGCGCCGTTTGTCCGCGTCCTGGCGGCGCATCGAGATGATTTTACGCATGACTTTGGCGTCGAAGCCGTTGCCCTTGGCCTCAGCGTAGACTTCCTTGATGTCGTCGGCGATCGTCCGCTTTTCTTCTTCGAGGCGTTCGATGCGTTCGATGAAGGCGCGGAGGTGGGATGCGTTGACGGTTGCGCTGTCCATGACTGGGCCTCTGTTTCCGGTTTTTGGGACCGGCTGTCTGCTTGAATGTCGATTGGTTGGGCCAGCCGGCAAAATGGGCCAATCCGGTGGCGGCGTGTCAGGCAGCGTTGCGCGAGATGACGCTGCGGGTCAACGCCCGGCCGGAATAATCCACGTTATCCTTGGCGCATTTCGCTGAAATGCCGCAGGCCGTTTCGCCAGCGGCCGACGCGCCGGTTCAGTGCTTGTTCTGACCTGCCGGCGTCTGGGCAAACTTCGCCATCTGGTCGGCCGAGGCTTCCTTCTGGTGCAATTTTTTCCATTCGTCGTAGGGCATGCCGTAGACGTGTTCGCGCGCTGCTTCCTTGTCCAGGGCCACGCCCTTCTCGTCGGCGGCGTCCTTGAGCCAATTCGACAAGCAGTTGCGGCAAAAACCGCCAAGGTTCATCAGGTCGATATTCTGCACGTCCGTGCGCCCGCGCAGATGCTCAACCAGCCGGCGAAAGGCGGCTGCTTCCAGCTCGGTCCGGGTTTTGGAGTCGATATCTTTCATGGGCTCTTCTTTCACATTTACTCTTGCGGTTCGGCGCTGGATTGGGCCTTGCCGGGCAGTCGGCCGCGAGGACCCTGGCCGGCCCGGCTGGCGTAATGTTCGATACGATGAATGTCGGTATGTTCGAGCGCTCTGGCAAGAGGGTCTGCGAGCTTTCCTGCCCATGCGGCTGCCTTGGCCGGCGTGTCGATCAAATCCTGCCTCAGCTCCATGAGCGTGTGAGCCAGTCCGCGAGAGGTGCCGAATTCGTACATCGTGTCGCCGACAAGCGCGCCATCGTAAGGTTCGTTGTCGCCGATCATCAACCTCTGGTCGCATTGCAGTTCGGCGAGCAATCGTGCCGACAGGCGGGGGTCCGAGTCCCACAGCAAACCGATTTGCCAGGGCCGCAAATGACCGCGCCAGACATGGGTAAAGCTGTGGATCGATACGATGGCGGGAACCGTGCCGCTTTGCTTGCCGGCGTCGGTCATGTTGTCCAGAACCGAACCGATGGCGCTGCGGTATGGACGCCAGAAGGCCAGCTTCCTTTTTTCGATTTCCTGTTCGTCTGCCTCGCGGTTTCCCGGGATTATCGCGCCGTCGGACAGGCGCATGACCAGCGTCGGATCGTCGCCGCCGCGATTGGGGTCAATCAGAAGACGTGTAAAATTCGACAAGACCGCGGGCGCGCCGAAACGTCTCGCCAAGGCGCGGGTGACGTCTGCCGCGCCGATGTCCCAGGCGATGTGGCGCAACATCTCGCTTTCCGGCAGGCCGAGGTCGTAGCCGGGCGGCTGGGTGTTGGTAGCGTGGTCGCAAACGAAAAGAACGCCGGCATCCATGCGGCCTGGCACGATCTCTACCGGGGCGTAATCTGTGTGCGGCGGTGCGTTTCTCGCTTCGGCGGGCATGGCAATTCCGGATTGACCCGGTCGTGGTAGTCGATTGCGTGCGGCTTGTCATGTGCGGCCGGGCGGCAGGATTGCCGCATGCTCCGAACAGCCATGACGGCAACCTAAATTCGCCCATTTGCAACCGCACAATCGCAATGCTCGGCCCTGCGGGAAACAATGGGCTTGAAAGGAATTGCTGGCATAATGCGATGATTCGCAGGCGGCGGGTTTCCCGGACCGGCCGGTACGGGATCGCGAAATGACAGTCGACAGGGCGCAGAAACGTTGAAAACGAACTCGAGGCAAAGACTGCGGACATTCTTCGTGCAGGCGGCGCTCGCCGCCAGTCTGTATTTCGCGTGTGCGTCCGGTGCGTCTGCGGACTTGCGGCTCTGTAACAATTCATCGCAGCGGGTCAGTGTGGCGCTGTCCTACACGGACGGTCAGCAGTGGATCACCGAGGGATGGTGGAATCTCAAGGCGGGCGCCTGCGAGACGCTGCTGCGCGGCGCACTTGCTGCGCAATTCTATTACGTCTACGGCATGGACGAGCGCGGCGGAGAGTGGAAAGGCAAGGCCTACATGTGTACGCGCGACCGCGAGTTCCGGATAATCGGCCGTAACAATTGTCTGGTACGCGGATACGACCGGACCGGTTTTTTCGAAATCGATACCGGCAGTCAGGCGAAAAACTGGACGGTGCAACTTACCGATCAGACCAAGCCGCAGGCAGAGAACCAATAGGCGCAGAGGCCGTTTGCGAGATACCTGCAAGCGGCCCGGACAGGACAGTTTCATGAGACGGCACCGCCGCGTAAAAATTCTCGCAACGCTCGGCCCCAGTTCGCAAGACCTAGAAACGATTGAAAAGCTGTTCGAGGCGGGCGCCGATCTTTTCCGCATCAACATGAGTCATGCCAGCCATGACGGCATGCGCGAGCGCATCGCAACGATCCGCGCTATCGAGAAGAAGCACAACCGGCCGATCGGCATTCTGGCCGACCTTCAGGGTCCGAAGCTGCGCATCGGCGAATTTGCCGATGGCGCGGTGGAACTCGAGAAAGGCGCGCAATTCCAGCTCGACCGGGGACGCGCCAAGGGCGACAAGACCCGGGTGCAATTGCCACATCCGGAAATCCTGCGGGCGCTGGAGCCGGGCCATACGGTTCTGATCGACGACGGCAAGGTGCGCCTCAAGATAGTCGAAGCCGAGCCCACCAAGGCACTGGCGCGCGTCGAAGTGGGCGGACGCATATCGAACCGCAAGGGCGTCAGCCTGCCCGATACGGATATTCCGGTGTCGGCCATGACGGAGAAAGATCGTTCCGATCTCGATGCGGCGCTGAATGCCGGCGTCGACTGGATCGCGGTGTCCTTCGTGCAACGGGCGGACGATATCGCTGCTGTGAAAAAGATCGCCGCCGGCCGTGCGCTCGTGCTTGCAAAAATCGAGAAACCGCAGGCGATCCAGAGACTGGAGGAGATCGTCGAAGTGTCCGACGCCCTTATGGTGGCGCGCGGCGATCTCGGCGTTGAAATGCCGGTAGAGAAGGTGCCGGCCTTGCAAAAGAGAATCGGTCGCATTGCGCGCCGTCTAGGCAAGCCAGTGGTCGTCGCGACCCAGATGCTGGAATCGATGATCAATTCACCGGTGCCGACAAGGGCCGAAGTCTCGGATATCGCTACCGCCGTCTACGAAGGCGCGGACGCTGTCATGCTGTCGGCGGAAAGCGCCGCAGGGCAATATCCGGTGGAAGCCGTATCGACCATGAACCGGATCGCGGTGGAAGTCGAAAGCGATGAAGTCTACCGCTCCATCATCAATTCGCAGCGCACCGCGCCGGAACCGACAGGCGCCGACGCCATCGCCGCCGCGGCTCGGGAAGTTGCAGAGACGCTGGACCTCAACGCCATTTGCGCCTGGACGTCTTCCGGCTCGACGGCGCTGCGCGTAGCGCGCGAAAGGCCACGTCCGCCGATCCTGGCGCTCACGCCGAAGATCGACACAGCGCGCCGCATGACGCTTGTGTGGGGCGTGCATGCCCTGGTTACGAAAGATGCTTCCGACATGGACGACATGTCCGAGCGTGCGGCCAAATTCGCACGCCGCGAACAGTTTGCCCGCGCTGGCGGGCGCATCATCGTCATTGCCGGGCTGCCATTCGGTACGCCCGGCGCGACCAATGTCATGCGAATCGCGTTTACCGGCAGCGGCAGATAGCGCTGTATATTTTCGAGCGCCTCAGAAGGTCTTCCAGTCGCCCGATTCCTCGAACGCCTGTGCCGCTCGGTAAATCGTCGGTTCGGCGAAATGCCTGCCGATCAGCATCGCGCCAACCGGCAAGCCATCGCTCAGGCCGCAAGGAATGCTGATGGCCGGATGGCCGGTGACATTGATCGGGCAAGTGTTGCGTGTCACTTCCCAGCTCCGGCGCGTGATCTCGCGCGGGTCGGCGCTGGCAGGATGCGGCGGGGCCTTCATCACGACAGTCGGCATCAGCAGGAGATCGTATTGCGCCAACGCCGCATCGTAGGCGGCGCGTAACCGCCGGCGGATATTCTGCGCCTTGCCGTAAAAGTAACCGTGATACTTGTCCATCGTGTAGCGGCTGAAGATCGTAGCCATTTTCAGCGTGTCCGCGAAAGCGTCGGGATTGCCGCGCCATTTGCCGATGGCCTGCATCAGGCTGGTGACATACAGACCTTCGTGGGCGATGCCGGCGCCGTTCATGTCTAGCAGCATGGTGCCGGCCGCATCGCCGCGAATCGCCGCCCATACCGCGAAGCCCTGCGCATGCATCGGTACGGCGATGTCTTCGACTGTTGCGCCCAGCGCTTCGAACCGCCTGGCCGCGGCACGCACCTTTTCTTCGACATCCGGTTCGCTGTTGGGATGACCAAAGCCTTCCTTCACGATGCCGATGCGCATGCCCTTCGCGCCAGCGCCAAGCAAAGCGGAATAGTCCGAAACGGTCACGCCGTTCTGGCGGCCGTCGATGCCGTCGGGACCGGCGATGGCCTGCAGCATGACCGCGTTGTCGCGGACGGTGTTCGTCATCGGCCCCGCGGTGTCGATTGTGGTCTCGAGCGGGCCAATGCCGGTGTAGGGCACGAGACCGAAGGTTGGCTTGATTCCCACAATGCCGCACAAGGCTGCCGGAATGCGAATGGAGCCGGCCTGATCGCCGCCGATGGCCATATCGACTTCGCCCGCGGCCACAAGCGCTGCGCTTCCCGACGACGAGCCGCCGGCCGAATGGCCGCGTTTCCACGGATTGTGAACAGGGCCGGTGCTGGACGTGTGACTGCCGCCCGAGACGCAGAAATATTCGCAGACGGCCTTGCCTGCGATTTCCGCGCCAGCGTCGAGCAGACGTTCCGCAACGGTGGCGTCGACGTCCGGCGCATAGTCCTTCAAGAGGTCCGTGCCGATGGACATGGGCACGCCCGCAAGACAAACGTTGTCTTTCAGCGCCACGCGTTTTCCCGCGAGAGGGCCTGCGGGCGCACCCTTGATCGCCGTCTTGACGTACCATGCGCCGAGCGGATTTTCCTGCGTCGATGGCTTGTATCCGGCGTCGCGCGGATACTTCACCGGCGGCAATTCGTCCGGCATGGCGTCAAGCAGGGCATAAGCAGCGGCGAGCGGGCCGGAGATGTCCATGGCCGCCTGCAAATAGGTTTCATCGGGATGCATGCCGAGTTTCGCGGCCGATGCGCGTAATTCTTCCAGCGTTGGCTTATCGAACATCGTTCCTCCGGCGTGCGATTTATTGCTATACAATCGGCGAAAATCGCGGCTGGGTAAATGGCCGCTTCGTCAGGGAGAAATGCTCATGTCGGCACTACGCCCCACTGTATTGGCCTTCGCCGCCGTCGCCTTTGCCAGCGCAGCACGCGCCGAATCGGTGGCAGATTTCTACAAGAAAACGCCCATCGAAATCATCATCGGCTACAATCCCGGCGGCACCTACGATATCTACGCCCGGATGGCCGCGCGATACATGCCGAAATACATCCCCGGCAATCCTTCGATGGTGCCGAAGAATATGCCCGGCGTCGGCAGCGTCAAGGCGACAAATTTTCTTTTTTCGCAGGCAGCGCGCGATGGCTCTGTCATCGGCGTGATCGGCCAGTACGTCGCGTTACAGCAGGTGCTTAAGCATAGGGCAGTACATTACGATGCGCGCAAGTTCGACTGGATCGGCCGCATGACCAATGCGGTCGAAGTCAGCATCGCGTGGCACACATCGCCAGTGAAAACGATTCAGGACGCCATGCAAAAAGAGTTGGTTGTCGGTGCGACCTCGGCAGGAAGTTCAGCCGACACGGCGCACAAATTGATGAACGCCATCGCCGGAACAAAGTTCAAGATCGTGCTCGGGTACAAAGGCACAACCGGCGCGATGATGGCGATGGAGCGCGGCGAAGTGCAGGGTTCTCTTGCTGTCGTGCAGAGCCTGCTCGTGACGAAAAAGCCATGGCTTGACGAAAAGAAAATCAACGTTCTGGTCCAGTATTCCACAAAGCGGCATCCGGCGTTTCCCAATGCGCCGGCGATGACAGAGCTCGGCAAGAGCGACGAGGACAAGCAGATATTGAATCTCTACGGCAGCACGGCGGAAATTGGCCGGGCGCTGATGACGCCGCCGGGGCTTCCGCCGGAAAGGCTTGCGCTGTTGCAGAAAGCGTTCGAGGCCATGTTGAAGGACAAGGGCTTCATTGCCGAGATGAAAACGCGGAACATGGAGCTGGATCCCATGTCCGGACCAGAGTTGAAAAAGCTGGTGAACGAGTCTTTTTCGATCTCCCCGAAAGCGGCGGCGCGGGCGGCGGCGGCGCGGAACTGAATCGGGCGCGCTTCGCAGCGCTCGATATTGGACGTGGACAGGTGCGGGTGTAAGCTTGCGTGCAAGCGCCTTCCATGCGCGCAGAATATTGTGGGGGGAAATGCATGACCACGCTGGTGATCGGAGCAGGGCTAGTCGGTTCGCAAGTTGCGCGTGTCCTCGCGGAGGAGGGCGAGACGCCGGTGCTGATGGATTTCGCAGCGCAGGCCGATTGCGTTGGCCAGATCGTGCCGATGGATTCCGTCACGATGATACAGGGCGACATTTTGCGGCCACTGTCCGTCGTCAAGGCGATCAATGATCACGGCATCACGGGGATCATCCATACGGCGGCCAACCCGATGTTGACGCTGGGCGCGCAGACCGACCCCTATGCGGCCATCAATCTCAACATCATGGGTACGGTCAATGTGCTGGAGGCAGCGCGGGTGACTGGCGTCAAGCGGGTCGTCGTTTCCAGTTCCAACGTGCTCAATCATTATCTTGCGGGCGGCAATGGCCTGACCGAGCCGATGAACGAAGAGGCCTGGCCACGGCCTACGACGTTCTATTCCGCGACCAAGCAGGCCATCGAAAGTCTCGGCCTCAATTACGCAAAGTGGTGCGGCGTCGAATTCGCCGGCATGCGTTATGGCGCCGTGTTCGGGCCGTGGAGCGGCGCGGGGGGCGGCGGCCCGTCGAACGTCGTGCGTACCGCCTTGCGCAATCTCATGGCCGGCAAGGAAGCGACGATCCCTGCGGGCACAATGGAATGGGTCTATTCGAAAGACGCCGGACGCGGAACGGTTCTGGCGCTGCGCGCCAACGATCTCGGTAACGGCGTGTTCAATGTAACGATGGCGCAAGCAACGCCGCCGGAAGAGATGGAAGCCGCGTTGAAGGTGCTGTTTCCGGAGGGAAAGATTCGTATCGAAACGCCGAAAGGCACGGCAGTGTCGCTACCCAACATGCGGCGCACCAGCGATTTGTCGAATTCGAAAGCAACGATCGGCTACGAACCGCAGTTCGACATTCGAACCGCGCTGGCCGACATGCACGCATGGATGAAAGCGAACGCAACAGCTGCTTGAATCGCCGTCCGGCTTTGCCCGCGAACAGGACTATAACGATGATCGAAAAACGCCCCGAGTTCGAACGCCTCGTCGCCGCCAACAGGATTCTCTATCGCGAAGGTGTTGTCGACGGGCTCGGCCATGTCAGCATACGCCACCCGGACGACCCGGAGCTTTTCGTCATGGCGCGTTCGCGCGCGCCGGGACTGGTGGAGTTCGAAGACCTGATGGAGTTCCGGCTCGACGGTACGCCGATCGACCTGCGTGGACGCACAGTCTATGGCGAGCGCATCATTCATGGCTGCATCTACGAGGCGCGACCGGAAGTGCGCGCCGTCGTCCACAATCACTCGCCGGCGGTGTTGCCTTTCGCGGTGACGAAAACGCCGATGCGCCCGGTCATTCACACGGCGTCGATCATCGGCGACGAAGTGCCGGTGTGGGACATTCGGGACACGTTCGGGCGCGGCACGGATATGCTGGTGCGCAGCATCGAACAGGGGCGCGATCTGGCGAAGGGCCTTGGCAAATGCACCTGCGTGCTGATGCGCGGACATGGCGCCACGGTGGCGGAAAAAACGCTGCAGCTTGCGGTATTCGCGGCGATCTATCTGCAACTCAATGCGCAGGTGATTTCACAGGCCATGCCGTTCGGCGAGCCGGTCGCGTTGACGCCGGAAGAAGCGGCGGGGCACAATGCGGTGCTGGCTTCGCCACTCGCAGGGGATCGCATGTGGGAATATTATTGCATGCGGGCCGGAGTGGACGTTTGTTGAAAGCGAGAGCGATATGGATGATCTGAAGAAACTGCACGAAGGACAGGCCCGCATTGAAGCACCGGTAGCAAACGTTCCGCTATCGCTGCTCGATCCCTACGATGCGGAAGTGCTGCGCGATCCCTATCCGCATTACGCAGCCTTGCGCGAGTTGGGCCCGGTCGTGTGGATGGAGCGCTACGGCGTCTTCGCGCTGCCCTGTTACGCGGAAGTAAAGGACGTTCTTGCCGATCATAACACATATTGTTCCAGCGCCGGCGCCGGGCTGTCGAATTTTCATACGGAGAAGCCATGGCGTCCGCCGAGCCTTTTGCTTGAGGCCGATCCTCCGTTGCACAATCGCACACGCTTGCAGATGGTGCGCGTCCTGAATCCGGGAAGCGTGCGCGCCTTGCGGGCGACGTTCGAGACCGAAGCCGAGCGCATGGTGCGCGCCATGCTCGAACTTGGCGAATGCGACGGTGTCGCGAATCTCGCAGAAGCCTTTCCACTGAAGGTATTTGGCGACGCCGTCGGCTTGCGTGCGGAAGGACGCGAGAATCTGCTTCCTTACGGCGACATGGTGTTCAATGCGTTCGGTCCAACGAATGCCCGGTTCCGCGCCGTGTTCGAAAACATGGCGGCAGCGCCGGCGTGGATAGCCGACGCCTGCAGGCGCGAGAATCTCGCGCCGGGCGGCTTTGGCGCGCGCTTGTACGAGGGTGTAGACAGCGGCGATCTGAGCGAGGACGAAGCAGGCCTGCTGGTGCGTTCACTGTTGTCGGCGGGGCTCGACACAACCGTTTTTACACTGGGCAATGCGCTCGTCAATCTCGCGCGGCATCCGGCGCAATGGGATTTGCTGCGGGACGATCCGTCGCTGGCGCGCAACGCGCTGGAAGAGGTCTTGCGATACGACGGTACTTTTCATTCGTTCTACCGCACTACGACACGGCCGGTGCGCTTGGCCGGCGTCGATATGGGCAAGAGCCAGAAGGTGCTGGTGATGACTGCATCGGCCAACCGTGATGTGCAGCAATGGCCGGATCCCGACAAGTTCGATATCGCGCGCCGTACGACGGGGCACATGGCGTTTGGTCACGGCATACACGCCTGCGTCGGACAACAAATGGCGCGGATGGAGGGTGAGATCGTTCTGGCGACGCTGGCCAGAATGGTGGCGTCCATCGAACTGACCGGCGAGCCGGTGCTGCATTTCAACAACACTGTGCGCGGCTACAAGAAGGTTCCCTTGCGGATAAAGGCGAAATAACCGCCCTTCAATTCCGGTATCGTTCTCATGTGCGTTTGGCGATTTGCAATTCGGCCCAGCGCATGATGATGACGATAACGAGAAGCGGGAAAATCTGCAGGACGCCAAGAGCGCAAACTGCGCCGAAGGAGCCGCCCTCTTCCCACATTGTCAGGCTGACCGTGCCGAGGACCTGCGTGCCGGGGCCGGCCAGGAAGATCGACGCGGCGAGTTCCCGCACGGCCAGCACGAAAACGTAGAGCCAGGCGGCGATGAGCACGGGCGCGAGCAGGGGGGCCAGCACCTTGCGAAACGTCTGCAGGATTGTCGCCCCGGACATTTCGGCGGCTTCTTCGAGTTCCCTGTGGATTTGTGCGATGCCGCCCGAAGCAAAGCGCACGCCATAGGGCAGATACATCGTGACATAGGCGATGAGCAGGATCCAGATCGTGTTGTAGACGCCTATCGGGATCATGATGTAGGCGAACAGGATGCTGGCGCCGATGATGACGCTGGGAATCGCGATGGGCGTGAAGGAAATGGCGTCTAGCGCCCAGCCGTAGCGCGCGGTCGAACGCTGCGCGATCCAGCCGACAAGGAAAGCGAGCGCAACGACGATTGTCGCTGCCAGCGAGCCGAGGATGGCGGAATTCTCGATGGCGTTGAGGAAGGCCGGATTGGCGAAGAGATAATGATAGTTTTCGTAGGACGATTTCGGCAGCGCCGACAACGCTGGCGGCGTCACAGTTTCGAAAAATGATTGCCAGATCAGCGTGAACAGTGGCAGTCCCAGCGCAACGAAGAACAGCAGCGCCGTTGCGATGGTGACGGGCCAGCGCCAGGCGCCGAGGGCGATCGGCTGCGGCTTGTACCCCTTGCCGGTGATGGTGGCGAAGGCGGAGGCGTTCACTGTGGCGCGGCGGTAAAGCCATACGCCGGCAATGCAGATCAGCAGCAGGGACATCCCCAACGCGGCGCCGACGCCAAGCTGAGGCGGTGCTTCGCTCGTTGCGTTCTGAATTTCGGTGGTGAAGACGTGAATGTCGGCAGGAATGCCGAGCAGGCGCGGTACTTCGAAGCTCTCTATGCCGCGTACGAACAGCAGCAGCAATACGGACAATATGGCGGGACGAAGCAGCGGCAGCGTAACGCGAAAAGCGATCTGGCCGTTACGCGCGCCAGCGACCCGGGCCGCTTCCTCCATGCGCGTGTCGAGCGCACGGAACGCGGGGCTCATCAGCAGATAGGCGAGCGGGAAGTAGTGGCTCGATAGCGCCCAGATCATACCCGTCATGGTGTAGATGTTGACGGGAGCGTCCGCGAGACCGAACCAGTCCTTCATCAGCGCATTGGCCCAGCCGATATTGGGGCTGAAGATCAGGATCCACGCCATGGTCGTCAACAGGCCGGGCAGAGCGAAGGAAAGCAGCGCAAGCACGTGAAACGTATTGCGGCCGGGGGCATCGGTGCGTTCGACGACCCATGCGACGCCGGCGCCCATGACGAGCGTGACGACCGCCGTGCCTGCGCCGTAGATCAGCGAATTTTGCAGGAGACCGAGAAGGTTGCGGTCGGCATAGGCGGTGGCGAAATTCTGCAGTGACAGCGCGCCGGGACCGATTGGCGTATCTTCGGCGAAAGCGATGTAGAGGAGCGAGGCCAGCGGCACGAATACGAGCCAGATCACCAGCGCCATCGCCGCGAACAGCAGCAGGCTGGAGGGCTGCAGCCACTTGGGAAGGTCGCGGGTGGCGTTAGCCGGGGTTGCCGGGGATAGGTCTGTGGCGGTCATGGGCGCTGCGGTCTGTTCCGGATTTGCGACAGGCGCAGCAAACATGCCGCGCCTGTATAAACTGCGTCGATTGTGCGCGGGTTAGCGGCTGCTCATGACCTTTTTGAATTCCTTCGTCCAGGCCTGGTTTTCTTTCGGGTCAAACAGGACCGGAATAACCTTCTTGCCTTTGAAGGCCTCGAGCACGTCGGGCGGGTTGCTGGGTACGCCGGGCAGCACAGGTATGCGGCCGCCCTTGGTCATGGCGATCTGGCCTTCTTTCGAGGCTAGGAAGTTGGCGGCAAGGCGTGCGGCATTTGGCGCGCCTGCCTTGGCGTTGACGCCGACCTGTCCGTAAAACACGGCGGCGGGGTTCAACACCCAGAAGTCGGCATTGCCGCCGCGCATTTTCACGTTGACGGTGAGGTTGGTGTAGTTGTTAAGCGCTATCGCCCATTCGCCTGCGCCCAGCGCGCGCGCCATTGCAAGATGACCGCGGGTGAGTTTCGGCTTCAGCACCTTCACGAGATCCCTGACGAGCTTTTCGCCCTTCTCCTTGCCGTAGTGCTGGTACATTGCGGCGAGCCATTCCTCGTCGGAGAAATCGATGGCGACCTTGCCGGCCCACTCGGGGTGCTTGAGAAAATCCTCGTAGGATTTGGGCAGGTCTTCCTTCTTCACCAGCTTGGTGTTGTAGGCGGGCGAGTTGTAGTTGGCGTAGACGCCGATCCATTTGCCCTTCGGGTCGCGCGCTTCGGCGGGAATACCTTTCGCGGCGGGAATACCGGAGATATCGGCCAGCCAGTCCTGCGGCATTTTTTTCAGCGAAGTGGTCTGCATCACGTCCCAGGCCTCTTTGCCGGCCCGTTTTTCGACGCCGATGCGGGCCATGAGCTGGGTGTCCGAGGCGCGGACGTATTCCACCTCGATGCCGGTAGCTTCGGTAAAAATCTTGAACAGCGGATGGCCTTCACGCTCGTTCATGGAGGCGTAAACGACGATCTTCTTCTCGTTGTTGGCCTTCGCCTTGGCGAGCAAATCCTTGTCGAGCCAGCTTGGATCGGCGGCGGAAGCTGCGCCGGCAGTGGCCAGAAACATCGCCAGCGCGGACGCGCGGGCAGCGATCGATGCGAACATGAAAAGTCCTCCCCTTTCTTTTTTGTCTGTTTTGAAATCGAACGGCAAGCCTGCGTGAACGACGGCCGCCAATGCAACAATTTTCGTTCTTTGGGAGGGGGATGTCAAATGCGCGGCGGCCACAGCCGCTGCCGATTTCAGCGGGCGGTGATGTTGTCGTGGTCGCGCCTGTCGCGGGTCCGCGCAACTACCTCGTCAATCGCTTGCAGAACCGCTTCCGGATGCGTCCAGTGCGGACAATGGCCGACGCCTGGAAGCACGTTGAGCGTCGCGCCGGGTATCTCGCGGGCGCTGTTGCGCGAGTGAATGCTGGTATAGACGATCTTGTCTGCATCGCCGGACACGATCGCAACCGGAATGCGGATGTTGCGATAACGCGGCCATTCCCGGGATACGAAGTCGTAAAGTCCGGCGACATCCTGCGCATTGGCGGCGAAAGAAGCGGGGCGCAGAACCAGTTCGACACCGGTGCGGGCGCGATAATCCGGTGGCGGTTCCTGCGGCGCAAATACGCTCTCCAGTGCGGCCGGCATGGCCGCCTGCCCGGCCGGCAGCGCGAACGTGTAGTTGAAAAGTGGGCCTGCCGGCGACGCGGCAATCCGGTAATACAGGGCGATCCCTCCCGGCCAGGGATGGGTTGCGGGCGCGATCAACATGACGCCCTTGACGACATCGGCGTGATCCAGCGCAAGCTGCAATCCCAGCGCTCCGGCGAGGGAATGAACAACAGCAATCGACTGCTTGACGCCGTGCTTTTCGATGGCCTTGCGGATCAGCCGCGCCTGTGCAGCGGGGTCATTCTCGTCGGCGCCGCCCTTGCGGGTGCTCCAGCCAAGGCCCGGCCGGTCGACGCTGATGACGCGATAGCCTTTCCGCAAGAGCCTGTCGCCCAATGCCGCGCGCATTTCGCGCTCGTTGCCGCTCGCGCCATGAATCAGGACAATGTTTGCTGCCGGCTCACCTTCCGGTTTCAGATCGGAAAAATGGATGGTCACGCCTTCGACAGTTACGAAAACGCTTTGCGGCGGGAACCGGGCGGCGATCCGGGCAGCTTGCCATTGGGTGTAAATGGCTGCGCCTGCAAGGAGCATCAACACGCCGCCAGCGGCGAGCAAAACGGTTTTGAGCATGCATCACATCCGGCAGAGGGGCTTGCACGCTATACGCGCGAAGCGCCCTGCCGGATCCCTGCCTATATGCCTTGCCCCTCGACGGAAATTTCCAGCTTTTCGATGGTGCTCTTGATGTCGGTTAGCTGCGGGTTGATTTCCAGCGCCTTGCGAAACACCTGCAAAGCCAGTTTTTCCTGATTTGCGCGGCGGAGAATGAAACCGAGGCCGACGAGGGCGCTGAAATGGCGCGGCTCGCGCGCCAGTGCACGGGCGATATCGGCGACCGCACCATCCGGGTCGTCCTCGTAGTAGCGGGCTGTGGCGCGCTGGTGCCAGACTTCGGACCATCCAGGCTCAAGCACAACCATCTTGTCGAAGAGTTGCAGTGCGAGCTTGAAATTCTTTTTCTTCATGGCCTGCTGCGCGCGGTTCATCAGCAGGTCGGCGGTATCGGATCCCGATTGCAGCCACGCCTGCTCGATGTTCCGCACGATGCCGCGCGCCTCGGCCGCTGATTTCGCTTTGCCGAGGCGGTTGAACAGATCGGTCAATATGGCGTCGCGGCCACGCGGTTTGGTTTCCTGCTTTGCCTTTGCGGAGGTTTTCCCGCTACCGGCGCCGCCAGTGGTCGCCCGGCTGCCGGGAGCGTCTTCGCGCTCGACCCGATTGCTGTCCCGATTGCTGTCCCGGTTGCGCCGCGATGGCGGAAGCGGCGTGGTGCTGCCGCCAGAATCGCCGTTCGGCCCGAAGACTCGCGTCCCCGGCGGAAGCTGGATCGGCGGCATGCCGGGCAATCGCAATTCAGGCCCGCGCTGCGGCGGAGCCTGCTCCTGTGCTCCAGCAGGAGCTGCGGCAAGCGCGAAGGACAGGGCCAGCCCGGTGCAGCCGGCAGCTGCGAAGGCGCGGAAACGGTGGGGGAGCAGCTTCATAACCGCCTCGGTAAATGTTTCAGGAGGCGAATCTATGGCTGCCGGGGCGCGGCGTCAAAGCAAGTTTTTGTGGACTTGCTCGCGCGACCCTGCTGGCAACAACGAAAACCCCCGGTTGCGCCGGGGGCGGCCAGTCTGGCGGGTGCAATTGGAAACGGGCCGGACATGTTCTCCGACCGGAGCGGTCTCAGCCCTGACGTGCCTTGAAGCGCTTCTGAACCTTGTTGATCACATAGACGCGGCCGCGGCGGCGCACGATCTGGTTGGCGCGATGACGGCCGCGCAGGGACTTGAGCGAATTACGGACTTTCATGGTATTCCCCGAACGAAAAAGCGGCGCACCGGCAAGGAAGCGCCGCCGAAAAAGAAGTTGGCGGTCCTATGCCTCATTTTGCGCGTGCGATCAAGTCTGCGATGATGGCGCGGTTGCCGATTTTAGCCGCGTGGGGCAGACCCGAATCCGGAGGCATGGAGTGGCGAATATAGAAGAATTGGCGCGAAAACTGGCTTCAGCCAGGCGCTCGCGCATGCATCTGACGTTTTCGCCCGGTCTGGCCTGCACCAGTGCGGCGGACGCCTATGCCGTGCAGGCTGCGGTCGCTGCGGAACTTGGCGCAAGCGTCGCTGGCTGGAAGGTCGGCATCGGCCCGGACGGCGTGGCCATGGCGGCGCCCATTTTTGACAGCGATCTGACGCCTCCCGGCGGGTTGTTCGAGCTTTCGGGGGATATGCATTCGGTCAAGGTCGAGGCAGAGCTTGCTCTCCGGCTTGGACGCGACCTGCCGGCGCGCAATGGCGCGGGCTACCGGCGCGAAGACATACTCGCGGCGATTTCCGAGGCCTTCTGTGGCATCGAACTCGTCGCCACCCGGTTCCGCAACGATAGCGAAGTCGATTTCGCAACCAGACTGGCCGACAATTTCGCTCATGCCGCCTATGCCGCCGGCAGCGGAACAGGCGCATTTGCCGGGCTCGATCTGTCGCAACTGCCGTGCTGTGTCCGCCGTGACGGAATTGTCGTCAGCGACCGGTCCGGCGGGCATCCGCTTGGCGATCCACTGTTGCCTGTCGTCGCCTGGGCGAATGAACAATGCGACCGGCTTGGTGGAATGCGCGCCGGGCAATTCATAACGACAGGCACGCTGATCGATCCGTTCCCGGCCGCCAGTTCGACGCGGCTCGACGCCGAACTGGCGGGCGTGGGAAGCGTTGCCGTCGCGATAGGAGCAGCCGGGTGAGTATCGTGTTCTGCAGGATCGGACCGCGGAATTTTCAGGGCTTTTTTACGATAACGTAAATTTGCGTCGAATCCGATTACAATAAACGAAAAGTACGTGTCGAATTGGGACTTGCCGCCAAAGCGTGCGTTTACCGACTGTTCAGCAAACGCTTTTCTTTGCAAGCCGATATGGCATCTTCCCTTGCGTTAGGCGGCTGACGGGGCATCCGCAAGGGAGCAGGCGACATGTATATTCTCCAGCAACTGACAAACTTCTACGCTACCGACAACATCATGATGGTGTTGCTGATCGCAATGACCAGCGCATTCGCTATCGGCCACCTCTTGAACAAGATTCTGGGCGGCATGAGCTTCGGACTGGCGGGCAACGCCATTCTCGTCATGATGAGCATGGTCATTGCTGTTTCCGTCGGACCGGAGACCGCGCGTTTCGTCAACGGCGACGATACGGTGCGCATGATCATGCTTTCCAGCGCAGTCGCCACCGGCCTGATGCTCGCGCTTGGCGCGCTGAAAGCCTATCTGCTGCAATTCCGCGTTTGATGCAGCTTCCCTGCAAGGCTTGATACGGAAGCCGCCCACACACTTCCGTATCCGTCTTGACGCCTTGCCGCTTCCTGCGAAGCGGGAGGGCGTCAAGCGTTTGAGCGGCAGGATTTTTGTTCACCCGCCCGCCGTTTGCGCTACAATCTGCGAAAAATACGGTGGGAGGTGCGAGTGACCGTTGCCTTGATTGTCCGGGTAGCCGGTATTGCGATGCTTGCAAGTCTGAACCTTGCTAGGGCCGAAACGCCGAAGGGCGGCGGTTTTGCTCCGGGAAGCCAGCTTTCCATAGGCGTTGCGAGCACACCGGGCGGTGGATACGACCGGTATGCCCGGTTGCTTGCCCAACACATTTCGCGGCACATTCCCGGACGTCCGACAGTTCTGGTGAAGAACATGACTGGCGCCGGCGGCAGCGTGCTTGTCCGCTACATCACACACGCAGTACCGCGCGACGGCAGCTGGATTGCGCTGGTCCTCCCATCGACTGTCACTGCGGGACTTTATCAGGACAAGGCGAAGCTGAAATACGATCCGTCGAAACTCATTCACATCGGCAGCGCCAACAGCGAAGTCGACATGTGCTTCGTGCGCGCCGACGCGGGACTGAAAAAGCTTGAGGACGCGCGCAACAAGTCTGTAAATCTTGGCGCGACCGCCGCCGGCAGTGCGACCTTCGAACAACCAAACGTACTGAACAGTCTTGTGGGAACGAAATTCAACATTGTTGCAGGCTATCCCGGAACGCGGCAGATCGTGCTCGCGCTGGAACGCGGCGAAGTCGCGGGCGTCTGCGGCATGAGTTATTCCGGAATGCGGCTGCAACGTGCGCAATGGCTGGAAAGCGGCTTTTTGCTTCCGATATCCCAGAATAACGTGAAAGGCGACCCGGTAATGACCGCAAGAGGTGTACAACGGGCCCCCGATCTCGTTAGCGACCCTGACGTCAAGCGGACGCTCGCGTTGATCTACAGCCAGCAATCCTTTGGTCGTCCCTTCGTCGCTGCAGAGGGCACTCCGCCAGAGCGTGTCAGAATTTTGCGGGCGGCCTTCGACGCCACCATGCGCGACCCGGAGTTGCAGGCAGATGCACGGAAGATGAAACTCGATATCAATCCCGTGTCCGGTGCTGAATTGCAAACTTTGGTGACCGGACTTTATGCTACACCGACCGCGATTGTTCACCGCGCCATGCAAGCCTTGCGTGGAGCGCCTTGAAAGGAGCAGCGTGTCACACAGCCTTGAAGCGTGGAAACGGAAATGGCGGAAGCAACGGATGTAGAGGACGGCGAGCGGTTCTTGCGTGATGCGTGTGCGCGGCTCGGTATCGGTGAGGACATGGCCGGGATCATCCTGGCCCCCAGCCGCGAAATCCGGGTGGAGTTGCCGCTGCGGCGGGACACTGGCGAGTTCGTCCGGTTTACCGGCTACCGGGTTCAGCATCACAATGCCCTGGGACCCTACAAGGGCGGACTTCGCTACCATCCTGCTGTCAACATCGACGAATTCCGCTGGCTCGCTTGCCTGATGTCGCTCAAGACGGCGCTTGTGGATATTCCGCTTGGTGGAGCCAAGGGCGGCATCGACTGCGATCCACGGTCGCTCACGAGCGGCGAATTGCAGCGATTGACGCGCTACTACGTCCGCAAGATGCACCGGAACATGGGGCCGAATACAGATATTCCGGCGCCGGATGTTGGCACGAATGCGCAAGTGATGGCCTGGATCCACGACGAATTCTCCGTCATTCACGGCATTTCCCGCGCGGCGGTAACCGGCAAGCCGATCCTGATCGGCGGATCGGCGGGCCGGGAAACGGCAACCGGCGATGGCGTGTGCATCGTCATGCACGAATATGCGCAGCACCGCGCCGAAACGCTGGAAGGCGCGACCTGCGCAATCCAGGGCTTTGGCAATGTCGGGCGCAATACGGCTCTCGGACTGAAGCGCCGGGGCATGAAGATACTTGCCGTCAGCGACAGTTCGGGGGGAGTTTGCCGCATCGACGGGCTCGATATCGAAGCGCTGTGCGCGCACAAGGATTCCACCGGCAGCGTCAAGGGTTTTGCCGGCAGCGAAGAAATTGCAGACGCCGAACTCCTCGCGCTCGATTGCGACTATCTCGTTCCGGCGGCGATGGGACACGTCATAACCAGCGAGAATGCAGCACATGTGAAGGCGCGCGTTATAGTGGAAGCGGCGAATAATCCGGTGACCAGCGAAGCTGACAAGAGTCTCGCGGAACGTGGCATTGTCATATTGCCGGATATCCTGGTCAACGCCGGCGGAGTTATCGTCAGCTACTACGAATGGGTGCAAAATCTTCAACAGATGGCCTGGAAGCCGGAGCGGGTGAGCGACGAACTGAACAAGAAGATGCAATCGGTTTGCGCGCAGGTGTTTGCCATAGAAACCGGCAAGGCCTGCGGCTATCGCGCCGCCTCCTATGAAATTGCGGTCGACAGGCTGCACAAGGCCATCGCAATGACGATGTTCTGAAAGCCGATATTCCTGCTCAGCCGGAAGCCCAGGCCAGGCGCCCAAGCGCCGGAATGTCATCGACAATTCCTGCCAGTCGCACAGCCCGCCAAATGACAGCCTGATTGCTGGTGACGACGGGTTTGCCGAGCCGCGCTTCCAGCTGCGGTATCGCTTCAGTGGCGCGGATGTTGGCGCAGCTCACGAAATACGCGTCGGCCTGCGTGCTTTCGACAGCTGCGACGATGTCGAGCCACGCGAGGGGCTCAATGGCGCAATATTCGTCGGAGCCATTCAGATCGAGGTTGCGCTCGCCAACAACCTCTATGCCTGCTTCCTGAAGAAATTCGATTTCGTGTTCGTGCGCTTTGCGCTTGTAGGGAGACACGAGAACGATACGCCTCGCCTGAAGGGCGTCAAGGGCGGCCATTGTTGCCGATGCCGTCGTAACCGCGGCCGCGCCCGTCGCCTGCGAGAGCGCTGCGGCGATCTTTTCCTCGCCAGCCAGACCCTCGGCCATCGAATTGGCAGTACAGTGAAACACGACCGGATTGCACTTGGCGTCGGCGAGCATGGCTGCGGCATCCTGCGCCTTTGGCAGAAGCTGGTCGTGCTTCATCGCGAAGGTCCCCGTCATGCGCAGGCGCGTGACATGGGGAACGACCCCCGGTGGCGCATAGGCCCAGGCATGCGCTTCGGCCATGCGATTGGACGATGGAATGATAAGGCCGAACCGCGCACGCGGGGTGGCTCGATCGCCGGTCCTGCCGGAAGGCCTGTTATCCGTTGCAGCATCCATTGGTCGTCTCCCCACGGCCGTAGCCGGGCAATGCCGGTTTTCCCGATTTTGACTGCGCCCGCCGCCCGGCGCAAGCCGCAGGTCCGGGTGCTGCCGCATGCGTCAGAAATTCGCTGGACACGACGGGAGGCGGGAGGCCAAATGAACGCAGAAAAACGGCAGGGCGCAAAAGCGCCCGGGGGAGATGCATGCAGGATTGCCGGCTCGCAGTCGATATTGGCGGCACGTTTACCGACATCGTTCTCGAACATCCAGGCGGAAAGACTTCAGGCAAGGTATTGACCACGCCCGAAGCGCCTGAAAAGGGCGTTGCGTCCGGCATTGCGCAGGTGCTGCGGCAGGCCGGCGCCGGGCCGGATCGCGTGTCGTTGGTCGTCCATGGGACGACGCTCGCCACCAACGCCATCATCGAACGGCGTGGCGCGAAAACCGCGTTGCTGACGACAAAAGGATTTCGCGACACACTCGCCTTTGCCTATGGGCATCGTTTCGACCAGTACGACCTGTCGCTGACGCGCCCCGAACCGCTGATCGACCGATCCCTGCGGCTGGAAGCGGACGAGCGCATGGCGGCGGACGGCAGCGTGCTGCGGCCGCTCGACGAAGCTGCCCTGCGCGCAACGGCGGCGGATCTGCGCGCGCGCGGCATCAAAGCCGTGGCGGTCTGTTTCCTCCACGCCTATGCGAACGGGGCGCACGAGGCCCGCGCGCGCGAAATCCTGTTAGCCGAAGCGCCCGGCCTCTATGTTTCGCTGTCGCATGAAGTGTGTCCGGAAATCCGCGAATACGAGCGCACGTCGACAACCGTCTCCAACGCCTATGTGCAGCCGCTGATGGCCGGCTATCTCGGCAAGCTCGGCGGAACGCTGCAAGAGCTTGGCATCGTATGTCCGCTGTTGCTGATTACATCCGCGGGTTCGCTGACATCTATCGATACCGCGATCCGCTTCCCGATCCGGCTCGTTGAATCCGGCCCGGCCGGCGGCGCAATTTTTTCCCAGCACGTCGCGCGAGAGCTTGGTGCGCGCGAGGCGATTGCCCTCGACATGGGTGGCACGACGGCCAAGATCGTTCTCGTCAACGATTTCGAGCCGCGTCACAGCCGCGCGATGGAAGTGGCCCGCGCGCACAGGTTTCTCCCCGGTAGCGGCATCCCCTTGCGCATTCCCGTGATCGATCTCATCGAGATTGGCGCGGGTGGCGGGTCCATTGCCCATGTCGACGCCTTGCGCCAGATTGCGGTAGGGCCGGAGAGCGCCGGATCGGTTCCGGGGCCGGCATGTTACGGCCTTGGCGGCAGCAAGCCTTCCGTGACCGATGCCGACCTTGTACTGGGCAAACTCGACCCTTCGTATTTTGCCGGCGGCCGGATGAAGCTCGACTCGGAGCGTGCGAAGGCGGCGGTCGATGACGCCATCGGCGCGCCTCTGGGTTTTGCGACGGACACGGCCGCAGCAGGCATTACGGAAATCGTCGATGAGAACATGTCCAACGCCATCCGCGTGCATGCGGCCGATTACGGCGACCGGGTAGAGACGCGCACGCTCGTGGCCACAGGCGGGGCGGCGCCCCTGCATGCGGCGCGCATCGCGCAAAAACTTGGCATTCCGCGCGTCGTCGTGCCCGCCGGCGCAGGCGTCGGATCGGCACATGGATTTTTGCAAGCGCCGGTCGCCTATCAGGCGGTGCGTTCGCGGGTTGTTTCGCTGCGCGAATTCGACGCCGGGCAGGTCAACGCCATCTTCGACGAATTGCGCGGCGAGGCCGAAGCGGTTTTGCGGCTTGCCTCGCCGGGCCGCTCTTACACCGAGAGGCGTTTCTCCGACATGCGTTATCAGGGCCAGGGGCACGATCTCAGCGTCGAGATTCCGGCGCGCAGATATGGAGCGGAGGACGGGCAGGTTCTGCAGGAACGCTTTCTGGAAGTGTACCGCAAGTATTACAGCCGGACGATACCGAACCTTGCTGCGCAGGCGCTGACCTGGACGCTGATCCTGTCTCTGGACCGGCCGGCGACAGCATCGCCTGCACCCCTTGCCGCAGGCAGCGGCGAGCCGCCCGTCAAGGCGCACACAAGCGTATTCGATGCAGGCGTTGGCGGCTTCGTCGAGGCGAAAGTCTACGACAGGGCGGCGATGCCACCGGGTTGCTCCTTCGCAGGACCTGCGCTGGTGGTCGAAGAGCAGACGACGACCTATGCGCCGCCCGGTTTTGCCGGCAGCATGACAGCAGGCGGGCATCTTGTCCTCGACCGCAGCGAAGCAGAAGGGAGCGGCGCTGAATGAGCGAACAGTTTCAGGCCATTCGCAATCAGGTGATGTGGGACCGCCTCATCAATGTCGTCGAGGAACAGGCGCGCACCATGATGCGCGTGGCGTTTTCGCCTGTTGTGCGCGAAGCGGGCGATCTGTCCGCAGGGGTCTTCGACAGGCAGGGGCGGCTTTTGGCGCAGGCGGTGACCGGCACGCCGGGGCACATCAATTCGATGGCCCGTTCGGTGCGGCATTTCATGGACGCCATACCGCCGCAGACCATGCAGGAGGGCGATTCCTACATCACCAACGATCCGTGGAAAGGCACCGGCCACCTGTTCGACCTCACCGTGGTGACTCCTGCGTTTCGCAACGGCGAACTGGTAGCGCTGTTCGCCTGCACGGCCCATGTCGCCGACATCGGTGGCAATGGTCCCGATCCCAATTCGCGCGACGTTTTCGCCGAGGGGCTTTTCATCCCGATCATGCCGCTCGCGACGAAGGGCGAAATGAACGCATGGCTCATCAATCTGATGCGTGCCAACAGCCGCGAACCGGACAGGCTCGAAGGCGATATTTATGCGCTGGTTGCAAGCAACGAGGCCGGCGCCGATCGCCTGCAGCGCATGATGGGCGAATACGCGATCCAAACGCTCGACGATCTGAGCCGGCATATTCTGGAAACGAGCGACCGCTCCATGCGCGACGCGATTTCGAAGCTGCCGCGCGGTACCTGGAACCATACGATGACCATCGACGGCTTCAACGAGCCGGTCGATCTTGCGACAACGCTCACCATCGACGGCGAATACATCCAAATCGATTTCGCCGGAACGTCCGGCGTGTCGCGCCACGGCGTCAATTGCCCGATGTGCTACACCGACGCCTATACGAGTTTCGGCGTGAAGTGTCTCGTCGCGCCGCACCTTGCCAACAATGCCGCGGTACTGGCGCGCATCAAGATCACCGCGCCGGAAAACTGCATTGTCAACGCGCCATTTCCGGCCCCGGTCACAGCCCGCGCTGTACTGGGACAGATGCTGCCGGACGCGGCCTTCGGGTGCTTCGCCAAGGCGATGCCGGAGGCGGTTCCGGCGGAAGGCACCGGTGCGAGCTGGAGCTTGCGCCTCGGGGCAGGACGCGGGCTGGGAGGACGCGGCGAAGCCGGCCAGCGGTCCTACATGTCGCAGAATTTCCAGAGCGGCGGCATGGGCGGCCATCCGCAGCACGACGGTCTTGCCGCGACGGCTTTTCCATCGGGCGTGCGCACCATTGCCATGGAAATCACAGAAGCGATGACGCCGCTGGTGTTCTGGCGGCGCGAACTGCGCGCCAATTCCGGAGGTGCGGGCAAATACCGTGGCGGCATGGGACAGGTCGTGGAGGTGGGGACGCGCGACGGATCGCCTTTTGCGATTTTTGCGCAATTCCAGCGCGTCGCCTATCCAGCGAAGGGCCGCAACGGCGGCAGGGACGGGGCCGCCGGCAAGGTCTATCTGCGCTCGGGCAAGCCGTTCGCGCGCACGGGCATGCAGATCGTTCCGGCCGACGAAACGCTGATCGTCGAAATGCCGGGCGGCGGCGGTTTTGGCAATCCGGCCGAGCGCGACCGGGCCGCCATCGAGCGCGACCTGCACGACGGGTTTGTGACGGAAGACGCGGTGCGGACCGATTACGGCAGCGCCGTATAGAGTGAAACCAGGCCGGTGCTTCGAACCGGCGTCAAAGAATGAGAAACGGGAGAAAGAAATTGCCGTTAAAACGCGCGGGCGAAAAAATGCGGCTCGGCGCATTCTTCAATCCGACCGGGCATCATGTCGCCTCCTGGCGGCACGAAAACGCGCAGGCGGACGCCGGGATAAATTTCGAACACTATCGCGACATCACCCTCACCGCCGAGCGCGGCAAGATGGATATTATCTTTCTTGCGGACAATATCTCGGTGCGTGAGGCGCATCCGGACGCGCTGGCGCGGTCGGCGCAGTATATCGCCAACATGGAGCCGATAACGCTGATAGCTGCGCTGGCTGCAGTGACTACGCGCATCGGCATTGTCGCTTCCGCTTCGACGTGTTTCATCGAGCCCTATCACGTAG
>JBFWRC010000032.1:0-55038 GCA_050249115.1 Beijerinckiaceae bacterium
CGTCGACGGCCTGCCAAAGCCCGCTCAGGAGAAAGGAGAAAAACCGACCAAGTCAAAGCCAGAAAAACAGGCTGCCTGACAACCCGCAAAACGCGGAAACTGTCAGGTGATTACTGACTCTGTACACGTAGTTCACGAGCGAAATAATTATAACATATATCGAGCGCATAAACGCATTGTATTAATTTACGGAAAGAGCTTACTGATACATGTTGCCTTTTCACCTTCACGAACTCTTGTGAAACGCTTTCTTTTAAAGTGCATTTTTCATGATCTTCGACGCAACCTGGAGCAGGTAGAAAATAAAAATCGTGATAATCCTTGCATTTTGATAAGAAGCAGATATATTGGTCTTGTCGATTTTTCGCTGATTACTTGAGCATGTGTCTCTGGCCAAATTCTCTAGAATAGCTTTCTAGACCGATCCGTCAGTTTCTTCATGCGCTGCCAAGGCAGCCCCGTCTTTTGTCTTCTACAAAACTTCGATCCATAGAATGCGCGCCATCGCAGATGTATTGGCGCGCAACGACCCAGCGCGCCCTCGTGCGCGCTCCAAACTAGAAAGAGTTTCACGATGTCTAACGGCACAGTTAAATGGTTCAACGCTCAAAAAGGCTTCGGCTTCATTCAACCGGAAGATGGCAGCAAGGACGTTTTTGTTCATATTTCCGCCGTTGAGCAAGCCGGCCTGCATGGATTGGGTGAAGGCCAAAAGGTTTCCTTCGAGGTCACCGAAGACCGCCGGACCGGGAAGTCTTCCGCTACCCAGCTTCGGGTAGAGTAGCCAACGCAATCACGCAGGGGGTTGACCACGGATGTACTGGCAGCCCACCTCGCATGATTACGGTAAAGCCCTGGACCGCATAGGCCAGGGCTTTTTCATGACTGCTATAGCCAGCAACGTCGTCGGGCCGCTTCCTCGCAGCCATCCGATCCATTTTCTGGATCGGGGCGATTTCGATGCCAATACTGCGCTATATCCACTCTAAAACCCCAAAAAGACTATTCCGACTGTAGGAGAGAGCCTCATGAGTGCTACAGGAGAAGACATTCTGCCCCGCTTTCGGGTCGGGCAGACCGTCGATTGCGAATTGTCGTTTGGCGGCAAGCTGCTGCCATCCTGCAAGATCGTCGCAGTGCTTCCCCCGACGGGCGGACAGATTCAGTACAGAATCAAGAGTCAGGCCGAAGCCTTCGAGCGCATGGTTGCAGAGCATCAGCTGCGCAACATCTAAACAGATTGGCGCAAGGCCGAACCAGGTTTCGCCCGCTTAAGAAAGCCGGACGCTCGAAATCGCTGGTCTTCGATCTTCTCGACGAGTCCAGATTCGGCATTTGCGGCTGGGCGAACCCAAACGTTCGATTGCCGCTGCGAAGCAGCGGATCACACCTTGGGGTGCGCGGGTTTGCCCTTGCGCCGGAGGTCTAGTCGACCACGACCGCTGTTCCGGTCGCCGACACCATAAGCATGCCGTCGCGGATCGTTTCGTAGTCGATATCGACCCCTACAACCGCGTTCGCGCCCAGTTCGCGCGCCTTGTCCATCATTTCGCTGACCGCCGTCTCGCGGGCGTCATTGAGTACGCGCTCGTAGGCGCCAGCTCTTCCGCCGACGATATCGCGGATCGATGCAAAGAAATCGCGGAAGACGTTTGCGCCGAGAATGGCCTCCCCTGCCACAAGGCCGCGATATTCCTTGATCTTGTGCCCTTCGATCATAGGCGTGGTCGTTACGAGCATATGGTTCTCCTCTGTCTGATGCGGACGTTCGCGCCTCGGGTTACGGACCGAAACCATCGTAAACCGATTCAAGCCCATGACCATCACACGGCCATGACCATCACACGGCCATTTCGCACGCGCGGCTGCGACCTCATATCGTTTGCGCCGATTGCAATTTTGATTTCTATTGGCGCAAACGATACATACGGATACTGCCGAATGAACCTCCGCGACCTGGAATATATCGTCGCCATTGACGAACACGGCCATTTCGGCCGGGCAGCGGAAGCGTGCCATGTCAGTCAGCCGACCCTGAGCGGCCAGGTCGCCAAACTCGAGGCGCAACTGGGTGTATCCATTTTTCAGCGCGATGGACGGCAAGTGCGCGCGACGGAGGCCGGCCGGGAAATTGTCGCGCACGCCCGGCGCGCCCTTTCTGCAGCGGCGGACATCAGCGCCGCGGCGCGGGCGCATCGCGACCCCTTGAGCGGCAAGTTGAAGATCGGGGTCATTCCGACGCTTGGACCGTATCTCATGCCCTATGTTCTGCCGCACGCGAGCGAAAAGCTGCCAGATGCGCCCCTGGTGCTGATCGAGGACCTGACAGCCAATCTCGTTCCCCTTGTCGCAGAAGGGAAACTCGATGGAGCGCTGATCGCCACCAATCCGGAGATCGCGTCGCTTCAGTCGATCGAGCTGTTCGACGAACCGTTCAGCGTCGCAACCCCGCCCAATCATCCCTTGGCAGCGAAGAAAAGCCTGCGCAAGGAGGATCTCGATCCGGCCTCGCTGCTATTGCTCACGGACGGCCATTGCCTGCGCGACCAGGCGCTCGACCTGTGCCAGCACCCTCTGGCGGGCGAAAACGCGATGGCCGATATGCGTGCGACCAGCATGGAGACGCTGCTGCATCTGACGGCGGCCGGATACGGCGTGACCCTGGTGCCGCAACTCGCCGTGGAATGTGGCAGGGCCACAGCCGGCCAGCTCGTCATCCGTCCATTGACTGGCGTGGGCGCTTCGCGGCGGGTCCGGCTGATCTACCGGCGTAACTCGCCGCGGTCGAGGGCGCTGATCGAACTGGCGCGGATCATCCGCGCCTCGCTGCCCGAGGGGGTACGACGATTGGGAAAGCAGGCTGCCTAGGCGGCGCGCTTGCCATCCGCATCGATCAGGAGCGAGCCATCTTCCTTCTGGTACGGTCCGGGCGGCCATTTCTCGATCAGGTCGAGAACGTGGTCGCTCGGGCGGCAGAGTTTCACGCCCTTTTTCGTGGCGACGATAGGGCGGTTTACGAGGATTGGATGCTCCACCATCGCGTCGAGCAAGGCATCATCCGAAACACCCTCCTTCGTCAGACCGAGTTCTTCGGCAGGAGACCTCTGGATGCGAAGAGCCTCGCGCGGGGTCAGGCCTGCGGCTGCGAAGAGCGCCTGTAATTGCGGCCGCGTCCAGCCGGTTTTGAGATATTCGATGACGGTTGGCTCGTAGCCGGCAGCCCGAATAATGGCCAGCGTGTTGCGCGACGTCCCGCAATCCGGGTTGTGGTGAATGACAATATCCATGTTCGCCGCCCTCTCCCTTTGGCATCCGGCGCAATTCATATTGCCGCCGGCAAGGGCTTGCAAGCTGTCCGCAACGTCCGCCGGCAGCGCCGGATGGCAATGGCGTCCCCCTTGCCTCACCAAGGCTTAGGCCACCGGCTCCTTGGGGCCTACCAATCGATCGGGCCTATCGGTCTCATAGGTCCGGCCAATCGCTGCTGCGGCATTTTGGAACAATTCCAAAAAAGGACGATTCTGCGGCCTGGCTTGCGTTGACAATCGCGGGCCAGGTCACCATTCCAGAGGCCAGCCGTTCCGCTTTCGGACCGGCGTTCCCGGAGCCGCGGCCAAGGCTCCGGACCACCTTTTACAAGGGAGCAAAGCCATGGCACTCAAAGGCAGCAAGACCGAAGACAACCTGAAAGAAGCTTTCGCTGGCGAATCGCAGGCGAACCGCCGCTATCTCTATTTCGCCCAGAAGGCAGACGTGGAAGGCTACAACGACGTCGCCGCCGTGTTCCGCTCGACCGCCGAAGGCGAAACCGGCCATGCCCACGGCCACCTGGAATTCCTGGAAGAATGCGGCGATCCGGCCACCGGCCTGCCGATCGGTTCGACCAGCAACAACTTGAAGGCCGCCGTCGCCGGCGAAACGCACGAATACACCGACATGTATCCGGGCATGGCCCGCACCGCGCGTGAGGAAGGCCACGACGAAATCGCCGACTGGTTCGAAACGCTGGCCAAGGCCGAGCGCTCGCATGCCGGCCGCTTCCAGCGCGCCCTGGACGAACTGGCGTAAGTTTCCGACTTCGCAACGCTTCGTCTGGCCGGAGCTTCTCCGGCCAGACCTGTCGCGCCCTGGCGGGCGCGTTTACCGTCTACCCCACTCGAAATTCCGGAAGGTTCGACCGATGAGAGAAGGCAGTCTCGACGCCCCGACCCGCCATCCCATAGACTGGCAGAATCCGGACTTTTACGACGAAGAAAAGATCTACGCCGAGCTTGAGCGCGTGTTCGATATCTGTCACGGGTGCCGCCGCTGCTTCAACCTGTGTGACTCTTTCCCCATTCTGTTCGACCTCGTCGACGAGTCAAAGACCGGCGAACTCGATGGCGTCGACCGCAAGGACTACAAGAAAGTCGTCGACGCCTGCACGCTGTGCGACATGTGCTTTCTGACGAAATGCCCCTATGTCCCGCCGCACGAGTTCAATCTTGATTTCCCGCACCTGATGCTGCGTTTCCGCGCGCTCGAAGCGAAGAAGGGCGAATTGGGTTTCGCCGACAAACAGATTGCAGAGACCGACCGCAACGCCAAACTGGCGGGCCCGATGGCGCCCGTTGCCAACTGGGCGACGCGCACGAAGAACAAGTTCACCCGAACCATCATGGAAAAGACAGCCGGGATCGACGCCCGCGCCGAACTGCCGGCATATGCATCGGCAAGTCTTGAAATGACGGCTGCCGCTGACCGTCCCGCCGTCAACAAGGACGCGCCGGCCTTTGGCCGCAAGGCCGTGCTCTATGCGACCTGCTTCACCAATTTCAACGATCCGGACGTCGGCCTCGACGTACGCGACATCCTCGCGAAAAATGGCGTCGAAACCGAAGTGGTCCATCCCCATTGTTGCGGCATGCCGATGCTGGAACAGGGCCGGATCGAGGAAGTCGCCAAGAATGCAAAGGCCGTTTCGGACGCGCTCGTTCCGTGGATTGACAAAGGCTACGACGTCATAGCCCTCGTTCCATCCTGCGCGCTGATGGTCAAATTCGAGTGGCCGTTGATCGTGACCGATAACGAGAACGTCAAGAAGCTTGCCCAGAACACGTTCGACGTTGCCGAGTACATCGTAGGCATCGCCAAAAAGGAGGGGCTTGCGCCGGGTCTGGAGCCCGTTCCCGGCGGCGTCAGCCTCCACATGGCCTGTCACTCGCGGGCGCAGAATATGGGCCAGAAGGCCGCCGAAATGCTGCGCCTCATTCCCGAAGCCGATGTTCAGGTCATCGAAAGATGTTCGGGTCACGGCGGCGCGTGGGGCTTCAAAAAACCGAACTTCGACACAGCTATCAAGGTCGGCAAGCCAGTCGCGCGGCAAACGTCGAACGGCGGCAAGGCCTATGTCACGTCGGAATGCCCGCTCGCAGGGGTTCACATCACGCAGGGGATCGACATGCTGGGCTCGGACAAGCCGAAACCCGAACTGGTCAAACACCCCGTTCAAATCCTGGCGCGCGCCTACGGCATCAAGCGCTGAGCGGAACCGTTAAATGCGATTACTTCAACAGGGATGACAATCATGGCAGCACGGCACGAAATCCGCAGGGACGACGTTATGGCCCTGCCCGACTATGTAAAAATCCGCAGCGAAAAGCGCAAGGAAATGGCCGCGCGCAAGAAAAACCGGCGCGTCGATGTCGGACCGCACGTGACGTTCTATTTCGAGAACTTCGACACGATGTGGTTGCAGGTACACGAGATGCTCTACATCGAGCGCGGCGGCGAAGAGCAGATCGCAGACGAACTGGAAGCCTACAATCCGCTCGTCCCGAAGGGGCGCGAACTGGTCGCGACGTTCATGATCGAGATCGACGATCCGGTGCGGCGCAAGACCGTGCTCGGCCGCCTCGGCGGCGTCGAGGAAACCGCGTTCATCATGGTCAATGGCGAAAAGATTCCGGCCTTGCCGGAAGAGGACCAGGACCGGACTACCAGCGAGGGCAAGGCGTCCTCGGTGCAATTCGTCCATTTTCCTCTCAACGACGCGCAGGCCGAAACCGCCAAGAAGCCCGGTGCGCAGATCATCGTCGGCCTTGGCCACGAAAACTACAATCACATGGCGGTGCTGCCAGAGCATGTGCGGGCGGAACTGGCCGGCGATCTCGACTGACAAATCGTTCCTTTAAGGAAATATCGCCCACGGACATCGCTGTCCGTGGGCTTTTTGCGCAAACTTCCACAGGTGATCAGCCGCTTGGCACCCAGGTTTTCCAGAACGGCAGGTATTCGCCGAGCAGCGTGCCCGGCCACGGGATCGTCAGGAGCTGATCGAAAAGGCCGTAGATCAGCGCCGTCATGACAACCGCCATCGGAACGATGATCTTCCACGGCTCCGGACCCTCAACCCGCATGAACAGGATGATGAAGATCGGCACTGTCGGGATGAGACCGATCAACGCCATAGATCCGAGGAAGAAGATCAACCAGCCGAAGAAGATGGCCCCACGCGTGATGATATCGCGCGCAGGCATGTGATCGATGTTGGACGCGATATCCATGTGCATCTTTTCGGCGCGCTCGCCTTTGGCTTCGCGTTCCTCCTCCCGCGCCTTGTGTATGTCGCCCTTGAAGACATCATTGGCCAGTGACAGCGAACAGAAGGCTATTGCGCCGAAACCGACGATCAGCGGAATGATCGCCGCTGCCGCGTTCCATGTCAGCGCTTCAGCCAGCATGATCGCGAACAGAACAAGCAAACCGATCGGGAACAAATTGTTCCAGGTGAATTTTGGCGCGTGAAAGTCCGAGAGCATGCCGCGAACGCCGCCGTGGGCGCGTACATCCTTTACGAACGGGCCTACGAGCGTCAGCGCCGCCATCGCAAAGAGCAGAAGCACCAGCGGGCGCATCATCCAGTCCGCGCCGTAGCGCTGAATGGAGATGAACATGTAACGCTCGATGATTTCACCCAGGATGTAGCCCAGCACCAGCGGCGGACGCGGCCATTTGAAGTGCTTTGCGCCCCAGGCGAAGATGCCGAAAAACAGCAGCGAGAACAGATCGCCCCAGCTGCGATGGCCTTCGAACGCGCCGATATAGACCAGCGACAGAACCACTGGCAGGATCAGCGTGTACCGCAGGCTGGCCGCTTTGGCGAACTGGCTGGAGAAGATGTAGCACAGGCCCGATCCGAGGATGTTGGCGATCGCGATCGACCACACCATCGAATAGGTGATGTTCAGGTGCTTGGTCAGCATTTCCGGACCTGGAACAAGACCGTGCATCATGAACGCACCGAGCAAGAGCGCCATCCCGGCTGAACCCGGAACGCCGAACACAATGGTTGGAACCAGGGCTCCACCTTCGCGCGAACAGGTCGAGGCTTCGGCTGCAATAACCCCGCGCACGTCGCCGCGGCCGAACGTCTCGGTTGCACCCTTCTCGGTTTTAAGTGCATGGCCATAGGCGATCCAGTCGATCACGGATGCACTGATGCCGGGGAGCGCGCCGATCACCGACCCGATCCACGAGGTGCGCATGACCAGCCACCAATGGGTAAAGCAGTCCAGACTGCCCTGCCACAGGCCCTTCCAGTTGTTCTGCTCCGATTCCGGCGGCGCCACAGACGACGACCGCGCCACCAGCAGGTCACACAATTCCGGAAGTGCGAATATGCCAAGCGTCAATGGAACGAGCGGAAGCCCTTCCCACAAATACAGGCTGTCCATCGTCCAGCGTAGGGTACCCGTTTGCGGATCGGAACCGATCATAGACAGCATGATGCCAAAACATGCCATGGTCAGACCGCGCAACGGCGCATTGCCCGAAAGCACCGCCACCATCGAGATGCCGAACACCGACAGCGCCAGAAGTTCCGGCGAGCCGACAAACAGGATCAGCGGACGCACGATCGGAAGCGCTATAGCCATCAGAACCGCACCAAACAGGCCGCCCATCAATGCCGACATGTAGGCGGCGCCAAGTGCACGCGCGCCCTCGCCGCGCTTGGTCATGGGATAGCCGTCCAGCGCCGTAGCTGCGGACGCTGCATGGCCCGGCGCGCCCAGAACGATGGCCGAGATCGGATCGCCGTGGGTTGTCGTAGCCGCAAGACCCAGCAGCAGTGCGATTGCAGCAGCAGGGTCCATCGAGAATGTAAACGGCAGCAGCAGGGCAATGCCCGCGAGTCCGCCAATACCGGGCAGAATGCCCAGCGCGAGGCCGCACAGCACACCGCCCCAGAGCAGCGCCAGACGGTGCGGCGCAAGGACGATGAACAGGCCCTCTTTCAGAGCCTCAAGGATTTCCATAAGTGTGACTTTCAGAGATTTTCGCGCAGGCGTTACCCTGCCGACGATTTCCGGATTGCCGGCAGGCATGCGCGTCCGGGCGCGTACGGCTGATCGCCGCCCGCTAAGACGATGCGCAATCGTGCTGGCGAGAAATGTCGCAGGTTCCTGCGAACCTGCGAGGTACCATGTCAGGAAATCGCAGCAGGCGGTCCGCGTGCGGGAGGCAGACAGGCCGGGCGTTGCGGCAACAGCAGTTGATCGGCCGCAAGTTGCAGCCTTGCGCCAGCCGTCCAGACATTGCGTGGCGGTTCGGTCGCCGGTGCGAGCAGAACCATCGGTTCGATGGGTCGGTCCGCATCGTCGAGGTCGAGCTCGGCAAATGTGAGGACGTATTTCGAATTATTGTGAAAGTCGGTTTGCGGCTGCGCCAGAGGAAGCAGAAGACATGCGGCAACCGCCATAGCCGGCACGCGGCCCATCAGCAGCGCCAAAAGCCGGGCGAACCAGCCGTAATATTCCAGTGTTGGAAATGCTTTGCGCACCGGCGTTTCATCCCCTGGCGGCGCTTGCGCGTCAGCAAACGCGGCGGCCAGCGAAACCGCTTATACACCAGTCGCCACGCCGCCGGATAGCCGCCCCACAAGTCAGGATAATATTAATTTTCGGAAATACTATCGGTATCCGATGAATTTGCCCCTCCGGCTGTGCGATTTCAGCTTTCCCGTCCGCCTCAAACCGGGCATTAAGCCGCCATGTTGCATATCAATGATCTCACCTACCGCATTGGCGAGCGCATGCTTCTCGACGGGGCGACAGCCGCCCTGCCCGATCGTGCGCGCACCGGTCTGGTAGGCCGCAATGGCGCGGGCAAGTCGACGTTGTTCCGGTTGATAGCGGGAGATATTGCGGCGGAAGGCGGGTCGGTCTCACTGCCGCGCCGGGCGCGCCTTGGCCGGGTCGAACAGGAAGCGCCGGGCGGCAACGAGACTTTGCACGCTTTCGTTCTGGCCGCCGACGAGGAGCGCAACGCGCTCCTGCAGGAAGCCGAAACGGCGAGCGATCCGATGCGCATCGCCGAGGTACAGACCAGGCTGGCGGACATCGGGGCGCATGCGGCACCTGCCCGCGCGGCCGAAATCCTCGCCGGCCTCGGCTTCGATCACGACGCGCAACAGCGGCCGCTTTCGGAGTTTTCCGGCGGCTGGCGCATGCGCGTGGCGCTCGCGGCCATCCTGTTTTCGCGGCCGGACGTTTTGTTGCTCGACGAACCGACCAATTATCTCGATCTCGAAGGCACGCTCTGGCTAACCGATTACCTGTCGCGCTATCCCGCGACGATTGTCCTGATCAGCCACGACCGCGATCTTCTCGACAATGTTTGCGATCATATCCTGCATCTGGATGGCGGCCGCCTCACGCTGTGGCGGGGCAATTACACATCATTCGAGCGCCAGCGGCTTGAGCAGATGGAAGTGCAGGCGCGTTTTGCGAAAAAGCAGGAAGAACGGCGCAAGCATTTGCAGGCCTTCGTCGACCGCTTCCGCGCCAAGGCGACGAAAGCCCGCCAGGCGCAGTCGCGCATGAAGATGCTTGAAAAGATGGATGTAGCCGAGACCGTCGCTTCCGCAAGCGTGTTGCCCTTCCGCTTTCCATCGCCGGAAAAGCCGCTCGCCCCGCCCATCGTGGCGATGGAGAACGCCAGCGCCGGTTACGACGGCCGCGCGATCCTGTCGCGGCTTTCGCTGTCAATCTCCGACGACGACCGCATCGGTCTGCTTGGAGCAAACGGTAACGGCAAGTCGACCTTCGCCAAACTTGTCGCCGCCCGCATGGAGCCGATGAGCGGCGTGGTCAAACGCGCTTCCCGTCTGGACACCGGCTTTTTCGCGCAGCACCAGATCGACGATTTGAACCCTCAGGGCAGCGCCTACGATCACGTGGCGCGCCTCATGCCCGGCGCCGCGGAAGCGGCGATCCGCGCCCGCTGCGCTCAGATCGGCTTTCCCGGCGACAAGGCCAATACGTCCGTTGCGCATCTGTCGGGCGGCGAGAAGGCGCGGCTCCTGATGGGCATCGCCACATTCGGCGGACCGCATCTGCTCATCCTCGACGAACCGACCAACCATCTCGACATCGACAGCCGCACGGCGCTGATTTCGGCGATCAACGAATACGAAGGTGCTATCATCCTCGTCTCGCACGACCGCTATCTGCTCGACGCCTGCGCCGACCGGCTGTGGGTGGTCGAGGACGGCGGCGTCAAGCCGTTCGATGGCGACATGACCGACTACAGCCGCACCGTGCTCGAACGCTCGCGTGCAGGCCGTGGTGGCGGCAAGGACGGCGAAGCGGCCAATCCACAATCGCAAGCTGCGCAACGCCGGACTGCTGCGCAAGCGCGCAAGCAAACAGGACCCTTGCGGAAAAAGATCGAGGCGTTGGAACAACGCATGGAGAAGTTTCAAGGCCTGCTCGAAAAGATCGACGCAGCCTTGTCCTCGCCCGACGCCTTCGCGCGCGATCCCGCCAAGGCCGGCGAGATTGCGCGCCAGCGCGCCGAACTGGAAAAAGCCATCGCTGCGGCGGAAGAAGAATGGCTCGCGCTCAGCGCCGAACTGGAAGCGGCGGAAGCCTAACCGGCCTGCGCGGACGTTCTGCGCCCAATCAGGAAAAACGTCATAAGCGCGGTCAGCGCCAGCGCTATGACCGCCCACATCCATTCCGGCGCGGCATAGCCCCATTTGGCGATCATGAACGATTGCGGCCACGGCAGCGCATAGATGCCAACATAAAAGCAGGCATTGTTCACGGCCTGCGGCGCAGCGCGGCGGGCGGGCTCCAGTCCCTCGCCGATCCATGCGGCAACGACTGGAAACATTATCGAATTGCCGATTCCGAAAAAGACACCGCCAATCGCCATCGCGACCGGCCCCTGCGCAGGCGCCATGAACAGGTAGCCGATCCCGTATGTCAAGAGACTCAGGGTCACGAGAATGCGCGGATTGAGTTTGCCGAGAAACCAGATGCCGCCAAGCCGCATCGCAACAAGAGCGATGGACGAAGGAATGAAAAACGCCGCAAGCAGGATCGCACGCTGCTGCATGCTGGCGGCGAGATAGTTCACCGAATAGCCATATAGCCCGCCGCCCGCGAGCACGATCAGATACGGCAGATAGAAGCGCGCTTCGAACGCGCCCTGCAAGTTGAGGCCGCCCGTGTTGGGCGGACGCGGCGCATCGCGCAAGCCGAGCGTCAGGAGAATGCCAAGTACAGCAGGCGCGGCGGCTTCCAGAAACAAGGCCGTTTCGCCGTAATGGTGCAACGTCCATTCGCCGAGCGGCGGAGCGACTGCGGCCGCCAGGGGTATGAAGGCGGAAAAGCCGGTCAGGAGAATGACGAAGCGCTCGCGCGTGATGCGGCTCTGGATATAGACGAGCGCGACCGGCACCAGCAATCCAACGCCAATTCCCTGCACAAGCCGGGAGAGAAGCGCCAGCCAGTAGCTTTCGCGCGTCAACGCAAAACTCGCCATGCTGAGCCCGGTCAGAAAAATCGCCAGCCGTATGCTCGCCAGAACGCCGAAGCGCGCGCAGACGGCGCTGGAGGCCAGCGAACCTGCAATCGCCGTCACCGCAAACAACGACAGCAACTGCCCTGTCGCCTGGATGGAATGACCGGAGCGCTCGAAGACAATGGCGAGCAATGCGGAGTAATTGTGCGAAATTGAAAACAGAAAGCCGGCCATCGTAACGAGCAGATACTCCCGGCGCGCCGGCTTGTCGGCAAAACCTGCGGGCGCAGGCGCGCCGGTGGACGGAGGCTCGGTCATTCAGGCCTTCTTTTCCCAGCTGCCGTTTTCGCGCTGCGCCCAATATTGCAGGGCATAGCCTGCGTCCTTGAGCTGCTTCCATTGCGCCCGGGCACGCGCCAGTTGCTCGTCATCGCGGCCGTCGAACATCAGCACCGCGCGTTCGCAGGAATCAGGCGCCGATGTTAGCGGCTCAACGATATCGACGCCGTCGACGAAAAAACGGACCTGCGCGCCATTGGGATTTTCGTCGCAGGCGGTCAGCCAGATCGGCTGCTGCGCGCTATCGCCGTCGCGGGAAGAGGCATGCGGCAGGAAGCTGTCGTCGCGCCATGTCCACAACAGGTCGTCGAGCGCTGCGACACGCTCGTCGCTCGCAGCCCTGACGACAGCCTTCCAATTGCGCTCGAGCGTCTTTTCGAGCAATTGCGGCAGCGCCCGTTCGAGGGGTGCGTGCAGCAACTGGTAAAACATGACTTCCATGCGCAGCCGATCCGTCGCTAGAGCATCGTGCGAAAAAGTGGTTCCGGTTTTTCGCGCAAAACGATGCTCTCCTCTTTGGAATCGATCAGCTTTTGTGCGTTCAAATGATCCCATTTGAACGCACGCTGATCTATAGCATCGTGCGAAAAAGTGGTTCCGGTTTTTCGCGCAAAACGATGCTCTCCTCTTTGGAATCGATCAGCCTTTTGTGCGTTCAAATGATTCCATTTGAACGCACGCTGATCTATGGCCGGTATTCGACCAGAATGAAGGAGCGATCGCTGCGGGTCCAGACGACGGCCAGATCGCCGGCTTCGCCCGCATGTTCCTCCACCTTGCCGGAGATGAAGACGTCGCCGCGTTCGGCCGAAGCGCGCAGATATTCGTTCGCTTCGCGCGCCATGCGGCGCAAAACCGAATTCGTCTTCGCCGCAGACCAGTTCATCTTGAAGCCGACCGCGACAGCCTGCACCTTTTCGAAGGCGCCCTGCAGCTTGCTGTCGAAAGGCGCATGAATCTTAGCTTCGAACCGCACGAAGCGGTCGCCGTCGCAGAAGAGCTGACCGTCGATGCGATGGTTTGTGACGAGGTCGCGGACTTCCGCTCCGGGAACCACACTCCCCCGGCTGACCACAACGGGACGCACGAATTGCGGCGCGAGGCCAACAGCCTGGCGCTGCATATTGTCCATAAAGGCCTGGCAGGACGCGGCCAAAGCCGCGCCGGACGATGCAACCGTCATGACAAGCGACATGGCGAGGGACATGGCAATGGACATGGCAAGCGAAGCAATTGCGCCGATCATCGCAGGCCTGAGTGATACTCCAGTACGCATGTGCGGTCCGTTCCGTCCGTGGCTTTTCCGTCAGCCTTCATAATGGTCGGCGACGAGGCGGTCCAGCAAGCGGACGCCCCAGCCCGAGCCCCAGCTCTGGTTTGTCTCGGTCTGGTTCGCGGCCATGCCCGTGCCGGCAATGTCGAGATGCGACCACGGCGCCTTGTTGACAAAACGCTGGAGAAATTGTGCCGCCGTAATCGAACCGGCGAAGCGTCCGCCGATGTTCTTCATGTCGGCGAATTTCGACTCCAGCATCTTGTCGTATTCCGGACCCAGCGGCATGCGCCAGACGCGTTCCCCTGTTGCCTCGCCGGATTCCCGCAATTTATCCGCCAGCGCATCGTCGTTGGCGAAGAGACCCGCGTATTCCTTGCCGAGTGCGACCAGCATGGCCCCGGTCAGTGTCGCCAGATTGATCATGAATTGCGGCTTGTACTTGTCCTGGATGTACCAGAGCACATCGGCCAGAACGAGACGTCCCTCGGCGTCGGTATTGATGACTTCGACCGTCTGGCCGGACATTGTCGTGACGATATCGCCGGGCCGCTGCGCCTTGCCGTCCGGCATGTTTTCGACCAGCCCGATGGCGCCGATGGCGTTTACTTTCGCTTTGCGCGCGGCCAGTGCGTGCATGAGCCCGGTAACGCAGGCCGCGCCTGCCATGTCGCCCTTCATGTCTTCCATGCCGCCCGAAGGTTTTATGGATATGCCACCGGTATCAAAGGTAACGCCCTTGCCTATAAAGGCCACCGGCTTTTCCTTTGCTCCGGCCCCGTTCCAGTGCATGACCACCATGCGGGCGGGGTTCTCCGAGCCCTGCGCGACGCCAAGCAACGCGCCCATACCGAGCTTCTCCATCGCTTTTGGATCGAGGATTTCGACTTTCACCCCGAGTTTCGTCAGCGCTTTGCAGCGGTTGGCGAATTCAACCGGGAAAAGCTTGTTGGCTGGCTCGTTGACGAGGTCGCGGGCGAGATTGACGCCCGCCGCAATGGCTTCCCGTGCAGCGAAGGCCTTGCGTGCCGGAGCCGGATCGGCGACCGCAATCGCTATGTCGAAATCGCTTTCGCCCTTACCGTTGTTGTCCTTTTTCTTCGTCTTGTAGGCGTCGAACGCATAGGACCGCAGCAACAGGCCCATGGCGAAATCGGCTGCGGCGTCCGACGGCGCGCCATCGTATTCCGGCAGATCGAAAAAAACCGTCACTGGTCCGCCGCGTTTGCCGAGCTTGCCCATGATGGAGCCGCCCATTGCTGCGTAGTCAGCCGGCTTATCGTCTTCGAGGAATGATTTTGCCTTTGGTCCTTCGTCCGCGGACGAACGGGATGCCGAGGCCCGGGAGGAGCGCGCGGCGGTACGCCGGCGCGTGGCGGGCTTTCCGGCCTCGTCACCCTCGCCGGCTTTCGGCTTTTTCGCCGTCCCGGCAACGATAATCCGGCCGGCCTCGGAGCCTTCGGGCGCAAGTATCTCGATAGCAGAGCCCTTGCCGCCCTTGAACGCAGCCGCCGCCGAAGCCCGTTCGAATGTCTTGACAGCACCGCCGAGGTGATCGCGCGCAGCCTTGGAAAGGCTCGCGTCCTTGCCTGCAAACACAACCAGCGCAGGGGCTGGCGCATCTTTCGCAGCACCCCTGGCGCTTTTTCTGGCCGCAGGTTTCGCAGCATCGGCAAAGGAAACAAACCGGATTTTCACTGAGCTCGCCATTTGGTCCTCGTGGTCGTTAGCATCCGTTCGCCTCTACATTGGCCCGTATCCGGCCGATAGCAAGCCTGCCTTGCCGCCGCCGAACCACGGGACAGCTTGAAGCGCCGGGTGGCATGGCTCATAGAGGATTAAAGACAGCATCCGCTACAGATTATCCAGGCTACGCCGATTCGGCAGCCGGAAAGGAAGTTTCATGGCCCAGTCCAACCGCAAATACCGAATCGCCGTCATTGCCGGCGACGGCATCGGCAAGGAAGTTGTGCCGGAAGGATTGCGCATTCTGGAAAAGGTTGCCAGCCGTTTCGGCTTTTCGCTGGAACTCGATACCTTCGATTTCGCGTCCTGCGACTATTACGAAAAGCACGGGACGATGATGCCGGAAGACTGGCAGGACCGGATCGGCGGACACGACGCCATCTTCTTCGGCGCGGTCGGCTGGCCGGAAAAAGTGCCTGACCACATTTCGTTGTGGGGATCTCTGCTGCAGATGCGGCGCAATTTCGACCAATACATAAATCTGCGTCCCGTGCGTCTGATGCCGGGCGTGCCCTGCCCGCTGGCTGGCCGCGAACCGGGCGACATCGATTTCTATGTCGTGCGGGAAAATACCGAGGGCGAGTATTCCTCTATCGGCGGGCGCATTTTTGAAGGCACGGACCGCGAAACGGTGATGCAGGAAACGGTGATGACGCGCACCGGTGTCGACAGGGTATTGCGCTACGCTTTCGATCTGGCCGCGGCCCGGCCGAAAAAACACCTGACCTCGGCGACGAAATCCAACGGAATCTCGATCACCATGCCGTATTGGGACGAGCGCGTGCGGGCCATGTCGGGCCGATACCCGCAGGTGAAGGTCGACCAATATCATATCGACATTCTGACCGCGAATTTCGTGCTGCATCCGGACTGGTTCGATGTGGTTGTCGGGTCGAACCTTTTCGGCGACATCCTGTCCGATCTCGGACCTGCCTGCACCGGAACAATTGGCATCGCCCCGTCCGGCAACATCAATCCGGAGGGCGATTTTCCATCGCTGTTCGAGCCCGTGCATGGCTCGGCCCCCGATATCGCGGGCAAGGGCGTCGCCAATCCGGTGGGGCAGATCTGGTCCGCTGCGATGATGCTCGACCATCTCGGCGAGAAAGAAGCTGCCGCGGCCATTGTCGCCGCCGTGGAGCGTTCGCTTGCCAGCCCCTCGGGGCGAACGCGCGATCTTGGCGGCTCTCTGAATACGCAAGCTGCAGGCAAAGCGATAGCAAGCGAATTGTAAGCGCTTCTTACGGTTTCGCTTTTTCAACTCAATCCGCGGCGAATGTGCCGCGAATCCGCCCCTGTTGCATGCAAGTTGCAGTCGCCGGCCATATCGCTGTGAAGCCGGATTTCGGCTTTCTTGGCAGTGGCTTGCCGGGCTAAAAGCAATGCAAAGGGGATTGTGGCGGATTCGGCGTTTGGCGCCGATCGCTGCGAACGGACAGGGTATGCCGGTAGTCGAGCGTTACATATTCCGCGACGGGCTTTTGACGTTTCTGGCCTCGCTTGCGGTTCTGACCGGCACCATCTGGGTGACGCAGGCCCTGCGCGAGGTCGATCTGCTGACCAACAAGGGCCAGACGCTGCTCATCTTTCTGCATCTGACCTTGCTGACCATCCCGTCGCTTGTGATGATCCTTGCGCCGGTGGCGCTGCTGATCGCAGTGATATTCACCCTCAACCGCCTGAACGGCGACAGCGAACTCGTGGTCATGAGTTCGGCCGGCATGTCCCCTGCCCGGCTGATGCGTCCTTTCGTGTGGCTGTCCTGTATCGTGCTGGTTCTGGTCGCGTTGATGTCGCTGTGGATCATGCCCGCCAGTTTCCGCACGATCCGCGATCTGGTGTCGAAAATCCGCACCGACGTTCTGACGCGCATCGTCCGTGAAGGGCAATTCATCTCGCTGGAAAAGGGTTTCATCTTTCACTACCGCGAGCGCGGGCCGGACGGGTCGCTGCGCGGGCTGTTCATTCAGGACCGGCGCGAACCCGAACGGATCAATACCTATATCGCCGAGTTGGGCCGAACCCTGGAATCCGGCAAGCAGAATTACCTGGTGCTCGAAAAGGGCAGTGTGCAGCGGCAGACGCGCGGTGACCGCGACCCGGCCGTCGTACAATTCGAGCGCTACGCCATCGACCTTGCCCAGTTCAGCCCGCAGGGCAATGCGCCCTACAAGCCGCGCGAACAGCTGACGTCGGAGTTGATCTGGCTCGACATGAAAAACGCCTTTGTGCGCGCCAACGCAGGAAAATTCCGCGCCGAGCTGCACGACCGGCTATCGAGCCCGCTTTATGCCCTAGCCTTCGCCCTGATCGCCTTCGCCGCCCTGGGCCAGCCGCGCACAACCCGACAGGGCCGGAGCCTCGCCATTGGCGGCGCGATCGTGGCAGCAGCGGGCGCGCGCGTAGCCGGCTTTGGCGTCTCGGCGCTCGCGGCGCGATCTGCCTGGGCGATTCCACTGATCTATCTCGTACCGCTCGCCGCTATCGGCCTGGCCATGCTATCGGCGGTCCGGCCCGGCTGGTCGCAGCGCCTGCGCGATATGATCCCCGGCCGGCAGCAGCCGCAGGCGGCTACGGCATGACCGCCTCGCTGCCTTTTGCCTCGACGCTGGGCCGTTACATCGCGTGGCGCTATGCGCGCACACTCCTCATGGTGTTCGCGACGATTTTTTCGCTGATCTATGTGCTGGATTTCGTCGAGTTGCTGCGCCGCCGCGGCGACAGCGACGACGGCACGCTCATCCTCGCCTTCATGTCGCTGCTGCGGGCGCCGTCTATCGCCGAGAAGGTCATACCCTTCGTCGTGCTGGCCTCGTCAATGATCTGCCTGGTCTCGCTGACGCGCCGGCTGGAGCTGGTGGTGGCGCGCACGGCGGGAGTTTCGGTCTGGCAATTCCTGACGCCGCTCGTACTGGTTGCGCTTGTGGTCGGCCTGTTTTCGATCCTGCTTTACAATCCGGTATCGACCCGGCTGAAAAAGCAGGCCGACAAGATCGAAACCGGCCTCGGCGGAAAAACGCTCGCGCCCCAGCTCGACGGCGGCCTGTGGCTGCGTCAGCGCAGCGTGGACGGACAATCAATTCTTCGGGCCGAGAAGACCAGCGACAACGGACTGGTTCTCGCCCAGGTCACGGCCTTCGTCTACGACCACGACGGCCGCTTCGTCGAACGGGTCGAGGCCGAACGCGGCCGGCTCACAGCGGGGGCCTGGGAGTTGACACAGGCCCGGGTCAATGCGCCCGGCCAGGCGCCACGCGCCGAAACGGCCTATCTGCTGGCGACAAATCTTACCGCCGATCAAGTGACGCAATCGGTGCTCGACCCCGACGCCGTCCCATTCTGGGCGCTGCGATCGCTGGCACAGCGGACCGAGGCGGCCGGACTGGACGCCGGACGTTATTATCTGCGTTTTCAGGAGCTGCTGGCGCGGCCGCTACTACTTATTGCCATGGTTTTCATTTCTGCTTGCTTTTCATTAAGATTCTTCAGGTTTGGTGGAATAGCGACCGCAGTTTCGGGTGGCGTGGCCTCGGGCTTCGTGCTTTATGTGGCCACCAAGCTCGCAGCCGATTTGGGGGGTGCGGGCTTGCTCAGTGCTCCCGCAGCAGCCTGGTCGCCCGCGGTCGTTGGCGTGATGTTGGGAGTGCTCGTCCTGCTGAATCAGGAGGATGGTTGATGGGGCGGCGTAATAGCCCCGATTGCAGGGCCGGAAAGTCCGTCTTTCCGGCACAGGGAAGGTTTGCCCCGGCGCGCGGAATTTTCACGATTCCGGCGGCGGTTTTGTTGTGCCTGAATTTGGCCTGCGCCACGGCCGGAGCCACGGGCGCCGCTGCCCAGACTCTCTCCGACCGGCTGTCGCAACGGGCAGGCTCTCCTGCCAAAGATGGCAAGACCGACCAGATGGTCGTCGACGCCAAGGAGCTGATCTACGATAAGGACAATGAAACGGTCAGCGCCAGCGGCAACGTGCAGATCTATTATCGCGGCCGCATCCTGCAGGCCGACAGGATTATCTACAATCGCAATACGAAACGGGTTTTCGCCGAAGGCCGGGTCAAGCTGACCGAACCGGACGGCACTGTCGCCTACGGCACGCGCTCGGAACTGACGGACGACTTCAAGGACGGCTTTATCGACAGCCTGCGCGCCAAGAGCGCCGATAACACCCATTTCACCGCCCGGCGCAGCGAGCGCACGGCTGGCGATACGACCGTTTTCTACAACAGCACCTACACCGCCTGCGAACCGTGCAAGAAAGACCCCTCGCGGCCGCCGCTCTGGCGGGTCCGGGCAAAGCGGATCATCCACAAGAACGAAGAACAGATGATCTATTACGAAGACGCGGTCTTCGAACTCTGGGGATATCCGATCGCCTATCTGCCGTATTTCTCGACGCCGGACCCCACGGTTCAGCGGAAGAGCGGTTTCCTGATCCCGAGCTACATCGCGCGCTCTCGCCTCGGCGTCGGTGCGTCGGTCCCGTATTTCTGGGCGCTGGCCCCGAATTACGACATGACCATCACTCCGACGTTCCTGACCAAACAGGGCGTGCTCGGTCAGGTGCAATGGCGCCATCGCCTCGTCAACGGCTCCTACCAGATCCTTGCTACCGGCCTTTTCCAGCAGGAACCGGGCGCCTTCCTGCAGCCGCCTTACGGCCCCGGCAACCGGGAATTCCGCGGTTCGCTGGAAACCAGCGGCGAGTTTCACATCAACACGAAGTGGAAATTCGGTTGGGACGTGACCCTGCTCAGCGACCGCTGGTTCAAGCAGGATTACCGGCTGCCGTCACAAAACCTGTCGCAGAATTACCTGCGCGACTCCATTTCGACACTGTATCTGACCGGACAGGGCAAATACGGCTTCTTCGACCTGCGCGGCTATTATTTCCAGGGCACTTCGCGCTCGGATATCCAGTCGCAACAGCCCATCGTCACGCCGGTCCTCGACTATAACAAGACCGTGGACCTGTCGCCGGAGCGCACGCACGGCATTGGCGGCCGGCTCGAATTCGATTTCAATTTCGTAAACATCACCCGCGAACTGGCCTCGTTCGAGGCCATCGGCGGGCGCAGGCTCGACCGCGCCTATGGCCTGTACGACGTTTGCGAGACGGCTGCCGGCGCGCCGGCCTACAACAGAACCGCCTGCCTCGTGCGCGGCATGGCCGGCAGCTACGCCCGCGCCACCTTCGGCGTCGAATGGAAGCGCAAGTTCATCGATCCGATCGGACAGGTCTGGACGCCCTTCGCCTTCGCCCGTTTCAATGGCACCTGGCTCGACCTCAACAACACCGGGTCGAAGCTCTACGTCAATCCGCTGTGCTCGAATCCGGCGACGGCAGGCCCGTTTGCAGGATTGTGCGCTTCGCAAATTTCGAATGCATTCCAGAACACGTTCTTCAACAATTCCGGCACGACGTTCCGCGGCAGCGCAACGCCGGGTATCGGTCTCGAATACCGTTTCCCGTTCATCGCCGTGACCGACGCGGTGACCCATGTGCTTGAGCCGATTGCCCAGCTGATCGTTCGTCCAAACGAATCGCGCGATCGCCTGCGTGTGAACGAAGACGCGCAGAGCCTCGTCTTCGACGATACGTCGCTGTTCACGACGAACAAGTTTTCCGGCTACGACCGTTTCGAGGGTGGTACGCGCGTCAACTACGGCGTCCAATATACGGCGACCTTCCAGAAAGGCGGATATGCCAACCTGATGGTCGGGCAGTCCTTCCAGGTAGCTGGGCGCAATTCCTACGAGACGCCGGATGCGGCCAATGTCGGCCTCGGATCGGGTCTCGACCGCCGCTATTCGGACATCGTCGCCCGGGCAGCCTTTGCACCCAATTCCTACTTCAATTTCGTGGCCAAGGCGCGCTTCGATCCCGACAATCAGAAGCTGCGCCGCGTGGATCTGATGACGAACCTCAATCTCGGCCGCTTCGACGCAACCTTGCATTACGCCCGCTACGACGCTCAACCGCTGATCGGCTTCGATCAGCGCCGCGAAGGCCTGCTGGCGGGGGCGCGCTACAAGATCGACCAGAATTTCTCCGTCAACGGCAACGTGATTTTCGACCTGTCGCGCCATCTCTACAATGGAGTCAACCCGGCCCTGGGACGGGCTCCGCTGTTCTCCGTCGCCGGTCTCGGACTTGGTGCAAGCTACAACGACGAATGTACGACGCTGGCCGTTCGCTTCACGTCAATCCTCGAAAGCAACGGGGTCGGCGCAACCGTCCGCAACAATACCGTGTTGTTCTCGCTGCAATTGCGCACCGTGGGCGATACCAGGGTCCGCTCGAACGTCGGAGCGAGCGCATTCACGAACGCAGCTACCACTGTCCCGTAGCGCGAGCCCGTTGGCCACGATATCGCTCAATTTGCGTGAGAAACGCGGGACTTGCGAAAGTGGGACTTGCGGAAGGCGGCTCGCCTTGTCCGCATACCGCCCAACGTGTAGAGAGGCTTGACCCGCAACAGCGGCGGGCTTCGCGGGACCCGACGACAGGGATATTGGAAACGATGACATCGATCAACGGCACGAAAGCGGCCGCTGCTGCCGGACCGGGAACGAAATTCCCTACCCTTTTGAAGATTGCATGCGTGGCCTTCGCGGCCTGCGCAGGACTTGCGACAGCAACCGTTACGCCGGCCGCGGCCCAGAAGCTCGTCGCGACCGTCAACGACGCTCCGATCACGAATTACGACATCGCACAACGCGTTAAACTTCTGCGCGCGCTGCGGGAACAATCAACGCCCGCCGCCGCGCTCGAGAGCCTCGTCGAAGACCGGGTCAAGGAAGCGGAAGCGAAGAAATATTCGATCAAACCGACGAAGGAGCAAATCCTCAATTACGTCGTACGCGATGGCCAGAAGCGCAAAATTCCGCAGCAACGGTTGGCCTATGCGCTGCAGCGCGGCGGCATCGACGAGGCGCACTGGATGGAGCACTTCGGCGTCCAGTTGTCGTGGGATACGCTGATTGGCGCGATCTACAAGGCCGTCAACGTCAGCAACCGTGAAGTCGATGCCGAGCTTGGCCGGCGCGGGAAATCCACCAACCGCAGCGAATACAAGTTGCAGCAGATCGTGCTGATCGTTCCGGCTTCTGCGGGGCCGGCCGGTTTTCAGGCGCGATTGCGAGAAGCCAACAGCCTGCGGGCGCGATTCAAGAATTGCCGTGAAGGGGCGCAACTTGCACGCGCCCTGCGCGATGTCGCCGTGCAGGCGCCCGTGACGCGGCGCGCCAACGAGCTCAACGAACAACTGATCAAGGTACTGGACCGGACACCGGTCGGTCAGCTCACGCAGCCGGCTCGCGGCACAACCGGCGTGGAAATGATCGCGGTCTGCGCCAAGACCGATGTGACAGGGCGCGCCGCTGCCGGACAAACGATCCGCGAAGAGCTTTTGTCCAAGAAGCTGGAAGTGCATTCCAAGCGCCGCTATCAGGAATTGCGCGGCCGGGCGATTGTCGTCAGGCGGTAACTTGCCGCTGTCCGGGCGCCGCGCGCCGCCGCGACGGGAAAAGCCGGATGCCGGGATCGGCCATGTCTGAAAGCGAGCAACTCGCCACGAAACCCATCGCCCTGAGCCAGGGCGATCCATCCGGCATAGGGCCGGAAATCGCCATCAAGGCCTGGCTGCGTCGCGCGCCAGGCGATGTTCCGTTTTTCCTGATCGCCGACCCGGATCACGTAAACCGATGCATCCGTGCGCTCGGATTGCCTGCAGAAGCGTGCGCCGTCACGCCTGAGGAAGCAGCCGGCGCTTATTCAACATGCCTTCCGGTGGTTCCTGTTGGCGCCCCGGTGACGGGCGAGCCCGGCCGACCGGACGAAGCGGATGCAGCACCGACCATTGCGGCGATCGACATGGCTGCGCGGCTGGTTCGCGATAATCGCGCCAGCGCGATGACGACGAACCCGATCACCAAGGCAAGCCTCCTTCGCGCCGGCTTCGCGCATCCGGGCCACACGGAATTTCTGGGCGAGCTGGCGGACAGGTATTTCGGCGTGACCGCAAGGCCTGTGATGATGCTGTGGTCGCCCGATCTCGCGGTCGTGCCGGTTACGATTCACGTTCCCCTGAGCAAGGCCATCACGATGCTGACGCGCGATCTGATCGTCGAGACCGGCGTGACCGTCGCCCGCGCTATGCAGACGCAGTTCGGCCTGCCGTCGCCGCGGCTGGCGTTCAGCGGCCTCAACCCGCATGCCGGCGAAGAAGGCATGCTCGGCAGCGAGGAGGAAGATTTCGTTCGCCCTGCCCTCGCCGAGCTGCAAAGCCGCGGCATCGCGGCGCTAGGGCCCTTCCCGGCAGACACAATGTTTCATGCAGAAGCCAGGGCCGGTTACGATGCGGCGCTTTGCATGTATCACGATCAGGCGCTCATCCCGGTGAAGACGCTGGCCTTCGACAGCGCGGTAAATGTCACTCTAGGATTGCCATTCGTGCGAACGTCGCCCGATCACGGAACCGCATATAATATCGCCGGAAAAGGCATTGCCCGGCCCGACAGCCTGATCGCCGCACTTCAGCTTGCGGCCCGGCTCGGCAGCCACAAGGCGCTTGCCGCGCGGGAACCTGCCGAATGAGCGCGCCGGACGGCCTGCCGCCATTGCGCGAAATCGTCGAAAAGCACGGGCTGGCCGCGAAGAAGTCGCTTGGGCAGAACTTTCTGTTCGATCTGAACCTGACGGGCCGAATCGCCCGCGCCGCAGGCCCTCTCGACACCGCCACCGTGATCGAAATCGGGCCGGGCCCCGGCGGCCTCACACGCGCCCTGCTGCTGCACGGGGCCAGGCATGTGATCGCGATCGAACGCGATGACCGCTGCGCCGCAGCGCTTGCCGAAATCGGCGCACACTATACCGGCCGCCTTACGGTGATCGCGGCGGACGCACTGGAAACCGATGTAGCGGAACTGGCCAGCGGACGCGAAGGGCCGGTGCGGATAGTGGCAAACCTGCCCTACAATATCGCCACGGCCCTGCTGACAGGATGGATAGAGACGGCGTCATGGCCGCCCGTCTGGGACAGGCTGGTGCTCATGTTCCAGAAGGAAGTTGCGCAGCGGATCGTTGCGACTCCGAAGCAGCGGGCCGACTATGGACGTCTTGCGGTTCTGTGCGGATGGCGGACGCAGGCGCGTATCCTCTTCGACGTGCCGCCGGCAGCCTTCACGCCGGCGCCGAAAGTGACGTCGTCCGTCGTTGAACTCATCCCGCGCACCGATGCTGCGCCCTGCGACCGGACCGTCCTTTCGGCTGTGACAAAAGCGGCGTTCGGCCAGCGCCGGAAAATGCTGCGCCAGGCGCTGAAGACTCTGCGTATTGGCGGCATGGCGCTGGATACGACGGCCTTGCTCGAAGCAGCGGAAATCAATCCGCAGGCGCGGGCCGAAGAAATTGACGTTGCCGGTTATGTCCGCCTCGCCAATCGCGCGAGCCGAATGCTGCCCGGTGCATAAGTCCGGAAGCTTGACGCGCCAGCCTTATTGTTCCGCCAGCAGCGTCTTGACGAAATCGGCAATGGCCGCCTCGGAGCGCGAGCGCTTCAATCGTTCCGCCACAAGAATCGACCGCACCTGATTCAGCGCCAGTTGAACGTCGCTGTTGACGATGACGTAATCGTACATGGTCCAGCGCGGTATCTCTGTTGTGCGGGCGGTTTGCAGACGCTGGGCGATGACATCCTCTGCATCTTCTGCGCGTCGCTCCAGACGAGACGCGAGTTCCGCCATGGATGGCGGCAGGATGAATATCGTCACGGCATCGTTGCGCGCGCGGGCCAGAACCTGCTTGGTGCCCTGATAGTCGATGTCGAAGAGCATGTCGCGGCCGGAGGCCAGTACCTTTTCAACCGGGCGGCGTGGCGTGCCGTAGTAATTGCCGTGCACTTCCGCCCATTCCAGCAATTCATCGCGGTTGCGCATCGTCTGAAATTCGTCGCGTGTGCGGAAATAATAATGTTTCCCTTCAACTTCGCTGGTGCGCCGGGCGCGCGTGGTGACAGAAATGGACAGGTCCAGATCGAGGGAATCGTCGTCGAGAAGATGGCGCGTAAGCGTGCTTTTTCCGGCCCCCGACGGCGAGGACAAGATCAGCATGAAGCCGCGGCGGCGGATGAAATCCGGACGGGTGGTGGCCTCCCGAAGCGCGGCGGACGGCGAAGCCGGTGTCTCGGTCACGTCTGTCTTCTCCGGCACTGTTTATGTCCCGTGTAATTATCCGGCGGCGAGGCGCCGGAGGAATCCCCGAAGCCGAAGGTTTAAATCGGCGCGCGTTCGTAGGGAAACATCAAACGCGCAAAACCTGACCAATTGTTAAAGGCGTCATACCGACTTTTTCTGCCCGTTGTGCAGGCTGTCTATTCGATATTTTGCACCTGCTCGCGAAATTGCTCGATCTGTACGCGCAGTTCCATCCCGATGGAAGTCAGCGCCGCGCCGTTCGATTTCGAGCAGAGCGTATTGGCCTCGCGGGCGAATTCCTGCGCCAGAAAATCGAGCCGGCGGCCGACGGGTTCCGATTTTTGCAGCAATTCGCGCGCTGCATCGACATGGGCGGCCAGCCTGTCGAGTTCCTCCCGCACGTCTGCCTTGGCGGCCAGCATCAGCGCTTCCTGGTGCAGCCGCGCCGGATCCAACGCGGAGGAGGCCCCTGCAAGATCTGCGATCGTCTTCCCGAGCCGGACGCGGATGGCTTCCGGCTGGCGCTCGGGACAATTCTCGGCCTGCGCCGTGAGTTCCGCGATCCGCTCGATCCGCGCGGCCAGCACCGCCGCAAGCGCTGCGCCCTCGCGTTGGCGCATGGCGACGAGTTCGGCAATTGCATCGTCGAGGCTGCCGAGCATGGCCGCCGATACGGCGGCAAGGGTTGTGTCGTCGTCTCCGGCATCGGCGATTTCGACGACGCCGCGAATGTTCAGCAGACCGTCTATGGAAGCAGGACGCAAACCGGCTCCCGCTGGCAACTTTCCGATCGCGTCCAGCAAGGCCTGCAACGCGCCTTCGTTTATCCGCACTTCCGGATTGGCCGCATCGCGCTGCGCGCTGAGATTGGCGTAGCAGGCTCCCCGGGCCAGCCTTGCGGTAAGCCTGTTGCGGGCCTCGGGCTCGAGCGCATCAAATCCGGGGGGCGTCCGCAAGCGCAGGTCGAGCCCGCGCGAGTTGACCGTCTTGAGTTCCCAAGCCCATCGCCACGAACCGGAAGCTCCGGCGGTGCGGGCAAAGCCTGTCATGCTTACGAGTTTCATGTTTTTCGATCCCGGACGCGCAAGAGAGCGCAAGGCGCCACCGCAGTGCGGCAGACGAATTGCTATTTGCCTGCGATTGGCGTGGAAGGAAAGCGTGACGGATCGCAGCGAAAGATCCGGCATCCGGGCAGAGACAAGATTCGCTCGTTCAGTTCAGCTTGGGAACAACTTGCGCGGAGTTCAGGTCCCACCCCTTCGATTTCAGCGGGTCGAACCGTGTGCCGGCCGATGCGTCGCGGGCGATGCGCCGGGCACGCACCGGCCGGGCCGGAGTTGCAGGCGCAGCGGCATTCGGCGCGGATGCGGGTTCCATCTGCGGCTCTGCTCCAGTGGGCCCCGGCTGTGCTCCCGCATATTTGGCAGCGCGAGCAGCCATTTCAGCGCGCTTGGCCGGAGACATCGGCAACGTTGCTATTTTCGACGGATCGAACCCGGCGGGATCGTCGTCTTCGCTCAGCGGGCCATCGAGCGGAGAATCCGTGACATCGGGCGTAACGCCGATGATCTTGAGATTATCGATACCAGGACCAATGACGAAAGGTCCCGAGGCCGGGGCGGCAGCAGCTGGTTTCGGCGCACCGGCGGAACCGGGCTTGACGGGCGCATAGGCGGCAACGGCTGCCGGTAATGGATTCGACGCCTTGTCCGGTTTGGCGGCGGGCGCCTGAATGCTGGATTTTCCCAGTGCTGCGGATATGGCCTTTTGGGCGGAATTTCCGGGCTGTGTTTCGTCCGGTGCAAGCCCGGCAGGCCCCAAAGCCATCACCCGCAGCTTGGTGTGCGAGGCGATCATCACGGCCGAAAGCGCCTTCTCGACTGCAAGCCTTTGGGCCAGAAGCCCCCCGTTGCCTTCGCCCGGAGCCGCAGCAGTAGCGGTAGCGCCGCCGAAGGGGCTCATTTCGAAATAGCCGCCACGGCGGCGGCCTGCAGGAACAGGCTCGGCCTGCTCATCGGGCGCAACCCGGTCGACATCTGCCGGCTGACCGGCAGCGCCATTTTCAGGCTTGTTGCTCGCCGCTTCCTTGCGGTCGCGTTCGATCTGGCGCCAGCGTGCGACGTTGCGATTGTGATCCGCCAATGTAGAGGCGAAGGAGTGGCCGCCGGTCCCGTTCGCGACGAAGTACAAATCGTCCGTCTGCGAGGGGTTGGCCACCGCCTCAAGCGCCGCCAGTCCGGGATTGGCGATGGGTCCCGGCGGCAGGCCGGGAATGACATAGGTGTTATAGGCGGTAGGCTTTGTGATCTCGGCGCGCGTAATTCCGCGCCCCAGCGTTCCCTTGCCGCCAACCAGACCGTAGACGATCGTGGGATCGGACTGGAGCCGCATGCGCTTGCGCAGGCGGTTGTAGAACACGGCGGCCACGCGGGTGCGTTCGTCGGCGCGGCCGGTCTCCTTCTCGACAATTGCCGCAAGCGTCAGCAGCTCGTACTTGGATTTCAGTGGCAGGTTCTTCGCCCGCTTGGCCCAAATCCGGTCCAGAACCCGCTCCTGATCGCGCTGCATCTTCCGGATCAGTTGCGAGCGTGAGCTGCCGCGCGCCACCTTGTAGGTGTCGGGCAGAAGGGAACCTTCGGCAGGAATTTCATTGATGTCGCCGGCCAGCACCTCGCTGGCGCGCAGGCGCTCGACGATCTGCTGGCTCGTCAGGCCTTCCGGCACGGTCACCGAATGCAGAAGCTGTTTGCCGGAAACGAGCGTATCGATGACCTGGTTCTGGCTGACATGAGCCTTGAACATGTATTCGCCGGCCTTGACCTTGCGCCATTTGCCCTGCGCCCAAAGCGAGGCCTTCAGCAAGGTGGCATTTTCGATCACCTGTTCTTTTTCAAGCTTGTCGATAATCGCGACAACTTCGGTTCCCGGTGCAACGAAAACGACCTTGTCCGAACTGAGGGGACCGGGCTGCGACAGGGTCTTGTTCGCATAGGATGCCCCGACCAGCGCCACGAGCGCTACGACCATCAGCAAGGACAAACCGCCGCTGACCGCCGACAAAATCGGCCGCTTCTCGCTGTTTCTGGGGCTGGGCGGCGGCGGAGCCTCGTCGGGATGCAAAGCCTCCGATGGCGTTTGCAGAGCCCGCCTGCGGCTGCCGAAGAACCGGGCGCTTCCGCGCACATGCTGTTCGGGCTGTTTGCTATCTTGCGGTCCGGCCATGTTCCACTCGTTCCACCAAACGCAGCTACGTCCGTAAGGAGCCCTACAGGTCAGCCATGTTCCGATGCCGCCTGCCAATCCGCAAGCCCGGATTACGCCGTCGCACCTTTCGTCCCCGGAATAATGATCCGGAAACAATACCTAACGCCATGCTGCGGCCTCAAAACGCATAGTTCTTACGCCCCTGCCTTCTGCCAATACTCAGGCAAAGCTGCGCACACGAAAATAAGGCCAGCGCGGCCACGATTCCAAGTCTTCTAACCTACCGCGCATTGTGGCGAAATATCGTTCGCTGCCACCCGGCAAGGCAAAGTTTACATATTGTTAATGCCCGCCGGTATCCAGAGACGACTCCGGCGACCGGCAGGCCTCGACCAGATGACGCGACCTATTCAACCGCGCGGAATACGAGCGAGGCATTCGTGCCGCCAAAGCCGAACGAATTGGACAATGCAACGTCGATATTCTTCTGCTTCGCGGTATGCGGCGTCAGATCGATCGCGGTGTCGACCGACGGATTGTCGAGATTGAGTGTCGGCGGAACCATGTTGTCGCGCATGGCCAAAAGGCAGAAAATCGCCTCGACGGCGCCAGCGGCGCCCAAAAGATGGCCGATGGCCGATTTCGTCGACGACATCGAGATTTGCGCCGCAGCGTTGCCGACCACGCGCTCGACGGCGCCCAGTTCGATTTCGTCGCCAAGCGGCGTCGAGGTTCCGTGGGCGTTGACATAGTCGATGTCGGCCGCGCTGATCCCTGCGCGCTTGATCGCCATGCTCATGCAGCGGAAAGCGCCATCGCCGTCCGAGGACGGTGCGGTAATGTGATAGGCGTCGCCGGACAGGCCATAGCCGATCAGCTCGCCGTATATTTTCGCGCCCCGCGCCTTGGCGTGCTCGTATTCCTCCAGCACGACGCAGCCGGCGCCCTCGCCCATGACGAAACCGTCGCGATCCTTGTCGTAAGGCCGGGAACCCGCTTGCGGACGGTCATTGAACCCGGTGGACAGCGCGCGGCAGGCCGCAAAGCCGGCAAGGCCGAGCCGGTTGATCGCCGATTCGGCGCCGCCGGCCACCATGACATCGGCGTCGCCCAGCGCGATCAGCCGGCCGGCATCGCCGATGGCGTGCGCTCCGGTCGAACAGGCGGTGACGACGGCATGGTTCGGGCCTTTCAGCCCGTGCTGGATCGACACATAGCCGGAGACCAGATTGATCAGGCGTCCTGGAATGAAGAACGGCGAAATGCGCCGCGGGCCGCGTTCGTGCAAAATGATGGAGGTGTCGTAAATGCCGCCCAGACCGCCGATGCCCGAGCCGATCAAAACGCCGGTCGCAATCTGGTCCTCGTAGGTCTTGGGCGCCCAGCCGGCATCTTTCAGCGCCTGGGTCGCAGCGGCGACGCCAAAAAGGATGAAATCGTCGACCTTTCGCTGCTCTTTCGGATCCATCCAGTGATCGGCGTTGAAAGTCCCGTCCGACCCGTCGCCGCGCGGAACCTCTCCGGCGATCTGGCAAGCGATGTCGGAGACGTCGCATTTCTGCACGCGGCCTATGCCGCTTTGCCCGGCCAGAATGCGCTTCCAGGTTTCGTCAATACCATTCGCCAGCGGCGACACCATCCCCAAGCCGGTTACAACAACGCGTCTCACCTTTGCCTCCGGTAGTTTTACCTCGCGGTTTTGCCTCCAGACGGTTTGCCGTAACGCAAACCAGACCGGCAGCCGAACCGCGACGCCATCGTCGCGTTCCTATAGCATACGAGCGCCGCCGCGCGACCCCGCACAGCAAAACGAAATGGGCCGGCGGTGGCCAGCCCAAATCCGATTTGGCAATCCTGCAGAGCGACCCGGCTTCGCGCAGATGGGCTTCGCGGCGGCCGTCAAATCTTGACAGACTGCGCGATCCCCGCTGCTGCTCCGAAGACATTACGCCTTGGCGGCGTTGTCCAGGAACTTGATCGCGTCGCCGACCGTAACGATGGTCTCGGCGGCGTCGTCCGGAATTTCGACGCTGAATTCTTCTTCGAAAGCCATGACCAGTTCGACCGTATCGAGGGAATCGGCGCCCAGATCGTCGATGAAATTGGCGTTGTCGGTCACCTTTTCGGCATCGACACCGAGATGCTCCACGACGATTTTCTTCACGCGCTCAGCGACATCGCTCATTTTGTAGGTCCTTATCCTTCAGTTTATCAGCTGTTACCAACCCTGTAGCCGGCTGGGATTATACAATCCGGCGACGGGTCCGTTCCCGAGGCTTCGGCGAGCATCCTCATGAGGCGTGCTGCTGCGACCCCTTCCCCGCGCGGCTCAGCGCGGCATTTCCGCATTCCGATACACCGGCTGGACGTGTTCAGGGCGGTCCGATCAGGCTTTTCCCGGACATTGTCAACAGAAAACCTGCAAACGAAACCCAAAACAAGCCTCACTGGCGGCGCTGGTAACACATTCCCCCAGCGCTGGCGAGACCCCAGATTCGCCGACTTGGCGCACCCGCCCTGCCCCGGTTAACCGGCTAAATCATTGCCATGCCGCCATTCACATGCAGCGTCTGTCCCGTGACGTAACCGGCTTCGCGGCTGGCCAGATAGGCGACCGCAGCGGCGACATCGCCGCCTTCGCCGAAGCGGCCGGCAGGTATGCGGCCCAGACTTGCCTCGCGCTGGGCGTCGTTGAGCGCATCGGTCATCGGACTGGAAATAAATCCGGGCGCCACGCAGTTGACGGTTATGGACCGGCTGGCGACTTCTGCCGCCAGAGACTTCGTCATCCCGATCATGCCGGCCTTGGAGGCTGCGTAATTGCCTTGTCCCGGATTGCCGGTGACGCCGACAACGGAGGTGATGGATACGATGCGCCCGAATCGGCGTTTCATCATCCCGCGCAAACAGGCCCGGCTGAGCCGGAAGGCCGAGGTCAGATTGACGGCCAGAACGTCGTCCCAGTCCGCGTCCTTCATCCGCATGAACAGGCCGTCGCGGGTGATGCCGGCGTTGTTGATCAGGATATCGACCTGCCCGAGCGCCTTCTCGGCGGACGGGACGAGCGCCTCGACAGCCTCCCTGTCGGACAGGTTGCAGGGCAGGACATGGACGTTGCCACCGAGTTCGCCGGCGAGTCCTTCCAGCGCCTCTGCGCGTGTGCCCGATATCGCCAGCGCCGCGCCCTGCGCGTGGAGTGCGCGCGCGATCGCGCCGCCAAGGCCGCCGGTTGCGCCGGTAACCAGCGCGTTCATTCCGCTCAAATCGAACATTGTTTCCCCTCGTGCAATCCAGTCCGGCGAAGCCGGGAGTTCATGCTCCGCCTTTGAAGGCGGCGATGTCGGCCGGCGTACCGACGGCCTGACCCGACGCCTGAGATGCAATGCGTTTTACGAGTCCCGACAGGACTTTACCCGAGCCAAGCTCATAAAACGATTCAACCCCTTCGCCGGCCATGAAGGCGATGGATTCGCGCCAGCGCACGGCGCCCGTTACCTGATTCACGAGATTGTCGCGGATTTTTTGCGGATCGGTTTCCGGCCGGGCGGTGACGTTCGCAACCAGCGGGACCTTCGGCGCGCCAATCGCTACATTGCCGAGCGCTTCGGCCATGGCCCGCGCTGCAGGCTCCATCAGTGCGCAATGAAAGGGGGCGGACACGGGCAGCATCACTGCGCGGCGGGCGCCTTTGGCTTTGGCGATTTCGGCTGCACGTTCGACGGCGGCTTTTGCACCAGACAGCACGACCTGGCCGCCGCCGTTGTCGTTGGCGACCTGGCAGACTTCGCCCTGGGCGGCTTCCTGCGCAACCTGCTGTGCGGCTTCCAGCTCCATGCCCAGCAACGCCGCCATGGCGCCCTGCCCGACCGGCACGGCAGCCTGCATCGCCTCGCCGCGGATACGCAGCAGGCGGGCGGTATCGGCCAGCGAGAATGTTCCGGCTGCGGCAAGAGCCGCGTACTCGCCCAGCGAATGGCCGGCAACGAATTTCGCGTCGCGGGCAAGGTCGAACCCGGCCTCGGCTTCGAGTACGCGCAAAACCGCGATACTGACCGCCATCAACGCCGGTTGCGCGTTGGCGGTGAGCGTCAGGGTCTCGTTGGGGCCATCGAACATTATCGCCGAGAGATTCTGCCCCAAAGCCTCGTCGACTTCAGCAAAAACAGCGCGGGCGGCGACGAATTCGGCGGCAAGGTCCTTGCCCATCCCTACGGCCTGCGATCCCTGCCCCGGAAATACAAACGCTTTGCTCATGTCCACCCCCGTCAGCTTGTGCGAGTGGCATCCGTCCGCCAGCGAGTCAAGGCGGCCGCGCCGCGACTATCATACGGGTGGGGACAGCGTTTGGCCTGCGGTAGCCCCGCCGCGCCAGGCGTGCTAGCCGCGAGAGACGAGAAATGCCGCCGATTCGCGCGCGAAAGGGCACAAATGGCCACCATACCCGGCAAGGAATGCGGCGCCTGCAACATGTGTTGCAAGGTGCTGGTCATCGAAGAACTGGAGAAGGACGCCGGGCCGCTCTGCAAGCATTGCATCAACGGCAAGGGCTGCAAAATCTACAAGAAGCGCCCGGACATCTGCCGCGAGTACGAATGCGACTGGCAGCTCGACAGGTCGCTGGGACCGCGGCTGCGTCCGGACCGGACCGGAACCATTCTGCAGGAAGACCCGGATTCAGAGCAATATCAAGCAGTCTGCGATCCGGATACGCCGATGCAATGGCGCAAAAGCCCGCTGGTGTTCAACGTGCTCGTCGCCAAGGCCAAGGAAGGCAAGGTCGTTGTCGCCAAGTCCGGCCTGCGGACCTGGCGCATTTACGAAGACGGAAGCTGGCAGCCCTGGAGCTGAGCGGGCCGGTTTCCGCAAGGCCGGCAGACCCGCTTGCTTTTCCGCAGCGGCGGGTCCTTTAGTTTCCCGAACACAAAAGGGAAACGCTGCATGTCCGATCCGCTCGAAAATCTGCCTGGCCGCAACCGTCTTGCGGGCAAGGTCGCTCTGGTCGCGGGAGGCGGCTCCATCGGACCGGGCTGGGGCAATGGCAAGGCCGCTGCGGTGCTCTACGCCCGCGAAGGCGCGAAAGTCGCCGTTTGCGACTGGCGGACGGAGGCGGCGCAGGAGACTGTCGACATCATTCGCGAAAACGGCGGCCAAGCCATTGCGCTGGCCGGCGATGCCACCAGAGAGGATGACGTCGCGCGGATCGTCGCCGGGACGGTTGCAGCCTTCGGCCGGATTGACGTGCTGCACAACAATGTCGGCGGTTCTGGAACAGGAAAGCACCTCGGTGACATGACTTTGGACGACTGGAACGCCACGCTGGCGCGCAACGTAACGTCGGCCATGCTCATGTGCCGCGAGGTCGCGCCGCTTATGGAAGCGCAGGGCGGCGGCTCGATCGTCAATATTTCCTCGATCTCCTCGCTCCGGCATCTGAACACGCCAACGGCAGTGTATTCGGCGGCCAAGGGCGCTCTCAACGAGCTGACGAAAAACATCGCCCTGCATTATGCCGGCAAGGGCGTACGCGCCAATTGCGTGCTTCCGGGCTATATCGACACGCCGTTCATCCGCCGCGACATCGGCGGCAAGCCGAGCTACACCTACAAGGGTTACACCAGCGCGGAAGATTACGCCGCCGACCGCAACAAGGTCATCCCCATGGGCCGCATGGGCACGGGCTGGGACGTCGCCTATGCCGCGCTCTTCTTCGCCAGCGACGAGAGCGCCTATGTCACAGCGCAAATGCTCGTGGTCGACGGCGGCGTCACCTCCACCTGTCCGGGGGTTTAGCATCTTGGACAAGCCACCCGGGCCGGCGGATACCGGAGCGCGCTCCCTGCCCGGGCGTCTGTTTCAGCCTTTGGAGCAGTACTGGACCGGCCTGACCCCGTATGTCCGGAGCGCGATTTTCGTGTCTTGCGGGGCGATCACGCTCACGGTCATGGCAATCTTCGTCAAGCAGCTCGGCCGCACGGGAATGTCGCCGCTGCAGATCCAGTTCTTCCGGGCGATCGTGGGCCTGCTGGTTGTCCTGCCGCTGTTCCGGCACGATCTTACCGAGCCTTTCAGGACCAAACGGCCGATTCTGCACATGATGCGCGGCTTTCTGGGCGCCGCAGCAAACGCCTGTCTGTTTTGGGGAATCACGCATTTGCTGCTTGCGGACGCGATGGCGCTGCAGTTCGCCCGCCCGCTTTGGACCATACCGGTGGCGATGATTTTTCTGCACGAGTTCGCAGGTTTGCGCAGGACGCTGATCGCCGCGATCGGATTTGCCGGAATTCTGATCTACGCTCGTCCCTTCACCTCGGGCTTCGATCCCAACGCCCTGATCGCAGCCTGCGGCGCCCTGTTCGGGGCGCTGGTGATCGTGTCCATCAAAAAGCTCTCGGCAACCGAGAGCACAAAGACCATCGTCTTCTTTTTTGCCTTCTGGGGCGTCATATTCGCCGCTCCGCCGCTGTATTTCGTCTGGTCGACCCCGACTCCTTACGAAGCGCTGCTCCTGCTGATAGTCGGCGTGCTGGGCATCGGCGGACAATTCATGCTGACACATGGTTTTGCCCGCGGCGATGCGACGGCGCTCGTGCCACTCGACTATGCACGCATCGCCTACGGAGCCTTTTTCGGCTGGCTGCTGTTCGGCGAGATTCCCGGCCTTTGGAGCTGGGTTGGGATTTTCCTGATCGTTGGCGCATCAATATATCTGGTGCTGACAGAGCGGCGCAGGGGCGTTTGACGGCGGGGCATGCCGGGCGCATACAGACCTTTGCCGGGTAGACCTGCACAAGGGCGCTCCGGTTCAGAATCGGGAAACGCCTTTGATCACCGGACCGAATTCCTCCATTCTGTCGCTCAAGAAACGCGTCGACTCCTGGTGGGAGGCCTTGCCGCCGCTAAGCCGCGGCGCAACGCTGGTCTCGGCCGGCTCTCTCGGACTGGTGCTGATGTCGGCGCTGGTGAAATTTCTCGGCGGACGGCTGCCGCCCTTCGAAATCCTGTTTTTCCGCTCGTTCGTCGGCCTTGTCATGGTGCTGTGGGTCTTCCGCCACGACCTGATGGAACCGCTGCGTACCAAGCGCCCCGGCGCGCATTTGTTTCGCGGCATTGTCGGAGCCGGCGGCAACGCCTGCTTCTTCTGGACGATCACCCACATGCTGCTGGCCGATTCCCTTGCGCTGCAATTCTCGCGGCCGCTGTGGATGATCCCGCTGGCGCTGTGCTTCCTGTCCGAGATCGTCGGCTTCCGGCGTATTGCAGTCGCGACAGTCGGGTTCTTCGGTATTTTGCTTTACGCACGGCCCTTCACAGAGGGGTTCGATCCCAACGCTCTGGTGGGCGCTCTGGGCGGGCTGTTCGCGGCGCTCGTCGTTGTCGCGATCAAGAATCTGCAGAAGAGCGAGTCGACCCGGGTCATCATGTTCTATTATGCGTTCTGGAATGCGTTTTTCGCCTTCTTTCCCGCCATCTACACATGGATCAATCCGACGTTCTACGAGTTTCTACTGCTCGTTCTCGTCGGCGTCATGGGCATCGGCGGCCAGGCGCTGATAACCCATGGTCTGGGAATGGGAGACGCCACGGCCCTCGTCCCGCTTGACTATCTGCGCATCGTCTACGCTGCAGTGCTTGGTTTCGTGTTTTTTGGCGAAATTCCAGGTATTTACAGCTTCGCGGGCATGGCGCTGATCATGGGGACATCGCTGTACCTGGTGTTGAGTGAAAGGAAGCGGGGAAAATCCGCCCGAATTGCAGCAGCGGCAGCCAAAACGGAATAGAGTAGCCCCATGACACACCCGCCCGTGACCAAAGTCGCCTCCAGCCTCGCCCTGGCAGATGCGGAAAAAATCGCTTCAGGCGTCCTTTCGGCCGGCAGGGCCGCGAACGCCCTGCCCCTTTGCGTCGCCGTACTGGACGCTGGCGGGAATCTCGTCGTCTACAAGCGTGAAGACGGGTGCGGCGTCGCCCGTTTCGCCATCGCCTTCGGCAAGGCCTGGGGTGCGCTGGGCATGGGCATGTCGAGCCGCACGATCCGCGATGCACTGGCCGACCGGCCGCCTTTTCAGGGAGCCATCGCCGCAGCGACGGAGGGCCGCTTCGTGCCCGTGCCAGGCGGCGTGCTTATTCTGAACCGCGAAGGCTGGGCCATTGGCGCGGTGGGCGTGAGCGGGGATTCCTCCGAATGCGACGAATTCGCTGCGGTTAGCGCGATAAAAGATGCAGGCCTGACGCCCGATCCGGCCGAACCGTCCGCCGAGTGGCGAAAATAATCGCCGCGACGGCAAATCTGCCGCCAAACCCGCCTTGCGCTGCACAGATTTTCGCGTATAAGACGCGGCTTCGCATTCGTCCGGCCGGTGGCTGAACGGAGGGTTCCTTCCCGGAACAGGGCCAGTCGGCCCGGCCTCCCGTGTCTCCGCCTTCGATTGTATCCGTCGAGCCTTTCTCTCCCGCAAGGGATTTCCGGCTCGAAGGGCTTTGCGCCGGGCATGCGAAAACGAGAAAGGCAGAAAATGGCACTCTACGAGCACATTTACCTCGCCCGCCAGGACGTCAGCGCCCAGCAGGTCGAGGCCATCACCGAGCAGTTGAAAAGCGTCGTCGGCGCCGGCGGCGGCTCGGTCGGCAAGGTCGAATACTGGGGCGTCAAGTCTCTCGCCTACCGTATCAAGAAGAACCGCAAGGCCCATTTCACGCTGATGAACATCGACGCAAGCCCGGCCGCCGTCGCCGAAATGGAGCGTCAGATGGGCATCAACGAAGACATCCTGCGCTTCATGACGATCCGCGTCGAAGCGCACGAAGACGGTCCTTCCGTCATGATGCGCAAGCGCGACGACGACGACCGGCGCGGTCCGCGCGGGGATCGCGGCGACCGTGGGGATCGCGGCGACCGTGGGGACCGGGGAGACCGTGGGGATCGCGGCGACCGCGGTCCGCGCCGTCCCCGGCAAGACAACCCATCAGCTGCTGAATCCGGCGAAGGAGACGAATAATGGCTACCGCGCCCCGCCGCCCTTTCATGCGCCGCCGCAAGTCCTGCCCGTTCTCCGGCCCGAACGCGCCGAAGATCGATTATCTGGATACGCGCCTGCTCTCCCGCTACATCTCCGAACGCGGCAAGATCGTGCCTTCGCGCATCACCGCCGTTTCGGCGAAGAAGCAACGCGAACTGGCCCAGGCCATCAAGCGCGCGCGCTTTCTGGGCCTGCTGCCTTACGTGATCAAGTAGGCTTGTAAAAAGCAAGCCTGCAAAGCTGGCCGGGGCGTCTTTCAAAGATAACCCCGGTCTAACCGCCCAACTCTGCGGGACAGCGAAATGGTGCAGAATATCATCGTCGCCCTTGGGGCGGGCCTTGCGTCCGCGCTCCTGTTTGTCGTTCCCGCTAAGGGTACGATGGGCGCGGCGATGATCGGCTTTTTCGCGCCCTTGCCGGTGATGATCGCCGGTCTTGCCTTTACCCCCGCCACCGCTTTGATCGGCGCTTTTGCCGGCGCTGCCGGATCGGCGCTCGTGCTGCACCCGCTGCCGGCCGCCATCTTCGCCCTGTGGGCCGCATTGCCGGCCTGGTGGCTGACCCGTCTTGCCTGGCTCGCCCGCCCCGCACAGGAAGGAGAAAACGCCAGCCCGGACGGGCTTGTGTGGTATCCGGCCGAACGGCTGGTTCTGTGGTCTGCGGCCTGGGCCGGTGCGGTGACGGCGGTGTTTCTTCTGGCCGGGGTCCTGCGCTTCGGCGGCTTTGCGGAATTCTATGCCGCCATGCACGAGGCTCTCACGGCCGCCTTCGAACGCCTTCTGAAACTGCCCAACGCACCAAAAACGCCGAAAGGCATGAACGCCGGCGAAATGGCCACATTCGCCCTGCGCATGGTGCTGCCGCATATCGCGGCCTGGGGCTGCCTCATGCTGACGCTCAACATCTGGCTGGCAGGCCGCATCGCGCAAACTTCGCAACGGCTGAAACGGCCGTGGACCGATATTGCCGCAACGCTGCGCCTGCCGCAGAACATGGCGTATGTGCTGGCTGCAGCGCTCGCACTGGCCATGTTCACCGGCGGCCTGCCGCGGACAATCGGCGCCATCGCAGCCGCCGCTTGCGGCATGGCGTTTGCGTTGCAGGGATTCGCCGTCATGCATGCGGTTTCGCGCGGGCTGCGCAACCGCACGCTCAATCTGACGATGATCTACATGCTCAACATTTTTCTCTATCCCGTCCCGCTGGTGCTGACGGCGCTTTTTGGCGCGGCGGATTCCTTTCTCGACTTTCGCGGCCGGTTCCAACGTCCGCCGCGCAATCCGCCGCCCGGCTCGTCCGGTTGGCCGCCGCCGCCGGCGAACTCGAACTGAAATCACAACGCTTGACTGAAACCGGATAAACCAGACGAAGGAGTACAATATGGAAGTCATACTGCTGGAACGTGTCCCCAAGCTCGGCCAGATGGGCGAAACCGTCCGCGTGAAGGACGGCTACGCGCGCAATTTCCTGCTGCCGCGCGGCAAGGCGCTGCGGGCGACCGAAGGCAACAAGAAGCGCTTCGAAGGCCAGCGCGCACAGCTTGAAGCGCGCGACCTCGAAATGCGCAGCGACGCCGAAAAGGTCCGCGACAAGCTCGATGGCAAGGAATTCGTCATCATCCGGCAGGCCGGCGAAACCGGTCAGCTTTACGGGTCGGTCAACACCCGCGACATAGCGGAGAGCGTCTCCGCCGGCGGCGTTTCCATCACGCGCAACCAGGTCGAGCTGATGACGCCGATCAAGACGCTCGGCATGCACAAGGTCGCGATCTCGCTGTACGGCGACGTCGAAGCCAGCGTGACAATGAACGTCGCCCGCTCGGCCGAAGAAGCCGAACGCCAGGCGCGCGGCGAAGACATCAACGCCCGCGAGGAAACCTCGATGGACGATCTCGGCCTCGAAGTCGGCGCAGCGCTCGCCGATGCGGCCGGCGACGGCGACGGCGACAATTAAGCCTGTGCCGCTGCTTTAACTTGCCGTGCGCGCGTGCGAAGTCTGGCGCTTCGGATTCGACGCGCGCGCCGTCACACTGTTTCGCCGCCGTCAAGGCGGCGAAACATTTATCCACCGGGCCTGTGAAGAATTCCTGCGCTGCATTTTTTCCCACGCGATGCTTTTTGCTTCACCGGCTACGGTTTTTCAAAACGTTAAGGTGGCCAGTTCTGCGTATCGGCTCAACGCTGACGCCGAACAAAAAAAATAAGTTCCTTTTCCGTTGCCGCCCCCTTCCGAAGCCGCCGCGAGCATGCAACATAGAGGCCTCACCGCGCAGCCGCGCGTGAGCGTAATGCGGCTGCAACGTTCGGCGTTCACCCGAATCATCTAGACTGGAATCATGGCTGCTGCAGACGTTGGCGCGGCCCGGCTTGCCTATGCGCCGGGCCCAGACACACATGACGCTTCTTTTCGCACCGCGCCTCACAACATCGAGGCCGAACAGGCGCTGCTGGGCGCAATTCTCGTTAATAACGATGCCTTCGACCGGGTTTCGGATTTTCTGAAGCCGGAGCACTTCTTCGAAGAACTGCACCGCCGCGTCTACGAAGTGACGTCGCAGCTTATCCGCGCCGGAAAACGCGCCTCGCCGGTAACCCTGAAGACCTTTCTGGGAGACGACGATCTGGGCGGCATCACAGTGCCGCAATATCTCGGCCGGCTCGCCGGAGAGGCGACCAGCATCATCAATGCCGAAGACTATGGCCGCACGATCTACGACCTGGCAATGCGGCGCGGGCTGATAATCATTGGCGAAGACATCGTCAACACGGCCTACGATTCCCCTGTCGACGCCAGTCCATCGGCGCAGATCGAGGAAGCCGAACGCCGGCTTTACGCCATTGCCGAACAGGGCCGCTACGACGGCGGTTTCCAACGCTTTTCCGACGCGCTGACAACCGCCATCGACATGGCGGCCAAAGCCTACGAGCGCGACGGCAAGCTGTCCGGCATCGCCACCGGCATGACCGATCTCGATCAGAAGATGGGCGGCTTGCAGCCGTCCGATCTGATCATCGTCGCCGGGCGCCCCGGCATGGGCAAGACAGCACTGGCGACCAATATCGCCTTCAACATCGCCAAGGCCTACGACTACAAGGTCAAGCCGGACGGCAGTCACGAAACCACGAATGGCGGCGTCGTCGGCTTCTTCTCGCTGGAAATGTCGGCGGAGCAATTGGCGACACGTATCATCGCCGAGCAATCGGGCGTTGCGTCCTACAAGATCCGCCGCGGCGACATTCACGACGACGAATTTCACCGTATCTCCGAAGCCGCGCGCGAGATGCAATCGATCCCCTTCTTCATCGACCAGACCGGCGGCATTTCCATCGCGCAGCTGACCGCGCGCGCGCGGCGGCTGAAGCGCCAGCGCGGGCTCGACGTGCTGGTTGTCGACTATCTGCAATTGCTTTCCGGCTCCAAGAGCCGAGGCGACAACCGCGTGCAGGAATTGACGGAAATCACCACCGGCCTGAAAGCGCTCGCCAAGGAGCTGAATGCGCCGATCGTCGCGCTGTCGCAGCTCTCGCGCCAGGTCGAAAGCCGCGATGACAAGCGGCCGCAACTGTCGGACCTGCGCGAATCCGGCTCCATCGAACAGGACGCGGACGTGGTGATGTTCGTCTATCGCGAGGAATATTACCTGAAGAACCGCGAACCGCGTCCGGGCACCGAAGAGCACATTACCTGGATGAGCGAAATGGAGCGGGCTTTCGGACGCGCCGAAGTCATCATCGGCAAGCAGCGCCACGGCCCGACCGGCACGGTGGAACTGTCGTTCGAGGCGGAATTCACGCGTTTCGGCAATCTGGCGCGGGAGGACCATCTGCCCGAACGGATGGAATGATCGCGAGACGCTGGCTACGCAAATTGCATCCCCGGCCAATTGAAGCGCTCCGGCGTCAATGATACGCTTGCGCCCGTCAGCCGCAGCTCGAACGGCGGCAAAAATTCCGGGGAGGACAAGCATGCGCAAGTTTTTACTCGCGGCAGCGGGACTGTCGGTTATGGGGGCTGCGGCGATCTTGCCCGCCGCCGCGCAGGCGCAGCAGACACAGCTCTTCAACGGTTTCGTCAATCACAATTCGGCCATGCACGCCAAACTCATGGTCCCGTATCTCAACGCCATAACGAAGGCGACCGAGGGCCGGGTCAAATTCAACATTGCGCCGAACAACCTTGCACCGCCACCGGAGCAGATGAACATGGTGCGCAGCGGCATCGCCGACACCGCCTATATGTTCATCGCCTTTCTGGAGCAGTCCAATCCGACATTGCAGGTCTCTCTCTTGCCCGGACTTAACTCGACCGGTCAGGCGGACGCAGTCGCCCTTTGGCGCACCTACGAAAAATTCTTCAAGCAGAAGAATCCCATCAAGGGCGTGAAGTTTCTCGGTTTCTTCGGAACGCCGGCCGCTCAGATTATCAATATCAAGAAGGAGCCGATCCGGTCGCTTGCCTTTTACAAGGGCAAGAAGGTGTGGTCCTTGCCGGGTATCGCTTCGCAGGCCATGGCAGCGACCGGCGCGGTCGTCGTTCCGGGGCCTGCTGTGCGGGTGCACGAAATCGTTTCAAAGGGCGTAGTCGACGCCTTTTGCTGCATCGACTTTGAAAACCTCGAGGCCGTGAAAGTGATGGACTATGTCGGCGCTGTGACGGAGGTCGATGGTGGCGTGTTTGCAGCGAAATTCGCTGTGTTCATGAACGAACGCAAGTGGAACGCCATTGCGGCGAAGGACCGCGAAGCAATCGAAAAACTGTCCGGCGAAGCGCTCGCCCTGCGCTCTATCGAAATCGACAGGACGGCTGAAGCTGCCCAGAAGGCTTACCTCGCCAAAGGCGGCATTGTCGAAAAGGCTGCCCCTGCCTTCAACGCCGAGTTGAAAAAGATATGGTCGCCGCTGCAGGAAAAATGGTTCGCCCGCATGCAGAAAATGGGTATCGACGGCAAGGCGGCGCTGGCTTTCTATCAGGCTGAAGCTGCCAGGGCGCGCGGCGGCAAATAACCGTCGCAATACCGTTCGGACGCGAAGGATCGGGCTCATGCGCCGCAGTAGCGAACGCATTTTGACAACGCATGCGGGATCGCTTCCGTCCCTGCCCTTGCCTGCCGGGGCAGATGCGGGCAGCGAGGAAGACCAACTGCGCGCCAGCGTTGGCGCCGTCGTGGCGCAGCAGCGCGCGCTGGGTCTCGATATCGTCAACGAGGGTGAATACGCCAAGGGCGGCGACTGGGTGTCCTTCATCGACAGCCGCTTTGGCGGCTTCGAAGGGCAGGACTGGCCGGCGGACCAGCCTCCGATACAGGCGCTCGGCAAGGACCGAAAGGCTTTCGACGCCTATTACAAATATGCGGCGGAGAAAGGCATTCTCTTCTACACGCCGGACGAGAAGATTCAGTACACCAGGCGCAAGTTATGGCATTGCACCGGCCCGATATCCTACACCGGGGCCGGCGCGCTGGCGCAGGAAATCGCCGTGCTGAAAGAGACAGCCGGAACGGACGACGTGTTCCTGACCTCGACCGCTCCGGCCAGCCTCGAGCCCTATCGCCGCAACGCCTATTACAAGAGCCACGAAGAGTTTCTGTTCGCCATGGCGGAAGCGCTGGCTGTCGAATACGGCGCCATTGCGGACGCCGGTTTCATTTTGCAGGTCGACGATGCCTGGCTGCCCGCGCTGTGGGACCGCATCGGCATTGACATGGGGCTCGACGCCTACCGCAAATATTGCATGCTGCGGGTCGAGGCGTTGAACCACGCGCTGAAGGGCATTCCCGAGGACAGGGTGCGCTATCATCTGTGCTGGGGTTCCTGGCACGGACCGCATGCATTCGACATCGAAATGAAGGACATCGCCGGCGTACTGCTGGCCGTGAACGCGCAAGCCTATCTTATCGAAGCCGGCAATGTGCGCCACGAACACGAATGGCAGGTCTGGCAGGACGTCAAACTGCCGGACGGCAAAATTCTCATTCCCGGCGTGGTGAGCCACGCCACCGCAACGATTGAACATCCCGAACTGGTGGCGCAGAGGCTGATCCGTTTCGCCGGGGTTGTGGGGCGCGAAAACGTGATCGCAGGAACCGATTGCGGCTTTGGCGGGCGCTCCCACCCGCAGATTGCCTGGGCGAAACTGAAGGCGCTTTGCGAGGGCGCCAGGCTGGCGTCGGAACGCCTGTGGACGTAAGCTTGGGACTGCACTTCCCTGCCCGCCCTCCCCTTCTTTGCATTTCCCGTGCTACACGCACGCCATGACCGCGCCAGACCCTTTTCCGCCCGCCCACCTCGCACAAGCGATACTCACCATCGATCTCGACGCCATTGTCGCGAACTGGCACGCGCTGGCCGCCCGGGTGGGTCCGGCCGAATGCTCGGCCGTCGTGAAAGCGGACGCCTATGGAACCGGGCTGGCGCGTGTCGCCCCTGCGCTTGCCAGAGCCGGCTGCAAGACTTTTTTTGTCGCCCATGTCAGCGAGGCTATTGCGTTGCGGGCCATTCTGCCGGATCGCGCCATCCGCATCTTCACGTTGAACGGCATAACGGGCAATGCGCGCACCGTCGCCGCCATGCTCGAAGCGGGCGTGCGCCCGATCGCCGGCTCTTTCGAGGAGCTGCAGCTTTGGCGCGATGCGGGTGGCGCGGCCGCGACCTCGTCCGGGTTCGGCCTGCAATTCTCCACAGGCATGAACCGGCTCGGCTTTGCACCGAAGCAGGCCGGCGAAGTGGCGGCCTGGCTCGCGGCGAATCCCGCCCTCGCAGCCGATTTCTTGATGAGCCATTTTGTATCCTCGGAAGAATCGGGTAACCCGCTCAATCAGGCGCAGATTTCCAGCTTCGAGGCGATTCGCGCACAGTTCCCGGGCCTTGCTGCAAGTCTTGCCAATTCCTCCGGCATCTTCTTGCCTGCCGCGCCGCATTTCGATCTCGTTCGTCCCGGCTATGCTCTCTACGGTGGCAATCCCTGTCCTGGCAGTGAAAATCCGATGCGGCCTGCCGTCCGGCTCGAAGCGCCAATTCTTCAGGTTCGCCAGGTCGAAGCGGGCGAAACATGCGGCTATAACGCGACCTGGACAGCGGCGCGCCCCTCGCGCCTGGCCACCATCGGCATCGGTTACGCCGACGGGCTGTTGCGCAGCGCCGCGGCCGCGCCGGGAAAGCCGGGAGCCGGCGCCATCGCCGGAGGGACGCGCTGCCCTTTCGCCGGCCGCGTATCGATGGACCTGATCATCCTCGACGTAACAGAAGCCCCGGAGAAAGGCGTCCGGCCCGGAACCTTTGTCGAACTCCTTGGCGCGGATATTGGCGTCGACGAACTGGCCTCGCACGCAGGCACCATCGGTTACGAAATCCTGACATCCTTCGGCCACCGCTACCATCGCATCTATACGGGCGGCTAACGTCCACGCCGAGCGAACAAATTGCGAACATGCACTAGACGAATCCGATTTGTTCTAGTATTGTTCTCATTACCTGAACAGGAGTGAGACATGCTTGCAGTTCGCGAACAAACCTTGCAGCCCTATGCGCCATGCAGCTTCGATCCGCTTGAAACAAAGGATATTTCGCCAATCGCCACAGCCCCCGGAACGGCCCCGCCGATCCGGCCACGCTGTGTGGCGCAGGATGTTTACGTGCCTTCCTCGCCTGTCCGGCTGCCCGGCGGGGCGCTGTCGAACGGGCGCAGTGCCGAACGGCTTGGCGAATCGCCGGCTTTGTCAGAAGCTCGCGCCGCATTTGCCCAGGCCCTGAACGATCTGTGCAAGGCCGAGGCTTCGCTCGAGCGGCAGCTTGCGGACCTTCGCGGTTTCATGCAGCGGCGGACCGTGTCCGCAACGGCTAGCTAAGAGCGGGGATTGTAGTGGCCAAAGCGCGATCGACGTTCGTTTGCCAGAATTGCGGCGCACTGAGCCAGCGCTGGATCGGCCGTTGCGAAGACTGCGGCGCCTGGAACTCCTTCGTCGAGGAAGGCGCCAGCGCCGGCATCGGCGCACGCAGCGCGGTCGGCAAGGGTCGTGTTTTCGCGCTGGAAGGACTCGGCGGCTCATCGCCTGAGGCGCCCCGGATCGGCTCGGGGATCGGCGAACTCGACCGGGTAACCGGCGGCGGTTTCGTGCCCGGCTCGGTTCTGCTGATCGGCGGCGAACCGGGCATCGGCAAATCGACGCTTCTGATCCAGGCCTGTGCGGCGCTGGCGGCGCGCGGAGAGCGCGTTGTCTATATCTCCGGCGAAGAAGCTGTCGCACAGGTGCGTCTGCGCGCGAGACGTCTGGGACTCGAGCAGACGCCGGTGGAGCTTGCAGCCGAAACCAGCGTCGAGGACATCGTTGCGACCCTGCAACAAGGCAGGCCGCCGGCGCTTTTGATTATCGACTCGATCCAGACCATGTGGACCGGAAGCGTCGAATCGGCCCCCGGCACGGTCACACAGGTTCGCGCCGCCGCGCAGGGCCTCATCCGGTACGCGAAAACGACCGGCGCATGCGTCATTCTGGTAGGACATGTCACCAAAGACGGACAGATCGCGGGGCCCCGTGTCGTTGAACACATGGTTGATGCCGTCGCCTCGTTCGAAGGCGACAGTGGCCATCAGTTCCGCATATTGCGCGCAGTGAAAAACCGTTTCGGGCCGACAGACGAGATTGGGGTGTTCGAAATGACCGGCGGCGGCTTGCGGGAAGTCGCCAATCCTTCGGCGCTCTTCCTGTCCGGACGCGACGGCTCGGCGCCGGGAACCGCTGTTTTCGCCGGCATGGAGGGCACGCGGCCACTGCTGGTCGAAGTGCAAGCGCTGGTGTCGCCAACGGCATTCGGCACTCCGCGCCGGGCTGTCGTCGGTTGGGATCCGAACCGGCTGGCGATGGTGCTGGCGGTGCTCGAGGCGCATGGCGGGCTGCGGTTCGGGCAGCACGACGTCTACCTCAATATTGCCGGCGGGTTACGCATTGCCGAGCCTGCGGCCGATCTTGCTGTAGCCGCGGCGCTGGTATCGTCGCTGGCGGGAGCGCAATTGCCGAATCAGACCGTTTTCTTCGGCGAACTTGGACTGTCCGGGGCCGTGCGGCCTGTCGCCCATAGCGGCCAGCGCCTCAAAGAAGCGTCGAAGCTGGGATTTCAGGCCGCTATCGCCCCGGAAGCAGAGGGCAATGCCAGCGCTGCAGTGGATGTCCGCAGCATTGGACATATTTCCGCCCTTGTAGCGGATATTGCTGCTGCCTCGGCGCAGGGCCGTAACGGACGCCGCAACGGACATTCGCGTGACAGCGTCCCGGCGCTGTCCGCTGCGGAATAGCACGGCTGGCACAACTGCCCAGAGCTCTTGCGGAAACGCCGGTCTGGAATGTTCTTCAAGACCGGCGCAATGCATTTATCGAAGAATGGAGCGCCACTTTTTCACGCGATGCGCTAGTGACGGGACCATGAGGCTTCGTTATAACGCTGTCACGCCCGCATGCGGCAACGGGACGGGACACCCCCAGTGTGGCCGCCGCAAGTGTTTCGCGAGTGCCATTTCATGCCTTCCTATCTCGATCTAGCCCTCATTGTGGTCGTACTTGTTTCCGCCCTTCTTTCGATGTTGCGCGGATTCACGCGGGAGGTCCTGGCCATCGCATCGTGGGGCGCTGCGGCAGCGGCCGCCTACTGGTTCTATCCGATGGGCGAGCCCTACCTCGTCAATTACATGCCGAAGCCCGAATTCGCGAAATACGCCTCGGCGGCAATCATCTTCCTGCTCACACTGATCATCGTCTCGATCATAACGGTCAAAGTTTCCGACGCCATTCTCGATTCCAAAGTCGGAGCGCTCGACAGGTCGCTTGGCTTCCTGTTCGGCGCGGGGCGAGGCCTGCTGCTGTGCGTGGTCGCGTTTCTGTTTTTCAACTGGCTGGTGCCGGACAAGGCGCAGCCGGAATGGGTCAGGACAGCGAAAACACGCCCCCTGCTGGAAAGCACCGGGAAACAATTGATGGCGCTTCTGCCGGACAATCTCGACGAAAAGATCGAAGGTTTGCGGAAGTCCAAAACCACGGGCGACGATCAGGACGGACAGCCTGCGGAACAACCGGCGAAGCCGGCCCCCAGCGGCCAGCGTTCCTGAGCTGCGCCGCGCTTTCCGGCGTGTGCGGCGTTCAAATTCGGGCAAGTTTACGGGTTTGCGTCGACTGTGCGTTAACTGCTGGAGCTGTACGGACATCGGCCGGGCGCGAGCCCAAAATGGCGAATCCAAAAGGCGCGGGCTTATCGAGGCGGACAGGCATATGAGCAACACAGGCAATTCGACAGCCGGCGCCCCCCATGCTGCGCGCCTGACCGAAATTACCGACGAAGAGCTGAACGCAGACCGTCTGCGCGAAGAGTGTGGCGTATTCGGCGTGTTCGGCCAGGAAGACGCGTCGGCCGTTACCGCGCTCGGGCTGCACGCCCTGCAGCACCGGGGGCAGGAAGCAGCCGGAATCGTCAGCTTCGACGGCGCGCATTTCTATTCCGAGCGGCGGATGGGCCTGGTCGGCGATCACTTTTCCAAGATCGAGACTATCGAACGGCTGCCTGGCGCCGCGGCGATCGGCCATGTGCGTTATTCGACCCAGGGCGAAACCATATTGCGCAATGTTCAACCATTGTTTTCGGAGTTGAGCTCTGGCGGTTTCGCGGTAGCGCATAACGGTAATCTTACCAACGCCCAGTCGCTGCGGCGCGATCTTATCCGGGCCGGCGCCATCTTTCAGTCGACATCGGATACCGAAGTGATCCTGCACCTGGTTGCGCGCAGCCGCAAGGATCGCATGCTGGATCGGTTTGTCGAGGCCGTGCGACAATTGGAGGGCGCCTATTCGCTGGTTGCACTGACCAACAAGAAATTGATTGGCGTGCGCGATCCGCTCGGCATTCGCCCGCTGGTCCTGGGCAGCATCAACGGGCACTACGTTCTGGCTTCCGAGACCTGCGCTCTCGACATGATCGGCGCGCGCTATATCCGCGACATCGAGAACGGCGAGATCGTGGTCATCAGCGATGAAGGCCTGGAAAGCCACAAGCCGTTTCCACCGCAACCGGAACGGCCGTGCATTTTCGAGTTCATCTACTTCGCGCGGCCGGATTCTGTCGTGCAAGGGCGCTCCGTCTACGAGGTGCGCAAGAGGATGGGGGCGCAGCTGGCCTGCGAAGCCCATGTCGAGGCGGATGTTGTCGTTCCCGTGCCGGATTCCGGCGTTCCGGCGGCCATCGGTTATGCGCAGCAATCGGGTGTGCCATTCGAACTGGGCATCATCCGCAACCACTACGTCGGCCGGACATTCATTCAGCCGACGCAATCCGTCCGCGAGCTGGGCGTGCGCCTGAAGCACAGCGCGAACAAGGCGGTTGTCGCTGGCAAGCGAATTGTTCTGATCGACGATTCCATCGTCCGCGGAACAACCTCGGTGAAAATCGTCGCCATGATGCGCGAAGCCGGCGCCAGGGAAGTACACTTCCGGATTTCGTCGCCGCCCATCACGCATCCGGATTTCTACGGCATCGATACGCCGGCGCGCGACAAGCTGCTGGCGGCAAACCACACCCTCGAAGAAATGCGCACCTATATCGGCTGCGATTCCCTAGCGTTTCTATCGATCGACGGCATTTACCGGGCGATGGGCTTCGAATTGCGGGAAGAAACGCGGCCGCAATTCACCGACCATTGCTTTACCGGCGACTACCCCACCTCGCTGACTGACCTGACCGGCGTGCCGGCGGCCCGGCAGTTGTCGCTGCTGACCGAGGCCGTATAAGAACCCCCACAAATCGCCCGTCGATGCCGCGGCCGTGAAGCGGCCGCAGCTTTCCCGCCACTGGACCCTTCGCAATGGCTTTGCCGCTTTCCAACCGTATCGCTCTGGTTACCGGCGCATCGCGCGGGATAGGGCGCGGCGTTGCCCTGGAGCTTGCACGGCAGGGTGCGCATGTGATCGCGCTGGCGCGGACCCAGGGCGCGTTGGAGGAGCTGGACGACAACATTCGTGCGCTGGGCGGCGAGGCTACGCTGGTGCCTTGCGATCTGAAGGATTTCGATGCGCTCGACCGGCTTGGCGGCGCCATTTTCCAGCGCTGGGGCAAGCTCGATATTTTTGTTGCCAATGCCGGAGTACTCGGCCCCATTACGCCGACACCGCATATCGAACCCAAAGAATGGGACGACGCCTATGCGGTCAACGTCACCTCGAACTTCCGGTTGATACGCTCGCTCGACCCGTTGCTGCGCCAGTCGGATGCGGGCCGCGTTGTCTTCATCTCGTCCGCAAACGCGCATATGGCTGTTTTCCGGCCTTACCGCTCCGTCTATGCCTCGACCAAGGCCGCCACTGAAGCGCTCGCACGGACCTATGCCGCCGAAACGCAGAATGTTTCGCCCGTCAAAGTCACGATTGTAACGCCCGGTCATGTGCGCACGAAAATGCGCGCGGCGCTGATGCCGGGCGAAGACCCCATGACGCTGAAAACACCGGAAGACATTGCCCCGATGATCGTGCAAGCCTGCAGCCCGGCGTGGGAACATACCGGCCTGCTTTACAATCTGACCGAAAACGCGCTGAAGCATTTTCGCGGGCCGGCCTGAAGCCGGATACCGGGCATTCTCCCCGGCTTGTGCGCCGCTACTGTATTTTCCGCTTGCCCTTGTTCTTGTCGTAGGGATTTTCGCCGCCGCGCTTCGAGATGCGGATGGGGACGCCCGGCAGATGGAACGTCTCGCGCAGTCCGTTGATCAGATAGCGTTCGTAGCTGGCAGGCAGCGCGCCGAGCTGATTGCCGAACAGGCTGAAGGACGGCGGCCGCGCCTTGGGCTGCGTGACGTAGCGGATTTTTATGCGACGGCCGGAAACGGCGGGCGGCGGCGAACGCTGCAGCATTTCCGACAGCCAGCGATTGAGGCGCGAGGTCGCGATACGCTTGTTCCAGGTCTCATGCACAGCGACGATGGCGGCCATCAGGCGATCTATTCCCGCGCCGGTCGCCGCCGATACGGGCACGACTTGCGCACCGCGAATCTGCGGCAGCAGGCGCTCGGCCTTTTCGCGCATTTCGGCGAGCTTTGCCTGCGGATCGGTTACGAGGTCCCATTTGTTGGCGGCGATCACGATGGCCCTGCCCTCGCGCGAGGCGAGATCGGCGATGGTCAGATCCTGTTTTTCGAAGGGTATTTCCGAATCCAGCAGTATGACCGCTACCTCGCAAAACCGGATGGCGCGCAACGCGTCGGCAACTGCGAGCTTCTCCAGTTTTTCCTGCACATTGGCACGTTTGCGCAGGCCGGCAGTGTCGAACAGTTTCATCTGCCGCACGCCGCCCGCCGGCATCGGCCAGTCGAAATCGACGCTGATCGAATCCCGGGTGATACCGGCCTCCGGTCCTGTCAGCAGCCGGTCCTGCCCGAGAATTCGATTGATGAGCGTGGACTTGCCGGCATTCGGGCGTCCGACAATGGTCACCCGGAGCGGCTTGGTTGGATCGAGTTCGCTGCCGTCTTCGTCCTCACCCAGCACGAGCGGCGCTGTCTGGTCTTCGTCTTCGCCGTCGCGCAGAGCCGTCTGGGCCGGAAGCGCCTCGCGGATTGCATCGTAGAGGTTCGAAAAGCCGTCCCCGTGTTCGGCCGAAAGCGGCACAGGATCGCCGAGGCCCAGTCCGAAGGCCTCGTAAACTCCCGGCTCGCCAACCTTTCCTTCCGCCTTGTTGGCTATCAGGATCACCGGTTTGCCCGCGCGGCGGACCAGATCGGCGAAGTGACGATCTTCAGGCGTGAGGCCCGTTCGGGCGTCGATCATGAAAAGGATGGCGTCGGCCATCCCGACAGCCGCTTCCGTCTGTGCGCGCATCCGCCCTGTCAGGCTTTCTGCCGCGCTGGTTTCGAGGCCCGCCGTGTCAACGATGGAAAACCGCAGGTCTCCCAGCTTGGCCTCCCCCTCTCGACGGTCGCGGGTTACGCCGGGCTGATCGTCGACAAGCGCCAGCTTCTTTCCAACCAGACGGTTGAAAAGGGTCGATTTGCCGACATTCGGGCGGCCTATGATCGCCAGCGTGAAAGACATGACGTGTGCCAGCAGCGCGTTCCGAACCGCGCCACCCGCCTCTAACCTTTCTTGAACTCGCGCGCACCGGCCACCAGCCCCTGCAGGGCGTTGGCCCGGCCCCGGGCGCTTTCCGGCGCTTCGGGACTGGCGATAAGCAGATCGAGCCAGGTTGTCGCCGCGTCGTACTGCTGCGCCTTGATAGCCGCCAAAGCAAGCAGTTCGAGTGCGGAGATCCGGAACGCCCGGCCGCGCGCGATCATCGGCTCAAGACGCTTCTTCATATCGTCGAGGGTGGCGGTGTCGATGGCGATATAGGCCGCGCGCAGACGGGCAGCATCCTGCAGCGTTGCCGGCGTCGTTGCGTCGGCGGCAATCGCATCGTAGGCGCGCATGGCGTCGGCCTTGTCGCTGGCTTCGAGCAAATTCGCGGCGCGGAACTTGGCAAGCACCGCATAGCCCGACGGCCCCTGTTTGGCGATCCTTTCGAAGGCGGCAGCGGCCTCCTTCTTCTTTTCGTTGTCGCCGAGAGACAACTGGATAGCGTCCTGGAACTCGAGGCCGGCCTTCTCCGCGGCGGTTCGCGTCGAATACTGCCAATAGCGCCAGCTGCCAGCGGCGACGACGATCAGTACCGCCAGGCCGATGATAAGGTTCTGATGTTTATTCCAGAACTGGGCGGCTTTCTCGCGCCGGACCTCTTCGTCGACTTCGCGAAATATGTCGGACATTGTTTTCCTGCGGATGTCCCGCGCCGCCGGTGCGGCAAGCGGTGTGCGTAACCACTAAGGCCGTGGCGGTAGCACGCCACGGCACAAAACGCGAGTGTTTTACGCGAATTCGGGAGCTTCGCGATGGAATGGGATCGACAGCGGTTATTTTTGGGCCGGCGTCAGATTCATCATTGGCAAAGCGCCGCCGGGAACCATCGTCGTCGGGAGCTGACCGTTCCATTTTTCCGCCTGGACGAGACCGATCAGGGCCGGATTGTCCCGCAGGGCAAGACCGCGCGCGCGAATGGCGGAAGCGTCAGCATCGCCGCGCAGCTTGATGGCGTCGGCATCGGCCTGCGCCTTGGCGCGCACGGCATCCGCCTCGGCCTTGGCCTTCGTCACGGTGATCTGCGCCTGCACTTTCTCGCGCTCGGCGTTCTGGCGCAGCCGCTGGACCTCGACCTCGGCCTGCATCCTCTGTTCGACGGACCGGATGTATTCCGGCGAGAAATCGATATTCTCGATCTGCAGGCTCAGAAGCATTAGCGGCTCTTCCTGAAGCGCGGTGCGCACCTTCTCGAATGCATCCACGTTCAATTTGCCGCGGTCTTGCACGGCCCGGATGGCGGAATAGCCGCCAAAAACGACTTTGACGTCGCGATTGACGATGGGGCTGACGATACGATTGACGGCGCCGCTCATACTGCCGAACCGCGAGTAAATTTCGCTGACCTTTTCGGGATCCGCCCGCAGGGTGACGGAGATCTTGAGATCGCCGGGCTGCTGGTCGGCCGAGTAGGAATTAACCTTGCTCCAGGTATAGGTCTGTGTCTGGACGGAGATTTTCACGACCTTGTCGATGAAGGGAATCTTGAAATTCAGTCCGGGCTGCGCCGTCCCGATCACCTTGCCGGTGCGCAGGATCACACCGCGCTCGCCCTGATCGATGGTGTAAAAGGACCCGCCAACGACGAGAATACCGATCAGCACGGCGAGCGCCACGACAATCCGGGTGAAATTTAACATCGGAAATCCCCATTTACGTGGATTTGAAGCGTTTGCGCCGGAAGCGCCGGTCTGCATGGCTTGCCAGGGCATGATCGACTTGCCCGTCCGCTGGGAACGGCGGCGCGGTCCATCCCTGTCGTTGCTGCCATTGCTCATGCCATGCCCCAGCCAGTCGCGTCAGGATACTGCAACACCCTCAGACAGCAGCCTGAAAAGAATCACAACATCCAACGCATTATAGGTAATTTCGCACAGATCGCGCGTGTGTTTCCACACGGACCTCGCTTGTGTGCGTCCTGTCCGATTTTGCCTCGAGACAAAGAGGCGGGCCTGTGCCGGCCTGATTTTTCCGGCCACGACGGGATTTCCGCACCTCCCTGCCCTATGCTTTGAGCAATACGTGGCGGATGCTAAAGATCTGCATTAGATTTTCGGAACCGCCGCGCGGCTTTCGCACGGTTCTCGCCCGCCGAAGTCAGGAGAGTGCAATTCATGGCAGGACCCGACTGGAGAATCCCTTCGTCGCAACAGCCTGTGCGCGAAGACTACGGCTATGATCTCGACGAAGTGCTGGACAGCATGGTCGCGATTTCTTCGCGCGTGCCGGAGGATGCGTTCACGGCTGAAACACTGGGTACGGAACGTGCCGGAAACGGCGTTCTGATCAGCGACCGCGGCGTGGTCCTGACCATTGGTTACCTCATCAGCGAGGCGGAGGAGGTCTGGATCCGCGCTAACGACGGACGTCTGTTTCCAGCTCACGTGCTGGCCTACGATCAGGAAACCGGCTTCGGACTTGTTCAGGCGCTGGCGCGGCTCGACCTGCCGGTAGCCAAAATCGGCGAATCGGAAGAGGCGGAAGTGGGCGATGCGGTGCTGATCGCCGGGGCCGGCGGACGCCAGCGATCCGTCGCCGGCCACATCGTCGCGCGGCAGGAATTTGCAGGCTATTGGGAATACATCCTCGATGACGCCCTGTTTACCGCGCCGGCCCATCCCAACTGGGGCGGAACGGGCGTCTTCAACGAAGCCGGCGAATTGATCGGCATAGGCTCGTTGCATCTGGAACAGGGCACTGAGGATGACACGCGCGACCACATCAACATGATCGTTCCCATCGGCCTGCTCAAGCCGATCCTCGACGATCTGATGAAGTTCGGCCGTCGCCGCGGCGCGCCTAAACCGTGGCTGGGTCTTTATGCGACGGAACTGGAAGACCGCGTGGTCGTCGTCGGCCGCAGCCAGCGCGGCCCGGCGCGGCGCGCCAATCTGCGCAACGGGGATATCGTGGCTGCCGTTGGCGGCCAACAGGTATCCACGCTCGCCAGCCTCTACCGGCTTATCCAGAGGCAGGGAGACGCAGGGGCCATCGTACCGCTGACCATCCTGCGCGACGGCAAGACGATGGAAGTGGAAATCAAGTCCGACGACCGCACCCGCATGTTCCGGGCGCCCAAGTTACATTGATCTATCGCGATCGCGAAACCGCACGACCGGACGCAGGACGGCTCTGGCGGCGCACGCTTTTTCCCGCTATGGGCAAGGCAATAAATCTTCGGGGAAACCTCTCAAGGGAAAGGCTGAAACATGGGCGACATACTGACCTCCGTAGACGGCGGACTGCTGACGGTGACACTGAACCGGCCCGACGACGGCAACGCCGCAAACGACCACATGGCAGTCGAACTGACAGATATCATGCGGACGGCGCACGAAAAG
>JBFWRC010000033.1:0-52010 GCA_050249115.1 Beijerinckiaceae bacterium
CTTCCGATCTGCCGCGCCCAACGGGCGCAATTGCGGCAGGACCTGAAAGAAATGCGGCAGGAACACCGGGAACGCATGGCCGAAGAACGCCGCGGCTTCCGCGAAATGGTGCACAAGAAGCTGGAAGACGCGCGGCAGTAGCGAGTTACGGGCGTGGGGGGAGAGGGCTGTTGAAAGCGCCGCGTCAGGCTCCGGCTTTGCCTTCAGCCGGAGACAGACTGCATGGCAGTTCCCAACAGGCCGCGAGCGGCCCTTCAGACAACTTTCCGTAGCTTGACACTATACATTTTTTGTCAAGGATAAGATTAAAGGCATTGATTGTACGTACAATGCTATTACATAATGGCAAAACATGATATTCGGCTGGCATGAGGGCAAGCGGCTTTACGTCCTTGAAGACAGGTCGATCGACTTTGAAGACATGGTGGCGATTTTTGACGGACGGCCGCGTTTGACAGCTGCCTCGCCGCAAAAAGGCGAAGACAGGTTCGTTTCCGTTGGCGAGATCAATGGCAAATTTTTCGCCGTCGTGTGGATGTGGCGGGAAGAAACAATCTGGATCGTCACCGCCCGTCGCGCACGGGCACGCGAAGAGCAGGCCTACAGGAAATTACTGACGGAACAAGACAATGACAGGGAAGACTGATTACGCCCGGCACGATGACCACGACGAACTTCGACGGCAGGAACTGGCCGACGAGGACCTGCAAGGCATCGCCGCGGACTGGCACAAGTCCGCCCGCCTGGAGACTGGAATTCCGGCTCCCTTGTCCGCACGCAACAAGCAAGCTGTCACCATGCGGCTCGACGCGGAAATCGTCGAACACTTCAAAGCTCAGGGCCGCGGCTGGCAAACACGGATCAACGCGGTACTCAAGGCTTATATCGAAAGCCGTATCGCCGAGAGCGACCGCAAGCCGGGATAGCGGTCCGTCTTCACGCCCTCTCCGCCTCCTCGATCACCGATCCCGTAAAAAACCCGTCCAGCCCGTAGGCCTCCGGGGTTTTCTCGACGAACATCGGCGCCCTGCCCTGCTCGATGTCCTCTATCGCCTTCAGCATCTGGCGGCGCATAAGGATGATGGCTCGGTCTGTCGCGCCGAGGTTTTCGGTGGTGCGGTCTACGATTGGTCCCTGCGATTCCGTCACCCAGCGGTCGTGGTCCTGAAAGTTCGGACCCATACCGGCATAGGCGCGGTCGCGCATGGAGGCGCGGTCCTGCAGGAAGCGGTTGGACAGCGTACGCCTGAACGTGAAGTCGTCATCCTGCCCGTCGCAGACGAAGCGCTTCTGCAGGTCCACGTCGATTCCGCCCTGCTCGCGATAGCCGATGTAATATTTGATGTGGCTGTAATCATCGACGGGCACGTGCCAGTGCGCGGAATAGCCATCGTTGCTGTCGGCCGGGGCGAGTTTCGGATCGACCAGCGGAACGCCGACGAAGGACGAGCCGTTCGGCATGACGAAATTCGTGTAACGCTTGTAGCGCTTGCCTTCGCCGATGTCGCGGCTGGTCTCCACTTTCAGGCCCCACGGCGTCTCCACCACAGCTATGGCCGGGGCGACATCGTTGGCGAGATACGAGCCGTAGGTCACCTGCGCGCCCATATCGACACGATGCAGAAATGACAGGTGCTGCGGGTCGATATTGCCTTCGTTGCCTTGCAGGTAATTGCATTCGTGCAGGGCCCGGTTGGTCCAGACGTGGTCCTCCGGCGCGTGGAAGAAGGGAAACGGCGGCAACGCCGGCGGCTCGCCCTCGCCCATATAGGCCAGGACCAGCCCGGCCACATCCATGCAGGGATAAGCCTTGTGCCGGATACGGTCCTTGTAGTTGGAGTCGCGCGGCTCGCCGGGCTGTTCGATGCACTTGCCGGCCACGTCGAACAGCCAGCCGTGGTAGATGCAGCGCAGGCCGCCGTTCTCGATGCGTCCATAGCTGAGGTCGGCCTTTCGATGCGGACAGCGCAATTCAAGCAGGCCGGGGCGTCCGGCATCGTCGCGAAACAGAACCAGATCCTCGCTCATGACGCGGATGTGCAACGGGTCGCCGCCGGGCGGCAGATCGCGCGCCAATGCGACAGGTTGCCAGTACGCGCGCAACAGGCGGCCGCCGGGGGTTCCGGGGCCGGTCCGGGTTAGCAGATCGTTCTGGCGCTGTGTCAGCATCGCTTCCTCCCGCATGGTTTCCGCCATTGCAGGAGCATCGTGCCCGCCCGCACGGCGCCGTGCAAGAGCGCCCTACTTCGGTCCCGCCTGCTTCGGGTTCTTGCCGGAGCGATTGCCCTTGCCCAGATCTTCCTCGGCGCGCACGTCCTTGTCGAGCTTTTCAAAGCTTTCGATCACGCCATCGGTTTCCTGCTTTTCGCCCGGAACGCTCCGGCGCTGGTTGCGGACGCTGAGCTGATCGGCACCCTGAAGGGCGTTTTTGCCCATGATGTCCTGCGCCAGATCGGAGTGCGTGAGTTCGCCCGGTTTGCCCACTGGTTTCTTCTGCTGCGACATGTTCATTCCTCGGGGTTGGGCAAGGCGCCGGAAAACCCTGTCAGTCTTCCAGTTTGTCCTTGCTTTTCTCGTCGACCAGTTCGAGTTCGCGCTGCTTGCGCTTGTCGAACTTCGGACCGAGTTCGGCCGCCTTGCCACCGTCGATGACTTCGCGCGCCCGTTCGAAAACCTCGTCTTCTTCCTCGTCGATATGATGCACATATTCGTGGTGCAGCGTTTTGAAGCGGTTCAGCCAGCCGGAAGATGAAAAGTCCATGTCCTGCAACTCGTCGATAATTTCGTCGAGTTCCTTGTGTTCGGACACGCTGTGGCGGGCTTTATCCTGTCCCCATGTTTCCACCATGAGTGCGGCGTAAAACGTCTCCTCCTCGGCCGCGGCATGGGCTTTGACGTCGTTGTAGAATTCGCGCCACAGGCCGCGGCGTTCTGCGGAATCGCCCGATGTCTCCGCGATTTGGTCCAGCAATTCGCGATGGCGAAGGTGATCCTTTTCGATACGCTCATAAATGTTCATGCCGGGAACTCCGCACACGGGGATGGCGGCTAGCGCCACAAATCTTCTGACAAGCGTCTAACGAACAGCAGTTTTTTTGGTTCCCGGCGGACTTTCCCGCTTCTGTTCGCAAGCGCCAACTTGCGCTATTCCAAAAGCGGAACAAGCAAACCGGGAGGCAAACATGTCCGCCACGAAAATGAACATTCGCCGTGTCGTTACCGGCCACGATGCGAACGGCAAGGCCAAGGTACTCATCGACGGTATCGCGACCAACGAGCGGCCGGGTTCTGCCGCCGGCCAGTATTCGGCGCTGATGTGGTGCTCTGACCAGATGCCGCTCGACATGTCCGTTGGCGAAGACGTCGAAGACATGGGCCAACGCCAGCTCGGCACCTATCCGCCCGTCAACGGCACGCGCTTCATGATCGCCGAATATCCACCCGGCAACACCCCGCGCATGCACCGCACAGAAACGGTCGATTACATCATCGTGCTGGAAGGCGAGATCGACATGGAACTCGACGATGGCGAATGGGTCACAATCCGTCAGGGCGATGTCATGATCCAGCGCGGCACTTATCACGCCTGGCGCAATTCCTCGGACAAGCCCTGCCGCATGGCCTTCGTGCTGATCGACGCGAAGCCACTGGGCATCGGCCATGCCTTGCCGCGCAACGCCGGACTGGAACGCGGCAAGAGCTAGACCACGCCGTGCGCCTTCGGTGATTGCGGCACGTCATGGCAGCGCCGCGTTTGGGCGTTATCGGTTCGAATGCGTCGGCCCTGCCTGCGCAGGGAAAGGAGCCCAGCCATGATCGACATCCTGACCGGCTTTCCTGACCGTGTATTTGGCTGCCGCTTAAGCGGTAGGCTGCATCGCGCCGATTATGAAAAGTCGATAATCCCCGCCGTCGAAGCCGCCTTCGCCAAACACGAAACGCTTCGGGTGTATTGCGAAATCGACGGCGGCATTTCTGTCGACGCCGGCGCAGCATGGGACGATTTCAAACTCGGCATGAGCCATTACACCCGATGGGAGCGGATGGCGGTCGTAACCGATGCCGAATGGCTCGCACGGGCGATCCGCTTTGCCTCGGTTCTTGTGCCTGGCGAATTCCGCATTTTTGGCCTGAAAGACCGGAACAATGCCCAGAAGTGGATAGTCGAAGGATTGTAACAGGCGCGCGGCGGCCGTTCTGCGGCCATCGGAGATATTGACGAAAGCCGTCTGGCGCGATGAAACACTTCTCGAACAAACACGGGGAGACGCGCCGATGGGCGGATACTTTGGCAACAACAAGTTCAAGCTCGGCCTGTTCGGTATCAATTGCAGCGGCGGCTGCAGCTTTTCCGACGCACCCGAGCGCTGGACGGCGGACTGGAAAGATGTCGTCGCGGTGGCGCAAATGGCGGACCGGGCGGGCATCGAGTTTACCCTGCCCATCGCACGCTGGCGGGCGCTGGGGGAATCCTACGTCTGGTCCAAATCCTACGAGACCTTCACCCAGGCCGCGGCCATCGGCGCGCTCACCGAAAATCTCCATGTAGTCGTCACTGCACATGTGCCGCTGATCCAGCCGGTCTACGCGGCAAAGTCGATCATCACGGTCGATCATGTCACCGGCGGGCGCGTGGCGTTGAACATCGTTTGCGGCTGGAACGCCCAGGAATTCGCCATGCACGGGGTGAAGATGGATGGCGACCGCCGCTACGACCAGGGTCTTGAGTGGGTCGAAATCTACAACAGGCTCATGCAGGGCGGACCGGACTTCGACTTCGACGGCGAATTCTACCATCTCAAACACCTGACAACGAACCCGCTACCCGTGCAGCGCCCGCGCCCGCCGATCATTTCGGCGGCGTCTTCTTCGAGCGGACAGGAATTTGCGGCCCGCAGCGCCGACATCCTGTTCACCGCCATGCACAATTACGATGCAACACGGGCTACGGTGGAGCGGCTGCGCGCGCTGGCGGCGCAGCACAACCGCTCGCCGGAAATCTACGTGGAGTCGATGTTCGTTGTCCGACCGACGCGGAAGGAGGCGGAGGAATTCTACTATTACATGGCCGAGGAACATGCCGACCCGGCGGCGCTGGCCTATTTCCAGAAGCAGAAGTCCGAGACGCTGGCGACGAAGACCCGCGAGGCGGGTGAAACCGTGGACAGGGAGATTGTGGCCAACATGCGCGGCGGCAACCAGCGCTATGCCGGGCATTTTCCCGGTATGCATCTGGTGATCGGCACGCCGGACGAGGCGGTGGAAGAATTGCAGCGCATGTCGGCGCTCGGCCTCGGCGGCACGGCGATGGTCTTTTTGAATTTCCTGAACGAGCTGCCCTATTTTGCACAGGAAGTGCTGCCACGCATGGAACGGGCGGGTCTTCGCAATCCTGTTGCAAAGCGGGTGCAGGACTCGTAAGGCAAATGAAGGCATCTTGCCATTTCGCGATTCGAGGACTCGATGTTCTCAGTTTATTTTCGCGTACTGCCGTTTTTCCTGCGGATCCTGCCGTTCGCGATGGGGTGCCTCGCACAGAACCTAGCATGGTCGAGTTGGCTGGCGGGCACCCCGCCGACCTGGAGCGTTTTCGGCCCGCGCGAGCGACTTGAGGAAAAGGTCGCGCGCATCGAGGAGGTGCCCATCGGGGCAGGCCGCATCCGCTACGTTCCGATCGTCGAAGTCGAGTTTCCCAATGGCGCCGGACGGCTGACCCGCGTGCGCGGCCTCGTCGGCAATTTCGACACCGGGACGCAACGCGGCGCGCAAAAGGCCGTCGCGCGCCATCCCGCCGGCAAGATCGCGAAGTTCCGCGCCTCGAACGGGATCATCTACGCGAACCGTACCGACGGATATTCGCTCGCCCACGCCTCGTTCCTCAGCGTGATGGCGGTGCTCCTGCTGATCCCCGGCCTGTTGATCATGCTGCCAGGCACGGAGCGGATGTGGCGTCCGCGCGGACTGGCCAGGCGCGGCGGCTGAATTCGTTAACTACGACAGTTTTACGACAGGCCGGCGGGCCTGCTTCGTGCGCCGCGGTGCGGCAAAGCATTCACCCTTTTCATTAAAATGCGTCGCATCCGGACGCGGCTGTTGCTACAAGACTGCAACGGAGAAAGAACGTGGAACCGACAGGTGCAAAAGGTGCGAAATCGAAGGCGGAACGGGAGGCGGCCATGCTGGCGCATCTTGTAACGGCCGGATATGCGCGCGCCGAACCGGATGTTCTGCAACCGGCAGCGGTTTTTCTGGACCTTTCCGGCGAGGACATTCGCGGCCGTATTTTCCTCACCTCCGACGCGAACAACGCCGAATTCTGCCTGCGTCCGGAGTATACGATTCCAGTCTGCCGGGACTATCTGGCGTCACCCGCCGCCGGGCAGATTGCGAATTTCTCCTATCACGGTCCGGTATTCCGCCAGCGCAAGCAGGGACCCTCCGAATTCTACCAGGCGGGCATCGAGAGTTTCGGCCGCAAGGACCGCGAGGCCGCGGACGCCGAAATACTGACGACAGCCATCGCCGCGGCAACAGAAGCAGGCGCCAAATCCCTGCAGGTCACGATGGGTGATGCCGGCCTGCTCACCGGCCTGCTCGAGAAGCTCGATTTGAACCGGTTCTGGCTGCGCCGGATCAAGCAGTCGATCATGCGGCACAGACCGCTTGCGGAAGCTTTTGCGCCTGCGCAAAACGGAAGCAAGACGACCGACCACAGCGGGGTACTCACGGCTCTGGAAGGCGTCGACAGGCGCGGCGCTCAGGCGCTGGTTGAAGATCTTCTGTCCATCGCGGGGATCACGTCCGTGAGCGGACGTAGCGCCAGTGACATCGCCGAGCGTTTTCTGGAGCAGTCGGCCTTGAAAGCGGACAGCGCTGTAAGCGCGGAAAAGCGCGGGATCATCGAAGCCTATCTCGACATTTCGGGCGACCCGGACAGCGCCTCGCGGCAGATTCGGGCGCTGGCCAGAGACGCGAAAATCGATCTCGATGCGGCGCTCGACGAATTCGATCTGCGCACAGGCTTCATCGCAGCGCGCGGCTTCGACGTTGGCAAGATCGATTTCTCGGCCGCCTTCGCACGCAACCTTGATTATTACACCGGCTTCGTTTTCGAGGCCTACAGCAACCGTCCCGAACCCGGTCCGGTCGTCGGCGGCGGCCGCTACGACAATTTGCTCAAGGCCCTTGGCGCTTCGCACGATATCCCTGCCGTTGGGGCGGCGATCTGGTGCGACCGGCTCGGCGCAGGCCCGGGAGACGCCGCATGAGCCAGCCCGATTCCGTCTCCAATCCGCTCGTTGTGGCGGTGCCGTCCAAGGGCAGACTGCAGGAAAACACGGCCAAATTTTTTGCCCGCGCCGGTCTCAACCTCGTTCAGGGGCGTGGGGTACGCGACTATCGGGGTTCGCTGAAGGAATTGCCGGGCGTCGAGATAGCCTTCCTGTCAGCCTCCGAGATCGTGCAGCAGCTCGCCAGCGGCAACGTGCATCTGGGCGTGACCGGCGAAGATCTCGTCCGGGAGACAATCGCCGATGCCGACCAGAAGGTGGAGTTGCTGACATCACTGGGCTTCGGCCACGCCAACGTCGTGGTCGCCGTGCCGCAGGCCTGGATCGATGTGCGCACCATGGCCGATCTGGAAGATGTTGCGGCAGCCTATCGCGCGCGCCATCACGGCCAGCGCATGCGGGTCGCCACGAAATACATCAATCTGACACGCCGGTTCTTCGCCGGTCACGGCGTTAGCGATTATCGCATTGTGGAATCTCTCGGGGCAACCGAAGGAGCGCCGGCCGCCGGCCAGGCCGAACTGATCGTCGACATCACGACGACCGGCGCCACGTTGCAGGCAAATGCGCTCAAAATTCTCGACGACGGAGTGATGCTGCGCTCCGAAGCCAATCTTGTCGCCTCGGTGTCCGCCGCCTGGGATGACGAAACGAAACGCCTGGCGCGCAGCATTCTTTCGCGCATTTCGGCGGAAGAGGAAGCGCGAACCTCGCGCGAAGTGCGGGCGCTCGTTCCCAACAAGCCGCGGCGCACGGCGCGCGAGGCTGTCGACGTCTTCGGCGTACGGACCTTGTACGGGATCGATGGCGATATCGTCCGCCTGATCTGTGCCGCCGACAAGGTTCCAGCGCTGGCCGAATGGCTGATCGAACATGGCGCGCATCATGTCAGTGTCGGCGCGCTCGATTACATTTTCAGCGCAGTCAACCCGCTCTACGACAAGCTCGCCGCCCGCATCGGGTAGTCCGAAACTTCGGGCGCTCCCGTTCCGGGCCATTGCCCGGTTGCGGGAACCCTGCCAAACTAGGCGCGTTGGAATATCGCGTATTCCGTGCTGTCCTTTCCCGGTGCATCCATGCCCGCCGTTGGCGCCCAGACCTATCTCCTGCCGGTTCTCATGCTGGCGCTATCCAATGTTTTCATGACCTTTGCCTGGTACGGGCATCTAAGGTTCAAGGCCGCACCGCTTTGGATAGTGGTTCTCGTCAGTTGGGGGATCGCCTTCTTCGAATACTGGCTTGCAGTGCCCGCCAACCGGTGGGGCAGCGCGGTCTATGCGCCGGCCCAACTGAAGACCATTCAGGAAGTCATTACTCTCATTGTATTTGCCGGATTTTCTGTTCTGGTTTTGCGGCAGCCCCTCACTTTGAACCATGTCGCCGGCTTCGCCTTCATTGCCTTGGGCGCCTGGTTCATTTTCGCTGGGCCGATCGGGCGTTAATCGTCAAAATGACCTTGCGGCTGCAACCTGCCGCTGTGCTTGTCTTGCGCAGCCGCAACGTGCAAGGTCCGCCCGAGTCGCGCCAGATCAACTCTTGTGCCTTCAAATGGAATCACTTGAACGCAAAAGAGCTGATCGCTTACCTAGATTAGAGCATCGTTGTGCGCGAAAAGCCGGAGCCACTTTGTCGCACGATGCTCTAGATTTTGCGGTATGGAGATTTTCGATGACTGGTTTCACGCGTCGCGCCATGTTGTTCTTTCCGGCTGCCGTTGCAGCACCTTTCGTTTCGAGGGCGCATGCCGCAGTTGACGACAGGTCGATTGCGGAAATGCTCGTACTGGGTTTCCACGGCGAGTCCGCGAAGACGCCGGGTGCGCAAAATCTTGCCCGTCATGTTGCGGCTGGCCGTGTTGGCGGCGTTTGCTTCCTTGGACACAACACGAAGTCGCGCGGCGGCATCGAGGGGCTGGCGCGCCTTTTTCAATCGGCGGGCAAGAGCTCGGTTCCGTTCGTCAGCGTCGATCAGGAAGGCGGCGCGGTGCAACGGCTCGGCAAGCGCAATGGGTACAAGCCATTTCCGGCAGCGCAGGCGGTTGCAGCGCGGCAGTCTACCGCCGAAGCGCAATCGATCTATGCGGGCATGGCGCGGCAGTTGAAAGCGGCGGGGTTCAATCTCAATCTGGCGCCGGTTGTCGATCTGGGTTTCGAGCCCCGCAATCCGGTTGTCACGCGCTGGGGGCGCGCGTTCAGCGCCGATGGAGCCAAGACGGCGGCCTATGCTGGCGCATTCGTCCGCGGGCATCGCTCTGCGGGCGTTCTCACCTCAGTGAAGCATTTCCCGGGCCACGGTTCCACGCTCGTCGACTCGCACGCGCGGCCGGTCAATCTGACGTCCACATGGCGCGAAGACGAACTGACGCCGTTTCGCATTCTGACGCAGCAGGGCCTCATCGATATCGTCATGAGCGGGCATCTCAGCCATGCCCGGCTCACCGGCGGGCTGCCGGCGACGCTGTCCCCCAAGGCCGTCGAGCTTCTCCGCCAGGGCGTCGGTTTCAATGGCGCGGTGATGACAGACGATCTCGACATGAAGGCTATCCGGTCTTCCTATTCGCTCATGGACGCGATCATTCGCGCCATCGCTGCCGGCCACGACTTGATCCTGTTGTCGAATTCGCTGCAGCCTGACCTGAACCTGCCGCAAAAGGTCATTGCGGCTGTCAAGGACGCTGTGGCGGACGGGCGCATACCGGCGCGCCACATCGAGGCGGCGGCGCAGAGGGTGGCGCAACTCAAAGCGCGCATCGCCTGATTTGCTTCACGGCGACAGCGTGTGCGGCGCCGCACATCGGCGCGGCGCATCGGCACTTACTCTCCAATCATCGCGAAACGGCAAACGCCCGTTTCGCACCGCAAGGCCCGGAAAAGTGGTCGCCGGTTTTCCGCCCGGGTTTTGCGCATCGCAAGGCCAGGAAAAGTGGTCACCGGTTTTCCGCCCGGGCCTTGCGCATCACAAGGCCAGGAAAAGTGGTCACCGGTTTTCCGCCCGGGCCTTGCGCAGAAAATGGAGAGAGAGAGCTATGAACCTCGTTGCAAAGAAATTCGCCGCCGCCACCATCGCCGCCCTTTCCATCGGCGCAACCCTCGCCGCCACCGCCTCGCCGGCGGAAGCCCGCTATGGCCGCAAGGGCGCCCTGTTCGGCGGCATTGCCGCGGGTCTCGTAGGGGCCGCCATCCTCGGTAGTGCAGCCCATGCCCACGCCGCTCCGGTCTATTCCGATTGCTGGCGCGAGAAGCGCCCGGTCTACAACCGCTGGGGCGATTTCCGCGGCTATCGCTACATCCGCGTCTGTAACTGATCCGGCGGGCCATCGCCGCTGTACGCGAAAATGTGATTGCGCTTTTCCCCCAAAGCGATGCGATAAATATTTGGATTAGAACAGCAGTTCGCTCTTCCCTGTACGGGGCGGGCATGTATCTTGCGAAATTCCTTGCGGCCGGAAGACCGGCTCTGGGGATGAAGGGCCTCCCGGGTATGTCCGACCCCCGGGGGGCCCGGATTCTTTGCCGCATTCACCCGGGGGAAAAGAGCTGGGAGACTACTTCGCGGCTTCCGCCTTTTGCAGAACCGGCGTGTGAACTCCGGCGTCATCCGGCTCCATGTCTAGCCGCGCGTCGTGCAACCCGATCAGCGTCGACCTGTGCCCGATCGACACGATGGTCGTGTCCGGCAATTCGCGCTTGAGCATGCGATAGATTTCGCCTTCCAGCTTTTCATCCAGCGCCGAGGTCGCCTCGTCCATGAACAACCAGTCAGGCCGCGCCAGCAGCGCATGGGCAACAGCCAGCCGCTGTTGTTCGCCGCCGGACAAACGTTGCGCCCAGGCATCGTCTTCTTCGAGCCTGTCGGCAAACTGCTCCAGACGGGCCTTGCGCAAGGCGTCGCGGACGGTCTCGTCAGAATATGTTTCTTCGACAGCCGGATAACTCGTGGCGCGCTTCAACTTGCCGTTCGCGACATAGGGGCGCTGCGGCAGGAGCATGACTCGCGCGGTCTCGCCGCCGTTGTGTGCGGGAAACTCTATTATACCATGCCCGTAAGGCCATATGCCCGCTATGGCGCGGAAGAGCGTCGACTTGCCGGACCCGGAGGGGCCGGTCACCAGCGTCGCCACGCCTTTCGGCAAGGTCAGTTCCGGTACGCTGACGATCTCGCGTCCGCTCGGCAGCGTCAGATGCAGCCCGCGCAATGCGATGCCGCTGTTATCTGCGTCCGTGTGCTCAATCCGCGGCGGTGTCTTGCCGAGCGCCTTCGATCTTTCGATGGCAGAGCCGAATGTGGTGAGACGGTCGACAACAGCTTTGAAGACGGCCAGCGACTGATAGCGGTCGACGAAGAAGTTGAGTGCATTGGCCACATTGCCGAAAGCGCCTGCCGTCTGCGTCATCTGGCCAAGGGTGACCTTGTTCAGGAAGTAATATGGCGCAACGATCACGTAAGGCAGGATCGGCGAAATCTGGCCATAGAATGAGGTGAATGTCGTCAGCTTCAATGTCCGGAAAACAATGCGGAAGAAGTTGGCGATCAGCTCCCGGAAATGGCCGAAGAGAATTGCCCGTTCCGCCGTTTCGCCACGCAGCAAGGCGACCTGTTCGCCGTATTCGCGCAGGCGCGCCAGCGAGAAGCGGAAGTCGGCTTCGTAGCGTTCCTGACGGAATTGCAGATTGACGAGCGGCTTGCCGATCTTGTGCGTGATCCACGTTCCGAACACCGAATAGACGATGGCGACCCAGAATGGCAGCCCGGGGACGATTATGTCCGTGCCCGGAATGGCAAACTGCGCGGGGATCGTCCACAGGATCAGAGAGAACGACACCAGCGTGGAAATCTGCTGCAGCAGAGAAATAGAATAGGCATAGGTGTATTCGATGTAGTTCTTGATATCTTCGGAGATACGCTGGTCAGGGTTGTCGGCGCCGTCGCCGACAAGTCCCATGCGATAGATGCCGCCTTCGCTCAGCCAGCCTTGCGAGTAGCGGAATGTCAGCCAGCGGCGCCAGTTTATCTGCAGGACTGCGCGCAGATAGACCTCGACGAGATAGCTGGCGATATAGATCATCGCCCAAAGCAGAAAGACCGTATACAATAAACTCCAGAACTGTCCGGCGTCCTTCTGTTGAATGGCGTTGAACCAGTCGCGGTTGAAAAAGCTCAGCCGCACATTGATGCCGACCTGCGCCTGGTTGATGACGACAAGCGAGGCCATCAGCCAGCCGCCGACGCGGCTTTCGCGCAGCGCATACGTGCCCAGAAATCCGAAATTGACCGGCTTGATTTCGTTGCTTTCGAAATAGGGATCGGTAATGCGCGTGATCTGGTTTACGACCGGTACGAAAGAAATGAGCCAGACAATCATGCCGAACACTGCGATCGTGATCGGCAGACTCACGGGAACCTGAGCGCCGGCGAGAAACTTCGGCCAAAGGTCCGCCCGGACGGCCAGATAACCAAGGCCGGTCAGGATGTATTCTACCCCGAATATCCAGGAAAATATGCGCAGAAACGCCGAAATGGCAGGCGCGCGCCATGTCGCAAAGGCAATGCCAAGGCCGGCAATGGCCACACCGAGCAACGCCGGATCCGTGAACACCCCACTGCCGGCGGCAGCTTTCAGGAACGCGGCTGCGGCAAGACAAAGCACGGCGACCGCCGCGACCAGAAGGCTGAGAATCTGCATGGAGTGGGTCCCGTTACCCGGTCAGTTGTAGCGGGCGCGCGGGCGAATGCAAGTTTGCAGGCGCAGCGGGAATTCTGTTGACATCACGCCAGATCGACGACGCAGTGCGGGCCGAAAGCATTCTTTCGAGTCTCGACGGGTCCCGTGTCTTGCCCCGTGTCTTGCCCGGTGTCAGCGCATGCGACCCACGATACGGTCCACAGGGCCGCGCACGCGGGCTGCCGCGAGACGGCCATTGCCGGCCGGGCCATCGTCGTCGTCGTCGTCCGAGCCCGTAAAGGTCTCGCCATTGACCGCCGCGACCAGGCGGGGCGAAGCCTTGAATGTCAGAACGCGCCGGGCGGTGATCGGATATTCCTTGCCGGTTTTCGGATTGCGTCCGACGCGCGGATTCTTGGCGCGTACGTTGAACGTTCCAAACCCGCGCAGCTTTACGGATTCGCCGCGCGCCAATGCCGCGCTCATCGCTTCGAGCGTCGCTTCGACAATATCCCGGGCATCGTTACGCGTTAGTCCAGGCGGACCCGCCGTGCTGGCTACCTGTAGCAAATCCTGTCTGGTTAGCGTCTTGTGCGCCATCCCAACCCCCTCGTCCGGGTATTGTGCGCCGAACTTTTAATGTCACGCACGCACGCACCCCGCTAAACCGCATCTTCGAAGATTCCCGCCCACCCCGGAAATGTTTTCGCGGAACTAGCAAAGCCCCTTAGCATCCAGATGTCAAAGGAAAATATATGTAGAATGGGCGTATAAGCGTTACAGTATGTGCGCTGCACCGTTACTTTTGAACCAGATCAGGCTCTATTACGGGTGACGCGCCGCCAAACACCAACCCATGCGCGCAAATAGAAAGCCGGACCACTGATGCGCGGCCCGGCTATTGGTCGTCGTTATAATAGCCGAAGTCCGGTATACCGGACTTCGGCCACTTGGAACTTTTGGGCGAATGGATTTCTTTTTCGCGCATAACCTGATCCGAAAAGTCTGCAACTTTTCGGGGTTATACTTTTAGAAATCCATTCCGCCAGCCAAAGTCCGGTATACCGGACTTCGGCCACTTGGAACTTTTGGGCGAATGGATTTCTTAGAAATCCATTCCGCCCATGCCGCCCGGCGGCATTGCGGGCATGCCGGAGTCCTTCTTCGGCTTGTCGGCGACCATGGCTTCGGTCGTCACGAGAAGACCGGCAACCGAGGCTGCATCCTGCAGGGCCGTGCGGACGACCTTCGCCGGATCGACGATGCCGGACTGGATCATGTCGCAGTATTCTTCCGTCTGGGCGTTGAAGCCGAAGGACTGCGAAGAATTCTCCGAGATCTTGCCGACAACAATCGAACCTTCGACACCAGCATTGTCCGCGATCTGACGGATCGGGGCTTCCAGCGCCTTGGAGACGATGTTGATGCCGGCCTGCTCGTCGTCGTTGCCGCCCTTCAGTTTGGCGACAGCGGCCTTGGCGCGCAGGAGAGCGGTACCGCCGCCCGGCACGATGCCTTCTTCCACCGCAGCGCGGGTGGCGTTCAGGGCATCATCAACGCGGTCCTTCTTTTCCTTCACTTCGACTTCCGTCGCGCCGCCGACGCGGATGACGGCAACGCCGCCAGCCAGCTTCGCCAGGCGCTCCTGCAGCTTCTCGCGGTCGTAGTCCGAGGTGGTTTCCTCGATCTGCGCCTTGATCTGCGCAACGCGGCCTTCGATGTCCTTCTTGTCGCCGGCGCCGTCGACGATCGTGGTGTTTTCCTTGTCGATGCGCACCTTCTTGGCGCGGCCGAGCATGTCGATCGAGACGTTCTCGAGCTTGATGCCGAGATCTTCTGCGATCATCTGGCCATTGGTCAGGATCGCGATGTCCTCGAGCATGGCCTTGCGGCGGTCGCCGAAGCCCGGAGCCTTCACGGCAGCAACCTTCAGGCCGCCACGCAGTTTGTTGACGACGAGAGTGGCAAGAGCTTCGCCTTCGACGTCTTCGGCCACGATCAGCAGCGGCTTGCCGGTCTGCACGACAGCTTCCAGAACCGGAAGCATCGGCTGCAGCGAGGACAGTTTCTTTTCGAAGATCAGGATGTAGGGATCGTCGAGTTCGGTGATCATCTTCTCGGCGTTGGTAATGAAGTACGGCGAGAGATAGCCACGGTCGAACTGCATGCCTTCGACGACGTCGAGTTCGGTCTCGGCGGTCTTGGCTTCTTCAACCGTGATGACGCCTTCGTTGCCGACCTTCTGCATCGCTTCGGCGATCATCTTGCCGATCGAGGAGTCGCCGTTGGCGGAGATGGTGCCAACCTGGGCGACTTCGTCCGAAGACGCGATCTTCTTGGAGCGGGACTTGATGTCTTCGACGGCGGCCGTGACGGCCTGGTCGATACCGCGCTTCAGGTCCATCGGGTTCATGCCGGCGGCCACATACTTGGCGCCTTCGCGGACGATGGCCTGGGCCAGAACGGTTGCCGTCGTGGTGCCGTCGCCAGCCGTGTCGTTGGTCTTGGAGGCGACTTCGCGCACCATCTGCGCGCCCATGTTCTCGAACTTGTCCTCGAGCTCGATTTCCTTGGCGACAGTGACGCCGTCCTTGGTGATGCGCGGAGCGCCGAAGCTCTTTTCGATAACGACGTTACGGCCTTTCGGGCCGAGGGTGACCTTCACCGCATTGGCGAGGATATCGACGCCGCGAAGCATTTTGTCGCGAGCGTCGGAAGAGAATTTTACTTCCTTGGCAGCCATTTTCAGTCTCCTGAATGCCGAGATTCAAACTGTTGATTGGGGATTGCGGGAACGCTGGCCTCAGCCGACGATGCCCATGATGTCGGACTCTTTCATGATCAGAAGTTCCTGATCGCCGATCTTCACTTCGGTGCCGGACCACTTGCCGAAGAGAATGCGGTCGCCGGCCTTCACGTCGAGCGGGACAACCTTGCCGCTCTCGTCACGGGCGCCGGGGCCGACAGCCACGACTTCGCCTTCTTGCGGCTTTTCCTTGGCAGTGTCGGGGATGATGATGCCACCCTTGGTCTTTTCCTCGCCATCAAGGCGTTTGACCACAACACGGTCGTGCAGGGGACGGAAGTTCATGTCTCAAGTTCCTGTTGCTTCGGCAGATCTACCGGCGGCCGTCAGCCGGCCGGACGATCCCCGCGGTTTAGCTGAAAGAAAAGCGCCGACGGACGCCGGCGGACTTGTTAGCACTCTTCGGAAGGAGTGCTAGCAGGCCGGCTGGGATGTAGTCACGCGGAATGGGGGAGTCAAGGCTCATGCGCCGGAATTTCACGAATGCCGCAACAGGGCCAGCAATTGCACCGCATATGGTTAACGTTGGAAAGGAAAGAGCCGCCCCGCAGTGGCGGCTCCTGTAGCAAGTTTGGCTTCTGCCGTCAGACCAGCGAGCCCTTGACCCGTTCCGGCGTAAAGGGCGCATTGCGCAAACGCTTGCCCGTCAGAGCGTTGAACGCATTGGCGACGGCCGGGATGGTGCCGGAAATCGACAATTCGCCAACGGGCAGCGGGATGTCGCCGCTGCTGATGATCTCGACATGGATTTGCGGGATCTCGGACAGCCTCAGAATTTGATAATCGTTGTAATTCTGCTGCTCGACCGCGCCATTTGCGACGGTCGCGCGCTCTTTCAGGGCGCTGCCCAGAGCGAAAATCAACGATCCTTCGATTTGCGCAACGATATTCGACGGCTGAACCGCCAGCCCAACGTCCACCGCGCACCACAGATTGTGGCAGCGGATCACACCGGACGACCGGTCGACCGACACTTCCGCGACGGTACCGGACAGCGAAAAGCCGATGGGTGGCAGGCCGAGCTTGCCGAAGGCTATGCCAAGCCCCCGGTTTTCGCGCTTGCGCGAGAAGTCCGACATGCGGGCCACGGTCTCGATCACCTTACGCGCACGCGGGACCTTCAGCATTTCCAGCCGGTAGGCGACCGGGTCCTTGCCGGCCAGCTGCGCCAGTTCGTCGATCATCGACTCGATGGCGAAGATGTTGTGCCCGGCGCCGATGCCGCGCCAGGCCGCCGTCCGGACGCCGCGCTCCTCGTAGATATGCTCGCTCACGGCCGCGGGTACGTTGTAGAAGGCGACATCGGAGCCCGCCATCACGATGTGGTCGAAGCCCTTCTGCGCCTTCCAGCGCGTATCGCCGTAGAGATAAGGCACCACGGTATCGGCGGCGATGAGATGCCGCCAACCAGCGACCTTCCCCGAGGCGTCGAGCGCGACGTCGATCTTCTGCGCCGTCATGGGCCGCATGCGGGCGTTGGCCAGATCGTCCTCGCGGGACTGGATCATCTTGACCGGCTTGCCTGCCGCCTTGGACAGTTTCACGGCGTCGACGACATAATCGACGAAGGCCCGGCGGCCATAACCGCCGCCCATGGTCATCTGGTGCAAGGTCACCTTCTCAGGCGGGACGCCTGCGGCGGCTGCAGCCTGATCGCGCGCCATCGTCGACCATTGCGTTCCCGTCCAGAGTTCGACCCCATCCGGCTTTACCGATGCGAGACAATTATGGGGCTCCATCTGGGCGTGATAGACGTAGTCCGTCGAATATTCGCCGGTCACGATCTTTGCTGCGCTGCCCAGCGCGGCGAGCGCTGCCTGGCGCGACGCCTTGGGCGGCAGCGCGCCCTGCACGTCCGGCTGGCGCAATTTCTCCTGCGATGCGCGCAGGGCTGCCGCGGAGTTGGTCTTCGACCCCGGCGCGTCCTTCCATTGTGCCTTGAGGGCGCGGCGCGCCTCAAAGACGGCATGGATGGAATTGCCGGTGATGCCAACGCCGTTGCCGAGATCGAATACGCCCTCGATGCCGGGCATCTTCTTCAATTCGTCCGCATTGAACGATGCGGGACCGGAACCGTGCACGGGCGAGCGCGCAAGCGTGCCGTAGACCATCCCGGGCACGGAGGCGTCGATCGCGTATTTCGCCGCGCCGGTCGACTTGTCGACGATATCGATACGCTGCACATCCTTGCCTATCAGCCGGAATGACGCCACGGGCTTCAGATCTTTCGGGCCTATCTTCGGCATTGCCGCAGGCGCTTGAGCAAAGCCGGCGATTTCGCCGTAACCAAGACGGCGCTTGCTGGCCGCGTGCACCACTACGCCCGGCTCGGTCGTTATCTCGCTGGCTGGAACGCCCCACCGCGCCGCTGCGGCATCGACAAGGACCCGCCGGGCCTGGGCGCCCGCGATGCGCGCGGGCATCCAGAAGCCGCGAAGGGTGAGGCTACCGACCACCATCTGGGTGCGCAGGATCGGGTGGTTGTAAGCCGGGGCGACCGGCGCCTGCTCAACCTTCACCTTGCTCCAGTCGGCGTCCAGTTCCTCGGCGATGATGAGCGGCAGGGACGTATTCACGCCCTGCCCCATTTCGAGAGCCGGCGAGACGATGGTCACCGTGCCGTCGGCGGCAATCCTGACGAAGGCATTGATAGCCCCGCCGCTGGCGGAAAAGGCCTGCGCGTCGCCGGATGCCGTGTCGAGGCCGAAAGCGAAGGCGAAAGCTAGACCAGTGGAGCCGGCAAGCATGGTGCGGCGGCTGATCTGCGCATTGAGTTCGCGAGGCGATTGATTGGCGGTCATGGATCAGCCCTCCCGTGCAGCGCGTTCGATGGCGCGGACAATGCGCGGATAGGAGCCGCAGCGGCACAGATTGCCGTCCATGTGCTCGACGATCTGCTCGCGCGACGGTTTGGGGGTTTTCGCCAGCAGTTCGGCCGCCTTCATGATCTGGCCGGACTGGCAATAGCCGCATTGCGGCGTCTCTTCGGCGATCCATGCTTTCTGCAACGGATGCAGCCCGGAAGCACCCAGACCTTCGATCGTCGTGACCTTCTTGCCCGCCGCACTCTGAGCGCTGGTCTGGCAGGAGGCGACGGCGACGCCATCGACATGCACCGTACACGCGCCGCAGAGGCCCGCGCCGCATCCATATTTCGCGCCCGTCAGCGCCAGCTGCTCGCGTATGACCCAGAGCAGGGGCGTATCCGGACCCGCCTCGACTTTGGCCGGGCGGCCATTCACATTCATCTCGATTGTCGCCATGGTTCCCTCCGTCCGGCGCTATTTGGCGGCAATGCCCTCCCCAGAGCCCGTGCGCCCGCAACCGGCTATTTGAAATTAGGATAGCCATGGAGAAAGTCCATGCAGGCGCGCATCAAGAAACTTGCCTTTGCGTTTCCGCCTGGTTTTGCCGATAAAGGACCCTTGAATCCGGGAGGAAACCACATGCAGATTCGCGCCGCCGTCTTTCGCGACCATACCGGCAAGCCGGCCATCGAAAACCTTGAATTGAAAGGCCCCGGCCCCGGAGAGGTGCTGGTTCGTATCGTAGCGGCGGGCGTGTGCCATACGGACATCAAGGTGGCCGGATCGCCTGTCATGTCGCCCCGGCCGGTTGTGCTGGGGCACGAGGGTGCGGGCGTGGTCGAGGAGATCGGGCCGGGCGTGCGGGAGTTCGCGAAGGGCGACCATGTCGTCATGTCGTTCGGCTATTGCGGCATGTGCCCGAGCTGCCGGGAGGCGGAACCAGCCTATTGCTACAAGCAGAATGACCACAATTTCCGCTGCGAGCGGGTGGATTCCGAGCCATACCTGACCAGCGCGCAGGGCCCCGTACACGGCGACTTCTTCTCGCAATCCTCGTTCGCCACCTATGCCATCGGCAATGAGCGTAGCGTCGTCAAGGTGCGCAAGGACGCGCCGCTCGAGCTGTTGGGTCCTCTCGGCTGCGGCATCCAGACCGGCGCGGGCGCCGTGCTGAACGATCTCAAGCTGAAGCAGGGCCAGTCAATCGCCGTCTATGGCGTCGGCTCGCTCGGCCTGTCGGCGATCATGGCGGCAAGGCTGGCCGGAGCCTCGAAGATAATCGCCATCGACCGGCACCAGAACCGGCTGGCGCTCGCAAAGGTACTTGGGGCCGACGTTTCGATCCAGGCCGGCAACGACCCGGTGACTGAGGAAATCCGCTCACACATGCCGGACGGCGTCGACTACACGCTCGACACCACAGGCGCCATCCAGGTTACCCGGCAGACGCTGGACGTGCTCGCCCCGCGCGGTACATCTGCCTTTGTGACGGGGCCGCTCGACGGATCGGAAATTTCTTTCTCGCCGCGCATCCTGATGCCCGGCCTGAAATTCCGCGGCATTATCGAGGGTAACTCCAACCCGAAAGTGTTCATCCCGCAGATGATCGATCACTACATGAACGGCCACTTTCCATTCGACAAGCTGATCACCTTCTACAAGTTCGACGAGATCGCCAAGGCGATCCACGACAGCGAGACCGGCGAGACCGTAAAACCGGTGCTGCGGATGTGAACCGGGGAAACGGACAGGTATGGCAGGCGCTCTGGTCAGGTTCATGGAAACGTACAAGCGCGCGTGGGAGACACGCGACGATGCGCTGCTTTGCACGCTGTTTTCCGAGGACGGAGTTTATCACAATACGCCGTTCGACCAGCAGGTGGGGCATGAGGCCATCGCCCGCTACTGGGACCGGGTGAAGCTGCAGGACGATATCCATTTCAGCTATGCAATCGTCAGCGAGACGCAAACAGGCGGCGTTGCAAGCTGGACGACGCTTTATCAGGTGTCATCCGAAAAGATGTTCGAGATGTGGGCGAAGTCCGCCGGCACCGGCATGATCGAACGCAAAGCCGGCGATCCCCTGCCCCGTCTGCGGCTGGAAGGCATCGCCGTGGTCGAACTGGGCGATGACGGCCTGTGCCGGCATTTCCCGCTCTGGTGGCATTCGCAACCGGACAGCTAGATTCGCGTGCGTTCAAATGGCATCATTTGAACGCTCAACAGCCGATCGACCCCCAAGTGTAGGACATCGCAAACCGGCGCCTCATCACGTGTAGGTTCGCATCGCCGACTCGTGCCAAGGCACCAGCAGGCGCCGCAGCATCACCACCGTGAAGTACATGGTCAGACCGATCAGCGCCAGCAACAGGATGACGCCGAACAAGGTGTCGACCTGCAATTCCTGCAACGTTGCGACGGCAAGATAACCGAGACCTTTGTTGGCTCCGATGAATTCACCGACAATGGCTCCGATGATCGCCAGTACGATCCCGATTTCCATTCCGGTCAGAATGTATGGCAGGGCGCTCGGCAACTCGAGGAAACGGAACCTTTGCCAGGAATTCGAGCGGAAAGTCGTCATCACTTCCCGGTAACCGCGGTCGATGGATTTGATGCCAAGCATCGTGTTGGAAAAAATCGGGAAGAAGGACAGAACCGCCGCAATCACGATCTTGGATTCGGGTCCGAAACCGAACCAGAGGATGAACAGCGGCACGAGCGCGATCTTCGGCACGACCTGGGTTGCGATGACGAACGGCTTGAGGGCAATTTCCAGCAGTCTCACCTTGCCCATAATGACGCCCAGGAAGACGCCGACCACAATGGCCAGAAAAAAGCCGGACAACGTCTCGTAGACAGTGAGCCAGACATGGCCCCAGATACCCGGCTCCTGCAGAAGCTTCACGAATGCGCGAACCACGGATAGCGGCTCAGGCAGGATGAAGCGTGAAATATTGTACGCGCGCACGTACCAGGTCCAGCCGACAAAAAAGAGAACCACCATGGCGGCGGGCAGCAGCCAAACGAACTTCTCCTGCATTGATTTTTTCATGTCCGCAGCGCCTTCATTGCGAGAAGCTGTTCAATTCACGGCGGATATCGCGGACGACGGCCTGAAACTCCGGCGCAGATTGCAAATCGATGTCGCGCGGACGACGGAACGGCAAGTCGTAGATCTTGTGTATCCGGCCCGGACGCGGCGACAGCAGAACGATCCGGTCGCCGAGGAAAACCGCTTCGTTGATGGAATGGGTGACCAGCACGACAGTCGCAGCGGCGTGCAGCCAGATACGCTGCAACTCGAGATTCATCTGGTCGCGGGTCATCGCATCGAGTGCGCCAAACGGCTCGTCGAGCAGCAATGTCGAGGGCTCAATCGACAGGGCCCTTGCGATGGAGGCTCGCTGTTTCATGCCGCCAGACAATGCATTCGGACTGGCCGTTTCGAATCCATTGAGTCCGACAAGCTTGCAAAGCTGCCGGGCGCATTCCAACCGCTGCTCGGCCCCCATTCCACGCAAACGCAGCGGCAACGCGATGTTCTCGATCACCGACATCCAGGGAAACAGACGCGGATCCTGAAAGGCGATTGAAACGCCTTCGCCGCCACCATCAATTTGCAGCGTCCCATTGGTCGGCGTCTCGAGACCACCGATCATCCGCAAGAGCGTTGTCTTGCCGCAACCGGAAGGACCCAGCAAAACCAGAAACTCTCCGCTGCCTACCGTCAGATCGACACCTTCGACGGCCACCACCGGGCTTTCGCCCGTTGCGAAGACCTTGCCGACCTTATCCATAAGGATACGTCCGCCTGTGGGCCGCGCGGACGTGGTATCCGGCTGGTTACTTTCCACGCGCCTTGTCCCAGATCGCGTTCGTGTAAAGCGTCGTGGGATCCACGCCGGACGGCAACATCCCGGCGCTGCTCATGAGCCTTACGCCTTTGGCCCATTCCTCCGGGACGTTGCGCAGAAGATTGTCCATCCCATTGGCCGACCACAATTTGGCGTTCTCAGCAAGATCGCGCGAGGCATTGTCCAAATCGGCCAGGCCGCGGATCTTGAACTCACCGCCAATGGATTTCAGGATAGGTTTCAGATCCTTCGCCGCCAGAATTTCCTGCGCGGCGGCGATGGTAGCCCGCAGAAAGCGCACGTAGGCATCGCCATTCTTGGCGATATCTGCTTCGCGGGCGACGTAAACCTGGCCGGGGATGCCATCGTTGACCTTGATTGCCGACACGGCATTGTTCGTCGAAAGCAGTTTTACGGTTGTGCTGACGTTGCCCATGAATCCGTCGATGCGCTTGGCCTCGATCAGTCCGAAAGCGGCAGGGGTATCTGCGACTTTCACCTTGTTGACCGTCTTCGGTTCGACGCCGCCTTCGCGCAACATGAAGTTGAGCGTGTTTTCCATGGAGCCGCCCAGCGAGGCCATGCCAAAGGTCTTGCCTTTGAAATCCTGAACCTTGGTGATGCCCCTGTTCTTCGGCGATATGATGAAAAAGGGCGAGACCTGCGCGATTGTGGCAATGGATGTGAGGGGCGCGCCGTTCTTGACCTTGGAAACGATGTAGTTCGCTCCGCCTGTGCGTCCCACATCGCTTTGGTTGGCAATGGTCATCTGCGCTGCCATGGCCGCACCCTTGCCGCCTATGACCTCGAGATCGAGACCTTCCTTCTTGTAGAAGCCGCCGGTTTTTCCGAACAGGACCGCGGAGAAGGACAGCGAGTAGCCGAAAGGCGTAATGAAGCGGAACTTGTCGGCGGCGAAGGCTGCGACCGGGAAGACAAAGGGAGACGCCGCGGCGGCTAACGAGGTTGCGAGAAACTGTCTGCGATCGAACCGCCTGTCGACATTGTGCATCGGTGTACTCCTGATTTCTCAAATCCTCCGTCATTATTGACCAGAAACAGAAATCCTCAAGCACAAATGATCGACATTACTTCCGCGAATGCTGATTTTTCGGCAAAACCCGCGCAGAAAGCCGCCGCTGTTTCATGATGGAAACACGACGAGCTGAATCCACGTTGCCCCTGCTACTCGCCGTCCCAGTAGGGCGCGGCGGTTCCATCGGTGCGGGTGATATGCCCCCATCGCGCGGGCTTGCCATCTGCGTCCTCGCGCATGTGGTAAAAGCCGGTTTTGCCGCTGTCGGGATATTCGGCGATCTCCGGGCTCATCAGCGTTGAGACCGCGAGAAATTTCAGCTCCGCCGCCGAATTGTTGTAAATCTGGTGCGCCGTATCCGGCCCGCCCGGCGGGCAGGCAATGAAATCACCCTGTTTCACCGGGTATTTCGTCTTGCCAATACGTACTTCCCCCTGTCCTTCCAGCACAAAGAACATTTCCTCGTTGACCCTGTGGCTATGGGCAGGAAAGGCCGCCTTGCCCGGCGGCAGGATTGTGATGTTGTAGCCGAGTTTCTGCGCGCCAATTTTCGGAGCGACGTAGCCGAGTTTCGCGATGTATTTGTCGGGCGCATTGCCTGCCCCGGGGCGCTCGTTCCCCTTGCCCCAGGCGATGTATTCGAGGTCCGCGATGTTCACTATCGGATGGGTCAAGATGCGCTCCTCCAAAGATGTCTTCCCGGACGCCGGAGGCGATCCGGGGATGACATGCGTTGTTGCTCTACAGCCTGCTACTCTGCCGCCTGCAGGCGCATGCCGGTATCGCCGAGTTCCTGCCGCAAATGGGGCATCACCTGCGATGCGAAGAGGCGCATGCTCTTTTCGGTTTCCTGTGCCGGCTGCGACCCGATCTGCATCATCGGGATGAGATTGCCGATGCCCATTCTGCCGCAACGTTCGGCGAAGGTTTCGCGCACGGTCTTCGCACTGCCGCAGACGATGATGCCGAGGTCGATGAGCGTATCCACAGTCTGCTGCACCGAGCGGACGGCGAATTTCGCCTCGATCAGCGCCTTGGTCGACTTGATGGAGGAATAGCCAGGCGGCATGCGCATTTCGAGCGGGAAGCGCAGGAGGTAGTTGAAGAACATCTCTATATGCGGCTTCAGTTCCCTGCGCGCTATCTCGTCGGTCTCGGCGACATAGGTGGGCACCGCCCAGCCGAGCTGCGAGGGGGAAGCCTCGTAGCCGAAACGTTGCGCGGTTTCGCGGTAGGCCGCGAAATTCTTTTCGGCCAGCGCGAGCGGGCTGAAGGTTTGCAGATAGGTATATTTGCGCTCAGGCGCGGCGCACCATTCGATGGTCTCGATAGAGCCCTGCGAGGGAATCCAGATCGGTGGATGGGGCTGCTGCACCGGCCGCGGCCACAGGTTGACGTAATCGAACTGGTAGTGGCGGCCGTGATATTTGAACGGGCCGGGCTGCGTCCAGGCCTTGATGATGAGTTCGTGCGCTTCGTAAAAACGCGCATGGGACAACGTCGGATCGATGCCGAAGGCGTAATACTCCGAGCCGATGCCGCGTACGAAGCCGGCTATCAGGCGGCCGCCGGACATCTGGTCGATCATGGCGAATTCTTCCGCCACCGCGACAGGATTGGAGACAAGCGGCAGCGCGCGGCCCAGCACAGCGATGCGCGCGTTTTTCGTCGTGCGCGTCAGCGCCGCGGCAATCAGATTCGGCGCGGGCATCAGGCCATAGGCGGTCTGGTGATGCTCGTTGGCGCAAACGCCGTCGAAACCCAGCTCGTCCGCGAGCGCCATTTCGCCGAGATAGCGATCGTAAATCGCCGTGCCTTTTGCCGGATCGAAATTCGTGTTGGGCAGATTGACCCAGGCGGTGTTGATCTTGGCGATCTCGTTGATGTCGATGTCGCCATAGGGCATGAGGTGGAAGAAAAATATGTTCATTACTTCGCTCCCTTCGCCGCTGCGGCCTTGCAATGGGCCGCAATGAGCGCCGCCGCTTCCGGCGCTTTCTCGTTATGGATGGCGTGGCCGCATTCGTCCAGCGCATGCAATGCGATGCCTCCGACCCCATCGACCCAGGCCTTGTTGCAGGCGAACGGGATGACCTTGTCCTGCTTTCCCCAGATCAACTGCGACGGCCTGTCGATGCGATGTATCCAGTAGTGCAATTGCGGATTGCACAGGCGTGGCGACCAGGCCAGGCGTGCAACGGCCGATTTGTTTTGCAGGGTGACGTCAAGATCGGGCGTCGCCTTTAGCCGTTTTTCCGCGAGCTCCTGATTGTAGAACTGGCTGCGGGCAGCCTCCTCCGCAGACCACAAAAAGATATCGCCGAACGGCGCATCTGGGTTGGCGATACCGGCCGGCGCCATCAGCGTTACCGAGGCAAGGCGCGAAGTGTTGCGCACGGCAATTTCCGCTGTCAGCCATCCGCCGAGCGAATGGCCGGCAAGATGGACATTCTCAAGTCCCAGCGCTTCGATAAAGTCGAGATAAAAGAAAGCGAGGTCGCCGACGCTCATCATCCAGTCCGGAATTGTCGAACGGCCAAAACCAGGGTGTTCGGGCGCGATGACGCGAAAGTCTTTCGACAGCTCTTCCAGCATCGGGCTCCAGTTCGAACCGCCCGCGCCGTGCAGGAAAAGCAGCGGTTCGCCCTTTCCCTTTTCGTCGACCTTGAGTGTCAGACCGCGCACTTCGCGCAGTTTGTCTGCTCCATCCGCCATAACGTTCCGGCCCCCTTTTTCCGATCCGCCACTATTTCCAGCGCGGTGTTGCGGTGTTTCGGTTCTTTCCTAAATGCCCTGCGCCATCGGGACAAGTGCGCGAGATTGACCGCACCCGAGTTCCGCGCCTATGAGTACCTGAACGTTCCGCAGGCGCTCGAAGGCGGCGCGGACGCAACCGACACATCGGGAGGCCCCATGAACAGACATTTCATGAACAGACATTTCATCACGGCTGCTGGCGCGCTGGCGCTCGCCGTTTGCTGCAGCACTGCACAGGCGCAGGACAAGCCCGTCAACCTGAGATTGAGCTATTGGGTTCCACCCAAGCACATGCTCACGGTCGGATACAAGGACTGGGCGGAACACCTGAAGAAGGCCTCGAACGGCACGATCACCCTAACGCTGTTTCCCTCCAGCCAGCTTGGCTCCGGACGCGACCATTACGACATGGTGAAACGTGGCACCGCCGATATCGGCTATGTCAACCCTGGCTACACGCCGGGCCGCTTTCCGGTGATCGGCGCACTCGAATTGCCCTTTATTGTCGCCGACCCGCTGGCGGGGGCAAAGTCCATGACCCGCTTCTACATGCCCTACGCTGCCAAAGAGATGCCCGACGTAAAGGTGTGTCACGTATTTTCGACGCCAACCAGCACGTTTCACGGCGTCAAGCCAATAAAGCTGCCGCAGGACGTAAAAGGCATGCGCGTGCGCGCCGGCAACGCCACCATGTCCGCCATGATCACGCTGCTTGGCGGCAGCCCGGTGCAGGTGCCGATCATGGAAGCATACGAAACACTCAATCGCGGCATTACCCAGGCCATAACGGCGGCGTGGGGCGGCATGGTAACGTTCAATTTCGGCAAGGTGGTGCACCATCACCTCGACATGCCATTCTACGTGTCCGCCTTCGTTGATGCCGTAAACATCAACGCCTACAACAAGCTCTCCGCCACGCAGAAGAAGGTTTTCGACGAAACCTGCACGCCCGAATGGTCGGCGCGGATATACAAGCCCTGGCACGATCAGGAAGCGGGCATTTATGCAACGCTCCTGAAAGACAAGAACCGGACCATCTACAAGGTTGGCCCGCAGGACACCGCGGCGTGGCGGAAGGCGGCGGAGCCGCTCTACAAGAAGTGGGCGGGAACGATTGCGGAAAAAGGCGGGAATGCCGAAGAAATTCTGGCAAACCTGCGCAACGAGCTGAAAAAGGACGGCGCGCTGTACGAATAGTTTCGTGCTCCGGAATGGGCGGCGGCCCAGCCCGCCGTCCCCTGTCGCACCGTTTCGCTCGCCTTGACGCGCCGCCAGACCGTTCCTAGACTTGCCGCGAATTTGGCCGGCGTTTCAGCCCGCGAAGATTCACAACGGACTATCCTGGAAGGGAGGGATACCATGAACAAGCATTTGCTTCTTGCCGCCGGCGCTATCGCGCTTGCCGCGGGATCGGCGACGTCCGGTCTGGCACAGGACAAAAAAGTCAATTTCCGCCTCAGCTACTGGGTTCCGCCGAGCCATATGCTGACGCCCGGCTACAAGGAATGGGACGCGTACCTGAAAGAGAAATCCGGCGGGACGATGAGCATCACGCTGTTCCCGTCGAGCCAGCTCGGCTCCGGCAAGGACCATTACGATATGGTCAAACGCGGCATCGCCGATATCGGCCTCATCAATCCGGGCTATACGCCGGGCCGTTTCCCGGTCGAGGGCGCGATCGATCTGCCGTTCCTCGTCAGCGAACCGCTGAACGGCGCGCGCGCCATGACGCGCTGGTATGCGAAGTACGCACCGAAGGAAATGAGCGACGTCAAGGTGTGCCACACCTTTTCGCACGAACCCGGCACGTTCCATGCGGTCAAGCAAATCAAGCTTCCGACCGACGTCAAGGGCATGAAGATCCGCACGGGCAATGCGACGCTGGCGTCCTACGTGACGATGCTCGGCGGCAACTCCGTCCAGGTGCCGATCATGGAGGCCTACGAAACGCTGAAGCGCGGCATCACCGAAGGCATCACCGTGCCGTGGGACGGGCTGATCGCGTTCCGCTTCGGCGAAGTGGCGAAATATTCCATCGACATGCCGATGTATGTTTCAAGCTTCGTGCACACCATCAATCTGCGGAAGTACAACAGCCTCTCGGCGAACCAGAAGAAAATTCTCGACGAGACCTGCACGCCGGAATGGTCGAAGAAGATCTACCGCTTCTGGTCGGCCAAGGAAGACGCCAGCCGGAAGAAGCTGATCGCCGATCCCAAGCACAATACCTATAAGCCTACAAAGGACGACATGGCGAAGTGGCGCGCGTCGGTTGAGCCAGTCTACAAGCAGTGGCGCGAAGCGGTGAAGAAGGCCGGATACGAGCCCGACACGCTGCTCAACGAGCTCAAGGCCGAATTAAAGAAAGACAACGCACTCTACGAATGAGCGTGTAACGGCACATCAAACGCCCGCGCTGCGATCATGTCGCAATGCGGGCGTTTTTGGTAACAAAAAACATGCGTGGGACGCCCATCGGCGCGCTTGAGTTTGCCGCTGTGTTCGGGCAGTGTGCGCGCAGATCGCCGAAGCCGCAAACGACAAAACGCAGTGGCGAAGGGGAGCGGAGGGGAACCGTGCTGGAGCGCATTACCACTATTATCGAGCAGATTGCCGGATATTTCATTGGCATTCTGGCGATTATCACGTTCACCGCCGCGGTCTTGCGATATGTTTTCAACTCCTTCATCCCCGACGGCTTCATCGTCGCGCAAACGCTTCAGGGCATTGCGATATGCTGGGGCATCGGCACCGCGATCTACGCCGACCGGCACATCACGGTCGATCTGATCTACGCCTCGGCCGGCCAGACTTACAGGCGCATCTGCGATGTCACCGCGCAGGTGCTCAACCTCCTGTTCATGGTGCTTTTCGCCTACGCTTCGGTCTTCAAGGTGTTCGACATCCGCGCCGCCGGCGAAATCTCCGACGATCTGCGTTTCCCGTTGTGGTTCGGCTATTCGCTGGCGATGGCCGGCATCGTTGCCGCGCTGCTGCTCGCGGGTATCCGCACATGGCAAGTAATTTTTGCGCCCGACCAGTTGCAACGCAACGAGGGGGGCCACTGACATGGAAAACGCCGGCTTCATTGCAACGATAGGCTGTATCGCCGTTATCGTTCTCATGCTGATGCGCGTGCCGATCGCGATCTGCCTTGCTTCCGTATCGCTCGTCGGTTCGGCATGGCTGATCGGCTGGGAGCCCGCGCTGGCGCTGCTCATCGACAAGCCGATCCGCGCCGTCACCAACTTCGAATTCAGCGTCATCCCGATGTTCATCCTGATGGGGACGCTGGTCAGCGTCTCAGGCATGAGCCGGGAATTGTTCCGCGCCGCGCATGCCTGGCTCGGCCATCTGCCGGGCGGCATGGCCATCGCAACCGTCATGGCCTGCGGCGGCTTTGCCGCGATCAACGGCTCTTCGCTCGCGTCTGCTGCGACCATGACGCAGGTCGCCCTGCCGGAAATGCGCCGCCTCGGCTACAATCCGGGCTTTGCGTCGGGCGTGATCGCGGCCGGCGGCACGTTGGGAATCATGATCCCGCCGTCGGTGATGTTCATCCTCTACGCCATCATCACCGAGTCCGACATTGCGGCGCTGTTTGCCGCCGGCATCCTGCCCGGCATCCTGGCGATAACGCTCTACTGCATCACGATTTCCATCGTTTACATGATGCGTCCCGAATGGATGCCGAAGACCGACAAGGCCTCCCGCAAGGAACGAATCGACAGCCTCAAGGGCATCTGGGCCGTATTCCTGCTGCTCTTCGGCGTGCTTGCCGCGATCTACGGCGGCCTCACCACGATCACCGAGGCGGCGGGTTTCGGCGTCATCGGCGCTTTGCTGATCGGGCTTGTGCGCGGCCGGCTGAGCTGGGCGCAGATCGTCCATGCGCTGGTCGATTCCCTTCGCACCTCCGCCTCGATTTTCTTCATCCTGATCGGCGCGATCCTGTTCCAGTCGTTCCTCGCCTATACCCAGACACCGCAGGCGGTCAGCGAATTCCTGACTGCTCTGCCCCTGCCGCCCATGGGTATTGTGCTGCTGATCGTGCTCTTCTACCTGATCGCGGGCATGTTCGTGGACGGGCTGGCGGTCGTGCTGCTGACCGTGCCGATCTTCCATGCGGTCATCAAGACGCTGGGGCTGAGCGAAATCTGGTTCGGCGTCATCGTCACGACCACTGTCGAAGTCGGCCTCATCTCGCCGCCTATCGGCATGATCTGCTTCGTGATGAACAAGATGGTGCCGGATGTCGGACTCGGGCAGATTTTCCGCGGGGTCACGCCGTTCATCCTGTCGGATATCGTGCGGCTCGCATTGCTGCTGGCGTTCCCGATGATAGCGCTCTACTTGCCCAGTACGATGGGCCATTGACGCGCGGGCGCACGCCGCCGAAGGCTTGGCCCGGGCGCAAACGTACCGGCCGGCCACCGGCGGAAGGCGCATTGCCTTCTTCTTCGGCGCGCAATCGGGCCTGTTAAGCGGACCAAAATGGTTTTTTCGCAAGACTTTGCCGTGCTGCCTCGTTTAACTGGTCTTGCGAGCCGCAGGCGATTCGCCGCGGCGTTTTCGATTTAGCCGGCCGGACAACCGGAAACTGGATTTGCCCATGCGGGTCATCGCCGCATTTCTCGTCAACACCCTGTTCAATTTCGTCATCGGCCTGCTCGTGGCGAAATTTCTGGGACCGGACCAGTTCGGCCGCTTCGCGCTTGCCGCTGCCGTGGGCATGATGATCCAGACAGTGTCTTTTGAATGGATCCGGCTGGCGGCTGTGCGCTTCTATTCCGAGCGGGTGCGCGAAAGCCGTCCGGAACTGCGGGCTACGCTCGATTCGGCCTTCGCAATCGTAAGCCTGCTGCTCGCCACCTTCGCCATCGGCTGGATGCTGTCGGGGCTCGAACTGTCACTGTCGCGGGCGCTGGTCGCGCTGGCGTTTTGCGCGGCAATCGCCAATGCGCTTTTTGACTACCACACCGCCCTGGTGCGCGCCCGTTTCGAGGACCGGCTGTACGGATCGCTGGTGGTTACGAAGAACGTGCTGGCGCTTGTCCTCACGACCGGTGGCGCGTTCTATTTTCAATCGGCCGCCATGACGCTGACCGGGGCGTGCATCGCCATGGCGAGTTCGGTGTTCCTCGCGCGGCGGGCGATAAGCGACGCGATGGCGCGGCCCAAAGATGCCCAGCGCCAGCTGGCGATGGACTTTGCCCGCTACAGCATGCCTATCGTCGCGGCCAATGTGCTGTATCTGGCGATACCCTTGGCCAACCGCGCTCTCGTAACCAGCTTTCATGGCTTCGCCGAGACCGGCCAGTTTTCCCTTGCCTACGATATCGGTACCCGCCTCATTGCGGCAGTCGGCTCGGCGCTCGACGTTCTGCTGTTTCAACTTGCCGTGCGCGCCGACGAAATGCATGGCCGCGAGCATGGCCGCGATCAGGTGGCGCGCAACATGGCCATCGTTTTCGCCATCCTTCTGCCGGCAACCGCCGGATTGTGGCTCATCCTGCCCAGCATCGAGGTCCTGATTGTGCCGGCCGAGTTCCGCGGTCCGTTCGCGCAATATTTGTCGCTGCTGCTGCCGGGGATGCTGGCATTCGGGTTGATGAATTTTGCCATCAACGCGGTATTTCAAATCCGCAAGCAGACCTTGCCTTTGATCGCCGCTGCCATCGTAACATGTCTGGCAAATACGGTTCTGATCCTGCTGCTGCCGCCCACCGCCGACGCCTCGCGCCTGGCGATGGCGCAATCAGGCGCTTTCGTTGCCGGACTTGCCGTGTTGGCCGGCTTCGCCGCAGCCAGCGGCGCGCGCTGGCCGAGGCTGCGCGACATTGCGGGCACGCTGCTTGCCACCGGATTGATGACCTTGTGTCTGTATCCGATGCGGGCCTGGCCACCGGGCATTGCGACGCTCGCTGCACAAATCTTTGCGGGCGCTGCGGTATTCGGCGCGGTGGCGCTGCTGCTCGACCTTGCGGGTTTGCGCGGCGCGGTTCTGTCGCTTGGCCGGAGAAGAGCCGAGTCGCCTGCCGAGTAAATTTCTCTTAACCTACAAACATACGAATCCGTTAACCCTAATATTCGCTGAATTAAACATTTCAAATGCTAAAATAATTTTTAAATAACCATCAACAACGTTGCTGCTCCACTTCTCCAATATTTGAGCTATGCTTTGTGGATCGGAGCAAATGCAGTGCGCCTGCAAGTTCTCCGGCGACTGGAGTAAACTGTGCGCGGCAGGCCCGTTTGGTTCTGCAGCGCCAGAGTGTGAGCGGCTCGCCGTTCCGTTTGGAGCCAAGACCGATGCGTAAGTTTGTGACGATGTCCCTTGTGGCGGCCGCGGCCTGGACAATACCGGGCCAGGCCGAAGCGCAAACCCGGGATCCCATGGTTATTCAGGGCCTGGGACCCGAATCCGCCCCCACGGTCGCCCACCGGGCCGCCCCGAGGCAGCGCTACGCCAGTTCCAGTCGTGGCCAATACGGCGGTGGCTTCATCGAACTCCTCATGACCGGCTCGGCTGGCCCGGATGTCCGGCCTGCCCCCGCTCCCGTCCAGCGCAGGCCGGCCTGGCGTCCGCAGGAATACCGCAGCCATATACCGGCATCCGCCGCCCCGGCTCAGCGCACCGTCCGCCAGGCTTCGATCGATCAGGTTCCGGATTTCCGCCGCGGCCTCTCATCCGTGCTTGACCCGAAGTACGAGCGCCAGGAGGTTGCCTATTCGGCCAAACACGGCGCTGGCACGATCGTGGTCGATACGCCGAACCGTTTTCTCTACCTTGTTCTCGGCAATGGAAGGGCCATGCGCTACGGCATCGGCGTCGGCCGCCCGGGCTTCGAATGGTCCGGTGTCAAGCGCGTGACCCGAAAGGCGGAATGGCCGGACTGGCGTCCGCCATCGGAAATGTTGAAGCGCCGGCCCGATCTGCCCGCTTTCATGCCCGGAGGACCGTCCAATCCGCTTGGTGCGCGGGCCATGTATCTGGGTTCTTCGCTGTACCGGATCCACGGAACCAACGAGCCCGAAACCATAGGGACGAATGTGTCGTCCGGTTGTATCCGCCTGCTCAACCGGCATGTGATCGATCTTTATGGCCGCGTCCGCGTCGGGACGAAGGTGATCGTGATCTGACGCACTGCTCATTCTTCCGGCTTGTCAGCCGGAAATTCAAGACAACACGCCTGAAGGCGGGGGGTGGCTCAAGCAGCCAAAACAGGAAGGCCGTTCCGCAGCGATGCGGAACGGCCTGAATTTTTCAGACTTGGATATACCGGGACTTATTCGTCCCAGCTATCGCCGCCGTCGTCGTCGCCCCAATCGTCGCCGGAGCTATCGTCGTCGTCCCAGTCGTCGCCGGAATTGTCGTCCGCCTTCCAGTCATCGCCGGAAGAGCCGTCATCGGCCCATTCGTCGCCCTTGGAGCTGTCGCCATCCTTGGAGGAATCGGACTTGCTCTCCGCTGCTTTGGCGCCGCCGATGCCAAGCGGATTGTTGCTTCCGCCCATCATCCCGCCAATGGCATTGGCAAGAAGGACGCCGCCGGCAACACCCGCTGCTGCGCCCAGCGCGCCTTTCAGGAAGCCGCCGCCTCCGCCAGCCTGTTGCTGTCCGGCGCCGCCGGGAGGCATTCCGCCGCCCATGCCACCGCCCATGCCGCCAGGAGCGGCCTGCATGCCGCGCTGGTGGCTCCAGGGCGAGCCTCCGTCGCCTGCGCCGGGGCGCGGCGGGACGGATATCCCGGAACGAGTGGATGGAACGCTGCCCGGACGCGAAGCGGCGCGAGCCGGTTCTGGTTCGTTATTACCGAACAGGGACTTGCCGATTCCGCCGAGGAATCCGCCGGAATTGGCTTGCGCCTTGTCCGCCTTTTCCTCGAGTTCTTCGACCTGCGCCTGCAGTTCCTCGATTTTTGCAGCGGCGGCCTTCAGGGCCTCCTCCTGTACCAGAACGGCTTGCGACAGGACATAGCCTGCATGCGGCGAATCCTTCATGGCTTTGGCGATGAATTCGTCCGCTTCCTTGTCCGGTGCGCCCGGCGGATTATTCTTTACACGATCAAAAAGCCCAGCCAGCAGCTGACGTTCTTCGGGGCTCATGGTCTAGTTCTCCCTCTGATGCGGGCCATCCCGCGGGTGGAATATGGCATCGGTATTCTGGCAAAAAAAGAGCGGCGCGAAGTGTTTTTTCGCACGCGCATGTTGCAGTGCGAAACCGAGAATTCCGGAACTTGCGGATATTTGACCCGAACTTTTGAAATTCAGGGGCCTGACGACACCGGGAAGGCCACCGACCCCGTCTTGCCCGCGAGCGTGCCGGGAGAGAATTCGATCACGCTCAATATGGGCTCGCTCGCCTGATCCATGAAGCGTTTCGCCACCTTGGCCGAGAATCCGAATTTGCCAAAGAAACTTGCCTCGCCGCGCACAAAAACCGCATCTGCGCCGCTGGCCCTTGCTTCGGCGAGACCGGCGGCGACGAGACGCCGGGCAATGCCAAGCTCGCGAAAGGCGCTTTCCACGGCAAGCGGCAGGATCGCAAGCGCTTCGACAGGGCGGCCGTCGATGGCTGCCGCGACACGGGCAAAGCCGATATAGCCGACGATAGCGCCGCGATAATCGGCGGCCAGTTCGCAGATCATGCCGCCATTGCGGCGCAGGGCGTCTGCTCGCTGGTCTTCCGCATTCCTGCCGAAGGCATGCAAAAGAAGTTCGGAAATAGCGGCGGCATCATCCGGCTCAGCGGCCCGGATAACAAGACTGCGCGGCTCGTAATGCCTCCGCAATTCCTTCAATTCCATGGCCGAATAGCCGCGCAGGCGAACAAGATTGTCCTTCCAGCCTACCGGCGTCCGGGTCGCCAGCCGCTTGGCCAACGCCACGGGCGTGTGCGCCGCTTTGCCCTTGCGGCGAGATTGCGAAGTCTTGCGCGCGGCCGCAGGCGTCCGCAGCCGCGCTGGTGGCGTAGCAGGCTTTTTGCCGGCGGTGGCCGGGCTGGCGGGGGTGCGCCTTGCCGCCGGCTTCTTTGCCGCAGTCTTCTTCACAGCGTTCTTTCTCGCCGTGTTCTTTTTCGCCGGCGCTTTCTTTGCACTCTTCTTCGCGATTGTCTTTTTGGCTGCCGGCTTTTTGGCAGACTTCCTTGCGGCCATCTTCTTAGACGCGGCCTTTTTCGATGGGAACTTCGAGGCCTTGCGCGCCGCTTTCTTGCTGGCCGCTTTCTTGACGGATCCTTTTTTTGCAGCAGCCTTTTTGGCTGCGGCTTTGCTGGCTTTGCTGGTCTTGCTGGCCTTGCTGGCCTTGCCGGCAGCCTTGTTCAGTTTGCCCGCTTTCGCACTGCCTGACTTGCGCGCCGCCGCCATTGTCCCCACCTCGCCGCTGTGGTGATACTCCGTCGCGCATTGTGGACCTCGTGCTGGACCTCCTGGCGCGCCGGCGGGGCAATTTACGCCACAGATTGCGGCGGAAATCCAGCACGTTCGAGCGCGGGCGGAACCGGTCCACCGTGAACCCAGGCAAGCAGTTCCACCGTGTGCAGAACCGGGACGCCCGCCCCCTGCGCCAGCTGGGTGATGCAACCGACATTGCCCGTGGCGATCGCTTGCGGGCGGACACGCGCAATGTTTGCCAGTTTGCGCGCCCGCAGGCGTCCGGCGATCTCCGGCTGCAACAGATTATACGTGCCCGCCGACCCACAGCAGATATGGCTCTCGGGGATATCTCGCACCATGAAACCGGCCCGTTGCAGCAGCCGCTTCGGTTCCTCGCGGATCTGCTGGCCGTGCTGCATCGAACAGGCCGAATGATAGGCGAGGGTCAGCCCCGGCTGCTTCTGCGGCGCCGGCAGATCGAGGCCCGAGAGATATTCGCTCACGTCCTTGGCGAGCGCCGAAATGGCGGAAGCCTTCTGCGCATATGCGGGATCGTTGCGGAACATGAAGCCGTAGTCTTTCACCGTTGTGCCGCACCCCGAAGCTGTGATCAGTACGGCGTCCACCGGCGCTTTTTCCATTTCCGCGCACCAGACGTCGATGTTGGCGCGCGCAGCGGCGCGTGCGGCTTCTTCCTTGCCCATGTGATGGGTCAGCGCGCCGCAGCACCCTTCGCGCGCCGCCGTGACAACTTCGATACCGCTGGCGGCGAGCAGAAAATGTGCCGCGGCGTTGATCGAAGGCTGCAGCACCGGCTGGGCGCAACCTTCCATCAGAATGACGCGGCCGCGCTTGCCGCCTGCGGGCGCATAGTTCCGCGCCACCGGAGCGGGCGGCCCGGAGGGGGCGAGATCGACCATTGCCGCGAGGCGGGAACCAACAGCGGGTAACGCAGCCAGCAGCGGACGTGCGAGTTTGCCCATGCTCGCCAGCGCCAGCGCCGCCTTGAACATGCCGCGGTTCGGCAGAACCTTCGCCAGGACGGCGCGCAACATGCGATCGGCAAGCGGGCGCTTGTAAGTGTGCTCGATATGCGCGCGAGCGTGGTCAACGAGATGCATGTAATGTACGCCGGACGGGCATGTCGTCATGCACGACAGGCAGGACAGGCAGCGGTCGATATGTTTCGCCGTTTCGCGCGTCGCGGGTCTGCCGTTCTCCAGCATGTCCTTGATAAGATAGATGCGTCCGCGCGGAGAATCGGCCTCATCACCGAGCAGCAGATATGTCGGGCAGGTCGCCGTGCAGAGCCCGCAATGCACGCAGGTACGCAGAATTTTTTCCGCAACAGCCGTATCGGGATCGGCGAGCTGGCGAAGAGAGAAAGAAGTCTGCATCGCCTCTATCCCCCGTTCTGCCAGGCTTTGACGAATTCGAGCGGATAGACGAGCATGATAATATTCAGCACCAGATTGTCGCGGATCATCGCGGCCGCGAAAATTTCGAGTCCGAACGCCAGCAGGATTGAAACTGCAACCGGTGAAAGCCGCGCGACGGCAAAGCCGGCCATCATGGCGAGGATATCGCTCACCGAATTGACGATGCTGTCGCCGTAATAGTCGAGCGAAATCGTCGCTTCACGATAGCGGTTGATGACGAAGTCGGTGTTCTCGAAAATCTCCCACGCAGCTTCCACGAAAACCGCCGCTGCGAGCGCTGCAACGAAACCGATGCGCCACCCGCGCCATTTGGCGAGCGCCCAGGCCGCGAAATAGAACAACAGGCCATGGACGATATGGGAGAACGTGTACCAGTCGCTCAGGTGCTGCGAATTTTCCGGACTCTGCACGACACCATGCCAGAATTTCACAGTTCCGCATTTGCAGATGGGCATGCGTCCCATGCCGTATTCGATCAGTGCCGTCGCGGCGACGATGATCGCGATCACCAGAAGGCCGGCGGCCCATTGCCGCGCATGCGGCTGCACGATTGCGCCCGATGTCATACGGTCTGTCCGTACCGCAGTCTCATACGCCATCGTACATCAACCCCGGATTGAATATGCCGCCCGGGTCGATACTGGCTTTGACACCGGATGTCAGTTTCATCATCGGCGCGGCCAGCGGCTGAAACGCCGGCGCCTGCGCCCGTGCGGCGCCGGATGCGCGCACGAGCATGGCGTGACCGGCGCCCGCCGGCAGGACTGCGCGTATTGCCGGAGCGCCATCGCCATCCTCCGCCACCCCAAGCCAAATGAGACCGCCGCCGTGATCGAGAAGGAAACGAAACGTCAATCCGGACTGGCGCAGAGCTGCGAGATAGTCCGCCGCATGCGATGGGCGGATGGACACGCGCCAGATCGCGGCCTCGCGCGGTTCGGCGAGCGCTTCGACATCGCGCACGCCGCGCCAGAATGCCTGCGACGTATCGCCGTCGAGCCGCCTTGCCGGCCCGAAAGACCCAAGTAACTTTTCGAGTTCGCCCAACCTGTAGGCGACGGACGGCGCAAAATGCTCGATGCGAATTGCCGTGAGCGAAACGTCCCCATCCGGCGCATGAGCCGCGCCGCTCACCTCGAAGGGCGAGCGCAGCGCCGTGCTCATGGCTTCTATCGCCTTGCGCTCGTCGAGCCCTTCAATCACCAGCGTGCCGGATGCTTCCGGCTTCGGCAGCAGTTTGAAGGTAACTTCGGTCAACAGGCCCAATGTTCCATAGGCGCCGCATTGCAGTTTCACGAGATCAAGGCCGGTGACATTTTTCATCACGCGCCCGCCCGAAGATATGTCCTCCCCCGCGCCGTTGACGAAGCGCACCCCGATCAGCGCGTCACGGGCTGCCCCGGCGCGCAGGCGGCGAGGACCGGAGACATTGCACGCCGCCACAGCGCCGATCGTCGGAGCCCCCTGCGTACCCAACAACGCCCGATGATCCATCGGTTCGAATGGCAGCATCTGTCCATTGCTTTCGAGCGCGGCTTCCAACTCCGCCAGCGGCGTTCCGGCTTTCGCACGGATCGTCATTTCCGCCGGTTCGTGAAACACGATGCCAGCGAGGCCCCGCGTTCCAAGGCTGTCGCTGGCGTCGACGGGACGGCCAAGACCGCGCCGCGTGCCGCCTCCCTCGATGCGCAAGGTGCGGTTCTTCGCTTTTGCAGCTCGAACGACGTCGCAGGCTTCCGCGATGCTCGATGGCAGAAACTGGCTCAAGACGCTAACCGACCTTCGAGTGGAAACACTTTTGCGGGATTGAGCAGCCATTGCGGATCGAACACCGCGCGCACGCGCTGTTGCTGCACAAGTTCCGCCTCGCTGAATTGATGCCGCATCAGATCGCGTTTTTCGATGCCGACGCCGTGTTCGCCGGTCAGGCAACCGCCCGCCTCGACGCACAATTTCAGAATATCCGCCCCGGCAGCTTCAGCCTTTTCCTGCTCGGCGGGATCGTTGACATTATACATGATGAGCGGATGCATATTGCCGTCACCGGCGTGGAAGACATTCGCTACGCGCAGACCATAACCGGCGACGATCTCGCTGCTCTTTTGCAGGACGTAGGACAACTGGCCGGTCGGCACAGTGCCGTCCATGCAGATATAATCGGCCACCCGGCCCGTCGCCCCGAAAGCGGATTTCCGGCCTTTCCAGATCAGCGCCGTTTCCATCGCCGACCGCGATTCCTTGATAACCTGGACCTGATGCTGCCGGGCGATGGCGACAATGCGGGCGAGTTGATCTTCCATCTCCGCTTCAGAGCCTTCCACCTCGACGATCAGCATGGCCTCGACGTCGAGCGGATAGCCCGCCTTGGCGAAGGCCTCGCAAATTTCGATGGCCGGCTTGTCCATGAATTCGATGGCGACCGGGATGATGCCGGCGCCAATGATGGCGGCGACGCAGGCCCCCGCCGTTTCGCTGGAGGGAAAACCAAACAGCACCGGCCGCGCCCCCTCCGTAGCCGGAAAGATGCGCACGACCGCTTCGGTGACGACGCCGAGCTGCCCCTCGGAGCCGACCACGAGGCCGAGCAGATCGTAGCCCGGAGAATCCAGCGCATCGCCGCCGATGTCGACAATGGAGCCGTCCATCAGCACCATCTTCACGCCGATGACATTGTTGGTCGTGACGCCGTATTTCAGGCAATGCGCGCCGCCGGAATTCATCGCGATATTGCCGGCTATGGTACAGGCGAGTTGCGACGACGGATCGGGCGCGTAGAAAAAACCGTCCGGCATGACATGATCGGAAATCGCAAGATTGGTCACGCCCGACTGCACACGCATGATGCGGCTGTCGTAATCGACGTCCAGGATGGCGTTCATCTTCGACACGCCAAGTACTATGGCGTCCTCCTGCGGAATGGCGCCGCCGGAGAGCGAGGTCCCTGCCCCGCGTGGAATGACCTTGACGCCTGCACTGTTGCACCAGGCCAGAACCGCAGACACCTCTCCCGTCGTCCGTGGCAGGACGACCGCGAGCGGCAGGCGGCGATAGGCGGTCAGCGCGTCGGTTTCAAATACGCGGCGCTCGTCCTCGCTGACCAGCAGACAATCCGGCGGAACAAGTTTCGCCAGGGCGGCGACGATCTCGTCGCGCCGGGCGAGTATGGCGGCGTCGGGTTCGGGAAAGGCAATGGCGGTCATGGAGGCAGCTTCCGGCACAAACTGGGGATTGCGAAGCAGGCAAATGGTAGCATGGATAGCGCACACGCTGTACGGTAAGGAGAAAGCGCATACCAATTGCACAAGAATATGGAAACGGGCTTGCAAAGCGAAGCGAAAATACGTGTCGGCCTCATGGTCACCTGTCTCGTCGATCTTGTACGGCCAGGCGTCGGCTTTGCCGCCGTCAAGCTGCTGGAGGACGCAGGTTGCGAGGTGATCGTCCCGGCGCAGACGTGCTGCGGCCAGCCGGCATATAACTCCGGCGATGTCGCGAGCGCGCGCGCCCTCGCGGAGCAGATGATGGACGCCTTCGCCGGCGCCGATCACGTCGTCGCGCCGTCCGGCTCCTGCGCGGGCATGGTGGCGAAACATTATCCCGAGCTTTTCGCCGCCGACCCGAACCTCGCGCGGCGGGCGCAGGAATTTGCAGCGAAGACGCACGAACTTGTCAGCTTCCTGACCGATGTTCTGGGCGTGAGCCAGGTGACGGCGCAGTGCGAACGCACCGCCGTCTATCACGATTCCTGCGCGGGGCTCCGCGAGATGGGCGTCAAGCAGCAGCCGCGCCAACTGCTCGCCAGCGTCAAGGGTCTCACACTCGCCGAAATGAAGGACAGCGAAGTCTGCTGCGGCTTCGGCGGCACATTCGCGACGAAATACGGCGAGATCTCCAACGCGATCGTTGGCGAGAAAGCAGGGAACATCGACGCCAGCAACGCTGATCTGCTGCTGGCCGGCGATCTTGGCTGCCTGATGAACATGGCCGGAAAATTGTCGCGCGAGGGCAGCAAGACCGAGGTTCGGCACGTTGCCGAAGTACTCGCGGGAATGTGCAATGAGCCGGCCATCGGTCAATCGGAAGGCGAATGGCGCGCGATCGTCTCGGCGCGCGCGCGGGTGAAGGCGGTGCGCCCATGACAGCGATAGCCACTTCGCCGCAATTCCGGCAAAATGCGCACCGCGCGCTGGGCGATGCGCAATTGCAGAAGGCGCTCGGCAACGTGCGCCATACGGTCATCGAACGGAGGGCGGCTGCTGCTGCAGCGCTGCCGGAATTCGAGGCCCTGCGCGACCAGGCACGCGACATCCGCAACCATGTCCTCGCCCATCTAGATATTTACCTGGAAGAATACGAACGCAAGGTGATTGCCGCCGGCGGGCATGTGCATTTCGCGCGCGACAGCGCCGAAGCCTGCCGCGCCGTGCTCGACATCGCCAAACGTCGCGGCGCGAAATCCGTCACCAAGGGAAAGTCGATGGTGTCGGAGGAGATCGGCCTCAATGCGGCGCTGGAAGCGGCGGACATCGAGGTGGTCGAGACCGACCTCGGCGAATACATCATCCAGCTTCGCGGCGAGACGCCTTCGCATATCATCATGCCCGCCGTGCATCTCAACCAGGAAGATGTCGAACAGGAATTCCGCAAGCAGCACACGCACCTGCCGCCGGACCGCAACCTCGAAGAAGCCGAAACGCTGCTGGCCGAGGCGCGCGCGATCCTGCGGCAGAAGTTTCTGCAATCGGACATCGGCATTACCGGCGCGAATTTTCTCGTTGCCGAGACCGGCACGTCGATCATCGTCACCAACGAGGGCAATGGCGATCTGACGCAAATCCTGCCGAAGGTGCATGTGGTGATCGCTTCGATCGAGAAGATCGCGCCGACGCTCGAAGACGCCGCCGCGATTCTGCGCGTGCTGGCGCGCTCGGCGACGGGCCAGGACATGAGCGTCTACACGACGCTTTCCACGGGCCCGCGCCGGCCGGACGATGTGGACGGGCCGGAAGAATATCACGTCGTGCTTGTCGACAACGGCCGCTCGGCCATGCTCGGCACGGAGTTTCAGGACATGCTGCGCTGCATCCGCTGCGGCGCCTGCATGAACCACTGTCCGGTCTATCATGCCGTCGGCGGGCATGCTTACGGCTGGGTCTATCCGGGGCCAATGGGCGCGGTGCTGACGCCCTCGCTGATCGGCGTCGAGAAGGCCGGCCACCTGCCGAACGCATCGACCTTCTGCGGACGCTGCGAGAGCGCGTGCCCCGTGCGTATTCCGCTGCCAAAGCTGATGCGGCACTGGCGCGAGCGCGAGTTTGAGCGGCATCTGACCCCGGCGCGGTTCCGGCTCGGGCTGGCGGCCTGGGCCTTCGCCGCGCGGCGCCCGACGCTCTACCGGCTGGCCACTCGCATAGGCATGGGCGCGCTCGGCTGGCTCGGCAAAAAGCGCGGCCGCTTCACCTGGCTGCCGATGGCGAAGGGCTGGACCCAATGGCGCGATTTCCCCGCGCCGCAGGGGGACACGTTTCAGGCGCAGTGGAAAAAGCGGCGGAGGCGGCAATGAACAGCGCGCGGGATTCGATTTTCTCCGCCATTCGCCGTTCGCTCAAAAGCAATGCAGGCGATGCGGCGCGGCGCCAAAGCGTCGAAGCGCGGCTGGCCGCGTCCCGTCCCGGCATCCGGCCTGCGCGGGGCGAGGGTTCGCTGGAGGAAAGAATCGCGACCTTCACCGCACAGGCGCAGTCTGTTTCCGCAACCGTCGTACGCTTGCGCTCGGCGGCGGAAGCGCCGGGGGAAGTCTCGGCCTTCCTCCGCGGCCATAATCTGCCGGCCGCCATCCGCATCGGCGCGGATGACCGGCTTACGGGCCTTGACTGGAAGTTCGCCGGGCTCGACGTCTCGTCCGGGCCATCCGGTGGCGGCGACCTGAACGCCGTCAGCCATGCAGAGGGCGGGGCCGCGGAGACGGGGACGCTGGCGCTGGTATCGGGCGCGCACAATCCGAGTACGCTGAACTTTTTGCCGGACAACCACATCGTAATTGTCCGGACGGCCGCAATCTTGTCCACCTACGAGGATATTCTGGCGCAGATTCGCGCACGTTTTGGAAAAGGCGTCCTGCCAAGAACGGTCAATTTGGTCACCGGACCGTCCCGTTCGGCCGACATCGAGCAGAAACTGCTGCTCGGCGCACACGGGCCGCGGCGGCTGCATATTCTGCTCGTGGATGGCGATTAGGACCGCGCGAAAATCACAGCACAATCGCTGCATATGGGCTCTTTGCCATGTCATCGCCGGATTGTGACCGCATACAGACGGCGAAGAATCGCGCGCGTGACTTCCGCAACCTGACACCGGCCGGATTCTTGTCTAATATCCCGCGAAATGTAGCTGGAGCTTTCATAGTGCCTATTTCCCGATTTGCCCGGGTTCTTGCCCCCGGCGCGATCATTTTCGCATCCCTCACCCTGCCGTCAGGGCCATCTCTCGCACAGGGCCTCATGTCGCCGCAGCCGATGGGCGCGCCGCAGCGCATGGTGCGCCCGGCAGCGCCGCCAGCGGCGCAGGCGCCTGCCGTACAGGCTCCCGCGGCACGTTCCGCGCCGCCCGCTGCATGGCCACCGGGCCAGCAGGCGACGCAGGCCGAGCCTTCGCCACAACCTGTCAAAAAGCGGAAGCCGCGGCGCAAAGCTGCTGCGAAAGGCAGCGGAAACAACAATGTCGGTGGCGGCTGGGCGATCCGCACCGACGCTGTTCCGAACCTGCAGCCGGAAACCTTCTATGCCACGGCCAAGGCAGCCGAGCGCTATGCGGCCATAGCGGACGCCGGCGGCTGGCCGAAGATAACCAAGCCGTTGCAGCCCGGCGCGAGCGGGCCGGCGGTGGCCGCCCTGCGCAAGCGCCTCTCGCTCGAAGGCGATCTTCCGGCATCGGCGGCCGATTCGACACGCTGGGACGCCGAGCTGACCAAAGCCGTCCGCAACTTTCAGTACCGCGTCGGCCTGCGCCAGAACGGAGTCGTATCGGGAAAAACGCTGACGGCGATCAACATTCCCGCAGCGCTGCGGTTCCGTCAGCTCGCCTCGAGCGCGCACCGGATCGCCGGGTCGAATTTTTCGTTCGGCAACCGCTATGTCGTGGTCAACATCCCCTCCGCCTCGGTTGAAGCTGTCGAGAACGGCCGCGTCGTGCGCCGCTATGTGGCTGTCGTCGGCGACGTGAAACACCGCTCGCCGCAGGTCATCACGCGCATAACCCACGTTAACCTGAACCCGACGTGGACGGTCCCGACCTCGATCATCAAGAACGAAATCATTCCGCGCATGCGGCGCGATCCCGGCTATCTCAGCCGCTCGAAGATCCGCATTCTCGATGGCCGCGGCAAGGAGATAAATGCCTCGTCGATCAACTGGTCGACAGAGCGCGCGGCGAACTACACGCTGCGCCAGGATTCGGGCACGCATAACGCACTCGGCTCGATCCGCATCCAGATGCCGAACAGCGAGTCGGTCTATATGCACGACACGCCGTCGAAGCGCTTCTTCGCCCGCGACTACCGTTTTCTGTCGCACGGCTGCGTGCGCGTGAAAGACGTCTACGATCTCGCCGAATGGCTGCTGCGCGGCGCGCCCGGCGCCATGTCGAAACAGGCGATGATCAAGCAGATCGGCAACAAGCGCCGGGACGTCCGGCTGGCGGCTCCGGTTCCTGTCGCGTGGATCTACATGACCGGCTGGGCCAGCTCCGATGGCGTAGTGCATTTCCGCGAAGACATTTACAATGTCGACCGCATCGGTGGCGGACGCACGGCCTCGGCGCGGTAGGAACGAACCAATGCCGCTGCAAAACCGGGCCGATCCATTCGGCGTTTTGCATGCGGTGGCTTCGCGCGGCGGCATGATGGGCAATCGCGGCGGAAAGTTTCACCGCCCGGACCAGTCACTGGGCAAACGGCAATACGCGAGCCGGCGCTGGATCTGCTGCGTCTGCGAGTTCCGCGGGCGCCAGCGGCAGGTCTGGGGCGAAGGCTACACCGAGATATTCTTTCTCGACGAAGTGACTGCGCTGGCCGGAGGGCACAGGCCCTGTTTCGAATGCCGGCGCGCGGATGCGAAGGATTTCGCCAACCGCTTTCCGCGCTCCGGGCAGGTTATCCCGAACGCCGACGCGATGGATGCAGTCCTGCATGGCCAACGCATGGCGCTGCGCGGCGGCGAGCGGCCGAAGCTCGCCGCAAACGCTTTGCCCGATGGCGCGATGATCGCCATTGAGGGAAAGCCTTATGCCGTAAAGTCTGGACGCCTGCTTGCCTGGAGCTTTCAGGGATATGCCGACAGCGCCACGGCGGGACGTGCCCCTGTCGACGTGCTCACGCCGCTGGCCATCGTCGAGACGCTGCGCAACGGCTACGCACCGCGCTGGCATACATGAGCATCGTGCGAAAATGCCGACAAGCGCCTGCGTCTGGTTTCCTTCACGCAGCCTTGCTGAAGTTTTCCAGCGTCTGCTTTTCGAATGCCAGCAGTTGTTGCGTGCTCGGCCGGCCTTCGATACGGTCGAAATGCGCCTGGCAATTCTTGAATGGCGACAGATCGACCTTGAGTTGGCCGCCGCGGCGGAAACACCAGTAGAAATGCGCGTCCGCAGCGGTGAAGTGATCGAAGAAATACTCCCGCCCCGCCAACATGCCGTCGGCGATACCAAATACTTCCTGCAGATGCTCGTTTGAATGATGCACGACGCTGTCGACCGAACCGGGCGTGTCGCAGACTTTTGCCGGGTTGTTGATATTGCGCAAATAGGGATGAATGCCCGACGAGCACCATGACAGGATCGAGATTGCCTGCACCTCCTGCCACGGATCTGACGGCAGCAGTTTCGCCTGCGGGAACTGGCGCGCGATCCATAACTGAATGGCAGGGTTCTCCGATAGCGTCTTTCCGTCCACGACCAGCAGCGGCACCTTGTGCTTGGGATTGATCTTCAGATAGTCCGGCGAAAAATGCTGTTGGGTGCGAAAGTTCAGCGCCCGTACCTCGAAACCGGCATTCGCCTCGGTCAGCGTGATGTAGGAAACAAGCGCGCAAGTTGTCGGCGCGTAATAAAGTGCGATATCCATGTTGCGTCTCCACCCGAATTTTTGCCGCGCAACGGCATTGCCGGCAGACGCCGGTCAGTCGCAAAGACTATCCTGTTTTCGTACGGAGGGAAAACCGCGTTCTGCGGCCCCGGGTTTATTCGGCCAGCACTCGCGTCGGCGGAAAGGCGACCTCAACCAGCGTACCTTCGCCCTTCTTGCTCTTGATGTTGAACGAGGCGCGATTGGCCTCCACCAGAGCCTTCGTCAGCGGCAGGCCAAGGCCTGTGCCACCGGACATGCGCGCCGTGGCGATCTGCCGGAATGGCTCGAGCGCCATCTCGACATCCTTGTCGCTCATCCCGATGCCGGTATCGCGAATGCGGATAACAGCCGCCCCGGAATCCGTCAGCGCGGTCGAAACAATCACCTGTCCGCCCGGTTCGTTGAACTTGACTGCGTTGGAGAGGATATTCAGCACAATCTGGCGCAACGAGCGCTCGTCAGCGACGACGTTCGGAAGCCGCGGCGCAAGCGACAGGCGCATGATGATGCGTTCCCTGATCGCCTGGGATTGCATGATCGAGACACATTCGTTGACGACCTTGCTGACGTCGACACTCCCGAAATCCAGTTCGAGCTTGCCGGCCTCGATCTTCGAAAGATCGAGCAGATCGTTGATGAGGCTCAGCACGTGGGTACCGGACGAATGAATGTCCTTGAGGTAGTCCCTGTAACGCTCATTGCCGACAGGACCGAACCGTTCATCCATGATGACTTCGGCGAAGCCGAGAATCGCATTGAGGGGTGTGCGCACCTCATGGCTGATCTTGGCGAGAAACTCCGATTTGAGAGAACTCGTCCGCTCGGCCTCCTTACGCGCTTCGCTCAGCTCGAACTCGGCCTTCTTCCATTGCGTGACGTCGCGCAAGACTGCGCAAAAGCGTTGTTCCGGAGCCGATGCGACACGGCCAATGGTCATGAACATGGGTATGGCGCCGCCCTTGCGCGCGCGCCCCACAACCTCGCGACCATCGTTGAGCAGGCTGCGTACGCCGTTCGACTTAAGGCCGTCGAAATAGTCCAGAGCGGCAGCGTTGCTTTCGCGCGCCAGCAACACGGTGAACTTCTCGCCGGCCACTTCGTTCTGATCGTAGCCGAACAGGGCCTGTCCCGCCCGGTTCATGGACAGGATGCGGGCGTCATCGTCGAGCAGCACCACGCCATCGGTCGCCGTGTCGAGGATCGAATGCAGTTCCCGCACTTCCGCATCGCGCTTGCGCATGTCGAGTTCGAGGCCGCGAATTTTAGCTTCCCGTTCGAGGGCGCTGCTTGGTTCGAGCACCAGCAGGCTTGCCGGCTTGCCGGCCCACATCGCCGTGTGCAGGCGGCCATCCATCGCAAGCACGTCGCCGCTGCGGGTAATTGCCGGAATGGCGCCACCTGCCGCTTCGCGCGCGAGCGTTTCGGGATCCCTGCCCTTGAACGTATGTTCGATCCCGCCGGCACGCAGGAACGTCGAGAAATCGCCATAGCCCAACGTATCCAGCAGCGGCTTGTTGGCGTAGACGGCCGCGCCGTTTTGCAGCACGGCGACGCCTGCGCCGACCCGGTCGAGCAACCCGGCGATGTCATTCGCGGTCTGCGACACTGCAGGGCTGGCAGCAATCGCGACAGGCGCGTCTGCCATCTCGGCGGCTTCCGGCGCGATAGCCTTTTCCGCTTTGTCATCGACCGCCTTGTCATCTTGCACTTTGGCGGGGACGTCTTTGGCGTCACGTTCCTGCGTTTCGCCCAAAGCAATTTTCGGTTCGCTTTTGCCCGATGCCGCGAGAGCACCGGCTCCGGCCGCTGCAATGGCCGCGGCGATCGCTGCGGGCCGCATGGGACCGGGCGGCTCGCTTTTCGAGACATCCGCGCCGGAGCGGGCGCCGAGCGCACGGGCGATTTCGCGGAAAGCATTGCGTTCGGTTTCGGACAATTCGATGCTGCCGTCGGGTCCTGCCTTCGGGACATCGAAATGCAGAGACGAGGGAGCGGAAGCGGCGTCTGGCGCGGCGGCGCTCTCCTCGACGGCATCTTCGACATCGTCATCGTCATCGCCACCCGCGGAGGCGATCCCGGCCCCAGCTTCCAAATCCTCCGCGTCGAGGATATCGAAATCACCGTCGTCGCTCGGCACTGTATGGGATGGAACAGCAGCGTGCGCCGCTGCAACCGGCTCGTCCTCGTTTGGTTTTATTACGCCATGGTCCGGGGAATTTTGCGACGCGGGCGTTTCGGTGGACGCTCGCGCACCGTCCTCCGATGAGGCTCCGGCTTTTTCCGCAAGGTTGTCTGCGGATGAGCCTGCCAGGATTTCCGTCTCGCCTTTCAGGTTTTGCGAGCCTGTCAAATCTTGCGAGCCTGACAAGTCTTGCGAGGCTGCGAATCCGTCATCCGCGCCGTGTCCGGACTTTTTGTCCGCATCTGTTTTTGGCTGATCTCCAGCGGGCTCGCTGCCGGACCGGGGGGCATTCACGGTAACCGCCGCGTCCGCGGCTCCTGCCGCTTCCCGGGCAGTGTCACCGGACTGCCCGGCTTCCGCGCCGCTCGTTGCCGGCTCAGCGCGACGGGCCGCGTCCGGCTGAACCGGCGGCGTTGCGCTCTCTTTCGCGGCGGGCTCCGGCGTCTGCGCCGGTCCGCTGACCCGGCTGATGATGCTCTGGCGCGGCGAGCGGGTATCGCGCTGCCATGCGCGAATGGGAACGACGTTGGTTCCCGCGCTTGTTCCCTTGCCGGCGCCTTCGCCCGGCGTGGCGGCCGGGGCAGTCTCGCTGCCGGCGGCGGAACTTTCTGCGCCGGCGGCATCCGCGCGCGGGCTCTCCGCGGACTTCTCCTGCGCAGTGCCGTTCCTTGTCGAAGCGCTGGCGGCAAGAAGCCCGCCGGTCTTGACGGCTGGCGGTTTGCGGTCTGCTATATCGTCGAGGTGGATAACGCCGAAGCCGCTGAACCCGTCGAAACGCCCGGCGCGATCGAATGACGGCAGACCGCCGAGTGTCACTGGCGCACACTGGTTCGTTCCGGCGATCGGCCAGCATACTTCGATGCGACTCCATGTATCGCGCCGCGCCAGGACGGCGCGCAAGGGACCGGCCGGCTCGAGCGGCAGATCGTCGATCAGCGCGTCGAACTTCTTGCCGATGAGATCGTCCGCCTCAACGCCCACAGCTTCGCACAAAGCGCCGTCGATGGATTTGAGACGGCCCTCGGCGTCGCTGCGCCACAGGAATCTGATATTGCCCGTTAGCTGGGAGGCAGCAGGTTTGACACCACCGGTCTTGAGAGGATCGGTTGCCGGCACGTCCGTCGCGGGCGCGGTGACCATGTCGATATGCGTTTTCGCGGCGTCGCGGTTAACGTCCGGCAAGACGCGCATGCGCTCGGGCGCATCGAGAGCGGCCGCGACGAAGACATCTGTCTCGTCCGAAACCGTCCAGCACCGGATAGTAAGAATGGCCGCACCGCGCGTGCCACCTCCGAAGCGCAGCTTCTGAAGCTGGGCAGGACCGCCAGGACGCAACTGGCGGGATAACCGCGACAAGTGCCGCAGCGCCTGCCCGCCTCCGGACTTGAAAAGGCCGGTCATGGCGGCGCAATCGGCAGCTTCGAAGAGCGCAAGCGCGGCCTTGTTGGCGTAGATGCACGCACCGCTATTCGCGGCAACGGCAAATACCGGCTGTCCCGCCGCTGCGAGCGTTGCAAGCGGCTCTTGCGACAGCAGTGCGCTCAGATTTGTGTGGCCATTTCCCATAACGATACGATTTCCAGACGGTCGATCATCCAAAGTGAGCGAATCGGAGACAAGCTGTCCTCCGCTTTGCCGGCACAATCGTCTCCTGCGTCATGCGTGCCAGAATCCCTCGCGCACCGGACGGATACGGCGGCGTCCGCCAAATGTTTAAGAGATGTTTAACGCGATGCCCGGTCCCGGTCCATGCCCGCCTGAGAGGACTTGCGTTGCAAAACAGCGCGGATCCGAAGCTTGAGCAGATTTATGTTGCAGTGCACAATTTTATAAATGAATTGTTGCAATGCAGCATTTTTGTGCTATATTTAGAATGGAACCACTGAGCAAATTGCTTGAGCGGGCGGCAGATGTCCGCCGAGCCTTGGGAGTAAAGACATGACCGGACCCTACGAGATTCCCGCCGAAATGCGCGATTTCGCCGAAAAGAGCGTGCAGCAGGCGCGCAAGGCTTTCGAAGGCTTCATGGGCGCAGTTCAGAAGAGCGCTTCGACCGCCGAAACCACAGCCAAATCGACCGGCGACAGCCTGAAGGAAGCGTCGGACAAGGCTGTCAGCTTTGCCGAAGCCAACGTGACTGCGGCATTCGAACTTGCCGAGAAGATCGTCAAGGCCAAGGACATTCAGGAAGTGATGGCGCTGCAGGCCGAATTCGTAAAATCACAGATGGAAACGGTCCAGCAGCAGGCGCGCGATTTTGGCGAAACCGTCAAGGCAGCCGCACAGCCGAAGAAGTGAAGCCAGCCAGCGCATGTGCGTAACGCGGTCCGCGTCCTGCCCGCCAGCGGCAGGATCGCCGCACCGATTCCGTAAATATTTTCGTCTTTCCAATCTTTGAGGAACGAATATGGCCCGCTCGACCAAGACTGCCCCTGCCGCCAAAGCAGCCAAGCCTGCCGGCCCGGCAACCAGGCCTGCGGCTGCGAAAGCTGTCTCCACGCCGAAGAACAACGATGTGGAGAAGGAAATTGCCGATGCAGCCGGGCTAGCGATACGCGAAGTCAGCCATGTCGCGGAAGAGACGATGGAGACGGCCGCCGAGCAATTCGACAACGTCGGAGAAATGATGCGCAAGGCTGCCGAGGACAGCCTGTCGCAATCGCGCGCCGCTTTCGAGAAACTGCGCGAATCCGCCGACGCCGCAACTGCTTCCTTCGAGGAATCGACGGCCGCCGGCCGCCGCGCCGCCAGCAAGTTCAATTCGCTGATGATCGAATCGGCGAAGTCGAGCACCGATGCGGTGTTCGAGCTTGCGACCGCGCTGAACTCCGTGTCCTCGCTGGGCGACGCGCTGACGGTATGGGGCGAACTCGGCCGGAAACAACTGGAAGACATGACCAGGCGGAACGAAAAAATTGCCGAAGCCATCCAGGAATCGTTTCAGGAGGCATCCAGGCCGTTTGCGCCGGTTTCGCTGTCGCGCTTCGCGGCCTGAGGCGGCTTCCGGCAGCTGGCTCCCGCTGGCATTGCACAGCGGGCGCACGGCAATTCGCTTGAAATCCTTTTGCAATCCTCTTGCAATCGCGCGTCAATCTGCTTAATCGTAGCGCCCGGTAAACGGGGTTTCGCCGGGCCGTGCCCGGCGTACGTCTATTGCCGTTCCGTTCCTTTGTGCCGCCTTAGCTCAGCTGGTTAGAGCGCTAGATTGTGGATCTAGAGGTCCCCGGTTCGAGCCCGGGAGGTGGTACCATCTCTTGCTCTTCTTGCGCATATTGCGGGTTCACGCCTGACCGGGGCGAACCGCCGCCCGGCCCGGGCAATTCTGGTAGAATCAACGCTTTTGTGCGCATTTGGCAGCATTGATAGATGCTAGATCAGCGTTCATTCAAATGGAATCATTTGAATGCACAAAAGCTGATCGATTCCAGAAATGTAGAGCATCGTTGTGCGCGAAAAACCGGAGCCACTTTTTCGCACGATGCTCTAGAGCCGCAGGCCTGTCTCCGATGGACGAAACACAGCCGCAGACCACGCCGGACAGCGAGGCCAAAGACTACGGCCTCCCGGCGTTGTGCGGGATAGCTGGGTATTACCGGATTGCGGCCAATCCTGTGACTTTGGCGCAGGATCTTGCGATTATCGGGCGGGTTTCGAACGATCAGGATGTTTTGCGGGCGG
>JBFWRC010000034.1:0-51853 GCA_050249115.1 Beijerinckiaceae bacterium
CGTTGAGCGGGGAATCCAGTACGTTGGCGCCCCCGCCGCTATCGATGCTTTCGCCGCCGCAGGCCAATTCGATCTGGAACGCCGCCAGCGCCCGCGCAAGATTGCCGGTCGTCCAGTGCGCAACACTGCGCTTAGGCCCAACGATCATGCGGCCGTGCAGGCCGCCGCAGGCGATCGTATCGGCAATGGCGAAGCGCCAGTCCGGGTAGATCGATTGTACGATCTCGAAGCCGTGCGCAATCCAGTCCAGCGCTCCGATGAGGCTCGCATCGTCCATGTCCGGGCTGACGGGACCCTTCAGGCCAAAAATGATTTCCGGCTCGATCCGCGGTTCGAGCAATCCGGCAAGGGAAAGCGATCCGCGCGCAGAGCTGTCTGTGGCATGCACGGTCGTATCGTAGACGTCGCCCCAAATTGGCGCAAAGACGCCGTATTCATCCCAGATTGTGCGGTTGGTGAAGCCGATCTTCCGGCCTGCGGGCTTTTCGCCTGCTGCAATGCGCAGCCGCCGCAGGTCTGCCGTAACGGCATAGGCGCTTCCGGCGGAAAAGCCGGGGTCGGCCGCGGTGAACGGGGCGATCTGTTGTGTGTTCCGCAGGCATTGGAAGACCTGTGCGGCTGCGTAGGCGGGGTCGGTGGCCATCGGGTCAATCCAGCGACACGCTGCCTTCGGCGATATTTACGCGCAGGGTGAAGGACCCCTCACTGCGCCGCCAGGCCTGCAGGCGATACGTGCGATAACCATGGATGTAATAGGGATCGGCCTGGGCAATGGCATGGGCTTCTTCCGCCGAGCCGGCGCGCAGGATAAACATGCCGCGCCCGTCCGGCTTGCCGTCCTCGCCCAGAAAGGGGCCGGCCTGCAACAGGCGGCCATCTTTCTCCAGCGCCTTGACCGATTTTATGTGGTCGGGATGGACGGCGTGCCGGTCGCCGGACTTTTCCGTCGGCTCCCAGAACACGATGTAAAAAACCGTGCCCGAAATCGCGCTGCGCGGCTTGCCGTCGGCGTTGATTTCGGGCGGTTTTTCGAATTGCGTCACGTCAACTTGCCATTTTCTCGCTGATGACGTCGTCGCAGGAAGCGTTGCGCTTTTCTACCGTCACGCCATTCATGGCCTCGGCCATCCATTTTGACGGGACTGTCTTGTTCCCGGCCCAGGAACAGGGACGCAGCGGCTGCGCCTGCCAGTAGTCGCCATAACGGGTGACATAGGTATCGTCGACCTGTTCCACTTCGGTCGTATATTCGATGGCGAAGCCGTTCGGATCGACGAAGTACGAAAAGATGTTGCGGCCCGGGCCGGAGTGGCGGCCGACGCCCCAGCCGACTTCGTGCTCCTGCAGACGCATGCGCCCGACGCCCTGCATCAGCGAAACGAAATCCTTCATTTCGAACGCGGCGTGATTGAGAGACGCGCCCTGCGATTGCGCCAGTGCGATGGAATGATGGTTAGCCGAGCAGCGGATGAAGCTCATATGGCCGTTGTTGTCGGAAAGTTTGAAGCCGAGCACGTCGCAATAGAACGCCATCTGTGTAGGCAGGCTGGCGGCGTTCAGGACGACATGGTTGAGGCAGACCGGACGGGCCGGATCGTCGATGACATCGGAATGCACAGCGACGTCGCTCGAAATGCGGATATGCTGGCCTTCCGGCGAAGACACTTCGAAGCCGTAGCCGCCGCCGGCCTCGCCCGGCAGGGCGTGCGGCTGCGAATGCACCGTTGCGCCGGATGCGGAAATCTTGGCGTGCAGGGCATCGACTGTTTTTGCGTCGGCGGCGGCAAAGTTGATGGTCGCCAGTCCGGCGCGTGGCTTCTCGTGCAGGGCGACGACGTGATGGCCGGGCCCGGTTGCCCGCAAATAGGCACTGCCGCCCGTCGTCTTGATATCGTCCAGGCCCCAGGCCTTCTTGTAAAATTCCGTGCTGCCTTTGAGATCGAAAACGTTAAGTTCGATGCTGCGCAGACCGTTGACTTTCGGTTCGGGCATCCTGGCCTCCTGTATGGTTTCGACGTCGGATTTCTCGGATCCGTGAAATGCTGCCCCCGGATCGGGTTGCGCGAGTGTATATCGGTCTGCGGTTCGCGCCAATCGTTCTATTGCCCCGGCGGGCACATTCAATCGTCCTTCAATTTCCCGTTAGATGGCTCAAAAACAGCGTGATGGCCGTGCAAAGCAGAAAACCAGCGGCTAGATTGAAGGCATGACCAATTTGCAATTCTTTCGTCGCAGCTTTTCCGGACCGGTTCTCGTTTTCGGTGGCGTCTATTCGAACGCGCAAGCCCTCGACGCCTTGCTGGACTTCGCCCGCGCGCGCGGCATCGGTCCGCAGAATATGCTGTGTACCGGCGATATTGTCGCCTACGGCGCGGACGCCAGCACCTGCGTCACGCGTATCCGCGAGTTGGAAATCTCGGCCATAGCCGGCAATTGCGAAGAGCAGCTCGCGCTGCAGGCAGCCGATTGCGGTTGCGGCTACGCCCCCGGATCGGCCTGCGACGTGCTGTCGAAGACCTGGTTCGAGCATGCTGCGCGACAGGTTTCGTCGGCGCAGCGCCAATGGATGGAGACTCTCCCGAAGCGCATGTCGGTAGCGATCAACGGCCTGACATTTGCCGTTGTGCATGGCGCGTTGGCGGAAACCAGTCGCTTTGTCTTCGCCTCGACGCCGGACCGGGTGAAGCTCCACGATATCGACGCGGCGGGTTGCGACGGCGTGATAGCCGGACACTGCGGCATTCCTTTTACGCAAGTCCTAGACGGCCGTCTCTGGCACAACGCGGGCGCGCTCGGCATGCCGGCGAACGATGGCACGGCGCGGGTCTGGTGTTCGGTGCTGACGCCCGGCAGACGGCCGCGCACGCTCGAGATCGAGCATGTGGCCCTCGAATACGATCATCGCAGCGCCGCCGCCGCCATGCACAGCGCAGGCCTGCCGGAAGGATACGCCGGTGCCCTGGAAAGCGGACTGTGGCCAGGCTGCGAGGTTCTGCCGAAGGATGAAGCGGCATGCACGGGCAGGGCGCTTGCGCCGGGCTCGCTCCGCTTCGAGGCCGGCAATGGCCCCAACGCGCGCTGGCCGGACTTCGGCGCGGGCCAGGGCGTTGCGTCCGGCAAATTCGCCGATCCTTTCGTGACGGCAGCGGGCGACCGGCGCGCGGTGGTCGAGTTGCAGCGGCTTGAGACGCTGTGGATCAACACCGGCACGTTATGCAACCTCGCCTGCGCGTCCTGTTATATCGAATCCACACCGCGCAACGACCGGCTGGAATATATTTCGGCGGACGAAGTCCAGGTGTATCTGGACGAAATCGCGCGCGACGCGCTGCCGGTCAAAACCATCGGCCTTACTGGCGGCGAGCCGTTCATGAACCGCGCCATTATCGCGATCATGTCCGAAGTGCTGGCGCGCGGCTTCGAACTGATCGTTCTGACCAATGCCATGAAGCCGATGCAGCGTTTCAAAACGCCGCTGCTGGATCTGCAAGGCCGTTACGGCGATCGGCTGACGATGCGTATTTCGCTCGATCACTATACGAAGGGCTTGCACGAAATGGAGCGCGGCCCGCGCTCGTGGGACCCGGCGATAACCGGACTGAAATGGCTGGCGGCGAACGGATTCCGCATCCATATCGCCGGGCGGCAATTGTCGGGCGAGGCCGAGCCTGTCGTGCGCGCGGGATACGGACGACTGCTGGCCGGTCTGGGCCTGAGCATCGACGCGAGCGATCCGGTCGGACTCGTGCTGTTCCCGGAAATGGACGAAAAGGCCGATGTACCGGAAATCACCGAGGCGTGCTGGGGCATTCTCGGCAAGTCGCCCTCGGACATCATGTGTTCGAACGCGCGCATGGTGGTCAAGCGCAAGGGGGCGGATGCGCCGGCGGTTCTGGCGTGCACGTTGCTCGCCTACGACGAACAGTTCGAATTGGGCCGCACGTTGAAGGAATCCTCGAAGCCGGTTCCGCTCAACCATCCCCATTGCGCCAAATTCTGCGTCCTGGGCGGGGCGGCATGCAGCCGTTGAGCCGGCCAGCGGTTATTTCAGCGCGTCGGCCAGCGTGGAAAACTTGGCGTTCATGCTTGTCCCGAATACCGTGACGGAGCCGATGATGACGATGCTGATGAGCGCGCCAATCAGTCCGTATTCGATCGACGTAGCGCCGCGTTCGTCGCGTACGAAGCGGGCGAGTATTTCCGTCATGGCGAATTCCGTTCGTGTGTTCCAGATCAGCGGGCGTTCAAATGGAATCATCTGAACGTACAAAAGCTTATCGATTCCATATAGTAGAGCACCCCTATTCGCGAAAAACCGGAGCCACTTTTTCGCGCGATGCTCCAGACAGAGGTCAGTCCGGCGGGACTGTGCCGCAATCTCCGGTCACAATATCCTGCCCGGCTTTTTGGAGTTTTGCGGCAAATCGTTAAATTTAAATCAATAGTTTGCCGCTCTCACGCGCCCGCTTCGGCCTCCCACACAATCGGATAGGCATCGCAATCGATGGGCAGGCCTGGCTTCAGGTCGCGGAAGGCGTCGTCCGCCGGGGCATAGGGGCGGGGACGCCAACGAATATCGTCGCCGGTAAAGCGCACCGCCAGCGCCCGGCGGCGGCGGTCCGATGTCGTGTTGGGCGTCGCCGCATGCAGGGTCTTGCCATTGAAAACCAGCACATCGCCCGGCGCCACATCCCAAGAAACGACGCGGTATTTTTCCGGCTCTCCGTCGATATCCGGCACAGGCCCGTCGAGCTTCTCCGCCTCCTCGATCAGATCGCCCTTGCCGATGCGCACCGGATGAAACAGCTTGCCCCACAAGTGCGACCCGGCGGCGAAGCGCATTGCGCCGTTGGCTTGCGTGACCGGATCGAGCGGGATCCAGAAATTGATGAAATCGTCACCTTCGAACTGAAAATAAGGGAAATCGTGGTGCCAATAGGTCGGATTGTCGGTGCCTGGCTCCTTGACCAGCAGATGATCGTCGACGAGTCGCAATTTCGTCGCGCCCATCAGCTCGGCCGCTATGGCGGCAAGCGGTGAATCCCAGATAAAGCTGCGAAACGGCGGCAGCCGCTTGTACATGGCGTGATCGGTGAAGAACTTTCCGCCGTTGCGCCCGTAATCCTTTGACAGGGGGCCGGGCGATCCGAGCGAAGCCTCGAAACCGTTTTCCAGAATGCCCAGCCATTCGCGCGAGAGCGCACCGCGCAGGCACAGCGCGCCGTCCTCGCGCCAGGCGTTGCGGTTTTCGCTGGTGACCTGAAATGGCATGTGTTCCTCCCGGGACGTCTTATACGCTTGCACGATCATCCGGCAGACTGACGCCTGGCGCAAGACCACAGTCGCCGCGCGCCGAACGGCCCTTGCGTGGCTCGCGCGAACCGCTAAACAGGGGCCTGCCGCATCCGCGCGACAGTTTCGCTTCGGAAAGAATGATGTCCTCGCAGCCTGCACCGTCGACGCTCAAGGCCGCCCTCTGGATGGGCGGATGGCTGGCCGCCATGGTCGCGATGGCGGTGGCCGGCCGCAAGGCGGCAGTACGGCTGGACGCATTTCAGGTGATGGAACTGCGCGCCATCATCGCCTTTATTCTGTTGCAGCCGCTGGTTTTCATGGCGGGCGGATGGCGCGCCATGTGGTCCTCGCAGATGTTGCGCCACGTGCTGCGCAACACCATCCACTACAGCGGCCAGTACATGTGGCTGGTGGCGCTCACGCTCATCCCCCTGTCGCAGGTCGTCTCCATCGAATTCACCATGCCGATCTGGACGGCATTGCTGGCGGTGGCCTTCCTCGGCGAAAAGATGAACCGCTGGAAGAGCGCGGCCATCCTTCTCGGCCTGATCGGCGTCTGGATCATCATCCGGCCGTCAGCAGGCAATGTGAGCTGGGGCCAGATCATTTCCCTATACGCGGCCTTTGCCTTCGCCGTTTCGGTCGTCGTGACCCGGGCGCTGACACGTACCGATACGACTGTACAGATCGTGTTCTGGATGCTGGTCATTCAGGGTATCATCGGCCTGATACCGGCGATTGGCGTCTGGCAGCCGGTTCCCGGCGATCTCTGGGGCTGGCTGATCCTGATCGGCATCTGCGGCGGCTTTTCGCATTTCTGCCTCGCCAACGCCGTTCGTTATGCCGATGCGACCATTGTCGTTCCGATGGATTTTCTGCGTGTGCCGCTGACCGCCTTTGCCGCCTGGTATTTCTACAGCGAAGTGATCGACATCTATACGGCGATCGGTGCGGTCCTCATCATGGCGGCGAACCTGCTCAATCTGCGGCGGCCGCCGCGGCCTGCATGAATTCGTCCCAACGGACGGCAGGTGGTAGCGCCCGGTCCGGCTGTGGCAGGCGGACCGGGCTCTCGCAGGTTACGTGTTGCATTCCGGCCCGTAGCAGCGGTCTCCCGGCGGCAGGGGCGGTATCGGGGACATCCATTCATCCTGGATGTAGCCTCCGTCGTCCGGAGCGCCATCGTCCGCTGCGCTGATTCCGTCACCGGCGCTGCTCATGGCGTCGGCCTGCTCGGCATCCGGATCGCCGGAATACTCGTCGGACGGCTGGTTCATCGCGCCGTTCCAGGCGTCCGGCGCCGCTTCTCCTGGATAAACGGATGGATATTCGTATGTTTCGGCGCTCTCGTTGGGGGCCGGCCCTGCCGGGGCGGCAAGCGCAGGGGCGGCGCCCGCCGTGGCGATTCCGATAGCGGCTGTAATTGCAAGTGCAGTTCTGAGCATGGTCTCTCCTCTTCGGTTCGATTTGCAGCTTGAACGGCTGATATTGGTCCGCTGCGCGGAATTCCGGTCCGCGCGCTGGTGAAAATGCGTATTCGTGTGTTCATTTTATGAAATCGCCCGAAATGGGCATCTCGATCTTTCAGCCAGCGCAAGCGCTGCGAAATTCTGCCCCGTTGTTTCAGAGCAGATCCGAACGTGCGCCCGCGCACAGCGGCGGGGTGAATGCTTCGCTACTCTCCAATCATCGCGAAACGGAACTTCCCCGTTTCACACAGCAAGGCCAGGAAAAGTGGTCACCGGTTTTCCGCCCGGGCCTTGCGCAAATAAAGGAGAGAGAGCCATGAACATCGTTGCAAAGAAATTCGCTGCCGCCACTGTCGCCGCCCTGTCCATCGGCGCAACTCTCGCCGTCACCGCTTCGCCGGCCGAAGCCCGTTACGGTCGCAATGGCGCCTTCTTCGGCGGTCTGGCCGCCGGTCTGGTTGGCGCCGCCATCGTCGGCAGCGCGGCGCACGCCCACGGCGGCGGCTACTACTACGGTGGTTCGTGCTGGCGCGAAAAGCGCCCGGTCTACAACCGCTGGGGCGACTTCCGCGGCTACCGCTATATCCGCGTCTGCAACTGATCGTGGAACCAGAATGACGCTGCCGCATTATCCAGGCAGCAAACGGAAAGTCCGGCGTCAGACCTCCAGCTGCCGCCTTCCCGAAAACCCTCCGGTTCCCCCGCCGGAGGGTTTTTGTTTTTCAGATGCGGTTGCAAACGGCGAAAACCGGGAGTAACGGCCAGGCTTGGCAAATCCCTTATTTCGCCAGCACCAAGCGCCGTGCATACAATTCTGCCAGCTGGCTTGCATGCGATCTCAGGGACGGCGGCGCAGACCAATAGGCCTCATAAGCGCGCTTGCCCATCGCAGCGGCCACCGTCTCGTCGCGCAGGCTTGAGGCGGCATTTGCGATCGCGCTGCCATCCGGTGGAAGCACGAAGCCCGTTTGGCCATGTTCGATGCGCGCGGCTGCACCAGACATGGACGAAGCTATGACTGGAACGCCTTGCGCCATCGCTTCGGCTATCACGAGAGGGCCGGTTTCCGGCCAGCGCGACGGCGCTGCAACAGCCAGTGCGCTGTCCCGTATGCGTTGCCGGACGGCCGGTTTATCGAGCCATCCGGTGATTTCGGCTTCCGGGTCAATCTGGAGGATTTTCTCTCGAAGCGGACCGTCGCCGATAAACAGGCTTGGAATATTCGCTTCCCTTGCCGCGGCGGCCACGAGGTCGGCGCCGTTTTCTTCGGTCAGTCTGCCGCAATAGGTCAGCTTGCGGTCGCCAGTGAAAGTGCAAGGCCCCACGTCTTCCACTTCGACCGGGTTTTCGATGACAGTCTGTTCAGCTTCCCGCGGCAAAAAGCGCCCGATTGTCTGCATCCCGGTCTTTGAGACATGAATCGCGGAAAATGGCAGCCCCTTGAGTGCTTTGTTTGTTGCGAAGGCGCGCAGAATCCGCACGCTCTTGTGCAACATCGAACGCGGATCGCAACGCGCGGTCAGGCACGGCAGCGATAGCGGTGTCAGCGTGCAGGCGGCGCGCGTGTCGAAACGGAACATCAAGCCCGTTGGACAGGTCAGAAAATAGTCGTGCAATGTCACAACAAGGGGCAATTGCGCCTGGCGCACGATAGCGAAGACGCTTGGTGAGAAGAACTTCGTCCACTGGTGGACGTGAACGACGCTGCCCCCCTCTCGAACTTGCCGAGAATGTCCAGCAGGCGTTGCTTGTGCCCCGAGTTCCAAACGCCGTCCCTTGCGCCCTTGACGATGTTTTTGCTCCAGACGTCTTGCCCGTCGAGCGCAATGCGATCGATGTTGGGATGGCTATCCAGTGCGGCGTCAGCATCGCTGCCAACGCCATGCACATAAGTGACTTTGTGGCCGAGATCGGCGAGTCCCCTTGCCGAGGCAATAGCGACCTGTGGCGCTCCGCCTTCAGCGATTGCATAGTCGGCGATGAGGATCACATGCATCGGTGCCATGCCAAATTTAATGTTGAAACAATAATTTAGGCGAAAAAAACAGCGCGGCCACAAAGCCGCCCACTCGACCAAGAGCATAGTCTATAGCATAAAAACCTATCGAAGATGTTTACAACAATCTCATGCCATATCAGTAGCCTTGCAACTTCAATTCTTTGCAGTCAGGCGATTTCGTTCATCTCCTGCAGCGCCGGCATGATGTGCTGCGCGAACAGTTCCACCGACCGGACCGGCGTTTCCGCGTCCATGTCGCCAAAATAAAACTGGCCCAGCGTGTAGTTCACGCCTGCAGCGGCGACTTCGCGAACCAGATAATCGCGCACCTCGGCGGGCGTCCCGGCAGCGCCACGCTTTTCGTCCATCACCTGATCGAACGTATGCGCGCGTTCGCCCTGCATCGGCGACGTGCCGTTGTGATAGTACAGGAAGTGGAAGCTCTCGCGCCATTTCTTGTAAGCCGTCCGGGCTGTCTCGAGCGCCCGTTTGCCGTCATCGTCGATAACCAGGAAAAAGCACTGGCCGAAGCGCACGTCCGCGGCGGCTCCGGCTGGCAGATTCTTGCGCCAGACATCGACCCAGCCACGCGTCTTGCCCGCCTCGCTCAGGGACACGCAGTTGGCGCCCAGCCTGGCCGCTTTCTCCGCGTTGCCGTCGTTGCCGATACCGAACCAAAGCGGCGGATAGGGCTTTTGCACCGGGCCGATCTGCAGCGGCAGGCTTTTGGCGTTATAATGTTGCCCGTCGAAGGTGAACTCCTGCGCCTGCAGACCTTGCAGCAGAACTTGCAGATATTCGTCGTAGATGCTGCGGGTTTCGGCAGGTTCCAGCCCGTAATTCCGCGCCTCGAAGGGCGAAACCCCGCGTCCGACGCCCAGCTCCAGCCGCCCGCCGCTCATCTGGTCGAGCATGCAGATTTCTTCGATCAGGCGCAGCGGGTGATATTGCGGCAGAATGTAAACGAGCGGGCCGAAGCGCAGGTTTTTCGTGCGCTGGGCGACTGCGGAAAGATAGACGCTCGGCGAAGGGGCAAGGCCCAGCGGCGTCGTGTGGTGCTCGGCGATGTGATAGCTCGTTATGCCGGCCCGGTCGGCGGCTTCGACATATTTCAGACGGTTCTCGTAGAACTGCGTGAAGGGCTCGTCCGTCGTGTCCAGATGGTCGAATATGCCGAATTGCATGGGCCTCTCCCCGAGAATGTTCCTGTTTGCGTGCGGTTGGCCGCACTCAGCCCGCGCGCGCCGGATGCGTCATCCAGTTGCGCAGCGCGAGGGTGAAATGTTCGGCCTGCTCCACGGGGAGGAAATGGCCGGATCCCGCGACGATGACCAGCCGCGCACCGGGGATGGCTGCGGCCATGTCCGCATGCATCGAGGGCGTCGTCAGCGCGTCTTCCTCGCCGCAAATGACCAGCGTGGGGCAGGCAATCCCGGGCAGCACCGGGCGCGCGTCGGGCCGGTTGACCAGCGCCTTGATCTGCGCAGCGTGTTGATCCGGGGTCGCACGGCAGATCATCTCGACGAGCGGCTTTTTGAAATCGGCGTCCTCGCGGCGGGCTTTGCCCAGCATGCCCGGCAGCCAGGCGTTGGCGAGCGCCTCCATGCCCTTGGAATAGGCCAGATCGACCAGCGGTTGCCGCGCCGCCGCGCCGCCTTCGGGTTCTGGGCCGGGACTCGTGTCGAACAGGCACAGCCGCTCGACCCGCTCCGGCGCAGTCCGCATGATCTGCAGCGCCACCCGTCCGCCCATGGAGAAGCCGGCGAGGGCAAAGCGTTGCGGCGCGATTTCGAGCGCGTGCGCGGCCATGTCCTGTATCGAGGCGAGACCGCGAAAGTCCGGCACGACCACATCGCAAAGATCGCCCAGCCCGGCGATCTGCTGGGTGAAGACCGAGGCGTCGCAGAGCAGGCCAGGCAGAAGCATCAGGGTGGGGCGGTCGGACATGGCGGTCTTTCGAAAGTTTCCGGAGAACAGGGTGGGTTGTCGGGGAGGTCAGGGCGCGCGTCAAGCCCCGGCAAATTCCGTCCAGGTTGCCGCGAACGATTGCGCGGAACTGCTTTACGCAACTTTACAGGGCGAACACAGGCTCGAAACAGGACCCCTTCATTGTCTCCTCATGCGGTCAGCCAATCCGGCGGCCGGAGATTCGCAAGAGGAGATCGACAATGTCCGACCACAACCAGACTTCCCCGAACGCTGGCGAAACGAATGTTCCCGCAACGCCTGCCCGCTCAGGCCGCCGCAAGTGGCTGATCGGCGGTGCAATCGGCCTGGCCGGCCTCATCGGCCTTGGCGCGGTTTCCGCGTATTCCCAGCCCGGATGGGGCGGCCACGGTCGCTACGGCTGGCATCGCGGCTTCGACCCCGCAACCATGGGCCCGCGCATCGACTTTGGGGTCGACATGATCCTCGGCCGCGTCGGCGCCAACGAGGATCAGAAGAAGAAGGTCGCTTCCACAATCAAGGGCATAGCGCAGCAGGCGCCGGACTTCCGCAAGGGTAACATGGAAGCCCGCGAACAGATGCTGAAGCTGCTCAAGGCGGAAAAGTTCGACAAGGTCGAGCTGGAGCGCCTGCGTGCAGAGCGCATCAAGGCCATCGACGAGGCTTCGAAGAAGGTCGTCCAGGCGCTTGGCGAAGTCGCCGACACGCTGACGCCGAAGCAGCGGCAGGAACTGGTCGAACTGGCCGAAAAGCGCCGCCGCATGTTCGGCCGTCACTAGACCATCGTGCGTTTCGTTGACGTACAGGTGAGGACGGGGCATGGATCGGGCTTTCGCGGCTGTTTCCCCCTTCGGCCGTGGAGCCAGCATCGGGAATGAATTCATGCCCCGCATCCTGATGATCGAAGACGATGAGCGGCTTGCCGCCCTGGTCGCCGATTATCTCGGCCGCTCCGGTTTCGACGTCGTGCACGCCGGAACCGGGGCGGACGGTATTTCGGTGCAGCAGAAGACCGCTGCCGATGTGATCCTGCTCGATCTCATGCTTCCGGACGGCGACGGCCTCGACGTTTTCCGCCGCATCCGCGCATTGCAGGGGATGTCCGGACAGACACCAGTCATCATGCTGACTGCCAGGGGCGATCCCACGGACAGGGTAGTCGGGCTCGAGCTTGGTGCAGACGATTACATTCCCAAACCTTTCGAGCCGAGGGAATTGCTTGCCCGCATCCGCGTCGTTCTGCGGCGCGGCGCAGTTCAGCCGTCGCCGGGCGCAAGAATTCTCCGCTTCGGCCGGCTGGAAATCGATGCCGATGCGCGCATCGCCCGGCTGGATGGCGAGGACCTCGCATTGACGAGCCACCAGTTCAATCTGCTGCTGGCGATGGGGGAACGGCCCGGCCGGGTGCTGGCGCGCGAACAATTGATGGAATTCGCCCGCGGCGAGCCGACGCCCTACGATCCGGCCTTCGACCGCTCCATCGACGTGCATGTTGCCCGCATCCGCGCCGCCATCGAGGACGATCCGAAAGCGCCCAAGCGCATTATCACCGTACGCGGGGCGGGCTATGTTTTTGCAAAATCGCAGGAGTGAGGCCGGGCCATGAAACGCCTCTATCTGCGCATCTATCTCGCCGTACTTGCCTCCATCGTCCTGTCGGTCCTGCTCGCCGGTCTCGCCTGGCGGATATTCGGCGGCGGCGAAAGCTTCTTCGACCGGCAGGAGTTCTTCGCCGAAGCCGCGCAGGCCATGCTTCCGCCCGCCAGCGCCCCGGCAGCAGAACAGAAACAGGCGCTGGAAAAATGGAGCGGCCTTGCCGGCGTCGGTCTCGCGCTCGTCGGCAAAGACGGCCAGCTCATAGCCGGGGCAGGGCGCGTTGATATCGGCCCTGCCGAAGGTGGCCGGTTCCGGCCCACACGGGACACATGGTTCCGCCGCAGCGTCGAACTGAAGGACGGACGCATACTTATTGGCCAGAGGGCGCATCCGCGCGGAAGGTTCGGTGGCCCCATGAATGGCCCGCCAGGCCTGCTTGTCATTTTGGGCCTTATCGCCGTGTCCGTCGCCATTGCAGCCTGGCCCGTGGTGCGCCGGTTGACCCGCAATCTGGAACGGCTTGAGGCAGGCGTGGCGGCGTTCGGCGCGGGCGACCTGTCGCGCCGGGTTGACGTTGCCGGACGCGACGAGGTGGCGCGGCTCGCCCAGACCTTCAACCAGACGGCAAGCCGGATCGAAACGCTGGTGCAAAGCAACAAGACGCTGCTGGCCAACGCCTCGCATGAATTGCGCTCGCCGCTGGCGCGACTGCGCATGGCGGCCGAAGCGCTCGGCGACCGGGCCCCGCCCGATATGCGCGAGGAAATATCCCGGAATGTGCGCGAACTCGACCAACTCGTGGAGGAGATTCTGACTGCCAGCCGTCTCGACGGGACGGGGCCGGGCAACGAAGCCTTCGAGGAAATCGACCTCGTCGCGCTGGCGGCGGAAGAGGCCGCGCGCACCGGGGCAGAACTGGAGGCTGTCGGCGCTGTGCCGCCTGTAAAGGGCAATCCGCGCCTGATGCGGCGGCTGGTCCGCAATCTGCTGGAAAACGCCCAGCGCTATGGCGGGGCAATGCCTGCGGAAATTTCGGTCACAGCGCAGCCCGGAGGCCGGGTGCGGCTCGCAGTCTGTGATCGTGGGCCGGGCGTGCCGGAAGCCGACCGGGAAAAGATTTTCGAACCTTTCTACCGCCGCTCTGGCGCCAGCGAAGCGTCCGGCGGAGTAGGTCTCGGCCTCGCGCTCGTACGCCAGATCGCCGAGGGGCATGGTGGAACCGTGCGTTGCGAGCCGCGCGAAGGCGGCGGAGCGTGTTTTGTGGTGGAGGTGTGAGGGGCGGCTGTATATCCCTTTGACATATACGCAGCCCGAAGCTAGTCTGGTCTCATGTCGCGAACAACCCTCTTCAAGTCCAACCGCTCGCAGGCTGTACGTCTTCCCAAGGATGTCGCCTTTCCCGCCGATGTGAAGGAAGTCGCCATCGTCAAGGAGGGCAGGAAGCGGATCATCCTGCCGGCGGATGCCGTCTGGGACGATTTTTTCGACGCGCCGGGGATCGATCTTCCAGCGCGCGAGCAGCCGCCTGTGCAGGATCGCGAAACGTTTTGATGCTTCGTTATTTGCTCGACACCAACCTCTGTATCCGCGTTCTGCGCGACCGGCCACCGGAATTGCGCGGCCGCTTCAACGAGGAGGCGGACGGGCTTTGCATTTCCACCATCGTCCTGACCGAACTGCTGTACGGCGCGCAAAAGTCTGCTCGTCCCGCGCACAACCGGGCCGAAGTGGAACGCTTCTGCGCGCGGCTGGAAGTCCTGCCGTTCGACGCCGATGCCGCCGCACACGCCGGGGACATAAGGGCCGATCTTGAAAGGCGCGGTCTATCGATAGGCGGATACGACCTGTTGATCGCCGGCCACGCCCGCAGCCGGGGTTTTGTCGTCGTCACGGGAAATCTGGGCGAGTTTGGAAGGGTGGATGGTTTGCGCTGCGAGGATTGGTGAGGGGATTTTGTGCGGGCCAGACCGCCGGGAGGATGAGCGCTGGCGGTAGTGCACGAGTTCACTTCGCATCGTACTGCTCGTGCATGCGCGCTTTGAACGCCGTGAAATCGAATGGCTCCGGGTTCCCACTGGCAATGGCTTCGCAGATGACCAACTGGAGAGCGGATCGCGCAACGGCGCGCTCGTGGTCTTGCCGGATCAGATAACATATGTAGTCGCTGGTGTTGCTAAAGCTGCCGGTTTTCACCTGTGCTTCCCCATCCAGCATTTTATGGTGTCCGGCAGTAAAACATTCATCGTGGCCATATTGGTCTTCCTTTTGCGCCATCCACGCTGAGCAAAATGTCAAATCCCGTCGAGACTGTGGATTAGTCCCAGTGCGACGGCCCTTGCCTCATCGCCGAACTTCCGGCACATCCTGCGTAACCAAACCACACCAAACACCGGGAAACGCCATGACCACTCCCTCCGTCGCCCCCCGCTCACGCCCGCCGTTCCGCGCCGATCATGTCGGTTCGCTCTTGCGTCCAGAACGGCTGAAAGAGGCACGGCACAAACTGCTCGGGCCGCAGACGCCGGATTCGCATCTGGGGCCGCATGACAATGCCGAATTGCGCGCTGTCGAGGACGAGTGCATCCGCGAGGTGGTCGCCATGCAGGAGCGGGCCGGGCTGCGCTCGGTGACGGACGGCGAATTCCGCCGCCGCTCGTGGTGGCTCGACCTGCCGATGGGCTGGAAGGGCTTCAAGGCCGACCGCACCGGCACGATGGAATTCACCTGGCGCAACGCCAAGGGCGAGCGCATGCCGTTCTCGCGTCTGTGGACGACCGGCAAGATCGAGTGGCAGGACAGCGCCACGGCAAAGGCCGTGAAATTCCTCGTTGAGGCGACAAAGCAGACCGCCAAGGTTACCATCCCTGCGCCGTTTCTGATGCACATGTACGGCGGCGGCGACAAGGGCGTCACCGAGGCCCACTACAAAGATATCGAGGAATGGTGGGCCGACCTGACCACGGCGTACCGCAAGGAAACGGAAGCGCTGATCGCCGCCGGGGCGCGCTATATCCAGTTCGACGACACCTGCATCGCCTTTTTGTGCGATCCCGAACACCGCGATACGGTGAAGGGCTGGGGCCGCGATCCCGATCAGCTGCTGAGCGAATATTGCGACCGGCTCAACGCCGTTATCGACGGCCTGCCGGACGATGTAACGATCACGCTGCACCAGTGCCGCGGCAACCGCGAGGGCAATTGGGCGGCCGACGGCGGCTACGATCCGGTGGCCGATGCCCTGTTCAACCGTTGCAATGTGCACGGCTATTTCCTGGAATGGGATTCCCCGCGCGCCGGCGGCTTCGAGCCGTTGCGGTTGTTGCCCAAGGGCAAGGTCGTTGCCATGGGTCTCGTCAATTCCAAGTCGGCGCAGCTCGACGATGCGGACAAGATCAAGCGCCGCATCGATGAAGCCGCGAAATTCGCCCCCCTCGAGCAGCTGGCGCTGACTCCGCAATGCGGTTTCGCCTCGTCCATCGGCGGCAATCCGCTCAGCGAGTCGCAGGAAGAGGCCAAGCTGGCGCAGATGGTGGCGATCGCCCGGGATGTCTGGGGCGAGGCGTAATCGCAAGCGTTACTGCACCGCGCACGAGAGACGAGGAAAAAAATGCGTGCATTCATTTTGCCGAAACCGGATGGGATCGACGCCCTGCAGCAGGTCGAACGGCCTGTCCCCAAGCCGGGTCGCGGCCAGATATTGGTGAAAGTTCACGCCTGCTCGTTGAATTACCGCGATTACGCAATCGCGAGCGGGTCTTACCGCGCCGGATCGAAACCCGATCTGATCCCGCTCTCGGACGGGGCGGGCGAAGTTGTCGAAACCGGCCCTGACGTGACCAAATTCAAGACCGGCGACCGCGTGGCTAGCTGCTTTTTCCAGCGCTGGACCGGCGGCGAAGCGGGACCGCAGGCGCCTGGGAGCGCGCTGGGCGGAGCAATAGACGGGATGCTTGCCGACTACGCGGTGCTGGAAGAGGAGGGGGCTGTCGCGGTTCCGGACCATCTGTCGTTCGAGGAAGCCGCGAGCCTGCCCTGCGCCGCCGTCACCGCCTGGCATGCGCTCGTGGATCACGGGGGGCTTGCCGCCGGGAAAACCATCCTGATCCAGGGCACGGGCGGCGTATCGGTTTTTGCCTTGCAGATTGCCAGGATGTTCGGCGCGGCCGTGATAGGGACCTCGTCGAGCGACGCCAAACTGGCCCGCATTGCGGAGATGGGGGCGGCGCATGGCATCAATTACAGGACCATACCCGACTGGGAAAAGGCGGCGCTGGAACTGACTGGCGGACGCGGCGTCGATCAGGTCGTCGAAGTCGGCGGGGCAGGCACCTTTGCCAAATCCATCGCCGCCATCCGGCCGGGCGGCAAGGTTTCGATGATTGGCGTCCTGTCGCGGCAGGCTGAAATCAACCCCATGATAATCATGGCAAAGCGCGCCAACGTGCAGGGCATATCGGTAGGCTCGACCCGCATGTTCGAGGCGTTGAACGCAGCGCTCGCCGTCAACAAGGTCAAGCCTGTCATCGACCGGACATTTGCCTTTTCCGAAACCAAAGCTGCCTATGAATACCTGAAATCGGCTGCCCACTTCGGCAAGATAATCATCCGTATGGACTGAACGGACCGAATTGAGGCGCAATCCGGCCCGCTCCCGATTCGATTGAATTTTGCTCTGCCTCTTCCATCTGTTAGAAGGCCCGCATTGATCCGGCGCGACTACCAAGAATCGCGCGCCGGAGGCTTTGCACAGAAGGAGGGGAAAGCCATGATCAGAACTTCCACAGCCGCAGCCGTGGCGTCCGTTGCATTGTTCGCTGCACCCGCGATGGCCCAGTCCGTCGGTATGGCGACCGCCAAACAGGGCGCGTATACCTATTCCGCCGGGGCGGCTATCGCCAAAGTTGCTTCCGACAATGGCCTCGCCATGCGCATCCAGCCCTATGCCGGCACCAGCGCCTATGTGCCGGTTCTCAACAATGGGGAACTGGAGTTCGGCCTCGCCAACCAGCTTGAGACCTATTACGCGGTCAAGGGCGAGGCGATCTACAAGGGCAAGCCGCAGCCGAACTTGCGCATCGTATCGGTGATGGTGCCGTTCGGCGGCAGCTTCTACGTGCAGAAGGATTCGCCGATCAAGACGATGGCGGACCTCAAGGGCAAGCGCATTCCCGCCCGGTTTACCAGCGCCCGCGTTCTGCACACGCTGGTTGAAGGATCACTGGCCAATGCCGGGCTGAAATTCAGCGACGTGAAGGCTGTCCCGGTAACGACCGTACCCTCGAACGCCGATGCCTTTGCGCGCGGCCAGCTTGATGCGTTCTACTTTGCGACGGGCGCGGCCAAGGTGCGGGAAGTCGACGCCAAGGTCGGCGGCCTGCGCGCCCTGCCGTTCAACACGGACGAAGCATCCGTCAAGGCCATGCAGAAGTTCGTGCCGGTAGCCATTGTCAGCACATGGCAGCCGCGCAAGGGTCTGGCCGGCTTCGACAAGCCCCTGCCGATCATGGAATACGCCTATCTTGTCCTTACCAATGCCAAGGTGAAGGACGAGACCGTGTATCAGCTTGCCAAGATCATGCACGGCAACAAGAAGCCGATGATGGAAGGCTTCCGCCCACTCGCCGGGTTCAATCCCGACAAGATGTACCGCGACATGCCCGGCCTGACCTATCATCCGGGCGCGATGAAGTTCCTGAAGGAAATGAAGCAGGGACCGAAATAAGCCGTTAACGGGCTGAAGCAACATGGCGCCGTGGTTCCGTACCGCGGCGCCGTAGCCTTTGCGACAAAACCACAAACAGATCGTTTCATCGCGTTTCCGGACGGAAATCCGGCTTTCAAATCTCCGGGAAACGCCATAACAGGAATTCGCGCGTGAGCGAGCAGCCGTCGAACGTACCGCCATCGGTGTCAATACCGGCCGAACCGGAAACCCGCGGCAGCGGCATTCTGCCCTTTGCCATTCTCGCTTCGGTGCTGACGCTTCTGTCGGTTGCCTGGGCGCTCGAATTGCAGCTGTACATCGGCCTCTACCTGTTCAACGAACAATTCCTGATCGCCATGCTTGGCATTGCGCTGACGGCCGTTTTCATCGGCCTGCCTGTGGCGCAAAGCGTGAAGAAGCCTCCGGTCCCGCTGTACGATTGGGTCCTCGCCGCGCTGGCAGCCGGCTGCGCGATCTTCATCTACATCAAGTTTCCAGATTATTCGGAACTGCAATCCGAAAGGCCGCTGGACGGACTGATCGTCGCCTTCATCATGGTGCTCCTCGTGCTCGAGGCGTTGCGCCGAACGGTCGGCAATGTACTGGTGCTCGTCGTGCTGGGCTTCGTGGTCTACGGCCTGCTCGGACAGCTGATCCCCGGAGAACTGCAGGGCCGGCCGGTCAAGCTCGACCAGCTCGTGTATTACCTGATCTGGGACGGCGGCTCGATGCTGGGAACGCCCGTTCTTGTGGCGTCGACCATCGTGATTGCCTTCGTTCTGTTCGGATTCCTGCTGTTCGAATCCGGCGGGTCGGAGTTTTTCACCGACGTTTCGCTATCGCTGATGGGCCGCTATCGCGGCGGGTCGGCCAAGATCGCCGTCACGGCCTCCGGCCTGTTCGGTTCGATTTCCGGCAGCGCAGTCTCCAACGTGATGTCGACGGGCGTCATCACAATTCCCCTGATGCGCCAGGGCGGCTACCGGGCGCAGACGGCCGGAGCGATCGAGGCGGTTGCGTCCACGGGCGGGCAGCTTATGCCGCCGGTCATGGGCGCAGCAGCGTTCCTGATGGCGGAGTTCCTGCAGGTTCCCTATAGCGACGTGGTGATTGCCGCGCTGCTGCCTGCGATCCTCTACTACGTCGCGCTGTTCATTCAGGCTGACCTGATCGCCGCCCGTGAAGGCATAGAGCGGGTTCCGGAAGACAGGATCCCCGCGATTGCCGGCGTTTTGCGCAAGGGCTGGCATTATCCCATTCCGTTCGTCGTGCTGATCGGCGGCATGTTCTGGATGAACTGGTCGCCGCAGATGGCGGCGCTGATCGCTTCGGCTTTTCTCGTCGTGCTCGGCTACATCTTCGGCTATGGCGAGCTGCGCATGTCGTGGGACGGCCTTACGCGCGCAGTGGTGCAGACGGGCAAGACGTCCCTGGACATGATGACGATTACCGCTGCGGCGGGCTTCATTATCGGCGTTCTGAACATTTCCGGCCTCGGCTTTTCGCTGACCTATGTCCTCGTGACCATTGGCGGCGGCAACGTCTGGCTGCTGCTGGCGATTTCTGCTGTCGTCTGTATTATTCTGGGCATGGGCATGCCGACGGTCGGCGTCTATGTACTGCTGGCGACCCTTGTTGCGCCCTCGCTGGTCAAGGTCGGCATTACGCCCATGGCTGCGCATATGTTTGTCATGTATTTCGGCATGATGAGCATGATTACTCCGCCTGTGGCAGTGGCGGCTTTTGCCGGCGCATCGCTTGCCGGCAGCGACGCCATGCAGACGGGCTGGGAAGCCGTACGCTTCGGTTGGGTCGCCTATATCATTCCGTTTCTTTTCGTTGCGGCGCCGTCCCTCTTGCTGGATGGAACACCCGTTGCGGTTACGCTCGCGATCATAACGTCCCTGTTTGGCGTCTGGCTCGTCTCGGCAGCGGTCGTCGGCTATTTCAGCCGCCCGCTCGACTGGCCCATGCGTGCGCTCTTCGCGCTGGCCGGCATCATGATGTTCATTCCCGCCGGCGCCATTCCATATGGCCATGCTGTCGACGCTGCGGGGTTCGTGCTGGGCGTCGTCCTTGCCGGGCGGGAATATCTCGCGGTGCGCAACAAGATCGCCGGCGCCTCGGGCGCACCTGCAGGCAGCAGGGCAGGGCCATAGTTTGCCGGGACTTTTCGCCGAAGCCGAAATACGCCAGGGCATCGCACGAAAAGTGGCTCCGGTTTTTCACGAATTGCGATGCTCTACACTTCGGAATCGATCAGCTTTTGTGCGTTCAAATGATTCCATTTGAACGCACGCTGATCTGGGCGTAGAGACGAATGCCAGCGCTTGGCGGCGCGCCGCTTGTGCCGGCGAGGTCAAAGCGAATGGCGCGACAATTCGGGGAGAGAAACGTGGCTAATTTCGGTCTTCTGACCTATGCATCCGCACATGGCCCGCGTGCCGGGATAGCCGTTGACGGCATGGTTTTCGACGCGGCTTTCGCAACCGGCGAAACGCGAGACGAGAGCGTTCAATCCATCCTGGACGATTGGGCCAACGCGAGCCAACGCCTGGCAGCCGCGGCCGCAAAAGTTACGCCCGGAGCTGCCGGAGCCATGAAGCTGGCTGACCTGACACTGCATTCGCCGGTCCATTGGCCGGTCAGCATTTACTGCGCCGGCGCGAATTATTCCGATCATGTCGCAGCCATGGCTGCCCGGCAGGGCCTGAAGCAGGAACCCGATCCCAAGCAAGCAGGATTGAATCCCTGGCACTTCCTCAAGCCCTCGCGCACCGCCGTCGGCGACCGGACTGATATCCGCGTTGTTTCCGCTGCGCTCGACTGGGAAATAGAACTTGCCGCAGTCATCGGTACGAAATGCCGCAACGTCAGCGTCGCCGACGCCCTGAGCTACGTCGCCGGTTATACGATCGCCAACGATCTGTCGGCCCGCGACCTCTCGCGCCGTCCCGGCCTCAGCGACACGACGCCGTTCAAATGGGACTGGATCGGCCAGAAGTGTTTCGACGGCTCGTGCCCGATGGGTCCGGTGATCGTCCCCGCGAGCCAGATCGCAGATCCGATGAACCTGCCGCTGAAGCTGTACGTGAACGGCGAACTGAAGCAGAACGCCAACACGTCGATGATGATTTTCAACATCGCCGACCAGATTTCCCACATCTCGACCCGCCTCACGTTGCATCCCGGCGACGTGATCCTCACCGGTACGCCCTCGGGCACCGGCGCGGAGAGCGGTACGTTTCTCAAGGCGGGCGATGTCGTGCGCGCCGAGATCGAAGGAATTGGCGAACTCACCAACACGATCGTCAGCCTCACCTCCAACGAGGCCTAGGGACCGCGACTGTGAAAATCGAACACCTGTTCGCCGTGGCGGGAAAGACCGCGGCAATCACCGGCGGCGCCAGTGGCTTCGGCCTCGCTGCCGGGCGTGCGCTGGCGATGAACGGAGCCAACGTCACGCTGATCGACGTGAACCCGGATACGCTGGCCGCCGCCGCCGCACAGCTTGCCAGCGATGGCCTCACCGTTGCGACAGCAGTCGCCGACGTGACTGACCGCGCCGCGATAGAGGCCGCAATCGCCGGCGTGGTCGAGCGGACCGGCAGGCTCGATATTCTCTTCGCCAATGCCGGCATTTCCGGCGGACCGGGATTTCTGCAGACAGACGGCTCGCGCAATCCGGCGACCCAGATCGAAAACCAGTCGAACGAGGTCTGGGAGAAAGTCTGGGACATCAACGTCATGGGCATCGTGAAAACGGTGCAGGCCGCCGTGCCGCACATGAAGAAGCAGGGCGCTGGACGGATCGTCATCACAAGCTCATGCTCGGCCACCAAGACCGAGATTTTCGTCGGCTCCGGTTACGTGATTTCCAAGGCCGCGCTCGGTCATCTCGTGCGCCAGCTCGCACACGAACTTGCCGCTTTCGACATTACCGTCAACGCGATCTCTCCCGGTCCGGCCGCCACCAACATCGCTGGCGGGCGCATGAAGGATCCGGAGGCCGCGAAGCATTTTTCCCGATACATTCCCATGCACCGGGTGGCCCAGGCCGAAGACATCGTGGGGGCCTTGCTGTTCTTTGCATCTCCGGCCAGCGCCTACGTGACCGGAGCCGAAATTCTCGTCGACGGCGGCGCGGTTCTCGGCATCGCGGACTGACAGAAAACGGAGGAAATCATGTTCAAGAAAATCGCGCTGTCCATAGACGACGCCAAGAAGATCGCCGCAGCCGGACGCGCGGAAGCCGAAAAGAACGGCTGGAACGTCGTGATCTGCATCGTCGACGATGGCGGCCATGTCATGTATCTGGAGCGCATGGACGGCACGCAGAAGGCCTCCTCCACCATCGCCGTCGAGAAAGCGCGCACCGCCATCATGTTCCGCCGCCCGTCGGGCGCTTTGGAAAAGGCCGTCGCCGGCGGACGTGTCGCCGTCATGTCACTGCCGGGCGCGACGACGGTCGAGGGCGGCATACCCATCGTCGCCGAAGGGGAATATGTAGGTGCGGTTGGCGTTTCCGGGGTACAGAGCCACGAAGACGCGCAGGTCGCCCAGGCCGGAATCAACGGGCTGGCGGCGGGATAATTTCCGCAAACAGGCTACGACAGGCGCGCGCCCCGATCGCCTTGTCCGGCGTTGACTCCAGCGTCAGCGGCCCGTAACCCCTGCGCACAGGTGCGCTCTGCGCAAAGGCATTAATTTACGGAAAACAAGTGTGAAAGCCGCCCCGTTCGAGTATGTCCGCCCCCAGAGCCTCGCAGAGGCCTGCGCCATTCTCGCCGCCGACGAAGACGCCCGGCCGGTCTCGGGCGGCCAAACCCTGACGCCGATGATGGCGATGCGGCTGGCGCGTCCATCGAAGCTGGTCGATATCGCGCGCCTGCCGGAACTGTCGGGTATTCGTCGCGAGGGCGATTCGCTGGTTCTCGGCGCTGCCGTGCGTCAGGCAGTCGCCGAACACAGCGCCGAGGTCGAGGCTCTGGTTCCACTGTTGGCGGCGGCGCTGCCCTGGGTCGGCCATCAGCCGACGCGCAACCGGGGGACGGTCGGCGGTTCGGTTGCAAACGCGGATCCGGCTGCCGAAATTCCGCTGGTTCTGATGGCGCTCGAAGGCAGCGTTCGCTTCCAGTCGGTAACCGGCGCGGGCGAGATGTCAGCAGCCGATTTCTTCGAAGGCCCGATGATGACGGCGCTCGACGCAGGCGCCATCGTGACAGCTTTGGCATTTCCTATCTGGGACGCGGTGAAGACCGGAACCGGCTTTCACGAAGTCAGCGCCCGCAAGAGCGACTTTGCCTATGTTTCGGCCGCAGCTCAGGCTTGCGCCGATGCGAACGGCAAAGTAACCCGTTGCACCATTGCGATCGGCGCGGCGACACCTGCGCCGGCGCGGCTCGCAGGGGCCAGCGCAGCCGTCGTTTCCGGCGCGTCGCCGGATTCGGTGGCGGCGGCCATCGCAGATGATGTCGCCGCACTGGAAATCATGACCGACGGCCATGCCAGCGAAGCCTATCGCCGCCGCGTCGCCGTTGCTTTGGCGAAACGGGCGCTGGCGGATGCGCTGAAAGGGGCGAACGCATGAAAGTCACCCTGAACATCAACGGGCAGGTCCGCGAAACCGAATGCGAGGCGCGCACGACATTGCTCGATTGCCTGCGCGACAATTTCGATCTCAACGGCTCGCATACGGGTTGCGAACATGGCATTTGCGGCGCCTGCACCGTGCTGATCGACGGCGAAGTCTCGCGGTCGTGTCTGATGTTCGCGCCGCAGGCCGAGGGCTATGAGATCACCACCATCGAGGGCGTGACGCCGGGGCCGGGCGAATTGTCGACGATACAGGACGCGTTCTGCGAAACGCATGGCATGCAATGCGGCTATTGCACGCCGGGCATGGTGCTCAGCGCCCATGCGCTGCTGGCCCGCAATGCTTCGCCGAGCCGTGAGGACATTGTCGACGCGATTTCCGGCAACATCTGCCGCTGCACGGGATATGGCCAGATCGTCGAGGCGATAGCGTTGGCGGCCGAGCGCTTGAAGGGCTCGAACGCATCGAGCGGGGAGGCGTCCGCATGAGCGCGCATCCGCAGAACAGCGGCTTCAAGTTCCTCTCCACGGATCGCCGCGTGCGCGAGGACCGGCGCTTCGTTGTTGGCAAAGGCAATTACGTCGCCGACCTGAAACGGCCGGGCATGCTGCATGCGGCCATCGTTCACTCGCCGCACACCGCGGCGAAAATCGCGAAGATAGATGCATCGAAAGCGCTTGCCCTGCCGGGCGTGCATTACGTCCTGACAGGCGAAGAGCTTGCTGCCGCGGTCGACCCGATGATGAACGGTCTCGAAACGCCGAAGGTGCAGCGCTATTCGCTTGCCGTCGGGCAGGCACGCTACAATGGCGAATGGGTCGCAGCCGTTGTTGCCGATACGCGGGCGCTGGCCGAGGACGCTGCCGAACTGGTCGAGGTAGATTACGAGCCGCTACCTTTCGTGATCGATTCGGAAGAGGCCTACGATCCGGGGTCGACGCCGGTCCATGCAGGGCATGGGTCGAATGTGCTGCTCGACAAGACCTTTAACTGGGGGCCGGTGGACGAGGATTTCGCCGCGGCAGAACGCACTTTGTCCATGCGCGTGACATGGGGCAGATCGTCCACCGTACCTATCGAGACTTTCGGCGTCGTCGCGGAATGGGATCCCTGGAACGAAGTTCTGGACGTATGGGCCTCGATCCAGATGCCGAAATATTCCGATCAGATCGCCCGGGCGCTTCGGTTGCCGGGTCATGGCGTGCGCGTGCATTACGATGTCGATGTCGGTGGCTCATATGGCGTGAAGCGCGGCATCAAGCACTCGGTGCTGGCGGCGCATCTCGCGCGCGTGCTCAACCGCCCCGTGCGGTTGATAGAGGATCGTCTGGAGAACATGGTCTCCGGCGATGCGCATGGGCCGGACCGCATTTTCGATGTGGACGTCGCGTTCAATAGCGACGGTATTGTAAAGTCGATGAAGATGCGGGCGCTCGACAATGTCGGCGCCTATGCGGGCCGCGCGCCGTTCCAGCTCGGCAAGCCGATCGGAGCTATCGTCGGGCCGTACAAGATCGGCAGCGTGCGCTATCACGCGGTATCGGTGACGTCGAACAAGGCTGTTCAGGAAGCAGTACGCGGCTTCGGCCAGGCGCCGACCAACTACGCCATCGAAACGATGATGGACAAGGTGGCGGAGGCCTGCGGTCTCGACCGGATCGAAGTGCGCAAACGAAATTTCATCAACAGCGACGAGTTTCCGTATCTGATCCCCAGCGGCACGCGCTACGACAGCGGCGACTACCATACCGTAGTCGAAAAAGTGCTGGCGCATGCGGACTACAAGGCGCTGATCGCCGAACGCGACCGGCTGCGCGGGCTGGGCTTTCTGGCCGGCATCGGCGTCGCTGCATGCCTTGAACCGTCGGGCGGCAATTCGTCCTTCGAGCCGCTGCTGAACCCGGCCAACAATACGACGACGTGGATGGACTCGGCGCGTATCAATGTCGATGGCCTGGGACAGATCACCGCGACGATCCACACGACATCGTCGGGGCAGGGGCACGAGACGCTGGCTTCCACAGTCATCGGCGAAGTGCTGGAAACCGATCCGGCGCAAATCCGCATCGTGCGGACGGATTCCCTTGCCAGCCTGCCGTCGAATTCGCCGGTCGGTTCGCGCATGGCGATCATGCTCGGCGGCGCCTGTTATCACGCGGCGCACAAGCTGCGGAACAAGCTCGTCGCCATCGCCGCGCACCAGTTCGGCTGCGCACCGGAAGATTGCGAATACGCCAACGGCTCCGTGAGATCGAAAGACGGCAAGACGCTGAACTGGGCGCAGCTTGTCCACATCGGCCATCGCAACTTCCACCTTCTGCCCGAAGGCATGGACCCGGGCCTGGAAAGTTCGGCTGTCTATCAGGTGCCAACGGGCGACGAACTGCCGAAGGACGACAAGGTGCAGATGTATCCCTGTCATTCCTTCGAGTTCCACCTGATCCTCGTCGCCATAGATGCCGACACCGGCAAGACGGACATCAAGCGCTATATCATCGGCCACGATTGCGGCACGGTCATCAATCCGCATATCGTGAAGGGCATGACCCTTGGCGGTATCGCGCATGGCATCGGCGCAAGCCTGATGGAAGAATTCGCCTATAACGAAAACGGGGAAATGATCGCGCAGAGCTTCATGGACTATCTGCTGCCGTCCTCGCACGAGGTGCCGGAAGTTGAAATCGTGCATCACTGCACGCCGTCACCGTTCACGGTGTTCGGGCAGAAGGGTTCCGGCGAAAGCGGGTATCTCGGCTCACCTGCCGCGATCTCCGGAGCTGTCAACGACGCGGTACGCCCGTTCGGCATATCCTTTGGCAAGCTGCCCATGCGCCCGGTCGCCATCGCCGACGCCGTTGCGACGGCGAAAGACAAACAATCCTGAATCACCGAACACGCGAGACAAGAATGATCATCGACTGCCATGCCCATCTCGTACCGCCCAGCCTCATCAAGGCGATTGAGGACAATGCGAAGGATTTCGCCGACCTGAAGCTCGTGCAGCAGGGCGACGCCTTCGGCTTTTCCTTCGCCGGCGGCAAGCCGACGCGGCCGGTCGCGAAACCGCTCAGCGACATGGGCGGGCGGCTCAAGTGGATGGACGAGCAGAAAATCGAACGCCAGGTCTGCGGCGGCTGGCTCGACCAGTTCGGCTACGAACTGCCGGCCGAGCAGGGCGTGCGCTGGTCGCGCCTGATCAATGATCACCTGATGCAGGCGTCGAAGGACGAAAAGCGCTTTGTGCCGCTGGCCACCGTGCCGCTGCAGGACGGAGCCTCGGCGGCAATGGTGCTGAACGAGGCGCATAAGGCCGGTTTCAAGGGCGCGATGATCGGCACCCAGCCAAAGGGCGTCGGCGGCGTGCTCGACGATCCCTCGCTCGACCCGTTCTGGGAAGCGGCGGACGCCAATGGTTCGGCGATATTCATTCATCCTGTCTTCGAGAGCGGCGACGACCGCGTGCACGATTACGGCATGGCGAATGCCGTGGGGCGCATTACCGATACGCTTATCGCGGTGAGCCGCATCATCTATTCCGGCCATATCCTGAAATACAAAAACGCCAAGGTCATCGTCGGTATCGGCGGCGCGGCTCTGCCGTTCGTGATCGGCCGGCTGCGCCGCAACTGGTCGCTGGACCAGAAACTCGGCAACCCGGACGAGAGCCTTGCGGCCCTGTATTACGATACTATCGTTCAGGACCCGAAAGTCCTGCGCTTCCTCGCCGACAGCGTCGGTTGCGACCGCATTATGATGGGCTCCGACATGCCGTTCCCCATCGGCGACCTGACGCCCATGAAGGTTGTCGCCGATGCCGGCTTCTCGGCGAGCGAAGCAAAGCAGATGAATGGCGGGCTGGCCGAAAAGCTGTTCGGCTGATCCTGCACGGGAGACAAAAATGGCCGACGACAATCGCCCGGTGACGGAAACAAACGCAGACGGCTCCGGCCGCAAGTATCGCGATCTTCAGCAACACCTGAAGGAACTGGAAGCGCGCGGCCTGCTGCAGCGCATCTCCCGGCCTATCGACAAGGACAGCGAGTTGCATCCGCTCGTGCGCTGGCAGTTCGTCGGCGGCATGGAAGAGAAAGACCGCAAGGCGTTTCTGTTCGACAATATCGTCGATGCCAAAGGCCGCAAATACTCGATGCCGGTGGTCGTCGGCGCGCTGGCGGCGAACCGCGAAATCTACAGCGTCGGCATGGATGCTTCCGTCGCAGACATCCAGGCGAAATGGGACCATGCCATCGCCAATCCGATACCGCCGCGCGTTGTCGAAAAGGCGCCATGCCACGACATCGTCAATACGCGCCGCATGCTGGAAGGCGAGGGGCGTGGTCTTGACGCATTGCCGATTCCTGTGTCGACGCCCGGTTTCGATAGCGCGCCGACGCTGACCGCTACAAACGTCATCACGAAAGACCCCGAGACCGGCGTGCAGAACATGGGCACCTATCGCTGTGCGCTGAAAGCGCCGGACCGGCTGGTGGTGCGCATGGCGACACGCGTTGGCGGGGCAGGCGGCTATCGCCATTACCAGACCCATCAGGCGCGCGGCGACACGGAAATGCCCTGCGCCATCGTGCTCGGCTGCCCGCCATATGTCGCGTTCATGGGGCCGCAGAAACTGCCGATCGGCGTCGACGAGATCGAGGTCGCGGGCGGGCTCGCCGGTGAGCCGATAAACGTTGTGAAGGCCAAGACAGTGGACCTCTGGGTGCCGGCCGAAGCCGAAGTGGTCATCGAAGGCTACATCGATACGGTCAATGTCGAGCCGGAAGCGCCGTTCGGGGAATCGCACGGCCATGTGGCGCTCGAAGAATTCAACATGCCGATGCGGATCACCGCGATCACGCACCGCAAGGATGCGGTCATCCCGTCCTATATTTCGCAAGTCGCGCCGAGCGAATCTTCCGTCATCAAGCGCGTAGCCTACGAACCGCTGTTCCTGTCGCATCTGCGTGACACGCTCGGTATCAAGGGCGTGAAGCGTGTCGCCCTGCACGAACCGCTGACGGGTCTGTTGCGCGTCACGACTATAGTTTGCGACCGCAAGATGCCGAAGACCGAAGTCTGGCGCGCGCTCTATGGCGCGGCGTTCTTCAAGGGCGATTGCGGCAAGATCTGCATGGCCGTGAACGAGGACATCGATCCCGACAATGCCGATGCGCTGCTATGGGCGCTGGCCTATCGCTCCAATCCGAAGGAAGACGTGCAGGTCGTCCCGCATCGCGGGCAGGGCCACGGCCCCAAGCGCGAGCATGGCGGCGAGGAGGATTCCACGCTCCTCATGGACCTCACCATGAAATCGGACATGCCGCCGCTGGCGCTGCCGAAGGAGCAATACATGCAGCGCGCCAAGACGATCTGGGAAGAGCTGCAGCTTCCTTCACTCCGGCCGCAGCCCCCGTGGTTTGGCTATTCCCTCGGCGACTGGCTGAAGGAATGGGACGAGGACGCCGAACGCGCGGCCACAGGCAGGTATATGGAAAATGGCGCCAAATCCCTGACGAGGCAGAGACAGGGACTTGTGCCGGAAACAAAATTCCGACCTGGCGAGGACGATTGATTTTCGGCGGCGAGCCGGATCGCTCTGGCGGTCCGGCCCGCTCCGTATTATCCTTTGCTTGAACCGGGTCCGGCGCCAGTCCGGAATGAACGGTCAGGAGGAAGCGATGGCGGACGATCTTTCCGTAAATCTGTCGGAGACCTTTGTCGTAGGCGGAGTCGAAATGAACCGCCCGTTCCGCATACGCCGTCTGGGCCATTTCGGCCTCGATGTCGATGATACCGAGGTCTGCCGCGATTTCTACGAGCGAATGATGGGTCTGCGCGTCGCCGATCCGCTGCCGTTCGGCGACCGGCTGCCGCCGGAGGAACGGGGCAAGCACGGTCCTGGCAATGGCTATTTCATGCGCCACGGAACGGACCATCATTCCTTCGTGATTTTCCCGCGGCGGGTCCGCCGCAAGATGCTGCCGCACATTACCGGCGACATGACCGTGAACCAGATCACCTGGCAGGTCGGCAGCCTTCGGGAAGTCGTGTCCGGCACCTCCTGGTTGAAGGATCGCGTTCGCATCGCCCGGACGGGCCGCGACGCCCCGGGTTCGAACTGGCACTTTTACCCCATCGATCCGGCGGGCCATACAAACGAATTGTATTACGGCATCGAACAGATCGGCTGGGACCAGCGTTCCAAGCCGATGGTGCTGCATCGCAAGCATTACACCGAGCCGCCGGAATTGCCGCACAAATCGGAATTGAAGGAAGTCGAGGAGGGCATGGAAGCCGGTATCGATCTCCTGTCCGGCGTGCGCGGCATCGAGCGCATGGAGGAAAAATACGACGTCGGCGGTATTCTGATGGGCAGGCCCTTCAAGATAACGAAGATCGGGCCGGTGCGCATATTCGTGCCCGATATGGACGCGGCGCTGCATTTCTATCGTGACGTCCTTGGCCTGACGGTGACCGAGGAATTGTACTGGAACGGCCACCGCTGCGTGTTTCTGCGCGCCAATACCGAGCATCATTCGCTGGCGCTCTACCCCTCGGCCCTGCGCGGCGAGCTTGGCTTGTCGCAGCATACGACGATGATGAGCATCGGCATGCAGGTAGGTGAATATTCTCAATTGCGCGATGCCGTTTCCTTCCTGGAGGGGCACGGCCACAAGATATCGAAACTGCCGCAGGAACTGTTCCCCGGTTTGGGCCACAACGCTTTCGTTACCGATCCTGACGGCCACCTGGTTCAGCTCTATTTCAACATGGAGCAGATCGGCTGGGAAGGCCGGCCGCGTCCGGCCGGCGCGCGCGAGAAGTTCGACAACGAAAACTGGCCCGAAACACTGAAACACGATAGCGATATGTGGAACGGCGAAGTATATCTCGGCCCCTGGAGCTGATCGGCAAAGCCCAATCTTTCAACAACGCGAAAAAAGGAAATCAACGTGAAGTTACTGACGTTCAAGTCCGGTTCGGACTTCAAGCTCGGCGTTCTCGACGGCGACAAGGTGCTGGACCTCGCCAAGGCTGCCGCTGCAGCCGGCAAGACCGTTCCTGGCGACATGCGCACTCTGGCAGGCGCCGGCGATGCGGCGCTGGCCACCATCAAGGATGTACTCGCCGCCTCCAAGGGCAAGGACGATCTTTTCATCCCGTTGAAAGACATCAAGTTCGCGCCGCCGATCACCTCGTTCAAGAAGAACGTCTTCTGCGTCGGCCGCAACTACAAGGCGCATATCGAGGAAATGGCCGCCGCCATGAACCGGCCGGTGGACTATCCGAAGGTCTCCGAGTTCTTCACCAAGCCCTACACGACCATTGTCGCCCACGAGGACCCGGTCGAGCGCCACGCCAAATACACGGACAAGCTCGACTATGAAGTCGAACTCGCCGTCATCATCGGCAAGGGCGGTCGCAATATCTCTAAGGAGGACGCGCTCGATCACATATTCGGCTACACCGTGTTCAACGACGTGACGGCCCGTGATGCGCAGCGCGCTCACAACCAGTTTTTCAAGGGCAAGAGCTTCGACTCTTTTGGCCCCATCGGGCCGTACGTCGTCACCAAGGACGAATTCGGCGACCCCAGCGGCCACCGCCTGACACTGAAGGTCAATGGCAATATCCGGCAGGATTCCAACACCTCCGACCTCGTCCACGACGTTCCCTCGATCATTCGCGATCTCACCGGGGCGCTGACTGTGGAGCCGGGCGATATCATCGCCACTGGCACGCCGGCCGGTGTTGCCGGCGGCATGAATCCGCCGGGCTGGCTCAATGTTGGCGACGTGATGGAAGCCGAAGTCGAAGGCATCGGCGTGTTGCGCAATAAAATCGTCGACTGATACGAACATCGGGGCCGGCGCCAAACGCCGGCCCTTTTTGCTCTAGATCAGCGTGCGTTCAGATGGAACTATTTGAACGCACAAAAGCTGATCGATTTCAAAGAGTAGAGAATCGCTATTCGCGAAGAGCCGGAGCCACTTTTTCGCGCGATGCTCTAGCAACAGGGAGGCGGCGCTGCCGCGAGCGGCCATGACGATAGACATGCATTCCCACTGGATGCCGGAGGAACTGGTCGACGCTCTGCGCACGCGCACGGAAAACCCGCGTGTCGCAAAGGGCGAAGATGGCCGCGAGTACCTGTTTTCGTCGTTCAATCCGACACTGATGCCCGGCCGGGACTCCGTTGAAGCCCGTATCGCCGCGATGGACCGCAACAACGTGCAGGCAGCCGTGCTGTCCCTGACCGGCGTTTACTCCATCGAACGCCTGCCTATCGAAACCGCGCTGCCACTGTGCCGCATCTATAACGATGCGGTGTCTGCGGCCTGCGCCAAATACCCCGACCGGCTCTACGCTTTCGCCGCGCTGCCGTGCTCGGACATGACCGCCATGGTGACAGAGTTCGAACGGGTCATGGACATGCCGGGCATTGTCGGCGGCCTGTTGCAGGGCGATGGCTTCCTGTCACGGAAACGTGCGGAAATGTACCGTCCGCTGTTCGAGGCTGCCGACAGGCGTAGCGCCGTCTTTCTGGTGCATTACGGCAAGCTGCCCAACGATGCCGAAGCGCCCAAACCCGATACGTCGGACAACCCGCATGCGCGCATTGGCACGCTCGACATGCAGGCGCGCATCTCTTCCAACATGCTGACGTTCTGCATGACGGATTTCCTCGACGCCTTCCCGAACGTCAGCATCCTGTCGCACAATCTGGGCGGAAACATACCGTTCGAAGTGGAGCGCCTCGATCACCGTTCGTTGATAGACCGGCCTCAGGACGTTCTTCCCTCGCAGCGCATTCGTGCGGCGAAGGTTCTGGTCGATTGCAATTCGCTCGGGGCGAAGTCCATCGAAATGGCCTATGGCGTTTATGGGCCCGGCCGCATCGTGTACGGCTCCGATGGCACGGATTTCGGCATGGACTGGACAAACCGTGCTATCGATGCCGCACAAATTCCTGACAGCGAAAAGGACGCGATACGCGCCGGAACAGCGCTGCAGGCGCTTCAGCGTGCGGGCGCGCGCACCGCAATCGCGGCCGAATAACAAACCACAACAAACGCGCAGACACGCCGTCAGGGCCCCTGCGCGGAAATGCGAATTGCGGGAAAGTCTATTTCGCAGTCCGTTGCAGCGCTGTTGCGTAAAGCGCCTCCGGGCTGCCGCCATCGATTCCGAAAAACGCGACTCCCGGCGGACTGACGCGATATTCCGGCAGGCCTGCATTGTCGAGAAACTGCGCCGCGCTCGCATGCATGCGCCGGCCGATGCTGTGCAGATCGTCCACTGTATTCAGAAGGGAAACATAGATGACGATACTCTCGGGGCCAGCAGCCTTCGCATAGTCCGAAGTGCGCAAACGCGCTGCTACATGACCGGCAAGATCCTCAAGCACGGCTGTCGTAACGGGCGCTGTTTCCGGTTCGTTGCTGGAAACACGCAGGACGACCGTACCCACGGTACGTCCGAACTCGGCCGATTCCCGCACCGCGATCGCAACGCGCGCGCCAAGAGAAAGACCCGGATAATCAGGGCCGAAGGGGTTTTTTGCCAGTGCGCGCGGCGCCGGTTTCGCGTCGCTTGAAAATACCGCTGCGGCGCCTTCCTGCAACTGGCGTTGCCAGGCCGCGATCTGGTTCGGATGCACGGAATACATTTTGCCAAGTTCGGCAACTGACTTGTCGCCGCGCATCGCCGCCAGCGCCACTTCTGCCTTGAAAGCCGGAACATGGTGGAAATCGGTTTCGATATTCATCTGCACATGTCCCTCCGCTGAACGCTATCACCGCTGGCGCGTCCGTAGTTGGGCCGCCAGCGCCGGAACAATAGCCGCGAGGTATTCAGCAGCAGTTACCGGACACAGTAAAATATCAGTAAAATGCGAACCAAAATTCCCTAACGGCAAGCAGTTAGGAGAAAAAGGGAAGTAAATCCGCTCGCGGTTCCAGGCTTTAAATCATGCGTGTTACCAATAGTCCCGCATGAGTTCGCGCGCCCAGTCCGGCTCTCGGACTTCGCCGCGCGGAAGAAAACCGGACATGACGGGTTTCAGGTCGAGCACCGGCGAGCCGTCGATCGCGTCGAGGCCGGAAACCGTCAACTTGAGACCACTAACTGTTACGACATTGCAAATCGTTGCGCCGATGTGGTTCGGACGGTCCTTGCCGCGTTGGGCGAATATTCCAATTTCAGGCCAGTCTTTCCGGCCGCGGGGATGTCGCGCGCCAAGCTCCAGTTCGCCGCCGTCCGCCTTGTGAAAAAGGTAGATCACTTCCACGTGAGAAAATCCATCAAGACCGGCCAGAGCATCGGGGCCGAAGACCTCTGCGTCGAGTTCGATTATCGCTGGAATGGCGTCCCATCCGTCGTCGAGAGGCTCTGTCCGGGGGCTGGAAATCCGTCCGATCGGCTTCAGATTGATAGTTTTTTGCATTTTTTCGATCCGACTTCCGTCCAGTGACCTTCAGCTCGATTGCGCTCCGTTCCGGAAACCCGTCCCGGTTTGGAGCTCTTTGCGCCTGCGTTCCGACGCAAAGGGGCCGCAATAATGGATTAACCATTGAAGCGCTAGGAACCCACCGCATTGGAAGCAATTGTTCCTGCGCCAGTGCAACAGGTTCGCCAGCACACGGCAATGCGGAGAATTCACATGAAACAGATTTTTCTCGGTCTTGCTCTCACGTTCGCAGCAACTCAGGGCGCTTTCGCCAAAGAACCAGCCGTGACACACAGCGAATGCCGTCAGGTCTGGATCAGCGCCGACGCCAATGGCGACCGCGTGCTCACCCCGGAAGAATACGCCAGGTATTATTCCGGCCAGGCGCAAAATCGCGAACGCCTGGCGCTGATGAATTGCGGCGAGCCAAAAGCTCCATTTTCCAGCAAGCTCTAGGCAAGGCCTAGCCGTAAAACTCGCGCACAAGCGCAGCCATTTCTTCCCGGGTCGGTTTGAACGGGCTTGCGTTGTTGAAATGGCTGCCGAAGGCGTCGTCGATCATTTCCTCGACGTCGCCGTCGCCATAGCCGAAATCACGCATGTTCAATGGCATGTCGAGGCGGCGGTTCAGCGCCGCGAAAGCGTCGCTCGGCTTTTCGCCCGCGCTCAGCCCGAGCGCAGCAGCGACCTGCTTCATCTTGTCCGGCGCATGTTTTTCGGCGAGTCGCGCGCAGACCGGCATGGCGATAGCGACCATCGTGCCGTGGTGAAAGCCGCGGTCCCCGAATGTGCCGGCCAGCGCATGCACCGGCCCGAGGCCCTTGTGAATGGCTGTGCCGCCGGCCACGGAAGCCAGCTGCATCTCGGCCCTCGCCGTCTTGTTGCTGCCGTCCTTGTAGGCAATTTCAACATTGCGCCAGGCGCGGGCCATTCCGTCCAGCGCGATGACATCGACGAGCGGCGAATAGGTCTTCGATAAAAATCCCTCAACGCAATGGGCGAGCGCATCGACGCCGGTAGCGGCTGTCAGCCGCGGGGGCAGGGTAAGGGTCAGGTCCGGATCGCAGATGGCGAGCTTGGGGATCGAAAACCGGCTGGCAGCGCCGACGGACCGTGTCGTTGACGTCGGATGAATGCCGGCCCCCGTCGAAACCTCGCTTCCCGATCCAGCGGTCGTCGGGATCGTAATGATCGGCACAAGATTGAAGTTGATGTTTTGCGGCTTGCCGTGAAAATCGCTCAGCGGCCGGCCCGACGTCACCATGGCGGCGACGGCTTTCACCGTGTCGATCACCGAGCCGCCGCCGATGGCGATCAAGCCGTCACAGCCGTTGGCGCGATAGACATCCGCTGTCCGCTCGCATCCTTCGACAGTGGGATTTTCCGGCACATCGGTGAATGAGGCGAACTCGTTGCTTGCCATCGCCTCTGTGACTTGAGCGAACACGCCGCAGGCCACGAGCCCGGCGTCCGTTGCCAGCAATGGCCGTTTCACGCCGAGCAGCTTCAATTCGGCGGGCAGACGCTTTATCGCGCCATGTTCGAGAACGATTTTCGGCAGTTGAAATTCCAAGGCGAGCCTCCCGGCGTATTGCGTTTGTCTTGCGCAGACAGTGGCGCACGCGGCGAGATGTTGCAAGAAGCGGAGCGGGATCGCGCAAACCGGAGGATGATAATGCGCCTATCGCCGAAGCCCGCCAGAACAGGGACCGGCTGCCGTCAGCCTAATCTCGTATTGAACTCCTGGCAGCCCCGTCCAAAGACGTGCCAGACGTTCGCCCGTCACTGCACCGTAATTGTAATCCGGGGCGAAACGACCGGCGGATTGTGCGGAATGTGGTTTTCGTCGCCCAGCACAAGTTGCAGCGTATGTTTGCCCGGGCTCAGCGTAACGGAGGTTTCCGTTTGCCCCGCGCCAAAATGCTTGTGATGATCGTCGGCGGGCAGGTTTGCGTTGGCTTCTTCCTTCCCGTCCGGCCCGTTTCCGAACGCCGGTCGGTCGACAAGCAGATGGTGATGGCCGGTGTTTGCTTTCTTGATGCCGGCCGGCGCAACGCCCATGCCACTAAGACCGAACTGGATTCTGATAGGATTTTTGACCGTGACGCCGTCCTTCAGATTGATGAAATAGACGCTTGCGCCTTTGGGCGCCGGAGTGTCGCCAGCGTGTGTGGCGCTCGCTGACACGATGGCAGCGAGAAGCGCGGCTCCGTGCAAAAGCCTCATGTTACTCTCCCGGTCAGATCGTTTCTGAAGAGGCGGAGGGACGCAGCTAGCGCCCGTGCGGACAAAGCGTAAACGCGCACATCGGAAATGCAAGTAAAAATCCGGAAAAAATATTCTAGATCATTATTTTACGATAAGAGCTTGCGAGAACCGGCCCGCCGCTGCCAGTTCTCCATCCAAATAATTCTCAATAGGACTTCGGCAGTCCCAGCACGCCATGGCCGATATAGGCCATGATCATGTTTGTGGAGATCGGCGCAAGGCGCTGGATGCGGGCTGCGCGCCATTTCCGTTCGATATCGTATTCTCGCGCTACAGCAAAACCCCCATGCGTCTGCATGCAGGCTTCGCCCGCATTCCACGCAGCTTCTGCGGTCAGATAGCGCACGATATTGGCCTCTTCGCCGCAGGGCTTGCCGGATTGATACAGAGCCGCGGCCATGCGCGTCATTGCGTCGGCTGCGCGATATTCGGCATATGCTTTTGCCAGCGGAAACTGCACGCCCTGGTTCTGTCCGATGGGCCGCCCGAACACCACGCGCTCCTTCGCATAGGCGACGGCCTTGTCGATGAAATAGCGCGCATCGCCCAGGCTTTCGTGCGAGAGCAGGATGCGTTCCGAATTCATTCCATCGAGGACTTGTCTAAAGCCATTGCCCTCGACGCCGATCAGGTTTTCCGCCGGCACTGCAAGATCGTCGAAGAACAATTCGTTGGTGTCGTAATTCACCATCGTGTCGATCGGCTTGATCGTCAGCCCCTTGCCCAGCGCCTCGCGAATGTCGACGAGGAGTATCGAAAGGCCTTCGGTGTGTTTCTTCACCTGGTCGAGCGGCGTCGTCCGGCAGAGCAGGGTGAGCAGATCGGAATTGGCCGCGCGCGACGTCCAGACTTTCTGGCCGTTCACGATGTAGCGGTCGCCATCGCGCACGGCGCGGGTCTTCAATTGCAACGTATCCGAGCCCGTCGCCGGTTCCGTCACTCCGAAAGACTGGAAGCGTAGTTCTCCACCAGCGACCGCGGGCAGATACTTTTGTTTCTGACTGACGTTCCCGTGGCGCAGCAGCATGTGCATCATGTACATCTGGCCGTGGCAGCTGGAAGCGTCGCATCCGGAGGCGTGGATTTCCTCCAAAATCGCGCCGCCTGCGCGCAATGGCAGGCCGGAACCGCCGTATTCCTCAGGTATCAGTGCCGAGAGAAAGCCGGCCTCCGTAAGCTCGCGCACGAAGGCAGCAGGGTATTCGTTGCGATCCTCCAGCTTGCGCCAGTAATCGCCGGGATAGCGCGCGCAGATGGCGCGCACGGATTCGCGTATCTCCGCGTAATCCCCGGCTGCCGGAATCTCGATCGTGTCGGCAGTGTCGCTCATGGGTGCGTCGCGCCTTTTATAGGTGCATTTTGCGTTGCGGCTTGGAGCAGCGCGGATAGGGCGCTATCAAGGTCGCGTGACAGCATTCGGGATGGCAGACGGACCCAGGATATGCAACCCTTCGTTTATGTGGGCGCTCCGGCGCGTGTGATTTTCGGCTCTGGTACGCTGGCGCAGACCGGCGAAGAAATCGAACGCCTCGGTGCAAAAAAGGCGCTCGTTCTGGCGACACCCTTCCAGAAGAGCGACGCTGAGGCGCTTGCGGGGCAATTGGGCGGCCGCGCTGCCGGCGTTTTCGCCGGGGCGGCCATGCATACACCCGTCGATGTAACCGAAGCAGCGCTGGCGGCCGTGAAAGAGACCGGCGCCGATTGCACGGTGGCGCTCGGAGGCGGGTCGACGACCGGGCTTGGCAAAGCCATTTCCTGGCGCACCGGCCTGCCGCAGCTTGTCGTGCCGACCACCTATGCAGGGTCGGAGATGACGCCAATCCTCGGCGAAACCAGGGACGGCCTCAAGACGACCTTTCGCGATCCGAAGATCCTGCCGCAGACCGTGATCTACGATGTCGATCTGACAATGTCGCTACCCGCGGCGCTCAGCGCCACCAGCGGCATGAACGCCATCGCCCATGCGGTCGAAGCGCTCTACGCCAGGGACCGCAACCCGATCATCTCGCTCGCCTCGGTGGACGGTATTCGCGCGCTGGCGTCGGCGCTGCCGAAAATCATGGCAAATCCGTCTGACAAGGATGCGCGCGGCGACGCGCTCTACGGTGCGTTTCTGTGCGGCATGGCGCTGGGAGCGATCACCATGGCGCTACATCACAAGCTTTGTCATGTGCTGGGAGGCACATTCGATCTTCCGCACGCCGAAACGCACACTGTGGTGTTGCCCCATGCGACGGCTTTCAATGAGCACGCCGTGCCCGAATTGCTGGCGCCCGTGGCGCAGGTTCTGGGCGCCAGGAGCGCAGGGCAGGGCCTGTTCGACCTCGCGCAGAAGCTCGGCGCCCCGCTGCGCCTGGCCGACATCGGAATGAAGGAGGAAGGGCTAACCAAGGCCGCCGACATCGCGGTCGCCAATCCGTACTGGAATCCGCGCGATATTTCGCGAGACGAGGCGTATTCCGTGCTCGAAAACGCCTTTCGCGGCGTCCGGCCCGGATAGGCCGAAACATTGGTGATTTGTGCCGCACAGTGGCGCGTTGCGATCTTGCGGCGGTTGGTTCTTTGGTGTTCCATGTCGCTCGAAAAGGGGATTCCGGGCCGCTCTGCAGCTCGTAACGGGAGGGGAAAATGAAGATATCGAAAACCTTGGCGCTGGCCGCAGTCCTGACGCTTGCAGCGGGAGCAGCGCACGCCCAGACAACGCTTCTTTTCAACAGTTTCACGCCGCACGGCGGGCAATTGCACCAGAAAATTATCGCGCCCTATCTCGCCCATATCGAAAAGGCGACCGAAGGCCGGGTAAAAATAAAATTGTCGCCGCAAAACCTTGCCCCGCCGCCTGAGCAGATGAACATGGTGAAAGCCGGCATCGCCGACGGCGCCTTCATGCTGACGGCATTTCTGCAAAAATCGCACCCGCCGCTGCAACTGGTGTACCTGCCTGGCACCAGTACCCGCCCGGATGTCGATTCCCTCGCCTTGCAACGCACCTACGAGAGATTCTTCAAGGCAAAGAACCCGATTGCGGATGTCATGCATGTTGGTTTTATCGCCGGCGATCACGGCGGTTTCTACAACATGAAGAAGGAACCCATCCAGTCGGTATCCTGGTTCAAGGGAAAGAAAGTCTGGGCCTTGCCGGGCCTTACGGCGCAGGCTGTCGGCGTGACCGGTGCAGCCGTCGTTCCTGGACCGGCCGTGCGCATGCACGATATCGTTTCGAAGGGTGTCGTCGACGCTTTCTGCTGCGTCGACATGGAGCATCTCAACGCGGTCAAGATTTCGCAATATCTGGGCGCGATCACCGACGTCGACGGAGGATTGTTCGGACCGAAGTTCACCATGTTCTTCAACAAGAGCAAATGGTCGCGCCTATCGAAGAAGGACCAGGAAGCGATCCTGAAAATTTCCGCGGACGCCATGCCGCGCCGCTCTCTCGACCTCAAGAAGGTCGCGGACGGTTTCCGCGAGCAATACCTGAAAGGCGGTGTCGTAGCCGCGCCAGCTTCTCCGGCGTTCAATGCCGAGCTGCAGAAGCTGTGGGAGCCGATGTATCAGGCCTATTACAATTCCACCAAGAAGTTCGGTGTCGACGGCAAGGCCGCTCTCGAATTCTATCGTAGCGAAGCCAGGAAACTGCTCGCCGAAACCAAATAAGCCTGCCGAAACAGGCAACAGCGCGGGGCGGGGGCAGCATGCTGGGCAATCTCTGGCGGCAATTCGACTTTTTGCTTAAGCTCATCATGGCGATCGTCATGTTCGCCATGATGGTCGTTACGACGGTCGATGTAATCGGAAGATATCTGTTCAACGCCCCGATCCCCGGCGGATTCGAAATCGTCCAGTATCTGATGGCCTTCATCGTCTTCGCCGCGCTGCCGCTGACGACGGCGAGCAATAGCCACCTTTCCGTGTCGCTGCTGAGCGGCAAGCTTGGCCCCGGCGGGCTTCGCGTCCACAGGGTCTATACGCTTGTGTTTTCCACCATCGCGCTCGTGATCATCGCGTTTCGAATTGCTGCGCAAGGCACGGCGCTGTCGGAATCCAAACAGGTCTCGGGCTATCTTTCGCTGCCGCTTGCGCCCATTGCCTGGGCCATGACGTTCTTCGCCGTCATGGCGGTAGTCATCGTGCTGATCATGCTGGTCCGGGCCTTGATGGGACTGGATCCGCAACTCACCACCGCTGAAGCGGCGATCGGAACCGACTGATGCTTGCTTCCTCCATCGGTTTCGCCGCAGTTCTGGTGCTCGCCCTCACCGGCGTGCCCCTTGGCTTTTCCATGCTCCTTGTGGGCATTATCGGTTTCGCAACGCTGCGTTCGTCCATGACAGGACAGGCGTTGTTTTCGTTCGCGAACGGGGTCGACTGGGAAAATCTCTCCTCTGGCCTCGCCATGGCCGGGCAACAGATGTTCGACGTGTCGACGAACTATGGCTTCACAGTCGTGCCGCTGTTTATCCTTATGGGCGCGTTCATCCACCGCGCCGACCTGTCGACTGACCTGTACGACGCCGCCAATGCGATGGTCGGGCATCGCCGCGGCGGCCTCGCCATGGGAACGGTCGTGGCCTGCGGCGGATTTGCCGCCGTCTGCGGCTCGTCCGTAGCGACTGCCGCCACGATGGGCCGCGTCGCCATGCCCTCGATGCGGCGTTACGGCTATGCGGATTCGTTGTCGACCGGAGCAATTGCCGCTGGCGGCACGCTCGGAATTCTCATCCCGCCCAGCGTGCCGATGGTTATCTATGGCATCCTGGCCGAGGCCGACATCGGCAAGCTCTTCATCGCCGGCGTCGTTCCCGGCATTTTGTTGACGGCGCTCTTCGTCGGTGCGGTGGCCGTCCGCACTGCCTTGAACCCCGAAATCGGTCCGCCGGGCGAGCGCATGCCATGGAGCGGCCGGCTGCGCGCCCTTTTGCGTGTGTGGGGCATCATCGTATTGTTCGCGCTGATTATCGGCGGCATCTATCTCGGCGTTTTCACGCCGAACGAGGCCGCCGGGATTGGCGCTGCCGGCGCCTACGCTTTTGCGCTCTTGCGCGGGAAGCTGAATGTACGGACCACTTTCGAAGCACTGATCGAAAGCTCGATTACCTCGGGCATGATCTTCATCGTCACGATAGGCGCGCTGGTTTTCGCAAATTTCATCACCATCGCCGGCCTGACCAATGCGATGACGGACTGGATCAATTCGCTCAACGCATCGCCAATCATGATCATTCTGGCGATCTGCGTGATCTACATCATGCTTGGCTGCGTGTTCGATTCCCTTGCCATGCTGATCCTCACCGTGCCGGTGTTTGTCGCCATCCTCAAGCCGCATGGCGTGGATCTGATCTGGTTCGGCATTATCGTCATCATCGTTGTCGAGTTGGGCCTCATAACGCCTCCCATCGGCATGAACGTGTTCGTCGTCAATTCTGTCGTTCCGGAAGTGAACGTCTGGACCATCTTCGAGGGTGTCTGGCCGTTTCTGATCGCCATGCTGTTGTGCCTTGCGGCGATCATGGTATTCCCGTGGCTTGCCACGGGCCTTCCCTCGCTGATGGGCGGACCGTAATGCCTGCCGCCATTGTCTCAGTCTCCAGGAGTTAATATGCCGGAACGCCGCAACGTTCTCTGGATCATGGTCGACCAGTTGCGCTGGGACTACCTTGGCTGTTCCGGGCATCCGACGCTGAAGACGCCCCATCTGGATGCGCTTGCGGCGCGGGGCGTGCGTTTCGACCGGGCCTATATCCAGTCGCCGTTCTGCGGCCCTTCGCGGATGAGCTACTACACAGGCCGTTATACGCGCTCCCACGGCGCGACGTGGAACGGCTTTCCGTTACGGGTTGGCGAACCGACGCTTGGCGATCACCTGCGCCCGCTCGGCGTGCGTACGGCGCTGGTCGGCAAGACCCACATGATCCCCGACCTCGAAGGCATGGCACGGCTCGGCATCGATCCGAAATCGGATCTCGGCATACGCCTTGCCGAATGCGGCTTCGAGCCCTTCGAGCGCGACGACGGACAGCATCCCTACGGCCCGGTCAAGGGCGATCCGGAATACAACCGCTATCTGGCGGAACACGGGTTCACCGGAGAAAACCCGTGGGAAGACTGGGCCAATTCCGCCGAAGGGCCGAACGGCGAAATTCTCTCGGGCTGGCTCATGGAAAATGCCCATCTTCCGGCGCGTATCCCCGAAGAGCATTCCGAAACGCCTTATATGACCCGCCGCGCGATGCAGTTCATCGAGGAAGCCGGCGATCAGAACTGGCTGTGCCATCTTTCGTTCATCAAACCCCATTGGCCCTATATCGTGCCCGCGCCCTATCACAACATGTATGGGCCGCAGGACATCAAGCCGGCTATCCGCACCGACGCGGAAAAGCAGACCGACCATCCGGTATTCCGCGCTTACCAGAACACGCGCATATGCCAGGTGATGTCGCATCAAAAAGTGCGCGAGCGCGTGATCCCGGCCTATATGGGCCTCATCACGCAGGTCGACGACCAGATGGGCAAGCTCTTCGCCTTCATGGAGGAGCGCGGCCTGTTCGAAAACACCATGGTCGTTTTCACATCCGATCATGGGGATTATCTCGGCGACCACTGGATGGGTGAGAAGGACCTGTTCCACGACCCGTCCGTTCGCGTACCGCTGATCATCTACGATCCGCGCAAACAGGCCGACGCTGCACGCGGTACGGTGAGCGAGGACCTCGTCGAAGGTATCGATCTGGCGCCGACATTCCTGGAATTTTTCGGCGGCAAGGAAAAGCCGCACATTCTGGAGGGACGCGACCTCGGCCCGATCCTGCATGGGCAGAAAGTCCCGTGGCGCGATTATGCAATCTCGGAATTCGACTACGCGACGCGCTATGCCCGCGAACAGCTCGACGTATCGCAGGAAGACGCCCGTCTCGTCATGATCTGCGACAAGCGCTGGAAATTCGTGCATTGCGAGAAGTTCCGGCCGATGCTCTTCGATCTGGAGAACGATCCGGACGAACTGAACGACCTTGGCGGCTACCCCGACTACGCGCATATCCGCGACATGATGACGGAGCGCCTGCGCGAATGGGCCCTGCAGCATCACAACCGCGTCACCCTGACGCCGGAACGCATCGACAACATGGCCTATAGCGAGCCGCCGGGCGTTCACATCGGTTTTTGGGACGCCAAACAGCACGACGATTATTTTGGCGGATCCTGGAAAGAGCGGCCGTTCCTTGATCCGAAAGGGCCGGACCGGCGCGAACGCGATCAGGCTTCTGTCGAAGCGCTTTTCCGCCGCCTGGAGCGCGAAGGATAGGGCGCTTTGCGCAGGCGGCAGTTTGCCCGATGCGGCATGCACCGCAGCATGGACAAAGCGCCGGGGCTGACGCACACTCCGGCATCCAAAGCGAGCGGGAGGAATCATGATCATCGACTGCCATGCGCATGTTAGCGCGCCCGTTCAATTGTGGGCCTACAAGGCGAACCTGCTGGCTCATCGCGGGTCGCACGGCCGCGGTGGCATCAAGGTCTCGGACGACGAAATCCGCGCCGCCGTGGAAGTGGAACATTTTGGCGGCGGCGACCAGAGCCACATGGCCTTTCTCGACGAAGTCGGCACCGACGCGCAGTGCATTTCGCCGCGTCCGTTCCAGATGATGACGTCCGAGCGCCCGGCGAAAATCGTGCAATGGTTCACCGAAGAGACCAATAATATCATCCACCGGCAGACGAAGATCTATCCGAAGCGCTTTGTCGGCATTGCCGGTCTGCCGCATGTTGCGGGCGACAACCTCGACATGGCGTTGGCCGAGCTTGAACGCTGCGTCAAGGAACTGGGTTTCAAAGGCTGTCTCATCAATCCCGACCCGTTCGAGAACGGCGGCGAAAAAGCGCCTCCGATGGGCGACCGCTTCTGGTATCCGCTTTACGAAAAGCTATGCGAGCTTGATGTCGTCGGCCATATTCACGGTACGGGCTCGCGCAATCCCGACCGCGAACCCTACACGCTGCATTTCGTCAATGAGGAGACGACTGCGGTCTTCGGTCTGGTCAATTCGGACGTCTACAAGGACTTTCCCAGCCTGAAAATTCTCGTCAGTCACGGCGGCGGCGCCATACCCTATCAGCTTGGACGCTTCGAGGCGCAGTCGGCGCGCGGCAAGCGTGGACCCTTCTCCGAACGGCTGCGGAAACTCTATTTTGACACGGTCCTTTATACCGAGGATGCGCTGCGCCTGTTGATCCAGACGGTCGGTCCCGACAGGTGTCTTTTCGGCGCCGAATGCCCGGGCGTCGGTGCGGCGCGCAACCCGAAGACAGGGCGCACCTACGACGACATCGTTCCCTATATCAAGGGCTTCGACTGGCTGTCCGACGCCGACAAGAAAAACATCCTCGAAGACAACGCCCGCAAGGTCTTCAAGCTGGATTTCTGAAGCCGGGCAGCGGGCCGGGACAAGTCAGGCATTTGCAGGCTTGGCCGCGCCGGCTGCCTCTTTCTTGCTTCGGTGTATCAACTCCCAGGCAAGCAGCACGACGCCGATAACGAAACCGACAATGTCGGTCCACACGCCGAGTTCGATCCCGGCGAAAGTTGGCCAGCGTGTACCGCTGAAGGCCGTCGCCGGAATCATCAGGGCGAGACCGGCGAAGCCGAAAAGAGCCCGGTGCAGCGCTCCGAGCGGGCGTACCATGTAACCGGCGACCGCGACGGAAACCAGATAGACCCCCATGACAGCAGTCATGCAGGCCAGCGCCACGTTGAAAGGCTTGCCGTCCAGCAGAAGGTTCGGCGACGAGACGAACAGGAACGGCACTATATAGGCCGACCAGCCGAACTTAACGCCGGCAAAGCCGGTCTTGACCGAATCCGCACCGGCGATGCTGGCCGCTGCATATGCCGCCACAGCAACCGGTGGCGTGGTCATCGACATCATGCCGAAATACATGACGAAGAGATGCGCTGCCATTGCCGACACACCGGCTTCGATCAGGGCAGGGGCCACCAGGGCCGCCAGCAGGACGTAAACGCCAACCGTGGGCATGCCCATGCCGAGCACGATGGAGATGGCCGCGGCCAGGATCAGCAGCAGCGGCAGATTTCCGGCGCCGACGCTGACCAAAGCCGCAGTCAGCGCGAAGTTCAATCCGGTTACGTTCAAGATGCCGATGATGAACCCCGCCGCTGCGGCGATCGTCAGAATCTCCAGCGAGGCGCGGCCCGTTTCAACGATGGCGTCGAACACGTCTTTGAAGCCCATGCGCTTGCCGTTGTAGCCCGCGAGCATGCCGCAGACGATCATGGCGATGGCCGCATACAGTGCCGCGGTTTCCGGCGACTCGTTCCAGGAGAACAGGGCGTAGATGACGACGGCGAACGGGATGGGAAAGAACCAGCCCCGGCGCAGGACGTCGATGGCGCGCGGGCGCTGATCCACGGGTACGGCCGAGAAATTGCCTTTTGCCGCTTCGAGGTCTGCCTGGATGAACAAGGCGACGTAGAACAATACAGCCGGAATTGTCGCCGCGATGACGATGGCGCTGTAGGGGACGGCGAGGAACTCGGCCATGAGAAAGGCCGCGGTTCCCATGATCGGCGGCATCAGCTGCCCGCCGGTCGAGGCGACCGCTTCGATGGCGCCGGCGTGCTCGGGCTTGTAGCCGGACGATTTCATCAGCGGGATCGAAATGACGCCGGTGGTGACGACATTCGAGACCGCATTGCCGGAAATCGTCCCGAACAAGGACGACGACAGGATCGCGATCTTGGCGCCGCCGCCGCGCATATTGCCCATCGCGGCAATTGCGACGTCGGTAAAGAATTCCGAGCCACCGGATTTGTTCAAAAGCGCGCCGAAAAACAGGAAGGCGACGACAACCGTTGTGGCGACGCCCAGCACCGAACCAAAGACGCCATTGGTGTCGATAGCCAGATACAGCAGCAGTTCTCGCGGATCGACCGGCCGGCCCTGCAATGCGCCGGGCACGAGATGGCCGAACAGGCCGTAGAGAATAAAAACCAGAAGAATGACAGCGAGAATATTTCCCGCCACCCTGCGCAGCCCCTCGAGTACGAGTAGCAACAGGATGCCGCCTGCAATGATCCCGTCGAGCGGGAAGTCGGGCGCACGAAGATCGAGATCCTGATAGTTGTATCCGACGTAAACGGCCGCGACGAAACCGGCCGCGGCCGCAACCAGATCGTACCACGGCGGCATGCGTCCGCGATGACTGCCGGCATTGACCGAGAGGTAGAGCAGGGCGACGGCCCCGCCGAGAAAATAGGCGTTAAAGGTTTCATCGATAAGTTCGATGTTGAATGTGCGGTAGAGATCTGCCGCCCAGGCGAGCGAGGCCAGCGTCAGCAAAACGGCGACTGCCGTGGCCAGCGGTTTTACTGCGGGAGCGATTTCCGTTTTTTCTGCGTCGCCTTCAGCCATGTGTCACCGGAACGATGTTGCTATTGCACGAGAGCCGCGAGTCCGCCGAGGCTCTTGAACGGATATTTCTATCGGAAGTGGCAGGCGCTTTACGCTCGGCAGTGGGAGCGGTCCTGTTATCGACCCGAAACGGCAGCCTGCGCGCCATCCGGATGCGCTTGCCGGGCCGGCGCATGGCGCCCCGGCCCGGCGTTTTGAATGCTGCAGTAATCGCCTACTTTTTCTTTGGCGGCCACATGCCCTTTTCCTTGAAGTACTTGATCGCCCCATCGTGGAACGGCACGCCAAGATCAGTCGGTACTTCCTTCACGTCGTAGCGGCCGAACTGGCGGTTGACCTTTTTCAGATCAGCCTGATTTTCGACGAGAATTTTCGCGACCTGATAGGCCACCTCGTTCGATACATGCGCGCCCGACACGACGACATAGTCCTCGGTCTGGACGTTGGTCGGCCCGACAATGCCGACCAGATTGGGCGCCGGCTGGATAAGCTTCACGCCGCCCATCGGCATGAATTCGCGCATGCGCTTGATGGAATCCGCGTCGGTGGGGAAGTTCAGATAGCGGATGCCGCCGGCGACCTTGGCGTTGATCTCGGCGACCTTGCCGGCGCCGACAGCAAACGACGTCGCTTCGATCTTGCCCTGCGCCAGATCTTCAGCGCCGCGGACAACATGCGGCACTTTCACGCCGTCGAAATCGGATTCTTTCAGTCCTGCTGCGGCCATTTGCGACAGCACCGAGCGGCGCTGCGAGACGTTGGCGTTATATCCGACAGCGACCTTCTTGCCCTTGAGGTCCTTGATGGACTTGTAGGGCGCGTCATTGCGCACGAACCACGACAGATAATAGGTCAGCGGCACGCCGATGGCGCGCAGGTTCTTGGTCGGCTTGCCTTCGAACTCGCCCTTGCCGTTGTAGGCGAAAAAGGCGTCAGTCGAACTGGCGAGCATGAAATCGAAGCGCTTGGCGTCGATGGACGGCAGGATCTTCTGGCCGCCGCCATAAGGCACGACGCGGACTTTCATCTTGGCCACATCGCCCATCACTTTGCCGATGGCATTACCGAGCGCGTAGTTCGAGCTGCCTTGCGGGCTCGTGCCGATCGTCAGGGTTTGCGCCATTGTCGGCGTGGCCGCAGCAAATGCCGCAGACATGGCCGCTGATATGGCCGCAGCAGTGAACATTCCGGTTCTCACAAGTTCCCTCCCTGGTTTGGTTGGACCGCCGGCTATGCCTCGGCTTCCTGACAATAATTCTATTGAGACGGCCCAACCAACGCAAACCCTTTCTGCTCATCAACGCAGAGCAATCAGTGATCATATGTCAGAAATGGATATATTTTTGGGCACTTTCGCCGCTACCGGAGGCGATGTAGAGTTCCATCGTCCGGTTCGCAGGATCGCAGGGAGCAGGATCTCAGGGAGCATGTGATGAAACGCGAGGGAGCAATTCTGGCAGCGGGGCTGTTTGCAGCTATCGCAAGCAGCGCAGGAGCAGCCGCCGAGACCATTCGTATCGGCCATATCTCGAACTTCTCTGGCCCCTTTGCGGTATGGGGACAGCAATTCAAGCGCTCGATCGAAGCCTACCAGAAGGTCCATGGCGACACGGTCAACGGCAACAAGGTGGAGGTGCTGTACCGCGACGTCGGCGCCGTAAATCCCGCCAGGGCGCGCCAGCTCGCCGAAGAGCTGATCCTGCGCGACAAGATCAAGGTGCTCACCGGTTTCAGCCTGACGCCCAATGCGATGGCGGTCGCGGAAGTGCTGACCGAGTCGAAGACGCCGCTGGTGATCTTTAATGCAGCCACATCCGTGATTCCGCGCATGTCGCCGTACTACGTCCGCGTCAGCACCACTGTTCAGCAATACGTGCGCCCGCTTGGACTTTGGGCGGGCCGGACCGGCAAAAAGAAGACTGCCTATACGATGGTGAGCGATTACGCCCCGGGCCACGATGCGGAGGAGGCGTTCATCGACGGCTTCACCAAGGCCGGCGGAAAAGTCCTTGGCAAGGACCGCATACCGCTCGCCACGACCGACTATGCGCCGTACATGGAGCGAGCGGCGAACTCCGGCGCCGAGGACGTCTACATCTTCATGCCGGCGGGAACTCCGTCCATTGCGATTATTCGGGAGTTCGCCAAGCGCGGGCTGAAAGCCAAGGGCATGCGGCTGCTGACCGGCGGCGAAGTGCAGGAAATCTATCTTCCTGCCATCGGCGACGATGTCGTGGGTACGATTTCCGCGCTGCACTACACAGAAACGAATACCACCGCCGAGAATGCCAAGCTGAAACAGACGTTCAAGGACATGTTTGGGAAGGATGCAATTCCGGACATGGGCGCGGTGGCTGCATGGGACGGGATGCACCTGATCTACGAAGCCATCAGGGCGCTTGGACCCAAATTCACGGGCGACCAGTTCATAGCTTTCGCGCGCGGCAAGACCTTCAACAGTCCGCGCGGTCCGATCATGATCGATCCCGTCGAACGGGACATCGTCCAGAACGTTTATATCCGGAAAGTCGAAAAACGTGGCGGCAAGCTTGTCAATGTCGACTTTTATACCGAAAAAATGGTCAAGGATCCGTGGAAGGAAGCGCGCCCGCCGAAAAAATGATCGTGGCGCGCCGGCGCGCCCGGACGTTTTGCGGTGGGACGATGGGCCGGACATTCGCCGGGTGCAAGCTGGTCCGGCTGTTGACAGACGGGGCGCAGAGTTTAACTCTCGGCGCTCCTTTTACCGGGAATCTCTAGAGGGAGGGTATGTAGCGTGAAGAAACTTGCAATCACTGCTGCGGCGCTGGTCGCGGCCGCAACTGCCGGCGTGGCGCAGGCCGAGACGATCAAGATCGGCCACATTTCGAACTTCTCCGGCCCGTTCGCGGTCTGGGGCAAGCAATTCTCGCAGGCCATCAAGGCTTACCAGAAGGTGCACGGTGATACGATCAACGGCAACAAGGTCGAGGTCATCTATCGCGATGTGGGCGCGGTGAACCCGGCCAAGGCCCGTCAGCTCGCAGAAGAATTCATCCTGCGCGACAAGATCAAGGTACTCACCGGATTCAGCCTGACGCCCAACGCGCTCGCGGTAGCCGAGACCATCACGGAAGCAAAAATGCCAACCGTGATCATGAACGCGGCGACCTCGATGATTACCTGTAAGTCACCCTATTTCGTGCGGGTTTCCATGACTGTGCAACAGTTCATCAAGCCCATGCCGGAGTACATGGTCAAGAAGATGAACAGCAAATCCGCTTATGTGATCGTTGCGGATTACGCGCCAGGACATGATGCGCAGTCGATCTTCGAGAGCGAATTCAAGAAGAATGGCGGCAAGGTATTGGGCGCCGACCGCTTCCCGCTGTCGACCACGGACTTCGCCCCGTTCCTGGAACGCGCAGCGGCCAGCAATCCGGACGCTGTCTACATCTTCAGCCCGGCTGGCACGCCGTCTATCTCGATCATCAGCGAGTTCGCCAAGCGCGGCTTGAAAAAGAAAGGCGTCAAGCTCGTCGGCTCCGGCGAAATTCAGGAAATCTTCCTGGCCGCGATTGGTGATCAGGTTGAAGGCACCTATTCCTCGAACCACTACACGGCTTCCAACACCACGCCTGCCAACGAGAAGCTGAAATCGACGCTGAAGGAAATGTTCGGCAAAGACGCCATTCCGGACATCGGTTCGGTAGCGGCCTGGGACGGCATGGATCTCATTTATGGAGCCATCAAGAAGCTGGGCCCGAACTTCAAGGCCGAGCAGTTCATCGAGTTCGCCAAGACCTTCAAGTTCAACAGCCCGCGTGGTGAGGGGGTACGTCTGGACCCCGAAACCCGTGACATGATCAACAATGTGGACATTCGCATCGTCGAAAAGAAGGACGGCAGGCTGACCAACAAGGTGCTCGAGACGTTCAAGGACGTGAAGGATCCGTGGAAAATCGCGAATCCCTGCAAGTGAGCGATCAGGAAAACATGAAGGGCCGGTGCTTTCGGGCTGCCGGCCCTTTTTCGGTGCGGATCTGAAAGCGCCGCATCACAATTCGCGCAAAAAAAAGCGCATACAACAGGGAGGAAATCATGCGCAAAACCGTTTTTGCTGCCGCGCTGGCCGGCGCGCTCACCCTCGCGGGCGCGGCCGCTGCCGAGACCGTTAAGGTTGGCTTCATCGCGCCATTCTCCGGACCGTTCGCTGTCTGGGGAACTCAGTTCAAGATGGGGGTCGAGGCGTTTCAGAAAATCAATGGTCTGGAAGTCAATGGCCACAAGATCGAGATCGTGTATCGCGATACCGGCGGCATCAATCCCGCCAAGACGCGCCAGTTCGCCGAGGAATTGCTGTTGCGCGATAAAATCCGCTTTCTCGCCGGCTTTACAATGACGCCCAATGCACTGGCGGTGGCCGACGTCATCAACGAGGCGAAAATACCTGCTGTCATCATGAATGCCGCGACCGGCATGATAACGCGCAAGTCGCCGTATTACGTGCGCGTGAGCATGACGATCCCGCAGTATGTCGCCCCAATCGGCGAATGGGCGGCCAAGGAAGCCAAAAAGAAAACCGCATATACGATCGTCAGCGACTATGCGCCCGGCCACGATGCGGAAATCTACTTCAGCAAGAATTTCGAAGCTAACGGTGGCAAGATGCTCGGCAAGGACCGCGCTCCAGTCAATACGACCGATTTTGCCCCCTATCTGGAACGCGCCAGCAAGAGCGGCGCGGAAGTCGTCTATATCTTCGTGCCTGCGGGCACACCCTCGATATCCGCCATTCGCGAATTCGCCAAACGCGGTCTCAAGGGCAAGGGCGTCATGCTGCTGGCGGCTGGCGAGATACAGGAAATCCTGCTGCCCGCCATCGGCGACGATGTCCTGGGCACTGTGTCGGGCCTGCATTACACGGAGACACGCGGCAGCAAACTCAACCAGGACTTTCGCAAGGCGCTGACTGAGCTCTATGGCGCGGACAAGGGCATTCCCGACATCGCGTCGGTCGCCGCCTGGGACGGAATGAAGCTCATCTACGAAGCTGTCGCGAAATTCGGCCCGAAAGTTACCGGCGATCAGGCAATCGGATTTTACAAGGGCATGAAGTGGGAAAG
>JBFWRC010000035.1:0-51314 GCA_050249115.1 Beijerinckiaceae bacterium
TGCTGCCAGCGGCTGCACATCTTGCTGAGAGGCCCCCATCTTCCGTCGCTTCGCGACACCTTCTCCCCCAGGGGGAGAAGGGAGATTCGCCGCCTTGCCGTACTTCCTTGCGCCCGCGAATCTTCCCGCCTGATCTTCCACATCCGCCTGCCGCGCAAGCGGATCGTCGGCTATGGCGAGTTCTGCCGCCTGCAGGCGTTTGAGTTCGTCGCGCAATCTTGCAGCTTCCTCGAATTCGAGGTTGGCGGCGGCGTCGCGCATGCGGGCTTCGAGGTCGGCCAGCGTCGCCTTGAAATTGTGGCCGGCAGCGGGGGCGGTTTCGGCAAAGCCCTTGTCGACGGTGACGTGGTCCTGCTCGTAGACCGAGCCGAGAATGTCGGCGATGCCGCGCCTGATGGTGGCGGGGGTGATGCCGTGTTCGGCGTTGTAGGCGAGCTGCTTCTCGCGCCGGCGGCTGGTTTCGTCGATGGCGCGCTGCATCGAGCCGGTGACGTGGTCGGCGTAGAGCACCACCTTGCCGTCGACGTTGCGCGCGGCGCGGCCGATCGTCTGGATCAGCGAGGTTTCGCTTCTGAGAAAACCTTCCTTGTCGGCGTCGAGAATGGCGACGAGGGCGCATTCGGGAATGTCGAGGCCCTCGCGCAGCAGGTTGATGCCGACCAGCACGTCGAACGTGCCGAGGCGCAGGTCGCGGATGATTTCGATGCGCTCGATCGTGTCGATGTCCGAATGCATGTAGCGCACGCGCACGCCGTTCTCGTGCAGATATTCGGTGAGGTCCTCGGCCATGCGTTTGGTCAGCACGGTGACGAGGGCGCGATAGCCCTGCGCCGCAACGGTTTTCACTTCGCCGAGCAGATCATCGACCTGGCTGCGCGCCGGGCGGATGTCGACGGGCGGGTCGATGAGGCCGGTGGGGCGGATGACCTGTTCGACGAAGACGCCGCCGGTGCGTTCCATCTCCCAGTCGCCGGGCGTGGCGGAGACGTGCACCGTCTGCGGCCGCATGGCCTCCCATTCCTCGAAGCGCAGCGGCCGGTTGTCGAGGCAGGACGGCAGGCGGAAGCCGTATTCGGCCAGCGTCGCCTTGCGGCGGAAGTCGCCGCGGTACATGGCCCCGATCTGCGGCACGGTGACATGGCTCTCGTCGGTGAAGACCAGCGCGTTGTCCGGGAGGTATTCGAACAGCGTCGGCGGCGGCTCGCCCGGCTTGCGGCCGGTGAGGTAGCGCGAGTAGTTTTCGATGCCGGCGCAGGAGCCGGTCGTCTCCAGCATTTCGAGGTCGAACAGGGTGCGCTGCTCGAGCCGCTGCGCCTCCAGGAGGCGACCCTGGCCGTACAGCTCCTCAAGGCGAAGCTTGAGCTCGCGCTTGATGCCGTCGATCGACTGGATAAGAGTAGGACGTGGCGTGACATAGTGCGAATTCGCGTAAATTTTCACGAATTCCAGGTCGTTCGTCTTCCTGCCGGTGAGCGGGTCGAATTCGGCGATGGCCTCGATCTCGTCGCCGAAGAATCCGATACGCCAGGCGCGGTCCTCGTAGTGGGCCGGGAACACTTCCAGCGTATCGCCGCGCACCCGGAACGTGCCGCGGCTGAAGTCGCCGCCCGTGCGCTTGTACTGCAGCGCGACGAGATCGGCGATGACCTGGCGCTGGTCGATTTTCTCGTTTATTTTCAATGAGAAAGTCATGGCCGTATAGGTCTCGACCGAGCCGATGCCGTAGATGCAGGAGACCGAGGCGACGATGATCACGTCGTCGCGTTCAAGAAGGGAGCGGGTGGCGGCATGGCGCATCCGGTCGATCTGCTCGTTGATGGAGCTCTCTTTCTCGATGTAGGTATCGGTCCGCGGGACATAGGCCTCGGGCTGGTAATAGTCATAATATGAAACAAAATACTCAACCGCATTGTTCGGAAAAAAGCTTTTAAATTCGCCATATAGCTGCGCAGCAAGGGTCTTGTTAGGCGCTAGTATAAGAGCAGGCCTTTGTGTCCTTTCAATGACCTGCGCCATCGTGAACGTTTTTCCGGAGCCGGTGACGCCAAGCAGCACCTGGTCGCGTTCGTGTTGCTGCACGCCCGCCACAAGTTCTGCGATGGCCTGCGGTTGGTCGCCCTTCGGCTCGTACTCGGACACGATCTCGAACGCGATGCCGCCTTCGGATTTCTCTGGTCTTTCAGGACGATGCGGCGTCCATGGCTTGGCCGCGCGGAAGTTCGGGTCGCCCTTTTCGAGCAATTCCTGCAGCGCGCTGCTGGTGACCCCCGTGCCGGTGATGGCCTTGTCCGGCCGCCCGGCGCGCACCCGGCGGACCGGGTCGCTGGGCCGGGCGATTTCTTTAAGTCCCAGTTTTCGCGCGAGATTCGGATCCATCTCCGCCGCGCCGGAATCGAACCCCGCCTGCGGCGCTTCGGCCAGGCCGGGGTTCAGCAGCCCGGCGAGATGCTCGCCCAGCGGATGGACATCGGGCCGCGACGCCTTGGATTTCGGCGTCCGGGCGGGCTTTTTGGGTGAACTGGCCATCCCGGCAATATGGGGCGAGTCCCCGGCGTTGAAAAGCGCGCGTCGCACTCCGCCGCCGATCATGCTGGCAGAATCCGTCAGTAGCTTATTAAATTGCTGAGAAAAAAGAAAAAACCCTCCGGATTGCAAAATCCGGAGGGTCAGTGAGAGGACCGGCGGGGGATGGGGGGGGGAACCGGTCCGTCTGGAGGAACTGTGTCAGATGCCGCGGCGAAGAGGGGCGGAGATGGCGGCGGGTGCGATGCCTGCCTGCCGGACCTGAATTTTACCGGGCTGCTCGATCGTCAGCTTTACCGCCGCTTGCCGTTCGTGAGGGCGCGAAAGACCGCCCGACAGCGCGGCAACCGCTGTGGCTATGGAGAGAACCGCAGCGACCGCCAAAGATACCCGAAGCTGTTTGCGGGCTGCGACAGGCGACATTTCGGCGAAAAAGCCGTTTGCGCCAGCGGAAGTGTCTGATGTCACTGTCGATTTCGTCATGACCGTGCTCCCGTAATTTCCACTTCAACGCCGAACCGGTGTCCTGGTTCCTGCCGCCTTCGAATTCTCGCTTCAGGCCGCAATCAATCGATGACCCGATATCACCACACTAATCCCTGGCCCGGTGTGCGGCAGCACACATCCGGACACGGGCGGGAACAAAGCCGTGAAGGTCGGTTGAAGCACGGCGAAGCTTCTGAAACAGATATATTTTTCCGCTGTCCCGCCAAAGCGTGGTGCTGCGCCGCTCCCCTGCACGGCAACGTGAAACGACGGCTAAAAAATCCGGTTGGCAGCGCGAACTGCGGCCTTTTTCCAGTTGCTCTCTGGCCGCGCCCTAACTATGGTCCGCGCCGCTTGAACGGAGACCGGCGCGCGTGGCGTCCGGCCCGCATTTTCTGGAGCTAGACATGCCTTTTCTTGCTGGCGCAGTGACGCGCGTGAAGCCGTCCGCGACCATGGTCCTGACCCAGCGCGCCCGCGACCTGAAGAATTCGGGCCGGGATATCATCTCGCTGTCCGTCGGCGAGCCCGATTTCGACACACCGGATCACATCAAACAGGCCGCCATCGACGCCATCAAGCGCGGCGAGACGAAGTATCCGCCGGTGCTGGGCATCGTCCCGCTGCGCGAGGCGATCGCCAAGAAGTTCAAGCGCGAGAACGGGATAGACTACAAGGCGACGCAGACCATCGTCGGCACCGGCGGCAAGCAGATCCTGTTCAACACGTTTCTGGCGACCTGCGACCCGGGCGACGAGGTCATCATTCCCGCGCCCTATTGGGTCAGCTACCCGGACATGGTGATGATCGCCGGCGGCACGCCGGTCATCGTGCCGACAACGCTGGAAAACGGCTTCAAGATGCAGCCAGAGGAACTCGAGCGCGCCATCACGCCGAAAACCAAGTGGGTGCTCTTGAACTCGCCGTCGAACCCGTCCGGCGCAGCCTATTCGCGCGCCGAACTGAAGGCGCTGACCGATGTGCTGATGCAGCCGAAGAACCACCATGTCTGGGTGTTTTCCGACGACATCTACGAGCACCTCGTCTACGGCGACTTCGAATTCACCACGCCGGTGCAGATCGAGCCGGGCCTGATGGACCGCACGCTGACCATGAACGGCATGTCGAAGTCCTACGCCATGACCGGCTGGCGCATCGGCTATGCCGCCGCGCCGCCGGAGCTCATCAAGGCGCTGGACCTGTTGCATGGCCAGCAGACCTCGGGCGCCTGCACCATCGCCCAATGGGCGTCGGTGGAAGCGCTCAACGGCCCGCAGGATCACCTGCCGAAATTCCGCAAGGCCTTCGAGGACCGGCGAAATCTCGTCGTCTCCATGCTGAACCAGGCGCAATACATCAAATGCCCGATGCCGGAAGGCGCGTTCTACGTCTATCCCGATTGCTCCGAAGCGCTCGGCAAGACGACGCAAAGCGGCAAGGTGCTGGAAACCGACGAGGATTTCATCACCGAACTGCTGGAACAGGAAGGCGTTGCCGTCGTCCACGGCTCGGCCTTCGGCAAGGGCCCGAACTTCCGCGTCTCCTACGCTGCGTCGACAAAACTGCTCGAAGACGCCTGCAGCCGCGTGCAGCGGTTTACGGCAAGCTTGAGGTAAGTTTGCAAAAGGCTTCAGCTAGTATAAGCCGCGCCTGAAAAACGGGGCGCGGCGTTGATAGAATCATTGCGGAAGGCGCTGGAAGTACTGTTGCGGGCGGTTTTATGAGTTCCTGCGGCCATCCTTCGATACGCGGGCTTTGCCCGCTACTCAGGATGAGGGGAGTGTGTGTTGCTTGCAACGCAAGCCTTCATTTCGGGTAGCCGCGAGGTACACAACCTCATCCTGAGTAGCGAAACGCAGTTTCGCGTATCGAAGGATGGCCGCAGGGAGCATCCGCTCTTGCATTCTTGAATTGGACATTCCGATGCCGTTCGATGGCGCAAGCGTTTATATTTTGTTGTGCTCCGATGGCAGTTATTATGCCGGTCTCACACGTCGTGACGTAGAAACCCGTGTCAGCCAGCATGCGCAGGGGATTGACCCGAAGGCCTATACTTTCAGGCGCCGGCCTGTGACGCTGGTCTGGAGTGCGCATTTCGAACGGATCGACGAAGCCATTGCCACGGAGCGGCGTATCAAACGCTGGACGCGCGTCAAGAAGGAGGCGCTGATCCGCGGCGATTATGATGCGCTGCCGGGATTGGCGAAGAAGGTGAACTGGAAACGGTGGCGTTTCGCGGCCATCCTTCGATACGCGGGCTTCGCCCGCTACTCAGGATGAGGGCCTGTTGTTAAGTAGAGTGCTGCATCTCGCCGCAAGTAGCCGCTGCAAGCGGCGCATCGCCCTTCAGCAGCCGCTCACCTCCTCAGCACCACGTCCGCCTCGATCTCCACCGCAATATCGAACGGCAGGCCCGCAACGCCGATGGCCGAGCGGGCGTGGCGGCCAATCTCGTCTCCGAATACTTCCAGTATCAGATCCGAAAAGCCGTTGATGACGGCGGGGAATGCGTTGAAGCCCGGGGCGGTGTTGACCATGCCGAAGACGCGGGCCCAGCCGGCAATGCGGTCGAGGTCGCCGAGTTCGCGCTGCAGGCTGGCGAGGATCGACAGGCCTGTCTTGCGCGCCAGTACATAGGCCTCGTCTTTGCTCACATCGGAACCGACCTTGCCGAACGGCCCGGCGATCGACCCGTCGCTGTCCTGCGGCCCGTGACCCGATACGAAAGCCCGGCCATCCCGCACGTTGACGAAAGGGAATGGCAGTTTCACGCCCGCGGGTATACGCAGCGGCGCCGGCAATACCAGGCCCAGACTGTCCAGCCGGGCTGCGATCACGGACATGGCGGCGTTCCTTTTGCCGAATGCAGCTTCGCACCGGCGCACCGGCAGCCACAGATGGTTCCTTTCGAAATGGTCTGCGGCCCGCCTTTCCTCTTGTCAACCGGCCCAAGTCCTGAAAGCATCCAGGGTGCGCATCCGCGTTCCACCCAAACTGGCCGGCACCGGCCTTTCCCGCGGGCGCACAGCCGTAAGCGTAAGGGAGGATGCAATGCCGGACGATACAACCCCCGCAACCACGCGCGTTCCTGGCCACCGGCTGATTGCAATCGTTGGTCCATTCCAGAGCGGCAAGACAACTCTGCTGGAGGCCATGCTCGCCCGCTGCGGCGCGCTGTCCCGGCAAGGCAATGTCCGCGACGGCTCCACCGTCGGCGACGCTTCGCCAGAAGCACGCGCGCACGCCATGAGTGTCGAGGCAAACATCGCCACCGCCGACTATCTCGGCGACAGGTACACGTTTGTCGACTGTCCCGGTTCGGTCGAATTTCTGTCCGACATGCGCAATGTCCTGCCGGTTTGCGATGCGGCAGTCGTCGTCTGCGAAGCCGATCCGCGCAAGTTGCCGGCGCTGCAGGTCATCCTGCACGAGCTCGAAGCGATGCAAATTCCGCGTTTCATGTTCCTGAACAAGATCGATCAGGCGAATATGCGCGTGCGCGATACGGTCGCCATGCTGCAGCCCGCATCGCAGACACCCCTGTTGTTGCGGCAGATCCCGATCTGGGAAGGCGACATCGCCACCGGTTTCATCGATCTGGCTCTGGAGCGCGCCTTCGTTTACCGCGAGCACGCCCCCTCGACCATCGTGGATGTGCCTGCCGGCGAATTGTCGCGAGAGAAGGACGCCCGCTATTCCATGCTCGAAAAGCTTGCCGATTACGACGACAAGCTGATGGAGGAACTGCTGGCCGACATCGAGCCGCCGCGCGACCAGATATTCGACGACCTCGCCCGCGACCTGCGCAAGGGCCATGTCGTGCCCGTGTTGATCGGATCGGCGGAACACGGCAACGGTGTTACCCGTCTGCTGAAAGCATTGCGGCACGAAACGCCGGATATTGTCGAAACGCGCGAACGGCTGGGGATTTCCGGACAGGGACCGGCCCTCGCCTACGCATTGCGCACGATCCATACCGCCCACGGTGGCAAACTGACCGTTGCGCGCGCCATGCGCGGCGTGATTTCGGACGGCATGCACATGGCGACGTTCAGTGGCGAAGGCCGCATCGCCGGAATTTCCCGAATGATGGGCGCAACCACCGCAAAGCAATCCGCACTCGAGGAAGGCGATACCGGAGCCCTCGGACGCCTCGACGCCATGAACACAGGCGATACGCTGGTTGCCGGCAAGGCGGCCGATAATCCCGGCGCGCCCATCGAGCGGCCGGCATCGCCCGAGCCGGTGCATGCTTTCGCCCTGTCGATCAAGGACCGGAAGGACGAAGTGAAGCTGGCGGCGGCGCTGGCCAAGCTGACGGACGAGGATATCTCGCTTCTTTCACGGCACGATCAAAAGAGCGGCGAGGTGCTGCTGTCGGGACAGGGTGAAATGCATCTGCGCGTTGCGCTGGAGCGGCTCGCCGCGCGTTTCGGCGTCGACGTGCAATCGCGCCCGCCGCATGTGGCCTATCGCGAAACCATACGCGATTCGGTCAATGTCCGTGGCCGCCATAAGAAACAGTCCGGCGGCCACGGCCAGTACGGCGACGTGGTGCTCGACGTAAAGCCGCTCGAACGCGGCCAGGGTTTCAAATTCGCCGAAACCGTGCATGGGGGCACGGTGCCGAAGCAGTATTTTTCCTCGGTGCAGGCAGGGTGCGAAGACGCGCTCGAACACGGACCGCTGGGCTTTCCGGTTGTCGACGTCGCCGTCACGCTGACGGATGGCAGCTATCACAGCGTCGATTCCTCCGACATGGCCTTCCGCATCGCTGCGCGCGGCGGGGTGAGCGACGCCCTGAGCAAGGCCAATCCGGTCCTGCTCGAGCCGATTCTCGCCGTGGATATTGCCATCCCGTCCGAAGCCATGGCTCGGACGACCGCGATCGTCACCTCAAGGCGCGGCCAGATTCTCGGCTTCGACCAGAGGCCGGGCTGGGAGAACTGGGACGTGCTGCAAACGCTGATTCCCGAAGCGGAAATGGGCGGCTTCATTGTCGAACTGCGTTCGGCGACATCCGGCGTCGGGTCCTACACGGCCCGGTTCGACCATCTGGCCGAACTTCTCGGCAAGCAGGCCGACGCCATCGCGGCGCAAGCGCGCAATGGCTGAGGTCAGCCGTGGTTGCACGACTTCGCACTGTGTCGTACGTTGGCCGCGTTGCCAGGGGTGCCGGTGCGAACGAGCCGGCTGAGATCATACCCTTAACACCTGATCTGGATCATGCCAGCGAAGGGAGGCGGAGCGGCATTCCCGGTCCCGTGTCTCCCTTAGCGAACTTCCGGACAGGCTTCGCCAGACGGGAGAACGCTTCGATGCCGGCCACAAATCGCAGACTGTTTCTTGGTATGGCGGGCGCTGCAAGTGTCGCGGCGCCTGCGGTGCTGCGCGCCCAACCGGCCGCCACATGGCGCATGGTGACGTCTTGGCAGAAAAATCTCCCCGGCCCCGGCGTCTCCGCCGAACGGCTGGCGCAACGCATCAACGCTATGAGCGGCGGGCGTCTGCGCGTGGATGTCTTTCCGGCAGGCCAGATCGTCCCGGCCTTCGGCGTCCTTGAGGCCGTTTCGAAAGGCGCCGCGGAGATGGGGCATACGGCCTCGTTCTTCTGGGACGGCAAGCTGCCGGGCGCAGCGCTGTTCACGACTGCGCCTTACGGCATGGGACCACTCGGCCACCAGACATGGATCGAACAGCGCGGCGGGCAGGCTTTGTGGGACGAACTCTACAAGCCCTACGGTGTGCGTGGCCTGCTGGCCGGCAACACCGGCCCTTCGATGGGCGGCTGGTTCCGCAATCCGGTCAGGAGCCTTTCCGACATCAAGGGCCTGCGCATCCGGGTGGCGGGCATGGGCGGAGAAATCTACGCGGCGCTCGGCGCAACGCCGCAGACCATTCCGCCCGGCGACATCTTCCCGGCGCTCGAAAAAGGCGCCATCGACGCTGTCGAGCTGCTGGCGCCTGTCAACGACCTGCCGCTCGGCTTCTACCGGCACGCGCCGTATTACTACATGCCCGGGTTCAACAAGCCCAACGGCGCAGGCGAGGGGCTTATTTCGCTGGCGGCATTCGCAAAACTCCCGAAAGACTTGCAACAGGCCGTCGAGATCGCCTGCCAGGCCGAACATTCCGCTGCGCTTGCCGAGGCCGAGCAGTCCAACGCCGCCGCCCTTGTCGAACTCGTGCAGAAGGGCGCGAAAATCACCGCTTTCCCGGCCGATGTCGTCGCCGCCGCGCGGGCAAAAGCAAAGGACGTCCTCGACGCCAAGGCCGCCAAATCCGCGATCGCGGGAAAGATCATAGCCTCGTGGCGCGAGGCCCTGAAGGCGGGCGGCGCATGGTCGCGGGTGCAGGCCTATTCCGAGCAAGCGTTGCGCGAATAGCAAATCCGTGAAAAATGAAGCCGGTTGCGTGGCGGACATAGGTCGGCTGCGGCGTTTGGTTGTTGCGTAAGGGTCCGGTTTCCGATGGAGCAGGCGCAGGTCTATCGTCTGGCAGGCGTGATGGGCTATCCCGTCATGCATTCGCGCTCACCGCTCCTCCACAACCACTGGATGGCGGAGTACGGGATTACCGGCCATTACATGCCCCTGGCGGTGCAGCCCGCGAACCTCGAACAGGCCCTGCGCGCCCTGCCGGCCCTCGGCTTCAGCGGCGTCAACCTGACGATCCCGCACAAGGAACAGGCCCTGCGTCTCGTCGACCGGATCGACGAGCTGGCGCTGCGGATCGGCGCCGTGAACTGCGTCGTCACGGGACCAGACGGCAAACTCGACGGATACAATTACGACGCCTTCGGCTTTGTCGCCTCGGTGCGGGAAGCCAGTCCGCTCTGGAATCCCGGCGCGGAACGCACGATTGTACTCGGCTCGGGCGGCGCGGCGCGCGCCATCATCGCCGGACTGCTGGCCGAAGGCGCCAAAGACATCGTCATCGTCAACCGGACGCAGGAACGCGCCGCGATGCTGGCCCGCGACATGGGCTCTTGCGTCACGACCGCTCCGTGGGAGAACCGCGCGGACGTGCTGGACGAAGCCGCGATGCTCGTCAACACGACCAGCATGGGAATGCAGGGCCAGCCCGACCTGGACATTGCCCTGGACCGTTTGCCCGGCGGGGCGATCGTCTGCGACATCGTTTATGTACCGCTGGATACCGGCCTGCTGCGCCAGGCGCGCCAGCGCGGCAACCCCACGGTCGACGGCCTCGGCATGCTGCTGCATCAGGCAAGACCTGCCTTCGCCCGCTGGTTCGGCGTGATGCCGGAAGTGACAGCAACCTTGCGGCGCACGATCGAAGCGACGCTGTGACAGACCAGCCGCGTCACGCCGGGCGCTTTATGGCTGTTTTTTGCGAAACGCCACACGCCAGATCGTGTCCGAGCCATCTTCACTGACGATCAGCGACCCGTCGCGCAGCATGGCGACGCCAGTGGGCCTGCCCCAGACGCCGCCGTCCGGCGTCACGAAACCGGTGAGAAAGTCCTCGTAACTCCCGGTCGGCTTGCCGTCTTCAAACAACAGGCGGACGATCTTGTAGCCAGTCAGCTTCGAACGATTCCAGGAGCCATGCAGCGCCACGAACGCACTGCCGCGATAGGCCTCCGGAAAAGCCTTCCCCGTGTAAAACGTTATCCCGAGGGGGGCCGAATGAGCCTGAAACAGCACGTCCGGTACTGTTGCCTTGCCGGCAAGATCGGGCCTCGCGCCCGGATGGCGCGGATCGGGGCTGGAACCGATGTAGTACCAGGGCCAACCGTAGAAACCGTTCTCGCGCACCGCCGTGGCGTAATCGGGGGGCAGATCGTCGCCCAGGCCGTCGCGCTCGTTGACGGCGCACCAGGGCGTGTCCGTTCCCGGCTGCATCGTCAGGCCGGAACAATTGCGCAGGCCGGTCGCGTAGTAACGCCGGTTCTTGCCATCCGCATCGAAAACGAGAACCGCCGCGCGTCCCTCCTCGTTGCCCCAGGCAGCTCCGGCAGCGCGCGCACGCTCCCATTGCGCCAGATCGTCTGGACGCTTGCCCATGCCTATAGCGATATTCGAGAGCGAGCCTACAGCCGCAAACAGTCGTTTTCCGTCCTGCGAAAAGGCAATATCCCGGGTCCAGTGTCCGCCGCTCGCAAATCCGCGATAGATCCATTCGATTTTCCCGGCCCGGGTTGTTCCAGGCATGTAGGCCATGCGGACGATCCCGGACGGCACGGCGGCATAGAGATAGCGTGGCTTGGGACCCGGCGGCCAAAGCGCCAGCCCATAGACGTTGTCCAGACCCTTCGCGAACACGGAGAACCGCTGGCGCTTGCGCAGATCGCCGGACGGACGCGCGATGCGGATTTGCCCGGACGAACTTTCCGCCAGAAAGACATCCCCGTTCGGCGCCACCCGCAAGGAACGCGGCCCGTCAAAACCCTGTCCGAAAAGACTGACGTAAAAGCCCTCTGGCGCTTTCGGCACGGCTCCGCGCGGCCGCCGCACGATACTTGACGAATTGCTGGCCGAACGGGTGGCATTCGGCTTCGGCAAATCGGTCGGCGTTATGATCCGCCGGACACCGGGCGCATCCTTGCTCCAGTCGCCGAAGGCCGCAGCGCCGCGCAAAACTTCCGCTGCCGCCGCCGGCCCGGCAAGAAGGCCCGGCAGCGCCAGGACAACGCACCAGACAGGATTTCGATGACGAGCCATGAGAGCCTCTCGGAGAATGGACGCTTTCCGATCCGGAACGCCGCCGCATTTCTGAAATTAGGGCGCAAGCGGGCGGAAAATATGGCGCAGCTGCAATCAACCCTCTGGTTACAAGAAAATATAACGAGGATCCGACACGGAAACGGCGTAATGCGAAAGAAAACTCGCAATCGCCGCTTTTCCCCTGAGACAAATCGCGGCAGCAAAATTTGGAAAGATGGCTGCCTGCATACCATTGACTTGCCGGGCATCGGCCCGCACAAGTTCCGCTAAACCAACGCTCATAACAGGCGCGTGACGCCGGGAGCCCGCAATGCGCGAGATACGACGGGTCGGAGCAACATCGAATCTGCCAGCGTGGCGAAGCAACACGGGCGGAAAGAAGAGGCTATCCGCTCTCGCGGCATCCGCGCTGATTCTGGCTGCAGCAGCGACAGGCGCATCCGCCAGCGAAATCCGGATTGGCATCACGCTTGCGGACGACATCTACCTCGCGCCCATTCTGGCAGCCGAAAAGCTCGGTCTGTTCAAAAAGGCGGGGATCGAAGTCAAACGTTCGCCGATCAGGGGGATAGAAGTTGGCATCGAAGCCTTGCGCGCCAATCAGGTCGACATGATCGATGCTCCCGGCCCCGCTGTCGCGCTGGCCTCGGAAAAAGGCCTGCCGGGAAAGATCGTTGTGACCAGCGCCTCGGGCTTTTTCGGCTGGACCGTCATCGTCAACAAGCAATCGGGCTACAACGCTCTTGCCGACCTTTCGGGCAAGAAGGCCGGAATAGCGACTGGCCGCTCTCTAGCAAGCATGGCGGCGTTTCTGGCGATGGAGCGTGGCCAAATCAAATTTGATGTCGATGCGGTCGGAGCAGGCTCGTTGATGCCGATGTTGCGGCAAAACGAGATTCAGGCGGCCATCGGCCCTGCCATGCTGGGCCTGCGCGAAGTCGCTGGCGACCGTGCCCGTATTGTCTACGATCTCAGCCTCGGGCAACAAAGATACACAGTCTCGACGCTCATCGCGACGTCGGAATTCATCGAAAAACGCCCGGCCGACCTGCGCGCTTTCCTTGGAGCGGTCGCTGCCGCGCTCGCGCACATGCAGCAAAATCGCAAATGGTCGATTGACCTGTTGAAGGAACACGCAAACCTGGTGAACACCGCACTCGTCGAACGCATGCACGACAACATAATCCGGCGCATGACCCCCGGCGAGGCAACCGACGCAAAAGCGCTAAAGGCATCGATGGATCTGGCCGCACGGGCATGGAATCTCCCCGAGATCGCCAATGTCGATCCCGGCAGCCTCTTCACAAACGATTTTCTGGCCCCTGCACAGTGAACCGATAAGTACTTGCGCAAGCCCCACCCTTTGGCGCAAAACAGCGTCGACAAATGGGGGGAAAGATATTGCTCGGGGGATTTTTCGCGCTCCTGTCGGCCGCAACGTTTGCCCTGAACCAGGCAGGCGCGCGGCGCGGCGTTTTGACCGGAACCGTCATCCAGGCGCTGTGCATTACGGTGCCCATAGGCGCGCCATTCTTTTTGCTGATTGCATTCATTTTCGGCTCGGCCGGTGACATTTTCACTTTCTCGAGTTCAGCCTATTTCTGGCTGTGCCTTGCCGGGATCAACCATTTCATCGCCGGCCGATATTTCAACTATTGGGCCGTGCAGAATATGGGTACGAACCTGACGGGACCCATTCAGCAGCTCGACATTGTGGTTTCGCTTTCGCTGGCGATATGGCTGCTGGGCGAGTATCTGACGCCACTGCGCCTGATCGGCATAGCGCTGATCATCTTTACACCTCTTTTCACCATGCGCGGCGACATCGCCCAGGCGCGGGGAAAAGGGCCCAAGAAACTGAAATTCACTCCGCAACTCGGCAAGGGCTATCTCGGCGCGATCCTGTCCGGCATTGCCTACGGGATCAGCCCTATCCTTGTACGGACAGGCCTGCAGGACGCAACGCCGCAAGCCAGCCTCGCCGGCGGCGCCATATCCTACGCCGCAGCGACCGCCGTATTGTTTGCCTTTGTCGTTCTGACCGGCCGCACACGGGAGGTTCTGTCGATGGACCGGACAGCGGCCCGCTGGTTCGCTTTTGCGGGCATATTCGTGGGTTTCGCGCAGGTTTTCCGATATGCCGCGCTCGCACTGGTGCCGGTTGCCGTGGTCGCGCCCATCCTGCGCGTAGGCCTTGTCTTCCGGCTCATCTTTTCGTGGATGCTGAACCGCGACCATGAGGTCTTTTCGCCCGGTGTAATCGTCGCGACATTCCTGTCACTGTTCGGGGCGCTGTTGTTGTCGATTTCGACGGACATTTTCCTGTCGCATGTCCCCTTGCCGCAATGGGCAGTGGAAATCATCCAGTGGCGGTGGCCATAAACCGCGATTGCACCCGCCATTTGCAAGCAAAACGCAGTGGCGTAAGATGAAGGAAACGCGCACGGCGCGGCAAATCCGAGGATCACGCACCGATGGCCAAGACAATCCTTGCAATGACCACCACCCACGGCCCGCAACTTCACACCACCGCCGAACAATGGGCCCTGCGGCTGCCCGCCGACCGCACGAACAAGCATCCATACCGGGATGGCGTTTACACGTTCGACGAACTGGTGGAACTGCGCAAGGGCGAAAACCTTGCCGAGCGCTCGACGATGGCGGCGATGGAACAGGCCCACGCCCGCTGCGAGGAAGCCATGACGAAAATGGCCGGCAAATGGGACGCCGCCGGAGCTGACGTCGCGATCATTTTCGGCAACGATCAGCGCGAAATATATGGCGACGAATTGAGCCCGCCCTTCATGGTCTATTGCGGCGGAAAAATTCCGCACTATCCCGCGACCGAAGAAGCGAAGAAAAAAATGCCGCCCGGCATAGCCGAGGCCGATAGCGGTCATTCCGCGCCGGAATATCGCGAGTACGACGGCATTCCCGACCTTGGCGAGCATATCGTGAGGACGCTGACGGAAGCCGATTTCGACATAACCATATCGCGCCAATGGCCGTCCGGCTCCAAGAATGGCGCCAGCCATGCTTTCGGCCACATCTACCGGCAGGTCATGCGCGACAACGTCGTGCCCAATGTGCCTGTTTATCAGAACACGTTCTTTCCGCCGAACCAGCCTTCGGCGCGGCGCGCCTACGAGTTCGGCAAGGTGGTGAAACAGGCTGTCGATTCATGGCAGAGCGACAAGAAGGTTGCCGCCTTCGGCTCCGGTGGCATGACGCATTTCACCATCGACGAGGATTTCGACCGCGCCTTCCTCGACGCTCTCAAAAACCGCGACAAGGACTGGCTGACGTCGATCCCGCTGAAGACGCTGCAAAGCGGAACCTCGGAATTGAAGAGCTGGATTTCCCTGATGGGCTACCTCGAAAACGAGGATGTCGCCTTCACCGAGGTCGACTACGTGCCCTGCTACCGCTCCCCCGCAGGCACAGGAACGGCCCAGGGCTTTTGCTGGTGGGATGTCGGGTAGCATTGCAGCGCGATCACTCGCCAGGACGGAACACAAGAACGTGTCTGGCGAAGCACGCCGGGCTTTCGATTTGGCCTGCGTTGGAGTTTTGAATGGAAACGCCTGTCACCTTTGTATCCGACGGCATCGAACTTGCCGGCGATCTGCACCTTCCCGAAGGATACAAGGAAGGCCGGAAGCTGCCTGCCTTCATCATCCTGCACGGCTTCATCGGCTCGAAGGACGCCAGCCATTCCGAAATCATCGCGCGCATGATGACCGAATGGGGCTATGCGGCGCTGCGATTCGACTTTCGCGGCTGCGGCATGAGCGGTGGAAAACGCGGTTACGTGCTCTGTCACGATCAGGTATCCGACACAAAAAACGCCATGAACTGGCTATCGCAACGGCCGGAAATCGATGCCAGCCGGATCGGCGTCATTGGCCACAGTTTCGGCGCGGCGGTTGCATGCTACGCGGGCGCTATCGATCAGCGCTTTGCAGCCATTATCTCGTCGTGCGGCTGGGGCCATGGCGAGCGCAAGTTCCGCGGCCAGCATCCCGGTGCGATGTGGGACAAGTTCACCACCATGCTGGCGAACGCCCGCGCCGAAAAAGAGCGCACCGGCGTAGCTCCCATGGTGCCGCGCTTCGATGTTGTGCCGATGGCGGAACATCTGCGCAGGAACCTGTCGCCCAAGGCGCAAATGGAGGTATCGGCGGATACTGCGCAAAGCATGTACGACTTCAAGGCAGAGGAAGTCATTCACTGGGTAAGCCCGAGGCCTATCCTGTTTCTTCACGGCGCTGACGATACCGTGACGCCGACGGAACAATCCCTGCGGATGTGGGAACTCGCCGGCCAGCCGAAGGATCTGGTCCTCGTCACCGGCACGGATCACTTTCCGCTCGCAGGCGACGACAATCGGACGCGCGACATCATCAAGGGCTGGTTGGACAGGTATTTGCCTGTGTGACGGCATAGCGCATCAAGCCCTGCGGCTTTGCCCGGAGGAGCCCCGGGCCGCTGCGCGCCGCCAGTCTACACCAGCTCCACTGTCCACGGATTGTAGTTGAACAGCCACATCGAGCGTTCCTTGCCCATGTCGCGGTTGCGGAAAGCTTCCAGCATCGCTTCGCGCGAACGGTGGTGGAAGAGCTTGCCGTTGGCGGACGATTCGCGCACGACGCGCGCTGTCCGCTCGTAGCGGTTGCGCTGATACAGGTCGAGGGCGGAAGGAAGATCGTGCGCCTCGCGCAGGGCGCGCGTCAGCACTGCGCCATCCTCGAAGGCCATCGCGGCGCCCTGCGCCAGATAGGGCAGCGTTGCATGTACGGCATCGCCGAGCATGGTGACTCGCTTCGTGCTCCAGCCTTCAATCGGTTCGCGGATATGCAGCGCCCAAAGATAGCAGGCGTCCTTGTCGGCATGGTCTATCAGGCCCTGGATGATCGGATGCCAGCCCTCGAAATCCGCTTTTAGTTCGTCCCAGCTGTGTTTCGTCGTCCAGCTTTCCTCTTCCGGCTTGTCCTTTTCTATGAGACCGACAAAATTGATAAGTTCGCCGCGCCGCAGAAAGTAGGTGACGGCATGTCCGCCGGGCATCATCCACAGCCTTTGCTCGATCCGCGGCATGAGGCCTTCGACCTTCTTGGTAGGCACGACTATCCGCCAGGCGACGTCGCCGGTATAGACCGGATTCTGCTTGCCCAGCATGTGCTCGCGCACCGCCGACTTGAGGCCGTCCGCGCCGACCAGCAGATCGCCGCTGGCGTGCACACCGTTGGCGAAGACAGCCGTCACGCCGTCGCCGGTCTCCTCATAGGACGTCAGCCGGTGATCGACATGTATGCTTCCCGGTTTCAATTCGAGAACACGCGCGGCAAGCAGATCGTGAATGTCCGCGCGATGCACGTGATAATAGGGCGCGCCGTGCGCCCGCTCGTGCGCACCGGACAGCTCGAACGACTGGATGATTTCGCCGGTGTCGCCCATGCAGAACGTGTAGGCTTCCGGCCGCACCGCCGTCTGGCCCAAAACCTGGCCGACTCCGATATGGTTCAGCACATGCATGGCATTTGCGCTGATCTGGATCCCGGCGCCGACCTCGCCGAGTTGCGGCGCCTGCTCGTAGACCTCGACATCGTGGCCGTCCATGATCAGGCAGGCCGCGGCTGCAAGACCGCCCAGACCGGCCCCGATTATGATGATTTTCTGTTTGTCGATCACGCCTTCAATCCCTCGCCCAAATCCCTGTCACTCGTGTCACGGACATAGCGGCCTGCGCCGTCTATGACAACGCATGGACATTCAGAAACACCTCGCCGGCCTGTCCCGGGCTGTTCGCCAGCGCCGCATCCGTTCCTGCCGCCGTCAGCGCGCATTCGGCAAGCCGCCGCCGCACGCGCAATGCCGCCGCTTGCACGAACCGATGTGAAACATCCTCTCCGGCCTGGTGCTGCGCATCGGCGCAGACGAGAGCGAACAGGTCCAGTTCGGCCGTGCCCAGATGGTCGCGGAAGACAATATCTTCCGCTGCACCGGCATGCGATGCGGCCGCGCGCAGCACGCTATCGGCCTCAATGACTTCCGCTAACGCAACCGACGGCTTTACACCGACCGCGCCGCCGCCAGCCGCCGCAAACAGGCCCTGAAGCACAGATTCATCCGATCCCTTGCCCCAACGCCACGATTGGAACCGCAGCTTGTGCGCTTCCGGCTGCCGGTAAATCCGCGACGCGACCAGAGCCCGGCGCGCGAGACGCCCGGCGGCGTCTTTCTGGCTATCCTCGCGAACGGTCTGCAACGCGAGCCGCGCAGCGCACAGCGCTGCCATCGAAGCGCAAGCGCGCGCACCGGCTATCAACTCAAGTGCATGCTCCCGGCAGGGCTGCGCATATGCGGCTGCGCCAAAGATGAAAGCCCGCGCCAGCGTTACATCCATCAGAGCGTCTTCGATCGCGGCTTCCGGCGCGTGGGCTGCCGCCGCGCGCGTTACAAGCGCTGCGCCGAGCCCGGCAAGCTCCGCGCCGAGCCCAAGCTGCACCGTAAACCGCATGCGATCCAGCATGGCCGCCGCTGCCGGACCGCGCGCCAGGATATCATTGGCGGGAACCGGCGCATTGTCGAAAACGAAATCGCCCAGCGTTCCGCCATCATGCGATGGAGCCGAGGAAAATGTTACGCCCTTGCTGTCCGCACGAAACAGGAAGACAATCAGGCCGTCCGGCCCCTTTGCTTCGGTGACGAACGCCTGAGCATGTTCTGCGTCTGGTACCGCGATCCGCCCTCCGGAAACAACCAGACCGCCGCCGGGCGCCGCCTCGGCGGTCATTCCCATGCCTGCGCCCATCGCCATCGTTTTTGCGCCGCTTTGCAAGGCGGCAAGGACCGGTCTGCCGCCGGCCAGAACGTCCGCCAACAAGCCGTCTGCAGCCGTATTGTCCGGAGACGCAAGCGCAGCTGCTCCGGCGAGCGACGGTGCAAACGAAAGCGGCAGTGCAAAGCCGCCGAATATCTCGGCTGCGTTTAGCGCCGCGATCAGCCCCGCACGATAGTCGCACCCCGTCAAAACGCCGGGAAAACCTGCCTGCGCCAGTGCGGCGAACCATTCCTGGCGGGGTCTGTCCCGGAAGGAAAACTTCCGCGCGATCAGATGCGCACGTACGCTCGCATATGGCCCGGCGGCCTCGCCCGCCAATGTTTCGCCATGCGTGGACATGAATTCCCGCCCCGTTTCCGTCTCGCCGTTTCCCACCAGCGGCCTGTGGCGCCAGCTGCACATTTGTCTTGTCCGTCCCCCCTTGTTAAACCAAGGCAAAAGCAGCCGCCAGTGGACTTCTCGCCACGGCGCAGGCTGCGTGAACGACGGGACTCTCCGCATGAGACAGGACGACAACGAACTGCTCACCCGCACCGGCGCCGGTACGCCCATGGGCGAGCTCTTCCGCCACTACTGGCTGCCTATCCTCGAGGCGCGCGAACTGCCGGACAACGATTGCCCGCCCGTGCGCGTGAAGCTGCTCGGCGAACGTCTCATCGCCTTCCGCGACAGCGAGGGCCGGCTTGGCCTGATCGACGAATTCTGCGCCCATCGCGGCGTTTCGCTGTGGTTCGGCCGCAACGAGGAATGCGGCTTGCGTTGTCCCTATCATGGCTGGAAGTTTGACGTGACGGGCCAGTGCACAGAGGTGCCATCCGAGCCGGAAGCATCTGGCTATGCAAAAAAGATCAAGCTGAAGGCCTACCCGCTTGTCGAGGCCGGCGGCGTCCTGTGGACCTATATGGGACCTCCGGAAGCGCAGCCGCCGCTGCCCGGCTTCGAATGGACCAGATTGCCGGCCGAGCATCGCTTCTTTTCGAAACGCCTGCAGGAATGCAACTGGCTGCAGGCGATGGAAGGCGGCATCGATTCGGCCCATGTATCCTGGCTGCATTCGGCGGACATGCATCGCGATCCCCTGCACCGCACGAGCAAGGGGGCAAGCTATCAGTCCGACCAGAAGCCGCTGTTCGAGATCGTGGAATCCGATGGCGGGCTGTACATTGCAGCGCGTCGCAATGCGCCGGACGAGAAGTACTACTGGCGCATCACGCAATTCATCCTGCCGTTCTACACAATGGTGCCGCCCTATGGCGGCAATGCGCTGAACGGACACGCCTGGGTGCCCATCGACGACGAAAATTGCTTTGCCTGGTCGTTCACCTATCACCCGGGCCGGCATCTCACCGAATTCGAACGCGATGTGATGCGTGGCGGCGGCGGCATTCATACGCTTTACGAACCGGGAAGCTATCGCCCGCTTGCCAACAAGGACAACAATTACATGATGGACCGCGCGGCCCAGAAACATGGCCTCACCTTCAGCGGCGTGAAGGGCATTGCCATACAGGATGCCGCCATGCAGGAAAGTATGGGGCCAATTGTCGACCGCACGAAGGAAAACCTCTGCACGACCGACAATGCCATCATCATGGCGCGCTCGCGACTGAAAAAGGCAGCCCTTGCCCTCAAAGACAGGGGCGAGGCCCCGCCGGCGACCGACCCGGCCTGCCACGCCGTACGCTCGGCAACCTATGTTCTTCCGAAAAAGGATTCCTTCCTCAAGATGAAGGATGAAGCCTTTGTGGCGAGGCCCGGGACGGAGCACATGGCGATTTGAGGAGCGAAAATCGCACCTCATCCCGCAAGGCAAAACTGTCGCGCGGGCCGCAGCGCCAGCGCAATCGAAGACCGGACCGCCAAGCGGCCCGATTTCACATTCCCGTTGACCATCTCCCCGCGCAACCAATAATTCGAAGCCGGAACCAATAACCGCGCACGCCCCGGGGAGAACGCCCATGCATGACAAACTTCTGCTCGTCGGCAGCATCCCATACGATACGCCGGAAGAAGTATTCCGCACTTTCGGCCCGGCGCTGGGCGAGCATCTGCCGTTCATTCCCGATGGCGAAATAGGAGAACGGCGCTACTGGATCGACGGCCTTGCCTATCGCGCGATGGCCAACCACCGCGAGCTGGAGACGCTGCATCATCCCTCGCCCCGGCCCGATGGCGTCGAGGAATGGCGGCCGCAGGGCATCCACGACGAATTCAAGTTTCGCGTCCGCCCTGGCATAACAAAATTGCGCTTCGGCGATCCCGGCTGGCGGCTCGGCTATACGCGCGATGCAGTCAATTCCTATTTTGTGTTCAAGACGCTGCGCAAGGAAGGCGTTCTGCCGCAACACATGCGTTTTCAGGTCTGCCTGCCTGCTGTATGGAGCGGCGTTGTCGGCTTCTTTCCAGACCAGAATGACTGGGAGAAGGTGATTCCGGGCGCGACCGAGGCCTTCGCAGCGGAAGTTGCCGAAATGTGCCGCCAGATACCGGCGGAAGATCTCGCTATCCAATGGGACCTGGCCATCGAAAACCGCTTCGTCGAGCCGGTGCTCGCGATGGGCGACATGAACGGCGCACGCGCGATGGCCAGGCGCATGGCCGAACCGATGGCGGAGATTTGCAACGCGATCCCGCGCGAAACCCTCCTCGGCCACCACTCCTGTTTCGGCACGTTGAACGGTTGGCCGTCCCGGCAACCACCCAGCTTGCTGGGAACTGTCATCGTGCTCAACGAAATGATTGCTGCAGGCAAGCGGCCGGTCGACTTTCTGCACTTTCCGACAGTCGGCTCGAGTGCGGACGATTTCTTCGCGCCGCTGTCGGACCTCGACCGGCAGGAGGCGCGCGTCTACGCGGGCGCGATCCATCACATGCATGGGGCGGACGGGATGCGCGCGCAATTGCTGGCCTTGAAGAAATACCTGCCGGATTTCGGACTGGCCGCGCCGTGTGGGTTCGGCCGCGTTCCGGAAAAGCCCGGCCGCTTGCTGACGGATCAGGGCGACAAGCCGCCGCCAGACTATATCCAGGTTATTCTCGACGATCACCGAAAGGCGCTCGAAGTTCTCGCCAGTATTTTATGATTGGAATACCGGATCTGCCGCGTCTGTTGCAGCAATGGCCTGTCAATAGCGGATAAGCCCGGGCAGGATGGTCACAATCGGCGGGAAAAGATACATCACCAGCACGGCGAACATGAGAACCGCGACGTACGGCCAGGTCGCATTGTAAACTTCAGTCATGCTCATGTCCGAGGACGCCTTGAACACAAACATGGTCATGCCGAAGGGCGGCGTCATGCCGCCAATCGTGATTGTGATCAGATACAACATCCAGAACCAGATTTCGTTGAAACCGGCCGCCTTGATGATGGGTGCGAAAATCGGCACCGAAATCAGCATGTATTCGGTCTGTCCCAGAAACATGCAGGCGACGAACGAAATCAGCATGAGAACGAAGAAGATCATGGCTGGTGTGAGCTGCAAATGTTCGACAATTCCGACCATTCCTTCGGGAGCACCCGTGTACGACAGCAACTGTCCGAACAGATTGGCGCTCATGAGAATGGCAAAGATCGTCGCTGTCGTGCGGATGGCCGAAAATAGCGAATCCCACACCATCTGCAGGGAGAAGGTCCGCAAATAGATAGCGACCACGATCGTCGCCGCAACGCCGCAGGCCGCAGCTTCCGTCGGGCTGGCGATGCCGAGCATGATCAGGCCGATCACCATGAACACCACGCCGCCGAACGGTAATATCCGAAGCAGCGCGAACACGCGTTGACTGAAATTGCGGGTGGCGAAATCATCTGCAACGGGCGGGGCTTTCGTCGGATCGAGCGCCACGCGAACCCACACATAGCCCAACAGCATCGCCGCCATCAGAAGTCCCGGCAAAATGCCGGAAATCAGTAGTTCCGCAATGGAAACTTCCGCCAGAGTCGCCAGAACGATGGCCAGAATACTCGGCGGAATGATCGGCGCCAGCGTGGCGCCCGACATGATGATTCCAGCGGAAAGCTTGCGGTCGTATCCGCGCGCGACCATGCCCGGAAAAAGCGTACGCGCCAGAATGGCTGCATCCGCCATCGCCGATCCGGACATCGTTCCGAGAATTGTCGCAAGCGCAACGGCGATGGCATACAGGCGGATACGGATTCTGCCGATGATCGCATCGAGCGCCGAATAGAGCTCGTCAATCGCGCTGGAGCGAAACAGGAACTCACCCATGAGAAGAAACAGCGGTACGGCGATCAGCGGCTGGCTCGTAAGCGTCGCGACGAGCGAATTGGCGTACATGCCGAATGCCGAAGTGCCGAAGAACAGGAACACGCCTATCGCGTTGAGCAACAGAAAGCCCGCAAACAGGGGCAACCCGGAAAACGTCATCAGGATAAGCAGGCCGAAGCCGATGGAAAGCGTCACGTACCACGGCATTGTCGCTCAGACCTCGCTGCGCTGGACGATCCGGCCGGTCGCCGCCTGCCGCAAAAAATGAAATGCCGCGCAGGCAAAGCCGTACGCCATGAAGATGGTTACCCACCAGAGGGGAAAAATGATCTGTTCCATGGCCACGACATTGTTCGCGTATTGACGCCACGCCTCGGCGCCGCTCATCCACGCCGACAGCGCACACACGGCGGCAGACACAAGGACGATCGCAATGCCGATAGGCCTGGCGAAACGCTCCGGCGCCTTTTCGTAAACGAACGACATGGCGACGTGATAGCCCTCGCGCGACAACCACGGCAGCATGGTCATTACGGCGACCATCGTCATGTGCGGCGAGAGCGATGCGGTAAAATTGAGCGGCGCATTGAAAAAATAGCGTGCAACCACTTCCGTCCAGAAGAAGACCACAATCAGCGCCAGCAGCAATGCTGCGAGCCGGGCTCCGAGGTCGGTGACCGCATCCACGGCCGTGCATAATGCGCGCACATTCCCCCCCGCTACTTTGTCTCTTTGCAGCTGGCGCCTTCAACCTGCGCCCCATTGCGCACGGGGCGGTTCTGCCCCGCCCCGTGAATATTCTGTTCGCGCAGTCCGGAAACTATTTCTCGCTCTGCACCAGATTCTTTTCCTTGGCGAGCTTGATAATCGCTTCCGCCTCGGCGCCGTGCTGCTTCACGATGCGTTTCCAGACGCCGTTGTTGTAAAGATCGTTGATCTTGGACACGTACTGATCGCCGAATTTCGTGAACTTGACGCCCTTCTTCTGCATCTCATTCTCGTTGTACACCGCGTTTTCACGCGGATATTTGGGCGCAATGTCGTCGAAGGCGCGGCCCACATCCAGCATGACTTTCTGCATCTTCGGACTGAGTTTGTTGAAACGGTCGAGGTTCATCACCAGGATATTGGTGCTGACGCCGAACTTCGGACGCGCCATGTATTTCACGACCTCGTAGAACTTTCGTTCGACCATGGAATGCTGCACCCAGGCCGCGCCGTCGATCAGATTTTTCTGTAACGCGGTGTAGATTTGCGGCGCGGGCAGCGTAACGGTCGTCCCACCCATGGCGCTGATGATAGGTTCGTAGGCAGGATTACCCCGGATCTTCAGGCCTTTCAGGCCACCATCCGGTCCTACGGGCTTCTTCAACAGAATCTGATAGCCGGGACTACCGGTCCATCCCAGAACTTTCAGCTTTTGCGTCTTCTGGTAGTGCTTGTCGACCAGATCGAACAGACCGGACGAGCGGCGCTTGTCCGGATCGGGAGCGATCGTGTCGCCCAGCTGGCCTATGGCGGTCGCGCCGGCATGATAGGCCGTGCTGGTATAATGCAGATCGAAGGCGCCGGCTGAAACCGGCTGCAACTGCTTGAACGGCGGGACAACGGTTCGATTGAATACTTTCACATCGAGCTCGCCGCCCGATTTCTCCTTGATAAGCTTGGCGATGTCCTGCGCGACATCGTAATTGGCCTTGTTCACCTTGCTCCATGGATACAGAAACTTGATCGTTTCCGCAGCTGACGCAGCGCCTGCCGGCAGCATTACGGCAAGTGCAACGGCTTGCCCGAACAAGCCGAGACGGACGCCGCTTTGGCGCGATGCGTGAAACATTGTTCCCTCCTCAGGTTGCGGCCTTCGGCCTTTATCTCGAGGCTGGCGTGTGGGCAGAATTTTCCATCGCACGCCGAAGCACTCTCCGATTTCGACGCAGTTTTGGCAAAGCAGGCCACATTGTCAACTTTTGGCGAAAGACGGCATTTTGAGTGCAGCAATGCAGCCGCAACGGCGCTGCCGCAAGGGTGTCAGCCGCGCGGAGCGCGAACCCCCGTGTCGGCGGAAATCCAGCGCTCGATTTCGGCTGCGGCTTCGAGCACGGCGTCCTTGATGGGGCCTTCCATCGACTCGGGTTCGACATAAGCGTCGACCGATGTGACATTGATTGCCGATACTATGCCACCGGCCGACTCGCGGATGGGCGCGGCAACCGAGGCGACGCCGCGCTCGAAATAGGATAGCGTTGCGGCATATCCGCGTTTGCGGTCTTCGCCGAGAATCACCGCAAGGTCGCGAACCGTCCGCGGGGTCTTGTCGCTGTAGGTATCAAGCGGTTCCACAGGAAACAATTGCCGCAAATCGTTTTCGTTCATGTCGAGCAGCAACATGCGCCCCATTATCGTGGCGTGCGCCGGAAATCGCGTGCCGAGAGTAACGCTGGAGCGGACAGTCGTATGCGCCGCATAGCGCGACACGTAAACGATATCGCGTCCATCGCGGATGGCCATGTGGACGGACATTCCGGTTCTGTCGCGCAAGCGCTGTAAAATGGGTTGCGCCACCTCGACGAAATCGAGCGACGCCAGATAGGCGAAACCGCTGCCGAGCATCGCCGGACCGGCGCGAAAATAGCGCTCATCCTCTTCCTTCCGAACGAACCCCATCGCCTGCAACGTGTGCAAGAGCCGGAATACGGTAGTTCGTGGCAGGTCGAGTTCCCGCGCGATTTGCGGAGCGGACAATTGCACGCGCGTACGGGAAAACAGTGCAAGTACTGCAAGTCCCTGCGCCAGCCCGGGAACAACGTATTTCCCCTGCGGTATCGTATCATGCGCCATCGGCCGTCCCCGCAAACGTGCGGATCGCGTCATTGAACGCATCGGCTTGTTCGATATAAACCGCGTGCCCGGCGTTTGCGATGCGAACAACCTTCGCGCCCGGCCGGGCCTTTGCTGCCGTTTCGTTTGCATCCGGCGGCGTAATGACATCCTGCAGTCCATAAACGAACTGTACCGGCATATCCGGTGCGAGGCCGCCGATATCGGCCAGCATGTCCCCGGCCGACAGCATCCGCGCCGCTTGCGCATAGCCGCGCGGGTCGGCAGATCCCATGGCGTCTGTCACGGCGGTGCGCATGGCCGCACTCGCATGACCGGTGAGCAATCGTGGCCCGCGCTTTTCCGCCATGCCGCGCATGCCAAGCAGCCGGACATCGTCGAGGCGTCCTGCGAGAAGGCGTTCGCGCTCTGCAGGCGCAAGGCGTGCATGCCCGAGCGCGCAACTGGCGAGTGTCAAGGTCGTAACACGTTCGGAATTTTCCCGTGCGAAGCGGACCGCGATCAGAGAACCCAGGGAATGTCCCGCGACATGGCACCGCTCGATGCCAATGGCATCGAGAAATCCCGAAAGCGCCGTTGCATAGTCGCCGGCATCGGGAGCCTCCGGCGCAAGCGGCGACGAGCCCGCGTAACCCGGCGCATTCCACGCGATGACATCGAAACTGGCGGCAAGTTCCTGCAACTGCGCTCGCCACGAGCTCGCGTTCGAGCCAATGCCGTGCAGCAGAACGAGCTGCGGCCCCGCGCCGGCGCGCAGAAACGAAACTGTGCCGCCATTCGCGAGGACGGCGTTACCGCGCTCAATTGAAAACGAAGCCGCCATTAACCGGAACCACCTGTCCTGTAACGAAGCCTGCACCGTCGCTCAGCAACCACATGAGCGCTCCGGTCACATCGGCAGGATGTTGCTGCCGCTGCATGGCGCGCCCGTTGACGTAAAGATCGTGCCGTTCCTGCGGCACATATTCGGTCGCCTCGACAAGAACCAGCCCCGGCGCTATGGCGTTGACCGCGATCCGGTCTTCGCCAAGCTCGCGCGCCAGCGACCGTGTCATGGCGATGATCGCGCCCTTGCTTGAGACATAGTGCAAAAGGCGCGGCGCACCCCAAAGCGCGGTATCGGACGCAAGATTGACAATCCGCCCGCCGGCTGCGGATTTCCGCAAGAGCTGCGCCAACGCTTTGATTGTCAGCCAGGTACCGCGCACGTTGACACGCATGACACGGTCCCACGTGTCTATATCGATGTCTTCGAACGTCTTTCCGCCAATCCCTGTTGCGATGGCGGCATTGTTCACGAGCCCGTCTATGTGGCCGAACGTTTCGCCCAGCCATGCGGCAAACGCATTGACGGAGCCCGGTTCGCCGATATCAAGTTCGTGAAAATGCGCATCGTATCCGCCTCCACGCAGCGAAGCCGCTACAGCTTCGCCCTGTTCCGCGAGGATATCGGCAAGCACAATTGTCTTGGCGCCGCCTTCCGCGCAGGCGCGCGCGAAGGCTTCCCCCAATCCGCGCGCAGCTCCGGTGACGACAATCGTGCGCCCAGCCAACATGGCGATGTACTCCCGGTTTGCCATTTGCATCAGGCTGCGTTGCGCGCCCGTGCTGGAAGGAAATGCAATACGCGCGCTTCTGCCACCACGATCGCACCGTAAAGAACGATGCCTACTATGGTCAGCATGATGATCGATACGAATGTCTTCGCCGTATTGCCGGTAGCGTCGCCCAGTGTCAGAAGATAACCGAGACCCGTATTGCCGCCCACAAGCTCACCGACGACGACACCGATGACTGCGAGCGTGGCGGCGATGCGCAAGCCCGCGAACAAGGGCGCCAGGGAGGCGGGAAATTCGATCTTCCAGAAAATCTGCGTACGGCTTGCGTTAAACGAGCGCGCAAGCCGCACGATGTCGGGATCGATTGCGCGCACAGCGCCCAGCACGTTCACCATGATGGGGAAAAAGACAATCAGGATCGCAACAAGTATCTTTGGATAGTCGGTGAAGCCAAACCAGATCACAAATAGCGGCGCGAAGGCGACTTTCGGCGCTATCTGCAACGCGAGGATATATGGCGACAGTATGAACTCCGCGGTTGGCGACATGCCGAGCAGAAATCCCACGACCATCCCGAGAAACATCCCGAGCAAAAAGCCTGTGACGACGAGATAGGTTGTGATCAGCGTGTGATAGATCAGCCGGTCTTCAGCCAGCATGATCCAGAACTCTTTCCAGACCGAAGACGCGCGCGGAATAATGTAGGGCGGGATACCAACCGCCGACGGGCCCCACTCCCACATCGCGAGAAACACAAGCAGCAGGGCCAGGCTGCCCAGGATCATGTTGCGTGTCGAGGGATTCGAGAGATAAGCGAGCATAAGCCGCAACCGGTCCTGTCCATGGGCAGGCATCGCACGCCCGCGGTACGCGCCGCCTGCCGCTACAAGCGCGGCTGGCGGCATTGATGTCCTTGATTCACTAACCAGCGCTATTTCAGGAACTGGTTCGTGTAGAGATCCTTCACCGGCGTCCTGGTTTTGACGATGCCTTGCTTCAGATAGAAATCCTGCAAGGCGGACAGCCGCGCCTCATCCATCTCACCGAGAATCTTCTGGTCCGGATAGGTATATTTGTTGAACAGCTTGAAGGTGGCGGCCATGGCCTTTTCCTTGCCCTTGTGTTGCGGCACCGCCTTCACGTAATCGACGGCCGCGCCGTCGGGATCGGTCATGATGTCCTTCATGCCTTTCAACGTCGCGCGGACCAGCTTGCCAATGAGCGCCGGATCTTCCTTGATCGTCTTGTCGGAAGCCAGGATGGCTTGCGCCATGCTCTTGAAAACATCGTCCGACGGCATGATGCCGATCTTCATCTTGCCCTGGGCAAGAACGAGCGCCGTCCAGTCCGGCACCGACGCCATGGCGTCGGCCTGCCCGGCAAGGAACAGCTTCCAGACGCCGACAGGGCCCGCAGCTTGTGCATTCACATCGTTCTTTGTCAGCCCGACCGTGGACAACATGCCCAGCAATGCGAAATAAGTCGTGTCCTGAAACGCCAGCGTGGTGATGGTCTTGCCCTTGAGGTCTTTGAGGCTGTTGATGCCCTTGTCCTTGTTGTAGACCAGTTGCATCAGCGAACGCCCGCCAAGAACGGCGACGGCTTTCACCGGAATTCCGTTGGCCCGCACGAGAATTGGCGTATCGCCGATTGCGCCGCCGATGACCGCATTCCCCGCCCCAACCTGCTTGGCGACGTCAACGCCGCCACGCGCAGTCTGAAACTTGACGTCCAATCCTTCGGCTTTGTAATAGCCACGCTGCTTGGCCAGTTGCCACGGCCCGAACGCCGGCAAGAAGCCCGGCGCAGGCAAGAGGTAGGTAATTTCCTTCAACGCCTGCGCCTTTGCCGGCGGGGCGAATACGACGGCTCCTGCCAGAAGCGCTCCGGCTGCTGCACACATGGTCCTGGATAGAAGTCTCATAGCCTGCTCCCTTCCTTTGCTTTCAACTTGTTTCGTTACGCTGCTTCTTCTTCGATGTGCAGCACATCCATGAGATGGGCGACATAAGGGCCGATTTTTGGGCTCTTGCGGCGCTCCATCGGATGATCGCGGTTCGGAATATCGATTTTCAGCTCTTCGACGATGCGTCCCGGACGTTGGCTCATCACCAGCACGCGGTCCGAAAGGGCAATAGCTTCGACCAGATCGTGCGTGACGAAAAGGGCTGTCTTGCCGGTATCGCCGAGCGTCCGGCCGAGGTCGGCCTGCAGGACCATCTTCGTCTGGGCATCGAGCGCGGAAAAAGGCTCGTCCATCAGCAGCACCGCGGGGTCGACAGCAAGGGTGCGCGCCAGCGCCGCGCGCTGCCGCATGCCGCCTGACAATTGATGCGGGTAGTGATCGACGAATTGCGGCAGACGGCACTTCGTCAACAGATCGACCGCAATCCGCTGCCGTTCCGCCGATGGCACGCCGCGTATCTCGAGACCGAATTCCACGTTCTTTCGAATGCTGCGCCAAGGCAAAAGCAGATCCTTCTGCAGCATGAAGGCGACATGTTCGTTCGGACGCAAGACGAGCTCGCCATCGACAAAGACCTCGCCATCGGAGGCCGGATCGAGACCCGACCCCATGTTCAGCAGGGTACTCTTGCCGCAACCCGAAGGTCCGATGATCGAGACGACCTCCCCGTCCGCGAGCGAAAACGAAAGCTCCGTCACCGCAACGATTGGCGGCTCGCCCTTCCGTTGCGCGGCGAAGCGCTTCGTTACATTGCGAAATTCGAGGCGAACGTCCGGCATGGCGTCAAATACTCACTTGCGTTCGCTGATGAAATTGCCCGCGGGCGTTTCACCACCTCGCGCTTGTCTGCGCGTATTGCCGTCGATGCCGCCTGTAATCGCCCATTCGGCATAAACATGTGGCGCCGGCGTGAAGTCGCGGGGCTCCCAGGCCTCCGTAAGGATATCCTCATCGGCATAATATTCAACGAGACCGCCTGCGGGATTGTGGAAGTACCAAAAGAAGGCCGAAGAGATCGGGTGCTTGCCCGGCCCGAGCTGTGTCTTCCAGCCGCAACGAGACATGGCCATGCCGCCGCCGAACACTTCGTGAATATCGCGCACCTTGAATGCGACATGATTAATACCGACCATGCCGTTCGGCAGTTGCAGATAGAACAGATTGTGATGTCCGCCACGTTCCGCCGTACGCAGGAAGTGTCCATAGCCTGGATAGCGATCCGATAATTTGAATCCGATTTTCTGGTAGAAGGCGGAAGCCTCTTCCATCTTGTCCGTGAAGAATACGATGTGTCCGGCTTCGATCGGAATTGCGCGCTCGTAGGTCGGACTGGGCTGGTCGAAACGCACCGGATTGTCCCAGGTGTTGGCCGGTGCGCCCTGCACGTCAACCTTGCGCTTGCGGCTGACGCGTACGCCGATTGCAAGGCCGATGGGATCGACGCAATAAATCGCGCCATCGCGCTCTGCGAATTCCGGAGCGTCCTGCATCGACTCCCGGCAACGCGCAAGATCGCCTTCGGTGTCCGTTCCCCAGATAACCTGACGGACGGTGTTGCCTTCCTCGATTCTCTGCGGCGGGAGTGACGGATCGTCTTTCAATCGTACGGAAATCTCGCATCCGTTCAGCGTTTCGAAATCGAGCGCGCTCTCGCTTTCCTGCACGAGCGTCAGGCCAAAATCGAGAAAGAAGCTCTTGCAAGCCCCGACGTCTTCGACGCCATAGACAACCTTGTCGATACCGGAAATGCTCATCTTCATTCCTCGAACAGCTTTCCTATGCGCCCGCGGCGAACAGATCGATTCTCGCATTGGCGAATGCGTCTATTTCCACCAGGAGACCGGGGAAAGCGAAGGCGCTCACTTCCACCAGAGTCGAACAGGGATATATGCCCCGGAACACCGCCTTCCGCACGGCGTTCACCTCATCCTTGCGGCTCATGTCCGTCACGTAGATCACCAGCTTGTAGACATTCTGCAATCCGCCGCCCGCTGCAGCAAGCAGTGATGCGAGCTTCGCAAACACGGCCCTTGTCTGGGCCTCCATGCTGTCGCCGCCTTCGGCTTTGCCATCGCTGCCACGCGCGGTGATTCCCGAAACGGAAATCTCGTCGCCAATGCGCAGGCAGTTTGTCCACGAAGCGCCCGGCGGCTCCCCCAGCCCGGGCGCAACGACTTTTACGACCGTGTCAGGCGGCATTGGCCTGCGCCAGTTCCGCCAGTTGCGCCTGAGCCAACTGCTTGAGACGCCGCCTCAGCCGGACCAGCCCTGCATCGTGCTGATAAAGTATTTCGCGATCCCAGGCGTCGGCCTCGAACTTTTCCATCATCGTGCGATCCTGCTCCAGCACGTGCCAGTGACGCGCTTCGAGGCGATTCTTGTAGAGGAATCGCCAGGCGTCGCGCTGCCAGCCGTCGACCTTCCGGCAACGCCAGTGTGTCACGGCCGCCATCGTCGGAGTTATCGGCGCATAAGTGCCGATGATATGGAAATTGCCGCCCGGTCCACCTGTTTTCGGATAGGGGATTTCAAGCCGCATCCAGTGCGCGCCGCTTTCGATCCATTCGGTCCAGTCGAAATTGATACCGCGCTGTCCTGTCTTCTCGAACATGAAGCCCGTTTGCGTATCGCGAATGCGGAATTCAGCGGTCGCCTCACCGAAGGACATGGAATGCGATTGCTTGTGCAGATACGTTCCGTGCATCGGGTCCATCACGTTTTCCATGACGTAGCGATAGTCGACGCCCCATTCCGCGTAGCACAAAAAGCTCGAAAACTCGGCAGATGCGAGTTGTTCGGGCAGGACGAGCGGCGGTGGTTCTGGATGTTTTTCGTCGCCGACATAGACGAAGACCATGCCGGCAGCTTCCTGCACGGGAAAAGACTTCGTCGCCTTCATTCCCTCAAGTTTGCAGCCCGGACTGCCGGGAACGGAAACCGCCACGCCCTCGTGATTGACCTGCACACCGTGATAGCCGCATGCAATCCGGTCGCCCATATTGATGCCCATGGACAGGGGCGCGCCACGATGCGGGCAATGATCCTCAAGCGCGTGCAATTGCCCTTCGCGGTCACGCCACAGTACCATCTTGTAGCCGCAGCGGCGCAGTGAAACTGGCTTCTCCGCGACGAATTGCGATGGACAAATTCCGTACCAGATATTTCTTACGCCCTTGGCGAGCAGCGTATCGGCATCGTCGAGTGATTTCTGGCTCATGTGCTACTCCCGTCTGTCGGCCGCGCGATTGTCGCAAGCAATCCCCATGCCGGATGTTGTGCGTGTGCCCTCAAACGCCGAGTCTCTTGAGTTCGGCGCGCAACAACTCGACACTCCAGCTCTGCCCGTCCGGCCCCGGAACGCCGTAATCGACGAGCCCCGTGACCACGCCCTCGAGATCGGTTACGCCCGCCGCAAACGAGCGCTCCAGCGCATCGCCCAGCAGATTCTCGTATTCGCTGGGTTCGCGATCGCGAGTCTGGTGAACGTCGAGATATTGTCCTTCAGGATGAAATTGCATGATACGTTTTCCTGACACGTTTTCCTGACACGTTTTCCTGCCGTCCTTGCCGGAGGCCTTATTTTCCGCCTTGTCTGACCCGTTCGCGGATCATTTCCCGCACGGGTACGAAATCGTAAGCCGGAAAGCATTCGGTACGAAATACGCCCCAGGCCGATCGTTCCAGTTCGACGTTCACCACCGGTATTTTCTCCGGCGGCAAACGCAAGGTAACGATCTGGCCAAAACCCAGCGCGACATGCCAGGACACGATTTCGACCCCCTCCGGCGGGAAGCGCTCCCACCAGTCCGCCTCTTTCAGTTTCGTCTGCACCGCGTCGAGGTTGTTCGACTGATCGTGGCGCAGAAAGACGGTCATCAACATCGTGCCGGCAGCGTCGTTCACGTCCCGCTCCAGATATCCGCCGCCGGATTTGAACCCGGAAGCAGAAGAGAATTTGTTTCAAATATGAAACATCATTTCGTCGTTGCAACAAAATACGGCGATGTGTACACTTTGTCAAAATCAAAGTTGTGAGCAATGCCCGCAAAGCAGTGGCAACATGAACCAGCCCGGATCCATGCGTGGATACCGGGAGAGGCCCGCAGACCGAAGCGATCAGGAGTGCACCGATGAACGAACATACGAAACCTGAAATCTTTCCCGCCGACGTGGTGATCCCCGATGGCAAGTCGCTCGGCGACTGGATCGAGGGGCAGGTCGCCCGCTTCGAAACCCGCACTCTGGACTGGGACGCCCTCAAGTTTCAGGCAGACTTCGATCCCAAGTACAAGCGCGCCCAGATGCGCTATCTCGGGACCGGCGCAACGGGCGTGTCGTCGGACAGTAACACGGTTCCTGCAGTGAACTTCACTTTCTCCACCATGGTGCTGCCGGCCGGCTGCGAAGGCCCCCTGCACTTGCACACCGACGCGGAGGAAGTATTTTTCATCATGCGCGGCGAGCGCGTCCGCATCATGGTCGAGCATAATGGCGAACGCTACGACACGATCCTCGGCAACCGCGACCTGATTTCGGTGCCGCCTGGGGTCTATCGCGGCCTTGTGAACGAAGGCCGGGAGGAAGCGCTGATGTGCGTGATGATCGGCTCGACAAAGCCCGAAACGCCGACTTATCCGGAAAATCATCCGCTCGCCAAGGTCAAGCGGCCGAAGAAGTAAGCAACGGCGCGCGAACGGGGGGAGCGCATGGATCTCGGATTGCGCGGCAGGATCGCTGTCGTAACGGGTGGATCGTCCGGTATCGGCCTGGCGACAGCGCGTGTGTTTCTGTCCGAAGGCGCGTCCGTGGCAATTTGCGGGCGCGATGCCGCCCGGCTCGACAATGCTTCGGGAGCGCTGGTGAAGGAATACGGAAGTGATCGCGTGCTCGCCCGCACTTGCGACGTCACAAGGGAAGATCAGGTCAATGCGTTTGCTGCGGCAGTCAAGAACTGGCGCGGCAAGGCAGATATCCTCGTCAACAATGCCGGACAGGGACGCATGACAACCTTCGCCAGCACGACGGACGACATGTGGCGCGACGAACTCGAGCTGAAATACTTCAGCCAGATCTATCCTGTCCGCGCTTTCAAGCCGATGCTGGATGCAAGCGATGCCGCGGCGATACTGGCTGTCAATTCGCTGCTCGCCTATCAGCCGGAACCGTACATGGTATGTACGTCGTCGGCGCGCGCCGGCGTCCAAAGCCTCGTCAAATCGTTGGCGACGGAGTTCGCCCCGAAGATCCGAGTCAATTCCGTCGTTCTCGGCCTGATCGATTCCGGCCAATGGGAGCGGCGTTTCCAGGCGCGCGAAGACAAAAGCCAGTCGCGCAAGGACTGGATCGAATCTCTGGCGAAATCCAAGCACATTCCGGCCGAACGCCTGGGCGAACCGGACGAAATCGCCCGCGCCATAGTCTTTCTGACGTCGCCGGCTGCCGGCTACGTGACCGGGGCTTCGCTGGAAATTTCCGGCGGCGTTTCGCGCCATATCTGAGGCGGAATCGCCCATGAAGCCGTCTTTGGATATTGCGCTGATCGGTTATGGAACCATCGCAAGGCTGGCTCTCGAAACTTTGGCGGCCGAAGCGCCCGGCGCCATCGGCAAGCTGATCGTCGTCAGCCGCGAAAGCGGCCGCCAACGGGCGGTAAACATGATCGAAGAAATCGGCGCGGGTCTGGCGCGGGAGACTGTACTTGCGACCGGCATCGAAGAAGCGCTCGCCAGCAAGCCCGGTCTTGTCGTCGAAGCAGCCGGACACGGCGCGCTTTGCCAACACGGTCCGGCAGCTCTTGCTTCGGGTACGGACCTGATCGTGACGTCGGTCGGTGCTCTTGCGGACGATGCTTTGCGCAATGCCCTCGACGAAGCGTCCGAACGAAGTGGCGCGCTCTACAACATCATTCCCGGCGCGGTCGGCGGTCTCGACATTCTTGCTGCCGCGAAACTGTCCGGCCTCACGCGTGTCGTTTATACATCGCGCAAACCACCTGCGGCATGGGCCGGAACCGCTGCCGAAAAAATGACCGATCTGACCAGCATTACGCACGAAACTGTCTTTTTTCGCGGCGATGCAGGTCAAGCCGCACGGATGTTTCCGCAAAATGCAAATGTCGCCGCAACAATCGCTTTGAAGGGCGCCGGCTTCGCGGCAACGCAAGTCGAACTAGTCGCCGACCCGGCCGTCTCGCGCAACGTGCATGAGCTGAATGTCGAGGCAGGCAGCGCCGATTTCACGATCCGCATCGAAGGCCGGCCGGCTCCCGGCAATCCGAAAACCTCGCTCACGACGGCCTATTCTCTGGCGCAATCGATTATCGAACACATGAACAGAAGCCGTCTTCGCAGTCCAAGCGCTGCCTGAACGGCATTGCGCCTGCCCTGCAAAGTTGCCCCTCTCCGACGGTTTCCGCGGCATCCTGATCTTCCATGTCGCCGGCGCACTGATCATCGCCATGCTGATCGCCTTGCCTGCGATTGTCACCTGGCTGCCCGAAGCGCCGGGTAATTTCAGGATTGCCATTCGCCGCGTCCGTTTACCGCCTGTTTACCCTGTGGGAACGGATGCCAAAGCAAGCACATGCATACCTTGTCTGGTTGGCATTTACTTAACGGAGCTGCGTAAAGATCGTTCATCCTGAAATGCGAGGTTTTGTCTGGCCTTCGCACTCGCGCGCGTGGAGTAGGTGCGAAAATGCGGTTTGCGGATAAACTTGCCCACTCAGCTGGCACGTTGCTACAGGATTTGAAGGAACGCCTTCAAAACCGGCCCGATACCGAGCACGAAATCGCCTACAACAGAATCGCAATCAGCTGCCTTGCGCTGATATATTCCTACACAATCACGCATTTCGATTTATTCACAGATGTCGAGCCGTTTTCGCACTACATCTGGCTTTTCGTTGCGCACAATGGATTGGGGCTGCTGATCCTCGCGCATATTCTGTGGAAGCCGCAGGCTTGCCCGGCCCGGCGCATCGCAGGAATTGTCGTCGATGTCTCAATGATCGTCTATTTCATGGAGAGCGGCAACGAAGCTTTTCTCTTCATGTACCCATTTTTGCTATGGGCCATCTTTGGCAATGGCTTCAGATTTGGCACGAAGTATCTCTTTATCGCTTCGGCATACTCCGTGGCGTTGTTCGCAGCGCTATTGCATCTCAGTCCGTTTTGGCAGCGCTATCCTGCGCTTTCTGCTGGTGGCCTTCTGGGACTGGTCATCTTGCCCGCATACGTATCGGTATTGATACGCAAATTGTCCGATGCCATCGAGGCAGCTGAACAGGCCAACAGGGCCAAAAGCCTCTTTCTGGCGAGCATAAGTCACGAATTGAGAACGCCGCTGAACGCTATTATTGGCTTAAGCGGACTGATGAAGTCGACACGCCTCGACGCCGAGCAGGCAGGCATGGTCCGCACAATAGGGGAAGCCGGACGCTCGCTCCTGTCACTTATCAATTCGGTTCTCGACCTGTCGCGCATGGAAGCAGGTAAAATGCCGCTGAGTGAGGATCAAGTCGATATCTATGCCCTGCTTGCGCGCATCCGGAATATTCTCGGCGTAATCGCCGAAGGAAAGGGTTTGCACCTGTCTCTCCAGATTTCCGCAAATGTCCCGCAATATGTGATCGCATCCGAACGGCAGATCGAGGAAATCGTCACCAACCTGGTCAGCAACGCCGTAAAATTCACCGAAAAAGGGTACGTCTTTGTCCGTGTCGGCCTCTCCACCATGCGCCACAGCCGCATGGCTTTGACCATCGAAGTGAAAGATACGGGTATCGGCATTGCGAAGGAAGCACAGGAGAGGATTTTCGACCGCTTCACTCAGGCAGACGAGAAGATCGTCGATCGCTTCGGCGGAACGGGCCTCGGCCTGGCGATCGCCAAGCAAATGGCCGAATCTTCCGGTGGACGCATTGTTGTGAAAAGCCAACCCGGCGTTGGCAGCACGTTCACGGTCACCATCGGCGTCGGCATGCCCGCCAGCAAGGACCCGGCGCCGGTTTTCGACGGACCTGCTTTTCTGTTCAGCGCAGACGAATCGTTGCGTCTATCCCTCGCTGAATCCGTCCCCGGACTGACCTGCTTCGGCAAGACGCGAGAGCTCGAAGCCGCATTGCACGGAACGCAGAAAGCGGGTTCAGCGAATTCGGCCATTCTCTTTCTGGATCTGGATTGCCCCGCTGATCCCGTGCATTTGGCTGGCCTTCTTGGTGAAAGACCGCGAGACGAAAGCGTCCGGATCGTCGCGATCAACAGGCATGAAGACGATCTGATAGACGATGCACTAGGGCAATATTTCGTGTCTGTCCTTGATTATCCATTCGACAACGTCGAAGTGGGGAATGCCTTGAGGATCGCTGTTCCGGATGATGAGGCCAATCGCCAAGTCGATCAGGAAAACCTGTTCAGGGTCAAGACGAAAGCGAGGATTCTGGTGGCGGACGACAACCGCACCAACCAGATGGTGGTCGGCAAGATACTGGAACGTGCCGGCCACACTGTCGTCTTCGCCAATGATGGCCAGGCCGCGCTCGAACTCCTTACCGGCGAACATTTCGACATTGCTTTCATGGATATCAACATGCCGGTGATGAACGGACTGGAAGCGGCCAGATTGTACAACTTCGCCTGTCTAGGAACAGTTCAAACTCCGATCTTCGCATTCACCGCCGATGTAACGGAGGCAACGCGCCAGAAATGCCTTTCCGTGGGCATGGAAGATTGCGTCAGCAAGCCAATCGAACCTGCCGAACTTCTTGCATTGATCGATCAGCGACTGATGGACGCGTGCAGAATTGAAGAAGTGCGGCAAGATGCCGAATTAGTGGACACCCCGGCAACGTCAGGACAGCAGGACTTGCCCGATGGTCCGATCGACTTCATCGCCTTGGGCGATCTCGAAGAGCTGGGCGGAAAGCAATTCGTGCGCGAAATCGTGGATCAATTCATCGACGACACGACCGATATACTCGCCGGTCTCGCGCGCGCAGTGGAAACGCAAAACTATCGCGCGTTTCGGGACGAATTGCACGCCTTGCGCAGCGGCGCAGCGAACATCGGTGCACGCGACGTCTTTCAGTCCTGCCTGACGTGGCGGGAAATAGATCCGGAAGAACTTGCAGTCCGCGGCGACAGACACCTGGAGTCGCTTCGCCGCCAGATCGACGAGGTCCGCGCTAAACTGACAGCGCATCTGAACGATAGATCCGCATCCGGTTTCGATGGCGGCGCTCCCGGCGAACGGGAACCGGATCGCAAACGCGCCTGAACGCACCCTTAGATCAGCGTGCGTTCAGATGGACTCATTTCAACGCACAAAAGCCGATCGATTATAAAGATTGGAGCTTCGCTTCACGCGAAAAGCGGAACCATCTTTTTTGCACGAGGCACTAGGCGGGCGAAACTGTCAGCTATTTCTGGTTTGATCGGAAATGCGTCGCAATTGCGCTTTCGCCAGCAACTCCATCCGCCGCAGGTCGCTCGGAGCAAGTTCCAGAACGTTATCGACCCAAATGTCTGTGACTTCTTCAAGTTCCTCGTAGGTAATCGGGGTCACCCTGCGCCGGACCTTGTTGAGCGCCAGCAAGAGCCCGTGTTTGGCGTAATTGTCAGCAACGAAATTCCGCGCTTCTTCAAGTCCTCGGCCCGGCTCGGCAAGAATCGTAACGACGCCCATCTCGTGCAGCTCTTCGGCAAGATAGATTCTGCCGCTCATGATCATGCGTTCGGCCTCGACAGGACCGATCTTGCGCGACAGCAGGCTATAGGCGCCCATGCCGGCGAAGGCATTGAACAGACTTTCCGGCAGGCCCATTTTCGAGCCTTTTTCGGCAATCATTACGTTGAAGCTGAGTGCGGCTTCCAACCCGCCCCCCAAAGCATCGCCCTGCACGACGCAAACCGTCAGCACTTTGGATCCCAGGCTCTGATCGATATCGTAAATCAGTTCAACGCAGGCATGGGCATAGTCAAGCAACCCGTCCCTGTCGCGCGCAGTCACAAGCCGGATGAAATTCTGCAAGTCGCCGCCGAGATTGAAAATCCCCTTAAGGCCGCTGCTGACAACATAGAACAGCGGCGAAGTTTCGTCCGGAACCAGGGCCGTCGCCTTTGCCGCCATCACGCCCTTGTGCAGCTGGTTCAGCTCGGACACCATGCTTCTTGTGAAGCTCGGCGGGCCAATCGGCGTGGCCTTGCACCACACGGCGCGATAATTGGGATCGTAGCGAACATCCAGCTCGCGATAATTGGCGACCAGCATTTTCAACGACTGCGGAAGAGCATTCAGATCGCCAGCGCCGCAAAATGCCTCCGCCTGCGCAACCGGCGCAAGGCCCGGCTGAGGGCTGCCCCCGAAAGCCGCAGCTTCAGCACCAGGTTCGCCAAATGCTAACACATTGTTACGCATGGAACTCCACCCGATCCCCAATACCGATGTCCGGCACAACCCACCCCGTTCGGAGAATGCTGGCTTTCCGTATCTTGCACGACCCGCCCGCCCCGGAACGCCGGACGCACGGGTCGCACCGCACATGCGGCCGACCGTTCGACAAAACTTAACAAAACTCTAATGGCACGGGCAGCGAAAAGTCAATCGAACAATCCTGACTATAAATATCTTAGCTGATTGAAATACCGAAATAAAATCATTCAGAAAAGGCCATATGGCCGAGCCCATATATTTGTTGCATGGTTAATGTTCGAAGCTTCCGGTGCGTTCACGTGCGGCAAGCCGCAACGTAACCATGGCCAACCCGACGATCGGACCTCGACAGCCTGAACCGGAAGTAGTGAAGCGGGAAGCAATAATTCAGAGGCAGAAGCGATAAATCACAGGCAAAAGACAATGTTGCGGTACGCCCACGCTCCCGGATGGCGTAAAATAATCTGAGGCTCTAATTGCGATTGGATGGAACTTCCACGGTAGGGCATTCAAACAGTATCAGGCTTAATCAAACAGGAGGCGCATGCAGAAGATGCGGCAGGTAGCAGTTGCCTTTGTTGCGTTCATGTTTTGCGCCACACCAGCCCTCGCTCAAACAGTCATTCAGTGCACTGCCCGTACGCACAAGCCGGTTGTCATAGTTCTCGAAGCGCGCGTATTCAATGGCGTTAAGCTTCACTTTTTGCAAGGTTCGTTCGTCTTTGACATGACCCCTTGCGCGCCAACGGATGGATACGGATTATCTGCACCGACCGGAACAGTGGGTATCGTAGCAATAACGCGCCGTTGGCAGGAGGTGAGCGACCACATCGGCGGCGTAACCATGAACTGGACAAGTCCAACACGGATATTGTTCGGAGGAACATTCAGCAAAACGGCTGAATGGCGTTTCGAGGTAAACCGACTCACCGGTACGGGAAATCTCACATTGCGAGGAAAAAAGCCCGTTAGCTACAAATGCGCACTTGCCAAGCCAAAGTTCTGAAAAGCGATCGAGTGGAACAGCATCTCCAACCAGATCGAAGTCGGCTTTTCCGTACGTCCGCGATTTAGCCCTAAAATATATAGCAAATTATTGATCTTTGTGGCGCTCCCTAGGGGACTCGAACCCCTGTTTTCGCCGTGAGAGGGCGACGTCCTAGACCGCTAGACGAAGGGAGCGTGGTCTGTGGCCTGCATGAGGCAGGAGATAGACCGACGGCAGAGACCGATCATCCCTGCAAGCGCCGTGGTGTTGCTCTATCAAAACCCAGCCGCGACGTCATGTAGAATTTCCACTCCGGCATGACAAATTCCGCTTTTCCGGACAGGCAGGGCGCTAGCGCCTATTCGCCAGCAGCGGGTTGCACGCGGTCGCGTAAATCGCGGATTTTTTCGGACAATTCGTTCGCGCCATCGCTGGCGCTCCCACGTTGCCTTGCGGAACCCTGATTTGCAGACGATGCAACCCGAATAATCTCCGAGCCCAAATCCGCAATCGCCCGCCGGAGAATGAGCATATCTCCATCCGGGGATGTCTGTTCCAGATGGTCCGCTGGCGAGCCGGAGTTTGCCCGAACGACGCTGCGACGCAGTTCCGCCAATTCGGAGCGCAGCGTCTGCCCATCGCGCCGCGCCGCGTCCAGCGCGCCCTGAAGGGACGCGATTGCGGCCTTGTGCGCCTCCTCGCGTTCGGCTTCCGCCTTGCGCGTTGTTTCGTCCGCTGCCGACTGGGCCTTGATTTCCTGGCGAAGCCGCTCCTCGCGGCCAGAGCTCTCACTCAATTGCGTTTTCAAATGGTCAATCTCTTCGTCGATTTTGGCGCACTCGCGCCGGGCCGTTCGCAGGGCCGCGTCGAGGGATTCGATCTGCCGCTGTTGCGCTGCGACGTTCTGCTGCAATTGTTCCCGGCGGTTGCGGGCGGAAACCGAATCCGAACGGAACTGGTCGCGTTCGCGCTCCAGAAACTGCGCAATAGAGATTTTTTCGGTCAAATCTTTTTGCGTGGTGTCGAGTTTTTTCAGAGCGGATTCCAGCTCGATTTCCAGCCCCTCGACGCGGGTTTGCAGGCTGCCGATCAATGCCCGCCGCTCGTCGGATATCTGCTGCAATTGTGCGAAACGGCCGGATAGATTCTCCAGTTGGGCCGTGCGCCTGTGCAGCATTCCCTCGCTGTCGTAGTAGCTTTTTTCAAGGGCGAACCGTTCGAGATCGATTTCGTTGGCCTGGCGCTCGAGAATATCGATTTGTCCGCGCGCATGCTCAAGGTCGGCGCGGGTCTCTTTCAGCATATCGTCAAGCTGAACGGTGCGCACGGACCGCTCGCCCAGATCTGCCCGCGCTTCAGCCAAATTTGCGGAAAGACGCTCGCTGCGCTGCTCCAGCTTTCTGCGCTCGGCCGCAAACTCAGCCCGCAACTGATCGCGCTCGGCAACGATTTCGGACATCGAAAGCGGCATGCGCATTTCAAGTCTGCGCGTGGCCAGCCGCGTTGCCCGGCGCCAAAGCGCGGGCAAAAACAACAGCATCAGAAGCCCCATCGTCAGGAGCCCCAATGCAAAAATCATGGCTTTTTCGATCACGCCGGCACGCCGCTCAGAAGGACTAGGTCCGACACTTTACGATTAAACATGCCATGCTGCACACTGGAAAGCAAAAGGCGAGCACCACAAGGCGATTTTGACAGCGCTTTTCGGTCAGCGTGCTTAAGGCAGCAGCCAGTGCCGGCCATCGGGATTGCCGTTCAGAACGGATTCCACGTCGAGCGCGGAGTGAACTTCAGATACCCCAGATTCACCCCGAGACGGGCGCCGACGCCGGACCTTATCGGAACGACCACCACCTCGTCGGCTGTCAGCGCCGTAAAACCAAATCCACCAACGAGATAGGCCGAGCCGTCGACCCCTCCGAAGCGGCGGTAAATCGCCTGCGTCGACGGGAGATTGTAGACCAGCATCATCGTGCGGGCGCCGTCGGCGCCGGCGTCAAAGCCGACAGAGGGACCTTGCCAGTAGATCCGCTGATCGCCGGCATTGCGTGTGTACATCACGCCTTCGCCGTACCGGGCGCCGGCGACAAAGGCGCCCGAGGCTTCCTGTCCGAGGATATAGGCGTTCGGTTGCCCCCAGCGGCGGGTCGCTTCCTCGACCACCTGCGCCATGCCGCGCGAGATGGTGCCAAAGAATTTATGGCCGCTGTCGACGAGCTGGTCGGAAGAAAAGCGCTGCGGACGGTTGTTGGCCAGGGCATTTCGGGACGCTGGCAACAACGCCAGGGCTCCGCCCGCCCCTATCGCTTTCAATAGCGAGCGCCGCGATACCTGACCTGAACGATCGAACTGGGTAACGTCCATGAAATGCTCCTTCTGGACTTTCCGGAACGGCCTGGACCTGATCCCATGGCAGGCGATTCGGCCCCGGACGCAGCATCATCGCCACAGAAAATGTCCGTCGCGTGGCGCTATGGCATGACACACCGCGCAAGACCCCGGTTTGCGCCAGACTCGCCCACCATGCTTAATGTTTGGTTTACGCGGACAATTCAGTCGCCGCCGCGGCTTTCCTCATCGCACTGGCACCGTCGGGCTGCATCCGGATCGCCCCAGGCGACGAACGCACCGTTGCGAAATCCCGTCTTGCCATACAACAGTGGTTGCCCGTCTTCCCCTGAGACAATGCCCCCCGCGGCGCGCAACACCGCATCGCCCGCAGCGGTGTCCCATTCCATAGTAGGCGCAAAGCGTGGGTAGACGTCCGCCAGACCTTCCGCCAGGAGGCAGAATTTCATCGACGAGCCGATTTGCTGGCATTGCGTCACACCACGCTTGGCAAGCCATGCGTCTGAAAGCGGGTCCCGATGCGATCGGCTTTCGACGCCGACCAATCCCGCAGACGCCCTGCGCGTTCCGATGTCGGCAAACCCGGCCAGCGGCAGATGCATTTGCTGACACATGGCCTTGCGCGCGAAGCGCGCCCCGGCTTTGCCCCGGCCACCGCACCACAGAGCGCCGCTGACGGGCGCCAGCACGACGCCGAGCACAGGCTGTCCGTCCGCGATCAGCGCGATATTTACCGTGAATTCGCCATTATGCGCGATGAATTCCCGCGTGCCATCGAGCGGATCGACGAGAATGAAGAGGTTTGCCACTTCCGGCTTTGCGCCATGCGCGACAGCTTCTTCCGAAACGACCGGAAACTCCGGCAGCAGCCTGGCGAGACCGCGAAGAACCGTTTCCTCGGCCTTTTCGTCCGCATCGCTCACCGGCGAACTGTCCGCTTTGAGCCGAACCGGCGGAGGATTCGCGTAAGCTTCCATGATCGAGCGGCCGGCTTCGACGGCCAGTTCGCAAAATACGGCATTGAAGCGCTCGAGTTCGACGAGGCTGAAACCATGCGCCCCGGCAGTGCCGCCCATTTGCACGTGAGCCCTGTAATTGATCCTGCACTACATTCGGCCCGAATTGTCCCGAATGCAAGCGCTGTCGTAATCGTTCATTAACTTATGCGGACCGATAGTCGGAACGGGGCAACCGGGCTTTGCAAATGAGTCAGGCGCGTTTATCAATCGAAGCGCATTCCGGTGCGGCGATTCGTTTGCGCGGCCAATTCTGCGATGGTCTGGACGAGACCCGGCGAACTCACCGACCGATCCGTTGCGGCGGGCCTGGCCTGCAGCGTTAAGCGTTCCTCCGTTCAACGATCAAAAGCCGAACAGTTACGGAAGACCAAATGACCGCTGTCACACTTGATTCTCTCGATCTTGCCGCCCTCCTCTGCTCCAAGGTTTGCCACGACGTCATCAGTCCGGTCGGCGCCATCGTCAACGGGCTGGAACTGCTGGAAGAGGAGAAGGATCCGGAAATGCGGAATGAGGCTATCGGCCTCATCAAGCGCAGCGCCGGAACCGCGTCCGCAAAGCTGCAGTTCTGCCGCCTGGCCTTTGGCGCGGCGGGCTCTGCCGGCGCCTCGATCGATACCGGCGACGCCGAACTGGTGGCGAGAAACCTGCTTTCCGACAGCCGTACAATCATGAAATGGGATGCGCCGCGCCTGCTGCTGCCCAAGAACAAGGTCAAACTTCTTCTCAACATGTGCCTGATCGGCGCGGCGGCGATTCCGCGCGGGGGCGAACTTGCGGTGACGATCTCCGGCGCCGACGATGCCACCGCGCTCAAGGTGGAAGCGACCGGCAAGACGGTTCGCGTCGCACACGGCGTAGACACTCTGCTGCGCGGGGAAGCCGAGGGCGGCACAATCGACGCGCACGGCATTCAGGCCTATTACACCGGCCTCGTGGCTCGAGCGTGCGGAATGGATATCGCGATACAGGCTTCTCCGGAGCAGATGAGCATTGCCGCAAATCCCGTGGCAGCAACTGATGCGAAAACGGATGCTGAATCTCTCGAAGAAGCGAGCCAAACGGCGGCGTAAGGGCCGGTTTGCAAGGCTCCCTTAACCGTTTGCTTCCATAATGCCTGCGGCGCTGAATCGACCCACAGGAGCGCCGACGGGCGCCCGATGGAAGAACTGCTTAGCGATTTTTTGGCCGAGGCGAACGAGCAGCTCGATCAAGTCGAGCGGCAGATTGTCCAGTTCGAAAAAGATCCAAGCGACGCCAATTGCATCGCCAGCATTTTCCGCCTCGTTCACACGCTGAAAGGTACGAGCGGTTTTCTCGACCTGACGCGCCTGGAGAAGCTCACCCACTCTGCGGAAACGCTGCTGGGCAGGGCGCGCGATCGTGGCCGGGCCTCGCCCGAGCAGGTCAGCCTGATCCTGCAGACAATCGACTCCATTCAGGAAATTATCGGCGAACTGGCCGACCACGGCGCCGAACCGCCCGGAGACGATAGCGCCCTGATCGGCGAGCTCGAAGCGGCGGCGCGCAACACCGAAGACCCTGTAGCATCGACGGAATCTTCGGAACCTGTTGCTTCCTGCGCAGAAGACGCTCCCGAAGCGCCCCCTCGTGCAGAAGCGCCTACATCCGTGTCCCCGGCGACCGGGCCGGCAGCCAATGCGGCAAAGCCGGAGACTTCGCATCAGCCCGCGCGCGAACCAGGCTCCATCCGTGTCACTATCGGCATTCTCGAGCGCATCATGCGGCTCGTCTCCGAACTGGTCTTGACGCGCAACCAGTTGATCGATCTTTCCAGCAAAGCGACCGACACAGCCATCAGCGCGCCACTGCAGAGGCTGTCGGCGATCACGTCCGACCTTCAGGACAGCATCATGCAGGCGCGCATGCAACCGATCGACCGGTTGTTCGCAAGTCTCCCCCGCATGGTGCGCGAGCTGACCATTGATCTTGGCAAGCAGGCCAATCTGGTTGTCGAAGGCTCGGATACGGAACTCGACCGTCAACTTATCGATCACATTCGCGATCCGCTGATGCACCTGATCCGCAATTGTCTCGATCACGGTATCGAGCCGCCGGACGAACGTATCGCAATGGGCAAGCCCGCACACGGCCTCGTCCGCGTAACCGCGGCGCAGGATGCAGGCTTCATCTCGATAAAGATTCACGACGATGGCCGCGGCATCGATGTAGCGCGGGTGCGCGAAAAGGCGGCAGCGCTTGGCCTCACAGACGAAGCGCAGCTCGCAAGCATGAGCAACGATGAAGTGTGCCGCTTCATCTTCGCACCCGGCTTCTCCACTGCTCGCAAGGTCACCCACGTGTCGGGCCGCGGGTTTGGCATGGACGTCGTGCGCGAGAATATCGAATCCATCGGCGGAACCGTTTCACTCACGACGGTCTACGGACAAAGTACGACTTTCACGCTGAAAGTTCCGCTGACCCTTGCGATCATACCGGCGCTGATATTTTCCGTCGGCTCGTTTCGTTTCGCCATTCCGCAGGACTCCGTCGTGGAAGCTGTCGCGTGTCACGACGGCGACCGCAGCCGTCTGTCGACAGTGCAGGGCCGCACCGTTTTCAGATTGCGCGATCACGTCTTGCCGGTCGCCGATCTCAGCCGCATCTGTAGACTGGACCCGGAAGACAATGACGAAGACCACCGGAACAAGCTCGCAATTGTGACGCGTATTGGCGCGGTCAATTTTGCAATGGCCGTCGACGAACTTGCAGACGTGCAGGAAATTGTTGTCAAGCCACTCAGCTCGCCGCTCGCCCATCTCGACATCTTTGCCGGCAACACGATCCTCGGCGACGGGTCCGTTGTACTGATTATCAATCCTGTCGGCCTTGCTGCGTCTATCGGGCTGGATTCGACGAAGCAATACTCGGTCAGCAGCAGCGAAAGTACCGAATCCTATCGCAAGGACGCCACGAATTTCATTCTCTTCCGGGCTGGAGGACAGGTTCAAAAAGCCCTCCCGTTGTCATTGCTCTCGCGTATCGAAGAAGTGGCGATCACTGACATCGTCGATAGCGATGGCCAAAAGCTGCTGAAGCACAATGGCATGATCATGCCCGTCGTTATGCTGGTGGAACCGGATGGACAACGCGAAACATGGCCTGTGCTTGTTGTCGGCGTTGGTGGCGAACCCATGGGGCTCGTCGTTTCGGAAATCGTCGATACGATCGAACACAGTCTGGAGATCGACATTGCGGGGCGAACCGCCGCTGTTATTGGCTCGACGACCATGCGCGGAGAGGTAACGGAAATTCTGGATCTCACGCATTACATGCAATCGGCGAGACCGGACGAATTCGCGCGCAAACACGCCCACCGTTTCCGCCTGTTGATCGTCGACGACAAGCTCTTCTTCCGCGACATGCTGGCGCCGATCATCGCCGCTGCCGGCTATGAAGTAAACACCGCCGCCTCTGCCGAAGACGCCCTGAGTTTGATACGCAAGAATCGCTTCGACGCCATTCTCACCGATGTCGATATGCCTGACGTCAATGGTTACGAACTGGCGAAGTCCGTGCGCGAGATCGCATCTTACGAAAAGACGCCCATCATCGCTCTCGACGCTTTCGCAGGCGAGGAAGTCGTCAAGGCTGCGAAAATGGCCGGAATGACGGGGGTCATCGGGAAGTTCGACCGCAAGGCGTTGATTTCGATATTGCACAGCAGCCTGAGCGCTACGGCCTTCAACCGTTCCGCGATTGAATCCAGCATGAGCAAGGGTGACGCCGCATGACAGCCGCCGGTCGCCAACAAGTAGAATCCGCCGACGCTTTCACGATTCGCAAACCGCCGATGCGGCCGTTGCCTGCACGCCAGGTGTTTACGATCGAGATTGCCGGCAACTGGTTCGGCATACCGATAGATAAGGTGCGAACGGTGTTTCGCGCGAATTCCATCACACCGGTTCCCATGGCTCCGAAGGCGGTTGCCGGTCTCGTCAATGTGCGCGGACAGGTGCTGACGGCAATTTATCTGGCCACCTATCTCGGCTTGAAGCAGAAAAGCCAGAACGGAACGTTTCTCCTCGTCGGTGTGGAACATCGCGATGAAAACTTCGGCTTCATCATCGATGCCGCCGGCAATATTCTGGACATCGACGAAACCGACCGCGTCCTCATCCCGGGATCTCAAAGCGAATACAGGCATATCCTGCCGTTGCCGACATATCAGGTCGGAGACATGCTACTTCCGTTGCTCGATATAGATACCGTGCTTTCGTCGCTGCGAACGGCGATTGCCGCACCCGAACGTTCGTAAAAGGAGAATAAAATGAGACAAGTGCTCATCGTCGACGATTCCAGCGTGATCCGAAAGGTCGCCAAGCGAATCCTGGAAAACATGAACTTGCAGACCTCCGAAGCTGAGAATGGCCAGAAAGCGCTTGCTGCCTGTTCGTTTCTGATGCCGGATGCAATCTTGCTGGACTGGAACATGCCGGTTATGGACGGCTACGAGTTCCTCAAGGAACTTCGCAAGATGCCCGGCGGCAACAGGCCGAAGGTGGTTTTCTGCACGACGGAAAACGACATCGCCCACATCGCTCGCGCGATGCATTCCGGCGCTGACGAGTATATCATGAAACCCTTCGACACGGACATCATCCGTTCGAAGTTCGAACAGATCGGTATGTGCTGACAACCCGCGCGAAGGCCTCTTGGCCGGAACGTATGGGTAAATTTGTGCGCCGGTTCAATTCCGGCGGGCGCCAGCGAACTTTTACAACAGACTGTAAAACCGGCCGGATATGGAATCGACACCTAGACCAAGCAGGGTGGCAAACGCGATTGTAATTGCCGCCTCGACCGGAGGGCCGCAGGCGTTGCACGCGGTCTGCGCCGGTTTGCCAAGATATGTGTCTGCAACGCCGGTCTTTATCGTTCTGCACATGCCGGAAGGATTTGCGGATATCGTCGCATCGCAACTTGAGCGCGTTACCGGAATTCCAGCGTCGGCGACCCGGGCCGACGAGATTGCGCGTCCCGGCCACTTCTACGTTGCTGCAAGCGGCGCCCATCTGAAGCTGGAAAGGATCGGCTCGCTGGTAAGACTGAAACACCAGGACAGCGAACCGGTAAACTATTGCAAGCCTTCGGCCGACATATTGTTCAAGTCAGCGGCGGAAGTTTATGGCCCCGGTACGATCGGCGTCGTGTTGAGTGGCATGGGAACGGACGGATTGGAAGGCTGCAGGGCTATCGTATCTGCCGGCGGCCGCGTACTTGTGCAAGACGAAGCCAGCAGCGCGGTGTGGGGGATGCCCGGGGCCGTAGTCCGCAACAATATTGCATCCCGTGTATTGCCGCCGGACCGCATTGCCCAATATTTGCAGATGCGTCTTGGCCGTCAGGATTTGAGCGTCGCATGACCGAAAAATGGTTCACAACGTTGCGCCAGGTGGTGGAGACCCGTACGGGGGTGTCTATCGACGCTGACAAGCAATACCTCGCGGAGTCGAGATTGTCGTCGCTCGTCTCGAAGTTTGGCGCTGCAAGCATACAGGAACTGGTGGACCAGCTCGCTGCCAATGCGTACTCGGATATCTCGCGTTCGATTGTCGAAGCGATGATGACGGGCGAAACATTTTTCTTTCGCGACGTTAGCCAGTTCAATCGAATACGCGACGTCGTAATCCCCGAACTCATCGCACTGCGGCAGCAAGACAATAGGTTGCGAATCTGGTGTGCGGCCTGTTCGACAGGTCAGGAGCCTTATTCCATCGCCATGATGCTCGACGAAATGGCCTCCGAACTTCGAGGCTGGCGTATCGATATCGTAGCAAGCGACGTTTCGGAAAGTGCAGTGGAACGCGCGCGCCAAGGATATTACAACCAGTTCGAAGTGCAACGCGGCTTGCCGGTTACCTCGCTGCTGCGCTATTTCCATCGCGATGGCGACAATTGGCGGATCGCCGAAAATCTGCGTTCGCGCATTGAGTTCGTTTCAGCAAACATACTGACATTCAGGCAAAGCGGGCAGCCTTTCGATCTTGTTCTGTGCCGAAATGTGCTGATGTATTTCGAGACCGAAACGCGACAGGAAGCGCTGCGGAACATCGACGAAAATCTTGCATTGGATGGCTGGATCGTACTGGGAACGAGCGAGTCGGGCATTCTGAAAAATTCCAGCTACGCCAGCACCCGCGAATTTCCCGCCATATGTCGAAAGTCTGCGCAGACCTTCGCAAAGGAAGGTGTGATAGCTCGTAATACGCCTGCACCTTTGGTCCTGAGCCTGGCCGGAAAATCCGTGCATTAGACAAACGTCAGTTAGACTTCCGCGCGTTGGCCCGGAACCATTCGAAGCGATGAAGGCTGCAGGTTCCGTCAATAAAAAAGCCCCGGCGACGGGGCTTTTTTATTGAAATGTGTCGATCTGTTCAGGCAGGCACGCGCTCGTCCGCCGCAGAAGGTTCGCGCAGGACGTAGCCGCGGCCCCACACGGTTTCGATATAGTTCTGACCCTGGCTGGCGTTGGCAAGCTTCTTGCGGAGCTTGCAGATAAAAACATCGATGATCTTCAACTCGGGCTCATCCATGCCGCCGTACAGATGATTGAGGAACATTTCCTTGGTCAGGGTCGTGCCCTTGCGCAAGGAGAGCAATTCCAGCATCTGGTATTCTTTTCCGGTCAGATGTACGCGCGAACCGGACACTTCGACCGTTTTCTGATCGAGATTGACGACCAGATCGCCTGTGGTGATGACCGACTGGGCGTGCCCTTTCGACCGGCGCACGATCGCATGGATGCGCGCAACAAGCTCGTCCTTGTGGAAGGGCTTCGTGAGATAGTCGTCGGCGCCGAAACCCAATCCTTTGACCTTGTCTTCGATTCCCGCAAGCCCCGACAGAATCAGGATCGGCGTCTTGACCTTGGCCACACGCAGCGTGCGGAGCACTTCGTAACCGGACATATCCGGAAGATTCAGATCAAGCAGAATGATGTCGTAGTCGTACAGCTTTCCGAGATCCACGCCTTCTTCACCGAGATCGGTCGTATAGACGTTGAAATTCTCGGATTTCAGCATCAACTCGATGCTTTGAGCAGTCGCGCTGTCGTCTTCGATCAATAAAACGCGCATGTGTATTCCCCACCTTGCCCCGTGCCCGGCGACCGCTGCACCCGCTTTCAGCCGCATCACAAAGGCCTGCTAAATCCGTCCGGAAATCCGGTAATTGCTGGCTTCGTAACGTTAACGGCGAATGGTTAACAAACTGTGATTCGCCATCTTAAGCGATTGCCAATCGAAGGGCACTCTTTTCAACCCCAAAAACAAGCACCCGCATGCGACCCTACTGGAAGTTTCGGACTATCGGCTTTTGCGTCCGGAGTTTCCGGCCGGATTTACCGATCCCGTTTTACGGCATCAGTGA
>JBFWRC010000036.1:0-49735 GCA_050249115.1 Beijerinckiaceae bacterium
CGCCGATACGAACGCAGGTCATAACATCCGCGCCACGGTCTACGTGCAATGCAATTCGATGCTGCGGGCGGACGGACCGGAGGAATATCGCGCCATTGGCGAGACGGAATTCGTCAATGGCGTCGCGGCGATGGCGGCAAGCGGAACCTACGGGCCCATCCGCGCCTGCGCCGGGATTGTCGGCTTCGCGGATCTTCTGCTCGGCGATGGCGCGCGGCCCGTTCTGGAGGCGCAGATCGCCGCCGGCAATGGGCGTTTGCGCGGTATCCGCAATCCCTCAGCACGGCACGACACCGACCCATCGATCCGGTCCATGCCTTATGTGCCGCCGAAAGGGCTGCTGGAGGATCCGGACTTCCGCAAGGGCTTCGCACACCTCGCCCCGCTGGGTCTGAGCTTCGATGCCTGGCTCTACCAGATGCAGATCGGCGAACTTACCGCGTTGGCCGATGCGTTTCCCGAAACAACGATCGTTCTGGATCATTGCGGCGGGATATTGGGAGTCGGCATCCACGCCGGAAAAAGGAAGGAAGAATTCGCTGCCTGGCGGGCAGACATCCGGGCGCTGGCCGCACGTCCGAACACCTGTGTAAAGCTCGGTGGTCTGGCGATGCACAACGTCGGCTTCGGCTTCCGCCAGCGTCCGCAGCCACCGGACAGCAGCGAGCTTGCGCAGCTTTGGAAGCCCTATATCGAAACCTGCATCGAAGCCTTTGGCGTGAACCGCGCCATGTTCGAAAGCAACTTTCCCGTCGACAAACTGTCAGTACGCTACGATTCGCTGTGGAACGCCTTCAAGCGCATTACGGCAGGGGCTTCGGCAGACGAGAAGTCAGCCCTGTATTTCGACACGGCGGCGCGCGTCTATCGCCTCGATACGAGCAAATAGCCGCGCCTCGGCTGGCGCCTCTCAGGCGCCCTGTTCCGAGAACTGGCCGGTCTTGCGGAAGCGGTAGAGGTAGCCCGGCACATGCGCTTCCAGCGATTGCGGCGCGATGCCGAGGCCCTGCAGCGTCCGGCCATCGGCGATGGCGGCGGCGGACACGACGTTGTCGTAACGCAGCAGCCGGATCTGGTCGCGCGTCACGGTCAGCCAGTCCGGCCACAGGCCAAGCGACAGCTTGTGCACCAACTCCAGCGAGAACGCCTTGATATTGGCAAGCGGCCAGGGCACGGGAACGAACAGGCGGTTGCGGCCCGTCACCTTGCAGATATAGCGGAGCAGCTCCTCGAAGGTTTTCACCTCCGGCCCGCCGAGTTCGTAGATCGCGCCCGGCTTGCCCGCGCCATTGTTCAGCGCCGCGATGGCAGCCGCCACGTCGCCGACATAGACCGGCTGGAAGCGCGTCTGGCCGCCACCGATGAGCGGCATGACCGGCGCGATGCGGGCGATTGCCGCGAAGCGGTTGAAGAAATCGTCCTCCGGGCCGAAGATGATGGACGGCCGCACGATGCGCGCGGCGGGAAAGGCTTCCAGCACCCCGGCTTCACCCTCGGCTTTCGAACGGGCATAGGCGGAATCGCTCTCCGGATCGGCCCCAATCGCCGACATGTGGACCAGACTGCCGACCCCGGCCTCGGCGGCGGCCCGGGCGACGGCCCGCGCGCCGAATCCCTGCACGGCGGCAAAAGTCTGGCGGCCGCTCTCGGCCAGAATGCCGGTCAGGTTGATCACGGCGTCCGAGCCGCGCAAGGCCGACATGACCGACGGCGGATGGCGCAGATTGGCCTGGACCGCATGGATCTGCCCGACGCGGCCGAGCGGCTGCAGGTGGAAGGCAAGATCCGGCCTGCGGCAGGCGACGCGAATGCGCCAGCCCTGGGCGGCCAGCGCCCGCACCGTGTGCCGGCCGACGAAGCCGCTGCCGCCGAAAATGGTTACAAGCTTTGGATCGGCAAGATGCATGACGCCCACCTGGTCTGGCGGCGCAGCCCGCGTCGCCGTTTCGATGATTCCCGTCTGCTCTAATCCCCTCGCGCGGTTTTCTCAACCGTCAGCAACGCCGCGCGGAAACCGGCCGCGAAATTCGCCTGCCGGACGCATTGACAAGGCCCCGCCCCGGCCCGTATGAGATCGCTCGCGTTCGCGCCGGGGCAACCCGCGCCCGCGAGCCCAGGTGGCGGAATTGGTAGACGCGCTGGCTTCAGGTGCCAGTGGCTGCAAGGTCGTGGAGGTTCGAGTCCTCTCCTGGGCACCATCCCGTTTCGAGATTGCCTGCTCCAGAATTGCCTATTCCGGGATCGCCTTCTCGGGGATATCCGGGGACTCCCGACTCAATTCGCGCGGCGCTTTTGCTGCGTCGCGTCCGGCTCCGGGCGGTTCTGGCTGTTTTTTGGCTCTTTTGCAGCTTCCTGCGCCACCACCATCGCCATCGCCAGAACGTGGGTCACGTTCTGTTGCGACAGGCCGGTCCTTTCGGCGACCTTTTCGGCAAAAGCGCCCAAGGGGGCGTCGGCGGATATCTTGACCACGACCTTGTCCAGACGTTTCGCGTTCCATTCGGGCAGGCGAGCATTCAGTTTCGAGCCGAAACGTTAACAAAAACTTGCCGGATTTTCGCAAAAGCCGAAGAGCCGGCATTGTGGTTGCGCTAGTCTTTCATCGGTTCGCGACAGGCAACATGCTATACATAGTCCGACATGTCCGACTCGTCCGCCCTCGCCCTGCCGCCGCCGCCCGCAGTCCTGCCCGACAGCGCAAGTCTGTTTCTCGATTTCGATGGCACGCTGGTCGATTTTGCCGCCCATCCTGACGAAGTGGTGCTGCCGATCCGGGTGCGCGACGATGTCGCCCGCATCGGCCTGAAGCTTGGCGGGGCGCTGGCGATCGTCAGCGGACGCCGGATCGAGGATATCGACCGGTTTTTTGCGCCGCTGATCCTGCCCGTGGCCGGCGTGCACGGATTATTCCGCCGCGACAGCGGCGGCGTGCTGCATTCAGCCGATTTCGACGCCAAAGCCCTGGAAAACCTCGCCGGTCGCCTGCGCGGCTTTACGGCCACCGAACCGGGTCTGCTTCTGGAGCGCAAACCTGGCTCGGTCGCCGTGCATTACCGTCTCCGGCCGGAACTTGCAGCAGTATGCGCAGAGGCGCTCGTTGCCGCTGTCGGCGAGACCGGCGCTAGCGGCCTGTTTCATGTCATGCACGGAAAGATGGTGGTCGAGGCGCGCGCGTCGGACATGACAAAGGCCAGCGCGATCGCCGCCTTCATGCGCGAAGCCCCGTTTGCCGGACGCGTTCCGGTCTTCGCCGGCGACGATGTGACCGATGAAGACGGATTTCGCGAAGTGGAAACGCTCGGCGGTGTGACGATCAAGGTAGGAACCGGCACAACACTTGCCCGTTACCGCGTAGGTTCTATCGGCGAGTTCCGCGACTGGCTGCACCACCTGGCAGAACAAGCCGCGTAGCGAAAAGCCTTTGGGCCCGATTGATCTCTGTCACGGCGCGGACTGCGGTACGGATGAGACGATTGAAAAGAATGGGAGCGCTTCATTGAACAATCTCGAACTGGGCGTGATCGGAAATTGCTGCATCGGCGCTTTGATCGACCGGCAGGGGCGGATCGCCTGGTGCTGCCTGCCCCGGTTCGATAGCGACCCGGTCTTCAACGGGCTTTTGCACAACGGCAATGCCGCCAGCGACGCCGGGGTGTTTTCGATCCTGCTCGAAGGCATGCGCTCGTGCGAACAGGAATACGTGTCCAACACCGCGGTTTTGAAGACCATTCTGCACAGCCCGGCAGGCTCGGTCGAAATTACCGATTTCGTGCCCCGGTTTTCGTGGCGCGGCCGCATGTTCCGCCCGCAGACGCTGGTGCGCCGGATACGGCCGATTTCCGGCCGGCCGCGCATTTCCATCCAGTTGAAACCGACGTTCCGCTATAATTCGGTACAACCGGAAACGAGCTTCGGCTCCAACCACATCCGTTTTATCGGACCGGACCTCACCCTGCGCCTGACCACCAATGCGCCGATCGATTTCGTGATGCGCGAAACCTGTTTCAACGTCGACGGGCCGATCGAGTTGATACTGGGCCCGGACGAAACGCTTTCCGACGGCGTGTCCGAGACTGCGCGCCACTTCGAGGAACAAACGATCGACTACTGGCGCAACTGGACAAGGCGGCTCGGGTTGCCGCTCGAATGGCAGGAAGCGGTCATCCGAGCCGCGATCACGCTGAAACTGTGCGTCTACGAACCGACCGGCGCCATCGTCGCGGCGCTGACGACATCAATCCCCGAAGCGCCGAACAGCGGCCGCAACTGGGACTACCGCTTCTGCTGGCTGCGCGATGCCTTCTTCGTCGTACGGGCGCTCAATTCGCTCGGCGCCGTACGCACCATGGAAAACTATTTTCGCTGGCTGATGAACGTGATGTCCGGCAATAACGATGCGCGGCATTTACAGCCGGTGTTCGGTGTCGGCCTGGAGCGCGATCTGACCGAGAACATCGCCGGCAATCTGGCCGGATACCGCAACATGGGACCTGTCCGCATAGGCAATCAGGCCTACGAACACTTCCAGCATGACGTGTATGGAAATGTCATTCTCGGCTCGGCGCAGGCGTTTTACGACAAGCGCCTCTTGATGTCGCCGGATGCTGGCGATTTCGAGCGGCTGGAGATTGCCGGCGACCAGGCCTATGCGCTGCACAACACGCCGGACGCGGGCATGTGGGAGTTGCGCTCGCGCGCCAGCGTTCACACGTCTTCCAGCCTGATGTGCTGGGCAGCATGCGACCGGCTCGCGCATATCGCCAAACACGTCGGCCGCGAAGACCGGATTTCCTTCTGGCGCGGCCGCGCAGACGAAATCCGCGACCGCATTCTGCGCGAAGCGTGGTCGGAGGAGCGGCAGGCCTTCGCTGATTCCTTCGGCGGCAACAACCTCGATGCAAGCGTATTGCTGATGGCCGAAGTCGGGATGATCGATCCGAAGGATTCGCGCTTCGTCCGCACCGTCGATGCGCTCGAAAAAGCCCTGGCGCGCGGGCCCTACATGATGCGCTACGAGGCCGCTGACGATTTTGGCCTGCCGGAGACCTCGTTCAATATCTGCGCTTTCTGGCGCATGGATGCTCTGGCTCGCATTGGCCGGAAGGAAGAAGCGCGCGATATTTTCGAGGCCTTGCTGGCCTCGCGAAATCACCTGGGTTTGTTGTCGGAGGATACCGATCCAAGAAGTGGCGAATTGTGGGGAAATTTTCCGCAGACCTATTCGATGGTCGGCATCATCAATGGCGCCATGCGACTGTCCAGACCATGGGAAACCGTATTATGAACAGGCTTGTCGTAGTTTCGAACCGCGTTGCGGACATTTCCAATCCCAACCAGGCGGGCGGGCTGGCTGTCGGTCTCGGCGATGCGCTCACCGATCGCGGCGGCATCTGGTTCGGTTGGGACGGCAACGTCGTCAAACAGGGGACGCGCGTCGCCCCCAGTATTGCCGAAAACAAAAGCGTTACGACCATAACCCTGCCGATGACAGCAAAGGACTACGAAGAATATTACGCAGGATTTTCCAATGGCGTGTTGTGGCCCGTCTTCCACTATCGCCTCGACCTGGAACGCTATGAAGATGCCTATCTGAAGGGCTACCGACGCGTAAACTCGAAATTCGCCGACGCCCTTACGCCGTTCCTGAAATCCGACGACCTGATCTGGATCCACGATTACCATCTCATTCCGCTGGCGACGGAATTGCGGCGGCGCGGCTGCAAGCAAAGAATCGGCTTCTTTCTGCACATACCGTTCCCGCCGATGGATATTCTCGCCGCAGCTCCGCATCACGAATGGCTGACGTCGTGCCTTCTCGACTACGACGTCATCGGTTTCCAGACAAATGCCGATCTCACCAACTTCCGGCACTATATTGTCGACCGGATGAAGGGTCAGTGGTTCGAGGGCGGCGCGATCGCCGCACAAAAAAAAAGCGCAACCGCGAAGGCTTTCCCCATCGGTATCAATGTCGAGGCCTTCCGCGCGATGTCGCGCACGAACGAGGCGGACGAGCAGATCGCGCTGCTGCAAAGGCGGCTGACAGCGCGCACGCACGTCATCGGCGTCGAACGGCTCGACTACACCAAGGGCCTGCCTGCGCGGCTGAAAGCATTCGGCCGGTTGCTCGAAAAATACCCCGAGAATATCAAGCACGTCAGCCTCATGCAGATCGCTTCGCCCAGCCGCGAGCAGGTTGAGGCCTATGTCGACATCAAGGAAGAGCTTGAAGCGCTGTCGGGCCAGATCAACGGCGCCTATGCGGACTTCGACTGGACGCCGGTGCGCTACATGAACCGCGCCGTGCCGCGCAACATTCTTGCGGCACTGTTTCGCGGCAGCCAGGTCGGACTGGTGACGCCTTTGCGCGATGGCATGAATCTGGTCGCCAAGGAATATGTCGCGGCGCAGGATGACGACAATCCGGGTGTCCTGATCCTGTCGAAGTTCGCTGGCGCAGCAGAGCAGATGAGCGAAGCGCTGCTCATCAATCCGTACAATGTCGACGAAATGAGCGACACGCTGCAGCGCGCGATTCGCATGCCGCTGCAGGAGCGCAAGGAGCGGCAGGCGGCCCTGCTCGCCAAGATCACGCAATTCGACGCGCGCCAGTGGCAACAAAGTTTCCTTGGCGTTCTGGGCTCGGCCCGGCTAAATCTGGTTGCGTGATTTCAGCGAGCGGCGTCTTCCATGTTTCCCTTTCCTGTCCTGCTTTGCGATCTTGGGGGAACCAATTGCCGTTTCATGGCGGCGATGGAGGCCGGACGCGAACCGGAAGCGCTTGGCAAGATTGCGACCGAAGATTTCGACACGTTTGCCGAAGCCGTTCGCGCAATGCGGGCGAAGCATGAGCTTGCGCCATCCTCCCTCATCGTCTGTGCTGCCGGACCGATGCGCGGGCGAAGCGTGCAATTGACCAACGCCGCATGGTTTCTCGATGGAGAAAGCCTTGCGCGGGAGCTGGGTTTGCAGCAAGGCCTGTTGCTGAACGATTTCGAGGCGCAGGCGCTCGCCCTGCCCGGCATGCGGCAGGAATGGATGCGCAAGATCGGCGGCGGCGCAGCTGAGCCCGGCCGGCCGCAAGTCATTCTCGGTCCGGGCACGGGCCTTGGCGTAGGAGCGCTCGCTTCGACCGGAAAGCAATATCTGGCGCTTGCCAGCGAGGCCGGACACATGAATTTTGCTCCCCATGGCGAAGAAGAGATCGCCATCTGGTCCGTGCTAAACCGAGGTAACAGCCGCATAACGCCCGAAACGTTGCTGTCCGGTAGCGGGCTCGTGCGCCTGCATCGCGCCCGCCTAGCCGCACGATCGGGCAGCGCCGGCGGCCTGCCGGGATTCCAGGAAAGCGATGCGGCGCACATCACATCGGCGGCGCTTGCCGATTCTGCTTCTCCGGAAGCCGCCAGCGTCCGGCACTTCTGGAAGCTGGTTGCGCGCTTTTCCGGCGACATGGCGCTTGCCGCCTTCGCGCGTGGGGGCGTGACGTTGGCGGGCGGCATTCTGCCTCGCATCGCGAAGCTGCTCGACGAGGTGGAATTCCGCGCCGCGTTCGAAGACAAGGCGCCGATGCAGGAGCTTATGAAGTCGATTCCCGTGCGGCTGCTCATGCAACCCGACGCCGTGCTGCATGGCATGGCCGCAATTGCTGCAAACCCGGAGCGTTACGCGCTCGACTACGAAACGCGGCTCTGGGTTTAGTCCCGTTCAATATTCGATTTCCGTTCCGATGCCGACGCGGCTGCGCCCGTCGCCCGTCACTTCGCCAAGCAGCTTTATCCGGCGTGTGACATCGACTTTGACAGTCGCGGCACTGTTGGCGGGCGTTGTGCCCGCACGGGCGCCAACGCTGATACGGCGCGATATGTAGCGCGAAGCCCCGACGGCTGGACCGTCCTTGCCGCCGGCGCTGATATCGAGCGTGTCGACGCCAAGCGCGCGCCGCGCCTTGTCGAGGAAACCGGGGCCGCCATTGCCTGTCAGCGTTGCGACAGCGGCTGCAAGTTGTACGGCCTCGAACGGCTTCAGGCTCGCCGCGGCCTTCTGGAACAGCAGATACGACAGCACTTCGTCCGACGCCATGGCCGGTTCGGACGAGAAGGTGATCTTCGGATCGTCGGCGCGGCCCGCGAGATTTACTTTCGCCGTCACGCCGCTGATGGAGGACGTAGCGACGAAATCGAGCTCCGGAACGATGTCGCCCAGAAATGTCAGGCGGCCGCGCGAAAAATCCACCCTCTGGGTCAGAAGGTCGATCTTGCCACGGCGCAATTCGAATGCGCCGTTGGCGCGTGGCGCATTGGCGGTACCGGTTACTGTCAGCGAGCCTCCGAGTTCCGCGTCGACGCCGCGGCCGCGCACGAACACCTGGCTTGGCGCATCGATGCGAATGTCGATGCGCGGTCCGCCGCCGCCGCGCGCCCGCTTGCGCCGCGCTGCTGCGCGTTTGGCTGCAGCGATGGCTTTCAGCCGCGCCCGCGTTTGCGGTGGCGGCGCAATGTGTTTCGCGCCACGCAGGGGCGCTGCGCTGGCCGGCAGGCGCTCGGGAATCGAGACGTTGAGCGAACGGATATCGATGCGCCCGCGCACGGCCGGATCGCGCACAAGCGCGCCCGTAACCGTCAGATCAAGCCCGGCGACGAGGGTCATGATATCGTTGGACACGAGCTGCGCCTTGCTCGCGCCTATGCGCAGATCGGCCGGAAATCCCTGCGTGCCGTCCATGCTGACCGAGCCGGAAACGCTGACCGTGCCGCCATTCGGCGTTCTGCCGGACAAAGTATCGATGGTCAGCCGGTCGCCACGGCCCGAGAAGCGGCCGTTGACAGCGGTAAGCGCCACACCCTGCAAGGGGTCGCGGAACGTGCCGTTGCTCAGCGTTGCGCTTCCTGCGATGGCGGGCTTCGCCGCATCGCCGCGCACGGAGAGATTGAGATTTATCTGCCCCGTGACACGTTGCCCGCCTTCGGTCAGCGCGGCATTGGCAAGACTGCCGTCGACTGTCCCGCCGATGGCGAGCGCGAGCGCGCCGCGGCTTGCCAGCGGAACCGCGCCGTCGAGAGCCACGTTGATTTTCGGCCCGCCGCGTACGCTGCCTTTCACCGTCGCGCGTTTGCCCTGCAATTGCCCGCCGAGACGGATCGTCAGCGGTGGCAGGCCTGAGGACCGCGTCTCGCTGCTGGCGAAACGATCGATTGCAATGGTGTAGGGACCCTGCGGATTGTCCGCCGCGCCGCGCAGGTCCGCGCTGGCGTTTAGCGTTCCGGCAAAATTCAGTTTTGGATCGAAGGCCTTCGCCACAGACAGCGGCAGCCGTGCGACGTTGAGCTTGATGTTCAGTTTCTGTCCGGCGGTTCCCGAAACCGTGACCTGTCCGCCCGCCGCATTGAGCGTCAGTGATTTCATCGACACGCCGCCATTGGCGATCTGCAAGGTGGCAGGTGATGCCAGCGCCACGCGCACGCCGCGGCGCGAGCCGGAGAAGGATTTCAGCGACAAAACCATCGGCGCGCCGTTGCGCAAGGCGCCTGCTGCGTTGAAGACAATGCTTCCGCCGCTCGTCCGCGCGGTGAAATCGGTCGTTGTACCGGAGCCTTTCGCCATGACATCGAGCTTGCCGATGCTTTCGCCGCCCGCCCGCAGCTGTTCGGCGTGAATGTTGCCGCTCAATTGCGGACGCGTCAGCAGGTCGGTTGCGGAAATGTCCGCTCTGGCCGCACCGATGCGAATGTCCTGGAAGACCAGAGAACGCGCTTGCGCTTTCACCTGTGCATTCTGACGGCCGCCGGAAGCGGCAAGGGTGATGTCGGCTTGCAGCGAGCCGCGCATCTGCGTCAGCGCCAGCGCCGAAAGCTGGCCGAGATCCGGCGCATTGACGCTCAGGCGGCCGTTGGTTGCGCCCGATGCGCCGACCTCGGCTTCGCCGCCGATTTTGGCGGAACCGAGCGACGCATCGAGAGCGGCGATCCGCCAGCCTCCGCCGTCTTTTTTGAAGATATCGCCGCCCCCCTTGAGCGGACGCCCGTCGATGTTACCCGCCAGAGTAAGCTTGCCGCGCAAGGCGCCCAGCAATTCGCGCGCTTCCAACCGGATGTTTAGGTCGCGCACCGGCTTGCCGATGGCGCTCATGCGCGCGGCGCGAATTTCCACGGCGCCTTCCGGATTGTTCAGGGGACCGGCAAGTAGCGCCGCGATTTCGCCAGCGCCTTTCAAGCGCGGATCGATGCGGCTTGCGTCGGCGAAATGCAGGGCGAATTGGACGCCTTTTTCACCTTCGCCGGCGATGCCATCGGCGCTGGCTTCGAAACCGCGCCCGGTAGCGGAAATTTTTTCCAGCTCCAGTTTGGCCGGAGTCGACTTGACACGGCCCTTGAGTGACAGAGCGCCACCCGCGAGGCGGTTCAGCATGGCGTCGCCCAGCGAGAGGCCGGTCGCGCGGCTGCGAACTCCGACATCCCAAATTTGCTTGCCCGGTTCGCCGGCGATATCGGCGTTGAGGCTTGCCGCGCCCTGCAGCGGCCGGCCGGCGAGTTCGGAGAGCGCCGCCAGCGACTTGATATCCGCCTCGACATTGCCGGCGATTTTGCCTGCTTCGATCCTGCCTGCGTAACTGGCGCTGTAGACCGGTGAGACGATGCGCGATTGCGACACATCGATCTTGCCCTCACTATCCACTTTGGCGCGCACTGTCAGTTGAATACTCTTCCCGGCTGCCTGCGCCAGTCCGCGCACTACGGAGTGCAGGCCTTCTAGGCCTGCATCGGCCTCAACAGCCAGAGCGCCCTCTGCCGAGGGCTTTACGGAAAAATCCGCCGTCAGAGTATCGAATCCTCCATCGGGCGTGCGGATAGCGCGGGCGTCGAGTTTGCCAGCGACATTCGGCTTGTCGAATGTTCCGTTCGCCGTCGTCACGAAATGCAGTTTGCCGATGCTCACGCCAAGATGGCGCGTTGCGCCATTGTCGTTCGGCAGAGCCTGGGCGAGTACCTTGGCATCGAAGGACTTGTCGCGCGCCAGCCGCCCGTCGATCGTCAGTTCCGCAAGTTTCGAGGCCAGGCGCAGGTTTGGCAACGTGATCGCGCCATCGTCGCCAAAGTGCGCGATGCCCTTCATCGTCGTCGAGCCGGCAAAAATGCCAGCGGCGATGGGCGGCAACATGCCTTCGATACGGCTGGTGATATCGAGGTCGAGATTGCGCTGTTTGCCCTGGCGCTTGAGCACAACATCGCCCTTCGCGCCGATCTTGTCGCCGGCAGAGAAATCGAGATTGGCTGCAAAGTCGTCGAGCGGTCCCTTGCCGGCCAGCGTCAGCGCAACCGGCGGCAGGCCGGGCAAGGCCGCAAGACGGGCGACAAGCCCGCCGGCAGCTTCGTTGTGCACGATATCGAGATTGAGCTGTTCGCCCTTCGGCACGAAGGAAAGCTTGATTTGCGATTTGCCCTCTGCATCGAGACGGCGTGCTTCGAGATTGACGTTGAGCCCTTCCGATGGCGGGCCGAGGGTCAGTGCGCCGGACGCTGCAAGCCGCGCTGCTACGCCCGCTACAGGTGCGCCGAGCGCCAGCTCCTCCAGCTTGAATGCCTTGACGAGGACTTTAAGCGGCAGCTCGGGCAGGATCGGTTCGTTGCCAGCAGCCGGTTTTGCAGCGGGATCGGGCGCAGGACGGCGCAGAATTTCCAGCTTGCCTATGGCCAGATTGTCGACCTGCAATCGGCGGCGCAGCAATGCAAGCCGACTCCATTCGAGATCGACGCGATCGACTTTCAACCAAACGCCGTTTCTGTCCGTGATGGATACGTTGCGGATGGTTGCCTTCGATGACAGCGCGCCTTCGACTGCGCCGATGGACACTTTCGATGCATTGCTGGACAGAAGTTGCGAAATCAGTTTCGCCAGCGTGCTTTGCTGGTCTTCGGCGTGGCCCGGCAGCCCGACGGCGAGCGTCAGGACGAAGCCTGCGGCCAGCGCGGCAAAACCGGCTGCCGTCGCGCCCAGCCAAAGCAGGAGCTTCCGCAGAGAGAATATGGCCGAGATCGCGCGCATCAGAAGGCCTGCCCGAGGCTGATGTAGAATGCGAATGGCGGATCGCCCTTGCGCCGGTCGACGGGTACGGCGACGTCGACGCGGATAGGTCCGATAGCCGTGTAATACCGCAGGCCGAGACCGGCGCCCACGCGCAAATCCCTGAAGTCGGGAACTTCGGATTTGAAGGCGTTGCCAATATCAATGAACGGCACGATGCCTATTGTCTCGGTGACCTTTATGCGCGCTTCGAGCGAGGCTTCGAAAAGGCTGCGCCCGCCGACAAGGTTGCCCAGCGGCCCCTTTGGTCCGAGCCCCTTGTAGGCAAACCCGCGCACCGAGCCGCCGCCTCCGGCGAACAGACGGCGGTTGCCGGGAATCTGGCCGATGCTGCCGCCGGAAATGCTTGCGACGCGCAACCGCCCGGCGAGTATGTAGCGCGACTTGCTGTCGAGCGACCAATAGGCCGAGGCGATCAGATCGCTCGCCACAAGCACCGGCGCAACATTGCCCGAGCCGATATAGGGCGTCACGTTCGCCTTGATGCGAAACCCTTTGGTCGGGTCGAGCGGATGATCTGTTGTGTCCCATTGCGCGGTAATGGGCAGACCAACAAGCTGATAGTTCATCGTGCCAAGGATGTCGCGGGTCTGGCCGACTTCGCCTTCCAGTCCCGCCTGTATCCATGCGCGGTCAGCGAAACGATAGCGCAAAGCCGCCTGAACGTTCGCGAGCCGCGCTTCATAGGCTTTCGTTCGTTCATTGAGGACGAAAGCGTCGGCAAGGAAATCGAAGCGCGAACCGCCAAGCGCAGGCTTGATGAAACTCGCGGACAGGCGCCCGCCGATATTGTCGCGCAGGCCGCTCTTCTTGCCGGTCACGCTGGCTGAATTCGTCGTCAGATAGAACAGGTCGGCATCGAAACGCAGGCGTTCGGCCCCGCCGAACAGGTTGCGATGCGTCCAGTAGGCTTTGAGCGACGGGCCGTCGACGGTCGAATAACCCACGGTCGCGCCAAGCGCGCGCGGCAAGCGCTCGCTCACTTCGACATCGAGCGGGACCGACCCGTCGGGATCGAGCGTTTCCGCCACCCGCACGCGCGCGCCGCCGATCGCTTCGATCTGCGCGACGGACTTGCGGATTTCGGCCAGCCTCTCCGGCGAATACATGACGCCTGGCTCGACATAGATGAACGAGCGCACCACGCGGGGGTCGACGTCCTTCGTACCCCGGACACGAATCTGTCCAATGGGTGCGCGCGGTCCCGGCTTCACCGCCAGCACGATACCGATGGTGCGGCTGCGATGATCGACGACCGGTGCGGGATCCTGGATGGCGACATAGGGATGGCCTTGCAGTTGATACTCGCGCGATATCTTAGCGGCGAGCGTCACCAGCGCTTCGGTGCGCGCCGGGCCGCCTTCTACGCCTGCCTTGATGTCGTCCGGCAGCACGGCCGGCGGCAGCGGGCGCTTGCTCGCAGCGTCGACGATCTCGACATTGCCGAAACGGTAGACCGGACCGGGTGTCAGCACTATTTGCACCGGCACATGGCCGCGGCCGCGAAACCGTTCGGCCGCGCGTGCTGCCCGTTCGGGCGGCTGGGTTCCATATACGACAGGCACGCCGTCAATATCGATGCGAACTTTGGCGGCGTAATGGCCATAGCCCCACATCGTGTCGATCAGGCGCGGCAAATCCGCCTCGGCGCGGCGAAGAAGTTCTTCGCCGTCGGCCGGCGATTCCTTGCGCAACTTGTATAGGAGAGATGTATCCTTCAGCGCCTGAACGAGGCCGTCATCGGATTGCTTGTCGCCGATATCCAGCTTGTAGGGCAGCGCCTTGGGAGTGACGGGCGGCGGCTTGTCCGAAGAACCGAACAGGCCGAAGAAATCGAAAGCCGCAGCCGGCAAGGGGCAGGCAACAGTCATCGCCGCCGCAAAAACTACGAACGCCAAAGTCCGGTTAATCCTGTGCCGCCATTCGGCCATAAACTCCGCCCAAACGCTTACGCTCCGGTCAAACGCAACCGGAGCCAAAACATTCTCCGACAATGGTAAACGTTTTCTATCGGAGAGGGGGGAGATATACCGCAATTTGCTGAGAAATCACGGCAAACCCGGTACTTTAGTAACACTTCGGGCAGCATTTTCACCGCAGCACCCGAGCTTGACGGCACTCATACCTGCGCTTTGAGGCCTGCGGCTTCGATTCCCGCGACTGCAGCAATTTCGTCGTTGTCGGCGGTATCGCCCGTAACCCCGACCGCACCAAGCACGCTGCCATCCGCATCGAGGATCAGAACGCCGCCGGGAACAGGCACGTAGCCGCCTGTTGCCACCGAAACGAGCGAGGCTGAAAACCACGGGCGCTGCTGCGCCATGTCCTGCAAGGCCCGCGTTGAACGGCCCATGCCAACGGCGGCGAAGGCCTTGCCCATGGCGATCTGCGGCCGCATGGCTGCCCCCCGGCCATCTTCGCGCTTGAGGGCCTTCAGATTGCCGCCATCGTCGACGACGCAGGCTGTCAGCGGGTTCATGTTCGCCTCCCGTCCCTTCGCGAGCGTGGCGTCGACAATTTTCGTGGCGATTTCAAGCGTTATGGCCATTGGGATTCCTCCTGGCGGGACGACCGCCGCCCGGCCATTATGGATAGGTCGCCACAGCGTTTGCAATAGCTTGCTGGAGGACGTTCATCTCACTTCAACGGTTTGTACTCTCCCCTGCGTGCGCAGGTGATGATATCCGATGACCGCCAGCGCGCAGGCCGTCGCAATCCATTCGGCTACCGGATGGGTCGCCAGCAGTCCCACGCCGATGGCGAAACGCAGGACGATTTCTGGCGTCGTAAGCCGTACACGGTCGAACCAGCTTCCGGCGCTGGCGAACAGATAGACCGCCAGCAACGTGCGGATCACGGCGAATGCATAAATCCCCCAGGAGAAATTCTTCGCGTCGATAGCCTCTTTCACGATCAGCAATTCGGGATTGTAGACGAAGGCGAACGGGATCGCGAAAATTACGATGCCGATGCGCACCGCCGCCACAGCAGTTTCGATCGGTTTCGATCCGGCAATGGCCGCTGCGGCATAGGCGGCTATTGCCACAGGCGGCGTGATGGCGGAGGCGACGCCGAAGTAGAAAACGAACATGTGCGCGGAAAGCGTCGTCAGCCCGAACTTCTCCAGCGCAGGACCGAGGATGACGATGATCGTCAGATAGGCCGGCAACGTCGGCATGCCCATGCCGAGCATCAGGCAGGCGACAGCAGCCATCACGAGAGTGACGAACAGATATTGCTCGCTCGCCGCGCCGAAGACGAGCGCGAGTTTCGTCGGCAGTCCCGTTGCCGAAAAGACGGCGACGATGATGCTCACCGTTCCGGCCGCCATCATGAGCTGTGCGAAAGTGACGCCGCCCTGCGCCAGCGCCCTGACGAGTTTGAAGGGCGCCCGCCGCACCTCCGGATTGAGGAAACTCATCGGCAGGAGAACAGCGATCGCCAGCAATGCGGACCCGGCCGGGGACAGGCCGTAGATCAGCGCACCGATGATGATGGCGAGCGGCACGGCGACGAGCAGCAGGTTGAAGTAGTCCTGGAAGGCCACCGCCATGCCCTCGTCGCTTTCCTCTTTTGCTTCGACTCCAAGACGCCGGCTCTCGAACACGACGGAAGCAAACAGGCTGGCGTAGTACAGCAGCGCCGGCGTCAGGGCCGCCGCGCAGACGGTGAGATAGGAAACGCCTATAAAGTCGGCCATCACCAGCGCCGCCGCGCCCATGATCGGTGGCATGATCTGTCCGCCGGTCGAGGCCGTCGCTTCGACGCCGCCGGCAAACGACGGCGCGAAGCCGCGCTTCTTGATCATCGGGATCGTTATGACGCCCGTGCCGACGACATTGGCGACCGCCGAACCCGACACCGTCCCGAACAGGCCGGAAGCAAGAATGGCGGCATGGGCCGGCCCGCCGCGAAAGCGCCGCATCGCCTGAAAGGAAATCTTGATCAGCGATCCGCCAGCGCCCGACCCTTCCATCATCGCTCCCATGATGATGAACGGAAATACGGTGAGCAGGATGATCGACATGATGTTGCCCATCACGCCATCGTCGAGCGCGAACCATAGATCGCCCGCAGTGCCTTCAATGAAATTCGTTTTCGCAGCTTCGAACACCCACGGCCAATGATGGCCCGTGTAGAAGTAAACCAGGGTCACGATTGCGACCGTGGCCAGCGGCGCGCCCCAGATGCGCCAGCTCAACACGAGAATGCCAATACATGCGCCAAGCGCCGTCCAGGCGTGAAACGGCTCGAAGAACATGACGCTGTCGGCCATTTCCATGCCGTCGACGTAGAAGCGCCAGCAGGCGAACAGCGCGATACCAAGCAGAACGCCGTCGAGCGCGAAACCGGCCGCCGCCTTCGTCGGCGACTGGCGCAGCCACTCCAGACCGAACGAAAATCGCAGGTAACAGATGGTCAGCGCCAGCGCCATCATGCCGGCGCGGAACGGCTCGGCCTGAAACGGCCCCAGCCGCGGCAAGATCCAAATCGCCGGCATGATGTTGGCAAGGCCGAACAGGACCATGCCGAAGGCGAGAACCGCCGCCAGAAGGTTGGCGCGCTGCCGCATATCCGGGACTGCGGCGGCAGTTTCCGGCGGCCGGTCTGCGCGGACCGGATTTACGCCGGCGTCCTGCATTTCTGTCATCGTCGCGGTTCCGGGAGTCTGGCTACTTCGGCATCAAGTTCGCGGAAACCTTGACGTTCTTTTCCTTCATGTAGCGCAGTGCGCCCGGATGCAGCGGCATGTTGACACCAATCAGCGGATTGTCGGACGGCAGCAGCTTCAGGATCGCAACGGTGCGTTTGGCCTCGTCGACATGGTCGAGGAAGGATTTGGTCAGCTTGTAGGCCTGTTCGTCGTTCATGCTCTTGTTGACGGCAATCTGCATGGTGAAGGCGACAGTGCGCGTAGGCTTCTGATTGTTGGTCTGACCGCTATAGGTCTTCGCCGGAATGTCGCCCGCCAGCAGCCCCGCGGAGCCGGCTGTTGCCTCCCACTTCTGTCCCGTGCGTGAGCCTTCGGGCAGGGAGATAAGGCGGATCTTGCGTTGCAGGCCGATCTGTTCGATGGCCGCCGCGCCGGCGGGCGAAGGTTGGATCAGCACGTCCATTTGCCCGTCCTGAAATGCCTGAACGCCCGCACCCCAACCGAGACGCACCGGCGTATAGTCCTTGTTGTTCAACTTGAGGCCGGAGCCGAGCTCGATCACGGCGGAAATCTGCCGGTTGGCAGCGCCGCCCGGCGGTCCGATGAAGATTTTCTTGCCCTTGAAATCCTTCCAGTCCTTGATCGGCGAACTGTCCCAGACGACGATGTGGAAATATCCGGAAATAAAGCCGAACAGGGCGCGGTTGTTGTCGGCGAGCTTCATCGCCTTTTCGCCGGCGCGCGCGTAGGGACCCTTGCCTGCGCGCATCATCGCATGGGCCGGCGGCGGCACCACGGCAATGTCGAGCTGGCCGGCCGCCAGCTTCAGGGCGGATTTGGTCAAGGTCTGGTCGGAATTGATCTGGAGTTTCAGGCCGTCCTTGGCGGCATATTTCGCCATGACCTGCGGCACGATGGTGGAGAGGCTGAAGGACGCACCCGTCTCGACGCGCAGGTTCTGCGCATATGCGGGCAGGGCGAATATCGCGCCGGCGATAATGACTGCCGTTGCTGTCGTGTGATTCATGGTTTGCTCCCTCCGGTTGCGGCCGGCGCATGACGACGCGCGCCGGTTCCTTCGACGGGTCGGAACCCGCTTTGAGAGCAGCATAGTATCGTTCGACGATAATTTACAAATCGCCTGTGCGGAAGGTGCAGGCTTAATCCTGTCGCGTGCCACCAGACGGCGTGATCTTGCGCTTCCCGGCTTATCCGCTCACGACCCGGATCGGCTTACTTTCCAGCCACGCTTCGATATTCTCGACCGTGCCTTCGTAGAACGCCCGGAAGCTCTCCTCCACGACATAGCCGAGGTGCGGAGTGATCGTGACATTGGGCTGCGAGCGGATCCAGTGATCGGGTGCAAGTGGCTCGCTCCAGTATACGTCTATTCCCGCCCCGGCGATTTGCCCTGACTGCAAAGCGTCTTTCAGCGCCGCCTCGTCGACCAGCGGGCCGCGCGAGGTGTTGATGATCGTCGCCGTTGGTTTCATGCGGGCCAACTCCGCCGCGCCGATCAGCCCGCGCGTGCTCTCGCCCAGTACGATATGCAGTGTGACGATATCGCTCTTCGAAAAGAGGTCTGCCTTTTCCACGCGCTCGACTCCGGCGGCAGCGGCGCGTTCGTTCGTCAGGTTCGGCGACCATGCAATGACATTCATGCCGAACGCCCTGGCGATTTGGGCAACGCGCTGCCCGATCTTTCCAAGGCCGACAATTCCGAGCGTGCGCCCGTTAAGGCATATGCCGACCGTCGATTGCCAATGGCCCTGCCGCATGCGCGCGTCTTCGAAAGCGATGTGCCGAAAACAGGCAAGCATCAGCCCGAACGTCAGTTCGGGCGTGCCCTGGCTGCCGCCGGGCTGGGGTGCGGAGGACGATACCACTATGCCCCGCTCCCGCACGGCGGCCATATCCATGGTGCGATGTTCGTGACCGGTGATTGCCATCATTTTCAGGTTCGGCAGACGCTCGATCAATTCCCGCGGCATGGCGGTGCGTTCGCGCAAATGGCACAGCACATCGTAAGGCGCGAGCAGGGCGGCAGCTTCGTCGAGCGAGCCCACGGGCCTGTCGATCACATCGACGTTGCAGCGCTTCTGCAAGCCGCTCCAGTCGGCCATTTTCAGGGCGGCGTGATTGTAATCGTCGAGTATGGCGATGCGGATATTTGCGTTTCCGGTCATGGCTGGCACTTCAGTTCGCGACAAGCGCATGCAGATGATCCTGCATGATCTTCGGCAGTTCCGGCGGCGGCACGCGGCCGAAACCGCAATAAGCGGCGAGGCCGAAGTCCGGCCAGTATTTCTTCGTCAGCGCGATGCGCTGCTCCAGCGTGTCCATGTTGTGAATCAGGCCGAAATAAATGCGCGCGCCCTGCGGCTCGATCTTCGCGAGCGGAGCATAGAAGCTTTCTTTCAGCGTCGCGATTAGCGGAATGTGCATCCAGTCGACGCGCCGCCCGGCGTGGGCGATGAAGGCGTTGGCCATCGCCACTGCGCCGCCGATATCCGGCGGTTCGAAGCGTGGCCAGCCGCCGAGCGTGCCGAAACACATATGGAAGCCGAGCGCCACGTCCGATGGGATATGCGGGCAGATGGCTTCGATCTGGCCGACGTTGCGCTGCACGGCCGTTTCGGCGGGAAATCCCGGAATGCTGCCGTAGGCATCCTGCAGCTCCGTCGAGCAATCCCATTGAATGGCGAGATCGTCGTTCGGAATTTTCGCCACGATGGTTTCGACCTCGTCGCGCAGTGCTTGTGTGTATCCGGGAATCACCTTTTCCCGGTCTTCGGCACTTGGAAAGATGCGCGGCGGCAGGACCGAATTGACCATCGGCATCGACACCTGAAAGCGCAGATCTTTCGGCAACACGCCTTTTTCGCGCAGCGTCTTGAAGACGAAGTAGGAATTGACCGCTTCGTGCGCATAGCCCAGCCGCCAGCCGCGTTCGCCGAACAGGACCTTGTCGACGCCGTCCCGCACCTTGAACATCCAGGAATCGCGGGCGTTGCGCGGGAAGATGTGCTCGCGGCCTTCCTCGTTCTTCGCCGGTTGTTGCACGACTTCGAGGTCGGGGTGCAAGGCAAGCACCTGATAATGAACCCGCGAAATCCAGTGCCGGCGCGGCCCGATCTCGCCGTCCGGCATGGCCACGAGGTGCGGCCCCAGCTGGGCTCCAAATGTGCGGAACACGTCTTCGACGGTGTCCAGCGGAATGGAGCCGACGAGGAGAAGGTCATTTTTCATGGTGTTTCCTGCGTTTTCGCGAACAGGAGCCATTTATGCGCGAGCTTTCCCCGTTTGTCTCCCCGGAATCCGCACGGAGCTTCCCCGGCGGCTCCGCCTGGGCGCCATCCCGCAAACCGCCAGGCGGTCATGCGGGATTGTTCGCTGTCTCATCTCTGCCCGAACGCAGCCGGCGATCCGGTCCGGCGTAACGTTGCTACCTTACTTCTTGTCCTGCGGCCGCTTGTCGACCTCGGCGTCGATGATCTTTTCCAGCTTCTTCACGATGTCTTTCGGCGTTGCGACGATGCCAGCAACGATCTTCTGCATCGTTTCGCCGGAAACCGGATCGATTTCCAGATTGATCTTCTTCGCATCCGCAAGGAAGGCCGGATCCTTCATCGTCTTTTCGAAGGCTTCGCGCATGGCCTTGACGCGGTCGGCAGGCACGTCCGGCGTGGTGAAGATCGGCCGGCCGATTGCGACGGGCGCCGACAGAAGTTCCATTACCTTGCGGTCTTCGTCATTCTTCGCCAAATCCGTCAGCAGCGGCACGTTCGGCAGATCGGCTTCGCGCTTTGGTCCGACCTGCGCGATGATGTTGATTTTCTTCTGCGCGATCCAGTCCGGCCGGGTCGACTTCCACGACGCCCAGTTGTTGGAGCCGCGTCCGTCGACTTCGCCTTTTTCCATCGCAAGGTTGATGTGGCTGCCGCCGCGATAGCCTGTCAGCACGCGAAATTTCGTGCCCAGCAGCGCGTTCATCACCAGCGGATAATAGGCCGATGTGTTGCGGCCGGTCGCGCCCATGACGGTGACTTTCTTCGCAGCGTCTTCAACCGAGTTGATTCCGGCGGTGTGCCACATGGTCACGACATTGTTGCCAGCGTTCGGATTGCCGATGTAGATGAACTTGGTCGTATCGAACTTGATGCCCTTGTCGCCGAAAGCCTGCTGCAGCGCCAGCGACTGGTCGGAAGTGGCCAGCGCCGTCCCGTCTTTCGGCGCGATCTTGTACATGTAGGCTGCGGCGATGCGCCCGCCAGCGCCGGGTGTATTCTTGGGCACGATTCTCGGAGCGCCGGGAATGAACTTGCCCATGTGCTGGCCGACGAGACGGGCATAGACGTCGTAGCCGCCGCCGGCCGCATAGCCGATATACATGGTGATGAACTTGCCCTTGTAGAAATCGGCGACCGGATCGGCGCGCAGGGCGGTAGCGGCAAGCGGCAGCGCGCACAGCGCGAGCGCCGCGCCTGTGGCGAAGCTATTGCGATTCATGGTGTACTCCCCTTTGATGGCGGGCTTTTAGCACCTTCCACCGGGGCGTGAACAGGCATCGCAAGCCGGAATTACGCCTGCGCCAGCTCGAACGGAATCTGCGTCGGGCCGGGCCCCGGGCGCACCGCCCCGGTTTCAAGATCGAACTGCCGCTGCACCACTTCGCCCAGCTTGCCGCTGCGCAGGATGATCGCTGTGGAGCGCGTCGGCCCGCCCTTTTCGGCATGGATGTCGAAAGGCGGCACCAGGTCGACCTTGCCCGGCCGGCCGTCGCCGACCCCGGTGAGGCGCAGCTCGGCGTAATCCTCGCGCGAGCGGTCGTCGATCCGTTCGTAACGTTCGAGGCTCTCGGTCCCGGTCAGCACGCCATAGGCGACCCAGACATGGCCGTGGTCGTGCACGGAACCCTTGCGGCCTGGTACGCGCACCACGGCGTTGACGGCAAAGCCGTAGTCGGGATCGACGTAGAGCAGAAGATTCTTGCGGCCCTCGGTCGAAGGCCAGCTCTCCGAAAGCTTTTGCAGCGATGGATCTGAAACGATTTCCTCAAGCGCCGGAAGCGCCTGTTCCATGCAGGTTTTCGTATCGCCGCCCTTCGCCCAGATGGCGCGGCAACGGTCCACGAAGGTCTGGAGTGCAGGGTGGCGTATGGCCTGTCCGCTCATTCGCTCACCTCCACGCCTTCCACCGTGCAACGCCGCAGCAGCCGTTCCTCATCCTTCGGGAAGTAGGTGCGTGCGTGGATCGTCGCCAGATTGTCCCACATGACGAAATCGCCAAGCTGCCATTCGTGCTCGTAGATGAATTCCTTGCGTTCGCCGATGTCGTAGAGCTGGTCCATGATGGCCTCGCTCTCGTCCGGGTCCATGCCCTGTATGGCGCGCGTCATCAGCCGGTCGACGAACAGCGCCTTGCGGCCTGTGGAAGGGTGCGTGATGAACACCGGATGCCAGTAGTGCGGCGAGGACGAAATATCGGCGCTGATGTCGACCTTCTCGTTACGTTTGTATTCGTGGATATGCAGCGCCTTGCGCCCGGCGAGCTTGTCCTTTATCGCCTGCGGCAGCGCATCGTAGGCCATGTACATGTTGGAGAACATGGTGTTGCCGCCGGTCGAAGGCAGCACGAGGCCGTACAGGAACGTGTAGCGGTAGGGCTTTGCCGAATAGCCTGAATCGATGTGGAACCACATGTCGCCGTCGCCGAACGCGCCGATAGGCTTGCCGTCGCGCTTGATGTTGGTGACGAGCATGAATTTCGGATTGGTCTGGTCGACGCCCTCGATGCGTTCGCGCAATTGCGGCGGCGCAACCTTGCGGTCGCCGAGCGGACCGAAATAGGAGGCAAAGCGCTGCTGGTCGGCTTCGGTCAGCTTCTGTCCGCGGAAGACCAGCACCAGGTGCTTGTCCCACGCGTCCTTGCAGAAGCGAATTTCCGCATCGCTCAGCGGTTTCGACAGATCGACGCCTTCGATCAGGGCGCCGCAGGCCGCCGACAACGGCGTCGCCTTCATTTCCAGAACGTCTTGCATGGCTTGTCTCGCGTTTCCGGCCCGATATGTGTTGGCCGGAATCTACAATGCCTGTGCGCCGGCCGCAAACCGCCACCGGATTGCTCCGTTGCGGGTCAGACCACCTCGTTGCCATTCGCCTTCAGGACTTCTCCGGCCAGATACAGCGAACCGGCAATGAGAATGCGCGGCGCAACCGGCCAGTCGCGGGCGGCGATTTTCCGCAGTGCTTCTTCGACGCTCTCGGCTGCGCTCGATGCAAGCTCTTCGGATTCGGCTATGGAGGCGACTTCTTCGGCTGGCCGCGATTGATGCTCGCCGGGGACCGGCACAGCGATCACTTCACGCACACGCTCGCGGAAATGACGCAGGAACCCGGCGGTGTCCTTCGTCGAAAGCGTGCCGCAGATCAGGATCGCCGGCCGCTCGCCCTGGTCTTCCAGGTCGGCCAGAGCTTCGGCCAGCACCTTGCCGCCGGCCTCGTTGTGGCCGCCGTCGAGCCAGATTTCCGCGCCGGCAGGCGCAAGCTCCACCAACGCTCCCTTGCCCAGCCGCTGCATCCGCGCAGGCCATTCGACGCTCTGCATCGCCCGCTCGTACACATCGTCGGCAAGGTCCGGTACGAGCTGGCGCATGGTGGCGATGGCGACAGCGGCATTCTCGAGCTGGTGATGACCGGCAAGCCGCGGCTTCGGCAAATCCAGCAGACCGATCCAGTCCTCGTAGACGAAGCGGCCGTTCTGTTCATAGCAGTTGAAATCCTGCCCCGCCGTCACGAGAGGGGCCTGCAGGCGCGCGCATTCGGCTTCGATCGCATCGTGTGCGGGCGGCAATTGCCAGCCTGAAATCACCGGCGCGCCCTGTTTGACGATGCCGGCCTTCTCGTGTGCGATGCCGGCGAGATCCTCGCCGAGAAATTCGGCGTGGTCATGCGAAACCGGCGTGATGACGCAGGCCGCCGGCCGGTCGATAACATTGGTCGCATCGTAGCGACCGCCAAGACCGACCTCAAGCAGAAGGAAGTCGGCCGGGTGCATCGAAAACAGTTTGAACGCCGCCACTGTGATCATTTCGAACAGGGTAATCTGCCCGCCGGCGTTCATCCGCTCGCATTCGGCGAAAACTTTCACCAGTTCGACTTCGTCGACCAGTTTGCCGCCGCCTTCGGCGCCGAGCCGGATGCGTTCGTGAAACCGCACGAGATGCGGCGATGTGTAGACATGCGTCGTGTACCCGGCGGCCTCGATAATTGCGCGCAGAAAGGCGACGACGGAGCCTTTGCCGTTCGTGCCGGCGACGTGAATCACGGGCGGCAGGTAATATTGCGGCGAGCCGAGTTTTTCGAGCAGCGCCTCAATGCGTTCGAGAGACAGGTCGATCTTGCGCGGATGTAGCGCGAGAAAGCGGTCGAGCAAAACTTGCGAACTATCCTGCAACGGCACGTGTGCGCTCCGTCATATGCCCGCAGCTTTCGCCTTTTCCGCCTCTGCGGCCGCCTTTGCCGGAGCGGTGGTATCAGCTTTGGCGCCCGCTTCCGCTGCCGCAGGCGCAGTCGTCCTGTTCGCGCCGCTGGCCGGCGATTTCGTCAGCATCGAACAGAGCCGCGCGAGCGTGGCGCGCATTTCCTGCCGCGGCACGACCATGTCGACCATGCCGTGCGACTTGAGATATTCCGCGCGCTGGAAGCCTTCCGGCAGTTTTTCGCGGATCGTCTGTTCGATCACGCGCGCGCCGGCAAAGCCGATCACAGCGCCCGGTTCTGCAATGTGAATGTCGCCGAGCATGGCGTAGGAAGCCGTGACGCCGCCGGTCGTCGGATTGGTGAGCACTACAATGTAGGGCAATCGCGCCGCGCGCAGCCGTTGCACGGCGACGATCGTGCGCGGCAATTGCATCAGGGAGTACATTCCCTCCTGCATGCGCGCGCCTCCCGAGGCAGTGAAGATAATGAACGGCGTATGCGTTTTCACCGCGTGTTCCATGGCCGTGATGATCGCCTCGCCGGCGGCCATGCCCAACGTCCCGCCCTGAAAGCCGAAGTCCTGCACGGCGACGGTGACCGCCAGCCCTTCCAGCGCGCCGGTAGCTGCAACGATGGAATCCTGATTGCCGGTCTTGGCGCGATATTCCTTCAGCCGGTCGCTGTAACGCTTGATGTCGCGGAACTTCAGCGGGTCCTGCGGCGTCTCCGGCAGCTTCAATTCCTCAAACTTGCCGTCGTCCATCAGGCTCTTCAGCCGGTCGCGCGGCTTGATATGCATGTGGTAGCCGGACCCCGGCACGACGAAGAGATTGGCTTCCAGGTCCTTGTGAAAGACGAGCTGGCCGCTCTCCGGACATTTCAGCCAGAGGTTTTCCGGCGTGTCGCGCTTCAGGAAAGAGCGGATTTTCGGCGGAAGCGCGTCGGTAATCCAGTTCATGCAATAACTCCTGAGAAACTCTCGATGCGGAACGCCCGGCGCTATCAGCCGCGGGCGCCGCGCACGCCCCCGGCGATGTCCCGCACCAGCGCCGTAACCGCGTCCACGGTTCCCGCGCTCGCGCGATTTTCGCCGTCCAGCGATTTTTTCAGCGCGTCGATCAGCGCCGTGCCGACCACGACCCCGTCAGCATGGCTGGCGATTGCGGCAGCGGTTTGAGCGTTCTTGACGCCAAAGCCGACGGCGACGGGCAGGCTGGTATGCCCCTTGATCCGCTTGACTGCGTCGGAAACCCTCGAATAGTCGGGGATCGCGGCGCCGGTAATGCCTGTGATCGACACGTAGTACACGAAACCGGACGTATTGCTGAGCACGGCCGGGAGCCGCTTGTCGTCGGTCGTCGGCGTCGCCAGGCGGATGAAATTCAGCCCGGCCTTGAGCGCGGGAAGGCACAATTCGACGTCTTCCTCCGGCGGCAGATCGACGACAATCAGCCCGTCGACGCCGGCCGCTTTCGCGTCCTTCAGAAAGCGTTCGACGCCATAGACATAGATCGGATTGTAATAGCCCATCAGCACGATCGGCGTGTCCGGATCTGCTTTGCGGAATTCGGCGACCATGGCGATGGTCTTCGTCAGCGTCATCCCGGCCTTCAGCGCCCGCAGGCCCGCTGCCTGGATCGACGGTCCGTCGGCCATCGGATCGGTGAAAGGCATCCCGACTTCGATGACATCCGCGCCGGCTGCGGGCAGGGCCTTCAACAGCGCAAGGGATGTGGCGGGATCTGGGTCGCCGGCCATCAGGAAGGTGACGAGCGCGGCCCGGCCTTGCGCCGAACAGGCGGCAAAGCGGGCGTCGATACGGGTCGGGGAAGCTGTCTGGGTCATGTTGCGGGGGCTCTAACACAGGCGCGGGCGCATGGGAATGCGGCGCGCCGCGCACTTGCCGGGCGCGTGCCGGATCAGAGTTCGATCACGTCGGCTCGCCCGCCGAGCCTCTCGCGGGCGATGTCGCCGACATGGCGGTGGTGCGAAAACAGGATCGCCTGTCCCTGTTCCCCGAAACCGGCCAGCATTTCGAGCGCCTGCCCGGTTCGCGCTTCGTCGAAACTGGTCAGAATGTCGTCGCCTATGAACGGCAGCGGTTCGCCCGCCCGCCGCTCGAGCAGCGCCAGCCGCAGCGCCAGAAACAATTGGTCGCGGGTGCCATCGCTCAGTCCACCTACATCCACGGACTCGCCGCCGGTGCGTATCGCCTTGAAGACAAGCTCGTCGTTGTCGCCATAGTCCGGCTTCAGCTGCTCGAACGCCCCGGCAGTGGCATGGGCGAATAATTCGGACGCGCGGGCGATCGCCGGGTCCTGCGCCGTCCGGCGGTGCCGCTCTATCGCCTGTCCGGCCAGCCGCGCGGCCGCCGCGCGCACCAGCCAGCGGCGGGAAATGTCGAGCAATTGCCCGGCGGCCTCTTCCCTTTCCTGCGCCAGAGCGGCTGCATTGCGGCCCTTGCAGAGTTCGTCATAAGCGCGCGCCGCGTCGCGGGCGGCGATGGCGGCTTCGTTCGTCTCGCCCAAAATCTGCTCCGCGCGCTGCGCAAGCCGGGCGAGTTCGCCGTCGATAGTGTCGGCGTCTATATCCGCCTGCTCGGCGCGCAGCGCTTCGAGCGGCATATTGTCGGCTACGTGCCCGATATCCGCCATCAGGCCGGCAAAATCGCGCTCAAGACCTTGCCGTTCCTCAAGCCGGGCAAGCGAGGCGCCAAACGATTCCACAGCGACGCCGAGCGCTGCGGCAGCCTCTGTCAGGATCTGGTCCTGGACCGTTCGCGAAGCCTCCAGCCCGGAAAGCTCCCGGTCGCAGGCGGCGATTTCCTTGCCGAGCCGCAGCCGGTCGGCCTCCGCCTGACGGCTTTCCTGCAACCGCTGTTCGATGGCCACGAGCGCCGCGCGCGGCTCGGTTTCGCCAAGATCGGGCGTCACCTGCGCGCAAAAACCGGCCATGCCGGTTTCGAAGGCTTCGATGTCGCGCTGCATCGCCTCAATGCGGTGCAAGAGGTCTTCGCGCTTGGGCCGGTGCGCACTCGCGTTCGCCCATGATTCCAGCGCCGCCTCGGCCTCGGCTTCGCCGGTTTCCGGGCCGCGGCAGATATCGGCCATGTCGGCGGCCCATTGCGTGGAGAGGTCTCGCGCCTCGGCATCCAGCGTCGCGATTTCCGCTTCGATGCGCGCGATATCCTCTCCCGCCTGCTTCAGCAACGCCGCATGTCCGCGCCGTTCATTCCACTGCTTCTGCATCGCCGCAACAAGCCTGTGTGCTTCGGCGTGAATATCTTCCGCAGGCAGGCTCCGCGCGTTGCGTCCGCCGAGCCTTTCGAGCAGCTCGAGCAATGCGGGCTTGCGTCCGGCAAGACGACTTTCGAGTTCCGCGATCGAGGCGCGGATCGCGCCGAGGCGCTCCAGTTGTTCGAGAATGTCGGTAACGCGGCGCAGCCACTCGCGCATGGCATCCGGCGTGGCGGGCTCTATCCCGGACGGTTCCCACAGCCGCACCCAGGCCTCTTGAGCGGCCTTGCTTTCGGCCAGCAGGTCCTGCTGCTTTTCGCGTTCGGCCTGCTCGGCCTCCCGCGCTTCCGTCAGGTCCTGTTCCAGCGCCTGTATCGCGGCGGCGCGGTCGGCATCGCCCAGCAGGCTGTCGGTGACCATGTCCAGTCTCAGGACGGCTTCGCGCACGGCTGCAAATGCGGCTTCGCGCGATGCTGTTTCATCGGCCGGCGTCGCCTGCAATTTGTCCAGCGCTTTGTCGCGGGCTGTGCGCGCCGCGGCAAGATCGGACGGGGTTGCGACCACGCCCTTGCCGGACAGATTGGCCAGCTTGCGTTCGAGTGCGGCGATTTCGGCGGCTGCTTTCGCCACATTCTCTTTCGCAGATTTCTGCCGCTGCAGCCGGTCTTCCTGATCGCGCCGTGTAGTCTCTATGTCGCGCGGATCGGGCAGCGCCAGCCGGGCCAGATCTTCTAACGGCGGCGCGGGCGGCTGCAACCGGGCAGCCCGAACTTCCAAATCCCGAATGTACTCTTCGAGTTCCGCGGACTTGCGCCGTAAATCGGCTGCCTCTCGCGGCATTTCGGCGAAGCGTTCGAGTTCTGCGGCAAAGGGCGCGGGATCGGCGAGATAGCCTTGCGCTTCGTCCTTCCGCTGCAGGTCTGCCTGGCGCTGACGGGCGCGTTCGAGATTCTCCTGTTTCTCCCTGCGCACAAGGGCGGCGCTTTTGCGGGCCTGCACAGCCGCATGCACGCGGGCGAGAACCGGGCGGGCCGGCATCGCTGCAAGCAGCTTGCCACGATCGTCAAAACCGAGGTCGCGCGCGGCCTGGTCCAGTTGCGTTTCTTCAACGTGGAGTTCGGCTTCCCGGTTGGGAATATCCTTGCGCGCCTTGTCCCTTGCCCCCAGTTGTTCGCGCAAATCAGCAACTTTCGCGCCAGCTTCGACGAGCGCCGGATTGCGCGAAAGCGCTGCCAGCGCATTGGCTGCGGCTTCGCGTTTTTCCTGAACGAGCCGAATTTTCTCCGCTGTTTCGAGCGCGGCATCGAACGATTTGCGCCAGTTTTCCGTCGCGCTTTCCGCCACGGGCGGAAGGTCGCCCAGCCCGGCCAACTTTTCCTCAAACCCTGCGATGCGCGCCAGCATGGGCCGCACCTGGCGGATGCGTTTCAGCTTCGACACTTCGCGCGATACTGTCCTGTGTTCTTCTTCAAGGGCGGCCCGGGCAGCTTCCGTGCGCGCGCATTCCTTCCCGGCCTCGGCCACTGCATCCGCCGTGACGATCGCATCGCGCAAGGCGCGCCTGGCAGCATCGAGTGCATCGAGCGCAGCATAGAAAGGCTTGCCTGCGGCTTTTCGCGGCGTGAAAATCCCGTCCGCCTCGTCCTGCAAGCGCTTCTTCAGTTGATTGAGCGCCGAAAGCCCGGCCGATCCTGCCGCCAGCGTCTCCGCGAGTTTTCCGCCAGCGTCCAGCAATTCGTCGCCGCCCGCGCGCAGCCTTTCGGCGGTCAGGCCGAATTCGGCTTCGAATGTTGCCCGGTCGAGCCCGCCGAGAAACGGATCGAGCAGATCGTCGCCCAATGCCTCGCCATCCGCTCCGACGATCGTGTTCTTGTTGCCGCGCCGCCGGCGGAAAGCGACATCGTTCCCGTCGGCGAACCGCAATTGCGCTCCAATACGCAGTTCGCGCGAGTCGAATTTGTAATGCGGCTTGAAGATGCCTGCGCCGGTACGCCGGTCGAAGCCGAACAGCAGATCCGAGATCGCCGCCAGCGCCGTCGATTTGCCTGCCTCGTTGCGTCCGAGAACCACATGCAAGTGTGCATCCGGGCGAAAGGCGATCTCCCGGTTTTCGTAATGGCCGTATTTCTCGAGGAAAAGTTTTTCGAACTTCATCCGGCAGTGACCTGTCTGGCCAGGCCTTCCAGCATGGCCTGTGCTTCGCCTGCCAGCGAGGCTACATCTTCGCCTGCAGCGAAGCGTTGAAAATCTTCCTGCAGTTCCTTCGGCAGCTTGCCGCCGATTTCGGTACCGAGCGCTTCCAGCGCCGCAGCGAAATCCGGATCGGCAGCAGCATGCTCCAGCAGTGCGCCAATATCGAATGCATCGTCTGCTTCGACCGCCGCGCGGGGACGCGCCGGCGGCGAAGTTTTAAGGCGCAACCGTTCGATCCAGCAATCGGAGGAGACGCTTTCGGCAATCGCCTGCGCCTCGGCTGCAATTCGGTCGGGATCGGCGCCGAGGGCCGCATGCATCCCGGTGACGCCGGTCAGAGACAGGCGCATGGCAAGCGCCCTGCCGTCGGACGCCGCATGCAAAGCGCTCACACATGCGCGGATCGCATCGAAGAGTTCGTCCTCGTCTTCGCAAGCGGACACGTCGATGGTTTCATGCGCCCAGCGCGCCGCGTCCAGAGCAATCGGCTCGACCGCCACGATCCTCCCGTCCTCGACGTTCACCCGCATCGCGCCCTTGGGGCCGGTCTCGCGCACGCTGCGGCCCTGGATGTTGCCGGGAAAGACAATCCACGGATCGCGCGAGACAATTTCCTGTTTGTGGATGTGACCCAGCGCCCAGTAGTCGTAGCCGAAGCGCTTGAGATCGTCCGGCGTGCAGGGCGCGTAGGAGGCATGGCCGCGCACGCCATCCAGCGCCGTGTGCAGCACGCCGACGTTGAGCCAGCCAGAGCGGGCCGCCGGATAGCCGGATACGAAATCGTCCGGCACAATGCGGTCGGCAAAGCTTTTGCCATGCAGCACAGTATGCAATTCATCGAGAGGGAAGCTCTCGGCCGCATTTGCGGAAAACAGCCGGACATTCGAAGGCCAGTTGCTCAGGGCCCTTGTCATCTTGCTCTCGGCGTCGTGGTTGCCGCGTACAATGAAGACGGGAATATCCGCCCGTTCCAGCCGCGCCAGTTCGCCGATGAAGAACAGGCCCGTCGTGTAGTCGCCCCAGTCTCCGTCGAAAATATCCCCGGCAATGACGAGAAATTTCGCACCGGAAGTCAGCGTCTCGTCGATCAGCGCCGTAACGGCCTTGCGGCCAGCCGCTGCGAAACGCTCCGCCGCCTCCGCATTTTTCTTGCCGAGAGAGGCGAGCGGCGAATCGATGTGCAGATCGGCGGCATGGATGAAGGAGAATCGCATGGGCCAACTGTGCGGGAGCTGGCAGGTCCGGTCAACGTTCTTGTTTTATTCTCCGGATATTTTCCAAACGGGTTGACGATTGTCAGCGCTTCGATGCACCGCCCGTCCTGCAGATCTTCCGAATAGAGCGTATCGCATTTGCCCTGCAGGGCAGCCGCCACGATCAGCGCATCGTAGAACGAAACCCATGCGCGCGCGCGAGCGCAAGGGCCAATGCGTTAGTTTGCGCGGTGAGGGGGAGGACCTTGTCGCAAAGGACTATTATGTCCTCGACCGCTTCCCCGATCTCTCTCCATTCTTTTCGCTGCTTACGCCGGCTGACGGCGCAAAATTCGTTCAACACTTGCGCGCTTATCGTTCCTCCGGACAACATCAGAGCGCGTGCTTTCTGGCCGCGGGGCTCATCCTCTTGAGCATAAATGAGGATGTCTGTGTCGAAGAACGCTGTCACCGTTCGTTCGCTTCGTCTCGGTCGAATTTGTAACCGTCAGGCAATTCCCACTTTCGTTCCGCCATCCGGGCGATGGCGGCCGCCCGCTTGTCGGCCTTTTCCAGTTCCAGCGAACGCTCGCCCGAGCGGCGGATTTCGACTGCGTCGCCTTCCTTCAGGCCCAGCTCGTCGGCGAGGCGTTTGGGAATGCGAATGGCGAGGCTGTTGCCCCATTTGGCGATTTGCATTCTGGAAGTCCTGTATATCCGGCGGAGACAGTATATCCATAAATCATTGTATATACGATGTATGGTGTAGTGGCGCGGTCCGATCGCTTTTGGCGTCCTTGTAACGCCGGACTTTGCCGGACTTCATTCCGAGTTGACCGGCAAAGGCGCTTTGGCCGATATTTGCCGTGAGCAATATGGAGGAAAACCGGTTTTGGGCGAGCGCGACAAGGATCCGGAAAACACCACCTCGGCGCGCGATGCAGCGCTCTACGACCCGGACTCGGTCTATCACGACCAGACCACGGCAGGCCGCGCTCTCTCTTCGCTTGCGGCGAAAGAGCCTGCGGAGAAGCCGGAAGAGCCGTCACCGGAAGAAACGCCGAGTCCCTACGCCCGCGCCGAAAGACGCCGCACCGGGGCCCTGACCCCGGAAATGATAAAGCGCATCGCCGATCGGGCCGAGAAGGCCGCCGGGAGGAAGGGCTGAGCGAGAGGTGCTGGCCTCCGCCACTTTGTCCGGTGCCTGCTTCCGTCCTCACACTGAAGCTCGCGAAACAATCGCCCTGCCGCCTAAATGGTCGCGCGCAGGCCTTCCGCCGCCAGACAAATTTGTTGCGACATGAGAATACCCTTGGTCTGGCCGGACTAAGTCCGCCTGATCGGGAGGTCGTACTTGTCGACCGTCAATATGCACGAGGCCAAGACCCATTTGTCTCGTCTGGTCGAGCAGATCGAAACTGGCGCTGAACCGGAAATCGTCATCGCCCGTAACGGACGCCCGGTTGCGCGGCTTGTGCCGCTCAAGCCGGGAACAAGGAAGAAGCTGCGGCCGGACTGCTAGAGGGGAAATACAAGTCGGTCTCGCAAGGGGAATTCGACGCATCGACGTGGCGCGCTACAGCGATATCGCGATTTTGGTGTAAAGACGGAAGCTCTCACATCCCGCCCAGATGCTCGGCGACAGAGAAAATGTCCTTGTCGCCGCGGCCACACATGTTCATCACCATCAGATGATCCTGCGGCTTTTGCGGCGCAAGTTCGATGACCTTGGCCAGCGCGTGCGAAGGCTCGAGTGCGGGGATGATCCCTTCCAGCTTGCACGATAACTGGAACGCCTCCAGCGCTTCCTTGTCGGTGGCCGAGACATAGGTCACGCGGCCGGTTTCTTTCAGCCAGGAATGCTCCGGCCCGATGCCGGGATAGTCGAGCCCGGCGGAAATCGAATGGCCTTCGAGGATCTGGCCGTCCGGATCCATCAGAAGGTAGGTGCGGTTGCCGTGCAGCACGCCGGGACGCCCGCCGGCCAGCGAGGCGCAATGCCCGTCCGGCACGTCGAGCCCGTGACCGGCCGCTTCCACGCCGTAGATTTCGACACTTGTATCATCCAGAAACGGATGGAACAGGCCCATTGCGTTGGAGCCACCGCCAATGCAGGCGACGAGCGAATCCGGCAATCGTCCCTCGGCCTCCAGCATCTGCGCCTTGGCCTCGTTGCCGATGACGCACTGGAAATCGCGCACCATGGCCGGATAGGGGTGCGGGCCCGCCACGGTGCCGATGCAGTAGAACGTGTCGGCGACATTGGTCACCCAGTCGCGCAGGGCTTCGTTCATCGCGTCTTTCAGCGTGCGCGCGCCCGATTGCACCGGCACCACCGTCGCGCCCAGCATCTTCATGCGGAACACGTTCGGCTTCTGCCGTTCGACGTCCACCGCGCCCATGTAGACGACGCATTCGAGCCCGTATTTGGCGCAGGCCGTAGCCGTGGCCACGCCATGCTGTCCGGCGCCGGTTTCGGCGATGATGCGCTTCTTGCCCATACGCCGCGCGAGCAGGATCTGCCCCAGCACATTGTTGATCTTGTGCGCCCCGGTATGGTTCAGCTCGTCGCGCTTGAAATAGATCTTCGCCCCGCCGGAGCCGCCATTCTTCGCCGCCACTTCGCGCAGATGCTCGGTCATTCGCTCGGCGTAATAAAGCGGGCTCGGCCGGCCCACGTAATGTTTCGCCAGATGGTCGATCTCGGCCTGAAACGAAGGATCGGCCTTCGCCGCCTCGTATGCCTTCTCAAGGTCGAGAATGAGCGGCATCAGCGTCTCGGCGACGAAACGCCCACCGAAAATGCCGAAATGGCCGGTCTCGTCCGGGCCGGTGCGGAAGGAATTGATCTTGTCGTCCACGGGAAGCTCCTGTTGGGGAGGGTTTTAGGCGCAAATTGTCCGGGAACCAACCCTACTCAAACACATGCGCCGCTGCCGTCCGCGCTGCCAGCACGAACTTGCGGATGAGGTCCGCGTCCTTGACGCCCGGCGCGCTTTCCACGCCGGACGAAACGTCAACGCCGCGCGCGTGGGTGATGTGAACGGCCTGCGCCACGTTGAAAACGTCCAGCCCGCCGGACAACATCCACGGCTTTTGCAAATTCAGTCCGTGCAGGATCGTCCAGTCGAAGGCCGCGCCATTGCCGCCGGGCAGCACCGCGCCCTTCGGCGGGCGGGCGTCGAACAGGATACGGTCGGCAACATCGATATATTCGTCCAGCGCCGCAAGATCGGCGGCCTCGCTGACATGGATCGCCTTCATCAGCGGCAGCCCATAGCGCGCCTTCAGCGCCGCCATGCGCTGCGGCGTTTCCTTGCCGTGCAGTTGCAGGATGTCGGGTTGCAGGGAGCCAACGATCCCTTCCATCAAAACATCGTCCGCATCGACGCTCAGGGCGACTTTCGAAGCTTCGCTCTTCGCCAGCGAGCCAAGCCCCCGGGCCAGATCGAACGAGATATTGCGCGGGCTGGGCGCGAAGAAGACAAAGCCGACCATGTCCGCGCCGGCGTCGAGCGCGGCCTGCAGCGTATCGGGCGTGGAAAGGCCGCAAATCTTGATGGTGAGAGAGGCGATCATGGCCGCTATATACGCCTTGTGGACGAGGCTTCAAACAGTCGGAACCGTCATGTTCGCATCGTAGTCCGCATGCACCGGCGTCTGGTGCTGCAGCATGATTTCGCGCCGCTCCTTGGCCGATTGCATGATGGCGAGGCACACTTCCAGCGTCGCCATGCCCCAGCGCCCGTCGTGCCAGAGCGGCTTGCCGTGGACGACGGAATCGTACAGCTCCTCCAGTTCCGCCCGCCGCTGCACCATGCCGGTCATCTCCTGCGAGACGACAGGCACGTCGTGCTTGCCGTCGTCATCGTGAATGAAGACGCCGAATTGCGATTGCCGCAGGTCGGCCCGGTCGAGGCTGGCTATCGCAAAGCCCATGTCTTCGGGTATCCACGGCTTGCCGGCGTCCTCGTAGAAATATTCCTTCTCGCGCGAACCGCCGATGCGGATCGACTGCTTGTCCGCCGTCTCGTCGCGGGTTCCCGCGCGCAATTGCCGGCGGATATCGCCGCGCTGCTGCGCCGTGTAGACGAGCTTGTCCGTACCCCACGGCACCAGTTCGGCAGCGGCGAAATAGCCGTAGCCGTTATGCACGATCGTCGCCGGCAGGCCGTTCTCGAACTCCAGAAACGCCGAATAATAGCCAGGAATCGGCCGCTCCTTCATCCAGTCGCCGGTCTGCGCACGCACGCTGCGCACCATGCCGCCGCCAAGCAGGCGTACCGTATCGACCTGGTGCGGCCCCTGCCGGTAAGGAATGCCGCCACCCTGCTTGATGTCGAGTTCGTCCGCAGTGCGCGGCCGCAGCATCCAGTCCGAATAGGACCAGATGTTCAACGCCCGCAGCTCGCCGTAATGGCCGGACTGGACGATGCGGCGCATGGCGCGGATCGGCACGGTGAAGGCCCGCGTATGACCGGCCAGCAGCTTGACGCCGTTCTTCTCCGCCGCCTCGACCATGCGTCCGGCTTCCTCCAGCGAAATCGCCATCGGCTTTTCGACGACAATATGCTTGCCATGGTTCGCCGCGAGGATCGTGTGTTCGGCATGAAAGCGGTTCGGCGAGGACACCCACACCGCCTCGACATTGGCGTCGCGGCATAGCTCTTCCGCCGACAAATAGGTCTTCGCCTCGGGAAACCGCTCGCCGAACCGTCGCAGCGTCTCGGGCACAAGGTCCGCCCCGGCGACAACCTCGATGGTCTCCATCCCGTCCATCGCGCGCAGGATTTCCGCGCCGCCGACGCCAATGCCGATCATGCCGATACGCAGCCGCCGCGTGGCCATGGTTTCCTCCAGTCGTTTTTCGTTGCGGAGTCAGCCTATGCCGCGAGCCGCAAGCGGACAAGCGCATGAACGGGAAATCCGTTGGCCGGAAACAGCCGGCGCCAACCGCAGGGGAAACCTCCCGCCGCATCGGGCGTTGAGACGATGACGAAAGAGGAGAGTTCCGATGAGACGACGCGCAACAAGCCTGGCCGCCCTGATGATCCTGACTGCGCTGGCCGCATCTTCCGCCTGGGCACAGGATGCGGAAACGCCGGGCAAGGCGGAGCGGCTCGGCAAGCAGCTTGGCCAGGGCGTCGACAATATCATCAACCGGTTCAACTTCGAGAAAGCGTTTCAGGATGTCCGCGGCGACATCAAAAGCCTGCGCAAGGAAGTTCTCGATGGCGTGCGCAAATTCAGGGACGTCGAGGCGCGCACCTTGCTGATCTCGACCGGAAGCGCAGCGGAGAACCCACTGCCGGCGGCGGCGGGGCAGTTCGTCGGCTGCGAGGATACGCGCGAGTGGGCCAAACAACAGTGCGGCAAGGCCAAAATCGTGCTCAAGGAGCATTTCCGCAAGGACGGATCGCAATGTCCGGTTTCGATCGCAACGGTAACGTGTCTGACGGAATAGGTTGAAGTGTTTCCGGCCATTCGCGACATCAGTAGCCGCGCGCGCGGTACGACCGAACCATCTGCTGACTATGCTTTCCGAGGCAAAAAGAGCCTGTTCCCGCGCCCCCGCCACCGGCGAGGGCGGGCCCAGGGGCTGAGTAGAGCTGACATGATTGTGGCCGCCGGGTCCGGGTTCCTTGCCTCCGGCAAGGCCCCGGGAATGTGGAGAGGCCAGCGACGGCGCGGCATTTGATCGACTGCAGGCGGGGGCGTTGCGGGCAGCCGCAGCCGCAAAAAATGCTCGCAAGCACCCGCTTTTGCGCTATAGCTCCGGCCAATCCGGAATGAATGGACCCGAGCCAATGCCCTCCTATCTCTACGATATCGTCACACGGCGCGCCCCCGCTGCGGACAAGGTTTTCATAGAGGCGCTGGACGGGCGAAAAGTAACCTATGGCGGACTGGCGGAAGGCTCGGCGAAACTGGCCAACACGCTTGTCGCGCTCGGCGTTGCGCCCGGCGACCGGGTGGCGGTTCAGGTCGAGAAATCGCCGGACATGCTGTTGCTCTATCTGGCCTGCCTGCGCGCCGGCGCGATCTTCCTGCCGCTGAACACCGCCTATACGCCGGCGGAGATTGAATATTTCCTCGGCGACGCCCGGCCGCGGGTTTTCGTCTGCGATCCGAAAAAGAAGGACGGGCTCGCTGGCGTTGCTGCCGGGGCGGGCGTCGCCCATGTCGAGACGCTCGGCGAAAGCCAGGACGGCACGCTGCTGGAGAAGGCTGCCGCCCGGCCGGGCTCTTTTGCCGACGTCGACCGTGGCGAGGACGATCTGGCGGCGATCCTCTACACGTCCGGCACCACGGGCCGTTCGAAGGGCGCGATGCTGAGCCACGGCAATCTGGCTTCCAATGCGCTGACGCTGGTCGATTACTGGCGTTTCACGGCCGGCGACGTGCTGATCCATGCGCTGCCGATCTACCACACGCATGGCCTGTTCGTGGCGACCAATACGCTGCTGCTGGCTGGCGGCTCCATGCTGTTCCTGCCGAAACTCGACGCCAACGAAATCATGCGGCTGATGCCGCGCGCCACTTCGATGATGGGCGTGCCGACCTTCTACACGCGCCTGCTGCAACACCCCGGCCTGACGAAGGAAGCGACCGCGCATATGCGGCTGTTCGTATCGGGCTCGGCGCCGCTGCTCGCCGAAACGCATGTTGAATGGCGCGAGCGCACCGGCCACGCCATTCTCGAACGGTACGGCATGACCGAAACCAACATGAACACATCCAACCCCTATGACGGCGACCGCATCGCCGGTACTGTGGGCTTCCCGCTGCCGGGGGTCGAGGTGCGCATTACCGAGCCGGATGCGGAAAAAGTTCTGCCGCAGGGCGAGATCGGAATGATCGAGGTGCGCGGGCCGAACGTATTCAAAGGCTATTGGCAGATGCCGGAAAAGACGAAGGAAGAGCTGCGCGCAAACGGCTTCTTCATCACCGGCGATCTCGGGCGCATCGACGAGCGCGGCTATGTTTCCATCGTTGGCCGCAACAAGGATCTTGTCATCACCGGCGGCTTCAACGTCTATCCGGTGGAAGTCGAAGCCGAGATCGACGCACTGCCCGGAGTCGTGGAAAGCGCGGTGTTCGGCGTCGCCCATGCGGACTTCGGCGAGGGCGTGACCGCCGTCGTCGTGAAGGACGGCAAGACAGACACTGACGAGCAGACGATTCTGAAGGCCCTCGACGGGCGGCTGGCGAAATTCAAACTGCCCAAGCGCGTACTGTTCGTCGACGAATTGCCGCGCAACACCATGGGCAAGGTGCAGAAGGCGGCGCTGCGCGAGACCTACGGCAGTCTCTACAAGGGCTGAAGGCGGGCTGCCCGCCCGAACCTTGCCCCCCGGACCCAAAAGAGGTTAGCATTCCCCGATAAAAAATTCGGGAGGATTGGGTCATGGCAAGGCACATGCTCGCAGCCGCAACAGCGGCCCTGACGATGGCGGTCTCCGGTGGCGCGGCACAGGCGCAAAAACTCACATTCAAGCGCATGACGATAGGCACGAACCCGGCCGGTTCGGTCTATTACCTCATCGGCGGTGGCTTCGCGAAGATGTGGCAGGAAAACCTGAAGGTGCGCACGACCGTGCAGCCGCATTCGGGTTCCAGCGTCTATATTCCGCTTATCCACAACGGCGAAGTGACGATGGGCATGAATTCGTCGCTGGATTCGGCCATGGCTTACGCCGGCAGGAAACCATACGGCAAACGTTACGACAATATGCGCGCTCTGGCGCGGATATGGATTTTGCCGTTCGCCTATGTCGTCAAAGCTTCCTCGCCCTACAAAACGCTTGACGACCTGAAGGGCAAAAAGGTCGTGGTCGACATCAAGCCGAATATCCCGCTCGGCAACGCTAATCGCGCCTATCTTGCGACCGGGGGCATCCGCGAAAAGGACATCGTTTCGGTTCCTTCCGGCGGCGTTGTGCATGGCTTGCAGATGGTGCAGGAAGGCCGCGCCGACGCAACGAATGTCGCGCTCGGCATGCCGCAGGTCAAGAAGATGCATGCATCGATTCCCGGCGGCATTCGCGTCATTCCGGTCGGCAAGGACGGTACGGACGACTTTATCGGCAATGAGATGCCGGGGATGGGGATTCTGGCGATAAAGCCGAACAAGCTGCAGCCCTTCGTCGACCGCGAGATGAAGATCGCAACCTTCGATGCCTATCTGAACATCGGCAAGGGCATTTCGGCCGAGGATGTCTACCTGCTGGCGAAAACCCTGCACCAGAACTGGAAGGCCTTGCAGAAAGACTATCCGCCCTTGCGCGGCGTTGCCGCAGACAAGATTGCGCCGGCAACGCAGGTGGTTCCGTTTCACGACGGGGCGGTTCGCTATTACAGGGAGGCCGGGCTATGGAGCCCCGCGCACGATGCGCGCCAGGCGAAGATCATGAAATAGGCGCAGCGTTTGGCGCTCAAATCTGGGCGAATATCGCGATAGGGGACTTTAAGGCGCCCATTGCTTCCCGCTACGATACATCTACATTGTTCATTCACAAATATGGAGACGCCCAATGAAAAAGTCTGTCCTTTATCCTGTCGTGGCCACCCTGGCGGTGGCGTTGGTTCCTGCCGCCGCACAGGCGCAGAACATGAAGATGCGGCGCATGACGATCGGCACGAATCCGGCGGGGTCGGTTTATTATCTCGTCGGTGGCGGTCTCGCAAAATTGTGGCAGGAAGAACTGAAGGTCCGGACGACCGTGCAGCCGCATGCGGGGTCCAGCGTCTATATCCCGCTCGTCAACAACGGCGAGATAACGCTGGGGCTCAATTCCTCGCTCGATTCCGCCATGTCCTATCAGGGTATCAAGCCCTACAAGACCCCGCAGAAGAATCTGCGCGCGATCGCACGGTTCTGGATCCTGCCTTATTCTCTCATCGTCAAGGCCAGCTCATCGATCAGGACGGCTGAGGATCTCAAGGGCAAACGCGTCATGGTGGACATCAAGCCGAATATTCCCCTCGGCAATGCGAACCGGGCCATTCTCGCTTCCGGCGGCCTGACCGAAAAGGACGTCGTGTCGGTTCCATCAGGCGGTCTCGTCACCGGCCTCGAAGCGGTTGCGGAAGGCCGCGTTGACGCTGCGCAGGCGGCGCTGGGCATGCCGCAATTGAAGAAAATGCACGCATCGGTGCCGGGCGGTATTCGCGTGGTCGAACTCGGCAAACTTGGCACGGACGAGGTGATGAACAAGGTTCTGGCGGGCCTGCGCACTATTGTTGTGAAGCCGGCGCCCAACCTCCAGTTCATTACCAAGGATACAAAAGTCGGATCGTTCGATGCATTCATCAACGGCAGCACGAATATCTCGCCGGAAGATGCATATCTGCTCACGAAGATCCTGCATGCCAATTGGAAGAGGCTGCAAAAGGATTATCCACCGTTACGCGGCGTACGCGTCGACCGCCTGGCTCCCGCGCGCAACGTCATTCCCTATCATGAGGGTGCTGTGCGTTATTACAAGGAAGCCGGCATGTGGTCGAAAGCCAACGAAGAACGACAGGCTCAGGTTTCGAAGTAGGACCGGATTGGCGGAGTAGGGCGGCAAGTCTCTACTCCGCCGGTTCCGGCGCGAAGAGCCGTTGCGCCCTGCTGCTAGACTTTGACCGCGCGAAACGGCTCATCAGCACATAAATCGCCGGGGTGGTGTAAAGTGTCAGCACCTGCGACAGCACCAGCCCGCCAACTACGGTAACGCCCAGCGGCGTGCGCAATTCGGAGCCCGGGCCCGAGCCAAGCATCAAAGGCAGGGCGCCGCACAACGCCGCAAGGGTGGTCATCAGGATCGGGCGAAAACGCTTGAGACAGGCTTCGTAGATGGCCTCGGTTGCCGATGCGCCATTCGTGCGTTCGGCGGAGATGGCGAAATCGACCATCATGATGCCGTTCTTTTTCACTATGCCGATCAGCATGATTATGCCGATAAAGGCGACAAGGGACAGTTCGATATTATACCATTTCAGCGCCAGCAGAGCGCCCAGCCCGGCGGACGGAAGCGTCGATATGATCGTCAGCGGATGTATGAGGCTTTCATAGAGAATTCCCAAGATAAGATAGACCGCCACGAGCGCCGCAACGATAAGCATGAGCTGGTTGCCGGCATTCTGTTTGAACGCCTTCGCATCGCCGGCGAAGTCGGCGCGGATATGATCGGGCAGATTGAGTTCCGCCACAGCCTTTTCGACAGCGGTGGTCGCCGTATCCATCTTTACGCCTTCAGCGAGATCGTAAGTTATGGTCACCGCTGGAAATGCGCCCTGATGGTCCACGGAAATGGTTGCGACCGAGCGCTCGACACGGGATATGGCCGCCAGCGGGATTTGCTTGCCGCCGGCGCCCGGCACATAAAGGCCTGTCAGGTCGTCCGGACCACGGCGTCGCGCCGCTGGTATTTCGAGAACGATCTTGTACTGGTTGCGCTCGCCGTAAACCGTTGTTACCTGACGCTGGCTGAATGCGTTACTCAACGTCGCGGAAATATCCGAAACTCTGACGCCGAGTTTCGCGGCCTTGTCGCGATCGATGACGAGCCTGGCTTCCAGTCCACCCTGTTCGTGATCGCTGGCGACTTCGGTGATTTCGCTCAATTGCTTGAGGCGCTTCTCCGCCTTCTCTGCCGCTTTCATCAGTCCATCGACATCGGCGCTCCAGAGCGTGAACTGGTAGTTCGACTTCGACTCGCGCGCGCCCACTCTTACGGCGGACGTAGCGAAGACGTAAATCTGCAGTCCGCCAACTTGCGCCAGCTTGCGGCGCAATCTGTTGGCGACGTCGTTTGCCTGAATCTTGCGTTCTTCGATGGGCTTCAACGCAATCTGCATTCGGCCTGAATTCACGGCAAACCCGCTGCCGATGAAAGTCGCAACGGATTCGACTGCCGGGTCGGCGAGGATGATGTCGGCCGCGCGCTGGGCCAGCGGATACATCGACGTGAAAGATGCATCCGAGCCGGATTCGAACCAGCTGAACAGAAGTCCCGAGTCGGAGCGCGGAAAAAATCCCTTCGGCGTGACGCGATACATTTGAACGGTAAGTGCAAGCACGGCAAAAAATAGCGCTACCATGGCCCAGGGATGGCGAAGCGATCTGCGCAGGGTTGCCGCATAACCGCGAATGATCCAGTCGAGCGGCGTTTCAACCAGGCGGTCGAGGAAGGTTCTGCGATGTCTATCCTCGTTTGCAAGCAGATGCGCACACATGGCTGGCGTAACGGTGAGCGATACGACCATCGAAATAAGGATCGCTATGGAGATGACCAGCGAGAATTCGTGAAACACACGGCCGATGATGCCTGGCATGAAGAGCAGCGGAATGAAGGCGGCAATCAGCGACAGGCTGATGGAAACAACAGTAAAGCCGATCTGGCGCGCTCCGGCGAATGCCGCTTCCAGCCGTGTCGCGCCATCTTCCATATTGCGATGGATGTTCTCGATCATGACGATGGCGTCGTCGATGACGAAACCGATCGCGATGGTGATCGCCATCAGGGACAGGTTGTCGAGCGAAAAGCCGAAGGCCCACATGGCGCCGAACGTCCCGGCAAGCGACAGAGGCACGGAGATCGCTGCGGCAAGGGTCGAAGCGAGCCGTCGCAAAAACAGGAATACGACCAGCGTCACCAGCACGATGGAAAGCAACAGCGTCTTTTCCATATCGTCCACCGAAGCCCGGATCGCCTGCGCGCGATCCGACATCACGACGATTTCGATCCCCGCTGGCATCAACGGCTGCAACTCCGGAAGGATGGCGCGCACACCGGCTATCGCCTCGATGACGTTGGCCTCCGGTTCCTTCATGACGCTGAGGATGACTGCCGGTTGTTTGTTGTACCAGCCGGCCGAATAATTGTTGCGGACGCCGATAGAAACATCTGCGACGTCCCCAAGACGCACGACGCGGTCGCCATCACTATGCACGATAGTGCGGGCATATTCTTCCGGACTAAGTCTCATGCCGTCGATGGAAATCGTCTCTCTGCGCCGGGCGCTGTCAAATACGCCGAGCGGGGTAGGCGTCCCGGCGTTGACGATCGCCGTGCGGACCTTGTCGAGCGACAGGCCCATTGCGGCAACGCGGGCGGGATCGACGCGTACGCGGATGGCCGGCTGTTCGCCGCCGCTTACGGTGACGTCGCCGATACCCTTGACCTGCGAAATCCGCTGGGCCACCAGCGTATCGGCGACATCATAGATTTCTGCCGCGGTGCGCTGCTTCGACACCATCGCAAGTACGAGAATGGGGCGCGCCGCGGGATTGAACTTGCGCACGGTAGGAAACGACGGCAAATCGGCTGGCAGGTCCGGCACAGCTGCGTTCAATGCCGCTTGAACGTCTCTCGCAGCACTATCCAGTTGGCGCGACAGATCGAACTGGATGCGGATGCGGGTCCGGCCCGTGGTCGACGTCGAGGTGATCTCGGTGACGCCCGACAAGGCGCCGAGAGCGCGCTCGAGCGGCGCCGCGATACTGGCAGCCATCGTCGACGGATCAGCGCCCGGACGTGCCGCAGAGATCATCATTGTCGGAAACTCGACCGCCGGCATGTTCGCGACCGGCAAGAAGGGGAAGGCCGCAATTCCTGAAAGCATGATCGCTATAGCTACCAGCGTCGTGGCGACTGGGCGCAGAATGAACAAGCCTGAAAGATCGGTTGCAATGCGGGTTTCGGGCTGTGCGCTCATTCGGCCGCCCCCCTAGCCGGGCCGGTGGCGGGCGTCTGTTTTGGCGTCTGCTTCGCGCGCAGATTTTCAAGCGCGAGATAAATCACCGGTGTCGTGTACAACGTCAGCAACTGGCTCAACAGCAACCCGCCGATAATGGAAATGCCAAGCGGTACGCGCAATTCGCTGCCCATGCCGGTTCCAAGCGCCAAGGGCAGCGCTCCGAACAGGGCCGCCAGCGTCGTCATCATGATCGGACGAAAGCGCAGTTTGCAGGCCCTGACAATTGCCTCATGCGCGCTCAATCCGCCATTGCGCTGCGCATCGATGGCGAAGTCGATCATCATGATCGCATTCTTCTTCACGATGCCCATGAGCAGGATTATGCCGATCAGGGCGATTACGGAAAGATCGTGCCCCATCCAGTCAAGCGATATCAGGGCGCCGACGCCGGCTGACGGCAGCGTCGTCAGGATGGTGAAAGGATGAACGAAACTTTCGTACAATATGCCCAGCACGATGTAGATGCACACGATCGCCGCCAGCAACAACCAGACTTGCGTCGACAGAGCGCGCTGAAACTCCGCAGCGTCGGCATGAAACGTTTTCGACAGCGATTGCGGCATGCCGATGCGTTCGCCAGTTTGCTGAATGGCTGCAACGGCCTGACCCAGCGATATGCCCGGGGCCAGATCGAAACTGATCGTCGAGGCGGGGTATTGATCCTGATGGGCGATGACGAGCGGCGCGGTCGTGCGTGTCAGGCGGGTAATGGCGTCGAGCGGCACCTGTGCGCCATTGGTTCCCGAGACGTAGATTCTGGACAGCGAAGCTGGATCGTTCTGATAGGCCGGCGCTGCTTCGAGAATGACCCGGTACTGGTTCGTTTGCGCGTAGATCGTCGAGATGCGCCTTTCGCCAAAAGCGCTGCTCAATGTGTTGGCAATATCCTGAATGGATACGCCAAGCCGTCCTGCCTTCTCCCGGTCAATTTCGATATGGACGCGCAGACCGCCGTCCTGACTCTCGCGGGCGACATTGCGCAAAAGAGGCGAGCTGCGCAAGGCCGCGACGAGACGGCTTGTCCAATCGGACAATAGAGTCTGATTGCCGCCTGCAAGCGTAAACTGATATTGCGAACGGCTCGAGCGTGTCGATATCTGTATGTCCTGCAGAGCTTCGAGGTAAAGACTGACACCCGGCAGCTCGACGGCGCTATTCTGCAACCGCAAGGCAATCTCTTCGGCGCTCGCTTTACGTTTTTGCCTGGGCTGCAAGACGATCGTCAGGCGGGCTGTATTCATTGTCGGATTGAGCGTGCCGATACCGAGAACGGAAATGACATTCGCAACATCCGGATCGCGCCGAATTCGGATTGACACCTGCTCCTGCAAGTCGCGCATGGCGGCGAAAGACGTGTCCGGCGACGCTTCGAGCACGGCGGCGATGAGACCGGTATCCTGGGCGGGCAGGAAGCCTTTCGGAATGGAGTAATAGAGCCAGACTGTCAGCGCTGCGGTGGCAAACGTGAACACGATCATGAACCCGCGAAACCGCAAGGCCCATGCAAGCGTTGTTTCGTAGACTTCCGCCATCCAGCGCAGGGGCGCTTCGGCAATATGGCCAATGCGTGCGATGCGGCTATCGCCACGTCCGCGCAGGAGATAGGCGCACATCATTGGCGCGAGGGTCAACGATACGACGGCGGAAATAGCAACCGCAATCGTCAGGGTCATCGCGAACTCCCGGAACAGGCGTCCGACCAGTCCGGTCATGAACAACAGGGGAATGAACACAGCGATAAGCGAAAACGTAAGCGATATGACCGTGAAGCCGATTTCACGCGCACCGTCGAGGGCAGCATGCAACGGGTTCTTGCCCTCTTCGAGATTGCGCACGATGTTCTCGGTCATGACGATGCCGTCGTCGACGACGAAGCCGGTTCCGATGACCAGCGCCATGAGCGAGAGGTTGTTCAGGCTGAAGCCTGCCAGATACATGATTCCGAATGTGCCGAGAATCGACAATGGCAGGGTAATGGCGACAATCAGCGTCGCCCGCAGCGAGCGCAGAAACAGCAGGACAACCAGCACGACCAGGGCTATGGCCAATAACAGGTGAAATTCGACCTCGGCGACCGATGCGCGAATGGTTCCTGTGCGGTCCTGCACGATTGCGAACTCGATGCCGGCCGGCAATAGCCCGCGGATGCGCGGGATTTCGCGATTGAGCTGCTCGAGCGTCTTGAGGATGTTTGCGCCAGGCTGCTTCTGCACATCCAGAATGACGGCCTTGCGGCCATTGTACCACCCGCCGACGTGATTGTTCTCCAGCCCGTCAACGACGGTGGCGACATCACGCAGAAAGACCGGCGCATCGTTGCGCATGGCGACCGTGATGTTGCGGTAGGCTGTCGCGGTCTCGATCTGGTCGTTGGCGGAAATGATCCAGGATTGGCGCTCCCCGTCGAGTGTCCCCTTGGAACCGGCAACGTTGGCGTTGACGATGGCCTGACGCAGATCCTCTATGCCTATCTTGTAGCTGGCGAGACGTCCGAGATCGGCCTGAATGCGCACCGCTGGCCGGATACCGCCCTGAATGGTGACGTAGCCGACGCCGATGACTTCCGAAAGCCGCGGTGCAATCAGGGTGTCGGCCAGATCGCTCAGAACGCGCAGGTCGGATGTCGACGAGATCAAGGCGAGCGATACGATGGGCGCATCGGCCGGGTTCACCTTCGAATAGACCGGCGGATACGGCAGATTGCGCGGCAAGGTGGAACCGGCTGCATTGATCGCAGCCTGGACATCCTGCGCCGCTGAATCGATGTTGCGGTCGAGCTTGAACTGGAGCGTGATCAGGCTGATTCCGTAGGACGAGGTCGACGTCATCGCTTCGAGACCGGCGGTCCGTCCCAGCGCCCGTTCGAGCGGTGCGGTGATGATCGACGTCACTGTTTCGGGATTTGCTCCGGGCAACTGGGTGCGCACGACGATGGTCGGGAAATCGACCTGCGGCAGAGAGGCAATCGGCAGGCGCACGTATGCCAGCACGCCGCAGAGCAGCAATGCGACGGCCAGAAGCCATGTCGCCACAGGGCGCAGTATGAAGGGGGCCGAAACGTTCATCCCTTCCTGTCCATTACTTCCATCGATCAACGCGCCGGGCAGGTTATCCTCGTCCCGGCGGGCGTCCCGGCGGGGCGCTCCTGTCCGGCCCTGCGCTACGCTCGTCCTGCATTTGAGGGCGCACTTTCTCGCCGCCCGACAGTCTTGCAAAGCCGGTGGTCACAACCCGTTCACCCGCCGCGAGACCGGAGGTGACCACCGCCAGAACATCGTCCTGACGGTCGGCCTTGATGTTGCGCAATTGCGCCTTGTCGTCCTTGTCGATGACGTAGACATAAGCCCCTTCCGGGCCGCGTTGCACCGCCGCTGCGGGAACGACAATCGCGTCCTCTATGACATTGAGGTAGACCCGGATATTCACGAACTGGCCGGGCCACAAGCGCATGCCCGGATTTTCGAAGCGCGCCTTGATTCTTACGGTTCCGGTCGTCGTGTCGACCTGATTGTCGACGACCTCGACGACGCCGGTTTCGACAATCGTCTTGCCGTCGCTTTCCAGCGCCTCGACTTTGACCGGACCGCGAGCGGCAGCGGAATTGATCGCCCGCAGCCGCTGCTGCGGCAGGTTGAACAGGACCGAAATCGGCCGCAACTGCGTGATGGTAACGAGACCTCCGGCATCGGAGGAACGCACAATATTGCCGACGTCGACATTGCGAAGACCGGTGCGTCCCGCGATGGGCGCGCGGATCGTGGTGCGGTCGAGAATGGCTTTGGCGTTGTCGATCACGGCCTGATCGACTTTTATCTGGGCTGCAAGCTGGGCCACCTTGGCGCGCTGCGTATCTGCCTGCTGGCGCGAGCCGAAGTTCGTTCGCGCGAGGCGAATGTAGCGCTCCAGATCGATGCGGGCGTTGGCCAGCTCGGCCTGGTCCTGCGCTTTCTTTGCAACTGCCTGATCGTATTGCGCCTGGAAAGTCGCCGGATCTATTCGGGCCAGAACCTGGCCCTGTTTGACCTCCTCGCCTTCCTTGAAATGGATTTCGATGAGCCGGCCTTCGACCTCGGGCCGCACGACGACGGTATTGAGGGCGCGCGCGGTCGCGACCGAAACCGCGGTCTCGGGCACGTCCTGCTTTTTGGCGACGGCAGCGACGACGGGAATGGCGAAAGCGGGACGCCGGCGGCCCCGGGCCTGCGGTTCGTTCTTCTTTGCCAGCCAGTCGGCGACAAGCGGCACCCGCCACGGCGTCGCGCCTTCGGCCAGCGTCTCGCGCGGCAGCCATGCCGCCGGCAGGTCGAGCCAGTGGCGATAATGGGCGTAGACCGCAGCGCCGAACAGAACGCAGACAAGGGCAAGAAACTTTTTCATGGGGTGGCGGCCCTGGTAGCGGCCGTTTGCTCCGGCTCGGGTTTCGGCATCATGGCCTTTGCGCTCACGGCCGTATCCTTCGCAATCTTGTCCGGAACCGACTTCACTTCCATAGGGGGTTTCGCTTTTCCGCCTCTCTCTTCCTCGGGCTCGAGAGAAAAACCTCCGCCGAGCGCCTGGAACAGGCTTACGAGCGCCTGCAGACGCTGGAAGCGCGCCAGGATCAGGGCATCTTGCGCGTTGAACAATGTCAATTGCGTGTTCAGCAAAGTCACAACGTCGATCGTGCCTTCCTGCAGCCGTTCGGACGTGATGAAGGAGGCGCGGCGTGCAGCGGCCACAACACCGGCCCGCAATCGCTCCTGTTCGGCCGATTTGCGCACGGCGATCAGCGCATTTTCGACATCGGCCAATGCCGTTACGATCGTTTTGCGGTAGTCGGCTATGAGTTCGTCTCGCCGCGCCTTGCTTAACTCGACCTGGCCCTGCAAATTATAACCGCTGAAGATCGACTGGGCGATGCCGGCGCCCACCGAAAGAGCCAGGGCCTCCGGCCGCAGCAGATTGCGCAGGACGATGCTTTCCAGTCCCGCCTCGCCGGTCAGCGTGATCGAGGGGTAGAGGGCCGCCCTGGCCGCGACGATATTGGCCCCGGCCGCTTTCAGTCGCGCTTCGGTGGCGGCAATGTCGGGACGGCGCAACAGGAGCTGCGACGGCAGGCCGGGACGCACGCGCGGCAGCTTCAACGCCCGCAGGCTGCCTCCCCTGATGCGCGCAGATTCGGGCGTACGGCCCAGCAAAACGGCGACGAGATTGCGGTTTTGCTGCAATTGCTGTTCGAGGCCGGGCACGCTGGCGCGTTGATTGGCCACGACGCTGTCCTGTTGCGCCACATCGAGCGCTGTGCCGGTGCCAACTTCAAGCCGCGCCTTGATTGCCGCCAGCGTCCTGTTCGCCGTGCGGATGTTCTCCCGCGCGATACGCAGGCGCTCCTGCGCGAGCAGGACCTGAAAATAGGTGTTGGCGAGCGCTGCCAGCGTTGCCGTTCGCACGGTGTCGTAGTCGAAAGCCGAGGCCTGGGCTGACAGTTTTCCGGCTTCGGCCAGGCGGGCGTTGCGGCCCCAGAAATCCAAGGCATAGCTTGCGGTCAGTCCGAGAGAGTACCGGTTGGAAACGCTGTATTTGAAAGGCGGCTCGACGTCGCGAAGGGTTCCGGGAGTGCGGTTGCGATTGTAATTGCCGTTCGCGCCGATCTGCGGATAGAGGGCGGAGGCGGCAATACGGGCCTGCGCTTCGGCCTGAAGGATGCGCGCAGCCGCGGCGTCGAGATCGAAATTGCCTTCCACCGCAGCTTCGGAAAGTTTCGTCAATTCCTTCGAACCGAACAGAGCAGGCCATTGCCGCGAAACCGGCCCGGCGGCGCGCGACTTTGCAGCACGCCAGCCTTCTGGCATATCGGGCGCAATCTTGCCCTGATCCTCGGCTTTCAAGGCGCAGCCGCCTATTGCCAAGGCGGTCAGGCACGCGATTGCCGACCTGAAAGAACGCAACTCGAAATTCCCGCATCCCGCCAAAAGCGCAGCCCGACATGAGCCCGGGAGCCTTCCAGCACCGGGTCGCTTTTGCGTGGCGGATGAAGCCAGACCTTTCTCTCGCGCGCAAGATACAATTCGTTCAAGTTTCCGCGCTCGGGACCGTGAAAGCAGGCCCGGACACTCGCCGCAGATGGCTGGATTCGACTTGAAGTCCGCGCCGTGTTTCAAATTCCATCCA
>JBFWRC010000037.1:0-48356 GCA_050249115.1 Beijerinckiaceae bacterium
GTCTGCGAAGGAGGTGAAAGCGCGGGCTAACACCGTTTCCCAAGAAGCACGTAGCACAGGCTGGGGCGCCAAAATTAAGGTCATGCTCACGGCATACGGCATATCCTTTCAGGGTACGGCAGGTCACGATCAAAAAAGGACCTTCAGCGACACCGAAAAAATAGACGCCAATATCGAAATTCCGATTGTCACCAATCTGCCGAATATGACGTGGCGGATAGGCGACCTCGAACTTGGAGATTTGCGCAAACGGCATGGATTTCTGGAAGGCGACTGTCTTTCTTACGATGGCGCCGAGGCGGTCGCGTTATGCCATGTCGAAGCAGCAAGTAGAGCCCGCGACCGGAGCTTGACAGCATCGCTGGTGATTTCGCTCAAAAACAACACCACCCATATTGTGCCGGAAGGAGCCTATCCCGGGGACGCTGCCGTACCGGATTCAGTGCGCGACGGCGAAATTGCCGAGGCTTTCAAGGAGCGGCTGCGATTGCTCGCAATTTCAAAAATAGAAGATGGAATCGACCAGTTTGTCATCGCCAAACACGTTGTTCGCGCTGTGAAGGTCAAGGACGACGACTTATGAGCCGGAGCAAGATTGGCCGCTCGCCCAGTGGGGCGATAATCCTGAAGTTGTCTGCCAAAGACTCCAAGCCGCTTCATCGCCTCGACGACAGCAAGAGCGAAGATTTCCGAGTTCTCGCCAGCGCCGCTGGTTTGGACCCGGCGAAGGACTTTGTTGGAGCAAACCTCTCCGGGCTTCCTTTCGGCGCTGCGAAGTCCGATTTGCGTGGGTTCAATTTCGCCAAAGCTGATTTGCGCGGAACCGAAATTCGCAAGGCGCGGGTCGATACAACAACGGTCATTACAGGAGCGCGTCTGGACGAGGCCGACAGACGCGCCTTGCGCGCACGCGGAATGTCCGTTCGGGGAGCGGGACTGCCTCCACCCGATTTCGACATGGAAAAAGTCCACGAAATGATCCGGCGCGGCGAGGATCCACCGCGGGCGTGGCGGCCGTTTATCAAACATTTATCTTTCTCGCTCGAAGATAATTTCGCAGACCTTACCCCGCTCGCTGTATGCGAAAGCTTGCGGACTCTCGATCTAACAAATACGAAAGTTTCAGATTTATCGCCTCTTTCCCATTGCACCTCGCTGATAGCGATTGATTTGGACGGCACAAAAATTAAGAACCTTACACCTCTCTCCAACTGCATTAATCTTTTAGAAGTTAGCTTCCGTAATACAAAAATTAACGACTTATCAACAACTAAATCCTGGAAAAGACTTATCGCACTCAATTTGGATGGAACCTTAATTGATAGCCTCGAATCGTTTGGCAAACTAAAACACCTCAATATTCTCGGATTATCAAATACCGCCATCACTGATCTTTCTAAATTATCTAAATTTTCCAATTGCCAATATCTTGCTATTCATAGCAACAACATTTCTGAAATTTTTGCAATATCGTCTTTATCTAAATTAAAAGTATTATACGCTTGGGATACGAATATATCTGACATTGAGCCACTAAGTAAAAATGTAAGACTAGAAGAACTTTACTTGAGGGATACCTTTGTTTCGAATCTATCGCCATTGCGCCAACTGAAGCGCCTTCGAACACTTGACTTAAGAAAGACTGAAGTAAATGATTTTTCGCCCCTTGCTTTTTGCGAATCCCTTCAGTCTCTTTATTTGAGCAATACGAAAATTGTAAATCTATCGCCCCTGACGACTTGCGCTTCTTTGGAAACGCTTGAGTTGCAGCGCACGGCGATTGTCGACCTGTCACCTCTAATAGGCTGTGCCGCATTACAAACATTGGATTTATCGGACACGAATGTCACAGATGTTTCCCCCCTTGTTGGTCACACGAAACTGAAAGCTTTATTCTTACGAGGCACCCGAATTTCGGATATCTCGCCGCTAGCCAGTTGTCTTGCGATCGAGTCACTTGGTTTATGGCGAACATTGGTGTCTGACCTGTCTCCCCTTGCAAGACATAGCCACATTCACTCGTTATACTTGCGCGACACTGAGGTTGTAGACCTGTCGCCACTTTCAGCGTCTCGCGATAGCTTGCGGCTTCTCGATCTGACACGAACACGCGTCACGGACATATCTTTGTTTGAAGACTGTGATGCACTGAAGATTGTCGGTGGCCCAGCGGCCCGGTCGCCGCGAAGGCCCGATCCAGATTTTCATTATCCCGACTACTAAACCGATTGTTGATCGGCGGAAGCTTTTAAAAATACTAAAGCGTATTATTACTTGCAGCCCGAAATGCCGCCAAGCCCCCCTCAAGAATACCGCGGCCCTCGCTTCGCCTCGCTCAAGGCCGCCGCGAAATCTTTGGCGAATTCGGCTTTCGCTTCCGGGCCGAGGAAGCTGGCGAGTTCCACGCCCTTGTCGCGGAAGACGATCCAGAGCTTTTCGAGGCCGTATTCCTCGTCTTCCTGTTTTTCAATGCGCACCCAGGCCGGATTGAAGCGCCATTGCGTGCGCTGGCCGCGGTGCGAGACCTTTTCCACCGCCAGTTCGCCGTGGGTGAGGCGGATGTCCTCGTAGGCGCGGGCGGCGCGGTAGTTGACGTGGAAGGCGTACCAGAAGCCGATGACATCGAGCCCCATGAAACCCAGCACCGGCCAGGCCCCGAGCGCGACGAAAGGAATGGCGGAGAAAAACATCGCGCCGCAGAACACCATCAGCAGCAGATGGAAATGCTTTTTCTCCAGCGACCGGTGCGGACACAGGCGCGCGGAAAAAAGCTGTGCGTCGAAGGGGTTCTGGGCGTCCAAAGGCTTCGCTCTGCGGTTCGGAAACGCATAATATATGCCGGTCATGCCGCCTGAGAAGCCCGAAAATCCCGCGCCGAAACGCCGCGCAGCCGCAAAAAAGCCGGCCCGGAAAGCGGCCGCGAAGAAAGCCGCGCCGCGCGAAGCAAAGTCTGAGCCGTCCGCGCCCGCCCGCCGCAAAATGCCCAAGGCGCTCGCCGACGCGCGGGCGCTAATGGCCAAGAAGCGCAAGCCGAAGCCGGTCGATGCGGCGACGGTCCACGCGATTTTTCAGGCCCTGCACGACGCCAACCCCGAGCCGCAGGGCGAGTTGCACCACGTCAATCCGTTCACGCTGCTGGTCGCCGTCGTGCTGTCGGCGCAGGCGACGGATGCCGGCGTCAACAAGGCGACGATACCTCTGTTCGCCGTCGCCGATACGCCGCAGAAAATCCTCGCCCTCGGCGAGGACCGGCTGCGCGATTACATCAAGACCATCGGCCTCTACCGCACCAAGGCGAAGAACGTGATCGGCCTGTGCGAGAGACTGATCGCCGACCACGGCGGCGAAATTCCGCAAACCCGCGAGGAGCTGGAAAAGCTGCCCGGCGTCGGCCGCAAGACGGCCAATGTGGTGCTCAACATCGCCTTCGGGCAGGAGACGATTGCAGTCGATACGCATCTCTTCCGCATCGCCAACCGCCTGCGCCTCGCCCCCGGCAAGACGCCGCTGGAGGTCGAGCTGGGGCTGGAAAAAATCGTGCCGAAGGAATTCCGCCGCCACGCCCACCACTGGCTGATCCTGCACGGCCGCTACATCTGCAAGGCGGTGCGGCCGGAATGCGAAAAATGCGTGGTGCGGGAATTCTGCACGAGCTCCGACAAGCGGATTTGAGTGTTTGGTTAAACGGTTGAAACAGCGACAGAAAGCAGCCAGCGGAACGCCCGCTTGAGGCCTGGTTTCCGCGACTTGCGGCTCACGGTCATGATTCCGGCGCGACCGGTCATTACCTTGGAGCCATGCAGCGCATTGCCTCCCGTGCCGACGCCATCCACCGCAGCCCCCACTACGGGCGGGCGCTCATTGCGGTTTTTATTCTCGTTTTGGGAGCCGGCGCGCTCTGGTTTGCGCCGCGCGGGGCGGACGCCTGGCCCCGCCTGATGGCCCGCGACGACCCGGCGGCGCTGACTGCCCTTGGCCTGAAGGACAGCCTTACGCCAGCACACCTTGCCGCCGAAATGCGCGCGGCGCTGGACGCCGGCGATATCGATCTCGCGCAGAGCTTTGCGAAACTGGCGGAGCAGGAGCGTATGGCCGTGCCGCCGGATCTGTCCGCGCGCCTCGAGACGCAAACATCGACCGCCGCCAGCGCCCTGCGCGGCGTCCGGGATTTCATCGGCGGCGCGCGCAGCGGCACGGCCGACAGCGGCGCGGGGCTCGCCGGCGTCGTCGCCAGCGATCTCACGGGCGTCGGCGACGTTCGCGATCTCGTATCCGAAGGCCGCAAGATGGCGCGCGGGGAGGAGCCCGACCGGCTGGTGCTGGGGCTTGCGACCGCCGGGCTCGCAATTACCGGCGCTACCATTGTGTCGCTCGGCGCGGCCATGCCGGCGCGCGCTGGCGCAACCGCGATCAAGACAGCGGCGAAGACGGGGCGGCTGTCCCGCCCGCTTGCGGCGCGCATTGGGAGGCTTGTTGGCGAAGCGGTGGACCCAAAAGCTGCAACGGCTGCCGCCTCCGCCGCAGCGCGCTTCGAGCTGGTGGCGGCGCGGCAGGCAGCGCAGCAAGCGGTGCGCCCGGCGGCGCTGAAGCGCCTCGGGACGATTGCTTCGGACGTGGCGATGATCGGCCGGCGTGGCGGCGTGCGAACGGCGCAGGAAGCGCTCGCTGTGTCACGCAGCGGCGCGGAACTCGGCCGCGTGGCGCGGCTCGCCGAGGTGCGCGGCGGCGCGACCCGTGCCGTGCTGAAAGTGCTGGGGCGCGGCGCAATCGTGCTCACGTCCGGGGCGTTGATTCTCGCCGGCTGGGTGTTCAGCGCTGTGACATGGCTCTGGCTCGCGCTTCTGGTGATGCTGGCCCTCGCGCGCCGCTTTGCGCGCATTGTAGCGTGGGGCGGGCGAAAGGCCTTGCGGGCCGCAAGGTAATCTTCGCCAGGTTCAGATCATCGCGCCTTGCGGCAGGTCCTGCCCCATCAGGATATGGCCCCAGGTATCGCCGGTCTGGTCCATGTCGAACAGGGCGTGGGTAGCCAGCGCATTGGCGTCGCGCTGGAAGCGCTGCACGGGCGAGTCGAGGTAGATCGACCGCGAACCGGCCTCGCGCGCGAAGGCGTTGACGAGTTCCTGACTCTCTTTCGCGATCCATGAAACAACAGCACGCAGGGCGGCGCGATCTTCCGGTGACAGACCCCCAGTCGCGGCGACGGTTTCCTCGACATATTGCGCACGGTTTTCATACAGCGCCGTCATGGCGGCAAGGCGGGCGTGCAGTTCGGCCATGCGTACCCGCGTCGACATCTGCCCCTGCGCCTTGGCGATGGAATAGGCGCGGACCTTGTTGCGCAATGTCTCCGTGACGATTTCGGCCATGGCCTCGGCAGCGCCGACAAGGGGGCCAACGCCGCCAACGCACATGAAGGTGAGCAACGGAATGCGGTACAGCGAACCGGGATTGTTCTTCAGTCCCTCCGCACGCGCGTTGCGCAACTCGCTGACTTTCACAGCGCGGTGGGCGGGCACGAACATGTTCTCCGCCGTCACATCGTGGCTGCCGGTGGCGCGCATCGCCGCGACATTCCATGTGTCGAGGACGGTGAAATCCTTGACGGGCGCATAGAAGCGCAACACGTCGCCGTCGTGTTCGCCGCCACTGACGGGAGCCGCGAACAGCATCCAGTCGCCGTGGTTGATTCCCGTTGCATAGCCCCAACGGCCGGTCAGCAGGTAACCGCCTTCGACCGCAATTGCCTGACCCGCCGGCATGACCTGCCCCGGCGCCATCGTAAATCCGCGGCTGCCCGGTCCCCAAACTTCCTGCTGCGCCGCTTCCGGGAAGTGGGCGAACTGGAAGTTGTGATAGACCAGAAACCCCATCGACCAGGCGGTCGACATGCAACCGCGGCCCAGCGTGCGGAATATCTGCGGAATATAGCGATAGCCGATTTCGTGGCCGCCGAAGCGCTGCGGTACGACGGCGCGAAAGACGTCCGTCGCGTGCAACTCCTGCAGCGTCTCCTCAGGAATGCGTCCGGCCTCTTCGGCGGCCTGACCGCGCGCGCGCAATGCGGGAATCATCGCTTCGAGGCGGGCAATGAGTTCCGGGCCGGAGAGCCTGCCGCCGCTTCCTGCACTGTGTGCCGGCGTGGCCTTGAGATTGGAAATGCTCATCGAATTGTCCCGGATATTGTTGCGGCTGCGCGTCATCCTTACATCGCGTGCCGCGCCGGCAGAGCGTCGCGACAGGGCGAGGCCGCCTGGTGGCCCACTACATCCGGGCTTCTGAAATGGAAGCCAGTTCGTCCAGCAATTGCGCCAGACGCGCCGCCTTGTCGCGGCCGAGCCGATCGAGGATATCGTCGTAGATCGCACGCGCGGCCGGCATCATCGGGGCGATCAGCGCATCGCCCTCTTCCGTGATGGACAGAACGTGACGGCGCTGGTCCTCCGCGTGGACAGCCCGGTTTATGAGTTTGCGATCCATGAGCGTCCGCAGAATTCGCATCATGCTCGCCTTGTGAATGCAGCATCGCTCGCACAGGGCCGTCGTTTCGATCCTGCGAACTTCGAACATCGCGCGCATGACGCGCCATTGCTGCTCCGTCAAATCGTTTTGCGCCAGCAATTCGCGAAAGCGGCTGACAATAGCCTCCCGTCCCCGGGTGCAAGCCAGGGCCAGCGCATAGACTTCGCTGCCGCTACGTCCGGATTTCCGCACAGCCCCTCCTTCTGCAAGTGCAATTGACAAAATGCGGGAACATCCATATTCATTGCCCGTCATTTAGTAAACATGTTTACGAAAAATTTTCGGATCGAGGGAGGCATACATGCTGTCGCACGAAGACAACGACCGTCTGTGTCGCACCGGCAAGGGCACGCCCATGGGCGAATTGTTCCGGCGTTTCTGGTTGCCGGCAATGCTTTCGGCCGAAGTCGGACAACCGGATTCGCCGCCCCGGCGGCTGCGCATCCTTGGCGAAGACCTTGTCGGCTTCCGCGACAGTGAGGGCCGCGTGGGCATTGTCGACGCCTATTGCCCGCACAAGCTGGCGCAATTGTTCTGGGGCCGGAACGAGGAGTGCGGCCTGCGTTGCCCATACCACGGCTGGAAATTCGACGTGGATGGCAACTGCGTCGACCTGCCCAATGTCGAAAACGCCGAAAACACAAAGCGGAAGATGGGCATTACCGCCTATCCGGCGCGCGAGGCCGGCGGCATCGTCTGGGTGTACATGGGGCCGAAAGACAAAGTGCCGGAATTGCCGGAGCTGGAGTGGACCCATCTGCCGGCCTCGCAGGTCAGCCATCACCGCTGGCTGCAATGCACCAATTGGGCGCAGGGCATGGAAGGGGAAATCGACACGTCCCATGTCTCCTTCCTGCACCGGGCCACATCGCCCGATCACGCCCTGCCGCCGGAATTCACCTATTACGGCCCGCCCGCGCCCGTGGACGGTTCGCCGTCCATAACGCTGAAGCAGACTGACTATGGCTTCGTCTACGGTTCGCGCCGCCGCACGCTTGACGAGAACGAATACTTTTGGCGGGTCACGCAATGGCTGGTGCCCATGTTCAGCCTGATCCCGAATCGCACCTATCCGCGCACCGGCCGCGCCTGGGTGCCGGTGGACGATTACAACGTCATGACATTTGGCTATTGTTTCAATGCCGACCGTGACTTTACCGAAAAAGAAAGGGAAATACTGGAGCAGGGCTCGTTCTTCCCGCCGCGCTTGCAGCCGGGCGTGCACCGGCTCGAGGATGGCTATCTGATCGATACCTGGATTCCGGTCGCCAATGCGGGCAACGACTTTCTGCTGGATCGCGGTGTACAAAAGGGGAGCAACTATACCGGCATTTTTGGCGTAAATGAGCAGGATCGCTGCATCCAGGAATCCCTGCTTTCGATACCGGGCGTTCGCCCCGGCGGCCTTGTCGACCGGTCGCGCGAAAGGCTGGTGTCCTCGGACGTGCCAGTCATCACCGCGCGAAAAATATTGCTCAAACTTGCACGCGATCTCGAGAACGGCATCGAGCCGCCGCAGGCGTTGCAGCCGGAGCTCTACAACGTGCGCGCCATTGCCGATGTGTCGGTGCATGCGGATTTCGAGGGCCTGCTTGGCGAGCGGCGAGCGGATATCATGCCGTCGTGAAGGTTCGCGTGCGTCGGCTTACTTGGCTACAACCGGCATGAAATACAGGCCGATCCAGCCAAGCGTACCGACGGCGATGCGCCAGTACGCGAAATATTTGAAGCCGTGGCTGGAGACGAACTGCAGAAACCCGCGCACGACATAGAGCGCGGCGAAGAAGGCGGCGACGAAGCCGATTGCGATGACCGCCACATCGTTCGTATCGAGGATTTTGTAGTTCTTCAACAGATCGTAGGCGAAAGCGCCGGCCATGGTCGGCATCGCCAGGAAGAACGAAAACTCCGCCGCCGACCGCTTGTCCGCACCCATCAGCATCGAACCGACAATGGTCGCGCCCGAGCGCGACACGCCGGGGATCATTGCCAGACATTGGAACAAGCCGATTTTCAGGCACATCAGCGGCGGATAGTCCATAATGTCGGTGTACTTGACCTCGAAGTCGAGATCGTCGACCGCCAGCAGGATCAGGCCGCCTGCCACCAGCGTGGTGCAGACGATCAGCGGATTGAACAGAACGCCCTTGATGAAGGAATGCAGGACTGCGCCGATAAGGGCGGCAGGCAGAAAGGCGATCAGAACGCAAAGAACGAACATGCGTGCGCGCCGGTCTCTCGGCAGCGCAACGGCGATCGCCAGAAGCTTCTTGAAATATACGATCAGGATGGCAAGGATGGCGCCGAGCTGCACCAGCACTTCGAATGTCTTGCCCTTGGATTCGAAACCGAAAAAGTGGCCGAAGAGCAGCAGATGGCCGGTGGACGAGACGGGAAGGAATTCGGTGAAGCCTTCGATGACCCCGAGAACAAGGGCCTTTGCCATTTCCATCAGGTCCATGGGCAATCCTTTTAACGACGCCGCGCGAATCGATTGGACTGCGCCGGTTCTGTCTATACGCCGCAAGGCTTCCGCGCCACAGCGGCGGAGGGACGAACGTCTTGCAAGTCGCGCCCGAACCCGGCGCACGTGCGGGCAAGCGGGCGCAGACTTGCGCCGGAGCGCGTCATGACGTTGGGGATAGACAAGTCCGCCCTCGCCCGGCGCGCAGCCGAAATGGGCTTCGATGCCTGCCGTGTTGCCGCACCCGATAGTCTCGGACCAGCCGGAGAGCGCTTGCGTCTTTGGCTGGCCGGGGGCGCGCATGGCAGCATGGACTGGATAGCGGCCAACGCGGACAGACGCAGCGACCCCCGGATATTATGGCCGCACGTAAACTCCATAATCCTGCTCGGTATGAATTACGGCCCGGACGACGACCCGCTTGCGATCCTCGGACAGCCTGACAGAGCAGGCATTTCGGTCTACGCCCGCAATCGCGACTACCATGACCTTATCAAGGGCCGGCTGAAGATGCTGGCGCAATGGATGCTGGCGCAGCCGGCCGCGAAAGCAGCGGGCGCGGACGCCGGTGTGAAGGTCTTCGTCGACACCGCGCCTGTGATGGAAAAGCCGCTCGCCACTGCGGCGGGTCTGGGCTGGCAGGGCAAACACACCAATCTCGTGTCGCGCGACTTCGGGTCGTGGCTGTTTCTCGGCTCGATATTTACCACACTCGAACTCGATCGCGACGAACGCGAAGCCGATCATTGCGGCTCCTGCCGGGCCTGTCTCGATGCCTGCCCCACAGGGGCTTTCCCGACGTCCTACCAGCTCGATGCGCGACGCTGCATTTCCTACCTCACTATCGAGCACAAGGGCCATATCGATGTGGAATTTCGCACGGCGATGGGCAACCGCATCTACGGCTGCGACGATTGCCTTGCCGTGTGTCCGTGGAACAAATTCGCGCAAACCGCGCGCGAGGCGAAACTGCGCCAGCGCGAAGACCTCGCCGCGCCGCCGATAGCGGATCTGTTGCAACTCGACGAAGCGGAATTTCGCAGCCGGTTTTCTGGCTCCCCGATCAAGCGGATCGGGCATGCGCGCTTCCTGCGCAATGTTCTGATCGCCGCAGGCAATTCGGGCTCCGCCGCATTGCTGCCGTTAATTACCGGAAGGATGCGCCACCCCTCGGAACTGGTGCGCGCCATGGCCGTTTGGGCGGCGGGACGCCTGGCCGGGCCGGATGCTCTCGGACCACTTGCCGCTCGGCATATGCAAGACGAAAAAGACGCTGTTGTACTTGAGGAATGGCGGGAGGCGCTGAAGAAAGTGCAATCCGGGGGCCGGACGGGGACCAGGAAATGAGTGGTGGAGTTGGCGGCAGGGGCCCGGGGTTGGAAAGCCCGCAACGAACGGCAGGACGCATGAATCTTTTCATTTTCGGATTGGGATATTCCGTTACCCATTTTGTCGCCCGTCACTGCAACGAATTCGTTTCGATCGCAGGCACTGTTCGTGGCGGCGACAAGGCGGCGCGCCTGTCGGACGAGGGGGTCGAAGCGTTTGTCTGGGACGGGCAATCGTTCGACGAAAGAATTGCCGCTGCGCTGGCCGATAGCGACGAGATTATCGTCTCGATTCCGCCTGGCGCCGATGGCGATCCTGTTGTGCGCAACTTTGCAGAAGCAATAAGGGCCGCGCCCCTGTTGCGCACCATCGTCTATCTGTCGACCATTGGCGTTTATGGCGATCGCGGCGGCGATTGGGTGAGCGAAGACGCGCCGCTGCAGCCGGTCAACGAACGAAGCCGCTTTCGTGTGCGGGCCGAACGCGAGTGGATGGCATTGGCGGAACATTGCGGTGTCAACCTGCATATTCTGCGGCTCGCGGGCATCTACGGTCCGGGGCGCAATGCGTTCGAGAATTTGCGGAAGGGCAATGCCAAACGCGTAATCAAGCCGGGGCAGGTATTCAACCGGATTCATGTCGAAGACATTTCCCGCACGATTGCGGCCTGCCTCGAGCGAGCCTCGCGTGGCGAAATCGCCGTATGGAACGTCGCCGACAACGAACCGGCCCCGCCGCAAGACGTTGTGTGTTTCGCCGCGGACCTCTTGGGCGTCGATCCGCCGCCGGAAATCGCCTTCGCGGATGCGGACATGACGCCGATGGCGCGCAGCTTCTACAGCGACAACAAGCGTGTTTCGAACGCCGCCCTGCGCGAAGATCTTGGCGTCGACCTGGCTTGCCCGACATATCGCGAAGGTTTGCGCGACATCGCGGCAAGCGACGGGATTCTGCAGCGGGCCGTTCAGGCGCCGTAGTAGTCGCAGACGGTTTCCCAGGCGATGTCCTGGAAGAACGCAGCCGTTCGCCTGTCGAGACCGCTGTCCCATGCGAGCCCTTGCGGACTTTTCCCGAACAGGCAGGCATAGACCGTGCAGCCGGCAAGGTAGGTGCCGTTCAAATTGGGATGGCGCTTGTCGTCCACATGCAGCGAAAGCTCCGGCCGCTTTGATAGCGCGCGCGCAAAAGCCAGTCCCGCCGGTATCACCAGCGCATTCTGCGCATTGCCGGCCTGCGTATATCTTTCCGCCAACGGGCCGGTCATGTCCGGCGCATCGGCATACGCCCATGTCATGAAGAATACCGGCTCGGCGCCATGCCTGCGGATGGAAGCAGCGTTGCGCGCGGTATATTCGTCGAAGACCGGCGCAAGCTGCGGATGCACCGGACCCTGGCTCGAATCCATGACGATGGCGACGTCGAACAGCGTCTTCGGATCGTTGAAGACGACGTTGTTGTCGGGATCGAACGAATAGCGCCCGACCGCATTGGGCCGGAAATAGGAATCGACATCGTGCCAGTCGAGGCCCGAGCCGCTGATGGTGATCATCGTGCTGCGCCATGGCCGGGTGGGTTCGGCGGCTGTCAGCAGTTTCAGGACCTGCTGGTTGACGCCGTTGTTATAGTAGAAAAAGCTGTTGCCGATATAAACCGCCGACGATGGCGGCCCGCTGTGCAGGCGTTTTACTTGCGGCTTCGTTCCGGTCCCAACCGTCATGGCATTCTCCGCCTTCAATCAAAATCGGGGACGCCGACATCCTCGAGCAGCCGGTCGACGGTTCCGTGAAACGCCTCCCAGGGCGCTTCGCGATCGGACTGGTTGCGCACGACTATCGAATTGCCGGCGTAGAATTTCTCGTAAAGCTGATGCCTGCCCGCGAACTCGGAACCGACGAGGTCCCAGGCAAGCTTGTAGAGCTTCATGCGCGGCAATGCGTCCATGGCCGCGGTTCCCCACCAGCGCTCGAAGCGTTCGCGCAGGTCGGGGTCCTTCAGTACGTCGATGCTCGCCGGCATCTGCATCGGCAGGCCGCCGAGCAAGGTGCGCAGGATATCGATAATCTCGGAATGATGCTCCTGGCACCAGTTGAGAGACGCATACATGAAGCGGCGGTTGGGCGTGGCGTATCCGTCCGGCCATGCCTCCCAGCCTTCGATCTGTCCATGCACCATGCCGCCGATAGTCGCTTCCAGCGCCGCCATGCGTCCGAGAAGTTCGCGCACGCCGGGGATTTTGGCAATGCCGTTGGCGTCGCAGATCTTGCTGGCAAGGCCCGCGATCAGGCTCATTTTGGCCCAGAAGCGGATGTTGCTCTGGCTGTTGGCATAACAATTTGCCGGAGTCTCGATATAGATGCGCCGCGACCAGACGCCGTCGTTGTGCAGGAATACGCGCTCCCACGGCACTTTCACCTTGTCGCATACCAGCATGCAGTCGCCTTCGTCGAGCCTCCAGCTCAGCGGGTAGTCGAGTTCGTGACCGGCTGAGGCTTCGTAAGGACGGCGCGACCATAGCGAAACACCTTCGGCATTGAAGGGCAGGGCGCAGGTGATGCTCTGGGCCTTGTGCTTCTCGTCGATGGGCGTGAGATTGCCGATCCAGACTTCGTCCGCGAAAACCGCGCCCGTCGCCAGCATTTTCATTCCCGAAAGAATGACGCCGCCATCATATTCGCCCGTAACCTGCAGGCTCGGGTCGTCGCGCAACTGGCCGGGAAACAATTCGCTTGAGCGTACGCCCGAAGGCGGGCTGGTGGCGAAGCACAGGTAATAGTCGTTCGTCCGGGCGTGCTTGTAGAATTTGGTCAGGTTTGCGCCAAAGCCCGGCGTCAGCTCGTCGAGCACGGAGGGCTTCATCGAAAGTCCGGTCACCATGCCCGCGACGTGATCGGGTGAACGGCCGAACATGCCGAACGTGTAGTCCGCAATTTTTCGCAGCGCCCGCATGCGCTTTGCTAGATCTTCGCGCGTGCGGCATTGCTTCCAATACAGGGAATAAACATCGCCATCTTCCTCGAAAGCCAGATCGTCGCGGTGGGCGGGATCGGATTTGAAATCGTAGAGGCCGGCAACGGTGTGCGCCGCGTTGCGGAAGGCTGGATGCGAGGTGACGTCGTCGATCCGCTCGCTGCCGACATAGACGATGCGGCCGTCGCGCATGCGCTCGAGCTTTTCCTTGCCGGTTAGCAGCATTTCCGTCCCTTTTGCCTTTGCCCGCCAACGGGCGATGCCTATAGTCGCCGCGAGTGTAACGGCTGCAAGGGGACGCGCAAGATGGGCTTGCTGATCGACGGAAAATGGATGCAGGAAGCGCCTGACGCCCGCAACAGCGACGGACGCTACAACCGCCGCGATGCGCAGTTCCGCCACTGGATCACTGCCGATGGCGCTCCGGGACCGTCCGGCAGCGGCGGTTTCCAGGCCGGGGCCGGGCGCTATCATCTGTATGTTTCCTGGGCATGTCCATGGGCCCATCGCGCGCTGATCATGCGCGCTCTGAAAGGGCTGGAGGAGCACATCTCCGTTTCGGCTGTGCACTGGCTGATGCGCGAGAATGGCTGGACGTTTGCCGACGGACCAGGCGTCGTGCCCGATCCGGTCAACAACGCCAGTTACATGTGGCAGGTCTACTTAGCCTCGGATCCGCAAGCTTCCACGCGGGCCACAGTTCCCGTCCTGTGGGACAAGCAGAGCGGCAAGATCGTCAGCAACGAATCGTCCGAAATCATCCGCATGTTCAATTCGGCCTTCGACGATTGCGGCGCGAAGCCGGGCGATTTCTATCCTCGAGAACTCCGAAAGGATATCGACGCCATCAATGAGCGCATCTATTCCACGCTGAATAACGGCGTTTACCGCTGCGGCTTCGCGACGTCCCAGGATGCCTACGACGAGGCGGTGAATGCGCTGTTCGAAACCCTGGACTGGCTGGAAGAACGGCTTGCGCAAAACCGCTATTTGCTGGGGCGTTCGCTGACCGAAGCCGACGTCAGGCTATTGCCGACCCTGCTTCGTTTCGATCCGGTCTACGTCGGACACTTCAAGTGCAACAAGCGCCGGCTGGTCGACTATCCCAATCTGTGGGGCTACACGCGCGAACTCTACCAGCGGCCGGAAATCCGCAGCACGGTGAACTTCGAGCATATCAAGAAGCACTATTACATGAGCCACGCGCATGTGAATCCTGCGGGCATCGTTCCCGCCGGGCCGCTCGTCGATTTCGACGCGCCGCACGGGCGCGATGTCATGGGGTGAAAAGCTGCAGGATGTCGCCGGTTTGCTACGCCGCGAGGCGGTGTTCTTCGTTCAGCGGGGCGCTGAAATATTCAACATAGCGGCGGTCGATATTGGCTACCGGCAGCACGACCAGAATGTCGGATGTCCCGAACTGTCTGTCGACGAAAACGCCCTCGCCGAACCGCGCACCGAGGCGCAAGTAACCTTTGACAAGGGGCGGAATGACAGCGCGGACGCCGGGCGCAGCTGCGCCGTCCGACACGATAGCGCGGATCGAGACGTTCACGCCGGATCGACAAGGCACCGCCCATTCTCCTTCGGCCAGCGCGCTGCGTTCGATATGCGCCAGCGCGTCCGTGTGCGCCCGCAAATCCGTTCCTGGAAGCGAGGCGCAACCGATCATGACGTCGATGGCGTGATGGCGGCTGTAAATCCACAATCCGCGCCACAGCAGTTCCAGCACCCGCTTTGCGCGGTATTCCGGCAGGATGCAGGAACGTCCGAGTTCCATGAAGCGCTTCCCCGGATGCCGCGCCAGCAGTCCGGCGATGTCGAATTCCCCAGCGCTGTAAAACCCATGATTTGCTTCGGCCATATCCTGGCGCAGCAGGCGATATGTGCCTACCACGCGCGGCTTGACCTTGCCGCGCGCATTGAACGCCGCATGATCCACTACAATCAGGTGATCGCATATCTTGTCGAACGGGCAGATATCGCGGCGGCGAATGTGCGACTTGTAGTCGGTCTTTGCGCCGCCTTGCCGCACGAAAACATGCCAGCGCAGGTGCTGCGCCTTGCGGATTTCCTTCTTTGTCTGAACCAGCCGCAATTCGAGTGAACCCATGCGCGCCAGCGAAGCCGGTAAACCGTGAAGATTTCGCACGATACGGCGCAGATTCGGAAACGGCAGCGGACCCGGCGGTTCGCGCAAGGCAGGAAGGCGTATATCCATCATTCTGCCAGTATAACCGGCATTTTCGAAACTTGTATGACGGTTATTGGCCGGCTTACGCGCTGCGCGGTTCCGGCTCCACCTGCTGGACGGCGCGGGAGAGCCGCTCGAAATCGACGGGTTTGGTCAGGAATTCGTCGATTCCCGCTTCCAGACAGGCGCGGCGGTCTTCGTCGAAAGCATTGGCCGTGAGCGCCAGCATGCGGGCGGGAGGGCGTCCGGCTTCTCGTTCGAGGGCGCGGATGCGGCGCGTCGCCTCGACGCCGTCGAGCCCTGGCATGCGGATGTCCATCAGCACCAGGGCATAGGACTGGTCCGGTTCGGCAAGGGACAGGCGCATCATTTCGACAGCTTCGATACCGTCCTGGGCCCGTGTCACGACCGCGCCCATACGCTCGAGATGTTTGCGCGCGATCATGGCGTTGATGTCGTTGTCCTCGGCCACGAGTACACGAAAGCCGCCGGAAAAACGCGGCGCGGGCGCTTCGTCCGGCGCGATCGGCGCAGTTTCCTGCATCTCTTCGCACAGGCGCTGCAGCAGCGACATGGCGCGCACCGGCTTGACCAGCCATCCGTCGAATTCGTGCATCGTCTTTTGGCCGAAAGCCCGCCTTTCGAAAGGCGAAAACAGAACGAGGCTTTGCGAAACGCCGGCGGTGCGGGCGGCGGCCGCCAGCCGGTGGGTCGTATCTTCGCCCAAAGCGCAGTCGACGATGACAACGTCGAAATTGGCCGTGCGCGACAGCATGTCCAGCGCTTCGGCTTCGCCCTCGGCGCGCAGGACCGCTGCGCCGGCCGCATCCAGTTGTTCGCCCATGAAAGGTGCTTCAAAAGGCGACTTGGCGACGATCAAGACCTTGCGTCCGTCGAGACTGCGTGCGGCCTCCGCCGGCGCGCCGGCGCCTGCTGCCGGCAGCGGCAGTTCGAATGAGAACACCGAGCCTTCGGACGTGGACTTTTCCAGCCGCAATTGCCCGCCCATCGAAGAGACGATGCGGCGTGAAATGGCGAGGCCGAGTCCGGTGCCCTCGTGGCTGCGGGAAGAGGAATTGTCCGCCTGTTCGAATTCGTCGAAAATGGCGCTCTGCCGCGCCGGCGGGATACCTGGCCCCGTATCGGAAATTTCAAACCGGACGAGCCCTGGCGGGCTCCAGACCGCGCGGATGCCGACACCGCCTCTCTCGGTGAATTTCACCGCATTGCCGGCGACGTTCAGCAATATTTGCCGCAGGCGTGCGGCGTCACCCAGCAGGCGGCGCGGCAGACCGGCGGAACTGGACGTGGCGATTTCGAGACCCTTGCCCTGCGCCCGCGGCGCCAGCAACTCCGCAACGCCCTCGACCAGCGCGACCGGATCGAAAGGCTCGGACAGAAGTTCCATCTTGCCCGCCTCGATCTTGGCGAAGTCCAGAATTTCGTCGATGAGAGAGGCCAGCGCCTTGCCGGACGTGCGGATCGCCTCGACGTAGGACTGCTGTTCCGCCGTCAACCCGGGCTGGGAGACCAGCTCGGCCATGCCGAGGATCCCGTTCAGGGGCGTGCGCATCTCGTGGCTGACGGTCGCGAGAAAACGCGTTTTCGCCTCGTTGGCCGCTTCCGCCTTCTCCCGCGCGGCTTCCTCTTCCTTCAACTCCCAGATTTCGTCGCGCAGTGCTTCGAGTTCGCGTTCCAGCTTGGTGCGCTCGTTGGCGGGAACCCAATGGACGCGGGCGCGGCGCAGCGCAAAAAAATAACCGCCCGCAAAGATTGCGGCAGCGGCAAGCGCAGTTAAAAAAGAGTAAACAACAGTCATTCGAAGGTGGCCAGGTCTCGTCCCGAAAATCGATTCAAATTGACAGGTCCGGGTTGAGATTTGGTTTCCGCTTGCATGCATTTACGAGGGAAAAGGACCCGTCCATGAGCAATCCGAAACACATTGGCGTCGTTGGCCTTGGCGCAATGGGCCGTCCGATGGCGCGGCACATGATGGCGGCAGGGTATTCCGTGTCCGGATGCGACCCGAACCGGGATGCGCAGCAGAAGGCCGCGACGCTTGGGGTCACTGTCATGGCGAACGCCGCCGACACCGCCCGGGCGAGCGATTTCGTTCAGGTGGTCGTCGGCTTCGACGCCGATGTCGAGCGGGTGTTTTTCGGCGGGGGCGGGCTGATGGAAGCCGCGCGTCCGGGCCTGATTGTCGGCATCGGATCGACGATCTCGCCCACTTTCGCCCGCGAACTGGCGGAGCGCACAAAAGACAGCGGCATCGTCCTCATCGACATGCCGCTGACGCGCGGCCAGGCAGCGGCCGACGCCGGCCAGATGCTGGTGCTTGGCGGCGGGCCGAAGGACGTGTTCGAAACCTGCCGGCCGGTCTTCGAAACCTATGCATCGGACGTCTTCTGGCTGGGCGAATTCGGGGCGGGACAAGTCGCGAAAATGACCAACAACATGATCCTGTGGGCCTGTATCGCCGCCAACGACGAAGCTTTCCGGCTGGCCGGCGGACTCGGCGTCGATCTGGACCTGTTGCGCACCGCTCTGTGCCATTCCAGCGCGCAGAACTGGGCCATGAGCCGGAATATCCAGAACGACCCCATGCCCTGGGCGGAAAAGGACATGGTCATCGCCATGGCCGAAGCGGATGAGGTGCGCATGCCGCTGCCGTTGTCCATGCACGTGCGCGAGTTGATAAAGGACCTCAAAATCCGCCACGGTTACCCGACGCCGAAGTCGCCGAAATAGGCCTTCCGTGCGTGGACCCGGCGGAAATTGCACACCGGCGCTGCTTGTATGGCCCCGCCCTGCAATCTATTCTCGGAACGTGATGCCTTGGGAGGGGTGAAGATGAAGGGATGGACCCGCGCCGGCGCTTTTGCAGCTGCGGCGCTATTCTGCGGCGGCCAGGCCAATGCACAAAGCGTTGCGGAATTTTATGCTGGCAAGACGGTAACGATAAACGTGGGCCAGCAAGCGGGCACAGGTTTCGATGTCTATGCACGTGTGCTGATCCGCCATTTCGGGCGCTTCATTCCCGGTAATCCGAAACTTGTCGTGCAAAACATGCCCGGCGCCAGCGGCATCAATTCCGTCAACTGGCTGTACAATATAGCGCCAAAGGACGGCACTGTCATAGGCACGACATCACAGAACGTGCCGCTCGAGCCGCTGTTCGGCAATGCGAAAGCGAAATTCGACCCGACCAAGCTGATCTGGATCGGCAACATGGAATCCGGGATCGCGGTTTGCGGCATTTCCACCAAGGCGGGCGTGAAGACTTTCGCAGAACTGCAAAAGGCCGATCCGCCGGTGATCTTCGGCGCGACGGGCGCGACGGGACCGTTGAAAAAAACCGCCAATGCCGTGAAGGAATTGCTTGGGGCGAAGATAAAGGTGGTCGCAGGCTATCGCGGTTCGGCCAGCGTCAAGCAGGCGATGGAGAAGGGCGAGGTTTTCGGCATATGCGGCCTGCCCTGGTCGACGATCAAGTCGTTCTGGCGCAGCGATCTGGAAACCGGCGCATTCAAGCCCATCATTCAGCTGAGCGGACCTGACAATCCGGAACTGGGCAAGATTCCAAAGGCGCAGGATTTCATCAAGACCGAGGAACAGAAGCAGTTGTTCGGCCTGATTTTCGGATCGCAGGTGCTCGGACGCTCCTACATGCTGCCTCCGCGAGTGCCGAAGGACCGCGTCGACGCGCTGCGCAAGGCGTTCATGGATACGATGAAGGACAAGCAGTTCCTGGCTGATGCGGCAAAGGCGGGCATCGACATCGTGCCCTCCGATGGCGAGGAAGTGACGAAGCTGTGGGCGGAATTCCTCGCAACGCCAAAGACTGTCGCCGACAAGGTGAAGCAGATCACGCTTCCCGACGTAAAATAGGCGCGGTGCGGCCGGCGCCATGCTGAAGATTGCTTCTGCAGGATCGACGGTTTTCGGCGCTCGCGCCGCCGCGGCTCTTTACGCGCAGACCTCCGCAGATGCCGTGGTGTCCGGCTTTGAGATCGTCACCGATCATGGCCACCTGCTTTTCGAGCGGGCCAGGGCCGGAGCGCTCGCAGCGGATATTGTCATGCTGCCCACGGACATGATCGCCGGTCTGGCGGCGACCGGCGTCGTTGCGGGTGAGACACGCACGGCCCTGGGCACAGTCGAGATCGGGGCCGCCGTGCGCAGGGGCCACGAAAGGCTGGAAGTGTCCATGTGCGATGCGCTGCTTGCAGCGTTACGCGCGTCAGAGGAAATCGTACTGACGCTCGCGCCGACCGGCGAACACATGATGGAGGTGATCGCACGGCTGGGATTGAGGGACGAACTCGCAACGAAAATTCGCCGCTTCGACAAGTCGTCGGACGTCAACGCCTATGTCGCCCGATCGCCGCAGCGCGCGCTTGCATTTGGGCCGGCCACCGAAATCTTCGGATATGCCGACAGGGGCATTGCCTGGGCCGGACCTGTCCCCGACGAGTTTCAGGTGCGGCTGGCCTACGAAGCTGCGGCGCTGGCGCAATCCCCATTGCTGGGTGAAGTCCGCGGCTTCCTGCGATTTCTGTCGGGCAGGAAGGGCCGCGAAGCATTCGCGGCGACCGGAGTGGTTGCTTCGGGTTGAAGCCGCCTGGCGGCAAAATGTGCAGGATAGCATCGCCGCGCTGGCCGCCTAAATCGAGACGTTGCAGGAGTAGGCGCCGCCCTCCGCGCCCCCTAATCCGCTACCTCACGAAACCGCTTCTCCAGATGCGGCACGAGGCCGCCATCGGCGATCATCTCCAGCAGGAAAGATGGCAGCGCTTCGGCGGTGTATGTCTCGCCGCGCGTGCAATTCTCTATCGAACCCGCCGCTGCATCTATGCGCAGCACATCGTTCGCGCCGATTCGGTGCGTATGCGCGCAAACGAGCGCCGGCAATCCGAAGTTCAATGCATTGCGGTAAAAGATGCCACCGTAGGACTTTGCCACCAGCGCTCCTACGCCGAGATGTTTGAGCGCTTCGGCTGCCTGCTCGCGCGACGAGCCGATACCGAGCCCGGAGCCTGCCACAACGATGTCGCCCGGGCGCACGCTGGTCGCAAAGCCTGCGTCCACGGACTCCAGGCAGTGACTGGCGATGACGTCTATAGGATCTTTCATGTAAATGCCCGGCGCAAGCACGTCGGTATCCACATTGTCGCCGAATACGAAACAGCGTCCTTCGATCATGGCGCGTTCGCCTCCAGCATGGGCCGTGGATCGGCGATATGTCCGGCGATGGCGGAAGCGGCAACCGTGTAGGGCGAGGCCAGCCAGACCTCTGCGCTCGCCGGCCCCATGCGGCCTTTGAAATTGCGTGCGGTGGACGACAGGCAGACCGAGTTTTCCTGCAACGCCCCGCCATACCCTGCGCACATGCCGCAGGAGGTCGGCAGGAGTTCCGCTCCGGCGTCCAGTAGCGTCTGCAAGACGCCTTCCTCTTGTGCCGCGTCCATGTCATGACGGGAAGCGGGCGCGAGAAGCAGTTTCACAGACGGTGCGGTCTCGTGGCCGCGCAGGATGCGCGCCGCCATGCGCATGTCGTCGAGTTTGGCGCCGGTGCAGGCGCCGACATAGGCGATGTCGATCGGCACGTCTTTGCACAAGGTCACGGGTTTGGCATTGGCAGGCGAATGCGGCGCGGCAACCTGCGGCTCCAGTTCGCCCGCGTCGAAGACGTGGCGTTCCGCAACATCAGCATCCGCGTCTGTGCGCCAGATGGAGATATCGCCCGGCTCGCAGCCTGCCTTGCGGATGTAATCCGCCGTCTTTGTGTCCGGCGCGACAAGACCCGTCTGGCCGCCAAGTTCTGCCGTCATGTTGGACAGCGTCATGCGCTCCTGCATGGACAGGCCCGCGACAGCCTCGCCGCAATATTCCACCGCCTGATAGCGCCCGCCTCCCATGCCCATGCGGCCGCAAAGAAACAGCATTGCGTCCTTGGCGCAGACACCGCGGCGGAATGCGCCGCGCCATTCGATGACTATCGTTTCCGGCACACGCAGCCAGATTTCGCCGGTCGCCAGCACGCCGGCCATTTCCGTCGCGCCGATGCCGAACATGTAGGCTCCGAAAGCCCCGCCAGTGGGAGAATGTGAATCGCCACCAACACAGAACATGCCTGGCTTGAGGTGGCCCTTCTCGGGAAGCACGACATGGCAGATGCCAAGCTGATCGTGAAAATTTCTCAGCCCGTGCCGCGCGGCGAAAAGACGTGTGACCTCGGCGATGTGCCGCGTCTCGTCGCTGGTGGCAGGGACATAGTGGTCGGTGATAAGTACGACCCTGTCCGGATCCCAGAGTCCGGTTCCCAGCCGTTCGAGGATCGGTCCGACGCGCCGCGGCCCGCCGGAATCGTGGATCATGGCAAGATCCACCTTGCAGGTGACGATATCGCCCGGCCGCACGCTTGCCAGCCCGCTCGCTTTGGCGACGATCTTTTCTGCGAGCGTCATCGGCATGGGACGTTTCCTGTGAACGGCAGCATTTCGGTCACTGTATCTTTGCCGCCCTGTTCAAGCCATCGATCATGGACGAACGCATGAGAAAAGCGTGCAGCTTCTGTCGGTCTGCTGCGATGGCTTGCAACTCGTTCATCAATTCGCGCCGCCGTTCGGGATCGCGTTCGCGCATGCGGGCGCGGTTGCGATCAGCCTGTGCGATCACTTCGTCGCGTGCAATGGGGCGGCGGCGGCGGTCATAGAGATCGAGCCGGCTGTCGTCGACGCCTTCGCGCAGCACCTTGCGGAATTTTCGCGCCAGTTCAAAAGCGTCGTGCAGGCCGCCGTTCAGGCCCATGCCGCCTGCGGGCGCGTTCAGGTGTGCAGCATCGCCGGCCAGAAGGACGCGATGGCGGCGATAGCTCGGCACGATGCGCATGTGAACGCGGTAGGGCCGCTGTTCCTTTATCTCGTAGCGCTCGCTGCGCGGCACGATATCCTGAAAGCTGCGCTCCAGCGCATCCGGTTCGATCTGTTCTTCGACCGGGATATCCTCGCGCGGATAGATGGAAACACGCCACCGTCCGGGCACTTTCAGCAAGCTGAACTGCCCGCCCTCTTTCCAGCAATAGGTGACATTCGACAGGCCTTCGAGATGCTCCTCGAACGGAAAGGTGGTTGTCGCCAGCAACGTCGTTTCCGGATACGTCAGCCCCTCGAATGCAAGGCCAACGCTCTTGCGGACGACGCTGCGCGCGCCATCGCATCCCACAACCCACGCTGCGCGCAGGCTCGATGTTTTGCCACCGCTTTCAAACAGTACTTCGGCGTGATCGTCATGCAGGTTGACGTCCGTGACGGTCGAGGAAAACCGCAAGTCGATATTGCCTTCGCCCTTCGCCCGCGTGGCCAGAAGCTTCGACAATTTCCATTGCTCGACCTGTAACCGGTAGGGATGGCGCGTCGCGTCGGAAAGAACGGAAAGATCGAACACGGCGCGTTCGCCGAATGGATGCCACCGAATCTGCCAGTCGGGGCAGACAAGACCCTGCGCAAGCAGACCGGAGGTAATGTCGAGCCGTTCGAGCATATCGAGCGTCGGCGGGTGAAAGGTGGAGGCGCGCAGATCTTCCTCGATGCGCGCGCCCGCCTCCAGAACGATCGTTGCAATGCCGGCTTGTGCGAGAAGGTTTGCCAGGCACAGTCCGACAGGACCGGCGCCAGCGATGATGACTTCGGCATCGAGTTTGCGGGCGGTGCCACTGGCTGGGGCCGTCATCGAGGCGTTTTCCCGTTCGTTGGTTTCAACACCGGCTTCTGACCGGTCCGGCCGTCAAGTGCGCCGATTATATCGGCTATCGTCGCAATCCGTGCAACCGGACGCAGCGCTGCTATCGCAGTTTCATGCAGGTCTGCGGTCATGGCCGCACAACCGTCTTCGAGCAGTGTGACCGCGATATCGCGAACATGCGCATCGCGCACCGTCGAGGCGACTCCGCCATTCGTCACAAGTCCGGCAACGACGACGTGATCGATATCCAGCTTGCGCAGAACCCACTCCAGACGTGTCATATAAAACGCGGAATAGGCCACTTTCTCGATTTGCACGCCCGCCGGAGCCAGCGGCTCGACGAGCGCATGGCCCCAGCTTCCCGGTGCAAAATCGCCACGCGTCAGGAAAGGCCGCAGCTCCTTCAGATGCGGCGAAATGATGGGCTCGCCGTCCGGTCCCGGCACGAGCGTGAAATGCGATGATATGACTGGAATGCGCGTCTGCCTTGCAGACTTTGCAAGCGGCGCGAGCTTGCCCGGCAGAGCCGCCAGTGCGGGAGACGTCTGTCCGGCGCGGCCATAGGCGCCGTTCGGGTCCAGGAAGTCATTTTGCAGATCGAGCAGCAGCAGCGCAGCGCGTTCGAGAGGGACAGGCGCTGCACTCATGCGTCGGCCATCGCCGCGAGGTCCGCGCGCAGGCGCGGCGCCCAATGCGCGCCATTGACCCAGTGCAATACGGATTCGGCGCTGGGCTCGACGCCATCGACCGCCTGAATCGTGCGCCATGCCAGGCACAGCATGCAGGACATGACGGGCGGCCCGTTCCAACCGGCGGCGTTGGCGATAGGCGCCAGCGTCGGCATGCCCGTGCCCAGCATCACGATGGCCTCGACGTTCTTGTCTCGTTGCAGTTGCAGCGCCTCGTCTGCAGATCCTGCGCTCAGGCTGTAGATCGGATGAAAGCTGCTGTCTTCATTGAACGCGCCGGACAGTTCGGCGACCTCGAAGCCGCGGCTTTCCCAATAGACGACGCTCTTCTCCGTCAGGGAAACAGGATAGGGCGATACGAGCCCGATCCGCCGCGCGCCAAGCGCATTCAACGCATCGGTCACCGCCTTTGCGGAGGTAACGAACGGCAGCTTGTGGTTGTGCTCGATACGCGCGACCACTTCGTCTTCCACTTCTTTGCCGACAAGATAGGATGTTCCGGTGCAGCCGAACGCAATTGCGCGAACGGGCGCATTGGCGAACTGGCGCAATTCGTTTTCGACATTGCCCCAGTAATCGACGAGCCGCTCTTCGATGGTTTTCTTCGGGCTCATCATCCGGGCGTTGAGCATCGCATAGCCGGGCGGCCATAGATAATGGAACTCCGGCTCCACCGTGGTGTTGGCTTGCGGCGTCAGCGCGCCGATGAGACCGCGTGGGGCGTATTCGACACTCATTTCCGGCGTCCCCGTTGGATGACTTTGCGAACTGCCGCATGTTTGGCAGCGGCGATTTTGTGCTTCCGGTTTTTGCTGGCGCGATTAAGATGCCATGATAGGCAATACGCAAGACGCGGCGCAAGTTCGAACGCAAGCGGGCGCCGCGCCGGGAAACGCCAGAGGCGGATGTGACGGACAACGATTTCAGGCGGTTTCTGCCGGGGCCGGATCAGAACAAGATCGCAGGTCCGAATGCGCGCGCGCACGCAAATGCGCGTCTGGAAAGCCCGCGCGCGCAAGGCCTGTTCGGCGCCTGGAAAGAGCTGTTCGATGCGCCGTTCAAAGGCATCACGACAGACGGCCGTGCGACGCCGGGCCTTTTCACGCTGCAACCCGACGGGGCGCCCGTGGCCGCAATCAAGCAGGCGGTCGAGAATTTGCTGGCGTTATTGAGCCCGCAACACATCTCCGGCATGCGGTTTCCCGTCGAATCTTCCATGTGGCGGAATTGGCAGAACACGGAGCTTTATGTCGAGGATTACGGCTTGCGTCTTGAAAAACTGAGCGAGGCGCAGAAAAAGGCCGTCCTCGACGTGATCCGCGCCAGCCTCAGCCAGCATGGCTACGATCTCAGCCGCAACGTCATGCGCCTCAACCGCTTTCTGGGAGACCTTGTCGGCGGTCCGGCGGTCATGGGCGAATGGAGCTACACGTTCTGCCTCTATGGCGAGCCGTCGATGGATGCGCCGTGGGGCTGGCAGCTTTTCGGCCATCACCTGTGCTTGCATTGCTTTCTCGTGCAAGGCCAAATGGTGCTCAGCCCGTGCTTCTTCGGCGCCGAGCCGTCGCATGCGGACGAGGGACCCTTCGCCGGCATACGCCTGTTCGAAGACGAAGAGCGCGCCGGCCTGGCCTTGATGCGGGCTTTCGACAAAAGCCAGCAGCAGCGCGCCATCGTGGCGCATTCCATGATGGGCGGCGATTTGCCGGAGGGACGCCGCCATTTTGCCGACAATTTGCATCTGGGTGGCGCGTTTCAGGACAATCGCATCGTGCCGTACGAGGGCTTGCGCGGGTCTGATATGACCCGCGAACAGCAGCGCAAACTTCTGGACCTGGTCGATGCCTACCTTGCGCCAATGCCGGAAGGTCCGTTCGCAGCCAGACGAAGCGAAATCGAACGCCATCTCGCCGACACGCACTTCTGCTGGATAGGCGGCTTTGCCGAGGACAGCCCGTTCTACTACCGCATCCAGAGCCCTGTAACGTTCATAGAGTTCGATCACCACGCCGGTGTGTTTCTGACCAACGAAAAGCCGGAAAAGTTCCACGTCCATACCATCGTGCGCACGCCAAACGGCAACGATTACGGTATCGACCTATTGCGGCTGCATTACGAGAACGCATCCCATCACAAGCCGCATGGTCATGCGCACACGCATGAAGAGGATGGCGTCTGATGCCGCGCGCACTTGTCATCGGCGGATCGGTCGGCGGCCTGATGGCTGGCAATCTCTTGCGCAAGATAGGTTGGGACGTGACGATCTTCGAGCGCGCGGCCGGCGATCTTGCCACGCGCGGCGCGGGACTTGGTGTCTCGCAGGAGTTGGTGGACGTACTTCGGCGCTGCGGCGCGCGCTTCGATACGACTGGCGGCGTCGCAAATCGCGGTTATGTCTGGATGGAGCAGGATGGTTCCATCGCCTTCGAGCATCCGCGCGAAAATATTTCCAGCGCATGGCAGCGCGTCTACATGCCGTTGCGCGAGGTGACGCCGCAGGCGATCTACCGGCAGGGAATGAACCTCGTCCGGGTCGAGCAGGACGATGCATCGGTCTCCGCGGTTTTTGAAGACGGCTCGCGCGAGAGCGGCGATCTGCTGGTCGCCGCCGATGGGGTGTATTCCACGGTGCGGGCGCAGTTCCTGCCGGATGTCGCGCCGCAATACGCCAATTACGTCGCATGGCGCGGAATAGCCGAGGAACGCGATATCCCTGAATGGGCAAGCGAGGCGATCGCCGGCCATGTCGTGAACTGCTTCCCGGAAGGCGAACAACTTCTGACCATGGCAGTGCCTGGCGCTGACGAGGACATCAGGCCGGGCTATCGCCGGTTTTATGTCATTTGGTATCGCCGGGTTGCGCCCGACCGGCTGCATGACATGTTCACCGACGCCAGCGGCAAGCACCACGGCCTGACAATACCGCCGCCCCTGATCCGCAAGGAGTTCGTCGACGACGTGCGCGCCGCCGCCAAATCCTCGCTTCCGCCCGCGGCGGCCAGCGTCGTTGCGGCCGCACCGCAATTGCTGTTGCAGGCCATCGGCGACATGGATTCGCCGCAACTCGTCTTCGGGCGGGTGGCAATCATGGGCGATGCGGCCTTCATCGCCCGCCCGCACAGTGCGGCCGGCGTTTCCAAGGCCGCGCTCGACGCGCTGTGCCTGGCGGACGAACTGGCGGCCAGCGGAAACACCGTCGAAGCCGCCCTCACTGCCTATAACGAGAAGCGGCTGGCATTCGGCAAGAGCCTTGTCGGCCATGCCCGCTATCTCGGGTCTTATCTGGCCGGTGTCGACGCGAGCCGTGATCCGCGGCGCATCATCCGCGACTACGGCGCGCCGCACCTGCTGCACGACGTGTCCGTGTCGGCGGAAAATGAGTCGCATTAGCGCTTGCCAGACCGGCGCTTGGACGGGATAGTACCGGCAAAAGCAACGACAGGAGGATGGCATGAGCACAGCCGCCATTTCGGAGACGCAAGCACCCGCGCTGGAATTCGTCGGAGCGATCCACGAAGGCATTCCGGTGCATCCCGACAGGCTGGACGCATGCATTGCGTTTTATCGCGATGTGCTGGGCCTGAAAGTCATTCCGCGCCCGCCCGCGCTCGACAAACTGGGCAAGGGAGCATGGCTGACGGACGCCAACGAGCGCGTCCAGTTCCACCTTATCTCCAACGAGGCCGCGCTGAAGCCCGGTCCCGAGGCGAAGATCGAGCCTGCCGGCCGCCATACGGCCTGGAGAATTCAGGATGCGGCGGCCTTCCGTGCCCGGATGGATGCAATCGGGCAGCCCTATGAGGAAATCGGCAGCCTGATCGGCGAACCGCAACTATTCGTGATCGACCCGGAAGGCCACACGTGGGAATTCCAGCAGGTTCCCAAAGCGAAGTAGACTGTCGAAACAGCCGGCAGGCCAGTTACCAGCGGGCGGCGGGCAACACGAAACCAGGGCGCATCCAGCCGGCCGCAATGCGGAAGAGATTGATGCAGGCAAAGCCGATGGCGATGCCTGCGACATCGGCAAACAAGTCGCCGAATTCTGCGCTCCGGTTGAGCGACGGGATAAGCTGCAGAATTTCGATCGCCACGCCAAACGCCAGCAGAATCGGAGCGATAACGCGCGCCCTTAACACGGGAAAAGCCAGCGCGCTCAGGAAGGCCAGCGCCGCGAATGCTGCGGCGTGATCGAGTTTGTCCCAATAGCTTGCAAAGGGCATACGGCTGGCCAGCGGCGCAAGGGCGCAGGCGAGAATGAAAATTGCCGTGACCGCGAGCACAAGCCGAAGCAGGGCAGCGGTGTTAAGAAATCCGTGTGGCATGTACCTTGGTCGCTAGGACAATGACCCCGTCTTGTTGCACGGGAAATGCGCCGGCAAAAGGGCACGGCCAAGGCAGACGTGCCTTAAGGTTAAAGGCGCGACCGGACAGATTGCCGGTCGCGGCGTCTCCGTCCGGCTTTCTTTCCGTTCACAGCTGCTTGCGGATCGTCGTGTCCAGGTTGAACAGCTTGGCCGCGTTGAGCCCCAGGATATTGCGCTTGGCCTGCTCGTCAAGGAACGGCAAGTCGGTGATCTCCGATGGCAGATCGAAGTCGAAATGCGGCCAGTCGGAAGCATAACAGAGCTGCGTCTCGGCCTTGATCATATCGAGCGTGCACTCGAGCGCCTTCATGTTGGTCGTTTCCATCGGCTGCGTGGTGTACCAGCAATGATCGCGCATGTATTCCGACGGCAGACGCTTGAGATGCGGCGCTTCCGATGGTCGCATCAGGAACTGGTCGTCCAGGCGCTGCATCAGGAACGGCACCCAGGCGAGTCCGGATTCGATCCACATCACTTTCAGTTTGGGAAAGCGCACCGGCATACCGTTCAGCACCCAGTTCGTCGTGTGGACGATATTCGGCCAGGCAAAGCCCAGCGCATGCATGCCGAGAAAGCGGTTGACCGTCTTCAGCGAGGGGTCGTCCCAGTGATAGCCGGCATGGAACGTTACCGGCATGCCGGTTTCCTCGATCATCCGGTAGAGCCGCATGTAATCGTTGTGGTGTACCGGCTTGTGCCGGGTCGACGGTACGCAGAAGCCGATGACGCCCTTCTGCTTGGACATCTCCGCAACAACACGTTCGGCTTCGTGCGGCGTGTTGAACGGCAGCACTGCAAGAAACTTGATGCGGTCGTCCGCCGACAGGATGTTGTCGACCATCCAGCGGTTGTAGGCGCGCGACAGCCAGACTTCCATTTCCGGTTGCGGATGCAGGCCGAGGAAAAGCATCGGCGTCGGGAATACCACCATCACGTCGACGCCAAGCGAATCCATCGCGCGGCGTGTCAGTGTCACGTCGCGATGAACGCTCGTGTCGTCGACCTTTTCACGCACGCCTTCCTGATGCGGAATGCGCCCGCCGACACCCTGGTAGCGCAGGCCCAGGTCGCCGTTCAGGCCGTATGGCGGTGCGCCGTGCCGGTCCTGATGAAACATCATCGCCGTCTCGCGAATGACCGGGTCCTCGATATATTTGACGACTTCGCCCCAGTGCACGGTCTCGACATGATGCGCGTCGATATCGACGACGAACCAGTCCTGCAGGCCCCGCTGGCGCGCCACGCGCCGGGCATGGGCGAGAATGTCGCGGGTATCGGTGGATGTGTCGATAACCTGCGCGGGCAGCATTTGCGGAATGCCGGTTACGGGTTGGTTCATCTCTATCGCTCCTCTGCGTGCCGGCCGCTCGCGCGTGCCGGTGGTATCGTTTCCGCTATCGCATCCGTCAATCGCCGGGCCGCCGCCGGAACCAAAGCCCCAGTTCCATCGGCCCGAGCCGCACAGCGCGCAAAAGCTCGGAGACCGTGGTCAGCATTTCTGTTGGCGTGACCGTTTCCGCGCCTTCCTGCACGATGGCCGGAGGCGAACGTTCTTCCCCCTCGGCCTTGGCATAATAGAGCCGGACGCTCGCCGTCAGGATTTTCGCCAGCGCTTCGTCCGAAATGCGCGCTGCTTCCCCCTTCTCGACAAGTTCCTTCGCCGAACGGTGCAGATCCTCGGCGAAATCGTCAACCCAGCCGTACGGATCGTTGCGCCGGGCAGGTTCGTCGGACGTTCCACCGGCATTGTCCTTGTCCCGGTCCTTGTCCCGGTCCTTGTCCCGTGCGGCGATATCGTCAGAGGACGATGTAGACATCGCCGTCCCTTTCCTCGAGTTTCGCCCGTTTCAGTTTGATCTTGTCCGAACCTTGGTTGACGCCCGTCCGCAGATTGAATTCGTAGCCGTGCCATGTGCAGACGATGTTCGTCGTCTCCTCGTCGAAGGCGAGCGCGCGCGTCTGTCCTTCTGCATCGAGCGGCTCGAGCACGCGCTTGTAGATGCGGCCCTGACAGACCGGCCCGAAGCGGTGCGGGCATTCGTTGTGCCAGGCGACAAGCTCCCCGCCGATCATGAAGACGCCGATTTCTGTGCCGTCGCACGACAGCACCTTGCGGCTTCCTTCGGAAAACTCGGACTTCTTGCCGGCAAGGTAGCTACGAGCCATCGGTTCCTCCGTGTGTTTTAGCGTCAGCGCAGCGGCGCGCATATTGGGCGTCATGTTAGTGCATGCGGCGTGGCTGGTCCAGCGCTGGACGCGCCTGCCGAGGCTGGCTAATCTGCCCGGTGAATAAGGACAGCCCGGGCGGCGCGCCCGCCAGGCGGACGGAGGATACGACATGACCCATACCGACGTGGAAGCGCAAGCCGGCCCGCACATCAAGGCGCAGCTTCTCTCGCACGGCACAGTGGAAACCCGCGACCTCGCGCGTGCGCGGCAATTCTACGAGGAAATGTTCGGCTTCGAAGTGCGGCAGACCAGCGCCATCTCGTTGATGATGCGCCTCGGCAGCGCCACCACCATCGCCTGCGTCCAGACGCGGGGGCCAACCAAGGCTGGCCTCTTCAGCCATTTCGGCCTCGACATGGCGAGCCGCGAAGAGGTCGACACGGCCTACGAAACAGCCAAGGGTCTGCAGGAGAAATACGGCATCAAGAAACTGTCCGCCCCCGTCGACCAGCACGGCACCTACGCCTTCTACATTGTCGACGCCGACGATAACTGGTGGGAAGTTCTCACCAACCCGCCCGGCGGCTATTCCTACGTGTTCGACATGGAAGAGGATTCGAGAGCCTGGAAGGAGACCGGCGGTGGCAAGGACCGCCAGGCCCGCTGGGAAGCCCAGAAGAAGGGGGAATAGACGAGGGGCCGGAGAGCACCGAACCGCAGGACAGGCGCGTCAACAGCCGAACAGGCCGGGGCGCCCGGCTCGCCCGCCAGAGCGTAGAGCGAAGCGAGAAGGTTATTTCTCACGAAATTCAGCTAACTGGGCTGCCGGGAACTCTTGTCGAAGACAACCTGTTGCTTGGCAACTGCAGCCAATATTCGAGAGGAATAGCCGGCCGCAATCCACATCCCGCCTTCTTCGACAGACGCTTCGAGAAAAAGTCCGCGGCCCTCCAGCCGGAGAAGAACCAAATCCAGCGTTCCGGCGTATCATGACGGTCGACATTGGAACCGCTCATGAAAACCTATATCGCAGCTTACCTGTCCGCCGCAGTATGCATGCTTGTGCTGGACACGATCTGGCTATCAATGATGGCCTCGCGGCTATACAGGCCGCTGATTGGCGAATTGATGCTGGACGGTTTCAGGCTGGCGCCGGCCGTCGCGTTTTATTTTCTGTATCTCAGCGGCGTCCTCCTGTTGGCCGTCGTGCCGGCGCTGGAAGCTGAGAAGTGGACGATTGCCGCGATGAACGGGCTGGTTCTCGGCCTTGTCGCCTACGGAACCTACGATCTGACAAATCAGGCGACCCTCAAGGTCTGGCCCCCGGTTGTCACTTTCGTCGATCTCGCCTGGGGCGCCTTTCTCACCGTCTCAACCGCGCTGGCCGGCTATGCGGGCGGTACATACATGCGTGGATGATAGAGCTGTTCAACGGCTGGAATAAAAGCGGTAGACAATAAAAACGCTCAGACCGATGGCGCTGAAAGCATCGAGCCTGTAGAGCGCGGCCAGCGCCTCGGCATCGAAATGCGCGATCGGATCCTGCACACTGAAGTGTGCGCAGCCGAAAACTGCGGCGCCGGCGGAAAAGGTCAGAGCCATCGCGAACCTTCCGGCGCGCCGCGCGGCAAACGCGGCGGCGAGAGCGCAAGGCAGGAGAAACCATTCGATTCCTGCCTTCGGGCCAAGCGCGATGGTGGCAAGCGCCGCATTGATCAAACCCGTGAACGGAACGGCAGCGAGAGAAAGCCACTCGCGCTGACGCGACAGCCACGGAACGGCAAGGAAAAACGGCGTCGACAGCAGCGTCAGGAACGAAGCGCCGCCGTCGTCGCCCGCCAAATAACGCACGTAAATCGGATAGAACGGCTGGTTGCTCGCCACGAGGAGGGCGACCACATTGTTTGCGCGCACCACCGGATCGGAGGCCGTTGCGTAATTGCCGATTGCTCGAGTGGCGCGCCGCACAGCCGCACCAAACCATTCTGCCGCCATGCCCGGCTCAGGCGGACAAAGCCGGCGCAAGGCGGTAATGGCTGACGCGCCATTCCTCCCCGCCCGCATGGCCGAACAGGCCCATGGTAGCCAGAAAGAACAACCGCCAGCGGCGCTGCCAAACGGCTGCGTCGGCGCCATATACGCCCTGCAGTATCTGCGCGATCTGTTGCGAATTCGCATCGTAATTCTGCAGCCAGCGCCTGGCCGTTTCTTCGTAATGCCGGCCGTTCCAGCACCATTCCTCCTCAACGTGGAAGAGGTCCGAAAACTCGCGGATCAACGTATGGCTCGGCATGATGCCGCCGGTGAAGAAGTGCTGGGCGATCCAGTCCGTCTTGTCGGCCTCGTCGAAGAGATAGGCTGCCTTCTGGTGGGTAAACACATGCATGAACATGCGCCCGTCGGACCGGATCCAGCGTCGCGCTTTGGCGAGCAGTTTTCTCCAGTTTGACATGTGTTCGAACATTTCGACGGAAACAATACGGTCGAACTGCAGGTCCGTCTCGAACTCGTTCATGTCCCTGGTCAGCACTTCAAGATTGCCAAGGCCGCGCTGGCGCGCGCGTGCTTCTATGAAGGCCCTTTGGCTATGGGAATTTGAGACCGCGGTGATGCGCGAATTCGGATAGCGTTCCGCCATCCACAGCGATAGCGATCCCCATCCGCAACCCATCTCCAGAACAGTCTGCCCGTCTTCGAGCGCGGCATGGCGGCAGGTTTCTTCGAGCGCCCGCGCCTCGGCCTCGCCCAGACTCGCAGCATCGTTCTCGAAAAAGCAGCACGAATACTTCCGGTGTGGGCCGAGAATGAGATCGTAAAATTCGGCAGGGATTTCGTAATGCTGTTCGTTGGCCTTGCCGGTGTGAACGGCAATCGGACGGCTGGCGACCAATTCGAGAAACTCGGCGTCCGATGGCGCATCCGGCCGGTTGAGCGCCTGGCGTGAACGCCCGACCATGAAATGAATGCCCGCCTGGCTGACGAAATCGGGAAGCGGCAGTTTTTCGACTGCGACGATCATCCGCTTTGCGAACTCCATGAAGCCCTCCTTTTTCAGGCCGCCGGCGGCAGCGGAAAGAATGCACTGGTTGTACGCTGGTACTCCCGGTACGGATCTCCGTATTTTTTCTCCATGTGCTCTTCCAAAAGGGGAACGCCGGACACCTTCGTCAGCAGCCAGTACATCGACGCGGGCGCCGCGAGCGACAGCCATCCCCACGGATAGGATCCGTCGAGATTGACGGCGAACACCGGAAGCGCCATCCAGACCAGCCATTCGAAAAAGTAATTCGGATGCCGCGACCAGCGCCACAGGCCCGCCTTGCAGACCTTGCCGCTGTTGTCTGGATTGCGCGCGAAATCTCGCAATTGGCGGTCCGCCAGACCTTCACCCGCTACGGCGATGCAAAATACCAGTGCGGCCAGAGCGTCCTGCCAACCGGGCGGCCGCTGGCTGTTGCCGGCCGCAACCGCAATGGCCAGAAAAAGCGGAATACTTGCAAGAGCCTGGTATTGCAGCAATGCGAACATTTTCCGCGGCGCTGCGTCACCCCAATCCTCTTTCATTTTGGCATAGCGCGGATCGTCACCGCCGCCGCGCGTACGCGAAACGATATGCAAACCCAGACGCAGGCACCACGCAATCATGAGGGCGGCAACCAGAAGAGGACGGATGCGTGAAGGAGCACCGGCGAGCGCGGTCAAAGCAACTGCCGCGCCAGCAAAACCTGTGCCGAATGTCCAGAACGCGTCGACCCAGCCGGATTGGCCCGTCCGGCGCTGCACGGCCCAGGCAACAGCCATGATCGCGGAGAGGGCGATGCCGGCCGCAACTATGCTCGATATTTGGATAGCGGACATTGCAAGCCAATCATCAGAAAGGTCCCTCGCGCACGGCACGCTGTACGGAGTCTATCAACTCGTCCGGTCCGAACCGGTTCCGCTCCGGGCAGGACGGGTTACAGACGTACAAACGGTTGCAGCATGCGTCCGATCAGCCCTTGCAACTCAAGCCTGCCGTTCATGGCGACCAGACAAATGCATTCCTCGCCCGCTTCCACGACAGGTTCGTGTTCGACGCTCGGATCCGCTTCGTCGAAATCACCCTGTCCGAAGCGGCCATGCGCATGGCTGAATGCGCCTTGCAGCACGCATGTCCACTCGATGCCAGAATGTCTGTGGTGCGGAAGCGCCGTGCCAGGCCTCGCCTTCAGCAAGAACACCCGGATATCTGCGTCGCTGGGAACAGCCATGGGCTGCCAATGCACGCCAGGGCCGATCCACCGCCATTTGCTCCCGCCATAGAGGGACATGAGACGGTCCAGCCGCGCAGCGGAACGGTCGCGCGGGTCATGCTCCACGTACACCGGAGAGGGCGGACTCTCCGGAACAAGGTCCGAGCGCGAGAGCAATTCGCCCGCGTCCGCGGTCATCGGCGCAGACGCCTCGGTCATTTCGAGCAGGCTGCCCCCGATCAATTCGTAACGGCGCACGGCCGCCCGGCATTGCGGACATTGCGCAATGTGAGCTGCGACCACCAGCGCAGCGGCTTCGTCCAGCACTGCGTTCGCAAACTCCGCCAGCACACCTTCACTGGGATGATGCGTGATCGTCATTGGATGCCCTCTAACTTTCCTTTCAACCTGTTCATCGCAAGTCTTATCCGGGATTTCACCGTCCCCAGCGGGATGCCGAGAACCTCCGCTATATCTGCATGCGCCTTGCCATCCACGAACGACAGCCGCACGACCGCAAGTTGCTCTTCCGGCAGGTCGCGTAACGCGTCCTGCACGCGGGCCTGCAACTGGCTGCTCTGCAATGCCTCGTCCGGCCGGATGGGCGGCTCCTCGTCCTCGTGCAGCATGGCGGCTTCGTAGATGGCCTGACGGCGAATCCGCCGCTGTCCGTCGATCCGCAAATTGCGCACAATGGTGAATATCCATGTGCTGGCGCTGGCCTTTTCGGGATCGAAATAGCCAGCCTTGCGCCAAACGGTCAAAAGAGCCTCCTGCGCCAGATCGTCAGCGGCGCTTGCCGCCGCACCTCCGCGAAGAAGGAAGCCTTTGATTCTCGGCGCAAAATGTTCAAACAGGCGTGCAAATGCCCGGCGGTCGCGCCGCTCAGCAATTGCAACGATATCGGCATCGAACGAAGGGTTCGGCCGCGCATCGTCTTCGCCCGTCATTGTCTCCTCGGCGCCACGAAACTCTCCCGCAGCGGCAACCACCGGCCGCACAATGCGTTTTGCCCGTGCACCGGCCTCGAAAGCAAGTGTCATGTTTGCGTTTACGCGCAACGACCGTCGCTGGATCACAGCAGCGGCAGGGCAAAACGAACCGGCCGCCGCCGGACCTTGCGAAATGATCCAATGCCGTCCGGCCAGCGTAATTGCAAGGTGATCGGGAAAGGACCGGACCAGACCATGCCGAGAGACGCGCTACGCACCCCCACCATCGCCGTTATCGGCACCGGCATATCCGGAATGTCCGCCGCCTGGCTCCTGTCCGGCAAGTGCGATGTGAAAGTATTCGAGTGTGCGTCGCGCCCCGGCGGCCATTCCAATACGGCCGTTCTGGACGAAGGCGGCGCAACCGTGCCGGTCGACACCGGGTTTATCGTCTATAACGAAAATACGTACCCAAACCTCACCGCGCTTTTCGCCACGCTCGGTGTAGAAACCGAACCGACCAACATGTCGTTCGCAGCATCGCTGCGCGGAGGCCGGACCGAATATTCCGGTGAAAACCTCGCCGGCCTTGTCGCCCAGAGGCGCAATCTTCTACGCCCCCGCTTCTGGTCCATGCTATACGACCTGCAACGGTTTTATCGAAACGCTCCAGCGGTGCTCGGCGACGTGCGCGCGCGCAGCGAAACACTGGGCGGCTACCTGGCCCGCAACGGCTATGGGGCGGCCTTCGTGGAAGACCACCTGCTGCCGCTGTCCGCGGCGATCTGGTCGTCGACGCCGGGCGCCATGCTCGACTATCCCGTTCAGTCCTTCGTGCAGTTCCACGACAACCACGGCCTGTTGAATTTCGTCAATCGCCCGGTATGGCGAACCGTGGCGGGCGGCAGCCGCAACTATGTTGAAAAGCTCACCGCTCCCTACCGCGATGCGATCGTATACAATGCGCGCATCGCCTCTATCCGCCGTTTGCCGGGCAGCGTCGAAATCACCGACCAGTCGGGCAACCGGACGCAAGTCGATCACGTCGTTTTCGCCACACATGCAGATCAGGCGCTCGCACTCCTGGTCAATCCCACAGATGCGGAGCGTGCCCTTTTGTCGGCGTTCCGTTACAGTAGCAACCGCACCTATCTGCACAGTGACCCGGCCCTGATGCCGAAGCGAAAAGCAGTCTGGGCAAGCTGGAATTTCATCGATGCCGGGGGCGACGACACCCCACTGGTGGTTTCTTACTGGATGAACAAGCTGCAACGCCTGCCGACGCAACGCGACCTTTTCGTAACGCTCAACCCGCATCTGCCGCCGGCAGAGAATGCGATCCACCGCGTAGAAACCTACGAGCACCCGTTGATAGATGCCGCGGCGATCGCGGCGCAACAAAAGCTATGGTCCATCCAGGGCGAGGGCGGGGTATGGTTTTGCGGCGCCTATTTCGGCGCCGGCTTCCACGAAGACGGATTGCAATCCGGTCTTGCTGTGGCCGAAGAGATAGGGGTGCTGGAGGGTCTTGCCGATGTACGCCGGCCGTGGCGCGTCGAGAACGAATCGGGCCGCATCTGCATTTCGAAAGATCGCCGCGTGCCTGCCATGACTGGCGCTCTCTCATGATCGCGCCCGGAATCTATACTGGCGCGGTGGCCCACACCCGCACGAGGCCACGCAAATTGAGCTTGCGGCATCGTTGCTTCTGGTTCGCGCTGGATATCGACAGGTTGCAGGAAACGGTGGAGCGCCACTGGCTGTTCTCGCGCAACCGACCAAACATCCTGAGCTTTTACGACCGCGACCACGGCGATGGCAGTGGCGGGGACCTGCGCACGCAGATCGAAAAGCTTTTGTCGGAAGCCGGACTGCCGTCGAGCCCTGAAACAATAGTGCTTTTTTGCATGCCACGCGTTGCCGGTTACGGTTTCAACCCGCTAAGCGTTTACTTCTGCGCGGATGCAACGGGGGCGCTGCAGAACGTCGTATACGAAGTCCACAATACTTTTGGTCAGCGCCACAGCTATGTGGTTCCAGTCGCCGGCGCAGGACAACGTTCCGTGCAGTGCGCGCCGAAAGCGTTCTATGTGTCGCCCTTCATGGACATGGAAATGTCCTATACGTTCAAACTGGATGCGCGCGAAGACAAATTGCTGCTTGCCATTCAGGCATCCGACGCCGATGGGCCGATGATTTTCACATCCGTGAATGCCGACAGGAAAGAGTTTTCGAGCACGGCGATGCTGTTTACATGGCTGGGCCACCCGCTGCTGACATTGAAAGTCATCGCTGCGATTCATTACCATGCTGCGCGGCTTTGGCTGAAAGGCGTGAAACTTCGTATTCGCCCGCCGCCGCCATCGCGCCCGGCAACCCTCGGAAAAACGCGAGAGTAGTGTTTATGGACATGCAATCGGTCTCTGCAGAACTGGAGCACAGGAAAGAACGGCGCAACGCCACCGGGCTTGTGGGACGCATGCTGGTGCGAAAACTGGCGGCGTTCGACCGCGGCCGCATCGTATTTGAACTGCCCGATGGGCAAGTTGCCGCAAGTCCCGGTTTGCGAAGTGGCGTGACGGCGCACATTTCCGTTCACCGTTGGCGCGCCCTGTTCCGGCTGTTGGTCGAAGGCGACGTTGGTCTTGCCGCCGGCTGGATCGATGGCGACTGGACGACTGAAGACTTGCCGGCTGTGTTGGCTTTCGGTCTTGAGAACGCGGACGCCCTGTCCGAATCGCTGTCGGGTTCGAGGATTGCCATAATCGCCGATCGTCTGCGTCATGGACTGCGCCGCAATTCCCGACGGGGCAGCAAGCGCAACATTGCCGCACACTACGATCTCGGTAACGACTTCTATCGCCACTGGCTCGACAACGGGATGCAATATTCTTCCGCGCTCTATACTGGGGCCGACGACGGCCTCGCAGAAGCTCAACAGCGAAAGCTCGAACGCATAGCCGAGATGATGGCCCTTGGCGGCGGCGAGGAGGTTCTGGAAGTCGGGTGCGGATGGGGCGCAGTTGCGGAGCATTTGGCCGCAAAGCATGGCTGCCAGGTGACCGGTATAACCTTGTCGAAGGAGCAGGCCACTTTCGCCCGGCAGCGCCTCGCCTCGGCCGGTCATGCCGGCCGTACGGAAATCGAATTGCGCGACTATCGCGCCGTTGAGGGCACATATGACCGGATCGTCTCGATAGAGATGTTCGAAGCAGTCGGCGAAGCTTACTGGCCCGTCTATTTCGATGCGCTTGCACGCGCTCTGCGGCCGGAAGGGAACGCTGTACTGCAGGTAATCACAATCGACGAAAAATATTTCGACCACTACCGCCGCAGACCGGACTTCATCCAGAAATACATTTTTCCCGGCGGTATGTTGCCGTCCAAGACACGTCTGTACGACGAAGCGGAAAAAGCAGGCTTTTCCATCGCCGAGAAACATCTGTTCGGCGAAAGCTACGCCCAGACACTGGACGCCTGGCGCCATGCGTTCGAGAAAAACTGGCGCGAGATACAGCGGCTGGGTTTCGACGAACAGTTTCGCCGGATGTGGGAATACTACCTGCACTATTGCGCAATGGGCTTCCGCTACGGCTCCATTGATGTCGGCTTGTACAAGCTCGTGCGACGGTAATACAGCTTGTTTTCCCGGGCGGCATTTCGCGTATTGCAGCAGGTTACTTCAGGCGGCTCCAGCTTGTGCTGCGGCAGACAAGACCGCCAAGCAGGCAGCCGCTGGTCGACATCGTGGAAGCGCGGACATTCATTTGCATGCTCATCGAGAGCTTGCGCTGCGGATCGTAGGCTGAACCCTTCCATAAGCGTTCGCCCATGCGCTTGACCTTCATGACGAGGACGTCGCCGACCTTTTCGGAGCCCGAATTTTTGATCCATACATTGGTAGCGCAAAGGTTCGCGCCGCATTTTGCGATCTTGACGCGGGCTTTACCGTCGCCCCGCGCCCAGGTACCGAACGGCGATTCGGCGGTGGCAGGAGATGAATACATCGCAACCGCGGAAACGAACAACAGGGCTGAAACGCGCATCGACATTCTCCATGTAATAGCGGCCAGATTGTAATACGCTGCCGGGAGCTGCCCGGATTAGCCGAATTGAAAAAAATTCCTGCAGATCCGAGGCGGCGACACCTCCAGTTCAATCGATGGGACTTGCCCAGTCGGTTCAAGGTCACAAATGCGTGGATTTCGCACCGCTTTCCAGCGGACAGAACTGAAACCGGACCACTTTCCGGCTGCAATCCAATGAGCCGTATTGCCTGTGGTGACAGTCGAAATTCAAGTCAGCGTGACATCTACAGAGTGTGAACTCATCTGGTTGCCCGACAGTTTCGAGACTCCGCGAACAGGCGCGACATCGCTGTAATCCCGGCCATAGCCGACAACAATATGGTCATTGTTAGCCTCGACAGCGTTCGTCGGATCGTACTCCCACCATCCCGCATCTGCTCCGCACCAGGCGCTGACCCAAGCATGCATTGCATCGACGCCGACGAGCTTCGGTTGTCCGGGCGGCGGTAAAGTACGCAAGTACCCACTTACATAGCGCGCAGGAATGCCGAGTGCCCGCAAACACGAAATCGTGATTTGCGAGTAATCCTGGCAAACTCCACGACCCTGGCGAAAGGCGTTCTCGGGCCTTGTGTCGGTTTTGGTCGCATCGCCATCGAACTTCATGTGATTGTGGATGGCAAGACCCAGCACATGTACCGCTTCGACTGTGGACATTCCTGATCTGACAACATCCTTTGCATATCCCGTCAGTTCCGCTGAATGACCGATGCGAGGAGAAGGTCCGGTGAAATGATGCGGAGAAGAGCTGCCAAGATCCCTGCACATTGCCAGATCCAGCGGCAGCTTTTCTACGGCGGGCGATACGTCCAGCTTCGCTGTCGTTGCAGTCCTTTCAACCCTTGCGTGCATTGCAAACAAAACGTCATTGTGTTCATCGTTGAAAGCGATACTCACACAATTGGTGCCGAAAAAATCGACTGCTTCGCGTCTTTCGAAGGGGGGCGGATCGATATGAAGGTGACCCGCCACAAGTCTCTGTGTGCCTGGTATTGTGGCAGGCAATAAGCGCAATACCTGTCTGCCGCCGCCAGACGGGCTGCTGTAACTGTATTTTATCGACGCTGCGATATCGTATATCACCACGCGTTCCTAACGCAGATAAGTTGACCCAAGCAGATCGTATATTCGAGATGCGCTGCCGACGATGCCTGCAAGATAATCCGGCGTCATTGCTTCGGGCGCCGTCACGGCTACGTCCGTGTACAATCGCAGAGCCGCCCGCGACAATTCCAGGTACTGGCGATGTTGGTCTGCACCTGGCAGCAGAGCAAGCTGCTCCTTGATCTGTTCAAGCTGGTAAAGCACTGAGCGTGGATTGTTCGGGTCCAAAACAAGCATATCGATAACTGTCTCACGGCTCGTCGTGACCGAATACCTGCGGCGATGAGCCATAACACTGTCGCCGACCTCAAGCAGCATATCGAAGCTGCCTTCGGGCGCTTCCTTGCTTGAAAAGCGCTGCATCAATTGAGCCATATTCATGGCGCGTTCGAGCGAACGTCCAATCGTCAGAAAACGCCAACCGTTAAAGCGATACATATTTTCGTGAACGAGACCCGAAAAGCCGGTTATCTTGCGCAGAAAAATACTCATTGCATGCGCCGCATCGTCGCCGGAGGTCAGCTTTGCTTTCATCCGCCATACGGACTTTTTGAGATCGGCCAGAGCCAACCATCCATCGACAGAAAAGCGGTCCCGGATATTGCTGGCACTGTTAACCGCCGAATCGATTATGGTCTGTAATCCTTCAGGTAATGGTTCATCGACTTTTATGTTGTAGATCGCCATGAAGCGCGCAATTTCGGAAAGAAGCGGGGAACCTGTTTCAGGCGCTTCGTTAATTCGCCCGTGATAGGCGCGCAATACACGCATCGATGCCTCGGTGCGTTCGACATAACGTCCCAGCCAGAGCAGATTGTCTGCAGCGCGGCTCGGCAGCACTGTCGGCTGCATGCGCAGATGTGGCGTGTCGCCTCCAGGAAGCATCGTGTCCGCCACAACAGGCTTGTCGCTGACGATCCAGACATCCGCTGTCGATCCACCCTGGCGCATGGCGATTGCCGTAGGATCGTCGGTCGCCCCGATGCGCGCAAAGCCGCCGGGCATCACTTTCCATCCCGAGCCTACCCGCGCAACGAAAATGCGTATCGTCATCGGCCGCGGGCGAAGCGCACCCTCGTGCATCGCTGGTGTTGTCGAAAGCTTCACGAGTTCCTGTCCAACCAGGTCGCCGGCGTTCGCAGCAAGCCATTCTGCGAGCGCGTTTTCCGCATTGTGGAGAAACTGTCCCGCGAGATATCCCACATCGCCAAGGTCCAGGGGCAGCTTGCTGGAAAGAGCCGAGCCGATCAGCATCTTGTTCGCGTTTTGCCGGACATAGTCGCGTTCCGCTGACTGGCCGCACCACCACGTCGCAATGTTGGGCATCAGTAGATCGCGTTGTAACAGTTTGCTCGCAATGCGCGGAAGAAACGCAAGCAGGGCGCGCATTTCCAGCACTCCGGTCCCCAGCGCATTTATGATCGTGGCATTGCTTTGCCGAACCACATCGACAAGACCGGCAGTGCCGATCCGGGAATGTTCGTCGAGTTCCAGCGGGTCCGCCCATTGGGAATCCAGACGCCGCCACAACACGCTGACGGGTTGCAGCCCGGATATCGTGCGAACGAAGAGATGGCCTTTCTCTGCAACGATGTCTTCGCCTTCGAGCAGCATCAGGCCGAGGTAACGGGCGATGTAGGCGTGCTCGTAATATGTTTCGTTGTGCGGACCGGGCGTCAGGATTGCGGCCCGTCCGTCGGGCTCCAGGCAGGCTGCTTGCAGGTTGTCGCGGAAAGCGCGGAAGAAGGCCGCAAGCCGGTGAATGGCGCCGCGCCGAAAAAGGTCCGGATAGACGTGCGTCATCGCAACCCGGTTCTCCAGCGCAAAACCTGCTCCCGAAGGCGCTTGCGTACGGTCGCCCAGCACCCACCATCGCCCGTCCGGACCGCGGCCTATCTCGAAGGCAAGAAAGTGCAGGTAGTGACCCGATGTTGGCTTTACACCGACGAGCGGGCGCAACCATTCCGGGTTGCGTGCGATCAGCGCCGCCGGAAGATACCCTTCTCGTACGAGATGATTTTCGCCATAAAGGTCGCCGACGACCTCTTCCAGCAGATCGGCGCGCTGGATCAGACCGGCTTCTATGTCGCGCCATTCGTTCTCCGCTACGACAACCGGAACATGACTGATCGGCCAGTCGCGCGCACCCACGAATTCGTCGCCTGATTGTCGGAAATAAACACCGGCATCTCGCAGATACTGATCGGCGCGTGCGAACCGTTCTGTGCGTGTGGCATTGGAAAGTCCCGACAAGTGGTGGATGAGCGGCTTCCATACCTCACGCAGCGCGCCCGCGGGTGTAATCAGTTCATCCGGGACGCCCGCCAGCGGGCGATAGGACGCCGTCAGTGGCGATGGCCCGTATTCTGGCGATGTCCCCGCAAGCCCCGATGTCATATCTCCGGTTCCCTGCGCAAATCGAGCGTCATCGGAAAATCGCTATCCGGACATTCCAGCCTTGGTTCGTAGAAGCCTTGTGTATGGCCGTTATGCTGGAAACGCGCAAGGCGCCGCGCTTCGGCTTCATAGCCGTTTACAGGAAATGTGTCGTAATTCCTGCCGCCTGGATGGGCAACATGGTAGGTGCAGCCACCCAGCGCACGCCCACTCCACGTATCGTAAATATCGAAAACCAATGGGGCATGCACCGGTATGGTCGGATGCAGCGCCAATGCCGGCTGCCATGCCTTGAAGCGTACCCCGGCGACGCCGACACCCGCAGCCGCTGTTTTCTGCATCGGCACGCGTCGCTTGTTGCAGGTGACGATGTAGCGCTGCGGATCGGCCGCAGTCAGTTTGATCTGCAGGCGCTCCACGGAACTGTCCGTATAGCGAACCGTGCCGCCGATAGCCCCTGTTTCGCCCAGCACGTGCCAGGGCTCCAGCGCCTGGCGAACTTCCAGATGCACGCCTTCGTACTCAACCTGGCCGCAAAACGGAAAACGGAACTCCAGTTGCGCCATGTACCATTCCGGGCGCAAATCAAAGCCGCTAAGGGAAAGATCGCGCAAGACCTCCAGAAAATCCTCCCAGATAAAGTGCGGCAGCATGAACCGGTCTTGCAGCGCTGTCCCCCAACGTGTGAATTTGCCTTTGATCGGCGAGTTCCACATGCGTGCGATGAGTGCACGTATCAGAGCTTGCTGGGCGAGGCTCATACGCGCATCGGGTGGCATTTCGAAACCGCGAAATTCCACCAGGCCCAGCCGTCCGGTCGGACCATCCGGTGAATAAAGCTTGTCGATGCAGATTTCCGAGCGGTGGGTGTTGCCGGTGACATCGACGAGGAGGTTTCGCAGCAGCCGGTCCACCAGCCAGGGGAAATGCGTTCCCGGTTGTCCCGGCTCGGGAATGTGCGACAGCGCGATTTCCAGTTCATACAAGCTATCGTGGCGTGCTTCATCGATACGCGGCGCCTGGCTGGTAGGGCCGATGAACAAACCCGAAAACAGATAAGACAGACTCGGATGGCGCTGCCAGTGCAGTATGAGCGAGCGGAGCAAGTCTGGCCGCCGCAGAAACGGGCTGTCCCCGGGCGTTGCTCCGCCAACGACCATATGATTGCCGCCACCCGTGCCGGTGTGGCGGCCGTCGATCATGAATTTGTCGGCGCCCAACCGCGATTGACGTGCCTCTTCGTAAATCGCCTGCGTGGTGGCGACACATTCGTCCCACGTTCCTGCGGGATGAATATTGACCTCGATGACGCCGGGATCCGGCGCAACGCGAATGACGTTGAGGCGCGGGTCATGCGGTGGCGCATAGCCTTCGATATGCACTTTGAGACCGCAGCTGCGGGCGGAGGCTTCCACAGCCGCAACAAGTTCGAGATAGTCCTCGATACGTTCTACCGGTGGCATGAAGACACACAGCCTTCCATCGCGCGGCTCTACCGAGATAGCCGTGCGAACCGCACCGCCGACCTCTCCCAGTTCCTGTTCGACACGCTGCTGCCCCGCCTCTGCCGAGGTAAAATGGGCGACAGGCTGTGCAGCATTGGGAATAGGCGTGTCCGGAAACAGCGCATCGGCCGTAACCGGCGGGAGCGGTCCCTTGGGCTCTGTCGGATCGGCGATGTTGACGAACGGATATTGCGACGGCGGCACATGCGGCAGCGAACCGAGAGGCAAGCGGTATCCAACCGGGCTGTCGCCAGGCACAAGATAGATGTGCCCGCGCCGCAGCTTCCACATCTCCGAACGCCAGCGCGGCGCGGCGGCCGATTGCGATTGCCAGCGCTGGACAGGCAGCACATAGCCGGAGGGCGTATCGAGCCCGCGCCCAAAAACCTTTGCAATGCGCTGGCGTTCCTCCGGATCCTCTAGTTTGGAGTTCTCCGGCGTCACGTTTTCCGGAAGATTGCCTTCTTTCAATATCCATTCGGCGGGGTCTTCGTACGCCGCCACAACGTTCTCTTTGGCGACACCGAGACCGTTGGCCATCTCTTCGAGCAGCGTCCGGGCGTCCTTCTCCGTGACGCCAAGGTCTTTCGCCTCGTCCGCAATCAGCGTCATATCCTGCCACACCGGCTGGCCGTCCCTGCGCCAGTACAGCGAAAACGTCCACCGCGGCAGGCTTTCGCCCGGGTACCACTTGCCCTGGCCGTAATGAAGAAACCCGCCAGGGGCAAAGCGATCGCGCAAACGCCGGATCAGCGTATCGGCAAGCGCACGCTTGTCGGGCCCAACGGCATCCGTATTCCATTCCGCGCTCTGGAAGTCGTCGATGGAGACAAAGGTGGGCTCACCGCCCATTGTGAGGCGCACGTCGCCTGCTTCCAGCGCCTTGTCCACCTCGCGGCCCAGGCTGTCCAGCGCATCCCACGCTTCGTCGGAGAAGGGCTTGGTAATGCGCGGATGTTCGGCCACCCGAGCCACGCGCATGTCGAAGTTGAACTCGACATTGGCCGCGCTCGCCAGGCCGGAAATCGGAGCGGCATTCCGGTAGTGCGGTGTAGCGGCCAGCGGGATGTGGCTTTCGCCCGTCAGCAGACCCGACGTCGGATCGAGGCCGATCCAGCCGGCGCCCGGAATATAGACTTCGACCCAGGCGTGCAGGTCGGTGAAATCGTGATCGGTGCCAGGCGGTCCGTCGAGCGCTACTATGTCCGGCTTCAACTGGATGAGATAACCGGATACGAACCGCGCCGCGAAACCCAGACTGCGCAGGACCTGCACCAAAAGCCAGCTGGAATCCCGGCACGAGCCCTTGCCCGCTTCCAATGTCTGCTCTGGCGTTTGCACGCCTGGCTCCATACGGATGATATATTCGACACGGCTTGAAACTGTCCGGTTCAAGCCGACGATGAAATCGACGCTGCGGGTCGTCGAGCGATCAATCTCCGACAAGAGCGCCTCGAAAAGCGGCCCGCCTTCCTCGGGTCTTGTGTAGATCTGAAGATCGGGGACGATGTCCTCCGGATACTCGAACGGCCAATGCTCCGCCGATTCTTCGATGAAAAAATCAAACGGATTGTAGATCGTCATGTCGGCGACAAGATCGACCTCGATCTTGAGCTCATGCACCGGCTCGGGAAACACGAACCGGGCAAGCCAGTTTCCGTACGGATCCTGTTGGTGATTGACGAAATGATTCGCCGGCGAAACCCGCAGAGAATGAGACACGATCCGCGTACGGCTGTGGTTGGCGGGTCGTAACCGTATTATTTGAGGCCCCAGGACTACCGGCCGGTCATATTTGTAATGGGTCAGATGGTAGATGCTGGCATGAATCGACATGATTTTGGGGACATCCTCGTGATCCCCTCATCGTCACACAATTTGCTGCATCGCACCATCACGAAATCGCGCTCTGCCACAATATCTGAGTGGCCGAATTCATGCTCAAGGTAACGAGCTTCCAACCTGCAGATCAGTGCGTGGATGCTACGAAGACACTGGCCGGCGCTGGCGGATAAGCGAGTGAACGAACTCCAGCTTGTTAATAATGTGCGCGCTCAATACGAATGGATAAAGGTCTGCCCGTCCCATCGCGCGGTTCACACTGTTCATGGCGAATACAAACGGGAACCAGGCGTCCAATATCCTGCAGAAATCCTTGGTCTTGTACGGATCGAAATCGAGGTTCGCCGAAAGTTCGGGTTGCCGGTTGTCAAGCGGAGCCACCTGCAGACCGAAGGCGGTTCCCATCTCCAATGTATCGACGATGTGAAGGTAATGGGCCCAGGTCTCCGCGAAGTCCTCCCACGGATGGCTGGCGGCATAGGCAGATACGTGTGTTTCCTGCCAGTTTTGCGGTGGTGCATCGGCATAATGAGTTTGCAGCGATATGTTGTAATCCAACCGCTCGTCGCCAAATATCGAACGGAAAATGTCAAGCCATTCGGAATCCCGTACCAGAAGGTCCCAGTAGTGATGGCCGGTTTCATGGCGAAAATGCCCAAGCAGTGTTCGATATGGTTCGTCCATTGCCACCCGCCGCTTCTCGCGCTCGGCATCATCGGCTTCTGCCAAGGCGATCGTAATCAAACCGCTGTCATGACCTGTCATAACCTTGAGTCCGGTGCTTGACGGAGGATCAGCCAAAAACCGAAACGCGAGACCGTGATCGGGGTCTTCCGTGCGGGTCTTAAGAGGCAATTCCCAGCGCAGCAGGCTGTAGAAAAGCCGATGCTTCGCGAACTCCTGCTCACGCCACTCTACAAGGCTTTTTCCCACACTCAGGTCAGGTATAATCGCATTATGCCGGCATGCGAGGCAGAATTGTTCATCGCAATCGAGCGGAATGAGCCAATTGCAAGCATCGTATTCAGCGTTTGCACATATGCGGCGAATCGTTCGCGGAGCATGCAGACTGCGCCAACTGCCATCTTCTGCCGGCTCAAGCGCCGACATGATGTTTGCTTCAGGGTCATACGCCACCCGGCTGCCGCATTGCGCGCAGCTTCTGTTTTCAAAATACAATACGTTATCACATACCTGGCAATGAAATAATCTCATTAATCCAAACCTTGGTGTCCTGGCTTTCATGCGACGCGTTGGCGCGCGCTGCAACGCCATACATCAAACATTGTTACGATGGGCAAACCCGGCCACAAGCTGACCGGGCCTTGCTCGTCCGTACCCGCACTATTTTGTCGCGCAAAATGACTCCGGAATATCCGGCCAGAGTGACGCTGCCCGCGATCACCCTCAGTCTTTGAATCATCAGGGCGATATCGCAACCGATTGCGAATCTGACAGCAGCACAATGCGTACTTGATGGATCGGTTGCTCAAAAAGTCCCGATTTGCCCAATATTCTGTGCTGCGGCAGGTCGCATTGAACTGACATACCGCTAAACGCCTGCCGATGCAGCATTGTTGGAACTTATTCGTGGCGCTCGCGTTGCCCTCACCGGAACAGGCTGACCGTCAGAAAAGGACAGACCATGAATACGCACTCAACATCGCATGGCGACCACCGGGTTGGCGCCGCTCCCACCCCCGGCTCCCACTCGGACTCAAAGGCGTCCGAAGATAAAGGTGTGTTCGGTCAAGCCAGGGAAGTCGCGGCTGGCGCGGCCGAGAGCGTGTCTGAAAAAGTAAATAGCGGTGCGCA
>JBFWRC010000038.1:0-46323 GCA_050249115.1 Beijerinckiaceae bacterium
CGGTCATAGACGTCGAAGCCTCCACCGACGCCACTTGCGACGATCATGTTGATCTGCTTGCCCTTGTAAAAATCCTCAGCCCAGGCAGGCGCAACAAAAAGAAGCATTGCGCCCGCAAGCGCCGGAGAAATGCGCCGGTCCATGGTATCCTCCCCGTTCGATCGATAAGCCCCGCGCGTTCAGAACTCGCGGAACAACTTGCCGCAGCCTTCGATTTTGTCGTCGATGCCACAGCGGCGCAAGGCGTCCCACACGATGACTTGCAAGGCGCTGATTACATTGACGCCAAATTCCTTCTCCAGGATGTCGATGGCTCCAATGGTCGGCCAGTGCGGCGACGGCATGAGGATCGTGTCGGCGGACGGATTTTTTTTCATCAGCTCGCGGCCCATGATCAAGGCCGCGTTCTGCGGCACACGGCCGATCTGGTTGAAGGGGCTACCCCATCCCCGCGCGTCGAGTATCTCGCCGCCGAAATGCTCACCGTAGCTTGCTATGCGGTCTGTATCCTTCTCTTCGTAGGGATGAATGACGACAAGCTTTTTCGATCCAAGCAGGCCCATCGCCTTTTCCTGCGCCGAAGCGCTGGTCGATATCTTGATGCCAAGCTCCTTTTCCAGATCGACGATCATCTGCTTCGCATTCGCGGCGCCGCGCGACATGTTGATCGGCACACCGCCAAGGCAAACGATGTCGCATTTGCTGGCCGCCATCTCGCGCACGGCCCGCATGGAAATATCGTAACTGTTGTCGATTTCCTCCTTGCTGCGCACGACGATCGCGAGCGATGTCACGACCAGCGAAACGCCGGCAGGCACGATCTTGTAAAATTCGTAGGGAAATACTTCGGTGGTGAGCGGCGGCGAAGTGTAGCCGATGCGCGCCCTGTGCCCATACATCTTGTCGCTGGGTTCCATGCCTGGTGTTCTCCGTGAAATGAAAACGGCGGGGGAACACCCCGCCGCATTGCCGTATTGCTATTGCTTCAAACCATCCGTGCCTTGATCCGGTCCGGCGTGAACGGCGCCTGCCGGATACGGATGCCGGTTGCATCGTAGATTGCGTTGGCAATCGCACCGGCCACCGGACGCATGGAGCCTTCGCCCGCGCCCGTCGGCGGCAAGTCTGGCCGGTTGACATGCACGATCTCGATACTGGCCGGCGTGTCCATGATGTCCATGATCGGGTAGGATTCCCAGTCCACGCTGGTGACGTTCTCTTTCGAGAATTTCACCTCCTCGTAGGTGGCGCGGCTGAACGCCTGGCAAATATTCCCCTCAATCGTCTGGTTCAGGAGCTGCGGATTGATGACGATGCCGCAATCGTGGCCGACGACGAAACGCTTGCCCAAGACCTTGCCCGTCTTCAGGTTTACGTCGACTTCGGCGATGATCGCAACCCGTGTCCCGTTGCGCTGGGCGTAGGCGACGCCATACCCGGATGCGATATCGCCGTCGCGTTTCTGCTGCGGCTTGTTATGCGGCTTCCATCCGAATTTCTCCGCCGCCGCTTTCAATATCGCGACATCGCGCGGATGCTCTGCATGTTTGATGCGGAACTCCATCGGGTCCATGCCGGTCGCGTAGGCCACTTCGTCGATAAAACTTTCGTTCGCAAAGTGGATTTCCGGCCCGAGCGGATCGCGCAAATGCGAAGACCGCAAGGGATTTACCGTCTCCAGCATGGGGGCAATGACTTCCCAGGTTTGATGCTTGACGGGGAATTTGTAACTCTCCGCCGGGGTGTTGTAGACCTTGCGCGGCTTTGGCGCGTGGCCCAGCATCTGGCCCGCCAGATTGTCGGCCGGATTGCTCTCGTTGGAATTGACGTTGAGCCGGTCGAAGCTCTTCGAGTGGAAGTGCCAGGCCACGACATTGTTGTCCTTGTCGAGACCGGCGCGCACGGTATGCACGGATGCAGGCGCTTTCGGGTCCCAACCGGAGCCCTCATGCCGCATCATCTGGTAGCGTACCGGCTTGCCCGCCGCTTTCGACATGACGGCAGCGATCATGGCGGCGTCGCCTGCGTCGTTGCGGCCGTAGGAGCCGGGCCCCGGCACCCAGACGCCGTGAACCTGTTCCGCCTTAAGCCCCAGTATTCTGGCCACGCCTTCGGCAGCATAATGCGGCTTCTGCGAGCCCGTCCATAGCGTCGTCGTTCCGTCCGGACGGTAATCGACAACGGCGCAGGCCGGGCCCATGCTGGCGTGCGACTGATAGGGCCATTCGTACGTCGCCTCGACGATTCTCGCTGCGCTTTTGAACGCCGCTTCGACCTTTGACGCGTCTTTCAGGTTCTTCTTCGCTCCGCCTTTCGAAATCGCTTTCGCCTTGCGGATGTGATCGTAGATGTCTTTCTGATCGACGAAGGGCGCATCGACTTTCGACCATTCGACCTTGAGTTGTTTCGCGGCCTTGATCGCATCCCATTCGCGCGGGGCGACAACGCCAAGCAGGTCTTTCACGTGGACGACCTGCGCGCCGGCAATGTTGGCTATGGACGCAGCATCCACTTTCACCGGAACCGAACCGGCGACGGGCGGAAAAACCGTCCGTCCATGCAGCATGCCGGGAACTTCGATGTCGGTCACGAAATCCTGTGTGCCGAGCACCTTGCCGGCAACGTCGCGGCGCGGCGGCGACATGCCATAGACCTTGTAGTCTTTCGGGTCTTTCGGCTTGGCGCGGCCGGTTACGAGAAGCTGGTTTCCGTATTTGCCGTTCCATTCCAGCTCGGTCGTGAACCAGCGCCCGCCGATCAGTTCGCCGAAACTTGTCCGCTTTTTCGGATCGTCCTTCGCGGAGATGACGCCGTTGTCGAAGACAAGGCTTTCAACTGGAACGCCCAGCGACTTCGACGCCATCTCGGCCAGGATCAGTCGCGCCTCGGCCGCAGCATTCTTGAGCGCCTTGCCGCCGTGGGAGACGCCGGTTGAGCCCGATGCGCCGCCCTGATTTACGGTGATGGCCGTATCGCCCATCGGTACGTGGACACGTTCGGGATGGAGGTCGAGTTCCTCGGCAACCATTTGCGCGACGCCGACATCCGTGCCCTGACCCATGTCCATCTTGCCGAAATAGGCGACAACGGAACCATCGGTGTTGACAGAAATATAGGACGCCAGTTTTTTCGGATCGAGCGCGGGCCGCGTGGCCGTGCCTTGCATGGGCACATAGGCCTTGGCCTTGGCGCCCGGCAGCAGGACAGCGACGGTGAGAGCGCCGGTTCCGGCGAGGAAATGGCGGCGGTTGATCTGATGGTTCATTGCATCGCCCTCCTTACGCCTGCGCGGCGCGCTTGACAGCGCGCATGATCGAAACATGGGTGGCGCAGCGGCATTTCAGGCCGGTGAGCGCGTCCTTGATCTGGTCTTCGGTGGGCTTTGGCGTGCGCGCCAACAGGGCAGCCGCGCTCATCACCCAGCCGTTGAGGCAATAGCCGCATTGCGGCACCTGTTCGGCGATGAAAGCTTCCTGGATCTTGTGCGCCTGGCCTTCGCCGAGGCCTGCCAGCGTCACGACCTTGCGGCCCTGAACGGCTTCGACCGGCGTCGAGCACGAGCGGATCGCTTCTCCGTCGAGCAGCACGGTGCAAGCGCCGCACTGACCAAGTCCGCAGCCAAACTTCGGATTGCGCAGACCCAAATCGTCGCGCAGGGCGTAGAGCAAGGGCATGTCCGCATCGGCATCGATGCTGTGCGCCTTGCCATCGACATTGATGGACAATTTCGCCATGTGGGCTTCCTCCAAATATGAATTGCACTAACGTAACCCGCCGGATCCCTCTGAGACGGATTCATTCCGGACAGCTTCCCTGCCTCTTGCCTGTTTAGTCTAGCAGCGTTTCCGCCGGGTCTGAAACGGATATTTGCGAGCGGCCGTCATTTCTCCAGCCCGGCTGCCGCGGACCTTTCCTCGGGGCCCTCCTGCTCGAGCGCATGGCTCATTGCGGTCTTCTGAGGACGCCCCCAAGCCCAGAACAAGAACATGAAAAGCGCTCCACCCGCGATGGTCGCCTGCAGTCCGGCCCATGTGGCGATCCATCCCATCAGCACGGCCCCGATTGCCGGCAGGCCATAGGCGAACACGATGAACAGGCTCATCACCCGGGCGCGCATCTGCGCTTCGACGCTGTTCTGCACGAGCGTTTGGGCCGACACGTTGCCGGTCAGCATCGCCGCACCCATCACGCAAAGGAAAGCCGCCGCGAGCCAGATGTTCCGGAATTGCATCGCCAGCATCAGGGCAACCCCTGTGACGATGGTCGAACCGATAAGCAGGCCGGTAAGGCCGCGCATTTCGCCACGGCGGGCGAGCCAGAGGCTGGCGGTCAATGCGCCGGCGCCGATGGCCGCCAGCAGCAGGGACAGTCCTGTCGGCCCCGCTGCGAATACACGCGCGGATATGCCGGGCATGAGTTCGATGACCGGACGAATGAAGAAGCTTGTGGCGGCCAGAAGCAGAAAGACGAAGCGCAATCCGGTATGGGTGAAAGCGTAGACGATGCCCGAGCGGATATCGCCCAGCAATGCCGCCGGCGAACGCGTGCCCCCGGCATTCGGTTCGCCGAAATCGAGCGTCCGCAAGATCAGGTAGAAACTCAGGAACGAAAAGGCGCACAGGCCGATCACGACGCCGGTATTGGTCCAGACGATGAGAAAGCCGGCAATGCCCGGACCCACAATCCGCGAGGCGTTGAACGAGGCCGATCCCAGCGCGATGGCGGAGGAGAGGTCGCGCCTTGCGACGAGCGCGTGAACCGCGGACATCCGCGCCGGCTGTCCCATGGATTCGACCGCGCCGAATACGAAGGCGAGAACAGTAACCGCGTAAATGTTGATCGCGCCGGTCAGGATCAGCGTGGCGAAGACTGCGGACAGGATCGCAGCGGCAATCTGGCTGAGGCGAATGATGCGCATGAAGCCGAAGCGGTCGGAAATAGCGCCTGCGAGCACGGCAAGCAGAACCGTCGGCAGCAGATCCGCGAAGGTGACGATACCGAGCCAGGCAGGCGATTCCGTCAGCTCCCACGCAAGCCAGCCAACCGCCGTGCGCTTCATCCAGCGCCCGATCGTGGCCAGCGTATGGCCTGTCCAGTAACGCCTGAACAAGGGCGTTGCCAGTGCGCGGCCAGCGCCGCCAAATGCTTTTGAAAATGACAAGAAGCCCCGTTCCTCCAAGGCTTTTATGATGCATGCTGGCATGCAAATGAGCGAGGGCTGCCCTGTGGCGGCCCTCGCTGGATCTCCCGCGATCCGGCTTACTTGACCGGCAGCGAACTCATGGCGAGCGCTTTCTTCACGATCTCCGGCGGCGTCTGGTAGAAGCCCTTCATCAGCGCCTTGATGCGCTCGCCCTTCATTGGCAGGAAATCGAACTTCAATCGCTTGCCCTCGGCCTTCATGCCGGGTCCTGCCATTGTCTTTTCGAACGCCTCGCGCAAAGCCTTGACGCGATCGGCAGGCGTTCCCGGCGGCGCGGCAATCGGCCGGGTGATTTCGGACGGACGGAAAATGATTTCGCCGATCTGTTTCAGTTCCGGCGTCGTCAGCAGTTCGTAGATCGGTTTGGCGTTGCCGAACAAAGGCACCTTGCGGTCGAGACCGACCTGAAACATGATTTTCAGATCACCGGATTTCAGGTCGTCAAGGTAGGCGCCGCGAACCGAGCTCTCGTACATGCCGCAACTGGCGTGGACTTCGCCCTTTTGCATCGCGAGATTGATTGGCTTGGTGCCCCTGAATCCAACGACAATCTTGAAATTTGCGCCGGTCACGGTTTTGACGAACTGCGGATAACGCGTGGTTTCCGAGCCCGGCGACGTCGATCCCCAGACGACGACCTTTTTTGCCTTGATGAGATCGTCATAGCTGGCGATGCCCTGGCCGCCGCCCTTCCAAATGCCGCAGGAATTGATGTCCGAGTGGATCGAGCCGATCCATTCGAACTCCTCGGGCGAAATTTTCATGGCCGGATTGCCGAACAGTTTTTCCATCATGATTGAAGCAGAGAAGACACCGAGCACCGTGCCGTCCTTCGGCGCGGCGTTGAACAGCCAGTTGGCCAGACGCAGGCTGCCGCTGCCCGGCATGTTGGACACCACGATTTTCGCGCCGCCAGGCGCATGATCGGCAAAATAGCGGGCGAAAATGCGCGCCGTCGTGTCGTATCCGCCACCCGGGCCGTACCCCACGTTTACCGTGATGGTCTTGCCCTTGAAAAATTCCGGTGCAGTTTCAGCGCCCGCTACCGCAGGCGCCAGCGCGGCAATGGCGGCGGCTCCAAACAGTGCGATGCGCCGGCCCAGAGGGCCGAATGTCGTCGGTTTCATGTGTTCCTCCCTGCGATTCTTTTTTCCGGCCATTTGGCCGCTGCCGGGCAACTTAAAGGGCGCAATCCCGCCTGCCAACCCGCAACAAGCCAGCTTGTCTGTATCAAATGGAACCGGACAACGGCGCGCGTTAGCATGCGCTTTACCATAGGCGTCAACTGCGCGGGACAAAGCCGCTGCGATAACTCGAAGTAAGTTGTGCGGCGCTAGCATCGGCGTAACTCCATCACAGGGCGCCGGCCGGGTGATGGCCGTCCATTGCACCGGAATTCCAGCGATATGGCCAGACCAGACGAGTTCGATCCGCTTGCGGCCGCCTGCGCCTCCCCTTTACCGGCCCTGCGCATCGCCGGATTGACCAAAACCTTCGACAAGCGCGCCGTCGACAATCTCGATCTCGCCGTTGCGCCGGGTGAGTTTTACGCTCTGCTCGGTCCCAACGGAGCTGGCAAGACGACAACGTTGCGCATGGTCGCGGGTCTTCTACCCCCCGATGCAGGAGAAATTTCGATTTTCGGCGTCAACGCCAGGACAAATCCTGTGGAGGCCAAACGCATCACCGCCTGGCTGCCGGATGAGCCGATGCTTTACGACAAGCTCGACCCGGTGGAGTATCTGGAGTTCGTTGCGGGGCTATGGGGCGTACCGGCGGATGTCGCCGAACAGCGCGCAGTCGATTTGCTGAAGGTTCTGGGCCTGTGGGAGCATCGCCGGGAACGCTGCGAAGGGTTTTCGCGCGGCATGAAGCAGAAGGTCGCGCTGGCGGGCGCACTGGTGCACGAGCCGAAACTGCTGATGCTCGATGAGCCGCTGACAGGGCTGGACGCGGCCATCGCCCGGCAGGTCAAGGACCTTTTGATGGCGCGCGTGCGCGCCGGCGCGACCGTAATCCTTACGACGCACATTCTGGAAGTTGCAGAGCGGCTCGCCGACCGGATCGGCATTATCCAGCATGGCCGGCTGATTGCCGAAGGAACCCTTGCAGAGTTGCGCATGCGATCATCCGGGAGCGGGCAGGACGGCAGCGGAAGCTCGCTGGAAGACGTTTTCCTCAATCTCACCCGTGAGGCGGAGCGCGCCGCGTGAGCGAGTTTTCGGCACTGCGAAAAAGCCTGCGGCTGACACCGGGCTCGTTCCTCTGGCTCGTGTCCTACGATCTCACGATGAGCCTGCGCCGTGTTCGCGGCATGTTTGGAGCCATCCGGACGCGAACCGTGACGCTGATCGTACTTGGCGCCCTGATATCCTTCCATCTTGTCGCCTGGCCGCTGGCGCGATGGTTCGGCGAGGCCGGTCCGCAAGGCGAAGAGCCAAGGCTTTTGTATCCGGGCCTGGCTTCGATGATACTCTTCGTCATGCCGTGGCTGGTTTCGCAGGCGCTGACAAGCATGACACGGGCGCTCTACACCCGCGGCGATCTGGACTTGCTTTTCGCATCGCCCCTGCCGCCGCGCCGGGTACTCGCCGCGCGGGCGCTGGCCGTCGCTGTGGAATCCATGACGTCCGTTGCGATATTCGTGCTGCCGATCGCGAACATGAATGTTCTGCTCAACGGGCCGCAATGGCTGGCGATCTATCCCGTGCTTCTGGCGTGCGGCCTGTTCGGCACATCGCTGGGCATCATGCTGACGCTCGGCCTGTTCAAGCTGGCGGGACCGCGCCGCACGCGCATCGTATCGCAGATCCTCGCGACCATTATAGGCGCGGCTTTCGTGCTGATGCTGCAGGCAATCCACATATTGCCGCTTGGTGTGCGCGTTTCGATCATGGCGGCGATAGAAAATCCCGGCAGCAGCTGGTTGTTCGACCGCAACGGCCTCCTGTGGTTGCCCGTGCGGGCTGCGGCAGGCGAGCCGGCTTCCCTGCTTCTGTGGCTGGCCGTGAGCGCCGTGCTTTTCGCTTCGACCGTCGCTCTGCTGGGGCAGTTCTTCGCTTCCAGCGCCGTGCGATCGGCTGGAGCGCCGGTTCAGGTATCGGCACGGCGTAACCGGACGCGCATGCGCTTCGTGCCGTTCGCGGGACGGGCGCTGCGCCGCAAGGAATGGCGGTTGCTGGCGCGCGATCCGTGGCTGATCAGCCAGATGCTGCTGCAGGTCGTCTATACGCTGCCTGTCGCTATCGTGATCTGGCGCAGCCAGGGTGCGGGCGGCTCGATCGCGCTCTCGGTCGGACCTGCCATCGTGGTTATCGCTTCCCAACTGTCGGCGTCGCTGGCGTGGTTGACGATTTCCAGCGAGGACGCGCCGGAGTTTCTTGCCAGCGCCCCGGTGACAAAAAAGGAAGTCGAACTGCGCAAGCTGCAGGCGATTGCCCTGCCTCTGGCGGTTCTGCTGGTGCTTCCGATTGCCGGCGTCGCCTGGTTTTCGCCACAAGCGGCCGCCTATACCGTAATGTTCGCGCTTGGCGCCAGCCTGTCCACGGCCTTTCTCAATCTCTGGCATCCTATGCCGGCGCGCCGGGTCATGCTGCTGCGCCGGCACTCGCAGTCCAAGATCGTCGGCATGATCGAACATCTGCTTTCATTGCTGTGGGCCGTGGCGATGGTGCTTGCGGTGCTCACCGGCTGGCTGGCGGCCATCCCCCTCGCTATCGTGGCGGCCATCCTGTACCTCAATCGGCCCAGAGCGCCGAAGCCGGCGGCAGAATGCGCGCCTGCCTTGCAGCCTGCCCACGCGTAAACCGCAGCGCTTGTGGATCGAAGCAGAGTCTGCTCTCGGGCGGGGTCCCCTTTTTCGCACAATGCTCTATCCTGCTGCGATCATCCGTTCCAGCCGAGCGCAGCCCCATGTCCGCCAAATCCCGGCCCTTGCAAAAGGGCGATCACGTCTTTCTCGTAGACGGATCGAATTTCATTTTCCGTGCCTATTTCCAGTCGATGCGGCAGGACCGGAAATACAATTACCGTTCCGACGGCCTGCCGTCCGGCGCGGTGCGGCTGTTTGCGACCAAGCTGTTCCAGTTCATCGAGAAAGGCGCGATGGGCATCAAGCCGACGCACCTGGCGATCATCTTCGACAAGTCGGAACAGTCTTTCCGCAAGGAAATATATCCCGACTACAAGGCCAACCGCTCCGAGCCGCCGGAAGACCTCGTGCCGCAATTTCCGCTGATGCGCGAAACCGTGCGCGCCTTCGGCCTCACGCCTGTCGAGCAGGACACCTACGAAGCCGACGACCTGATCGCCACCTATGCGCGGCAGGCGGTGGAGGCGGGAGCGGACGTGACGATCATCTCCGCCGACAAGGACCTGATGCAGCTGATCAGGCCCGGCGTCTTCATGTACGACCCAGCCTCCGGCGAACGCGACGAACGGCGCATCGGCGAAGCCGAAGTCGTCGACTATTTCGGCGTACCACCGGACAAGGTGGTGGAAGTCCAATCGCTGGCGGGCGATTCCACCGACAACGTGCCGGGCGCGCCGGGCATTGGCGTGAAGACCGCCGCCCTGCTGATCAACGAATACGGCGACCTGGACACGCTGCTGGAGCGTGCCGGCGAAATCAAGCAGAACAAGCGGCGCGAGACTTTGACGAATCCGGAGGTGGTCGAGAAAGTCCGCATTTCCAAACGGCTCGTGCAGCTCGTCGATGACGTGAAAGTGGAAACTCCGCTGGAAGACCTGGCGCTGCAGCAGCCGGACGGCAAGGCGCTGGTCGCATTCCTGAAGGCGATGGAATTCACCACCATTACCAAACGGGCAGCGGAGACCTTTGACGTCGACTACGATTCCATCGACGCCGATCCGGACATGGCCGGAGACAGCGGCTGGCGCGGGCGCGACGGCAAGCCTTCGGCTGAAGTAAAGGACAATCACGCGAAGGCGGGCGCCGGAACGGCGGGTGCGGCAAGCAAGCCTGCCGCCACGACCACCGCGAACCCGGGCGCGAAAGCGCCTGCAGCGCAGGGCGATTTGACGCCCGTAGCGCTGGCTGGCGCGCGCGCGGACGAAGGCACGAAAGCCTCGATAGACAGGGCGCAATACGAAACGGTTACGACGATTGCGGCGCTGGACGCGTGGATTGAAGAAGCGCGCGCGGCGTATGCGGTTTGCGTCGATACCGAGACCTCCTCGCTCGATCCCATGCAGGCCGATCTGGTCGGCGTTGCGCTCGCCACCGCGCCGGGGCGGGCCTGCTACATTCCCATCGGACATACAACCGGCGAAGGCAGTGGCGACCTCTTTGGCGGGGCCGAGCTTGCCGCGGGGCAATTGAAAGAGAAGGATGTGATCGCGCGGTTAAAACCGCTTCTGGAAGACGAAAGCGTCCTGAAAATTGCTCAGAACATGAAGTTCGACTGGCTTGTCTTCGCACAGGCGGGCATCGAGGTCACTCCCTCGGACGACACGATGCTGATGTCCTACGTGCTCGACGCGGGGCTTAATGGCCACGGCATGGACGAATTGTCGAAGAAATACCTTGGTCACGAGCCGATCAAGTTCGAGGACGTGGCCGGCAAGGGAAAGACCTTCATCGGCTTTGCGCGCGTACCCGTCGAACAGGCGAGCGCCTATTCGGCGGAGGACGCCGACGTGACGCTGCGGCTGTGGCGCATATTGAAGCCGCGTCTTGCCGCCGAACGCATGCGTACCGTCTACGAAACGCTGGAGCGGCCGATGGTCGATGTTCTGGCGCGCATGGAGCAGCGCGGCGTTTCCATCGACCGGCAGATACTCTCGCGCCTGTCCGGCGATTTTGCGCAGGGCATGGCGCGGCTGGAAGCCGAAATTCACGAAATGGCGGGCGAAAGTTTCAATGTCGGCTCACCGAAGCAATTGGGCGACATTCTTTTCGGGAAGATGGGCCTGCCAGGCGGCAAGAAGACCGCGACCGGCGCCTGGTCGACCGCCGCCAGCGTGCTCGACGATCTCGCCGCCGAGGGCAACGATTTCGCCGCGCGCGTGCTGGAATGGCGGCAGCTGCAGAAGCTGAAATCGACCTATACCGACGCGCTGCCGTCCTACCTGAACCCGAACACGAAACGCGTCCACACGTCCTATTCGCTGGCGGCGACGACGACGGGGCGGCTGTCTTCGTCGGAGCCAAACCTGCAGAACATTCCGGTGCGCAACGAGGCCGGGCGCAAGATACGCACCGCCTTTGTGCCGGAGGCGGGCAATGTGCTGGTCTCGGCCGATTATTCGCAGATCGAACTGCGCATTCTCGCGCATATCGCCGATATTCCGCAGCTGAAGAAAGCCTTTGCCGACGGGCTCGACATTCACGCCATGACGGCTTCGGAAATGTTCAACGTACCGCTGAGCGAGATGACCGGCGAGATCCGCCGCCGCGCCAAGGCGATCAATTTCGGCATCATCTACGGCATTTCCGCCTTCGGCCTCGCCGCGCAGCTCGGCATCGACCGTTCGGAAGCCGGCGCCTACATCAAGCAGTATTTCGAGCGCTTTCCGGGCATCAAGGATTACATGGACGCGACGAAGAAATTCGCCCGCGACAAGGGTTATGTCGAGACGATCTTCGGCCGTAAGTGCCACTACCCGCGCATCAACGCCTCGAACCCGTCCGAGCGCGCCTTCAACGAACGCGCCGCGATCAACGCGCCGATCCAGGGCTCGGCCGCCGACATCATCCGCCGCGCCATGGCGCGCATGGACGCCGCGCTGGCAAAAGCCAAACTTAACGCCCGCATGCTGCTGCAGGTGCACGACGAACTGATTTTCGAAGTTCCGGAAAGCGAGGCGGAGCAGACCATAGACGTGGTCCGCCGCATCATGGTCGACGCGCCGCACCCGGCGCTGCAATTATCCGTGCCGCTGCAGGTGGACGCGAAGGCGGCGAAGAACTGGGACGAGGCGCATTGAGGTGGCGGGCACTTTTTGACGCACTGTCGCCTCACTCGTCTCCACGATTGGTCGCACAGCGCTTACTTGTAATCGGTTCCCCCAAGAAGTTCCAGCTTGGAGCAAATTGTCCCAAGTTTCGCAGGCCCTTCTGCGGACGACGCGGCGCGGGCAGATCAAGCCCCCGCCGCGCGTCGATACCCACCTCGTTTCTGCATTCTACAGCGCGCTGACCGGAATCGTCTTTTCGACGCCATCCACAAATATTCGTCCATCCTTTATCAAGACTTTCTTCGGGTGCCCGTCTGCCTTGCGTGAAAATGTACGGAAGGTGAAGGATGGCTTTTCATTGGAATCTTGCGTGATATCGGCGAGGATTTCTGCAGCCAGCGCTTCACCCAGCATCAGGCTACGCGTGTTATCGGTTCGCCAGTGAACGCCACCCATGCTGCGGCCCATAGCGACATTTTGTGCAAGCTTGTTGAGTTCGCCTTCTATTGTGAGTTCTTTTGCAATGTCGTTGTCCAACTTCACTCGATTTGTGATGCATCGCGGATCACAACAATCTGATCCAGATTTTGGCGCGGGCTTCAACGGCTCACAATCCTGAAGTGTCGTTTTGTAGCAAGAGATCGTATCGCCACTCCCAAAAGGCTCCGAGCGTTCTGTCAGACTATTGAAAGGTACTGGGACATCGGTGCCGTTCTTATCGGTGTAGAATGTCCGGAAATAGGCCTTCAGGACAGTGACGCATGCGCCGGCAACGGTGGCGTGACCCGCGCCATAAGCGGGATGCGTTGGGCTCCCCGGAGAGTAGGCCATCGGCAACAAATATGAACCATAGACATTCTTAATGCACTGTGCAGCCAATGAACCGGCAAGCCACTCAGGCAGGCCGTAGTTTCGTGTTTGAACGCCCTCTGCCTCTGTTTCCACGCCAAGACATTGGACATGGGCCAAGCCGCCATAGGCTTCCGGGCGCAACCGTAAATGAACCTGCCACTTTTGGCGCCAAACTGTTTTCAAAGCGCGCGTTGCGACCTCCGAGACAAGCGCCAGGATGTGCGGACCACCGAGCACGCCGAACCCTGCTTCACGATCCGGTAACCGGCCTTTAGCAACGGGGTTTATATTTTTATCGCTATCAAGCTTGTAATACGGGTTACCAGTATTCCATTTCGCTCCGCCGGAGAGCAAAATAAGCGCTGCGTTGAAATATGCCTGGTGTAAGGCATCCTTGTTCACAAAGCGGGCAAGATCGCGCATCGACGCGATATATCGGGAAACATCTTCATATTGACTGGCGTCAGATTCATTGGCTTTGCTGTAAGACTGTCCCTTGTCGTCCTGTCCGCTATTTTGGGCCATCAGCCAGTCGTTGAAGTCCGTGAGATAGTTCTTCCCGCTTGCGTAAGGCCGCTGACGCTGATCGATAGATTGGGTCCCAAAGCCCACTTTCCGCACAAAGAATTGGCTGATCATGGGGCCCTTGTCATCACCCGGCAGGCCGAGCCTGAAAAGCGTTTGAGCATCAAAGGGCTTAAATTTACTGGAAGACCCCGGAATATCGACGCCGTGAATAAATCGATCAGGCCCTTCATCATCGCAGGCCCGACGGAAACATTCATTGATTTCATCGCATATGTTGTTTACAGAAATTCTCTTTTTACCCATCCTGTAATCTGTACTGCCTCCGTTGGATAAATTGCACAAATCATGGTCGCGCAATAAGGCCATCCAATAAAGTTCTACCATTTCCGCGGCAGTCGTCTGCGAGCGAACACGGGGTGCCGGGGGCATCTCATAGCTGGAAGGATGATGCAGTAACTGGTCCGAAGCCAGCCCTGCTTGAGGGTTCGTGAACTCCGCTGTTGGGATATAAACGCCATCCTTTTTCGCGCGTACCTTGCCTTTTGGCACCTGCGAAAAGCCTCTTCCATCGCCATGTGTAGCCTCGACAAGGGCGGCAAACGCTGCCTGATCAACTTCTCCGTATTCGTTATGTGGCAGCGTTTTATGGAAACTGCCCACGCCGCGCACGGTATCTGCTCCAATTTGCCAGAAGGCTTGTGTGTCGCCATTTGAGCTCATAAGCATCTCCTCCATATTTCCACTGATGTGTGGCCAGAATTGGTTTTTTTGCGATTTCGTAGTTGGGAAGAGCGAAAGAACAATGCCTCCGGCAAAATACGGCAATGCTAATGCCGCTCCCAAAGGCGGGCATTCAGCGAAGAAATCAATCGTGTTATAGAAAATTAAAACTGGGTAAGGTGATCTCTTCGATTAGTTATTCAACTAAGACCAGATTTTAAGCTTTGGCAAGCTTGATTTTTTGTCTTGATGTTATCAATCAAAAAAATTGAATGAGACTAATAAATCATGCGGGGCATCAAAGTAGATTTTCAACCATATCTGTATGACAAGCGGTTTTGATGCAAAAATCAATTTCTCTATTGTGTCTTAGAGTCGCGTTTTGCCAGTATTCCGCTCCGAAGTAATGAGGTTTTACTTCGAGTGGAGCTGCCCGCCATGTCCCCTTGGCTCAACATGTTCATCACGTTTAAGGTTGGCGCACATTTTCGCTTTTCTTCTACCCCCGCCAGAACACCACACTAAAATTATTCGCCGGCATCTCCACCACCTCCGGCCCCTTGAATCCGTTGCGGGCGGCTATGTCCGTCACGTCCGCCAGATCGCGCACGCCGTAGTCCGGGTTCAGGCTTTTCAGCCAGCCTTCGAATTTCTCGTTGCTTTCCGCCGTGTGGCGGCCGTGGCGCTTGTAGGGGCCGTAGAGATAGAGCGGCGCGCCTTTCGACAGCACGCGCGCCGCGCCGCGCATCAGGCCGGCGGTGGCCTGCCACGGCGAAATGTGGATCATGTTGATGCACAGCACCGCGTCTGCATGCTGCACGGGCCATGCATCCGCCGAAGCATCCAGCGCCAGCGGCGGCAGGACGTTGGTCAGTTGCTCGTGCTCCGTCCAGGCGGCGATGCTGTCGCGCGAGGCCGCGTCCGGGTCGGTCGGCTGGAAGGTGAGTTTGGGGAATACCCCGGCAAAATGCGTTACGTGCTCGCCCGTGCCCTCGGCGATCATGAGCACCGTGCCCGTCTCCGGCAGGACGCGGCGCAGCACGTCCGAGATCGGATCGCGGTTGCGCTGGGTCGCGGGGGCATAGAGCCGGGCGTCTGTCATCCTTACTGTCCATGTTGTCTTGCCGGAAAATCGCGAAGCGATTTCTCCAGTACGCGCCGCCGTAACGGAAAGGTCCCGGCCTTGCGCTGCGCTGCGGCCGGGATGACCGCCAATACTCCAGCGCCGAAAATTCGCTTCCCTTCCGCCGTGCGATGCTCTTTTATGCCGCGGGGCTCGCAGCCTCAAGCTTTACCGGGCCACAGGCCCGCCGGTGGAATTCTTAAGTCCAGAAGAGAGGATGTCATGGGAGAGACCATTAAACTGAAGGCCAAGGACGGGTTCGAGCTGGGCGCCTATGTCGCCAAGCCGGCCGGCACGCCCAAGGGCGCTATCGTCGACATTCAGGAGATTTTCGGCGTCAACCAGCACATGCGCGCCGATACCGACAAATACGCCGAAGCCGGTTATCTGGCGATCTCGCCGCAGCTCTACGACCGCGTCGAGCGTAATGTCGAGCTTGGCTACACCGGCGACGAGCCGAAGAAGGGCATGGAAATCCGCGCCAAGACCGAAATGGACAAGGTGCTGATGGACATCCAGGCCGCCATCGATCACGTCAAGGGCGCGGGCAAGGTCGGCGTCGTTGGCTATTGCTGGGGCGGGACACTGGTTTTCGCCTCGGCCGTCAACCTCCCGGATGTCTCCGCAGCCGTGGCCTATTACGGCGGCGGCATACCGGACATGGCCGACCAGAAGCCCAAGGCGCCGACGATGATGCATTTCGGGGATCAGGATCACGGCATCCCGATGGAGAAGGTCAAGGTCGTGCAGGACAAGCGCGGCGGCGATTGCGAAATCCACGTCTACGAAGGCGCGGGCCACGGCTTCAACTGCGACGAGCGTGCGTCGTGGAACGAGCCGGCGGCGACGCTCGCCCGCAAGCGTTCGCACGAGTTCTTTGCCAAGCATCTCGGCTGACGTCGCGGATATCGCCCGAAGCGGGTGCGGCGCCTTCTCGCGAAGGCGCGGTTCCCGGGGCAAGGCAATGCTGACAAGATTTGTGCGGCGGCGTCCTGCGCTGCCGCATTATTTTTCCGTAACAATCTGCCGCGCCCGCATGCGCCTGCTGGCGCTCTTTTTGCGTTTCCAGTAAAATGACATCGAGGGACAAGGTTTCAGCCGCTGCCGGAGAGGGTCCGGTCGAAGCTGAACGCGCGGGGCAGCTTAATGAACAACGGGGAGAGCGATCGCGCGGGCAATCCGTCTGGTCGGCATTTCAATATCGCCCAGGATGTAGCGGGCGGCATTTTCGTCATTCTGATTGGCGCCTTTTTCGTCTGGCAATCGTCCGATTTGCCCATGGGTTCCTTGCGGGTCGTCGGGCCCGGCATGTTGCCGCGCGCCGTCGCCGCGATGCTTATTGTCGGGGGCCTTATCCTTCTCGCAAAGGGCCTTAAAGGCGGAACGCTGCGGCTTCCCGGCTTCTCCTGGCGCAGCATGTTTTTCATCATCGGCGGCATTCTCGTCTTCGGACTTCTCATCCGCACGATCGGTCTGCTGGTGGCAGGTCCTGCTGCGATGATCGTTTCTTCCTATGCAAGTACGGAAACGCGGTTCAAGGAAACGGCGATCTTCTCTGTCGTCATGACTGCTTTCTGCATCTTTCTGTTCAAGTATCTTCTCAATCTGCCGATCCCCGTGATCGTGAATTACTGGTAGGGGGCGGTTGTGGAGCTATTGGCTAATCTGGGCACAGGCTTTGCCGTCGCGCTCACTTTCAAGAATATCGGTCTTTGTTTTCTTGGGTGCATGATCGGCACGCTCATCGGCGTTCTGCCGGGGGTCGGCCCCATCGCGACGATCGCCATGCTGCTGCCGATCACATTCGGTCTCGACCCGGTCGGCGCGCTGATCATGCTTGCGGGCATCTACTACGGCGCGCAATACGGCGGCTCGACGACGGCCATACTCGTCAACATCCCCGGCGAAGCGACGGCGGTAGTAACCGCCATTGACGGCCACGAAATGGCGAAACAGGGCCGCGCCGGCACGGCGCTTGGCATCGCCGCGATCGGTTCCTTCTTTGCCGGGTCTGTCGCAACGCTGTTCATCGCGGCATTGGGCGCGCCCCTTACCAAACTGGCGCAATTGTTCGGGCCGGCGGAATATTTCTCGCTGATGCTGATGGGCCTGGTGTTCTCGACCGTGCTGGCGCGCGGCTCGGTGTACAAGGCAATCCTGATGGTGCTGGTGGGTCTTCTTCTGTCGACCATCGGCACGGACATAGAAACCGGTCAGGAACGCTCAACGATGGGGTGGCCGCCGCTGGCGGACGGTCTCGATTTCACCCCTTTGGCCATGGGCCTGTTCGGCTTCGCCGAGATCCTGCGTAACCTCGATACGCCCGAGGCGCGCGACGTCGTGCGCCAGAAGATCGGGCGTCTGCTGCCGAGTTTCGCTGAGATCCGCCAGTCCGTCTTGCCCGTTCTGCGCGGAACCGGCATCGGGGGTCTGCTTGGTATCCTGCCGGGCAACGGCGCCGTGCTCGGCCCGTTCGCGTCCTATGCGATGGAAAAGAAAATGGCGAAGGATCCGTCGCGATTCGGGCGCGGCGCTATCGAAGGCGTGGCAGGCCCCGAGTCGGCGAACAATGCCGGCGCCCAAACCTCATTCATTCCGCTGCTGACCCTTGGTATTCCACCGAACGCCGTCATGGCGCTCATGGTCGGCGCGATGACGATTCACGGTATCATTCCCGGTCCGGACGTGATGACGAAACGGCCCGATCTGTTCTGGGGCATGATCGCCTCGATGTGGATCGGCAACCTCATGCTGGTCATCATCAACCTGCCCCTGATCGGCTTGTGGGTGAGCCTGCTCAAAGTTCCGTATCGGATGATGTTCCCGGCGATTCTGATCTTCTGCTGCATCGGCATCTACTCGGTGAACAATTCGATGGAAGACGTGCTGATGACCGCGTTCTTCGCATTTTGTGGCTATCTGCTGATCAAGTTCGGATTCGAGCCGGCGCCACTTCTGCTTGGTTTCGTTCTGGGCCGCCTTATGGAAGAAAAATTCCGTCAGGCGATGATCCTGTCGCGCGGCAGTTTCATGACCTTCGTCGAGCGCCCAATATCGGCGGTCTTGCTGCTTGCCGCCGTGGCCATGCTGGTCGTAGCCGCATTGCCTTCGATGACCAGCAAACGCGACGAGGTTTTTGCGGAATAGGCCGGACAACGCAGGAAGAGCGGCTTCCGGTTTTTCACTGGTCTGGTCCGGCGAACGATTCGCCATATATTGTGGTGCGCCCGTCAGAGGGTGTTACAGGAGAGGCTATCCATGTTTAGTATTCGCACCGCCGCGATTGCCGGCGTTTGTCTGTTCGCAGGTTCCGCGCTGGCGCAGAACTATCCGACCCGTCCCATCACCATGATTGTGCCCTTCGCCGCTGGTGGGCCGACCGACATCATTGCCCGCATCGTTGCCGAACCGATGTCCAAGGCGCTCGGCCAGCAGATAGTGGTCGAGAACGTGACCGGCGCCGGCGGCACGACCGGTATCACCCGCGGCGCTCGCGCTACCGCCGACGGCTACACGATCATGATGGGCCACATGGGCACACACGGCGCGGCGCCGGCGCTCTACGCGAACCTGCGTTACAATCCGGCAAAGGATTTCCAGCCCATCGGCATGGCTGCCGGCACGCCGATCATCGTCGTGGCGCGCAAGAACCTGCCTGCCAAGGATCTGAAGGAATTCATCGCCTGGGTCGCCAAGACCGGCGACAAGGTCAACCAGGCCCATGCCGGCGTCGGCTCTGTCTCCTATACGACCGGCGTGCTGCTGACCTCGATGATCCCCGGCGCCAATCCGGCGCTCGTACCCTATAAGGGCACCGGGCCGTCCCTGAACGATCTTGTCGCCGGCCAGGTCGACTTCATGACCGACCAGATCGTCAACGTCGTTTCGCAAATCCGCGCCGGTTCGATCCGCGCCTATGCAATCGCCACCAAGACCCGCTCGCCCGCCCTGCCTGACTTGCCGACGACCGCCGAGATGGGTCTGCCCAACTACGAAGTCAGCGCCTGGAACGCGGTGTTTGCGCCGAAAGGCCTGCCGAAGGACATCACGGACAAGCTGGTCGCTGCGCTCAACAAGGCGCTCGATGACCCCAACGCCCGCAAGCGCTTCGACGAGCTCGGCGGCGTGGTGCCGGGGCCGGACGGCCGCGGTCCGGCCGCCCTGCAGAAGCAGGTCGAATTCGAAGTCGCGCGCTGGAACCCGGTCCTGAAGGCGGCTTTGGCGAAGGCGAAGAAATAGGCCTTGCTGACGTGTCCGGAAAGTGCCGGCGGCGGGAGTAATCCCGCCGCTTTTGTTTGCCGGCGGTCAAATTCTCGTTCGTGTCCGCTTGGACGCAGGCCTGCGCCAATGATAGAAACCAGGCGACAACAGCCGCCAGTAATTTGCGGGGGAAACCGGCCATGATCGTGAAGAACCAGACCCAGTTGACCGAAGCCGTGATGGAGGTGATGCGCACCAGCGGCGACGACAAGCGTTTTCAGGAAATCATGACATCGCTGGTCAAGCACCTGCATGCCTTCATCAAGGAAGTGCAACTGACAGAGCGCGAATTCCAGCTTGGCGTCGAGCAGATCATCAAGATGGGCCAGCAATGCACCGATTCGCACAACGAAGTCGTGCTGATGGCCGGCTCGCTGGGCGTCTCGCAGCTTGTCTGCCTCATCAACAACACCGACGATGTGGACGGCGACACGACGGCCAACCTGCTCGGTCCGTTCTGGCGCGATCACACGCCGCCGGCGAAAAATGGCGATTCCATCGTGCGTTCCGATACTCCGGGCGAGCCGATGTTCGTGAAAGGGACCGTCACCGACGAAGCAGGCAAGCCGGTGGCGGACGCGCGCGTGGATATCTGGCACTCGGCCACGAACGGGCTCTACGAGCAGCAGGATGAAAACCAGGTCGAGATGAACTTGCGCGGCATGTTCAAAACCGATGAGAACGGCCAGTTCTGGTTCCGCTCCATCAAGCCGGAGGGCTATCCCATCCCGACCGAAGGCGTTGCCGGCCAATTGTTGAAGCGCCAGCGGCGTCAGCATTACCGCCCTGCGCATCTGCACGTACTGATCAACAAGCCAGGCTTCAAGACGCAGGTGACGCAGGTTTACGTAAATAACGATCCACGCCTCGGCGTCGATCCGCAGTTCGGCGTGACCGAGCGCCTGATCGGCAATTATGTCGAGCATGAAGGGCCGGGGCCGGAAGCGGACGTCAAGGGTCCGTGGTGTTCGCTCGATTACACGTTCGTTCTGCGTCCGGGCGATGCGGCCATGCCGCGTCCGCCAATCAAGTAAGCAGCCAACGGGAGAGCGTCCATGAAAGCCGCATTTATCACCGCCGCCGGCGGAACGGACAAGTTTGCCTATGGCGATCTGCCCGATCCGGTAGCCGGACCGGGCGAAATCCTCGTCGACATCCATGCTGCCAGCGTCAACGGCGCGGACTGGAAATCACGCGAGAACGCCTACGGTCTGAAAATGACTTTTCCCTACATCCTCGGACGCGACTTTTCCGGCGTGGTCGCCGCGCTCGGCGAAGGTGTCACGGATTTCGCCGTGGGCGACGAAGTCTTCGGCGTTTGCGCCGCCGGACAGGAAGGGACCTATTGCGAAAAGATCGCGATGAAGGCGGAGCTGTGCGCGAAAAAGCCAGGCACCCTGTCCCACGTCGACGCGGCGGCGCTGGCGCTCATCGGCCTTACCGCTCTGGTCTCGGTTGAAGACACGCTGAAACTGCAGAAAGGCGAGACCATCCTCGTACAGGGCGGCGCGGGCGGGGTCGCCGGATTTGCCATCCAGCTTGCAAAACATCTTGGCGCGCGCACGATTACCACCTGCAGCGCGAAGAATGTGGACTATGTCCGCGGGCTCGGGGCGGACGAGGTGATCGACTATTCGAAACAAGACTTTACGCAGCGGGGCCCGGTCTGCGATTGCGTTTTCGACACCGTCGGCGGCGACGTCGCGAAAAAGGCGTTCGCGGTTCTCAAGCCCGGCGGGCGGGCGGCTTTCATCGCCTCCGGCAATACCGCGCCAAAACCCGAACGCCCGGACGTGACAAGCCTGCGTCCCGCCGTCGGCCGCGACAGGGAGCATCTGCAACGCATCTGCGATCTTTACGCCGCAGGGGCCGTGACCGTTCCGGAAGTGACCCTTTTTGCTTTGTCCGACGTGGTGCGCGCGCACGAAGTAAGCGAAGGGCGGCACCTGCGCGGGAAGCTGGTGTTCAAGATCAAGTAAGCCGGCTCTGCTCAGCCCGGCAGGTTCAATGCTGCCGCGCGCTGGCGCTGGTCTCCTTGGCGATCTCGATGCCTTCCTTGATGGCGTCACGCAGTACGTCTTCGCCGACGCCATGCAGGAAGAGCCGTCCGGCCATCTGGACGAGCACCGCCATTTCGATCGCGCCCTCCGGCAGGGAGGCGTCGAGCGCATAGCAGCCCATGACCGAGGCGCCGATGAAATCGGCGATATCAGCGGAACGGCATACGACGCAATCTTCGTCCTCGGTGTGGCTCAGTAGCGGGTGCTTGTCAGCCATGGCGGATGGACCTCTGTTTCGACGCATGGGCGAGCCGCCCGCGCGGGCGGCGGATTTCCGCCTTTCGCATACAGGTTCGTAGCCCGTTCGTCCAATGTGAGGCCTGGCGCGATGCTCCACGCGCTCCGGCGCCGCCGGTCACTTGCGCTTGTACACTGTGACTTTTTCGTAAACGCCAAGCCGCGCGTCGTACTGGTCCTTGTAGATATTCCTTTTGCCGATATGGCTGCGGTGGATCGCTTCCACATCGCGCAGACAACCGACAAGTTTCCGCAGGATCGTGCAGGCAGCACCCCGCGGCACGGGCGCCCGCATCGCCTGGATACGGTCGTCCAACTGGCCGCAGTCGGCAAAGCCGCCGCCTCTGCTGGCAAGACGGATAAAGATCAGGACCTCCGCGCTTTTTGCATTGATTGGCGAATTCCCCCCGGAGTTGTAAAGCAGCTTCAGCCAGCCAAAGGATTGGAACGAGCCCGGCGTTTTGTGTGCGTAAGACTTGTAGGAAACAGTCCGTTCCTCCATGCCTGAAAGATCAATCTGGCAGATCTTCTCCTGCTGCATGATAGAGCGCAGCGTCAGCGCTTCCGGCGGCATTTGCTGCTGTGCGGATGCGATGCCGCAAAAACTGTGCTGAGCAGAACGGCCAGTATGGCCCCGAGCCTTGCATCTTTCACGATGTGTACCCTCTATTTGGTCTTGTAGACGAGCGCCGGATTGTAGACGCCGGAGCTGGTAATGTAGGTTTGCCAATCGCGATTCTTCTTGCCGACATGGCTCCGGTGGATTGTGTATATCTGCGCCAGACATCCGGCGAGTTGCCTTGTGAGCTGGCAGGCTGCACCCGGCTTGATGGGCGCCCGCTGGCTCTGAATGCGGTTGTCGAGTTCGTTGCAGGTCTTGATGCCGGAGCCGCCATTGAAACGCATGAATATGACAGGGCCGCCGCTATTCGCGTCAAAGGGCCCGCCCGAAAACATGAGATCCATGTATTTGAGCATGGCGAACGATTGAAAGGAGCCAGGCGTTTTTTTCCAGTATTCCTTGTGCCGAACCGTATAGGGTGACAGGAATTTCAAATTGCCGCGGCATGTGCGCTCCGCCGTATAAATCTTGCGCAACACCTGCGCCTCGACCGGCGGGTTTGCCTGGGCAGCCGCAGTCCCGAACCCGCACGCCCACGTCAGCGCGACGAGCGCTGGTATCAAAACCTGTTGCTTCATCTATGACCTCTGACCCTGGAATTCGTCCTCTGACCTTCGCGAGCATTCGATTTGCCTCGCTCGCAGGAGCATGATTATCGCAAGGCGATCATCGGTCAATGACCATTTTCACGTTTATGTTTTGGAAACAGGTGCTTGCCCGGGCCGGAAAGGCGTCGCGGCTGACGGGTGGCAATGTTGCCTGCCCCCGCCCGCATTGCTGGACAGCCGTTGGGCCGGTCATCCCTTCGGCAAATCCGGCGCCCCAATCCCGTTGCTCCTTGCCAGCGCATCGGCTACAAGGCGGCAGGGGCGGCCCCTAGGGCTGCGCCACACGCGCCCGTAGCTCAGCTGGATAGAGCGTTGCCCTCCGAAGGCAGAGGTAAGTCAAGTGGCTTTGTTGTGGGTGTAGAAAATGTCGATAGAAACCAAGGAATTGGTGGAAGTCGATAGAACTGTGAAAATCGCTCTCTTGGTCGCGGAAGCACCACGGAAGCAAACTTTAAGGAGGTTGTAGAGTAAGAACGACGGAAGTTGGCGGCCCTCGGAACCGCATGAATGACGTTGATTCGAGTAACTGGTTTCGGGATTGACCTTGGTTGATCTCGCACACTATCAAAACGACGATGCACCCGTAGCTCAGCTGGATAGAGCGCCACCCTCCGAAGGTGGAGGCCACACGTTCGAATCGTGTCGGGTGCGCCACCCTCTTTTGAGGTTGGCTTGATGGGTCGAGCCTCGCTCCCCTAAACTAATTTCAAATTCACAGCGTGCTTGTCGTAACCGTCATAATGGCGTCGGCTGCTTAATCTACGAATGACATGCTTTGGAACTTAAAAAAGGCCGTCGGACGCCAGCTTGATACCAAGCTGTTGACTTGCCGTCAGGGGCAAGCCTTTTCCACCGTAAGCGAGCCATTGGGCAGCACCAGTGCGGGTCCTATCCAACGCGGGAATACGGATAAGCGTTCCTGATATAGGTGTTGAGGAATTGCCCTTTTGACGGAGCTGCCATTAGCTGCTCATGCAATCCGGCAGGTACGTTGAAATACTGGTATATCGAGCCGTTCGTGAATTCGATTTCCAGCGTTTCACTACCGGGATCGTAGCCGATGGACGCGATGTTGCTGGAGGAAACAGGGTCTCTAAGCATGTGTCTTCCTATTGCTCATCTTCGTTGATGGGAATTCGATCTATTGCAATTTTCCGTACGACAGCGGTTGTTCGTTGCGCCCGCCACGACGCCACCATGCGATCATAGCCTTCCGCCACGCGTCGGGTCCGCCAAGCTGCGCTTACTTCGGGGTCAGAACTGCGGGGCAAGCGATCTGCCGGGGGAAGCGATACACGGCAACGCACGGGCAGTCGTGCGGCTTCACCAGAGATGATGGTCTCCCCCCTCCGCAAGACTGGCAGTAGGTCCATGAGGCCTGATAAATTGTCAGGAAGAGCACCCTTCACGCGGCCGCGATCGGCTGGGTTGGAGAGGCGCAGTGCTATGAGCGTTCCGCACTGGGAGAGGATAGTCTCATCGATTTCGGAAGGGCGCTGCGAGACGAGCATGGCTCCAACTCCGTACTTGCGACCTTCTTTTGCGATGCGCTTCACGACATCCGCAGCGACATTGCCGCTATCTGGGCCCACGTACCGATGGGCTTCCTCCATCACGATTAGCAGAGGCCGGAGCACGCCACCTTCTGTCTTTTCCCGGCTCCAATAGAGCGCCTCGTAGACAACGCGGAGTATGGAACCAATCAGCCGGACCAAGACGCTGCTGGGTACCCCGGAGAGATCAAGGATTGTGATTGGACGGTCGTGACCAAGCCAGCCAGCGAGCAGCGTATCAAGATCCTGTGCCGTTTGCCCGGCAAGGTCGGGCTCCCAAGGGCCGGGATGGAGGACAAAGTCGTACCGCCGGTCCAGAAGACGAGAGCGCAGCAGGTTAAGCGGGCGGCGGATGCCCTTAGCGGCCTGATTGAGGAACGGCCCAGCAGCTCCCATAGCGTGCGGCGTGTATCGAGGAGCGGTTAAAGTTTCCGGGTTGCCCGCTGCTTCGAGTGCAGGCTGGTCGCGCTGCGGCCCGGTGAATGTGGCTGTTTCAAAGTCAATCAGGTCATACCAGAGCTGCTTCAGCGAGAACGGCACCGGACTGTCAACCGTGAGGGATTGAGGGTCGAGCCCGGGCAGTGCGCCAGCGCCCAGCCGGTTTTGCTTCAACTCCTGAATCTTGTCGGTAAAAGCCATCAGATGATTGTCGCTGAGGCTGCCAGCGATGAAGTCGAGCAGTTCTTCAGCTTCCAGCGCCCAATAGGGCACAAACAGAGGCTCCTCGCCGGGGGACGGCGTAGCACTGAACGTTTTGGCGAGATCTCCGAGTGCAGCGGAATACTCCCCGTGCACATCCAATAGAAGTATCCGGGCGCCGCTAGTGGCTACACTCTCCGACGAGCGAACTATGGAACGCAATATACTCGCAACGGTTGTTGACTTACCTGAGCCCGTCGAACCGACGATTGCGCTGTGGCGAGTTACAAGCGCGTCGAGTGACAGCCGCACAATGATATTCTCGGCGCTTGAAAGCGTTCCAATTTCGACCTGATCTTCCTCTGTCCCGCCATATATGCGGAGGAGATCTTTCTGGGTCACCAAATGGACTGCATCATCAACATTGGGATGTTGACTGAGGCCACGCTCAAAATATTCGCCTGTGGCTTCGCCAGCCAGTTCGACCCGCATCCAGCGCCCGGTGTCCTGCCCGTCGGCTTCCAGAACGGCAACGGCATCCGTCACCGCTCCCGCCCCAATCTCGGCAACAACACCGTAGAGGTCCTGATAGCCAAGAGGTATACGGACAAAGCTCCCGACTTGACCGACGCGGTAGGTATGACCAGCTATCATTGCCAGTCCGGACGAGAGGGATTCTGCCAGCTGTACGGTGATGGTCGAGCCGGAAACAGCACTTACCCTTCCGAGATAAGTAGGGTCGGTTGCACTCACGCCGGCACCTCACTCGGATCAGTGTCGTCAACCGCTAGACCCGCGGCAGCTTGGCGCGCCAGGTCCGGCGAGTAAGACAGCGCGCAGAAGCGACTGAAACTTGCAAAATCGCCCAGGAGAAAGCCTTCTCCGCTGCCGCGATTGCCCCAGAAACTTGAACGGATATCCCCCCAGTTCTTGGGCAAATCACCCAGTCGCCACTGTCCGGATATACCGCCGATTACAGCTGCATCTGAGGCGTAGACCGACAGGTTTGGGTGTTCGAACGCCAGCTTCCGTGCAGGTTCTTCTTCAGCAAGTGTCTGAAACTGCAACGCGATGACCGCTGCATTGGCATTCATTGCGAGTGCTTCGCCCAGCACCGCACAGATATGGGCATCTCGAAACGAAAAGCCCGTCGTCAGCAGCACCGTGTCCGGGGTCAACAAAAACCGCTTCAGTCTCTCAAACAGCGCCGCATAAGGCTGCTTCTGAGTGAGATCGTACTTCAGGTGGTCCGGGTATACGAGTTCGGTACAATCTGCACCTCCGCTCCTCACCACAGTACCATTGTCACTTTTCCAGCCGAGTGATCCGTGCAGTTTCCAAACGCGCGACCAACGCGGGGGCAAATCGTTGCCTGCTACAGTGACCGGATCAAAAAAAGGTGCATGCCCCCCAGAAAAGCCGTCGAAATACGGTGCTTTTGCCTGCTCAAAGGCGGATTCAATCAATAGGTCGTAGTTTGTCGTGAATATTTCTATGGGATGGGCTCGCTGCGTACCGCTCACCCAAGAGACCAGTTCGTGATATGGCGTTCGACCTTCAGGTAGCTTGGCGCCGACGATCTCTCCGATAGCTGCGCAAATCGACTTCCCCAACCCAGCATAGCCTGCACCATCCAGTCCGTGCATTGGCGTGTCCCCCAGCGCTGTCTGAAGGAGACGAACCTTGGACAATATGGTCTCGATGTTGCCGCCATCCGGCAGCGAGTTGCGGATTGCAGCCGCTGCGGTTGCTTCCGTTCCGGTAAGGTTCACCAACGCCTGGTCTGTCAGAACATTTACACCCGGGATCAGCGGCTGACCTGTGGGGTCAAGTTTGCCGTGTGCATCTACTCTTACGGATAGGGGGCCACCCGCGCCGATCAGAACACCAATGCGTTTGCGACCTTGTGACAAGATCTGGCGAAGATCCGCCATAAAACGATCTGGATTGTGCACCGTATCTAATGCGCTCATCGTTCCTGTTGCCTTCCCCGCACCTAAGTAATTGTGTTTGATGTTCGAATAAGATTGCCTGCTTGAACAGCGTTACAACGCGGAACTTTGTGAGGGCAGAACTGGTATGACCCCTCCGGGTGTCATCAGCACAATCAATCCGCGCTCTGCCCCGGTCATGTCGAGATAGGCCCTTACCTGTGCGCGATAATGATCGAGTTTCTCCGCCGTCGGCGTCACATCGCTTTTCCAGTCCACTATGACGGCGGGGCGGCCCTCGGCCGTCAGGGTCAGGGCGTCAGCGATCCCGACCGTCGCGATTTCCACGCCGTCGGACATCTGTACGGAGTAGACAGGAAATTCGGCAACAAGTTCCGGCCGCAAGGCTTTGACTTCAGGCAAAGCAAGAGTTCGGGTCACGCAGGCCGCCAATTCCAGCGCCGATAGTCCTGTCGCCGCGTCGGCAGCCGGAGCCTTGCCGAGGGCACGGATAAGCTCGCCAGCTCGTTTGGTCAGGGCGGCCTCCGCTTCTTGGACTTCACCTGTCAGCACCTCTTCCATGAGCTTGTGGAGGATCAGCCCCCGCTCGCGGCCGCCCTGTACGAGGGCAGCGGTTTCCAGCGCGGGGCCAGGGTCATCGGACGATCCCGTCCAGAGGGAGGTTTCTTCGTCTCGCAATACGGTTCCGGCGGCATTTTCGTCACGGCTGGGCGTAAGCCAGGTCAACCGCGCCTGCGCGGCATTGATGGCTTCGGCTTCCTCGGCGAAGCTCGCACGTGTCTGGGTGTTGTCTGCGCTCGCACCGGCGGCTGCGAGACCGGCAGGCAGGTGAGATACATCCAGACCTGGCAGGTCGACCAGCGACAGGTCGACGAGACCGATCCAAGCTGATTTCGAGGGTGTGACATCGAGCCGAGGCAAGACGAGGAGTTCACGGGCGCGAGTGGCCGCGACATACCAAAGCCGGATACGTTCGCGGTCCAGCTCATCCTTCTCTGCTTGGCGCGCTGTTTCGTAACCCTCGGGCGTAACGCCCAGAACTGGGCAATAGAAGGTCTCGGTATGACGTTCGATAATGGCGTTGTCGGGCGCCATGACGGCGGTCATGGTGTTGATTGGAATGACGATTGGCCATTCCAGCCCCTTGGCAGCGTGCATGGTGAAGAGCGCTACCGCTTCCTCCTGCGCGTCGGGTCGTCCCTCAACTGCGCGGGCCTCGTCGGACCACGCGGCTGTCATCGCCTCGGAGAAGGCGCGCAGGCCGCGCACAGCGTAGCCAGTCGACAGACTAAGATAGAGATCGACATTGGCGAGCGCACGCTCGGCCTGACCGCGATGGCGCTCAAGGAGAAGCGGACGGACGCGCAACACGTCTACGGCCTGCGAGAGTAGCTCGTGCGGGGTCGTATTGTTGCCGCGCCGGGAGAGCGATTGCAGCCGCTCGATGACATCGCGCGCGAGCGGATGCATGATGAAAGCAGGGTCGATGCTGAGGTCCAGGCGCGGAATCCGATCCGGTTGTTCCTCCGAGCGGGGAAGTCCCCAGATGATGTCCAGCAGATTTTCTTCGGTGAGGCCAACCAGCGGCCCGCGCAGCACCGCGCCGAGCGCGAGCGTGTCGCGGCGGTCGGCCAGAACGCGGGTCAGCGCGATCAGATCCTGCACCTCCTGGCGGCGGAACAGCCCCTTGCCGGCCTGGGTCGCGACAGGGATGCCGCGGCGTTCCAGGGCTTCCTCATAGCGCCACAGCTCCGCGCCCGTTGGCGCCAGCAAGGCGATGTCGCCCGGCTGGCAGGGGCGCTCTGCGCCGCTGCGACGGTCGATGATGGGGTGGCTTTCGATCAGCCGGGCGCACAGCTCGGCGATAGCGTCGGCTTCGGCGTCGCGCTGCTGTTCGGCGCTGGCCTTGCCGTTTTCGTCGGCCACGGCGATGTCGAGAGCCGCCACGCACAGGCCGCCCCGATCGTCATGGAACGGGTCGAGAGCGGTGAAGCCCGGCTGGCCATCGGCCGAGAGAACGGCCTCAAAGCGTTCATTGACGAATGTGAGGATCGAGGCGCAGGAGCGGAAATTGGTTGAGATCGACAGGAGACTGTCGGCGTCCTGGGCGCGGAAGGCATCACGTGCCTGCACATAGGCGCCGACATCGGCGCCCCGGAAGCGATAGATCGCCTGCTTGGGGTCGCCGACCAGGAAGAGCGCACCCGGCCGGATTTGGAACCGCGTCCAGTCATCATGGTCATCGACCGGCTCGCCACACAACCGCCAGAAGATTTCTGTTTGCAGGGGATCAGTGTCCTGAAACTCGTCGACGAGGACATGGGCGAAACGCTGTCCCAGAGCTTGGCGCACGGCGTCATGGTCGCGGAGCAAGTCGCGAGCAGCAAAAATCAGATCGTCGAAGTCGAGGTGGGCGCTGGCGCGCTTGTGGTCGCGGTAGCGTTGCAGGATCGGACGCGCTTCGTCGATCAGCGCGGCCAGGGCATGACCGGCGACGGCCTGCGCCAATGAAACCCAAGCGTCGCAACAAGAGGTGTAGTGTGTTTCGGCGGTGTCGTTCAGCCGGTCGCCATCGGCCTTGGAGAGGCCGGCCTGTTTGGCTGTAGCGGCCCATTTGCCCTTTTTGCGGTAGGACGCGAAGGTGCCGGTCTTGGTGCAAAGGTCCGGGTGTGGTCGCGCAGTCAGGAGCCGAACAAGGCCCGCAGGCGTCGCAGGATTAGGGCCGTTCGCCACGTCGGCCGCCATTTCGGTCAGCCGCTCGACGATTGTAACCGTTTCTGGCTCGGCCGCAGCCACGCCTTCCATAAAGCTCGCGAAATCCGCTGTGGCTTGCCGGAACGCCGCGAGGTGGCCGTCAAGTGGAGAGACTGGCGGCGCTGTGAGTGTGGGGCGACGGCGCATATTCTCGGCGATCTTGTGGATGAGCGCCACGGTCTCACCGGGGCTGTGCAGCACCATCTCGGCCAGGACACCGCCTTGACCGCCCGACAGGCGTTCGCGCAGCCAACCATCGACAATCTCAAGGAAGGTGAGATCGGCCTGGTTACGATCCATGACGCCTGCGCCAGGATCAATGTCTGCCTCCGCCGGATAGGGCTTAATCAGGCGCTGGCAGAAGCCGTGGATGGTCGAGCAGGTGATTTCGTCGATCGCTGCGCTGGCGGCGGCAAGATTGTCGCGATGGGCCTTGCACAACCCATCAGGCAATGCCACGCGCAGCTCGGTCGCAATTGTGCCGACAGAGAGATCGGCGACGAACTCGCGGACACGCGATAGCAGCTCACTCGCTGCGAGTTCGGTGAAGGTGACGGCGGCAATGGAGCACGGCGCTAAGCCTTCGGCCAGCATGGCAGCGATGCGGCCAGCCATGACGGCGGTCTTGCCTGAGCCCGCGCCAGCCTCGACCAGGATCGAGCGATCATGGAGGCTTATCGCGGCGCGGCGCGCACCGTCGTCTTGCAGTACCTTGGACACGCAGTTCATCATTCCGCCTCCCAGACCTGAGCAACTTCGCCAAGCCGCTCCGTGGCGGCAGGCATTTTGCGTTTGCAATAGGTGGCGCTGGCATTGGCCGGCAGGGCGAAGGCCAGATCGTCATAGTCGCCGCCGGTGTCCGGGCCAGGCAGGGCCGCGCCTCCGGCGAGACTCGACCGTGCCGCGCGCAGATAGCCTGTGATCTCCGCCAGCACGGCCTCCGGATCGTCGAGCTGGAGATCGACGGGCTCGCGCGGGTAGAGCAGCGAGGCGCTGATGGTGACATCGTCGCCGAGAAGCGCCTTCACCGCGAAGGCGTAAAGACAGCGCTGAAGCTCGCGTCCACCATTCAGACGTATCTCGCCGCGCGGCGGCCGTCCGGTCTTGTAGTCCCGTACGAGGGCGCGCTTACCATCGCCCGAGATGTCGAGCCGGTCGATATAGCCCGCAATGTTGAAGCCCGTTTCGGGGATAGCGACCGGCGCATTCGGATCCCAGGGCGTCTCTGCCTCGGATTTCGGCTCGGAGCCGCCGAAGGGCACCTCTCCGTAGGAGCGTGTGCCCGGATGGACATCATCACCGTAAGTCAAGGCTCGGCTCGCCAGCACGCGAGCGTCGTCGAGCGTACGGCTCCAGATGACGGCTGGTGGAACAGGGCGCTCGCTTTCCCAATCGGCGGCGACGGATTGTGCAGCCCGCGCGATTGCGGCTTCGATAGTCGCGGCGTCGGCGGAGGCGAGCCCCTCTCCGGTCTCAAGGTCGCGTAAGGCGCAGTCGAGAACCAAGTGAACGAGATCGCCGGTCCCGAGCGCGTCGAGCACAAGCGGTTCAGCGCTGCTCTGTGGTTCACGCCATCCGAACGCATAGACCCACACGAAACTCAACGGATTGCGCAATAGACGGCGAAGCGAACTGGCCGACTGGGTGCGGCCGAGGATGGCGAGAATAAGTGGATGATCCGCCCGCACGAGCCCGTCATGGGGAGTGATCTCAGCCTGCCGCCAGTCACGCCAACAGCCCAGCGCACCGACTGCTTGCGGATCAGCAGCGAACTCCTGGGGCCGGGCCATGAGGCGGTCGGTCTCGCTGAAGGCGTGCGCTGGCGTCGCGTTGCGGCGCAGATAGGTTTCGTCGCCGCGCCCGGCGAGCAGAGGACTGCGCCCGAGCAGACGCCCGTCGCTGTCACGTCGGGCGCGCGACAGGACTATGGTATCGGCTGTCGTCGCGAGGATCGTCTCGAAGTCGCGGCGGTCGGCGAGGTTGACTGGCAGAGGGTCGAGCACGGGGGTCGGAATAATATGGTGCGGGATCAACCGATCCTCGGCTATTCCGCGCGGCCAGCGAGAGGAATTCAACCCGAGGAGCCGCACGAAGCGGCGGGGCGATGCCGCGAGCGCGCTGGCCGGCATCCAGGCGATAGAGACGCACGCCTCCAGTTCGTCGTCCTGCTTCAGGGCTTCCAATGTCGTATCGATCGAGGCAGCAGGACCGGCGAGCAGCGCCTTGCGCCAGATCGTGAGGGCGCGGCCCGTGAGGAAAGATTCTCCGATCTCGCTGGCGGCTTCCGATCCTTTCACAAGAGTCTTGACTGCCTTGCGTAGCGCCGCAACGTGGTCGGCGCCGTCGGGCCAATCCTCCGGCGTCAGCCTGGCCAGCAGGCGATTCCATGCCTCCGGGGTCGAAAGCGGCGCATCGGTCGGCAGCACCCGCAGCCAGCCTTCGGGCAGGGTCTCGAAAGGCCCGCAGTCCCGGCAAAGCGCTGCGAGACGGCGTAGCCGCGACTGCGACAGGCCGCGGATCACAATGTCGGCTAGCGCCGCAGCAGCCTGGCCCTCGCGGGTAGTGACAGTGCGGATACCATGGACGAAGTGCAGGTCTGTATTGGCATCGGTGCGCAGGGCAATGAAATGATCGTCATAGTCTGCGGGCGAAGCGGTCGCGATGGCGATCTCCGAAGCCGGTACACCCGAAGAGAGTAGTCTTCGAGCCCAGCGCATCGCTTCAATAGCCTCGTGATAGGACGTCGCCGCGCTCACGGAGCTGATTCCCGGCGTCTGCTCCGGTGAGCGCGCGATTATAACGCCAGTGCCCTCCAGCCATGCTGGCACGCTTCTTGGGCCGGCCGTCCATTGCACGGGGATATAAGCCGTGAGGGCCTGGAGCAACGGCCGCCAGCAGGGCGAGAGTTCAGTAAGCCCAACGATTTCAATCGAACCAAAGACCGTCTGCGCATGAGCGATACGGGCGTTTGCGGCCGTGACGATGTCGAGCGGTCGCATCATACCAGGCGGAAGCTGCTCGAGAACGGCAGCTTCCAATTGCGCGAAAGCGGCGAGACGTGGATGGTCGTCCCCGTGGGTGGCAAGATTGATGCCCGCACGCCATGCTTTGTGAAGCGTATCGACCGCCGCGTCGATCATGCCCGGGAGAGCCTTGATTTCCTCTAGCTCCCCCATCGGGGTAGCGGGCAGAGCTATTTGGATGGCCGCACGCAGGCTGTCGTCATCAATGGGGCGCGCAAAGCCGCCCGCTAGCCGAACCGCGGCCTGCTCGAAGGACATAATCTGAAGACCGTGCCGGCCGCTTCGGGCCGCCGCCAGGCGACTCTCACGCATGGCAAGGCGGCCATGAACGACCAGAGTGGATCGATGCGAAAGGGTCATAACCGTCTTCCTCCTCCCGGACTCTGCCTCGGGCCGGGCGACATGCCTGCGCTCTGGCGCTCCCACCATTGCCGCCGCATGCTTTGCCTCCCGCCCCGAATCTGATCGTCCATTGACGACCGACCGTAATAGGAATATTAAATACACGGACTATTTTGGGTTGTCCATATAGTTTTGATTCTGACTGGTGCGAGGCGAACACGATGGCGGAAGCCGCGACGGTGCTGAAGTGGGGGGTGGAGCGCCGACTCGAATTCATCGAGTTCCGACTGTTTTGGGAGGGCTCCATAAACCGCGCCGCTCTCGTTGAGACGTTTGGTGTGTCGGTGCCGCAGGCGTCCAAGGATTTGGCGCTGTATCAGGAGCGCGCGCCGGGAAACATGGAATATGACACGCGCGCCAAGCGCTATGTCGCCGCGGAACATTTTGTCCTGCGTTTCCTTGAGCCTGACCCTTACATCTACCTCTCGCAGCTTCGCGCGATTGCCGAAGGTTCTGTGCCAGTAAGCGATTCGTGGATTTCGGTTTTTCCTGGCGCTGATGTCGCGATGACACCTCGACGGGACATAGACATAGCTGTCCTGCGTAAGATTCTCGACGCCACCCGTGAAGGCGTCTCTATCGACATTTTCTATCAGTCCATGAACAAGGTTCGGCCAGACCCAATCTGGCGTCGCATCACGCCCCACGCATTCGGCTATGATGGCTTTCGCTGGCACGCGCGAGCCTATTGCCATCTAGAGCATAAGTTTAAAGATTTCCTGTTGCCACGCGTTCTGGATGCTGGCGCCAAGAGTGAACCGGGAGAACTCGGAGAGCGGGACTGGCTCTGGAACAATTATTTTGACGTGATTATCGGTCCGCATCCCGCTCTAACGGCTAGTCAGAAGCAGGTTGTCGCCAAAGATTACGGACTAGATCACGGCAACGACGTGCTCACGGTTCGTTATGCGATGCTCTTCTATGTATTAAAGCGCCTTGGTTTGCTTGGTGATGCTTCAAAGCAAAGTCCGTACACTCAGCATATCGTGACAATAAATCGCAAGGAAACTGAAGACGCGCTTGAACGAGCGGAGCTTCAGCTATGAGTGCCCGGGGAGATGAATGATGGCAGCGAAGCTTGAGGAGATTAAGAACGGCGCGTCTGTTCGAGGCGTGGCTTCGGCGCAAGCTGTGCATGTTGTTTCCGTCGACTGGATCGGGGACCAGGCGATCAGTGTCGTTTTTCGTGATCACAACGGTGCGGTGGCAGAGGCCATTTTGTACCGAGACGACGAGCATCGCCTTGAAGTTGAACAAAGCGGACGGGCTTGGTCGTTCGATGCAGATGGCGCGTTGCTGCGCTTGGTGACGGAGGCCAATCGCATCAAGTTGGCTCATTTTTTCGACCCGTATCTGGCAATCCACACGAGCCTTGTCGATCCGCTGCCGCACCAGATTTCGGCGGTCTATGGCGAGATGCTGCCGCGCCAGCCGCTGCGCTTCCTCCTTGCCGATGATCCCGGCGCCGGCAAGACCATCATGGCTGGGTTGCTGATGAAGGAACTGATAGCCCGCAGCGATCTGGAACGCTGCCTCGTCGTTGCGCCGGGCAGCCTGGTTGAACAGTGGCAGGACGAACTCGGCCAGAAGTTCAATCTCGAGTTCGACATCCTTTCCCGCGACATGATTGAGAACTCGCGGTCGGGCAATCCATTCAGCGATCGGGATCGGCTGATCGTGCGTCTCGACGTGTTGGCGCGCAACGAGGAGCTTCAGGAGAAGCTCATGAGCGCGCGCGAATGGGACCTGATTATCTGCGACGAAGCCCACCGCATGTCGGCCACCTATTTCGGCGGGGAGGTCAAATATACGCGGCGCTATCAGGTTGGCCAGAAGCTCGGCCAGGTCTGCCGCCACCTGCTGTTGATGTCGGCGACGCCGCACAACGGCAAGGAGGAGGATTTCCAGCTCTTCATGGCGCTGCTCGACGGTGATCGGTTCGAGGGCCGGTTCCGCGATGGTGTCCACTATGCCGACACCGAAGACATGATGCGGCGGCTGACCAAGGAGGAACTGCTCAAGTTCGATGGTCGGCCGCTGTTCCCTGAGCGGCGGGCGCGCACGGTCAAGTATCAGCTCTCCGAAGGGGAGGCCGCACTCTATACCGCTGTCACTGAATATGTGCGTACTGAGATGAACCGTGTGCAGCGCTTCGCCGAGGGCGATGGGAAGAAGCGCAACAATGTCGGTTTCGCTTTGCAGATCCTTCAGCGGCGTCTCGCCTCGTCGCCGGCCGCCATCTATCAGTCGCTCAAGCGCCGCCGGGAACGGCTGGAAAACGAGCTGGGCGAAGCGCGCCTTGCCGCCAAGGGCCGCAGGGCCGGGGCATCGGAACCCTCGATCAATGCCGACATTCTGCGGAACATCGAGGAGTATGGCCAGGAGGAGATTGATGAGCTTGAGGATCTGATCTCGACGGGCGCGACGACGGCCGAGACGGTCGAGCAGCTCGCCCTGGAGGTCGAGACCCTGAAGGGACTGGAGACGATGGCGCTCGGCGTGCTGCGCTCGGGCGTGGACACGAAATGGAGCCAGCTCAACCGGATCCTCGACGATGATTTGATGATCGACGCCGCCGGCAATCGCCGCAAGCTGATCATCTTCACCGAGCCCAAGGACACGCTGCACTACCTGCTCGACAAGGTGCGGGCGCGGCTCGGCAATCCCGAGGCCGTCGAGGTGATCCACGGCGGCGTGTCGCGCGAAGAGCGACGAAAGGTCGTCGAGCGCTTTATGCAGGACAAGGACATGCTGGTCCTGATCGCCAACGACGCGGCAGGCGAAGGCGTGAACCTCCAGCGCGGCCATCTCATGGTCAATTACGACCTGCCGTGGAATCCGAACAAGATCGAACAGCGGTTCGGCCGCATCCACCGCATCGGCCAGATGGAGGTCTGCCACCTCTGGAATCTCGTCGCGGCCGATACGCGCGAAGGCGAGGTTTACGCGCGGCTGTTGGAGAAACTGGAAGCTGCGCGCGAGGCGTTGGGCGGCCGTGTTTATGACGTGCTCGGCGAATTGTTCGACGGCGTTGCGCTCAAGGATCTGTTGTTCGAAGCGATCCAGTATGGCGAGCAGGAGGACGTGAAAGCGCGTCTTTTCCAGCAGGTCGATGGTGCGGTCGATCAGGCGCACTTGCTCGAACTGCTGCGCCGCCGCGCTCTGACCAACGACACCATGCCCGAAGCAAGGGTCGAGGAATTGCGGCTGGAAATGGAACGCGCTGAGGCGCTGCGCCTACAGCCCCACCACATCCAGAGCTTCTTCGTCGAAGCGTTCCAGCATCTGGGCGGCAAGATCAAACGCCGGGAAGAAGGGCGTTGGGAGGTTACGCATGTCCCGGTGCGGATCCGCGAACGGGATCGCCAGATCGGAACCGGCGCGCCGCTTCAGACGCAGTATGAGCGCATCTGCTTCGAGAAGGACAAGATCAACCAGCAGCCGGTCGCCGCCTTCGTTTGTCCCGGCCATCCGCTGCTCGAAGCCGTGATTAGTATGATCCGCGAACAGTATGAGCAGATCATGCGGCAGGGCGCGATCCTGGTCGATGACACAGATGCGGGTGATACGCTGTCGGCGATTTTCCTGCTGGAACATGTTGTCCAGGACGGTCGCGTCACCAGCGCAGGCAAGCCGCATGTGATCTCGCAGCGGCTCCAGTTCGCTGCGATCGACAAGGCGGGAAGCACTGTCAACGCCGGCATCGCGCCGCATTTGAATCTGCGCCCAGCAACGCCGGAGGAGGTTGCCTGCGTGCGCGATCTTCTGGACGAGACTTGGCTGACCAATGATCTGGAGAAAGCCGCGATCCGGTTTGCGACAGTCGAACTGGCCCAAGGACATACTGCCGAGGTCAAGGCGCGACGTCTGCCTGAGATCGAAAAGGTTGAGCAGGAGGTGCGCGCCCGCCTCAAGAAGGAGATCAATTACTGGGACTCGCGCGCCTTCGAGCTGAAGGAGGAAGAACGCGCCGGCAAGAAAACGCGGGTGAACTGGCAGAATGCGCAGCGCCGGGCCGAGGAGCTCGCAGATCGGCAAAAGCGACGCATGGACCAGCTTGAGCGGGAACGTTTCATCTCGTCGCAGCCGCCGCGTGTCCGGGGAGGCATGGTGGTTATTCCGCGTGGCCTGCTGGAAGCACGCAGGGCATCAAGCGTGCCAAGTCATTTCGCGGAAGACCCTGCTGCACGTCGCGCCATCGAACTCGCGGCGATGGAGGCCGTCATGGCAGCCGAGCGGGCGTTGGGTAATGAGCCGGTCGACGTTTCAGCCCAGAAGATCGGCTACGATATTGCTTCCCACGATCCGAGGTCGGGGCATCTGCGCTTCATTGAGGTCAAGGGGCGCATTGACGGCGCGGACAGTGTGATGGTTACGCGTCAGGAGATCATTACGTCCCTGCACGAGCCGGAAAAGTTCATTCTTGCTATCGTCCAAGTCGCCTCCGGTTTCGTCCATGAACCCCGCTACCTGCGCGGGCCGCTTGTGGAGAGGGAACCATCATTCTTGGAAACAGCGATCCAGTTTCATTTACCGCGGCTCCTTGAACGCGCGACGGCACCAGTATGAGGGGGAAAGAATGACAATAAATGCGCAAAACAGGCTTCTGCCAGATTGGTTCTCCCGGGTGCGGACACGGCAGACTGTTCTTCCCCGGTTTCAGCGTTTCGAAGCATGGGGGCATGCCAACGTCACGCAGATGTTCAACACCATTTTGCGTCGGCTTCCGCTCGGAGCTGTCCTGATATTGGAAATCGGGAATGAGGAACCTTTCATTTCCCGGCCAATAGTTGGTGCCCCTATCGATGGGGAAAGGATTACGGAGCATCTGTTGGATGGTCAGCAACGCCTGACAGCGCTGTGGCGCGGGCTACACAACAATTACGAGGATCGGACCTATTTCCTCTATCTCTCGGAGGATGAGGAATCAGGCATGCCCTACTATGTCGATTCCATAGGCCGATGGAAGAAGACCGGAGACAAGGAGCGGCGGCCATTCTGGGCAAATGACCCAGCGCAGCTTTGGAGCCGTCGCATGATCCCGCTCGATTTGTGCGCACCGGGAGACGCTGCCAATGACCGTTACAAGCTGTGGGCCAAGGAAGCGATTCCGGACGCCAACGAGCGCGAGGAGGTTGGCGAGATCCGGGCAAAGGTCCGTGAAACCTTTGCGACTTTCAACATGCCCTATCTCTCACTTCCAGTCACGACCAGCAAGGAAACCGCGCTTGACGTGTTCATTAAGATGAACACATCGGCTGCCCCACTTTCGACCTATGACATCGTCGTCGCACAGGTAGAAGCGGCACTTGGGCAATCGCTGCATGAGCTGGTGGGCGCATGCCGTGAAGCGTGCCCAGGCATTGTCTCCTACTACGAGCCGGAAGACCTCGTTCTCTATGCCAGCGCGCTGCTTCAGGATAAGCCGCCGACAAATGCCACCTATCTCGCGAAGGGTTTTGGCGAAGCTCTGCTAGCGCATTGGGATGAGCTAGTCAGCGGCGTCCAGCGCACCGTCACATTTCTGGAGGAAGAGCGAGTATTTGACGCCAAGCGATTGCCAACCGACGTGGTGCTTCCGGTACTGACGGCACTATGGGCTGGCGCACCGCAAGGGCTCGATAGCGAGGGGCGCGCACGCACCATTCTCCGAAAGTATCTGTGGCGCGCATTCTTTTCCAACAGGTATGAGAAATCCACGAACTCGCGGGCGCTTGCTGATTATCTGGAACTGCGGGCGCTGATCACCCAGGCGGATGCGCCCCAGCCTGCCATTTTCGATAATGAACAATATCCACTGCCGCAAACGGACGAGCTGATTGCGGCACGGTGGCCGACCAACAAGGACCGCCTGGGGCGTGCCATTCTGGCGTTGGCCTTGCACCAGGGCGGTCTTGACCTTGCAGATGGCAGCACGGTTAGCCGCGCCAACCTGCCCAAGCGAGAATATCATCATCTTTTCCCGGACGCGCATCTGAACCGGCAAGATTTTTCTGATGCGGAGATCTATCGTTCGCTCAACTGCGCACTCGTGACCTGGCAGACCAACCGGAACATCTCGGACAAGAAGCCGGACCGCTATCTGGCTGAGCGGTTGGATGGCACACCGCTCGGTGAAGCGGAGGTTCGTCATCGCCTCGGAAGCCACCTCATCCCGTATGACGAAATGGTAGCCGGCGATTACAGGAAATTCTTGGAGCAGCGAGCACAGCAAGTTCGAGAGAAGATGCTGAAGCTCTGCGAAATGGGGATCGTTGCATGAACAAAATCCACGATATTCCCCATACCCCACGCTTGCGGAACTCCGCACCAGCAATAATAACGGAAGAGTCCGCTTAATGACTGCCCTATATAAGAAAAAGCTCATCGAAGTCGCGATCCCGCTGGAAGTGATCAATGCGGCTTCGGCGCGCGAAAAGTCGATCCGGCACGGACATCCGTCTACGCTGCATCTGTGGTGGGCACGGCGACCGCTGGCGGCGTGTCGTGCTGTGCTGTTTGCGCAGCTTGTCGATGATCCCTCCAGCCTGCCTGACCAGTTCCCGACGCCGGAAGCGCAGGAAGTCGAGCGCAAGCGGCTGTTCGCCATCATCGAGGATCTGGTGAAATGGGAGAACTCGACCAACGAAGAAGTACTGGAGCGCGCGCGGGCGGAAATCCGGCGCTCTTGCGGCGGGGAGCTGCCGCCGGTCTATGACCCATTCTCGGGCGGCGGGTCGATCCCGCTGGAGGCGCAACGGCTGGGCTTGCCGGCCTATGGATCCGACCTCAACCCGGTGGCGGTGATGATCGGCAAGGCGATGATCGAGATCCCGCCCAAGTTCAAGGATATGGCCCCCGTCCATCCTGGCATCAAAGAGCGGTCATTCTATCGCAATGCCGAAGGGCTGGCCGAGGATGTGAAGCACTACGGCGAATGGATGCGCGAAAAGGCGTGGGAGCGCATCGGGCATCTTTACCCGCAGGTGGACCTTCCAAAAGAGTACGGGGGCGGTGAAGCGACAGTTATTGCTTGGATCTGGTCGCGCACGGTGCCCAGCCCCGACCCGGCTTTTGCCCACGTCCAAGTGCCGATAGCATCGAGTTTCTTGTTGAGTTCTAAGCCGGGCAAAGAGGCTTGGATTGAGCCGTTGGTCAACAAGGGAGCCGGTACTATCGCCTATCGTATTCGCAAAGGTGGAACGAAGGACGAACTGGCCACAGCGGCGAAGGGTACGAAATCAGGGCGAGGAAATTTCCTCTGTCTCCTATCCGGGGCCGCGATCTCGGCTGAGTATGTGCGCTCACACGCCGTAGAAGGTCGCATGGGCGAGACTTTGATCGCTATTGTCGCGGAGGGCAAGACCGGCCGCGCCTATGCATCTCCCGATGAGGCGCAAATTGCCACTGCAAATGCGACCGAATGCTCAACTATTGCACAAGTCTGTCGCGAAACGTTCCTATCTGCTTCTACCCCTGAAAAACTTACGGGCGGGACCTGCTATGGCTATGGTCTCGACAGTTGGGGCAAAATTTTTACAAACCGGCAACTAACTGCGTTATCAACATTCAGCGATCTCGTGGGCGAAGTGCGCGCTACCATTGAGAAAGACGCGCGTTCTGTATTGGAGAAGATGTCTGACGTACCTCTGCGTGAAAGCGGTGTAGGCTCAAAAGCCTATGCCGAGGCGGTCAGCATTTATCTTGGCTTCTTAGTCGGACAACTTGCCAATCACAGCTCAACGATTTGCGGCTGGAATAGCCCTAATCAGCAGATGCGGTCGACCTTCTCTCGCCAGGCACTACCGATGACTTGGGATTTCGCTGAGGTGAACCCGTTCAGTGAATCTAGTGGCAGCTATCACAATCTCTTTACGAGACAGGTGAAGGGTTTCGAAGCCCTTGGTAGCAGTCGATCTAACGAAACGATGATTACTCAGGTAGATGCTCAGAATGTAAATTATCCAGAAGACGTAGTCATTTCTACTGATCCACCATATTACGACAATATCGCCTATGCTGATTTGTCGGATTTTTTCTTCACCTGGATGAAAAAAACTCTGCGAACAGTCTATCCAGATTTGTTTGGTGTGCTTGCTACTCCAAAAAAGGACGAGCTTGTTGCGGTGGCTTACCGTCATGGTGGTAGAAGCCAAGCCGAAAAATTCTTCCTTGATGGAATGAGCGAGGCCATCTCGAAAATGGCCGAAGCCAGCTCATCCGAATATCCGACAGCGATCTATTACGCCTTCAAACAGAGTGAGATTGAACAGGAAGGCGTTATTTCAACCGGTTGGGCGACTTTCGTTCAATCGATTTTGGATGCGGGTTATTCTGTTGTGGGAACCTGGCCCCTCCGCACCGAAAAGCCGGGCCGAATGGTTGCTGTGGGGACGAATGCGCTGGCTAGTTCTGTAGTGCTCGTGTGCCGTAAGAAGCAGGCGAATGCGGAAGTAGTCACGAGGGCTGAATTCATCCGTGCCCTGAAACGTGAACTGCCCTCGGCCATCGCCGAGCTTCAGGCCGCCAACATCGCTCCCGCCGACATGCCGCAAGCGGCCATCGGTCCCGGCATGGGCGTGTTTTCGCGCTACAAGGGCGTACTCGAATCCGACGACAGCCCGATGAGCGTCAAAACGGCGCTGCAACTGATCAACCGGGAACTGGATGAATATCTGGGCGGCATCGAGGGCGAGTTCGACGCCGACACCCGCTTTGCCATCACCTGGTTCCATCAGAACGGCAACGGCAAGGGGGATTACGGCGTGGCCGACAACCTCGCGCGTGCGCGTGGGATTTCTGTCGAGAGCGTGAAGCACGCCGGTATCATTGAAAGTGCTGCCGGAAAGGTTCGCATCTTGACCCGCGATGAACTCGACACGGAGTGGGTGCCTGAAGACGATGGGCACCTGACGGTGTGGGAGTGCCTTCAGCACCTTGTCAGTCTGCACGAGAAGGACGGCATATCGCACGAGACCGCTGTTCTTTTGAAGAAGATCAGTGCCCAGGCTGAGGCCGTGAAGGATCTTGCCTACTGCCTCTACGACATCAGCGCCAACAAGCGGAAGGATGCGAAGGAAGCCACGGCCTACAACGCTCTGATCGCCGACTGGGCCGAACTGACGAAGGCCGCTGCGGCCATCCACGACACGAGCGGGGATCGCCAGACCCGCATGGATATTTGAGGGGAAACGGGACATGGCAAAAAGCACCCGCCAGTATGTTTTTGAAGGCATGGAATTGCTGCCGTTGGCGCTGATCCCGTTCGTGGAAAAGCGGCTGGAGACCTCGCTCAAAGGTCATTGGCAGCTGGAAGTGATCGAGCGGGTTCAGGGGCTCCGGCCGAACTCGACCGGAGAAGTCGGCTGGGATCAGCAAGGTCTGCTCAAGACCATGATGGCGTTCTGGAAGGACTCTTTCGCGAACGTCCTAGGCCACCCAGAACGGTCCTATGTTTCGGAACTCCTCGACGTCCGAAACAAGCTCTCGCACAATGAGAATTTCTCATACGATGACGCCGAGCGTGCCCTCGACTCCATGCGTCGCTTGATGGAGGCCATCAGCGCGGGTGAAGTCGCCGAGCAGCTTGGAAAGATGCGCGACACCATCCTCCGGACGAAGTTCACCGAACTTCAGCGCAATGAAGAGCGCCGTAAAACACAACGCCTCGAGATTTCGGTCGAGACCGTAGCGGGTTTGCTTCCGTGGCGCGAGGTGGTCGAACCGCATCAAGATGTCGCCACTGGCGAATTCCAGCAGGCCGAGTTCGCTGCCGACCTCGCCAAGGTCCATTCAGGCAGCGCGCCGTCTGAGTATCGTGATCCACGCCAGTTCTTCAGCCGCACCTACCTTACAGAGGGCTTGAGCACGCTGCTGATCGGGGCGGCAAAGCGCCTGTCCGGCAGCGGCGGCGATCCTGTCGTCGAACTGCAAACCAACTTCGGCGGCGGCAAAACCCACTCGATGCTGGCCCTCTATCACATGGCAGGCCAGACACCGGTGCAGGATCTGTCAGGCCTCGATCAGTTGCTTGAGAAAAACGCACTGACCGTCCCGAAGGATATTCGCCGTGCGGTGCTGGTTGGGACGTCACGGGGGCCGCAAGACGTGCTCGTCGCCGAAGGCGACCGGAAGATCCGTACGACCTGGGGTGAGCTTGCCTGGCAGTTGGGCGGCGCTGAAGCCTTCGACATGGTTGCTGAGAATGATGCCAGCGGTATTGCGCCGGGCTCAAACCTGCTTGAAGCGCTGTTCAAGAAACATGCGCCGTGCCTGATCCTGATCGACGAATGGGTTGCCTATCTGCGTCAGATCTACAAGGTCGAGGGGCTGCCATCTGGGTCGTTCGACGCAAACCTGTCCTTCGTTCAGTCTCTGACCGAGGCGGTCAAGGCCAGCCCCGGCACATTGTTGGTCGCGTCCTTGCCGGCCTCACAGATAGAGGTTGGCGGCGAAGGTGGCCAAGAGGCATTGGCGCGGCTCAAGCAGACTTTCAGCCGTGTGGAATCCTCGTGGCGTCCGGCAAGCCAAGAAGAAAGCTATGAAATCGTCCGGCGACGGCTGTTCAAGGATATTCCCGGGGACAAGTTCCATCACCGTGACAATACGCTGAAGCAATTTGCCAAGATGTATCGGGAAAACGCCAACGATTTCCCGCAAGGTTGCGCCGATGAGGATTACCGGCGCAAGCTGGAGAAGGCTTATCCGATCCATCCTGAGCTGTTCGACCAACTCTACACAAGCTGGGGATCACTAGAAAAATTCCAGCGCACACGCGGTGTGCTGCGCCTGATGGCTCAAGCGATTCACGAACTTTGGATGAGCGGCGATCCGTCGGTGATGATTATGCCCGGCAGCGTGGCGGTGAGTTCGCCCCGCGTTGAACCGGAATTGCTTCACTATCTTGATGTGAGCTGGCAGGCCATCATTGCTGGTGACGTCGATGGCACCACGTCCACGCCGTACAAGGTCGATCAATCGGCGCCTAACCTGAACCGCTATTCGGCGACCCGCCGTGTTGCCCGCACGATTTTCATGGGGACAGCACCCACGGCGCAGCAGCAGAATACTGGCCTTGATGACAAGCAGATCAATCTCGGTGTCGTCCAGCCCGGCGAACGACCGGCGATTTTTGGTGACGCGCTGCGGCGGCTCACCAACCAAGCCAAGTTCATGCATGCCGATCTTGGCCGCTATTGGTATTCGATGTCGGCCAGCCTCAATCGGATCGCAGCGGACAAGGCTGCGCAAATCGAGGCAGCACTTGTCGACGTGACGATCGACGCCGAACTCGGAAAATATGTGAATGGCCTCTCCGATAGGGGGCATTTCGATGCTGTTCAGGTTGCGCCGGCCTCGTCAGCCGAGGTCCCGGATGAGGCCGGCGGCGTGCGCGCCGTGATTCTGGGGGTGAAGTACCCGCACAATGGTCGCGATGGCTCGGAAGCGCTGCTTGAAGCGAAAGACATACTCACCCAGCGTGGCAGCACGCCGCGCGTCTATCGCAACACGCTGGTGTTCATAGCTGCGGAAGCCCGGCAGCTCGATCACCTGAAAGACGCTGTGCGCGCCTGCTTGGCATGGGGCGAGATCGTCCGTGATACGGAGCGCCTGAACCTGACCCAGAGTGACAGCGCGTTGGCCAAGGCGAAGCTTTCTGAATCGAATGAGACAATGAAAACGCGCCTGAAGGAGGCGTGGTGCTATCTGCACTATCCCGCGCAAGAGAGCGCTCAAGCTGATTGGGAGTGGGTATCCGGCAAGATTCCGGCACAGGACGGTCTGCTGGCACGCGCCAGCAAGAAACTGACGGCCGAAGAAGGCTTGCTCACAGAGTTGGGGCCGTCACGCCTCGACCGTGATCTCCAGAAATACATTTGGAACGACAAGCCGCATTTGTCACTCAAGGATCTGCGCGAATACCTCAACCGATACATCTATCTCCCGCGCCTCAAAGGGCAGGACGTACTGGTCAAGGCTGTGCAGGCTGCCGTGAGCGGCATGCTGCCGGGGCCGTTCGCCTATGCAGAACGGTGGGACGATAAGTCGGGCACTTATTTGGGGTTAGCTATCGAACGAGCGGTCAACGCTGTGGTTGTGATAGACAGCGACAGCGTCATCGTGACGCCTACGGTGGCCGATGCACATCGTCCGATGCCGGTTCAGCCTGGGTCGAGCGATACCACCTTTGGAACCGGCGATGGCACAACGGCTGCTGATGAGCCACCCACGGACGGCGCGCCTGCAGCACCGCCCCAGGAAAAGAAGCCGACGCGGTTTTCCGGCACCGTGATGATCTCGCCGGATCGTCCGGCCCGGGACATCCACCAGATTGTAGAGGCGATCGTCGAACAGCTCACCACGCTTCCGGGCAGTCAGGTGAAACTCAGGCTCGAGATCGAGGCGGAAGTGCCTGAAGGACTCGAGCGCTCCAAGGTGCGAACGCTGGTCGAGAACGCCAATACGCTCGGCTTCATCGAAAAATCGCTGGAATAGCCGATGGGCGCAACTTGTGGTAGCCTTACACGTCGGCACAATCGCATGTGCCGACAAATCCTACTTTCTCCCGGCCGGTCCCGCCATCGACCGGGCCAAGCTCAACAACCGTCGGCATGCCGGATTATCGTTTTGCGCGGACCAGACCATGCTGAACGGCAGCACCTCGTCCGCAAGTTCCCGGTAGGTGATCCCAGGAAAGTGGGCGACGGTCGTCGCTTCGCTTGTCAGAGTGAGGCCGCGACCGAGAGCGACCAGAGATAGGATGTTGTCGCGGCCGACCTGCTGAGACTGAATATCGAGGTGGCGGCCGAGACCGGCAAGGTGAGCAACCAAATAGTCGTGGATCTCCTGACCCGGCGCAACGTCACTCACAATGAACCGCTCGGAGACCA
>JBFWRC010000039.1:0-45452 GCA_050249115.1 Beijerinckiaceae bacterium
CGCATCGTCGACTTCCATGAAGTCGCCGGCGATACGGACATCCTGCGGCTCCAGGGCAATGCCGGCGACTATTCCTTCGAGAATACCGGAGCGAACCTGACGGTTACGCACAATGCAACCGGCGGAACGATAACGATCAACAATTTCTCGGTGGAAAGGTTGGATCCGGCGCAACTGCAATACTTCTGATCGGCGCTAAAGGAATGGAGCTCGCAGCGCGGGCAGGTCACGGCCTACACGGGCAGAGTTGACTCTGGCTTTTTGCAAGGGCTCGGGCATGCAATCGGGGGTTCAAGGTGCGGCTGTGCAGCACAGTCGGCTACGAATTTCCGATTGCCATCCGGGTTCGCGGTGCTGCAAACGCTCCGTCAGAGTGAAAGTAGCTGGAAGAAGACAGGTACCCGTGGTTCGATGCCAGGTTCGGTGTAGCCGCAACTGAATGCAAGGGGTCGTTGGTAGAAGGTTCGAGAGGCACGGCATTGATGCCTGTGCCAAATCGCAGTTTTTCGAGATCCGGCGTAATCTCCAAATCCATGGGGAGACGGTCTGATCGACCAACCGCCTGATGCCAGCAGTCCGCATCCAACCGGGTGAGCGGGGGGATCAAGTAGGCGGTGTTGAAGGGTGCCATCGTCAACTTGTAGGCCCGTCAACACGGCGTAAAGTTTTGTTGGCAACCCGCCCACGCAGTCCCTCCATCCCCGATCATGCTTTTTTGAACAAGCGGTTTTCCGGGGTCAGGTCGGCGACGGACTCCTTCAGCGCCGTCATTTCGCTGCGCGGTCCTTGACTTCGCAGTTGGAGGTATCCCGTGCCGTATCCCCGGCCAGGCGCCGCTTGCCGGCTTCCAGGAGATCTTTTGCCCAGGAGCAATACTGTCTCTGGGCGTTTCCCTCGCGCCGGTGCAGCTCGGTTATACTCTCTTCGCCACGCAGGCCTTCCAGCACAATACGGATCCTCTTCCCCGCAGACCAATGCCAGCGGGTCTTTCGCCGGATATCCCGTACCAGCTTTCTCACGGCTACTTTCTTCTGGCCCGGATTTTCGTCTTATCGTCTATCCTCCCTGGGTACGATGAGCCGAAAATCCGCCCTATCTCAACCAAGCACATCTGCACGGCAGGTTCTGAAACGGAAGGCTTTCCAACTTTAAAGCGTCGCTTCCGGGATCGCATGCTTGCGCGCCAGATCGACCGCCTTCGCCCCGGCTTCGTGCTCCCTCAGCACCGCAGTGATCCGCTCTTCCGCGAACCGTACTCGCTTCATCTGTCCGTCCTTCTTCAGGGCCGGATTCTAAATCCGATTGGAGGAAAGACACAGCGCAGCGGCAGGTCATTCGTAGGTCGCGCGTTCGAATCGCGCCGGGTTTGCCAGTCCATTCCCAAGCGCGCGTCGCGTCCGCCTTACCTGAACGGCCAGGGCAGGTCCGAGTAGCTTTGCAGCAGGCCGGGCGGGAAGTCGCGGTTGAGCAGCCAGGCCAGGAACAGGATAAAGCCGTTGCCGGCGATCGTCAGGATGACCGTGACCATCCATGATGCCTTCGCGCGCCAGCGCAGGAACGTGAAAAAGAACACGACATTGGCGATGAAAAACCCGGTGATGGCGCTGAGGCCCAGCAGGCCGATGAACCAGAGCAACGTGCTCCAGACCCCGTAACGGTCCGGATCGCCTGCTTCTTCGCCCACGACTTCCTCGTCATAGACGGCAGCCGCCGCTTTGGGTGCGAATGCAAGCTGCCATAGAACGGCCAACAGGAAGGGCAGGCCCAGAATTGCAACGGTAACGGGAAATACCCGGTCGATAAGCGACGGGATCTCCTGCAAGTCCCACAGAGCATAAACAAACCAGACCGCAATAGCGCCAGCGAACAGCAGTTGCGGCATCCGGCTCTGCATTGCCACGGCTTCCGGCTTTTCGTCGCCGCGGTTGATCTGCTTACTCTGGCGGATGCCGATCCACAGGGAGCCGATGGTCAGCGCCGCGAGGATAAAGACGGTTGGCGACATGATGTAGGAAATGCCGCGTTCCAGCGTGTACTGGGTCGCCTGATAGGTATAGGTTTCAGCCGCCTTGGCGAGAACGAAGCCGATCAGAAACGCCGGGCGGGGCCAGTCGAAGCGCTTCATGTACAGTGCAATCACGCCAACGGCGAGCAGGCTGACGAGATCCCAGATCGACTGCCGCGACTGGAAGGCCGCGAAGACGATGAACATCAGCATGAAAGGCGCAACCAGCGGGAAACGAATGCGCGCGATCTGCGACACGGCTGGCGCGATCAGCAGGCAAAGGCCAGCGCCCAAAACGTTCGCCAGCGCCAGCGACCAGACGATCGTATAGGTCGTCGAGAGTTGCTGGGTGATCATCATCGGGCCGGCTTCCAGGCCAAGGATAACCATGCCGCCGAGGAAGATCGCCATGGAGCCCGAGCCTGGAATGCCGAAGAGCAGGGTGGGAACCAGCGCGCCGCCCTCCTTGGCGTTGTTGGCGCTTTCGGGCGCGATGACGCCGCGGATATCGCCCTTGCCCAGCAACGAGCGGTCCTTGGCGGTCTGGGTCAGGTGGGCATAGGCGATCCAGTCGACGACCGAGCCGCCGAGGCCCGGGACGATGCCGACGATGACGCCGATGACGGCGCAGCGGGTGGACAGCCAGATGTTCTTCCACCAGTCGATGAGGCCCTGCAGCCAACCCTGTCCGAGGCGTGTGTCGCTGGCTATCGCGGCATCCTTGCGCAGCAACGTGATGATTTCCGGCAGGGCAAAAATGCCGAGACCAACGATGACCAGTTGCAGGCCATCGGTCAGGTAATCGACATTCATGGTCAGGCGTTCTGTGCCTTGCGCCGGGGCATTGCCGATGGAAGCAACGAGCATGCCGAGCGCCGTTGCGACGAGACCCTTCGAGAGGCTGCGTCCGGCCAGCACACCGACCATCGAGAAGGCGAGGATCACCAGCATCAACAGTTCTGGCGTACGGAAGGTGAGGATCAGCGGCCGGGCGATCTGGATGAAGAATGTGAGGATGATAGCGCCGGCGAGCCCGCCGAAGAGCGAGGCGACAAAGGCAGCGCTCAGCGCGCGCGCGGCATAGCCTTGTTTGGCGAGGGGGAAGCCGTCGAGCACGGTCGCCTGGCTCGAACTGGAACCGGGGATACCCATCAGCACGGATGTGAACGTGTCCGACGTCGGGATGACCGCGACGAGACCGATCATCAGCGCCATCGCCGCGACGGGATCCATCCCGTAAATGAACGGCAACAACAGAGCCAGGCCTGCTATGCCGCCAAGGCCCGGCAGAATGCCGATGGCAAGACCCATGACAACGCCTGCCATCAACATGCCCAGACTCTGCAGCGAAAACAGAGCAGAAAAGGCTATCCCCAGCGCCTCGAACATCTTTGGCCGTTCCGTATCTGGTTTTATGGGTGCTTCAAGCGGAAACGCGGCGAACTTACGCCGCCGCGTTCCAAAGTAAGGCGGATGCCGGTCCGGTTATTTCAGTTTGACCTTGTAGCGGTCGACCAGCCATTTCTTGACCCATTCGCGAGCCTTGGGATCGACGTCGACCGTTTCCTTCAGCGCGATCTGGGCCGGCTTGCCGGTCATTTGCTGATATTCGCCGAGGGACTTCTTTGCCCCTTTCTGGAAGGCAGGGTCCTTGATGATCTTCTGGAGGGCGGAGACATAGGCATCGACGATGTCCTGCTTGGTTCCCTTTGGCAGAAACAACATCTTCTGGGTGGCAAAGCCGGCCGTGAAGAAGGCGCGCCAGGCGTTCCATGAATCGCCCTCGGGTTTCTTGCCGTTCATCATTTCGAAGGCTTCCGCGAATTGCGGCAGGTCCGGCACGGTCGGATCACGCACCAGCTTGCCGTTATCGTCGAGCGTGCCCCACGAGAACAGCGGCACGGCCTTGCCCTCTTTCACAAGAGGTACGACCGAAGACAAGTAAGCCGATGTCGTTTGGTAATCGAGGTTGAGTTCGCCGCGTTCGAAAGCAAGACGGCCGGGTCCGCGGCCGGTCATTCCGAATACCGGCTTCACGTTGAGGCCCATCATTTCGAACGAAAGCAGCGGAACGAGGTCGAGCGAGGTTGCGCCCTGCGAACCGTATAACAGAGACTGGCCCTTCAGATTCGCCAGTTCCTTGGCGGACTTGATGCCGAGTTTCGGACTGACATAGACAACGCCGCCGGTCGGCGAAGCCAGAACGATCTTCCAGTCCTTGTATTCGTAGCGGACCTTCTTGTCGCCAAGCAGGTATGGAAACTGCGTCGAGGCCGATGTGCCGAGGATCGTAAGCCCATCCGGGCGGGCGCGCTGCGCGAAGAAATTGGAACCGGTCGTCGAGCCGCCGCCGGGCATGTATTTCACAACGACGGTCGGATTGCCGGGCAGGTTCTTCCCGAGATAGGGCAGGTATGCGCGCGCCCATTTGTCGGAGCCGCCGCCTTCGCGAAACGGAATGATCCATTCGATCGTCTTGCCCTTGAAGTCGACCGCATGCGCGGGGGCGGCGCCTGCGATTGCGCCGACGGCCAGAGCGCAAGCCAGCGTCGCAATCTGTCTGCCAATATTGGTCTTCATGATTTCCCTTCCCTGTTGATCTTCCGGCTTCGGGACGAACGGTCTGCCCCGCGACTTAGCCGATAGGTCATCAAGCGATATTGGCGGATGGTGATAGGTTTGTAAAATGCAAATATATCGCGTATTAATGCACTATGCGCATGAATTGTGAGATCCTCGATCTGAAGGCTTTCGTCACGGTGCTCGACCAGGGCAGCTTCAGCCGGGCGGCCGAAAGTCTGAACATGTCGCAGCCGGCGTTATCGCGGCGCATACGCGCGCTCGAAACGAACCTTGGCGCGGCTCTGCTCGAGCGAACGACGCGGCACGTTGCCCTGAGCCCAGCCGGGCGGTCGCTGGAAGCATTCGTGCGCCGGCTGGTCGAAGACTTCGAGAACACGATTTCGGCGGTGTCGGAATTCGGCGCGCGATCCGGAGGACTGGTTACGATTGCCTGCGTTCCCACGGCAGCCTTTTACTTTCTGCCCCGGGTGATCAGCGCCTTTCATGCGCTATACCCGGAAATCCGTTTCCGCATTCACGATCTGTCCGCCGATCCGGCCCTCGATGCCGTGGCGCGCGGAGATGCCGATTTCGGCGTAAATTTCATCGGCAACTCGCATCAGAATTTGACATTTACGCCCTTGATCGAGGACCCCTTCGTTCTGGCGTGCCATCGCAAACATCCGTTGGCAAAGAAGCGGAAAGTTGTGTGGGGCGATCTGGAAAAGACGGCGCTCGTCGGTGTCGGGCGCACAAGCGGCAATCGTGTCTTGCTCGACGCCATGCTCGCGCGCCACGATATTCGCCTCAAGTGGTTTTACGAGGTCAACCACCTGTCGATGTCGCTCGGCTTCGTGGAGGCTGGCCTCGGCGCGTCGGTGCTGCCGCGGCTGGCGACGCCGCAAAGCAATCATCCGCTGATCGTCACCAAGCCTCTTGCCGATCCGCTGATCACCCGCACGATCGGCCTGGTCGAAAAATCGAACAGCCAGCTGGCTCCTGCGGCCCAGCGATTTCGCGATCTGCTGGTCGAGAGCTGGAAAGGCGAACTCGTTGGCTGAGGTGGCGTTGTCTGCCGGCGTTGGGTGGCTGCGGACAGGGGGAATGCCCGGCGGCCATTACTTGGCGCGCCGGGCTCATCTTGCTGCGGGAGGAACAGCGAAACCTACTTGATGTTTGTCGCGATCCAGCCAAGGAGATAGTCTGCAACCTGCAGGTTGTTTTTTTCCAGCATTACCATGTGTCCATTACCACGGATGCCCTTGTCCTGGAGACGGACAAATTCCACGCGTGCGCCGGCCTGTTGCATATACTTTGCCGTACAATGGTCGTACGGAGCATGGTAGGAAGATTCCGATACCGTAATGAGCGTTGGAATGGCGAGAAAGTTCTTTAATTTCCGCGCCGGCGCCTTTTGCAGCGTGCACGCAATGAGGTCGGGACCGTCCGCTTTGGCCTGAACTTCTGTGGCAATCTCCGTTGCGTCTTTCACGGGCGGATCATAGGTTACCGGAATATCCGTGATCCCGTAGGCTCTGGCCTTGGTCTTTTTCGGGTTGTTGTTGTGAAAGGGCGGGCCCGATGGCTCGATGGCGACAATGCCCTTCACCAGTGCTGGACGGGCTTCGGCTATCACCCATCCGAGAAGACCAGATTGTGAGTGCGTCACGAGAATTGCAGGACCGATCTTGTCGAGCAGGGCAGCACCGGCCTTTTGCGTAAGGGTCTGGGTTTCTGCATCGCTTTTCAACGACTGGACCTGCGTGGCGTAAAAGGCGTCGAAGGCTGGATCGCCCATTTTGCCTGAGCCCGGCCACTGGGTGTGCTTTTTCGCCTGAGGCCACTTGCCCAGTTCCCTCGAGGCGGTGAAAAGCGTTTGCAATTGTTCTGCGGTGAACATGCGCAAAGGACCGTTCTGATCCGGATGCCATGGCGAACGCGCACGTGCGGGCTGATCCACCATGTAAACGATATGGCCCTTCTCAACGAAATGATCGGCCCATCCCTTGCGGCCGTCGGGAGTCATCATCCAGTTCGTTGCCGTCTGGGCCGCGCCGTGGATCAGAACCAGAGGATACTTGCCGGTCACTTTGCGGGGCGTGAGAACTTCGACATACATCTGGCCCTTCATCAGCCGTTTGCCGGCCGGCCCCACATATTCGCCGCCGACGTAGAAGAAGCCCCGCTTTCCGAGAGCCATTTGATCCGTACCGGCAGGCTCCGCGGCAGAAGCGGCCAATGGCGCAGCCAGCGCAAGGGCGGCAGCCAAGGTGGTTGAAAGTTTCTTCATCGTCCCCTCCATGATTGTCCGGTCCGAGAAGAACATCCTGAGCGCTATCTGTAAAATGCAATTATCGGCGGATAATTATGTGATTGTTGCATGAATACGGTGGCGGCAATGACTGGCGATCTGATGCCGCTGCCAGACCGGGAGCAAATGGTCTGGCGCTCAATGCCCGCCATTTGCTTCCGCCTGCCGCATCTCCTGTGCATGGCGCGTCAATGCGGCGAAGCGGTAAATTCCGTGCACGAACTTGCCGTATGGCATCGTTACGAACAGCGCGAATACAACGCCGAGATGGATTGCCAGCAACAGGCCCATGGCGGGCGTCGCCCGCAGAAACAGGAGGGCGAGGCCGGTGAGCGAGGTCAGGAAAAGCATCGCGAGAAATGCCGTTTCCATGCCGAAACGTGCATCGTCGCGGATTTGCGGGTCGCGGCGGAATTTTTCCATGAGCAGGGCCGCCGGGCCGAAAATCAGGCCGATGCCGCCGAGCGTGCCGAGCACCACGGGCAGGTCCCACCAGGGGTAGGGAGCCTCGCGGCCCAGCAGATAGTGATAGAGCGTGGCAACCGATGTTGCGGCAAAGCAGAGCAGAAACCCGTAGAACGTCATGTGATGGGCGTGCTTGCGTCCGTCGCGTGGATTGATGCCGGAATTGTTGCAGCCCGACCCGCCACCGTCGAGATAGCGCAAGCTGCCTGCGTCCTTCATCGCCTGCCAGATCGAGCCGCCACCGGGCGCGCAGCCGCCGCTGTCGCGCCAGAAGGCGCGCACGCCCATGACAAGCGCCACGATTGCGTAGAGAAAGGCAGCGCCGAACAGGGCCGCCATCGCATTGTGCGGCATCAGTTTGTAGAAGGCGCCCGGTCCCGTATGCGTGCCGAACAGAACCGCCGGATCGCGCCAGGCGACGAAGCCGCCGACGAAGGCTGCAACGCTCGCTGCTGCGATCAGGCTGACCCAGAGGCCGTTGCGCTCGAACAGGCCCGCGAATGCGCGTGGCCATGCGTAGTGCGCATAGGATTGCGCACGCACCTGCGCCAGCGTCACAGGCACGTTGATGTTGAACTCGTGCGGCGGCGAAAACTGGCAGTCGTAAAAACACTGGCCGCAATTGTGGCAGAGGTTGGCGATGTAATTGAGGTCGCCGTCATAGAAGTCGCGGCGCAGTTCCATCGCCGGAAAGACCGCGCAAACGCCCTCGCAATAACGGCAGGAATTGCAAAGGGTCATCAACCGGTCGGCCTCTTCCAGCGCGGCGCTGGCATGCGGCAGCGGCAGCTTCTGCGCCGGGCCGGTTACGGCCTTGCCGGACAGGGGATCGGTCGAGACATCAGTTGCGGACATTTTTGGCGGCCTCCCGTCCCGCGATGCGTCCGAAAACGCTGCCGATGGTCATGCCGATGCCGGCAGCATAGCCCTTGCCCAACACATTGCCGGACATGATCTCGCCGGCTGCAAACATGTTGGCCGACGGTTTGCCGTCCGCCATGACCATGCGGGCATCCCGGTTCACGCGCGTGCCGAGATAGGTGAAGGTAATGCCGGGCCGCACGGGGTAGGCGTAGAAAGGCGCGCTCTCGATCTTGCGCGCCCAGTGCGTTTTTGGCGGGGTGACGCCTTCGGTGCGGCAATCGTCCAGTATCGTGTGATCGAATGTTCCCGGCTGCACCGCGGCGTTGAACTCGCGTACGGTTTTTTCCAGCGTGTCGGGATCGAGTTCGAAGGCCTCCGCCAGTTCGCGGATGCTGTTCGCCTTCACCGGCGGGTAACAGGACGGCATGAACTTTTCGAGCACGGCATGATCGAAGACGATGTAGCCGATCTGGCTGGGCTGCTGGGCGACGAGACGGCCCCAGATGGCGTAACGCTTGGGCCAGATGTCCTCGCCCTCGTCGTAGAAGCGTTCGGCGTTACGATTGACGACGATGCCGAAGATCACGCAATCTAGCCGTGTGATGATGCCGCCGTCGTATTTTGGCGCGCGGGCGTCGATGGCGACCGCATGGCATTGCGTCGGATCGCCGATCTGCTGCACGCCTTTTTCAATCAGCTTGCGCAGGACCGTGCCCTTGTTCCACTTGCTGCCGCGGCACAAGAAGTTATGCGCCGCCGGACCCCAGTATTCCGCCATCCAGTCGAAATTGGCTTCGAAACCGCCGCACGCAGCGACCAGCGATTTGGCGCGTATGGCGATCGGAGTTCCGTGACGGATAATACTCGCCGACAGGAACATGCCATCCTGCACGTCGAGATCGACGACTTCCGCATCGTATTCGATGTCGACGCCAAGGGATTGCGCCGTTCGATAAAGCGCATTCAGCATGGCCCGTCCGCCGCCCAGGAAAAACGAATTGGTGCGGCCGAGGCTCAATGTGCCACCGAGCGGCGGCTGGAAGCGCACGCCCTGCTGGACGATCCAGTGCAGCATGTCCTTCGACTCGTGGATCATCATGCGCGCCAGCTCTTCGTCAGTCTGACCGCCCGTGACGCGCAGCAAATCCTCGTAAAGCTCTTCTTCCGGATAGGGGCCCGTCAGCGTGTCGGTAGCGGCATCGTGCGCGCAGCGCATGTTGCGCGTGTGCCGCGTGTTGCCGCCGCGCCAGAATTCCGGCGCAGCTTCCAGCACGAGAACCGAAGCGCCGTCGCGGGCTGCGCTGATTGCTGCGCAAAGCGCAGCGTTTCCGCCACCGATGACGAGGACGTCGTATTGCTTCGTCAAATCCGCCATTTCGCTAAATCAAGCCGCCTTTTGCGAAGAAGCGGGAGCAGCCTTGGCGTAGACAAATCCCTCGAACAGCTTGCGCGACGTGCGGATCAGCGATGCCATTGGGTATTGCTGGCCTTCGATGTTGCTGAGATAGACCTCTATGACCCCGGCGGGATTTTCGATCAGCACGGTCTTCGGCAGTTCGATGGGGCCGGCAATGTTCGAAGCGAGGTTACCCGGCGTGGCGCAGGCGGTGCCGATGCCTATGGTGCCGGTCACGGCGAGGGAGGGGTGACACTCGTGCGGCATGAAATAGCGCACGCAGATCACGGCGTCCTTCGTTTGCGGCTTCGCCAGCAAGACGGGCTTTGGGATCACGGAATCCTTCACGTCGCCGAAGCCCATCGCAAGTCCCGCCTTCAGGCGCAGGGCCTCCATGCGGGCCATGAAATCCTTGTCGGCTTCGAGTTCCTGCACGGTTTCGTAGCCCGTCTTGCCCATGTCTTCGGCGCGCATCATCATCATCGGCATGGCGCAGTCGACGAGGCTCATGTCGACGCCGTCGATGGTGTCGATGGAATTGCCGGTCGGGAAGAGTTTGCCGGTCTTCGCGCCGGTTGCGTCCAGGAAGGCGACAGTTACGGGGGCTGCTGTGCCGGGCACGCCATCGATCTGCGTCGCGCCTTCGTAATTCACTTCGCCGCCGGGCGTTTCGACGGTGGAGTTGATGAGGCTGTTGGTGTTGACGTTGTAGATTCGAACGGTGGTATGGCCGTCCTGTGCGGGAACGAGCCCTTGCTCGATGGCGAAAGGCGCGATGCCGACGAGCATGTTGCCGCAGTTCGGCGCTGTGTCCACGATCTGCTCGCGGATATTCACCTGCGCAAACAGATAGTCGACATCGGCTTCCGGGTGGCTCGATTTCGAAACGATGGCGACCTTGCTGGTGACCGGATTGCCGCCGCCGATGCCGTCGATCTGCAGATGGTGGCCCGAGCCCATGACGGACAGGAGAATGCGGTCGCGCTCGGCGACGTCTGCCGGAAGATCTTCGGCGCGGAAGTAGGGGCCGCGCGACGTGCCGCCGCGCATCATGGTGCAGGGGATTTTGACGAGACCGCTCATGGGACCACCGGATTTGGAGATTTTCTCGCGGCACGGGGCCGCAATCCGCTTCTTTGATACGTTCTTGCGATTTTGTAAAATACAAAGTCAATTGGTAGTTTCAATTTTGTGCCGGAGGGATATGTCCGGTGCGTCGGATGAAGCAACCGGGCGAAAATCATGGATGTAGCGAAATACGGCGTCGACATTGTAGTGCAGGGCTATCCCGGCAAGGCGGTCTGTCACGGTGGGCTTGGCTGGTCGACGATTGCCCTGATCCGGGCGGAGAATCGCCTTGGCATGATCGATTGCGGTGCGTTCGGCATGCGCAAGACCCTGCAGGAGCGGCTGAAGGAGCGTGGCCTTGCGCCGAAAGACGTCACCGACCTGCTGCTCACCCATTCGCATTACGACCATTCGGTGAACTGGACGCTTTTCCGTCACGCCCGCATCGTTATCGGCAAGACCGAGATGGACTGGGCCATCGAGGAGCCCTGGGGCGAGACCGTTGTGCCGGAGCTCTACGTGCGCGAATTGCGCAACTGGAAAACCGCGGTCGAAGTCGACGAGGGCGCGGAGATTTTTCCGGGCATGACAGCCTATCTCGCGCCTGGCCATACGCCGGGCTGCCTTGTTTTCGTCCTGCGGGGCGCAGAACGCGACATCATATTCACCGGAGACGCCGCCAAGAACCGGGCTGAACTGGTGTCGGGAACGACCGACATGACCTACGACGCCGCCGTCAGCGCTGCGTCCATCGCCAGGATGTGGGAATTCTGGAAAGCGCGTCCGGGCAATATCGTCGTGCCGGGTCACGATCTGCCGATGATCCTCGAAGACAGCGCACCGCGCTATCTCGGCAAGCGGGAAGCGGCGATCATGATGTGGAACGGCGACGATATGGAAACGACGACGCGGATCGAACTGGCAGTGAATTAGACGGTTCGGCTGTCAGGGCAGGGCGAACTCGTATTCTTCCGGCTCCCCATCGCGGATTCCGTCGGAGATCACCAGCAGGCGGATAATCTTGCCATCGCGCGCTGTGACGAAAAGCGCTTCGGGTTTTTTCTTCGAGCCTTTGGGTGGATCGGGCAGGTCGCAGAGTTTCGCGGCTGTACTAGCCTTGCCGTCCCACAGATGGATGGCGGCCCTGCCGGTCGCATCGTCTTCGGCGCCCGACAGAATCAGTATTTGAGCACCTGTGCTGTCCAAAGTTGCAAGATCGCGCACGCCGCCGGGCGGTTGCAGGGGCAGCAGGGAGATGTGCGGCTTGGCAGACGCATTTCCGAACAGGCTGTCCAGTCCCACGCGCACCAGTGCAGCGCGCCGGTTCACGACGGGCCCGCGAAGGCCGAATACGGCGTCTGAGCCGGCAATCGCCATTCCTTCGATATTAAGGCCGTGCGCCTTTGCCTTCTGCCATTTCTTCTTGCGGGCTTCGGGCGATCCAAGGCAGCCGTGAATGCTGCTTTTCAGCTCCGGAATTTGCGCGAGTAGTTCGAGCAGGGAACGGCTGCGCTCTAGCCGCGGCTTGCCGGGGCCAAAGGCAAAGCGCAGCAGGACTTCCGACGATGCATTGGAGGCGCAGCGCTTGTCCTTCGTGCTGTGCGAGCCCAAAACGTAGAACTTTTCCTGGCTCCAGGCCGCAGCTTCAGCATCCATTTCACCGCTGCCGCTTAGGGGAGCATAGTCCGGAAGGTTGAACGACGCGGTCAGCTTCAGGCGGCCCGGCGTCATTTCTCCCCATGCGGCGCGGAAACCTTCGTCCTGTACGATCAGACAGCGCTGCATGCCTTGCTGCATGGGCGCGCAGGCCAGCCCGCTAAGGTTCTTGCGCTGCTTGCGCGAGAAGTTTTGTTTCAGTCCGTCGATCTTCCAGACGTTTGCGCTGCGTTTGCACTGCGCTGCAAGGCTCCCGGAGGCCATCGCCACATAGGCCAATGTGGCGGCAAGGCCGGCAATCGCTGCGCGAGACAAGCGTGGCCAGTAGTGATGGTTCCTGTTGGCGGGTGCCATTATTTGCCTCATGCGGCTGGCCGTCGTGGCGCCGGGAGCAAAGAAAAAGGTTCAGAAACCGCCGCCTGTCCGGAAGCCGCCGCCGCCACCGAAACCGCCGTCGTCCTGTGGCAACGGATTCACGGTGGTGCCGCTGTCGCCGCCCCACCAGCTGCCGCCACCGTCCTTGCGGTCAAGTATGTCGTCGTCCCAGCCATGGCCCATGCGGCGGCTGCGCGGCCAGACTTCGCCGTTCGGAAACTGGATGCCGCCGCCGAAGCCGCCGGGCGAGCGCGGACGCTGGCGGCTGAAACCGTCGTCGAGCGTCCGGTCGAGGTCGGAACCGCGCATCGCGCCGCGCAGAATACCGCCGATGACCTCTCCGATGATACTGCCGTTGGAAAATCCGCCGAACGGATCCTGATAGCCCTGCCGCTGGAAGCGCTCGCTGGAGCGTTCGAGTTCGGCGCGCTTGCGTTCGATGTCCAGAATAGCGCTCCGCGTCTGCTCGACCGTCCGCTCCGCCGTCTCGATATCCTCCTTCACCCGTTGCAGCCTGCGGACGATGGCTTCGTCCTCCGGCGTGGCCGTCTGCATGGCCTGCTGGAAAAGGTTCATCAGATCGTCCTGCGCCAGAGCCCGGCTCATGGCGTCGAGAGCGCTCTTCAGTTCCGGATCGTTCCCCCCGCGTGCGGTTTCCGCCGTTTGCGCCTCGAGTTTGCGCAGATCATCTTCGACGTTCTTCTGTTCGAGAGCGATGCTCTGGGCGAGCGCTTCGCGCTGGCTGAGCATGTGCTCCAGCGGCTCGATGCCGTCCGCTACGAGGGCGTTTCGTTCGAAACTGGCGCGGGCAAGGGTCTTGTCGCGGACGACAGCCGCCAGCCGGTCCGCGTGATCTTTCAGGCGCGCCGGAATTTCGTTCAGCATGAAATAATTCGGCCGCAACTCGTCGTAGCCGATCAGGTTGGCGACCTTGCCGTCGAGCCAGCGGGCGAAGTAACCGGCCTTGTATGCCGACGTGCCGTATTTCCGCCGCCACAAATACATGAACAGGCTGTCGTCTTCGTACGGCTTGCCCTTCGCCGCGGTTTCGCTGGCGGACCTGTCGGCCTTCTCCCGGGCGGCCTTCGCAATGGCTTCTGCCTCCGCATTGGCCTTGTCCAGAGCCTGCCAGTTGGGATCGCTCTTCAGACGGGTTTGCGTCGCCGCGCGCTGCCGGTCGACTGCGCCCGCCGCATCCTCGATAGTCCTGAGAGCATCTGCATGTCTGGCGGCGAGCTCTTCGCTCCTGGCGAGAAGATGATCGCGCGTACGGCTGTCGCGTTCGGCAGCGTCCTTGCGCCGTTCCAGAATGTCGAGCGCCTGCCGTTCGGCAGAACTCAGGCGCGCGGCAACGCCTTCGTGGGCGAGGGCTTCCAGCCGAACCTGCGCCAGCGCGCGATAGGAGGACGCCTCTTCTGCACGCAAGCGCGCGAGATCTGCGGTGGCGGATGCCAGCGCCGAAGACAGCTGGTTCTCGTCTCGCCGCACACCGGTGAGCGCGCTTTGCAATTGCGAAAAAATGTCCAGGCCGGATTGCATGGAACCTACCATTTGGTGATGAAAGCGGCGCTCGCCGGCATGGCGAACTCAAGCGACAGGGCGCCGCGCGGTTTGCGCGCCAGCACGTTGTTCTGGATGATGCCGTCGTCCTGCTTGTCGGCGGCGATCCTCTGGAACGTCTCGTAGGGCACGCGGACCGCGAATTTATTGACGGTCGACGTCGAGCCGTCTTCCTCGCTCTTCACGGGGATCGAGAGGGTCTGCCCTTCGCGGCTGACCGGCTCCACAACAATATAATAATTGCGTGCGCCGCTGTTGACGTTCGGCACGCGGTAGAGGCCTGTGCGTTCGTTCGCGCGCGACACGATTCTCAGATCGTAGTCCTGCAGCAGCGAAACGCGCAGGGACTTCAGATTGGAAATCGCCTTCTGCGCGGCGGTGCGGTCCTTGGCCGCCAGCGCCGACGTACCAGCCGCGGCGTAGCGTTCGGCTGCCTGGCGTGCATCGGCGGTTTTGGCTTCGTTCAGCGCCAGCTTCCTGGCTTCGTCCAGCGATTGCGGCAGCGTCTTGGTCAGTTCCGTCTGGACGGCCTGACGGCTGCGCGTTTCCTTGACATTGTCCCAGACGGTTGCGCCCGAATACAGGCTGACTGCGGCAACTGCCGCCCCGCCGATGACTGCCGTGCGTCCACGCCGGACCCAGAGCCCGGCCCAGAAGCGCTGCATCGCCGTGCCCTTGCGGCGATAGGTGAAGCGGGCCTCCTTTAGCGCCTTTATGCCCTCCTCGAGCATGCGGTCGTTTACCTCGAGGCCCTGGCTTTCGTAGATTTCGCGCAACCGCTTTTTGAAAGCGGCATCGCGGTCGGCTTCGGACAATTCCTTCTCGACAAGCTGGTCCTGATGGCGCAACTCGTCGACGATATCCATCGCCATCATCAAGTCGTCGAGCCGTTGCGGCGGCTCGACCTTCTGTGTGCTGTCTGTCATTGCCCCGGCATCCCGGACGTGTTGACGATAGGGGGCCGGTTCTTACCGGCCCTTGTAGTCGAGATCGAGAGCCAGGGTATTGCCTTCGGCAGCCAGCTTGGCGATCCGGCGCTTGCCGTCTTCCACCGCCTCGCGGATTTCCTGCGAGTTCTGGGTCGCCAGCTTGCGCATTTCGGCGATGATGGCCGTCGACTTCTCCTGGAAGTTGACGACGCTGTCGACCAGTTTCTTGACGGCGTCGGCGCGGATCGTCGGGCCGTAGCCGGCTTTCAGCGCCTCTTCCTGGATCTTGCCGCCGATTTCGGAAAGGACTTCGATCGATTTCGACACGCCTTCCTTCATCTCGTTCAGCGTCTTGGTGGACTCATGCAGGCCAACGAGGCCGGTGAAGGACGCCTTCAGGGCGGTCAGCACGGATTCGTTGGTCGAGAAGAACGAGACGGCCTGCTGGTAGACGCGTTCCTTGGCATTGGTGGTCTGCATCAGCCGCGCCATGATAACCTCGGACGTGTTGTAGCTGATGGTCAGGTTGTCGGCGAGGTCCTTGGATATCTGGTAGCGGCCTTCCTCGTTCTGCATGCGGCGAAGATATTCGTCGCGGGTCAGCTCGAGCTTTGCCCGTTCGGCAGCTTCGGTTCCCTTGTAATCCTCGATCGCCTTGGCCGACTTGCCGAGATCGTTCTTGGCCGCCTCAAGCTTGTCGGAGGCGATTTTCAACACTTCCAGGGCTGCGACTTCGGCCTGTTTCAGTGCGCCGCGGAAATCGCGGTAGGCTTCCAGGATAATATGCTCGCGCTCGATGTTCTTCTTGGTGTCCGTGGCGACATCGAGATAAACGTCCCTGATTTCGTCGAAGCGGGTGGCTATATCGCCACGCGAAATTTTCATCCACGTGTTGGTGGCGCGCTCGAAAATGCTGAGCTTGCCGTCTTCCATCTGGTCGACCATGGACTTGGCGTCGTCGCGGATGGAATTGAAACCTTCGGTGATCTTCTCGTAGCGCTGGCCGATTTCCATCTGGCTGATCTGTTCGCGCACGACCTCGTTGAATACGGGCATCTGACCAAGCGTGCGGGTAATGACGGCGATCTTGTCCGGCGAAAGATCGGTGATTTTTTCGAGCAGGCCGACGATGGGCGCTTCCTCGGTTTTGCCGGAGATCAGTCCGGCGTTGCGCAATGCCCCCATGGCCTGATCGAGATATTGCATAGGCGTTTTTACAATCACTTCGCTCATGGTCTTACTCCAAATTAGACCCGGACCTGTCCGCGCAGGCCTCTCGAACCTGACCCATACAAACACCATATCGTGACGGTTGGCCAGATGCACGTTTGGGGACTTGCGCGGCCGGTCTCGGGGCAGGCGTGCCGGTGGCGTTGGGCCATGCCACGGTTTCCATGCGGTGCGCCGGGTCTGGTCAAATCGGTGCAAAACGAGTAGTTTCCGGTCAACCATAACGATCAGAGAAGGGAGTGAACCATGAAACGCCAATTACTTGCTTTCGCGGCGCTCGGGGTTGCGCTGGCCGCCGGTGCGGCCACAGCCGAGCCTGTGAACATCAAAATCCATTATTCCGTTGCGCCGGCCCATCTTACGCCGCTGATACCGCATGCGCCGCCGGGCGTTTACAAGCATTACGGAAAGTCATACGTCGTCTCGCCGCAGCGCATGAAGGGCAGCGGCCCTGCGTTGCAGGCGATTGCCGCAGGGGAAATCGAACTGGGCGGCGTCAGTCCGGAATCGCTCGCCCTCGGCGTGAAGCAGGCGAACCTGAAGCTGGTGGCCATCGGCCAGTTGATGTCAGGCGGCGTACCGGGCTATGGCGCCACGCCGTTCTACGTTCGCAAGGGCGCGGCGAAAACTTTCACCGACCTGAAGGGCAAGGTGCTCGCAGTCAACGCTTTCGGCAGTTCAATCGACGCCGCGATCATTGCCATGGCCAAGAAGAACAACATGGTGCGCGGCAAGGATTTTCAGGTGGTGGAAGTGCGTTTCCCGGCGATGATGGGCGCGCTGGAAAAAGGCCGCATCGACCTTGCCCCGCTTCTGACGCCCTTTAACCTGATGGCCGACAAGCGCGGCACGATGGAGGTCCTGTTCGACATGCGCGACGCGCTGGGACCGAACGAGACCCTCATCTACGTCGGACAAACCGACTGGGTGAAGAAAAACCGCGCTGCCCTTGTCGATTTCCTTGAAGACAACATCCGGCTCCGCAAGTGGCTTTACGATCCCAAAAACCGGGAAGCCGCGGCCGAACTGGTGGCAAAGGTCACCAAGCGGCCGGCCAAGAACTACGTTTCGTGGGTGTTTTCGAAGCAGGACAATTACCGCCATCCGGATGCGCTGATCGACGTTCCGCGCCTGCAGAAGAACCTGAACGATCTCAACGAAATCGGAGTTCTCAAGGTAAAGATCGACGCAGCGAATTACGTCGACCTGAGTCTCGCCAAAGAAGCGGCTGCCCGGGTGAAATGACGCTTCCCGCAGAGCCCACTGGGGACCTGCCGGCCGGCGCACGCAGCGCTGCGCCAGGCGGTATCCTCATCGAAAACGTGTGTCACAGCTACCGGCCTGCTCATGGCAAGCCGGTTCTGGCGCTCGACAACGTGTCACTCGAAGTCGCGCCGCAGGAGTTCGTCGCGTTGCTGGGGCCGTCGGGTTGCGGCAAGTCAACGTTGCTCTACCTTCTGGGCGGCTTCATCCCGGTACAGCACGGGCAGATCATCTGTGCGGGCGAGAAAGTGACCGGGCCCGGGCCGGACCGGGGAATCGTTTTCCAGAACTTCGCCCTGTTTCCCTGGAAAACCGTCAGGGAGAATGTGCTTTACGGACTCGAAAAGAAGCGCATGGCGAAGGAGGAGCGCGAAGCCGCGGCGCAACGCTTCATCGACATGGTGCATCTGACCGGTTTCGAGAACGCCTGGCCGTCGCAGCTTTCCGGTGGCATGAAGCAGCGTGTAGCGATCGCCCGCACGCTGGCGGCCGGTCCGCAAACCCTGCTGATGGACGAACCGTTCGGCGCGCTCGACGCGCAAACGCGCATATTGATGCAGGAAGAATTGCTGGCCATCTGGAAGTCGTCGCCGGTGACTGTCGTGTTCGTTACACATGACGTGCGCGAGGCGGTGCTGCTCGCAGACCGGGTGGCGATCATGACGGCGCGGCCCGGCCGCATCAAGCAGATCGTCGACGTCGGTATTCCCGGTTCGACCATGCATGAAAAGTCACATGCGCCCGAATTCGATGCCAAGGTCGACGAAATCTGGAACATCGTGCGCGATGAGGCGGTGGCAGCCGATACCCGGAGGGCGTGGGCGTGAACGCCATGGTGAACCGTCTGTGGCGTTACACTCCGTTGCTTCTTCTTGCTGCGCTGTGGGAGATCGCCACGCAGTTGGAATGGGTTTCCGACCTCTCGCTGCCGAAATTCAGCGACGTGCTGAAAGAACTGGCGGGGCTGGCCGGATCCGATCTCGCATTTCAGACCTGGAAATCACTCTATCGCGGTTTTTCGGGACTTGCTGCGGCGATCGTGGTGGGCATCGCCGCCGGGCTGCTGATGGCGCGGTATCGTCCGGTGCGGCTTTTGCTCAATCCGCTCATGCAAATGCTGTATCCAATGCCGAAATCGGCCCTGATTCCCCTGACGATCATGTGGATCGGGCTGGGCGACGCCTCCAAGATCACCCTGATATTCATCGGCTGTCTTTTGCCTGTCGTGGTCAGCGCCTACAACGCCGCGCGCGGCGTCGACGAAATTCTGTTGTGGTCGGCGCGCGGGCTCGGCGCCGGGGAAGGCGAACTCCTGCGCGAAGTCATCCTTCCGGCGGCCCTGCCGGAAATCCTCAACGGGGTGCGCACGGCGCTTGCCCTGTCCTTTATCCTCGTTGTCGCGGGCGAACTCATCATCGCCAATAACGGGATCGGGTATCTCATCGATCTGCTGGGCGAGGATGGCCAACTGGCCCCAATGTTTGCGGCTATCATGGTTGTCGCCGCCATCGGCTTCGCCGCCGACCGGGTGTTCCAGATGCTGAGCCGGAGGCTTCTGCGCTGGCAGGAGGCCGCGGTATGAACGGGCGCGGGGACGAAACCGCCGCAGGCGCACGACGGCCGCCGGAGCCGGCTGCGGCGCTGGCGCCGGTGTCGCGGTGGATCGCCTCGTTCGCGACCGTAGCGCTTATACTTGCCGCCTGGGAAATCGCGGCCCGGACCGGACTCGTCATCAAGTTCCTGCTGCCGCCGCTGAGCGAAGTGCTGGCCCGCATCGGAACGGATACTTTGTCGGGCAAGTTGCCCTATGATCTGGCGATCACGCTGTACCGGACTTTCTGCGGTTTTGCCCTGGCGGCCGTTACCGGGGTCGGCCTTGGAATATGGATTGCGCGCAACGCTGCTGTGCGCTGGTTTTTCGACCCCATCGTTTCTGTTGGATTACCCATGCCGAAAGTTGCGCTGTTGCCGCTCTTCGTCATCTGGTTCGGCCTGTTCGACATTTCGAAAATCCTGATGGTCGCGCTCTCGGCCTCCTTCCAGATCATCATCGCGTCCTGGGCAGCTGCGCGGACGGTGGAGAAGGAACTGATTTGGTCGGCGCGCAGCCTCGGCGCGGGGGACAGCCAGGTGCTACGGGAGGTGATCCTGCCGGCGGCTGCGCCGCGCATCCTGACTGGCCTGCAAGTGGCGATGCCGCTGTGCCTGATCGTCGTGCTGATAACGGAAATGACGATGGGCGGGCGCGGCCTTGGCGATTCCATGCTCAAATCGGCGCGCTATGTCGATTCCGTCGGCGTGTTCGCGGGCATAGTGGAAATCGGCCTTACCGGCTTCTGTGTTATCAAGGGAATGGAAGCGTTGCGGCGGCGGCTTTTGCGCTGGCATCCCGAAACGCAACGGGTGACCACGGTGTAGTCCGCCATCGGGAACTTGAATTTTTTCCGTCCTTCCCCAGATTTTCCGTCAGGGACTGCATGCGGCCCTGCAGGCGCGCCGGCGCAGATCCCGAAAGTCGAAAGGCCTGGGTTATGCGGCTTATCTTCCGGCTCCCCTTGAGCGTGCTGACCATGGGCGTCTTCGCGGCCGCCGGCGCAAGCGCGGCCCTTGCGCAGCAGCGGCTGGACAATCGCAGCAATTTCGAGATCATTCAGCCGAACTACAACATCACTCCGCCGCAGCCGCAGCCGAATTATCCGCAGCCCGAGCGCATGCCCATGCCGCCGGTGGTCGTGCCGCCGCGTCAGGACGATCCCGCGCCCCGCCGGCCGCATCCCTGGCCGCGCTAGATCAGCATCGCTCCGCCATCGACCAAATGTTGCGTGCCGGTGACCATCGCCGCGTCGTCCGACGCGAGATAGGCGACTGCCGCCGCGATCTCGTCCGCGCCGATGTAGCGGCCGAGCGGGATTTTCGAGCGGTATTCCTGCTGGACATCCGGACGGGTACGATTGCCCATGCTGCCGGCAAGCCTCTGGTCTTCGAGCCGGGTCATCATGTTGCTTTCGACCATGGCCGGATGGATCGTGTTGCAGCGGATGCGCCGCGCCGCGCCCTCGCTGGCGGTGGTGCGCATCAGGCCTATGACGGCGTGCTTGCTGGCGGTGTAGGCGGCGAAATTCGGCGAGCCGCGCAGGCCGGCGGTGGAGGAGGTGATGACGATACTGCCGCCGTCGCGCATGCGCGGCAGCATGTATTTCAGACCAAGAAACACGCCTTTGACGTTGACAGCCATGACGTCGTCCCAGACGTCCTCGGGAAAATCGGGCAATGGCGCGAAGCGGCCTTCGATGCCCGCATTGTTGAAGAATATGTCGACCGGACCCAGGGCGGCATGGGCCTGGCGCGCATAGCGTTCGACATCTGCGGATTGCGTAACGTCGGCCGCGATCTGCACGACATTGCCGCCGAGACCGGCTGCCGCGCGCGCCAGGGCGGCTGCATCGCGGTCGACAAGCGCGACCTTTGCGCCCTCGGCGAGGAACCGCCGGGCCGTGGCAGCACCAATGACGCCGCCGCCGCCCGTGATCACGGCTGTTTTTCCGCTCAGGCGCATTCGCACGTCCTCCCCATGATTTCCTTCCCCGGTAATTTCTGGCAAGGATACTGGCAGAAAAACAATGGGGCGGAAACCGGAGGCGATGCCAATGAACGTGAACGAGACGATCGAGGAACTGGTGACGGCCAACCGCATTCTGGCGCGGGAGAATGTGCTCGATTCCTTCGGCCATATCAGCGCGCGGCATCCGGACGATCCGGGCAAATACATACTGTCGCGCGCCCGGGCGCCCGATTGCATCGAAGTTGCGGACATCATGACATTCGGTCTCGACGGCTCCTACGAGGAGGATGGCCGCAAACCCTATGTCGAGCGCTTCATCCACGGTGCGATCTACGAGGCGCGCCCGGATGTGCATGCGATCATCCACAGCCATACTGCCAGCGTCATTCCCTACGGGATCACCGGCTGGCAGTTGCGACCTGTCGCCCATGTCGGCGCATGCATCGGCCGGGACATTCCCGTGTGGGATGCGCAGGACCAGTTCGGCGATACCGACCTTCTGGTCGTCAACATGAGCATGGGACGCGATCTGGTCAAAACGCTGGGTGCGAACAAGACGGCGCTGATGCGCGGGCATGGCTGCGTCGTGACAGGAGACAATGTGCGCGAAGTCGTCTTCCGCGCGATCCAGCTCGACAACAACGCCCGGCTGCAAAAGGAAGCGCTGGCGATGAGCGAAGTTACCGGCAGGATGATCTATATGACGGATGGCGAGATATCGGCCTGGGAGCGGGTTCTGACGCCCTATTCCTGGGAACGGGCGTGGGAAAACTGGTGCAAGCGGGCAGGAAGGCCGTATATTGGCCAGGAACTGCGCGGCTGGTAGGGGACGGTAACCGCCGGATCAAATTTCGCACAAGCAGAAAACTCAGGCAGGAAAACTCAGGGCGGTCCATTGCAGATACCAGAATTCCAGAATTTCGACGTGCGCGGGCAGGGCATGCGGCTGATGCGGGCGGGAACCGGTGCGCCATTGCTGTGGCTGCGCGGATCGGATGCCTCGGACAGCTGGCGCGATTACATGAGCAGTCTGGCGCAAAACTTCGACGTGATCGCACCGGAGCATCCAGGTTTTGGCAATGTGCCGAGGCCTGAGTGGCTCGACGGCGTCGGCGACATGGCGATGTTCTACCTCGACCTCATCGATGCGCTCGGCGTGACTGGCGTGCATCTGGGCGGGCACGGGCTCGGCGGCTGGATAGCGGCGGAAATCGCCATCCGCGATCCGCGCAAGCTCGGTTCGCTGACGCTGGTGGATGCCGCCGGGCTGCTGGTCGACGGGGCAAGTGGGGAAGATCCGTTCCTGCGCAACGAAGAAGATTCGATTGCGGACCAGTTCTTCGACGCCAGGCTCGGCAAGGCCGAACAGGAGCGCCGCCTGACGCCGGAGACAGAGGATGCGCGCATCGCCAACCAGATGGTGATCGCACAACTTGCGTGGTCGCCGCGCTGGCACGATCCACATCTGGCGCGCTGGCTGCACCGAATTACGCTACCAACGCAAATCCTGTGGGGCGAAAAGGACAAGGTCGTTCCTGCCGCCCACGCGCATGCCTGGCACAAGGCGATTGCAGGTTCGAAACTGGAGATCGTGCCGTCCTGCGGGCACGCGCTGCCGCTGGAAAAACCGCAAGTCCTCGTTGCGGCGATGGCGCGAGCCAATGCGAAAGAGGGGAACGCATCATGAAAATCTTCAATTTTCATCTCATGCCCTATGCCCACGTCGACCTCGACGCCGTACGCAAATACGGCACCTCGTGGGTGACGTTTCCCAACAGCTATTACGATCCGAAAAAAGGCGCGGACCTTTATCACGAATATCTCGACCAACTCGAGTACGCCGATCAACTCGGCTTCGACGGCGTTGCGGTCAACGAGCATCACCAGACCGCTTATGGCATGATGCCGGTTCCCGGCGTGCTGGCAGGCGCATTGTCGCGGCGGATCAAGAACGGCTATCTCGCCGTGCTCGGCCGTGCCCTGCCGCTGGTCAACAATCCGCTGACGATTGCGGAGGAATTCGCCACGCTGGACAATCTCATGCGGGGCAAGTTCATCGCCGGATTCGTGCGCGGCATTGGCGCGGAATACCATACGATGGGAATCAATCCGGCGGAGTCCCACGCGCGTTTTCACGAGGCGCACGAGCTCATCATGAAAGCCTGGACGACTCCGGGGCCATTTGAGTTCATGGGCAAGTACTACCAGTACAAGCATGTGAACATCTGGCCGCGGCCCTATAGCGAGCCGCATCCGCGCGTGTTCACGCCGTCGTCCGGATCGCCCGAAACGATCCGCTGGTCGGCGCAGCAGCGCTATACCTATTGCCAGACGCTTGCGCCCATTGCCGGCGTTGCCGCCACCTTCAAGATTTATCGCGAAGAAGCGGAAAAGGCTGGCTACCAGGCCTCACCCGATCAACTTGCCTGGTCGAACGCCATCTATGTCGGCGAGACGGACGAGAAGGCGCTGCGCGACGTGCGGCCGCATCTGGAAGCCTACGCCAACGACTTTCTGTCACGCAATCCGGTGATGATGAGCCCGCCGGGCTATTCCTCCGTCGCATCGGTCAAACGCGTACGCGCCATGAAGCAGTTCATGAAATCGCGCCAGAGCGCCGAGGATATTATCGACAAGGGTATCGTCATCGTCGGCAGCGCCAACACGGTGCGCGAGAAGCTGGCGCAGTATCAGGACATGGCGGGCTTTGGGATTTCGCTCACCAAGACGCAGTTCGGCACAATGCCGCATTCGATGGTGCAGGAAAACCAGGAAGCGATCGCCAAGGAAGTTCTGCCGTATTTCCGCAACCGACTGCCGGAAGGCGTGAGAGCGGCCGCAGAGTAGTTATATCTCAATTATGGGGGCTGTTGCATGAGTTCTATGCCGGACAATATCCGCAAGGCGATACCGCCGCTGGGCCAGAATTCCGCGCCGGACAATGCCAATGCGGTGCGTGAATTGTACAAGCCGCTTCTGGCCGGAGTTATGGACGGGGTCGAGACACGTTACGACGCGGCTTATGGCTCGCACGAGCGGCAGAAGCTGGACGTCTACTGGAAAGCCGGAGGTTCCGGCAAACCGGTCTTCATCTATATCCCTGGCGGCGGATTTACCGGCGGCGACAAGCGCTCCGATCCCGTATTCTACGCCAATATCGGTGCATGCGTGGCGCATGAGGGCATGGTCGGCGTCGTCGCCAATTATCGCCTCGCGCCGGAGTTCAAATGGCCGGAAGCGGCAAAGGATATCGAAAGCGCCGTGACCTGGGTGCGCAGCCATGCCGGCGAGTTCGGCGGTGATGCAGACAAGGTCGTTATAATGGGCCATTCGGCCGGCGCCGCGCACGTCGCGACATTCCTGTTCGATCCCGACATCAAGGGGGAGAAGCTGGTCAAGGGCGGGCTGCTTTCGAGCGGCCTGTACGAAATCGCAAAGGGAACGAAGGCTCCCAATCTTCTGGCCTATTTCGGCGACGACGAGAGCAAGTACGAACGCCGCTCGGCGATCAACCACGTGAAGGATTCAAAGGTGCCGGTCTGCATCAGCGTGGCCGAATACGATCCGCCGAACCTCATCACGCCGGCATTCGACATCGCCAAGGCGCTCGTCGCCCGTTCCAGCCTGTGCCCGCCGATACGCTGCGCCGAGGGGCACAACCACTTTTCGACAGTTGCGAGCATGGGCTCGAAGGACAGCGACTTCGCGCGCTACACCATCGACTTCGTCCGCAAGTGCGTGGGGTAGAAGAAATTGGGTGTCATCCCGCGGCGCGCGCAGCGCGAACCCGGGACCTCACTGTTTTAGGAGAAAGGTCCCGCATAGATTGCTGTGCGATTTTGCGGGAAGACAGGAAGCAAATGGCATTGAGCAGCGACATCCGCCGTATCGTTACCGTCGTCGACGAGAACGGCAAGGCGAAGGTGCTGATCGACGGGGCCAATCCGAACAAGCGGGTGCGGCCGCAACGGGGCACTGTTTCGCATCTGTTGTGGGTGACGAACGAAACGCCGGCCGATGTCGGGGGAACGGAAGATCGCGGCCAGCGCGAGGTGGCGGTTGCGCCGCCGCGCGGCGGGTCGGTGTTTCGCATCGTCGACATTCCGCCGATCACACCGGAAGTCGAGGCGCTGCCGAACGACTATCATTCCTCGCAGCACGGGGATTCGACGCCGAAGCGGCATATGCCGCCCTCGCATCCGCTGATGCACTCCACACGCACCGTGGATTACGCCATAGTGCTGTCCGGTGAGATCGACATGCTGCTCGACGAAGGCGAGGAGATCCACATGAAAGCCGGCGACGTGCTGATACAGCAAGCGACGAACCATGCATGGGTCAACCGTGGAACCGAGCCCTGCCGCATTGCTTTTGTGCTGATCGACTCGCAGGAGCCGTAAAACGGCTCAGGCGCGCATGGCTTCTGCCGCCGCCAGGTCTTCCGGCGTATTGATGTTGAAGAACGGATCGAAGGGCTGCACGGGCCATTCCGCCGTCGCATGACCGCATGTGTCCGCTATTACCTGCGCGCGGGCGATCCCGCGATCCACCAACATGTGCCGTATGACAGGGGCAAGCGAGATGTTCCACAGTCCGGTGACGAAATGCACATGGCCGCCGCTGGCGGCGAGCGCCGCTGGCTTGTTTGCCGCGATGGCGGCTCGCCACAGCCTGTCGCCCAGATCGTCGGGGAGAAACGCGCAGTCGACGGGCGCACTCAACACCCACTGCACGCCCCGGCGGGTGCTTGCCGCCCAGTGCATTGCTGCGAGAATGCCGGCCTGGGGGCCGGGATAATCTTCCGTCGCGTCCGCCAATATTGTCGCCTGCAGATGCGCAAAGCGCTCGCTGTCAGCATTGGCGGATATCGCCATCTCCGCGCATTGCGGAGCGAGGCGGCTGTGCACATGCTCCACAAGCGTCGCGCCGCGAAAGGGCAGCAGCGCCTTGTTGGCGCCGCCCATGCGCCGGGAACGCCCGCCTGCGAGAACAAGGCCCAAAATTTCCTCGCGCGGGCACGGCGCAGCGTTCATTCGACGACGATCTTTGGCGGTGCTTTCACGGTTCGGGCGCCGGCGAGCGCGTTGGCGATGTTTCTGGCTATCGCCATATAGGCTTTCGCATGCGGGCCATCCGGCGCGGCGGCGACGATGGGTGTTCCGTCGTCGGACGAGGTACGAATGTCCATGTCGAGCGGGATTTCGCCAAGGAACGGCACGCCGGTCTTTTCCGCCTCCGCCTTCGCGCCGCCGTGGCCGAATACCGGCGCGACATGGCCGCATTCCGGGCAGCAATACGACGACATGTTTTCGATGATGCCCAGGATCGGGATGTTGACCTTGTGGAACATGGCAACGCCGCGGCGTGCATCGAGCAGCGCGAGGTCCTGCGGTGTCGAGACGATCACGGCGCCGGAGAGGGGAACCTGCTGCGCCAGCGTCAGTTGCGCATCGCCGGTGCCGGGCGGCATGTCGACGATCAGAACGTCGAGTTCGCCCCAGTCGACCTCGCGCAAAAGCTGGGTGATGGCCGACATCACCATTGGTCCGCGCCAGATCATGGCGGTGGTTTCCTCGACCATGAAGCCGATCGACATGACCTTTATGCCGAACTTTTCGTGCGGCGCGATTTTCTTCTGTTCCGTCAGTTGCGGCTTGCCGGACAGGCCGAACAGGCGCGGCTGTGAGGGGCCGTAGATGTCGGCGTCGAGCACGCCCACGGCGAGGCCGCCCGCGGACAGTGCAAGCGCGAGATTGGCGGCGGTCGTCGATTTGCCGACGCCGCCCTTGCCGGACGCCACAGCGACGATATGGGCGACACCGGGAATGCCGGCCTGCTGCGGCAGGCGGCTGTTCTGGCCGGGGGGGCCTCCCGCCGGCGCTGCGCTGCGCAGCGGCGTCTGGCCGGGGTGGCGGTCGCGGGCAGCAGGCGGCGGACGGGAAGACCCCGCCGGGCGCTCGCCGGTGAGGCCGACGAGAGCGCTGGCGACGCCGGGCAGGGCGCGCACTGTTTTTTCTGCGGCTGCGCGTACCTGCTCCATCGCGTTGACTTCGGACGGATCGATGGAAATCGCGAAAATCACCTTGCCGCCGGTCGTAACGATATCGCTGAGGCGGCCGGAATCGGCCAGATTGCCGCCGCCCGGCAGCGGGACGGCGCGCAGCGCAGCCAGAATGTCGTCGTTGCTTGCGGCCAAAGCGGACCTCCACGAAAAGAGACGCAGTATAGGAGTCGCTCCGGATATAGTGCATATCGGGGCGGAATGCAGCGTTGCATGCTTGCCGCGGGCCAGGCCCGGAATGTCCAGAGGATCGGAACCGGATGAAAGTTATCGGACTTGCGGGCTGGAGCGGAGCGGGCAAGACGACGCTTATCGAGCGGGTGCTGCCGGTTCTGCGCGCGCGCGGGCTCACGGTCTCGACGCTCAAGCACGCCCATCACAAGTTCGACATCGACCGGGACGGCAAGGATTCCTGGCGTCACCGGCAGGCGGGGGCGGAAGAGGTTCTGATCGCATCGGCCGGCCGCTGGGTCTTGCTGCACGAATTGCGCGATGCGCCGGAGCCTTCGCTCGACGATCTGCTGGCGCATCTCTCGCCGGTCGATCTGGTGATCGTGGAAGGCTGGCGCAACGGCCATCATGCGCGGGTGGAAGTCTGGCGCACTGAGAACGGCCGGCCATTCCTGCATGCGTCGGATGAGGCGATCAAGGCCATGATCAGCGACAAGCCGGCCACTGGCGCGGCCGTGCCCGTTGTCGTTTCGGCGGACATCGAGGCGGTGGCCGATCTGCTTCTGGCGCAGGCGCGGGCGTGGACGAGACCTGACCATACCGGCTGACGGCGATTGGCGGCATGCACAGTGCGCGCTATAGGCAGGTGATGGATATCGAACCTACACGCAGTCTGGCGAGCGAATTTCAGAGCATCGATGCGCGCGGCCTGAAATGTCCGCTTCCTGTGCTGCATGCGCGCCGGGCACTGACGCGCCTTGCCCCCGGTGGGCGCGTGGAAGTTCTTTGCACCGATCCCGTATCCGTGATCGACATTCCGCACCTGGCGCAGGAAATGGGATTTTCCATAGTCGAGACCGAGCACCAGAATGGCGAATACCGGTTCGTCATCGGGCCGCCAGCGTGAGTGTAAACCCGGTACGCATTGCCGCAAGGCCGGCAATCGGCTACCAATTGCACCGGGCCGGACAGGCAAACCAGAGACTTTGCCGCGGCGACCCTTCCGGGAGGACAACATGCAGTTCGTTTTGCGCCACTCGTATATTCTGGCCGCGGCAGCCGCCGCCATCTATCCGGCAGCCGCAAGTGCGGAGAAGCTGAGAGTCGCCCTGCCGCAGAAGGGGTTGTGGGAGACCAGCATCACCGTGATGGGCGAGAAGGCGGGCATCTTCAAGAAGGCCGGTCTTGACCTCGATATTCTGTTTACCCGTGGCGGGTCCGAAACCGTTCAGGCCGTACTCGCCGGCAGTGTTGACGTGGCGCGCGCCAACGGACTGCTCGGCACGATCGGCGGCTATTCCAAGGGGGCTCCGATTCGGGTAACGGCAGCCTCGATGACCGGCGCACCGGATATCTTCTGGTACGTGAAGGGCGACAGCCCGATCAAGAAACTGTCGGACCTGAAGGCAAGCGACACGATCGGATTTTCGCGTCCGGGCTCGTCCTCGCACCTGCTGGTGCTGGCGCTGATTTCGCAGAACAAGCTGGCGGCCAAGGGCGTTCCGGCCGGCGGGCTTTCGGGCTCGTTCACCCAGGCGATGTCCGGCCAGCTGACGCTCGGCTGGGCCGTGCCGCCGTTCCGGCTGAAAGAAATCCAGGAAGGGAAGGTTCGCCTGATCGCCAAAGCCTCCGATATCGACGAAGCCAAGAACCAGACCATCCGCGTCAACGTCAGCAGCGCCAATGCGCTGAAGACCAAACGCGAGGCGCTGGTCAAGTTCCACAAGGCCTGGGTCGAGGCTCTCAACTACGTCTATTCCAGCGACAAGGCGCTGGAAGACTACGCTGCCTTCGCAAAGGTGACGAAGAAGGAAGCCGAAGAGACGCGCAAGTTCTATCCCAAGGAGGCGCTCGAACCGTACGAGATCAAGGGACTCGAACTTTCGCTGAAACAGGCCCATGAATACAAGTTCACGTCCAAGCTGCTGGCGCCGGCGGACGTGAAGGGCATGATCGACATTCTGGTCCAGAAATAATACGGGACGCGAGCCCTGCGCGGGACGGAGGGGTCCGGCGCAGGGCTTTCGAGAACAATGGCTAGTACAAAAACCATGCGGCTCAACGCCGTTCCGCCCATCGTTTCGCGCACGGCATTTATCGCGGTTGCTCTGGCCGTGTGGGAAATCGCCTCGCGTACGGGCATGCTCAATCCGTTCACGGCGCCGTCGCCCTCCGATATCTGGGGCGGTTTCCTGAAGATCATCTACGCGGGTGAACTCGGCGAGGCGTTCGTGCGCACCTTTTTCGAGGCGCTGGCGGCTTCGGCCATCGGGTCGGTCTGCGGCATTGCTGTAGGCTGGTGGCTGCACGCCAACAAGACCGCAGGGGCGGCGTTTACCGGCTGGGTCGCGGCGGCGGCCTCTGCGCCGCTGGTGCTCTTGTTCCCGCTGTTTCTGGTGATTTTCGGACGCAATTCCTCCACCATCGTTGCGATGGGCGCCATCGGATGTATGCCGCCGATCATCCTGAAGGCCAAAGACGGGCTGGACGGCGTGCGCCCCGTGCTGCTGAATGTCGGGCGCGCCTTCAACCTGACGCCGCGCCAGCAATTCACGATGATCCAGTTTCCGGCGGCTCTGCCGGTGATTTTCACCGGCGTGCGTATCGGCCTTCTGTTCGCTATCATCAACGTGGTGGGCGTCGAATTCCTGATCGGCTTCGGCGGGCTTGGCCAGCTGATTTCCGATCTCGGCGACCGCTTCGACTATCCGGCCATGTATGCGGCCATTCTGTTTGTTGTTTTGGTCAGTGTCGCCTTTTTCTACATCACGGAGAAACTCGAGACATGGCTGCTGTCGGCAACATAGGCGCGCCTGCTCGCGCGAAGCGCCCAGCGCCGTTCTGGACGGTCGGACGGCTGCGCGTGGCAGGTTTCCTGGCGCTTCTGGCGGTGTGGGAACTGGCGGGCTGGTCGGGCCTGTTCTTCCGCGGCGTTCTGCCTTCGACGATTTTCATCGTGCGCGCGATCTGGGATGCGCTGACAAGTTCCGCGTTCTACTGGCATCTCGGCGTGACCGGGTTCGAAGTGCTGGTATCGTTCGTTATCGGCTGCACGGCAGGCGCCATCGTGGGTCTGGTGCTGGGCACGCGGAAATATACCGGCGAGGTGTTCGAGCCTTTCATCCACTATCTCGCGCCGACGCCGAAGATCGTGTTTCTGCCGATCCTGCTGGTGCTGTTCGGTGTCGGCGTCTGGTCGAAGGTGGCGCTCGGCGCAATTTCGGCGTTTTTTCCAATGGCGCTTGGCGTGGCAGCGGGCGTGCGGCAGGTTTCGCAAGTGCTCCTGCGCGTCGGCAAAACTTTCAGTCTCACGCCGATGCAGACGGTAAGAATGATCTATCTGCCTGCGCTGGTGCCGCCGCTTGCCACCGGCCTGCGGATCGGGCTCGGCATTTCCATCGTTGGTTGCCTGTTGTCCGAATACAAGCTTGCCAAGGCCGGGCTCGGCTTTCTCGCCGGCCAGTATTACGAAGCCTTCAGGGTGCCCGACATGCTGGCGGTTCTCATCATCATCTTCGTGCTGGCCTCTGCCGGCAACGTACTGATCGATCGCTACGTCCGCCTGCCGGGACCGGGCGACGTCAAGGCGCATCGCTAATCGCTTTCCGGAACGGACACATGAGTGAACCAAACGCCAAGCCTGCTCTGCGCATCGAAAATGCCGCGAAGACCTTCGTGACCCCGCATGGCGATGTGCGGGCCCTGGACCCCGTCTCGCTCGACATCAAGCAGGGCGAATTCATCGCGATCATCGGGCCTTCCGGCTGTGGCAAGTCCACGCTGATGAACATTGTCGGCGGCTTGATCGAGGATTACGAAGGCACGGTCGAGGTCGATGGCGTTCCCATGCGCGGCTGCCACAAGGAAATCGGCATGGTGTTCCAGGAGGAATCGACGTTTCCCTGGCGTACGGCGCTGGACAATGTGGCATTTCCGCTGGAAGCGGCGGGTATCGGCAAGGCCGAGCGTCATGCCACGGCGATGGAACTGCTGCATCTGGTCGGGCTCGACGGTTTCGAAAACCGCTTTCCGGCGGAACTGTCCGGTGGCATGCGCCAGCGCATCGCCATTGCCCGCACGCTTGCCTTCAAGCCGCGCATCCTGCTGATGGACGAACCCTTCGCCGCACTGGACGAACAAACGCGCCTGCTGCTGGGCGACAAGGTTCTGCAAATCCAGCAGGAACTGAACCAGACGACCATGCTCATCACGCACAATATTGCGGAAGCGGTGCAACTGGCCGACCGCGTGCTGATCATGACGTTCCGGCCCGGGTGTATCAAACGCGTCGTCGATATCGACCTGCCGCGGCCGCGCTCGTCGAAAATGATGGGCGGCGAACGCTTCGGTCATTTCGTAGCCACGATCTGGGAAGACCTGCGCGAAGAGGCAAGCAAGGGCTTACTGGAACTGGAGCAGGTGCGGAGCTGATAGGGCCCGTTCAGGCCGGCTGCTTCTGCCCGCCCAGCATGTCCCAGTTCTTGTAGAAAATCCGGTTCACGCCCGACATCACGAACGCGAACAGCGCGACAATCGCGTTTTGCAGGGCCGGGAAACGGCTCGGGCGCAAGACGTCGACGAAGACGCAGAAGCGCTCGCCGTCTTCTTCGTTCACGGAACGATGCTGGATCGTATCGTCGAAGATGAAGAGCGGGTCGTCGTGCCAGAAGTGCTTCTTGCCGTTGACCTCGATGAAGACATTGTCGGAGCGTTTCGGGCTCAGATTGTACAGCAGGCGAATGGTGAGCCGCAGCGGACCGAAATGCACGGAGGTGCTTTCGCGGGCGTTGAAGACCGAGACGCCGATGGTCTTGATATAGGTGTATTCCTTGTTGAAGGCTGGAACGGAAGCGTGAATGTTCTTGCCGTACCATTTGTAGAACAACATACCGCGCCGCTTGTTGCCCATCAGGCTGCGCAATTCTGCGAGGATCTCCGGTTTCTTCGCCTCGAAAGTCCCGAGCATGTCCTCGATTTCCTTGCGCGCGGGTTCGGGAAAGTCCGCAGGGCGCAATTCGTAGGGCAGACGCTTGCTGATAAGGTCCAGCAACAGGTTCAGGGGCGACAGAAGCCAGGTCACAATGCCGTTGCCGGCGAAATAGCGCGCAAACAGGCTGGCGCTCCAGACCTTGTGGCGGGACAGGTCGATCAGGCCGCAGACGATCAGAAAAATCGTCAGAAGTGGAAAGAAATACCCCACCACCAAGACAGCCGCGGCCCATCGGGCAATGCGAATGGCGTATTTCTTGTTCATCCGGCCTGCAATCCCGCCAATTCTATTCTCCCGCGCGCCGCACAGACCGCGCAGGGCCAAGCACACCCGGCCGGATTACTATTCTTCCGGTTCAGGTTGCGCCTTTCGGGGCAGTATAGGTGTTTACGATTTCCGCCGCCATCCCTGCGGGCTGCCGCGGCGCGGATCGTTTTGTCGCGCAGTTTCCACTTGTGCTAAGGCATCGCGCAAACCGCCGTCCGGAATCAGCGAGTCCCATGCCGTCTTTCATCGATACGATCACATTGAGGCATTGGCGCGCGGCGGCGTTTCTCGGGCTCGTATGTCTGGCGCTCTTTCTGCCGGGCATTTTCTCCTTGCAGCCGATGGACCGGGACGAGCCGCGTTTCGCGCAGGCCTCGAAGCAAATGCTCGAAACCGGCGATTTCGTGCGTATCCGCTTCCAGACCCAGGCGCGCAACAACAAGCCGGCCGGGATTTACTGGCTGCAGGCTGCGAGCGTGTCCGCGGGGCAGGGGCTCGGCGTAGCGGATGCCCGGCGGCAAATCTGGCTCTACCGGTTGCCTTCGCTTGCCGGAGCGATAGCCGCGGTTCTTCTCACGTACTGGACGGCGCTCGCCTTTGTGGCGCGCGGCCCGGCGCTGCTTGCGGCGCTGCTGCTGGCGGCGACGGTCCAGCTCGGCGTCGAGGCGCGGCTGGCAAAAACAGACGCAGTCCTGCTGGCGACAATTGTCGCGGCCATGGGGGCGTTCGCGCGAATGTATCTTAGCGCGCGGCAGGACACCCAGAAACCGCGGGACTGGCGGATTCCGGCGATCTTCTGGACCGCGATCGGCTTTGGCCTGTTGATCAAAGGGCCAATCACCCCGCTGGTTCCGCTGCTTGCGGGCATTGCTCTCGTGGTCGCCGACAGGGGAGCGGCATGGTTCAGACGGTTGCGGCTGCTGCCAGGTATCGCCTGGGCGCTTGCGCTGGCGCTGCCGTGGTTCGTTCTGATCCTGATCGAGACGAAGGGCGGCTTTCTGGCCGATTCCGTCGGCAAGGACATGCTGGCAAAGGTCGGTTCCGGCAAGGAAAGCCATGGCGCGCCGCCACTGACCTATTTCGCAGCGTTTTGGCTGACCGCATGGCCGATGGCGCCGCTGGCGGCGCTGGCGGCTCCGTTCGTCTGGAAAGCGCGGCGGGAAATACCGGTGCGTTTTCTTCTCGCCTGGCTCTTGCCGCTGTGGATATTGTTCGAGCTGGTGCCGACGAAACTGCCGCATTATGTGCTGCCAGCCTATCCGGCTATCGCGATCCTGACGGCCTTGTTTGCGGAAAAAGCGCTGGCGCCCGGCTTTCGTCAACTGGGCGGGAGCTGGCGAAGCTGGATTGCGGCCTTGCTTCCATTCGTCGCCTTTGCCCTGACCGCTGCGGGGGCGGCTCTGGCCATTTATACGAAAGCGTGGCCGCACTGGCTCTGGTTCGTTTTCGCGCCGCTGGCAGTCTGGCTGTCCTTTGCGGCGGTTTTTCGCGAGCGGCCCGCTGCGGCGCGCCTTGTGATGGCCGTGGCGGCAGCTTTTTGTCTCTATGCCGCGACGTTTTCCGGGATCTTGACAGGAGGGCCAGGACAGATTGCCGCCATCGCGCCGCAGCTTGCTTCGGCCGTGCGCACGGCGGGACACGAAAAATGTAAGGACCCCGCGATCGTGACGGCCGGGTACTACGAACCCAGCCTCGTATTTTTGACACGGACCGATCTTCTTATGGCAGACGGCGCCCACTCCGGGCGCTGGATCGCGGACGGGACCTGCCGGATGGCTTTAGTCGATATTCGCATGGAGGACGCTTTCCGCAAGGAGAGCGCCGGGGCCGAAGGCCTGAGCCTCGTCCGGCGAGTCCGGGGCGTCAATCTGAATGGCGGCAAGCCCCTCGACATCGGCGTCTGGCTGAGGCAGTGACGGCCTCATGGCAAGCGTTCGTGACGATCGACAGAGACTGCCGGATAAACCGTCTGGACGGGGTGTGCTCGTGCGTGGGACGTGGGACGCGAGTCTGGGCGCTTTTAGGGATTTTCTGCGCGCATGGCGCGAGCGGCCGCGGGCGGACTACGCCAGCGATCAGGGCCGCGATCTGTTCGTGGCGGGGTATTGCCTTGTCACGGTCGGAATCATTGCACTGCTGTTCGATTCCCGCGCCGCCTATGGCGCCAGAGGCCTGAATCCACTGTGGTATTGGGGTTTCGAATATGTCACCGGTTTTGGCAAATCGGCTTATCTGTTCGTGCTGACCGGGTTTACTGCCATCGCCAGCGCAACTTTGTCGCAAGCGGTGCGCAACGGGACGCTTGCGTCCGTCTGGGCGCTCGTGGCGGGTCGCGCATTCTATCTGTTCGTAACATTGGCCGTTTCCGGCCTGGCCTCGCAATTGCTCAAGCGGGTGGGGCGGGCGCGGCCGAAATTCGTCGATCAGGGTGGTGCGTTCCAGTTCGATCCACTGATGCTGAAATCGTCGTGGTCGAGCTTCCCGTCCGGACATACGATCACTGCCTTCGCCATAGCGACGGCGCTCGGCTATCTTGTACCTCGCTGGCGCTGGCCGCTTCTGGTTGCCGCCGCACTGATCGGCGCGTCCCGGATCGTTCTGGGCGCGCATTATCCCAGCGATGTGGCAGCCGGCGCGTGCATTGGCGCGGCGAGTGCTATATTGCTGCGCCGGTTGTTTGCGTCCCGCCGCATTGTTTTCGCAGTCCGGGACAGAAAGATCGTGCCGCGGGCGCAGGGGGCTATCTGGCCGGCGTTGCGGGGCGTCATGCGTGAAAGGGCCAAAGACAGCATCCGATGAGCGACCAAACGCCTGAAACCAAGCCGCGCATCAGCATCGTGGTTCCCGTCCGCAACGAACAGGGAAATGTCGAGAAACTGGTCGGCGAGATCGAAGTTGCGCTGTCCGGCCTCGAGCCGTTCGAGATCATATATGTCAACGACGGATCGACGGACGGAACGGCCGCAGAGATCGACGCGCTGCGCCGGACGCGGCCGCATTTGCGTCAGGTGCGTCATGCGCAATCCTGCGGCCAATCAGCCGCTGTGCGAACGGGGGTGCGCGCGGCACGCGCCGATATTGTTGCGACGCTCGACGGCGACGGCCAGAACGATCCCTCATTCATCCCGCAAATGGCGGCGGCAATCCAGGCTGCGGGCGACGGTTGTGGCCTGGTGCAGGGCCAGCGTGTCGGCCGCAAGGATACGGGCTTCAAAAAGTTCCAGTCGAAAGTGGCCAATGGCGTGCGCAGCCGCGTGCTGCGAGACGGGACGCGGGATACAGGCTGCGGGCTGAAATGCTTCCGCCGCGAGGTCTACCTGGCGCTGCCGTATTTCGATGCGCTGCACCGCTTCATGCCGGCGCTGGTTCGGCGCGAAGGGTTCGACATTGCCTATGTCGATGTCAAGGACCGGCCGCGTCATGCTGGCGTGTCGAACTACGGTTTTTTCGACCGGCTGTGGGTCGGTATCGTCGATCTGGCCGGCGTGCGCTGGCTTATCCGCAGGCGCAAGCGCGTTCCGCAGGTTGAGGAGGTGCAATAATGCTGGTCGATCTCTCGAATGCGGTCGGCGGGTATCTCCACCAGATTTTTGTCCAGTCCTTCGACGGATGGGTTGCGCTCGGGTTTCTCGGGCAGATTTTTTTCACGGCGCGGTTTCTGGTGCAGTGGATCGCGAGCGAACGGGAAGGGCGTTCGGTGGTGCCGCTGGCGTTCTGGTTTTTCTCGATCGGAGGCGGGCTCTTGCTGTTCGTCTATGCTCTCTACCGGCGCGATCCGGTTTTTATTCTCGGGCAGGGCATGGGGCTTTTCATTTATGTGCGAAACCTGATGCTCATCTCCAAGGAAAAGAAGCGCAACGCTGCTTCCGGGCCCGCGGTCTGAGGTCGCTCCCGTCAATTTGACCAGCGAACACGTCGATGTGTCCGCCGGGGCCTTCGGCAAACGCATCCAGGGGTTGACCTCGGCGTTAAAACTGCCTTCGATAGGCGCAAACCGGACAAGCGGGATCTTGCGCCATGCTTCACGGTATCGCCACAAGGGCGGGCTAAGCCGTTCAAATCGAAAAGAACTCGATAAACCTTCGAGGGGAGACACAATGAAGAACCTGATCCGCCGCACCGCCGCTATTGCCCTGGCCTGCGGGATTGCCGGCGTTCCGGCTTTTGCGCAAACGTCGGGGAAATCCAAGACGCTCGATACGGTCAAGAGCCGGGGAACCCTGTCGTGTGGCGTCAATCCGGGTCTGGCTGGCTTCAGCATTCCCGACGACAAGGGCAACTGGACAGGGATCGACGCCGATTTCTGCCGGGCCGTCGCCGTAGCGATATTCAACGATCCGAAGAAGATCAAATTCATCCCGCTGTCGGCGAAAGACCGCTTTACGGCGCTGCAAACCGGCGAAATCGATGTGCTGGCGCGCAATGGCACTTGGACCATGTCGCGCGAAGCCGATCTCGGGCTGATGTGGGCCGGGGTTAATTATTATGACGGCCAGGCCTTCATGGTGCGCAAGAAGCTGGTCACCTCAGCGCTGGAACTTTCGCAGGCGACGATCTGCGTGCAGCAGGGCACGACGACCGAACTCAACCTCGCCGACTTCTTCCGCGCCAACAACATGAAATACGAAGTTGTCGCCTTCGCGACCAATGCGGAAGCGGTAAAGGCCTACGATTCGGGCCGGTGTGATGCCTATACGACCGACGCTTCGGGGCTTTATGCCGAGCGCACGAAGCTCGCCAACCCGGCCGATCACATCATCCTGCCGGAAATCATCTCGAAAGAGCCGCTCGGACCGGCCGTGCGTCAGGGCGATGATATCTGGCTGAATATCGTGAAATGGTCGCTGTTCGCGATGATCAATGCCGAGGAGCTTGGCGTGACCAAGTCCAACGTCGATGCGATGCTGAAATCCAAGAAGCCGGAAATAAAGCGTCTGCTGGGCGTCGAAGGCGACTTCGGCAAGAACCTGGGGCTGACCAAGGATTGGGCCTACCGGATCGTCAAGCATGTCGGCAATTACGGCGAATCCTTCGAACGCAATGTGGGTTCGGCTTCCAGGCTCAAGATCGACCGGGGTCTGAATGCGCTGTGGAGCAATCCAGACCCGAAGAAGCGGGGACTGATGTACGCGCCGCCGATCCGGTAGGCCGGAACATGCTGCGACGTGTGGCAGCCGTGAGAAGGAGCCGGGGCAAATGGCTCCGGCGCAATGGGGCAGACACATATGGCGCGCGCTGAGGCCATGCCGGCGCCGCCGTCCGGCGCAAGGTTCGACTGGCGCGCTGTCATGTGGCAGGTTCTGCTGGTGGCGGCGGTGGTGTGGCTGGGATATGCAGCCTTCGACAATGCGCGCGACAACATGGAAGCGCGCAATATCCCGGCCGACTTTTCGTTCTGGAACAAGACATCCGGCTTCGACATCAACCAGTCGCTGGTGTCCTATTCGGCGGCCTCGACATACGGCCGGGCGTTCCTTGTCGGTCTGTTGAATACACTTGCCGTCGCCCTTGCGGGGACAGTCTTCGCGACCTTGATCGGCTTTACCGTCGGCGTGGCGCGTTTGTCGGGCAACTGGATCGTCTCGCGTCTGGCTGCGGCCTATGTCGAACTGTTGCGTAACACGCCGCTGCTTCTGCAATTGCTGTTCTGGTACAATGCGGTTCTGAAGCCGCTGCCGCGTCCGCGCCAGTCGATAGCGCTGCCGCTGGTTACAGTGCAGTTTCCGGGAATTGGAACGCTGGCGCTGACAGGCGCGGCGCTGGCCGCGGGTATGGTGTTGTTTCGCCGCAGCCGTAGCGGCGGATCGAGCTTTACGGCGCTGGAAAGCGCCGGCGGTTCTCTGCTGATTGGCGCGGGCTTGCTGATCTTTCTCTTCGGCACCAGCCTGTTCGGTGTTGCGGACACGGGCTCATGGGCCGGTCTGCTGGAATTCGCGAAAGGCAATTACGCCTTCCTCAACAATCGCGGCCTTTATTTGCCTTTGCCGGTGTTCGCCGATGCGATGACATGGGTATGGGGGGCGCTTGCTTGCGGAACATTGGCTGCATTCGCATTCCATGTCTGGGCGCGCAAAAGGCAGGAAGCGACGGGCGAGCAATTGCCGCAGCTCTGGATCGCTCTTGCGCTGATCTTCGTTCCGGCGTTTGTCGCCTATGTGCTGGCGGGGCAGCCGGTTGGCTTCGATTTGCCGAAGCCGCGCGGGTTCAATCTGGCTGGCGGCGTCCGGATCTATCCTGAATTTTTTGCCCTGTTGCTCGGGCTGTCGCTCTATACGGCAGCTTTCATTGCAGAAGTTGTCCGCGCAGGAATTCTGGCGGTTCCGAAGGGCCAAAGCGAAGCAGGCGCTGCGCTCGGCCTGCGGCAGAAGTCGATCCTGAAACTGATTGTCGTGCCGCAGGCGATGCGGGTCATCGTCCCGCCGCTGACCAATCAATATCTCAACCTGACGAAGAATTCCTCGCTCGCCGTTTTCGTCGGCTATCCCGACCTCGTGCAGGTTTTCGCCGGAACGGTGCTGAACCAGACTGGCGCGGCGGTCCAGGTGATCGCGATCACGATGGCGGTTTATCTGCTTATTTCACTTGTGACATCGGTTTCGATGAATCTCTACAACCGCCGCGTTGCACTGGTGGAGCGGTAGCGATGAGCGACAGCTTCATCCGCACAGCGTCAACCCCGCGCCGGCCTGCGCCGGCCGATTCCATCGGTGCGCTCGGCTGGATGCGCGAACACATGTTCGCGACGCCGGTGTCCAGCATGTTGACGTTGCTTTCGCTCCTGCTTCTGGCCTGGATCGTTCCGGACCTTGTCCGCTTCGCGCTGATCGATGCCATCTGGTCTGCGCCCGACGGAGAAGCCTGCCGTGCGCCGGGGGCGGGCGCGTGCTGGGCGTTCGTGGGCGCGAAATTCGATTTCTTCGTTTACGGCCTTTATCCGCGCGACGAAGTATGGCGGGTCAATCTGGTGCTGGCGCTGGGTGCGCTGCTTGTCGTCTGGATGCTGTGGCCAGGCGCGCCCGGCCGGAGTGTTGCAGCGGGGCTTTTCTTCACGCTGTTCCCGGTGGTTTCGTTCGGATTGCTGACAGGCAAGCCGCCGTTTCCCCTGCATTGGCTGCCGGGAACGGCAGGGCTGTGGGCGTTTGCGGCGGCGACGGCCATCGGCGCCGGGCTGGCATGGAATTTCCGCATGCATGCGTTGGCCTATGTGTGCGCCGGCTTGCTTGTGTGGCTTCTGACAGGGCTTTTATGGCGCGAACTGGGATTGCGGCCGGTCGGCACGCACTTGTGGGGCGGCGTTTTCGTCAGCCTGTTGGTGGCGGCCATCGGCATCGTGTTCTCGCTGCCGCTTGGCGTGCTGCTGGCGCTGGGCCGGCGCTCGGAAATGCCGATGGTTCGCTTTTGCTCCGTCGTTTTCATCGAATTCATTCGCGGCGTGCCGTTGATCACGATCCTGTTCATGGCCAATTTCATGCTGCCTCTGTTCGTGCCGCAGGAATGGTCGCCGGACAGGCTGCTGCGGCCGCTTATCGGCGTCGCGCTTTTCGCTTCTGCCTACATGGCCGAAGTCGTACGCGGCGGTTTGCAGGCAATCCCCAAGGGACAGTTCGAAGGCGCGATGGCAGTCGGGCTGAACTGGCAGCAGTCGATGCGGCTGATCGTGTTGCCGCAGGCTCTGGTGCTGGTGATCCCAGGCATCGTCAATTCCTTCATCGCGCTGTTCAAGGATACGACGTTGGTGGCGATCGCCGGCGTGTTCGACTTTCTCAAAGCAATCGAGACACAGCGCGACGATCCGGCCTGGGCCGGGCCGACAATATCGGCGACCGGGTATCTGTTCGCGGCGCTTTTCTACTTTGTTTTCTGCTTCGGCATGTCGCGCTATTCCATGATGATGGAAAAACGGCTGTCTGCCGGCCGCAAACATTAAGGTTGCGAACCATGGTTGTTCCCGCCCTCGTCAAGCCAGCCGCCATGCGAACGGACGTCGCGATCCGCATGGAAAAGGTCAACAAGTGGTACGGCCAGTTTCATGTCCTGCGCGATGTCGACCTTGAGGTGGCGGCCGGAGAAAAGATTGTCGTCTGCGGGCCATCCGGATCGGGCAAATCGACGCTGATCCGCTGTATCAACCGGCTGGAGGAACACCAGCGCGGCCGCATCGTGGTCGACGGCATCGAGCTTACGGGCAGTCTCAAGCGCATCGACGAGGTGCGCCGCGATGTCGGCATGGTGTTCCAGCACTTCAACCTGTTTCCGCATCTCACGATTCTGGAAAACTGCGCGCTGGCGCCGATCTGGGTGCGCAAGATGCCGCGCAAGGACGCACTCGAGATCGCGATGCACTATCTCAATCGCGTGCGCATACCGGAGCAGGCGCACAAATATCCGGGCCAGTTGTCGGGCGGACAGCAGCAGCGTGTCGCCATCGCCAGAGCGCTGTGCATGTCGCCGAAAATCATGCTGTTCGACGAGCCGACGTCCGCGCTCGATCCGGAAATGGTGAAGGAAGTGCTGGATACGATGGTGCAACTGGCCCGCGAAGGCATGACGATGATTGTCGTCACCCACGAAATGGGCTTTGCCCGGCAGGTGGCGGACAGGGTCGTGTTCATGGACGAGGGGGAAATCGTCGAAATCAACAAGCCTGACCCCTTCTTCAACGATCCGCAGCACGAGCGCACCAAGTTGTTTTTAAGCCAGATATTACACTGATGCAGAAGCCGGCCGCGCAGCTTTGACGCAGCGGGCTTGATGCCGGGGGACGGCAACCCAATTTCCATTGGCGCGTTCTGTTGCGTGGAGCGCATTTAGAATCGCGAGGAGGCGGTCATGTTCAAGACATTCTCTGTAGCCGTGCTGACGGCGGCCTTCATGCCGGCCCTGGTTTGGCTTCCCGCCATGGCGCAGGGCCGGCCGGATACGACGCGGATGTCTTGCGGCCAGGCCCGAGCCATCGTGGAGCGGGCGGGCGGGATCGTCCTGTCCACCGGCGGCCACACATTCGACCGCTTCGTAAATAACCGGGCATTCTGCACGATGACCGAAATCACCAAGCCCGCATTCGTGCCGACAGCGAACAATCCGCAGTGCTTCATCGGCTATACGTGCGAGGAGTTTGAGCGGGACTTGCCGGATCGGGACTGAGTTTTCCGCTACAGGAATTCGTCCGTCCAGCTTTGGTAATCGGCTGTGCGCGTGACGGTTTGCATTGTCGCCTTCGACGGCTGCGCAGGCAGGGCGGTTCCATCGCGCTGGGCCTGCATGCAGGCGCGGATCGCCTCTATGGCCGACATGAAGGGCTGATGGCCGAGCAGGGCGATGCGCACGCCATGAGCTGCGAGGAATTCGCTGTCGTCGATCTCCGGCCCGATGGCGCCCAGCAGTACGGGAATTTTTGCAGCTTTGGCGATGGCTTCTATTTCGCCCTTCTGCGTCGCGCCCGTGAGAAAAACGCCGTCGACGCCGGTGTCCTGATAGGCGTTCAGCCGTTCCAGCATGTCGTCGAGCCCGGTCATCGACAGGGCGCCGGTGCGCGCGAAGAGGCACAGGCCGGGGTCCTGGCGGGCAGCCAGAGCGGCGCGCACCTTGCCGAGCCCCTCGGCCAGCGGCAGCGGGCGCGGTTTGGCGACGCCAAAGGGCCGGGGGAGGTCGGTATCTTCGATGGTCAATCCGGCAACGCCTGCATTTTCCAGTTCCTCCACCGTGCGCATGACGTTGAGGGCATTGCCGTAGCCATGGTCGGCGTCGCAAATCAGCGGAATGGTGCTGGCGCGGCAGATGCGGCGGGCCTGGGCGGCGAATTCGCTTAAAGTCAGCAGGATAATATCCGGAGCGCCGAGCACCACGAGCGAGGACACCGACCCGGCATACATGCCCGCTTCGAAGCCGATGCTTTCGGCGAGTCGTCCGGAAACCGGATCGAACACCGAGGCGGGACGAATGCAGGCGCTGCCGGCCAGATGCTGGCGCAAGCGCAGGCGCGGCGAAAGGCTTGGGTTGGCTGTTGTCACGGACGTTCCCCGGTTTCGGTATGCGACGCGGCGGCGCGTGCGCTTGCGCACATTCTTACGCCATCGTCCGCGTTACGTCTTTATCCATCGAAGGGGCCGGTCATTCGGTAAGGCCAGCGCCCCTGATCAAAGGAGAGCGCCATGACCAAGTTTCGCACCCTGACCTTCGCCCTGATTGCCGCTGCAATGGCTTCCAGCGCCGCGCAGGCGCGCCCGTTCACCCCCGCCATGTCCTGCGGCTCGGCGGCCAACACCGTTTCGCTGAACGGCGCGATTGTCATGTCGACCGGCCGGCACACCTACGACCGCTTCGTCATCAGCAAGGCCTATTGCACGCCGCAGGAAACTCTGAAGCCGGCTTACGTTGAGACGGCCAACGACGACCAATGCTTTGTCGGCTATACCTGCGAACAGATCTACGGCAAGGGCCGCCGCTAGCATATCGTACTACCTGCGGAAGGCCGGGTTTTTGCCCGGCCTTTTGCTTGCGCGCGAAGCAGGCGCGCGATAGGCAGGGCGGCTCAACCGGAGCCTGCCGCCGTTTCCATGCAGATCGCCAGCATCCTTCTCGACGTCGTGGGACCGGTATTTCTGGTCGCGCTTGTCGGCTATCTGTGGGCACGCTCGGGTCATCCGCTCGATTCCGGCTTCGTGGCGCTGATCGTCAATACGATCGCAACGCCCTGCCTGATCATCGACACGCTGACGCGCAGCGGCCTGAAGCCCGCGGCGCTGGCAGAGATGGCGGCTGCCTCCTGCGTCAGCATGGGCCTGACGCTGGCGGCGGCCTATGCGCTGCTGCGCGCCTGCAAACTGCCGATCAAGACCTTTCTGCCGGCGCTCACCTGGTCGAACGGCGGCAATATCGGCCTGCCGATGTGCCTGTTTGCCTTCGGCGAGAAGGGGCTGTCGCTGGCGATCGCCTATTTCACGATCTCGAGCCTGTCGAACTACACCGTGGCGCAGGGCATCGCGGCGGGCGGCATGCGATTTTCGGAAATCATGCGCATGCCCATCGTCTACGCCATCGCCCTGTCGCTGGCGCTGGTGATGACCGGCACGGCGCTGCCGGTTTTCGCCGGGCGGGCGGTGCAACTTGTGGGCGGTATCGCTGTGCCGCTGATGCTGCTGTCGCTGGGCTATGCGCTTGCCAGCCTGACGGTCGCCTCGCTGAAACGCAGCGTACTGCTGTCGCTCGCCCGTCTGCTCGGCGGCTTCGCCATCGGCTGGCTGACGGCCTGGATGTTCGGGCTGACCGGGATAGCGCGCGGCGTTCTGATTGTCGAAAGCGCGATGCCGGTGGCGGTGCTGAACTATCTGTTCGCCGCACGTTACGGCAACCAGCCGCAGGAAGTCGCCGGGCTGGTGATTATCTCAACGCTCATGGCGCTGTTTTTCCTGCCGTTTTTCCTTGCCTCGGTGATGTAGCCGGGCGCGATGCGCAGTTTGTGGCCGGCGGCGCCGGGTTCAGTCAATCAACTGAAACAGGCCGAACAGCGCGACAAAATACACTCCCACGGCGGCGTAGAACGCGATTTTGCCGATATCGGGCGGCTCGTTTTGCTCATGCAGCTTGCGGCGTCTTCTCTTCTGGCGGCTGGCGGGCATGCAATTGGCTTCCGGTTGAATCTTCTTGCACAGTTCTCGTACTGGTTGTGTATTCAGCGGGTGGAAGGTTTGCAACTTAAAATTGTATTTCGCTGTTTGTTTTTCCCGTTTCACTCTCCTGTGGTGGCGTCCGCATGCGTCAGCGGCCGAATGGGGTGACGGCTGCATGGGAACAGAATTCGACAGGCGGCAGATTGCACGCAACGGCAGCCGAGCGGGGCTTCCGGCAATCCGGCGGGAACGTCATGACACGCAGCAGACACAAGGCCATTCGCGATCTCGTACCTCACATCGTCCCGATGGCGCAGACGGGTCCGTGGACGCGCGCCCCGGCGCAATCCGGCTGCGGACACGGACAAAATTCCTCGCGCTCTACGGACAGGATACGCGCGCACAAATCCCCGCCGATGCGCCAACGCCGAGGGAGGCTTTTTTCCATATTCCAAAGATATTTTCGGAGGATCTGACGCTGACGATACGCGTGGGCGGATAGGCGGATGCGGGCGGTACTCGTGGAAAGTCGGTGGTGGCCCTCATCTGTGCATCTTGTAGCGCTCATAGGGCTCGAGCCGGTTTTCCAATGCGGCGAAAACTGTCTCGCGCACCATGTCGATGTCCTGAAGGATGTCGTGGTTCCAGAAACGCAGGACGCGATAGCCTTGCGACAGGAGAAAAGCATCGCGTGCTTCATCGTGCGCGTTCCCGGCATGTTGTGAGCCGTCTGCCTCGACGATCAGACAAGCCTCCCGGCAGCAGTAGTCAGCGAAATAGGGGCCAACCGGAAACTGCCGCACGAACTTCCAGCCGCCGCAACGCCGCGCCCGCAAGAGATACCAAAGTTTTCGTTCGGCATCGGTCATGGACTGGCGTAGAGCACGCGCGCGTTGCGTGGGTCGGTAACTATCGGCTGTCATGGAAAGTGTTTGATTAATATGTAATATTGAAGATTATAGTACGAACTTGAAGCTGGCGCAAACCCTTCTCCCCTTTGGGGAGAAGGTGGCCCGGCCGCAGGCCGGGTCGGATGAGGGGGCTGCCTTTGTATAAAGCGGCTGCCGTTGTTTCTTTGGGAGAGTCAGCAGCCCCTCATCTGCCCTTC
>JBFWRC010000040.1:0-43699 GCA_050249115.1 Beijerinckiaceae bacterium
AAAGTTGCAGACTTTTCGGTTGCAGCTACGCGCAGACAGAAAGCGTAGCGCCGAAAAGTTGCAGACTTTTCGGTTGCAGCTACGCGCAGACAGAAAGCGTAGCGCCGAAAAGTTGCAGACTTTTCGGACACAGCTACGCGCAGATAAAAAGCGTAGCGCCTTAACGTGGCGGGTTTTCCGATTGCAGTCAGTTCGGCGAGAATGCGTCTGGCCGCACTCGCGTTGCTACCGCTCTTCCCCGTAATCCTTCGTCTTCAGCGCATCGGCAAGACGCATGCGCGCAGAGCCCGGTTGCAGCGGCTTTTGCTGGCTTTCGTGCGGGGCCCAGCCGGAGAGCCAGACGATCTCGAAGGTTGCACGTATGCGCCCGTCCGCATCGGCGAAGCGTTCGGCGTAGATTTCCGCCGCGCGCAGCAACACGCTGCGGCGCAGAAACTTTCGGCTGCGCTGGGTGAGGATGTTCGTCGCCCCCATCGCGCGCAGATCGGCCATGAGGGCAAACACGTTATCGTAACGCACGGTGATAGTATCGGCGTCGGCGACCGGCAGGGCGAAGCCCGCCCGTTGCAGCAACGCGCCGAGATCGCGCAGATCGGCGAAAGGGGAAACGCGCGGGCTCGCGCCGCCGCTTATCTCGGCTTCGGCCTGCGTCAGCGCCTGCCGCAATTCGTGCAAGGTCTGGCCGCCGGCCAGACACCCCAGAAAAAGCCCGTCCGGTGCGAGCGCGCGTCTTATCTGGACCAACGTGCCGGGCAGGTCGTTGACCCATTGCAGGGCCAGCGCAGAAACGACGAGATCGAAAGACGAGACTGCGAAAGGCAAGGCTTCCGCATCGCCCGCAACCGTTTCGAAGCCGTGAGCCTCGGGTTCCGGCACTGGCGCCAGCCGCACGATCCGCCGGGCGCCGGGCAGCGCTGCCAGCGCGTTTGCCAGCGCCGGCAGCGGCGTTTCGATATCCAGCACGCGCGGAAAAGGCCGCAGCGTAACCGCAAGCCGGTCGCACAGGTCCTCGATGACGCGATCCAGCAGGAAGGTCGCGGTCGCGCCGTCCTGCGCGCGCGCCAGACGCTGCCGCAGCGCCATGCGGTCGAATATCTGCGGGACCTGTCGGCGGTCAGTCATGGCGCGTATATCGCGCGGGCTGGGTCTTGCGTCAAAAGCAAAACCCTCCGGCGGGGGGACCGGAGGGTTTTCGGAAAAGCCAGCTGGAGGTCTGGCGTTACTTTCCGTTGCTGCCCGATTAATGCGGCAGCGGCATTATGGTTCCGCGATCAGTTGCAGACGCGGATGTAGCGGTAGCCGCGGAAATCGCCCCAGCGGTTGTAGACCGGGCGCTTTTCGCGCCAGCACGAACCGCCGTAGTAGTAGCCGCCGTGTGCGCGGGCAGCGCTACCGACGATGGCTGCGCCAACGAGACCAGCGGCCAGACCGCCGAAGAAGGCGCCGTTGCGGCCATAGCGGGCTTCCGCCGGCGAAGCGCTGATTGCGAGGCTCGCGCCGATGGACAGGGCGGCGACGGTGGCGACGGCGAACTTTTTCGTGACTGCGTTCATGACTACTCTCCTGTGCTTGCGGCGGCGAACGCCGTGTTCCGATGGTTGGACCCTAACCGCTCGCCGCCCGGGGCGATGTGCGCTGGCGCACGCGGGTGTTCGCGCCGGTCGTGAGCAGTAATGGATATCTGGCCAAGCTTTATGGCTGCGCTTATACTTGCTGCATGGAGACCGACCGCGCGCAAACGGATGTTTACTGGCTGCCCGAAGATGCCGCGCCAGAACATTCGCCCTTTCAGCCGCAACGTCCGCCGTTGCGCATGCGTCTGCGCGCCGGGATCTCGAATGCCGCGCGCCGCTGGCGAATGCGCGCGATCGACGCGGTTTATCCGCCGTCCTGTCTCGTCTGCCGTTCGGCTCTGGGCGAGCCGGACGCCCTTTGCCCGCAATGCTGGAGCGCGATGCGCCTTATCGAACGGCCCTATTGCGAACGTCTCGGCACGCCCTTCGCTTTCGACTCTGCGCCGGGACTGATCTCGCCGGAAGCCTTCGCCAATCCGCCCGCCTTCGGCAAGGCGCGCGCCGTTGCCTGCTTTGAGGATGGGCCTGTCCGCGATCTTGTTCATGGGCTGAAATACGGCGACCGGGTTGAAATGGCGGGGCCGATGGGCCGCTGGATGGCGCGCGCCGGCGCCGACCTTCTGGTGGATGCCGACGTGCTCATTCCGGTGCCGCTGCATCGCTGGCGGCTGTTTTCCCGCCGCTTCAACCAGGCCGCGCTGCTGGCGCATTCGGTGGCGAAAGCGACAGGCGTGCCGTGCGATCCCTTGCTGCTCAAACGGCTCAAGCCAACACAGCCGCAGGTGGGCAAGTCCAAAGCGCAACGGGCGGACAATGTGCAGGGCGCCTTCGGAATTGATACGGCAGCCCGCGCAAAAATTGCCGGGAAGCGCGTGGTTCTCGTTGACGACGTACTGACATCGGGCGCGACTGCCAATGCAGCGGCGAGGGTTTTGCTCAGGTCCGGCGCAAAAAATGTCGACATTCTGGTCTTCGCGCGGGTCGTTCAGGATCTGTAAATGGCCTTGTGACGATGTTGTGACAGCCATATATATCCCCTGCCCGAGAGAGGTTGGCCATGGCGCATGTGACAATCTACACGAAGATGTATTGCGGCTTCTGTGATGCGGCCCGTTCCCTGTTGCAGAAAAAGCAGGTCGCGTTCGAGGAGATTCCGGTCGATGGCGACCGCGAAAAGCAGGCTTTCATGGCGCAGCGCGCAAACGGCCGCCGCACGGTGCCGCAGATTTTCATCGGCGATACCCATGTCGGCGGTTGCGACGATCTGTACGAGCTCGAACACGAGGGCAAGCTGGACGACCTTCTTGCGGGCTGAACCGGACATATCATGATCAAGTACTCCCTGCGCTGCGACAAGGGTCACGAGTTCGAAAGCTGGTTCGCCGGTTCTGCCGCTTACGAGGAACAGGTTGATCGCGGGCTGGTCGAATGCCCGTTTTGCGGCTCGCAGAACGTCTCCAAGGCGTTGATGGCTCCTTCCGTTTCGACGGCGCGGAAGAAGGAAGCGCGCATGGAAGCTATCGGCCGGCAGATGGCTGCGCGCGCGATTGCGGCGCAGGGCGCTGCGCCTGCTGCGGCCGCTCCGGTTTCGGTTCCCGCGCCAGTCGCCGCCGCTCCGGCCGTTGCCGCTCCGGTGGCGCTTCTCGACGAGAATCATCGGAAGTTGCGTGAAGCGATTCGCGAGTTGCACGGCAAGATTGCAGAAAACACCGTGGATGTCGGGACCGCCTTTCCCGAGGAAGCCCGCAAGATTCACGAAGGCGATGCGCCCGAGCGTCCGATCAGGGGGCAGGCGACTTTCGAACAGGCCAGGGAACTCTGGGAAGACGGCATCCCCGTTTTGCCCGTGCCGGCGCTGCCCGACGACAGCAACTGAACTTCAAACAAAGCCCCGGCGCGGACGCCGGGGCCGATTGATTGAACTCGAAGCTGCCGGTCAGAACGTGCGCTCGACACGCAGCTTGACCGAAAAGTCGGTCGGGTTCTGGGCGACGCCTACAGTGTTCGGCGACAGCGCCGGGTGACCCCACGGCGTGCAGTACGTACCCAGACCACCGCAAGCCAGCTTGTTGGTGATGCGGGCGTAGTAGAGTTCGAGGCCGATATCGAAGCCGGCCGTCGGCGACCAGATCAGAGACGCCGTACCCTGCCACACCGTCGATTTTGGCTGTCCGCCGAGCATGTACCAGTCGACGCGGTTGGCCGCCTTGCCTGGATTTATGCTTGCATAAGACACCGCAAAGTTCGACCGCAAGTTCGGCGTCCAGTAGTGCCGGAAGCCGACCATCGCCGCCAATGCCGTCGAGTTCTGCGTGCAGACCGCCGTTATGACCTGATTGGCGGTGGCGCATGCATAGGTGTTGATATTGTTGTGCGTCGGATTGTAGCCGCCGGAAATGCGGCCGTCCTTCGCCACCGAACCGTTGATCGCATTGCCGCCGAGCGGATAGTCGATCAGGCCATTGGCGTAGGCGACATACAGATACAGCGCATCGCCCCGGGCCAGTTGCGGCAGGTTGATCTGCGCATCGGCGCCGACGGCCCAGCCAGTCTTGCGAACGGTGCGCATGGCCGTAACCGGAGCGATGAAGCCGTTATTGTTGTTGTAAACGGCATAGTTCTGGCCGACAGCGCCCGAAACGCGGACGTGGCCCCAACCCTGATCGAGACGCAACACCAGAACGGCGTTGGGCAGGCGGTTCGGTGTGACACCAGCCCAGGTCAGGTTGGCGAAGGTTGGCGTAAGCGTAACGCCGTCCGTCACGACATTGGTGAAGGTCCCGCCGGCTGTGCGCTGACGGCCATGCTCGTCCTTGTCCTCAAGCCCGATAGTGGCCGAGAAGCCGCCGCCGAACACGGCAGTGTAGGAGATCTGCATGGTGCCGATGGCCGAGCCGCCGGAGAAGTTCGTCCAGTAGGTCTGCGGTCCGAGACCGTTCGAGGAGAACAGCCACGGAGCGCGGCCGAAAGTGAAGCCGGCGAAGCGGATATAGGCTGCATAGACCTGCGGCGAAGCGGTGTTCTGGCCGCCGGGGCCGGTGAGCGGGTTGCCGTTGAAGATGCCCGAGCGCGAGCGCAGGGAGATCGAGAACACTGTCTGCACGGTGCCCCAGGCGGTCTGGGTCCGGGCGTCCATGTTGACGTAGGCGCGCGAACGCCAGCCGAGCGTGTCCTGACGGGCGCCGGAGAAATAGCCGGCAGTCGCGGTATTGGCGAAACCGGCGGCCCCGGTCGGGCCGGCGTATATGAGAGGGAACAGGGGAGTGGCGCCGGCGACGATGAGGCCACCGTTGGCGTCGGTCACGCCGATCGACGCCTGGCCAACTCCGGCGGTGTTCGTCGGGGCAATCAGGCCTGCGCGGGCGTTGCCGGCCTGAATCCAGGTGTTCTGCGCCCTGTGCCAGCCAAGTTCGAAGCGGACGCGGCCGCCGACTTTCAGACAGGTGTTGGTACCGGGAATATAATAGAAGCCGCGACCGTAGACGTCGCAGATCTTGACGTATTCGACCGAGGCAGCCTTGCGCGACGGCAAGTCGGCCGCCAGCGCGGAACCGCCTGCCAGCGCTGCGCCGGCAGCGCCCGCAAGCATCAGTCCAAGTTTGCAATTCATAGTATGTCCTCCAGAAAGGATGCGCGCCAGACCCCGTATCCGGGCGCCAGGACCCGCGCACTGCGGGTTGTTGATAGTGAAGCCAATATCGCGTATAGCGTAAAAATCGCTTGACGAATATTTAGGTTCACTAATGTTTTCATTACTGGATGGGAATTCGCGAGGAAAGCGCAAACGGATCGGAATCGCCAGAATAAGCAGTGCTGTAGCAAACGCGCCACAGGATACGTTAGGGAAGGCAACCCCCGGCGCTGCCCGAATGCGGCTTGCGCTGGACCGCGTTCAGGCGGCGACAGAAGCCCTCTTGGTGCAGTTTGGCGTCGGCCGCCGGCGGTACCAGGCGATGCTTGCGCTGGACGTGGCCGGCACTGCGTCTGGACTTACGGTCGCCGGGCTTGGACGGAAGATCGGCTTGCGCCCCAATTCCTGTACCGAGCTTCTTGACCGGATGGAGACGGACGGACTTGCGCTTCGGGTCCGTGATCGAGGCGACCGCCGGATTGTGCGCGCCCGGCTTACGCTGGAGGGGACGAAACTCGTTCGTCAAATTGCCGGGGCGGAGCGGGTCATATTGTCGAGGATGTCCAGCGAGTTTCCTGCGTTGCCCGCGAATTCAGACTCGCAGCGAAAAAAAACCCCGGCGCGGACGCCGGGGCCATGATCTTCAACCTTTTTGATCAGGCGATCAGAAGGTGCGCTGGACGCGCAGCTTGACGGCCCAGTCGTTCGGGTTCTGCGCCACACCGACGGTGCCGGTGCCCGGGGTGCCCCAGGGGGTGCAGACGTAGCCGACGACTACGACCGAACCGGTGCCGCATGCGAGCTTGTGGGTGATCTTGGAATAGTAGAGCTCCAGACCGATGTCGAAGCCGCGGGTCGGGGACCAGATCAGGTTACCCGAAGCCTGCCAGGCGTTCGACTTCGGCTGACCGCCGAAGATGAACCAGTCTACGTTCTGCGCGGCCCGGCCCGGCGACATGCTGGCGTAGGACACCGCGAAGTTCGACCGCAAGGTCGGCGTCCAGTAGTGCGTGAACGCAGCCATGGCGACGAACGCCTTGGTGTTCTGCGAGCAAACCGACGTGATGACGCCAGCGAACGAACCGCACGCATAGACATTGAAGTTGTTGTGGGTGGCCAGGTAGCCGCCGGAGATGCGCCCGTCCTTTGCGATCGACCCGTTGATGTTGTTCGAGTTGATCATGTCGAGCAGGCCATTGGCGTATGCTACGTAGAAGTACAGAGCATCGCCGCGTGCCAGCGAAGGCAGGTTGATCTTGGCGGCAGCGCCGACAGCCCAACCGGTCTTGTTGATGGTGCGCATGGGCGTGCCGATGAAGCCGTTGCCATTGCCGAAAACAGCATGGTTGCGGCCGACAGCGCCGGACACCTGTACGTAGCCCCAGCCCTGATCGAGACGCAGGCTGAGAACGGCCTGCGGTGTCCGATTCGGCGCCGTGCCAGCCCAGGTCAGGTTGAAAACGCCGGGTACGCCGGCAAGACCATCCGCGAAGACGTTGGAGAAGGTCGACCCGGTGTTTCGCAGACGGCCGTCGTTGTCCTTGTCGACAAGGGCGATCGTCGCCGAGAAGCCGCCACCGAACGTTGCGGTGTAAGCGAGCTGCATCTGGCCAGGGGCTGCGCCACCGGAGTGGTTGGTCCAGTAGAACAGATGGCCGGGGCCGGACGCGAACACCCACGGCGCGCGACCGACGGTGAAGCCGGCGAAGCGGATGTAGGCGGCGTAGACCTGGAGGTTCACGCCGCTTCCTGCCGCGGCTCCCGGTATGTTGCCATTGAAAATGCCGGTGCGGTTGCGCAGAGCGACGGAGAAGACCGTCTGCACCGTGCCCCAGGCAGTCTGGGTGCGCGCGTCCATGTTGATGTAGGCGCGGGTACGCCATCCGAGCGTATCCTGACGCGCGCCGTTCGTGAAGGCGCCGCCTGCGAAATTGAAGCCGCCAGCCACGTTGGCGACAGCGAGTACGCCGGGAATCACCGCTATGTTTGCAGCGTAGGTTGCCAACGGCGTTGCGATGCCTACGCCGGCGGTCGCCGGGTTGGCCGGGAAAGCGGCGCGGGCGTTGGCTGCCTGTATCCAGGTATTCTGCGCACGATGCCAGCCGAGTTCGAAGCGAACACGGCCTCCGACCTTCAGGCAGGTGTTCGTGCCGGGAATGTAATAGAAGCCGCGGCCGTAAACGTCACAGATCTTGACGTAGGCTACGGGAGCCGCCTTGCGCGACGGCAGATCCGCAGCGAAAGACGAGCCGGTTGCCATAAGCAGGCCGGCGGCGCTTCCGAGCAGAAGTCCCTTGGAAAACCCCATTTTATCCTCCAGAGAATAAGGGCTAGACAAAAACCGGAAATCTCCGGTGGTTTTATTCGCATAACGAACCATTATGCGAATTTTAGCTCGCATAACGAATAGTCACCTATAGCGAGTTGACTTGTGCTTTTTCGTTATTTGAGCCTATAACGGGTATATCTCGTGTCACGACGTGGAGGAACCCTGAAATGTGGCTACAGACCATATCCGGCAACATTGTTGTAAACGGGCAACAGTTTCGTTCCGCCAATACCCGTGCCGAGGCGGGGCAGGCGTTGTTCAAAGCCCTGAAGATAAAAGCAAAAATAGAGGATTTGATCGCGTCGATGGGGCTTGGCGCGCGCCGCGCAGAGGCGCTGCTCGCGCTGAAACATTCCGCTGCTGAGGATGGACTGAAGGTCAGCGAGTTATGCCGCGAATTGGCGATTCAGCCCAATACCGGCACAGAATTGGTGAAGCGGATGGAAGCCGACGGCCTTGTGCAACGCCGAAGATCCAAAATCGATCAACGTCTGGTGAAGGTTACGCTGGCGCCCGAGGGCGAGGCGTTGCTGGAAAAGCTGACGGACGTCGACGTGACACCACTGGAAGCACCGGCGGTGGAATTGCAGCAGGCGCTCGACGGGACCGGAAAACAGGGCGAGTGAGAAGCTTAGGCTTTGGGCGGCTTCACGAGTCCCGTTTCGCCGCAAGCATATAGTTCACGTCCATATCCCGGCTGGTGCGCCAGACCCGCGCCAGCGGGTTGTAAACGACGCCGGTCGAATCGCAGATCACGAGGCCGGCCGCGCCGATAGCGTCCTTCAGTTCGCGCGGCTTTACGAACTTTTCCCATTGATGCGTGCCAGCAGGCACCCAGCGCAGCACATACTCCGCACCGACGATCGCCAGCGCGAAGCTTTTCAGGGTCCTGTTGAGCGTCGCAGCGAAAAACAGGCCGCCCGGCCTGACCATCGAACAGGCGCTGGCGACGAAACTTTCCATGTCGGCCACGTGCTCGACCACTTCCATGGCGCAAACCACGTCGTAGGCATGCCCGGCGGCAGCCATCGCTTCTGCCGTGTCGGGCCGGTAGTCGATCTCGAGCCCCTGCTGCTGCGCGTGGGCGCGGGCGACGGCGAGGTTTTTTTCTGCCGGTTCCAGTCCGGTAACGCTGGCTCCGTGCCGGGCGAGGGATTCGCTCAGAATTCCGCCGCCGCAGCCGATATCGAGCACCGTCAGGCCTGCCAGCATCTGCGGACCCGCGTTGGCGCGGGACTGGTTTGGCGCCGAAAAATGCGCCGCCATGCGGTCGCGCAGCCAGCGCACGCGCACCGGGTTCATTTTGTGCAGCGCGTGCATGGGACCGTCCGGCGACCACCATTGCGCCGCCAGCCTGTCGAACCGCGCGATCTCCGCGGCATCGACCGAATTCTTTGTATCCGCTTCCCCGGCCGCTGCCATTTTCGCTGTTCCCGCTTCCATGTCCGAAGATCGCAGTCTGTCTGGCTGTTAACGATCCCGTTCACCGATTGGTCATCGCCGCTGTGGCATTGCTTGACCGCATGCGAATGCAGATTAAACAGACGCCAACAATTCAATAGCGCGCCCCGGCGCATTGATCTATACGCCCTCGTTGCCCGGCAGGCAGCCCTGCGTTTTCGCGCAGGGCGCAGGCGGCATATAGCGGAAAGTCACGCGAAAGGTCTCATGTCCCGTCTGGTTATGAAATTTGGCGGCACTTCGGTTGCCGACATCGACCGCATCCGCAATGTCGCCCGCCACGTCAAACGCGAGGTCGACGCGGGAAACCAGGTCGCCGTGGTCGTCTCTGCCATGTCCGGCAAGACCAACGAACTGGTCGGCTGGTGCCGCGAGGCCTCGCCCCTGCACGATGCGCGGGAATACGATGCCGTCGTCGCCTCGGGCGAACAGGTCACCTCCGGGCTTTTGGCGATAACGCTGCAGCACATGGGCGTTCAGGCGCGGTCGTGGCAGGGCTGGCAGATTCCGATTCTGACCTCGCAGGCGCATGGCTCGGCACGCATCGAATCGATCGATGGCTCCGACATCGTCAAGCGTTTCACCGAGCGGCAGGAAGTCGCCGTGATCGCCGGCTTCCAGGGCTTGCACAAGGATACGGGACGCATCACGACGCTCGGGCGCGGCGGCTCGGATACGAGCGCCGTCGCCATAGCGGCCGCCATCGGGGCCGATCGCTGCGACATCTACACCGACGTCGACGGCGTCTATACGACGGACCCTCGCATCGTGTCGGGAGCCCGGAAACTGGACAAGGTTTCCTTCGAGGAAATGCTGGAGCTGGCGTCTCTCGGCGCCAAGGTTTTGCAGGTGCGCTCCGTGGAGCTGGCCATGGTGCACAAGGTGCGCCTGTTCGTGCGCTCGTCCTTCGACGATCCCGCAACGCCGACGCCGGGAACATTGATCTGCGATGAGGAGGATATAGTGGAACAAGAGGTCGTCACTGGCATTGCCTATTCCAAGGACGAAGCGCAGATCACACTTCGCCGCGTTTCCGACAAGCCCGGCGTCGCCGCGGCGATTTTCGTGCCGCTGGCCGATGCCCATATCAATGTCGACATGATCATCCAGGTCGTCTCGAACGACGCCCATACGACGGATATTACCTTCACCGTGCCCAGCGCCGAATACGAACGCGCGGTGAAAATCCTCGAATCGCTGCAGGACACCATCCGCTACGAGCGGCTGGAAGGCGCCAACGATGTGGTGAAAATCTCCGCCATCGGCGTCGGCATGCGCTCGCACGCGGGCGTCGCCGCCGCCGCTTTCAAGGCGCTGTCGGAAAAGGGCATCAACATCCGTGCGATCACAACCAGCGAAATCAAGTTCTCGCTGCTGATCGACAAGGATTACACCGAGCTCGCCGTGCGCACGCTGCACTCGCTGTACGGGCTGGACAAGGCGGCATAAAGGTTCGCCAAAGCAAGTATCGGGGGGCGCGCTGCGGCGCGCCCTTTTCTTTGCCTGCGCTCACGCCATTACGGCGATACCTCTTCCAGCGCGCTGTTCTTCGTTTCCTCCGCAAACAGCACAACGTCCGCAATGGGTCCGACGATGATGCGCGCCTTCACCTCCCGTTGCGCCTCAACGCGCGGCTTGAGCCAGCGGATTGGCCAGCGCGAACAGTTCGTCGCGTGATCCTTCCGGCGGATAGATCCACTTTGTGTTGATCGCCTGTTTCAGGGCGCCGGCCTCTGCGCCGGTCTTTTGCACGGTGCGGTCCCAGCCGCTGGTGAACACAGCGCCCGAGCGGCCGAGCGACAGGCAGGTGACATAACGTTCCTGGCGATAGGGCAATAACTCGCGCCCCAACAGGCTGCGTGCGGCGTTGCTGCCGGCGAAACGGCCCATCGGCATGGCGTGCTGGCAGGACATCAGGGCGGTATGGCCAACCTCGTCAACACGCGCGAAAGCCGCATCGCCGGCTGCAAAAATATCGTCGTATCCTTCGACACGCAGGCCGGTGTCCGTATGCAGGCGGCCCAGCCTGTCGCGGTGCGCCGCTTCCAGACCCCTCGGTATAAGTGCGCGCTGGCCCGCAGTTGTCACGACCGTCTGCGACGGCAGGGCATCGCCATTGCCGAAATGAACCGCCTCCGCACCGATCCGCACGATCCGTGCTCCAAGGCGCAACTCGATACGCGCTGCTTCCAGCGCAGCAAGGATTTCCGCACGCGGGCCCGGACCCAGATCGGGTCCTATCTCGCCTGCTTGTTCGATCAGCACAATTCGCGCGATCTGCGCAGTGTGTTCGTTCGCATGGGCGGCGATCCGGTCGCGCATTTCGCAGGCCAGCTCGATGCCAGTGAAACCGCCGCCAACGATGGCGAATGTTGTTGCGGGCGCTTCGAGGGGCCGCGTGCAGATGCGCGCCAGATGAGCGTCGAATTTTAGCGCGGAGCTATAGTCATCTACCGAAAAACCGTGCTCCGCCAATCCGGGAATATCAGGTGCATGGGCCGCGCTGCCGGTCGCGACGACAAGGCGGGACCAGTTCAGTATGGCTTCGCCGCCGGGAGCGGTAATCGATACCGCGCGCGCGTCGGCGTCGATAGCCTGCACTTCGCCCTGCACGAATCTCACCCCCGCCGTTTCGAGCAGCGGGCCGAGTGGAGCGCGCATGCTCTGCGGACCGGCCTCGTACAGCCGGGGGCGAATCGTCAGATACGGCTCCGGCGCTACGAGAACGACGGATTCGGCCCTGCCGCACAGCGCGAACTCGCGCGCAGCGGACAGCGCCGCCCACATGCCGGCAAAGCCGCCGCCAATCACCAGCACTTCGCTCATGCCGAAGTCTCCTCTGTCTTGCGTCGCCGGCGCGCGGCTCGTCTTTCCGCAAGCCAGGCGTCGCCCGCGGCGCGATAGCTTTGCGGAATCGTTTGTGCTGCGCGATCGCGAATATCCTGGAGCGTTGTCGCAGCCAGCTTGCGGCGCATCGTCTCTTCCGCCTCGTTCATGGCGGCGTGAATGGCGCACAGACCCGTCGTAGCCCAAGCGGGTGCGGCCTTTTCGAATATCGCGCAGCGCCCGCGTATCTCGCGGCATTGAAACAGCTTCTTGCGGCCCTCGATGGCGTCCGCCACCTCGAGCACGGTGATCCTGGAGAGCGGGCGGGCGAGGCGGAAACCGCCCTCACGGCCTTCTTCTGCGGCAACGAGCCTTGCCTTTTCCAGGCGTGTGAAGACCTTGGCTGCAACGCCCGGCGAAAGCCGGTAGTAGTCCGCTGCGTCACGTGCGCTGGGGCGGACCTTCTTCTCGTCCCGCGCAAGAAACAGAAGGAAATGCAAAGCCTGTTCGACGCCAGTTCCGAAATGCGCCATTTTAACTCCTATAAAAAAGTTCCATGTTAAAATCGTCCTATGTGCTGCGGATGTCAAGCCAAACTCCGGGATCCTGCCCGGTCTGGTCAGTGCAGCCTGTTTCCCGGAGTGCGTGCGCCAACATGGCAATGCAGTTGCGCAGGATCGCGCCTATTGGCTATACCCGGAGCAGCGTTCCGGTATGGGAAACAGACCGCCGGAGGGCAGGGGAATGCGGCGGGGGTTTCCGCCAGCCATATGAAGTGGATACGTGATGACACCGCGCGGCGCACCTGGCGGACCTCGCCTGTTGTTGCGCCGGCTCCGGGAAGTAATGGCGGAGCCGGTGAGCGCACAGGAACGCCTCGACAAGATCGTCGTCCACGTCGCCGCCAACATGATTGCCGAGGTCTGTTCCGTTTACGTCCAGCGCAGCGACGGCCGGCTTGAGCTGTTCGCAACCGAAGGCCTGAAGCGCGAGGCCGTGCACCAGACGACGATGCGCGTTGGCGAAGGTCTCGTTGGCGCCATCGCGGAAAAGGCCGAAGCGCTCTCCCTGACCGACGCACAGGCACATCCCGGGTTTTCCTACAAGCCGGAGACGGGCGAAGAAATCTACAATTCGTTTCTCGGCGTTCCAATTCTGCGGGGTGGCAATACCCTCGGCGTTCTGGTGGTCCAGAACCGGACCAAACGCAGTTACAGCGAGGAAGAGCAGGAAGTTCTCGAAACGATCTCGATGCTGCTCGCCGAGATGATTGCTTCCGGCGAGTTGCAGGCTGCGGCGCGGCCGGGCACCAGCATTGCGGTACGGCGGCCGATGGCGCTGCTGGGAACCGGTATTTCCGACGGCGTCGGCCTTGGCCATGTTGTCCTGCACGAGCCACGAGTCATCGTCGAAAAGATCGTTGCTGAAGACACGCAACTTGAACAGCAGCGGCTGGACGATGCGCTCGAGACGATGCGCGCCAATCTCGACCAGATGATCGATGATCAGGGCGGGTCCGGCGAGCAGCGCGACGTGCTGGAGGCGTACCGCGTTGTCGCCAACGACCGCGGTTGGTTGCGCCGGCTGCGCGAGGCAATCAATACCGGCATTACGGCGGAAGCCGCCGTCGAACATGTCCAGAGCGACGCCCGCGCCCGCATGCTGCGCTCGACCGATCCCTATCTGCGCGAGCGCTTGCACGATCTCGATGAACTCGCCAACCGGCTGCTGCATCAACTCGCCGGACAGGATCTCGTCGCTTCGCCGGACAGTCTGCCGGACAACGCCATCCTCGTGGCGCGCTCCATGGGAGCCGCCGCCCTGCTCGATTACGACCGCAGCAAACTGCGGGGGCTTATTCTGGAAGAGGCAGGCCCGGCCAGCCACGTCGCCATTGTGGCGCGCGCGCTTGGAATTCCGACCGCCGGCGAAGTCGAAAACATTACCGGTGTCGTCGAAACCGGGGACGCGATCATCGTCGATGGCAACAGCGGCGAAGTGCAGGTGCGCCCGCAGGCCAATATCGAGGAAGCCTACAAGGAAAAAGCCCGGCTGCGCGCCCGCCGGCAGGAGCAATACCGCCAGCTGCGCAACGTGCCCGCCGTCACCAAGGACGGCGTCGAGATCGGCCTGCACATGAATGCCGGGCTGCTGGTCGACTTGCCGCACGTTGCTGAAACAGGCGCCCAATCCATCGGCCTGTTCCGAACCGAACTCCAGTTCATGGTGGCGCCGGAGTTTCCGCGCCTCGAGCGCCAGTACCGGCTCTACAAAGCTGTCATGGACGCGGTGCCCGACAAGCCTGTCACCTTCCGCACGCTCGACATCGGCGGTGACAAGATTCTTCCCTACATGGCGTTGTACGAGGAGGAAAACCCTGCGCTTGGATGGCGCGCCATCCGTCTTGGCCTCGACCGGCCTGCGCTGTTGCGCGTGCAGTTGCGCGCCATGCTGCGCGCCGGCGCGGGGCGGGAATTGCGTATCATGTTCCCGATGGTCGCCAACACGGCTGAATTTGTGGCGGCGAAAGAGCTGGTGCAGCGCGAGATCAACCATCTGGAAATGCACGGCCACGAACTGCCGCGTGATCTGCAGCTTGGTGTTATGCTGGAAGTGCCGTCACTGCTCTGGCAACTCGATGAGATCCTTGCCGAGACCGATTTCCTGTCCATCGGCTCGAACGACCTGATGCAATATCTCTTTGCGGCCGATCGCGACAACCGCCGCGTCTCCAATCGGTACGATCCGTTGAGCGCTCCCGGTCTGCGCGTGCTGAAGCACATTGCCGACAAGGCGCATGCAAGCCACACACCCGTCACGCTCTGCGGCGAGATGGGCGGCAAACCCCTGGAGGCGCTGGCTCTGGTAGCGCTTGGCTATCGCGGCCTGTCGATGTCGCCGGCCAACATCGGGCCGGTCAAGGCGATGATCCTGAAGCTGGACGCGGGGGAAACCCGCGAGCATATCGCGAAACTGATCGCCGAGAACGGCGGCGCGCCGACAATACGCCCGCTGCTGACGAAATATGCGGAAGCCAAGGGCGTACCCTTGTAGCGGGCCTGATGCGCCTGCACACATTGCCGCTTCGACCTCCCGTCTGTCCGCCTATAGCAAAGACCATCCATGCTTCCCGTCGAAAAACTCGATCTCATCGCCCGCCGTCACGACGAACTCTCCCATCGCCTGTCTCAGGGCGTACAGGGGCAGGAGTTTTCCAGACTCTCCCGCGAACTTGCCGGTCTCGACGAAACCGCGCAGGCGATCCGCGACTGGCGCAAGGCGAAAGCCGATCTCGAAGACATCGAGGCGATGCTGGAGGATCCGGCGACTGACGCCGAGATGAAGCAGCTTGCCGAAGCCGAGCAGGAGGAAGCCGAAGAACAGCTGGAAACGCTGGAGCAGCGGCTGCGGATCCTGCTGCTGCCCAAGGACGCCGCCGACGAAGGCGGCGCCATTCTCGAAATCCGCGCCGGCACGGGCGGCGACGAAGCCGCGCTGTTCGCCGGCGACCTCTTTCGCATGTACGAGCGCTACGCCGCCGACCACGGCTGGAAAGTGGAGCTGATGTCGGCCAGCGAGGGAACGGCGGGCGGCTACAAGGAAATCATCGCCTCGGTGGAAGGGCGCGGCGTCTTCGCCCGCATGAAGTTCGAATCCGGCGTGCACCGCGTGCAGCGCGTGCCGGCTACCGAAGCGCAGGGGCGCATACACACTTCCGCTGCCACGGTCGCCGTGCTGCCCGAAGCACAGGATGTAGATATCGAGATCAACGAAACCGACCTCAAGGTCGATACGATGCGCGCGCAGGGCGCCGGCGGTCAGCACGTCAACAAGACGGATTCGGCCGTGCGCATGACGCATATTCCCACCGGCACGATCGTGTTCGTGCAGGACGAACGGTCCCAGCACAAGAATCGCGCCCGCGCGCTGGCGCTCTTGCGATCGCGCCTCTACGACGAACAGCGCCAGAAACTCGACAGCGAACGCGCCGCCGACCGCAAGAGCCAGGTCGGCTCCGGCGACAGGTCCGAGCGCATTCGCACCTATAATTTCCCGCAGGGACGCGTCACCGACCACCGCATCAATCTCACGCTCTACAAGCTGGACAAGGTCATCACCGGCGAAGCGCTGGACGAGATCATCGATCCGCTGATAACGCAGCGGCAGGCAGAGTTGCTGGCGGAGGCAGAGAGCTGATCCGCCGTGCATCGCTGATCGTGGTGACCGCAGCAATGGCGACGGCCGCTTTCGCAGGCCGTGCGGACGATTCCGTTCAGCCGCTAGATGCGGATTACGCAAGAGTTGGCCGCCAATTGACGGAATAGCTGCAAAGCCCGAACCCGCGCGGCCGTTTCGGACCACAAAAAGCACACACATATGCTCGCGTTGCAAATCCGTTGTATGAACAATTCAGGCGGGTAAAAACGCCCGGCAGCGTCCAGGGTCTTCATGACGGACAATATCGACAATGCCCGGAGGGCGGATGCCAGCGGCGCACATGGCATAACGCTTGCGGAGGCCTTCGGCGTCTGGCTTCGCGTGGCTGCGCTGAGTTTCGGCGGTCCCGCCGGCCAAATTGCCGTCATGCATCGTATCGTCGTCGATGAAAAGAAGTGGGTGGCGGAAGCGCGGTTTCTGCACGCGCTGAACTATTGCATGCTGCTGCCCGGCCCCGAGGCGCAACAGCTTGCAACCTATCTCGGCTGGCTGATGCATCGCACGATTGGCGGCCTCATGGCAGGATTGTTGTTCATCCTTCCTGGCGCCATCGCCATCATGGCCCTCAGTATAATTTACGCGCTTTGGGGCAATACCGGCTTCGTCAATGCGCTTTTTTTCGGGTTGAAAGCGGCCGTGCTGGCCATCGTATTTCAGGCGCTCGTGCGAATTGGAAAAAGAGCGTTTGCCGAACGGGCTTCGATGTTGCTGGCTTTAACGGCCTTTGTTGCGATTTTCTTCTTCGCCGTGCCGTTTCCTGTCATCGTTCTTGGCGCAGGACTTATCGGGTATGTTTCCGCCCGGTCGGGGTTCGACGCTTTCCGTCCGCAGACGCATGGCGACAAGCCAGACGAGAGCCGCCTTGGAGACGACATTCCCGAACATGCGCGGCCGGAGCACGCGCGTCCGCTGCGAACGGCAGCCGTATGGCTCGCAATCTGGCTCATTCCGGTCGCTGTAATTCTCGCGGCCACGGGTCCATCGAGCATCTGGTCCAATATTGCCGTTTTCTTCTCCAAGATGGCGATGGTGACATTCGGCGGCGCCTATGCGGTGCTGGCCTATATCGCACAGGCGGCGGTCGAGACCTTTGGCTGGTTGAAACCGGGCGAAATGCTGGACGGGCTGGGCATGGCCGAAACGACACCCGGTCCGCTCATCATGGTGCTGCAATTCGTCGGGTTTCTCGCAGCGTTTCGCGATGCGGGCGAAGTGCCGCCGCTGCTGGCGGGCATTCTGGGCGGGCTCTTGACGACCTGGGTGACCTTCGCGCCGTGCTTTCTCTGGATTTTCGTTGGCGCGCCTTATGTCGAACGTCTGCGCGGCAACATGGCGCTTGGCTCGGCCCTTTCGGCGATTACAGCGGCGGTGGCGGGCGTCATCCTGAACCTTTCCATCTGGTTCGCCCTGCACCTCCTGTTTCGTCAAACCGTGCGCATCAACGAATACGGCCTGTCTTTCGACAGACCGGTATTGTCGAGCCTTGATGGCTGGGCTCTGGTGCTGGTGGCAGGGGCGGTCGCCGCGGTTTTCATTCTGCGCGCCGGCACGTTGATGACTTTGGCAGGAGCATGCCTGGCCGGCCTGGCGCTACATGCGGCAGGTCTGCGCTGACGTCCTCAGGCTGCCCGCGCCAGCTTTACGGCGATGCCGGAAACCGAAATCCGCTCCACCGGAACTTCGGCAAGGTCGACTGCGCTGGCGCCGTCAACGCTGAAATCGACGCCAATGATGGCGTCCGCCTCGAAATCCTTGGCCAGCATGATCAGCGCATCCAGAGCCCGGTTGCGATAGACCGCCTCATCCTGGCTGCTGTGCCCGTGCCAGCCCGATGCCGCGCTGATGCGGCCGATCTCGCGAACGACGCGCGCGTCCTGCAGTTCCAGTGTTTCGCTGACCAACATCCTACCAAACTCCATTGCATTCGACGCATACACTCAATAACGCCGGAGATGGTTTCGCAGTGCTTAATGGCACAAGACGATCGCCATTACGGTTGGGCGCGGTTCTTTTCGTGGCAAATATCGGGTTAAGACCCATTCCGGGACGCTCGCGCCGCTCCGATTGCAAAGGGCGGAGCAGAAGGCGATACTTTCGCGGCTGCGCGGACAAGCAGCGGATTCGTGGGAGGAAGGGTCATGGCGGAACTTTTGAGCGGACCCAATGTCTGGACGGGACCGGAAATGGCGGACCGTACGGACTGGCGCATCGACTTCAACGCAGCCGACCGGGCGGAGCTGGAAGCTGCCGCCGACAATGTGCGCAAGAAATCCATCGCTCTTGAGGAAGCCGGGAGGGACGATTTTCACCTGCCACGCCTGTCAGCCATGCTGGCGCAAGTGCGCGATGAACTGGGCCGCGGCCGCGGTTTTGTGCTGATGCGCGGTCTGCCGCTGAAAGCCTACACCGAAGAGGAACTGGGGATCCTGTTCTGGGGGCTTGGCGCGCATCTGGGCGTAGGCGTCGCCCAGAGCCGCGCCGGAGACCGGCTCGGCCATGTCCGCGACATAGGCTCCAGGGACACCCGTTACTACACGCGTGGCGGCGAACTCGAATTCCACATGGACCCCGTCGATGTAGTCGGGCTCATGTGTCTGCAGGGCGCGAAATCCGGCGGCGAAAGCCGGATCATTTCGTCCCTCAACGTCCGCAATGTCATTGCCCGCGAGCGCCCGGACCTTCTGGGGGCCTTGCAGCGCGGCTTCTTCTATTCCCGCCACGCCTACGATCCGCGGGCGACGGGACGCGACCTTTATACCCGTGAGCGGTTGCCGGTCTTCTACGAAGGCGGCTACGGAACCGAATGCTATTACCTGCCCGCCTCGTTCCGCCGCGCTGCCGAGGACGGGGCGCCGTTCGACGAGAGAGACGCGGAGGCGTTCGCCTTCATGGCGGAAGTCTGCAACCGGCCGGAATATTTCCTCGATATGTCCTTCAGCGAGGGCGATATCCAGTTTCTCAACAACCGCACGGTGCTGCATGCGCGTACGGACTATGTCGAACACGATGACCCGGCGAAGAAGCGGCATCTGCTAAGGCTGTGGCTGATGATACCGGATTGGCCGGCGCGGCCGGTCAGCATGCGCGCGAGCGAAGAGACGGACCGCGGCGGCGGTGGGTTCGCCCGGCCGGCGGCGGAGTGACGGACCATGCCCGGCGACATCGTTCTCTATCACGGCATGGCTTCGACCTGTTCGAAGAAGGTCCGCCTTGCGCTCTACGAAAAGAACCTGCCGTTCGAAAGCCGCCTGCTCGATCTGCAGAAGTTCGAACAGCACGCGCCCGATTATCTGGCGCTCAATCCCAACGGCGTGGTGCCGACCCTCGTCTGGAAGGGCCGGCCCGTCATTGAAAGTTCGATCATCATCGAGTTTCTCGACGACGCCTATCCGGATATTCCGCTGCAGCCTGCCGATCCCTATGCGCTGTACGAGATGCGCCTGTGGCTCAAGTTCTCCGACAATGTCGCTTATAACGCTGTCTATGCGCCGACATGGACGGTGCTCTCGAAGCGGGCGCAGGATTCCTTTTCCGAAGACAAGTTGCAGGCCGTGCTGGCGCGCATTCCGACGAAGGAGCGGCGCGAACGCTGGGAAACCGTTGCGCGCGAGGGGTTTTCGGACAAGGAGCTGGAGGACGCCTACGGCAAGATGCGGCAGTGTCTCGACCGGATCGAAGCCGCTGCCGCAAAACGCCCGTGGCTCGCGGGCGAAACCTATTCTCTGGCCGACATCGCGATGATCCCCTTCATCGACCGTATCCGCAATCTGCGGCCGGAATTTCTCGACGCGTCCGTCTATCCCGGCGTCAACCGCTGGGAAGCGGCGATGCGCGCCCGGCCTGCGTTCGAAAAGGCTTTCCGTTTCGCGGACGACCCGCGCGCGAAGGAACTGCCGAATATGTAGAACCCGGGAAATCCGGACGCAGTGTCCGGATACTTAAAATTTTATGCGTTCCTTAACAATTCCAACAATGTTTTCGGTCCATGATGGCTCATTGCCATACGGAAGCAATGGGCGCGGAATCATTGGGCGAACCTGTGCTTCCGGAAATTTGAGAACCACAATTTTTGGCTGACTGGCGCATTCCCGCTATCGGCCCCTGAATGGAAGGACTCCGAATGATCAAGTTCTTTCTTATTTTTGGCGGACCCGCCTACCTGGTCTTGCAATTGGTTGCGCTCACGACGTTCGACGGGCGCTGGCGCAACGCGGCCTGGGGACCTTTGGCTGCAATGCTGATCACAGGCGGCGTGGTTTTGATCGGTATGGCCAGGCACGCCGCCGTCACACTGTTGCCGTTTGCGATCATGACGGGCCTTTGCCTGCTATGGATGGTTCTTATTTTCTGGCGCCGCCGGCGTGAGCTGGCCGGCGCGGCAAGGACTGCGGCTTAACGATCCCTGCCGTTTCACGACGGGCGAGGGCGGATGCGCAAGAGCACAACCAGCACCGTGCAGAGCAGGCCGCCGGTACATCCCGCCAGCGCATAGGGGACCAGCTTCAGGCCCGCGCCGATGAAGGCCAGCATGACAGCGAGCGAGGATACCGCGCCCGCCGCCGCGCCGATGCCAACAAGCCGCCAGCTCGAACGGACTTCCAGTCCCGTCATCGCAACGATCCATCCGGTGATATGCGCGGGCAGAAATCCGGCGAAATAGGCAAACGGCGAATAGACCGCCGTCAGCACCGCCGCGAGGCCGACCCCGAGCCCGGCCTCGAAGGCCGCAGGTTTCAAAACGCCCGCAAACAGAAACGCCACCGATCCGATCAACGGCCCCAGCACCGTGAACAGCAGCAGTGTCGCCACAAACCGCCATCCGTTACGCGGGCGGGCGGCTAAGGACGGTGGGGGATGGGGCGTGGCGGGTGGTGGTAGTGACGGCATTGGGAGCCTCGGAACGGGTGGCGAAATATAGCTGAACTTGCTAGAGCATCGTGCGAAAAAGTAGCTCCGGTTTTTCGCGGACAACGATGCTCTACATTTTTGGAATCGATCAGCTTTCGTGCATTCAAATGATTCCATTTGAGTGCACGCTGATCTAGCGCGCGCACAAGCTCGGCAGGGATAATGCCTGTTCTTTCTTGAGGAGCAGAATATCCCGTTCAGGTTTGCTGTCCGGCCCCGGAGGGGCCAGTGAATGTAGCCACGGGTGAGCGCAGCGAACCCGTGGCGGGCGCAGACTGCGAACTGCCCCGGCAGGGGCAGCGGAAACGTCCCTTCGCCCCGCCAGGGCGAGCAACGAACCGGAGAACAAGAAGTATCCGGCTGTAGACGACGGGTTGGGAATCATCGTGAGGTGTCGGGAAGCATTTGTGAAGATCACCAATTGAAAGGGGATCGACAAAGAGCGATGAACCGATATCTTGTTGACGATTGCCTTGCAATTGTTCGGCCAATTTCCGTGTAGCAATTGCGTAAATACAAAAACGAAACAAAATATCTAAAGCTAACTATGCATTGTCATCGCGTCTCGCGATTGCATCACGAGCCGATTGTGGTAGGCTTTCGTACACATCATCTATGTGCTTTGGTTCCGATATAGTTCGTTCAATTATCAGATTCAGTAGCCTGAATAATGATTCAGCAATCTCTCGATTGTCTCGCAGGTCAATTTGTCCCGGATGTACTGCGTTATTACCGATCACTCTCACAGAGTCCAACGCTTTCTGAACACGAGTGTCCAATCCCATTTTTACCAAGTTTCCGATATCTACATTCAAGTTGTTTCCAGTTTGTCCAAGATGTTTGCACAATTTCTGTATGCAAAGCCGAATAAGCGCTGCCGCCCCTCTTGGAGAGAAATTCAGAATCAAACTCGCTTCGTCATAGTCACATCGAATTTCACTTGGCATGTCTTCGTTTGCCGGCGGCGCTTCTCCAAACGAAGGGTAAATCAAGCGATTAAATATCCAGACTGCAATTTTTTTGCAGTTATAGCAATCTGAAATATTTAGATTGTAAACTATTTCATCACCATAAGACCCTTTCTCTTCTGTTCCAAGATGAGGATAGCCCTCCGCCATTCGCCTGAATTTAGCTGTAATGTTAGCTTTAAGAGTTTTGTCTTGGATATGGTCAAACTGATTTTCATCAAGGTGTGTAACGACAAATGGTCGTGGATGGTCAGGATGATTCTTCTTCGCAATTAGGCTATGCCAATACTGCGTTGTAAGTGCTCCGCAATGAGGGCAATTAAACGCCGTTTCTTTTACGGAGGGTATTACCTGCTTCATAAGTTACCTTTCGCATAAGGGTTCAAAAAGTGATGAGCGCAACCGAACTCACTGCACAAAATCAAATAGGCTAATTTACCCCAAACCGCCTCTCAATATACTCCGTGACAATCCCCTTGAACTCGTCCGCGATCCCGGCCCCGCGCAGCGTCGCGAACTTCTTGCCGTCTACAAACACCGGCGCGGCAGGGGTTTCTCCGGTGCCGGGCAGGGAGATGCCGATGTCGGCGTGCTTGCTTTCGCCCGGTCCGTTGACGATACAGCCCATGACGGCGACGTTGAGCGCCTCGACGCCCGGATATTTTTGTTTCCACTTCGGCATTTCGTCGCGGATATAGGTCTGGATGTCGCGGGCGAGTTCCTGAAACACCGTTGATGTCGTGCGGCCGCAGCCGGGGCAGGCGGCGACCAGCGGCACGAAGGTGCGGAAGCCCATCGTTTGCAGAAGCTCCTGCGCCACAGTCACTTCCAGCGTCCGGTCGCCGCCGGGTTCGGGCGTCAGCGAGACGCGGATCGTGTCGCCGATACCCTCCTGCAACAGAATGCCCATGGCCGCGCTCGAGGCGACGATGCCTTTCGAGCCCATGCCTGCTTCCGTCAGGCCCAGATGCAGCGCGTAATCGCAGCGGTCCGCCAGCATGCGGTAGACGGCGATGAGATCCTGCACCGCGGAGACTTTCGCCGACAGGATGATGCGGTCCTTGCCGAGGCCGATCTCTTCGGCGAGTTCCGCCGATTGCACCGCCGAGCGCACCAGCGCCTCGCGCGTCACCGCACGGGCATCGAGCGGCTTTGCGCTTCTGGCGTTGGCGTCCATCAGGCCGGTCAGCAGGTCCTGATCGAGCGAGCCCCAGTTCGCGCCGATGCGCACGGCCTTGCCGTGCTCTATCGCCTTTTCGACGATGGCGGCGAACTGCCGGTCTTTCTTGTCCTTGAAGCCGACATTGCCGGGATTGATGCGATATTTGTCGAGTGCCTTGGCGCAGGCCGGATGATCGGCGAGCAGCTTGTGGCCGATGTAATGAAAGTCGCCGACGATGGGGGCATGCACGCCCATCTTCAACAGCCGCTCCTTGATGTGCGGGACGGCGGCGGCGGCCTCGTCGCGGTCGACGGTGATGCGCACGATCTCGGACCCTGTCCGCGCCAACGCCGCGCATTGGGCGACGGTGGAATCGATGTCCGCCGTGTCGGTGTTGGTCATCGACTGGACGACGACGGGATGCTCGCCGCCGACAAATTCCGCGCCGCGGCCTTCGCCGACTTTCACGGCAACGGTCCGTTTCCTCGGCGCGGGGGCTGCAGCCAGCGCGGGATGGTCTTCGAGGCAATGTGCGGCAGAAGCGAGGTCGGCCGGCATGGGTTGTCCTTAATCATGGCCCCGCGAATGCTTCCCTGCCCGCTTGCGGGGGTGGGTCGGGGGCAGAGGCGACGGGCGCGAATATGGAATTTCGACAGGATCCTTACAGGATTCGTCTCTCTGCCGCAGCATCAAAGGCCGCGGCAGGCAGCGCAGGTTCCGGTCAGTTCCACAACCTGGCCGCGCCGCTTGAACGCGGCGTCCGCCGCCAGCGCGTCCACCGCCGCCGCCAGCGCGGGGGACGTTTGCTCGCTGGCCGCCCCGCAACGGTCGCAGATCAGAAACGCCAGTGTCTCGCTCTTGCCGTGGGTGTGCCCGCAGGCAAGGAAGGCGTTTCGTGAGGACAGCCTGTGCGCTAGCCCGTGTTCGACCAGAAAATCCAGCACGCGATAGACCGAAATCGGCGCTGGCCTCTTGCCGGTGCGTTCGGCGATGCGGTCGATCAGTTCGTAGGCGCCCAGCGGCTTGCCTGCTTCGCACAGGATATCGAGCATGGCCCGGCGCGGCGGCGTCAGCTTGACATGGGCAATGCCGGGTCCATGCCCTTCGCAATGCGAATGGTCGGTGTGATCCGCGGAATGTGTCGATGCAGCTCCGGACATTATTGGAATATAGCGCAAGTTTGCCGTCTTGGCACTCTGCTCGAACCATCCTGCCCGCCAAAGGCCAACTGCGTCGTTTTGCGCAGGAACCTTCCATAATACTGCAGCATTCTTTTTGTGCATTGCAATATAGCTGCTGTCCGCCTATGGGCAGGTCAGGCTTTGCATTTCCCGGTCTTCGACAGGAGCACGTCATGTCCCTCAAATCCCGCAACGCACTCGTCACCGGCTCCACCAGCGGCATCGGCCTTGCCTACGCAAAGGCGCTGGCGGCCGAAGGCGCGAATGTCTGCATTAACGGCTTTGGCGACAAGGACGCCATAGAGCAGGAGCGCGCAGGCATCGAGAAGGACTACGGCGTAAAGTGCATTTACAACGGCGCGGACATGACGAAGCCGGCCGAGATTGCCGCCATGATCGCCGATGCGCAGAAGCGGCTCGGTTCGGTGGACATTCTCGTCAACAATGCCGGTATTCAGTTTGTGTCCCCTGTCGAGGATTTTCCGGTCGAGAAATGGGACCAGATCATCGCCATCAACATGTCGAGCGCGTTTCACACCATCCGCGCCGCGGTGCCGATGATGAAGGAGAAGAAGTGGGGCCGCATCATCAACACTGCGTCCGCCCATTCGCTCGTGGCTTCGCCGTTCAAGTCGGCCTATGTGACCGCCAAGCACGGCATCGCGGGGCTGACGAAGACGATTGCGCTTGAGGTCGCCACCTTCGGCATCACGGTCAACGCGATTTCTCCCGGCTATGTCTGGACGCCGCTCGTGGAAAAGCAGATCCCCGATACGATGAAGGCGCGCAACATGACCAAGGAACAGGTCATCAACGACGTGATGCTGCTGGCGCAACCGACCAAGCAATTTGTCACCGTCGAGCAGGTCGCCGCCTGCGCGATCTATCTGTGCTCGGACGCGGCTGCCAACATTACCGGCGCAAACATTTCGATGGATGGCGGCTGGACCGCGGCCTGACCGTCAATCCGCAAATCCGCCGTATCGCTTTTGACCGCTCGCAACGGATTGAATTGTCATGTCCAAAAGCATCAACTGGGACGGCGAAAAAAAGATCAATCTCGCCCTGCAGGGCGGCGGCTCGCACGGGGCGTTTACCTGGGGTGTGCTCGACGCCCTGCTCGAGGACGGGCGTCTGGACATCGAAGCGATCAGCGGCACCAGCGCCGGCGCCATGAACGCCGTCGCCTTCGCGCAGGGTTATCTCGAAGGCGGCCGTAGCGGCGCGCGTAAAACGCTGGAGACGTTCTGGGCGTCGATCTGCGAGGAGAGCGCACTCACAGGGGCGCAGCGGCAATTGTTCGACCAGTTCTTCGGCGGCTGGGCGTTCGACTTCTCGCCGTTCCAGACCTGGATCAACTTCATGACCCAGGTCGCCAGCCCGTACCAGTTCAATCCGCTCAACATCAATCCGCTGCGCGAACATGTCGAGAAGATCATCGATTTTGACAAGGTCCGCGCCTGCGACAAGATCAGGTTGTTCATAGCCGCCACGAATGTGAATTCGGGTCGCATCGCCATATTCGAAGGCAAGACGCTGACCGTCGATCACCTGATGGCCTCCGCCTGCCTGCCGACAATTTTCCAGGCGGTTAAAATCGACGGAGAGGCTTATTGGGATGGCGGCTACATGGGCAATCCGGCGCTGTTTCCGCTGTTCTACAATTCCAGCTCCGAAGATATCGTCATCGTGCAGATCAATCCGATCTCGCGGCCGCAAACGCCCGAAACCGCCAACGATATCCAGAACCGCCTGAACGAGATCACCTTCAACAGCGCTCTGATGGGCGAATTGCGCGCCATCGATTTCGTCAACCGCCTCATCGCCCAGGGCGCAATCAGCCACGACAAATACGCCAACCCCCGCATGCACCGGATCGGCGGCACCGACGAATTCGCCATGTTCTCGGCAGCAACGAAATTCGACACGCGCTGGTCTTTCCTCACACATTTGCGCGACCTGGGCCGCTCCGCAGCGAAGGCGTGGCTGGAGGAGAACTACGACGCCATCGGCGCAAAAGGCACGCTCAACCTGCGCTTCGCGTTTAATTGATCGTACATCTTTGCTGCACATTTGCTGCGCACAAAATTTGCTTATGTTGCATTGCAGCATCATTTCAACCGGTTACGCAAGCGTTGACGTGGTGTGATTCTGAATTATTACGATACAATGACTTGTATCCACTTTTCGCCTCAATTGTGCATTGCAATATAGGCGTGGGCGATTATCTTCCCGGGTCCCACGCTTCTGGAGTGCCCATGCGATCCCTGTTCCGAAAACCCCGGCAAGCGTCCGGCGGCGATGAACTTCCAGTTCCGGATGCTGCAGCGCAGCATAGGGCCCCGTCCCGCGGGATGCCGGGCAGCCGCCCGATCAAACTGGCGCTGCAAGGCGGCGGTTCGCACGGGGCCTTCACATGGGGCGTACTCGACGCGCTGCTCGAGGATGGCAGGCTCCACATCCGTGCTATCAGCGGAACGAGCGCGGGCGCGATGAATGCCGTCGTCCTGGCGCATGGCTTGCTGAACGGCGGCCATGAAGGCGCGCGCGCGGCGCTAGCGCAATTCTGGGCGCGCATATGCGAAGACAGCGGGTTCGCGCATTCCGGTGGCGAAACGTCCGGGAGCATTCCAGATGGCTGGATGCCTGGAAGGGGGCTCCGCCCCGCGGCCTTGCAGCATTGGTTTGCCTGTGTGACGCGTCACTCCAGCCCGTACCAGTTCAATCCGCTCAACATCAATCCGCTGCGGGCCGAACTGGAGGCGGTCGTCGACTTCGAACGTCTGCGCGCGACTGACGGGCCGGACTTGCATATCGCGGCGACCAATGTCCGCACGGGCAAGCTGGCGGTTTTCGAACGTCCGGTCCTTACCGCCGATCACGTGCTGGCGTCTGCTTGTATCCCCACGATTTTTCAGGCCGTGGAGATCGACGGCGATCCGCACTGGGACGGCGGTTATCTCGGCAATCCGGTTCTTTATCCGTTATACGGAACCCGGGACGATGTGCGCGATATCGTCATCGTGCAGATCAACCCGGTCCAGAGCAGCGGCGCGCCGCGGACCCTGACGGGTATCCAGGATCGCGTGAACGAAATCGCCTTCAACAGCGCCCTGCTGAGCGAACTGAATTCCATCGAAACGTCAGCAAGGCTCGCTGCCGATGGCGGTGCGGGCGAAGCGGGCGACAAATACCCACTGCTGCACCGCATTGGCGGCGACGACGAACTCGCTGCATTCGCCGGCAGTTCGCGGCTCGACACACGCTGGCGGTTTCTCGCGAGCCTGCGCGATGCCGGCCGCGACGCCGCGCGGGCCTGGCTTGAACGCCACTACGGCGCGATAGGGGTGCACAGCACAATGACTGTCAATCGCGACTGAGGCAGGCCAGCGGGCCCGCAGGCGATGTGCGCAACGTCACATGCATGCCATGCTTTATCAGGTTCTGTGTCTTCTGGTTAAACGCGTATGGGACATGAGTCATGCTACGTTTCGGAATCATCCTGTCGACTACGCTTCTCGGCGTGGCTATCGGCGCGGTGGCCGGCCTGATCGGCGCAGCCGCTTTTGTCGAATTCGGCAAGCAGTCTTGCAACGGCGCGGAATGCGGCGCCATCATCGTGCGAGGCATTTTGCCGGGCGCCATCGCGATCGGCGCAATGCTCGGCTTTTCGAAAGGCGTCAATATCGTCAGTCCGCAACGGGTGTTGCGCTCGCGGTAACCCGGCAGCCGTTCATCTGCCCGCGTCCGGGAAACGCCAGACCGATGTGACCTTGATCTCGTTGTCTTCGAGATCGCGCGTCACCGGCACCTTGTAGGTTGCCACGGCCTCAAGCCTGTCGCGGGCGAGATAGCTGCGCCCCGGATCGCCGATGAGAACCAGCGCACCGCCAGCTGCATGCATCGCGAGCCAGTCCGTCACCCGCGCGGCCATGTCGCGCTCGTAGGAGACATCGCCTGCCAGCACCACATCGAACGTTCCCGCAGCATATGCCGACAGCCCGGGGACATCGGCGAGCACAGTGTCGAGGCATACGCCATTGGCGCTGGCATTGATCGCCGCAGCTTCGATGGCATAGGCATCGATCTCGCTCGCCACGACATGCGCCGCACCGGCTTTCGCCGCGGCGATGGCGACGAGGCCCGAGCCTGTTGCAAAATCGAGGACGCGCCTGCCGCGCACGAGTTCCGGATTGTCGAGGACATAGCGCGCCAGCGCCTGCCCGCCCGCCCATGCGAAGGCCCAGAACGGCGGCGGCAAGCCGATCTCTCCGAGTTCTTCCTCCGTCTTCATCCAGAGCGCAGTGGAATCGTCCGCCACATGCAGCGCAATCTCTCGCGCATGCGGCACGGGCAGGAGTCTGGTATTGTCGCGGATGAATTGCGCGCGCGCCTGCGGGCTGCCGCCGATCATGCAGTCGCGCCGCCGGGCTGGAACGATGAGAGCCAGCCGAGCCCTTCGTGTGTGGCCCCGCGCGGGCGGTATTCCGCGCCTGCAAATCCCGTCCAGCCGCGCTGCGCGATTTCGGCGAACAGGAACGGATAGTTGATCTCGCAATCCTGCGGTTCGTGCCGGTCCGGCACACCGGCGAACTGGAAATGGCCGATATGGTTCCAGTGCCGATCCATCCGCCGCAGCAAATCGCCGTCCATGATCTGGATGTGATAGAAATCGAACAGCAGCTTCACGTTCGGCCGGTCCACCTGTTCCAGCAACGCGACGATTTCGTCCGCCCGCGAAACGAAATAATCCTGCCGGTCGAAAGAATTGATCGGCTCGATGCACAGCGCCACATCGATTCCGGCCGCCATTGCGCTGGCCCGCTGCATGTTTGCGATAAAGGTTGCTTCGGCGCGGGCGCGCTCGTCCGGCGCAATGCAGCCCGACATGACGTGAATCGTGCGCGCATCGAGAATGCGGGCATTCTCCAGCGCCTCGTCCATGATCGCTGCAAATTCGTCTTCGCGGCCGGGCTGCGCGGCAAGACCGAACTCGCCCTTGCCACCCATGCGCGTGTTGAGATGGTTGACCGCAAGCCCGTAGGCGTCCGCACGCGCCCTGATGTCCTGCGCCGTGTAGTCTGCAAAGACATATTGCACCTCGACGGCAGGAAACCCGGCCGCCGCCGCCGCGCCGAACCGCTCGAAGAATGGCAGTTCGGTGAACATCGTCGAGATGTTGGCGGAGAAGCTGATGGCGGATGATTGATCAGGCATGGGCCGGTCTCTCGTTCGCTCACACCCTGTTGCGGATTTCCTGCGAATCCGCCGCATAGCGCTTGGCGCGGAATATCCAGTTCATCTCGCCGACGAAATGATGCTTGTCGAAATGCGGCGAATAATATTGCCAGACCAGATCGCCCTCGGCCGTAACCTCGAAAAGACAACCCTTGCCGCCTTCGCAGATCAGCGTATTGCCGTTCGGCAGGCGCTGGCAGCCGCTTATATGTGGACTGTAGAAATCGAGCGGATTGCGTTTGGGCACATAGCGCCAGACGATTTCCCTGGTGGCCGGATCGATCTCCCAGACCTGGCTGCCGACGGGCAATACACCCGGCGTCTGGTAACCGTTGGCGAAGACGAGAATGTTGCCGTTTTGCAGCATGTGCGAATCGTGCTGCCCGCCGAGCATGTCGTTCTGATATTCCCATTTCAGCTTGCCGGTCTGCCGGTCGATGATCACCAGCAGATTCAGGACGCGGAAGCTGACGAGAAAATCGCCGTTCGGTAACACGTCGATAGTGTTGGCGTGGCCGTATTCCTCGCGGCTTGCCAAAGGCGCTATCGGGTATCTGGCAAGGAATTCGGGATCGTTGTTGGACCATTCGAAAACCACGTTGCCGTCAGCGTCCGTTTCCCGCACCATTTCCCCGTAGATGCCGGTTTCGTGTTCGGTGCCGGGACGCCCGCCTTGCACCCGGGCCGCCTCATCTGGCGTGAACAGACGCCAGGCAAGGTAGGCGCAATGGCCGTTCGGCAGGCGGCGTCCGTCATGATGGTGCCAGTCGTCGCGGTGTTCCCAGACGATGTTGCCGTCCCAGTCGTATTCGCGCATCAGCCCGCTCTTGCCGGCAATGAGCGGAGGTCCGGCGTCGGATTTCTCGCAGACGAAAAGGTTTCCGTTCGGCAGCAGATAATTGAAATGCGTAATGCCCAGGCCGGTCTTCCATTGATGGACGACATTGCCGGCCATATCGATCAGAAAAACAATGTCGGAGAAGATGCGCGAATAAAGCGTGAAGCCCTTGAAGGCGCGGGCCTGATCGTGAAAGAGAACGCCATATTTTTCGACCTGCACCGCCCGCTCCCGATGTCGGAAAAACCAGCGCAGCTTGCGCCTTCCGCGCGGCACTTTTCCCGATCTTCCGGCCGGGCGCAAACAAAATCACCCGGCCCGCTGGCGCGAACCGGGTGACAAAAACATGCGGGGCCGTTAGCGGGCCGCTTTCGCTCAGTCTTCTTTCGACTTCACGTTCAGGACCTGGCGGCCACGGTACATGCCGGTCTTCAGGTCGACATGGTGCGGACGGCGCAGTTCGCCGGAATCCTTGTCTTCGACATAGGTCGGGGCCTTCAGGGCGTCGGCGGAACGGCGCATGCCGCGGCGCGACGGCGAGGTTTTTCTTCTCGGAACTGCCATGATACTCTCCGGACAGGAAAAACCGTCCCGTCGCCGTGGGTGACCAGGCGCGCGCGGGGCGGCTTGAATGGATATGGCGCGGCTCATACACGCAAAATCCGGCTCTGGCTAGTGCAGTTGCGAAAAATGCCGCAAGCCCTTGTTACGTCTTCTCCTTCAGGCAATCCAGCCACGGGCCCGCGCCGCGCGCCCGGGCCATGTTGATCTGCGCCAGTTTCAGATGGTGGCGGCGCGGGCGGGCCGGGTTGCGGATGAACGGGTTCGGCAGCGCGGTTGCCAGCAGGGCCGCCTCCCGCCGGGTGAGATTTACCGCGCTCTTGCCGAAATACCGCCGCGCTGCAGCTTCTGCGCCGAAAAGCCCTCGATCGCCCCATTCGGCGATGTTCAGATAGACTTCCAGAATGCGCCGCCTGGGCCAGGCCTTGGCGAGAACGAGCGCCAGGGGCAATTCCAGCCCCTTGCGGATGAACGAGCGCTGCGGCCACAGAAACAGGTTTTTCGCCACCTGCATGGGGATGGTCGATGCGCCGCGGGCCGGGCCGTCCTCGGCGTTGATCTGCTCGTCCAGCGCTTTCCAGTCGACGCCGTTGTGGCGGCAGAATTGCCCGTCCTCGGACATGACGACGGCCGCGATCAGGTTCGGCGAAATGCGTTCCAGCGGAACCCATTGCCGCTCGACGGGGCGGAACGCTGCCCAGCGGCCCAGCATAAGCGTCGAAACCGGCGGCGCGACAGCCCAGAGCGCGACAAGGCCGGCGAGGAGAAGGAGCAGAAGCAGCGCAAGGCGGAAAATCCAGCGCAGAAGCCGTCGCAGAACTCCGCTGCGCGACTTGCCTCCGCCCGGCTGCGGGGACGGGGGCGCTGCAATTTTTTCGGCCGTCGCCTGCATGGCGCTACCCTTGACCCGCCGCAGGCGATAAGGCAAGCCGCAGCCGTACAAAGCGCCGTGCCGCTGCTCCTCCGCCGAAAGTCCCGTAGCCTTGCCGACACACCCCGATTTCGACGCCCGCTTGCGCGATGTGGCGCAGGAGACGGAGCGCGTTCTGGAGCGCCTTCTGGCCGGTGCTTTGGAGCCGGGCGAGATCGCACGGCCGGACCGGCTGATGGAGGCTATGCGCCACGCGGCGCTCAATGGCGGCAAACGGCTGCGGCCATTTCTGGTCATTGAAAGCGCAGCGCTTTTCGGCGCATCGGGCGCGGGCGTTATCCGCGCGGCCTGCGCCCTTGAGCTCGTCCATTGCTATTCGCTGGTCCACGACGACCTGCCGGCGATGGACGACGACGACCTGCGCCGCGGCAAGCCGACCGTGCACAAGGCCTTCGACGACGCGACCGCGATCCTCGCCGGCGATGCGCTGCAAACGCTGGCCTTCGCGGTGCTGGCTGCGCCCAAAACCCATGCCGATGGAGCGGTGCGCGCGGAACTGGTTCTGGCGCTCGCCGCCGCCGCGGGACCGGGCGGCATGGCCGGCGGGCAGATGCTGGACCTCGAGGCCGAAAAAGCCGATGCGCCGCTTGGCGAAGCCGCCATCCGTCAGTTGCAGGCGATGAAGACCGGCGCGCTCATCCGCTTCGCCTGCGAGGCCGGCGCGATCATAGGTGGCGCTTCCGCCAGCGACCGCGCAGCACTGGCGGATTTCGGCGCGCGGCTTGGTTTTCTGTTCCAGATCGCCGACGACATTCTGGATGCCACCAGCGACGCCGCGACCCTCGGCAAGGCCACTGGCAAGGACGCCGGCCGCAACAAGGCGACGCTGGTGTCGCTGCTCGGCCTCGACGGGGCACGGGCGTTGCGCGACCGGGAGGAAGCTGCCGCGGCGCGGGCTCTAGCGCCGTTCGGTGAGCGTGCGGATGTATTGCAGCAGGCGCTGCGGTTTGCGAGTGCGCGGAAAAATTGAGGCGACGATCGCCCTCAGTGCATCGCCGCCGTCTTGTCCTCGCCCAGTTCGCCTGCGCGCTTTTCCTGGCGGCGGCCGAGATCGCGGCTGAGCCAGACCCAGTAGATCGCGACGGGAATGCCGGCGGCGGCGATGACCGGGCCGGCCGCGCCCAGCGCCTGGCCGAGGCCGCGGAACAGCCAGCCAGCGGCCGCGTTGCCGCCGCGCTGGACAAGCGTGTCGATGAAATTCTGCGCCCGGTATTTGTCGGCCGGATCGACCACGGTCCACAACACACGCATGGCCGGGCCGGACAGGCCGTAGCCCATCGCCCGGCTCAGCACCATGATGACGACTATCGTCGTCAGGACAGGCGCGATGGCGAGCGCCGCCAGCGCCAGCACGGTTCCGGCGGGCACGATAGCGATGGCAAAGCCGGTGCCGAGCTTCTGCATCAGCTTGCCGGTGACGAAGATTTCCAGGGCAATGGTCACGATGCTGACCGCCGTTTCCATCCGCGAGAACAGAAGCACGCGCTCGGCATCGGTTGTGATCGCCGCGCCGACGATGCGCGCCTGCTCGATGTAGAAGATCATGCTCAGCACGTTGGCGATGAGGATCCAGATCGCGATGCGGAAGAGATAGGGCGACTTCCAGACATTGATCGCGCCAGCGAATATGCTCGGCTTGTCCTCGCGATCAGCCGGCGCCTGCATCGCCGCACGGCGCTCGGGATCGGTCAGGCTGCGCAGCGCCAGCGATGCAGCGAGCGCCAGACCGAGAAACAGCGCCGACACCAGCAGCAGATTGTCGATGCCGATGCGCGCCAGCAGAAGTTGCACGATGAGTGGGCCGCACAACGCGCCGACGGTGCCGCCAACGGAAACGAATCCATAAAGTCGCTTGGCCTGCGCCGTGTGCCAGATGTCCGACATGAAGCTCCAGAACAGCGACACGACGAAGAGAATATAGACCTTCACCCAGACGAAAAAGGCTCCCGCCAGCACGGCGCTTCCCTCGAAGCGGTCGAACAGGAACCAGAAGACGCAGAGCACGCCGATCACGAAGCCATAGACCAGCGGCACGATGCGCGCGCGCGGGACATGGGTGACGATCCAGCCGAACACCGGCACGGCGGCCAGCATGACGAGAAAGACGATGGAAAAGGACAGCTCGACAAAGTCCTTTCCGAGCTTGACGCTCATGCTGTCGCCCAGCGGACGCATGATGTAATAGCTGCAGAGGACGCAGAAAAAGAACGCGAACGACAGGGCGAGCGCCGCGCGCTCCTGCGGGTGAATGCCCGAGAGCTTGTCGAGAATCGTTTCGCGTTTGGCCGGAGCGGCAGAGCTTGTCATGCCGCCTTATAGCAGGCGGTGGAGTGAACGGAACCGGGGGCTGGCAAGCTCTCCCTAATCGCCCTTCGATACGCGCCCTTCGGACGCTACTCAGGACGAGGGTTGTTGATTGCCGTCACACTTTTTCCCCTCGTCCTGAGTAGCCCTGCGTTAGCAGGGCGTATCGAAGGACGCCGGCCGCGTGCAAAATCCCGGCAAGGCGCGGCATTTGCCTTACGAAAAATATTCGTCCGCCTTGCGGCCCTTGCGGCGCTCTTTCTTTGCGGCCTTGCGTGCGGCGTAGCGGGCGTCGCGGGCGGCCTTTTGCTCGGCCAACAGCTTTTCCTCGGCGAGGCGCTCTTCCTCTGCGATCTGGGCGGCCAGTTCGGCCTCTTCGGCTGCTTTTTGCGCGGCGATCCGCTCTTCTTCCTCGCGGCGCTTGCGCTCTTCCTCGGCGATGCGCGCGGCTTCGGCGGCCTTGGCGGCGTCCCGCTCGGCCTGGCGCTCGGCGCGGGCGCGGGCGATGGCGGCGTTCTCGGCGCGGCGCTTTTCCGTCTCCGGATCGGCCTGCTTGGCCTTGAATTTCGCGAGCATGGCCTGTTTGGCCGCTGCCTGGGCGCTGATACGGTCGTTTGCGTCGGGGTATTTAAATTTGGCCATAAAACTTTCCGGGGCGCGCAAGGACGCGCCGCTTGCAGGGGATGGAAGGTGAGGCCCCTGACCTATGCCTGCGCGGGCAAAACGTCAACCACCTGCGGGGCGGAGAGTTGCCCCCTCAATGCCGGAAATGCCGGTGTCCGGTCAGGACCATGGCAAGGCCCTTTTCGTCCGCGGCGGCGATGACCTCGGCATCGCGCATGGACCCGCCCGGCTGGATTACCGCCGTCGCACCGGCTTCGGCCGCCGCCAGCAGCCCGTCGGCGAAGGGGAAGAAGGCGTCGGACGCCACCACCGAGCCGATGGCAAGCGATTGCGGCAGGCTGGCGGCCTTCGCCGCTTCGGCCGCCTTCCAGGCCGCGATGCGGGAGGAATCGACCCGGCTCATCTGCCCGGCGCCGATGCCGGTGGTCGCGCCGCCCTTCGCATAGATGATGGCGTTCGACTTCACGTGCTTGCAGATGCGGAAGGCGAATTTCAGGTCCGCCAGCTCCTGCGCGCTGGGCGCGCGCTTGGTCACGACCTTCAGCTCCATGTCGTCGACGACCGCATTGTCGCGGCCCTGCACCAGCAGGCCGCCGGCGACGGTGCGGGCATAAAGGCCGGGTGCACGCGGGTCCGGCAGGCCGCCGGTCACAAGCAGGCGCAGGTTCTTCTTCGCCGCGACGATCTTCACTGCCTCTTCGTCCGCTTCCGGCGCGATGATGACCTCGGTGAATATTTTCACGATCTCGCTGGCGGCTTCCGCATCCAGCTTGCGATTCAGCGCGACAATGCCGCCGAAGGCGGACACGGGATCGCAGCGCAGGGCCTTTTCGTAGGCCTCTTTCAGCGAAGCGCCTTCTGCAACGCCGCAAGGGTTGGCGTGCTTGATAATGGCCACCGCCGCCGTGCGCGCGGGATCGAACTCGGCGACGCATTCGAACGCCGCGTCGGTGTCGTTGACGTTGTTGTAGGACAGCGTCTTGCCCTGCAGCTGCCGCGCGGTGGAAACGCCGAAACGCTGTTCCGGGGTCTTGTAGAAACCGGCGCTCTGGTGCGGATTTTCGCCATAGCGCATCTTTTCGGCCAGCGCACCGCCGATGGCGCGATAGTCCGGCGCGTCTTCGCCGATCTGCGCAGCGAACCAGTTCGAAATCGCCGCATCGTAAGCCGCCGTGCGGGCATAGGCCTTCTGCGCCAGCTTTTTGCGCAGGGCGAGGTCCGTCGCGCCGTTATTGGCGGCGAGCGCCTCCAGCACGGTGGCGTAGTCGGCCACATCCACCACCACGGCGACGTCGGCGTGGTTCTTGGAGGCGGCGCGGATCATCGCCGGCCCGCCGATGTCGATGTTCTCGATGCAGTCGTCATAATCCGCGCCCTTCGCCACCGTCGCCTCGAACGGATAGAGATTGACCACCAGCAGGTCGATCGGCGCGATATTGTGCGCCTTCATCGCGCCCTCGTGCTCTTCATTGCCGCGGATCGCCAGAAGCCCGCCATGCACGCCCGGATGCAGGGTCTTGACGCGCCCGTCCATCATTTCGGGAAAGCCGGTGAGGTCGGACACGTCACGCACCCTGAGGCCGGCATCCGCAATCGCTTTCGCAGTGCCGCCAGTGGAGACCAGCTCGATCCCGTGGCCGGCAAGGGCTTTGGCGAAATCGATCAGCCCGGTCTTGTCCGACACGGAGATCAGGGCGCGGGCGACCTTTCGGAGGGTTTCGGGCGAGTTGGACGGCAAGTTGGACGGCAAGTTGGACGGCATGGGCAGAGGACTCTTTCCGGGGCGGGAATCGAAGAATGCCGCGCCGATAGCACGGATGGACAAGAGAATTAAGGGTTTGGGACCGTCCGAAGCAGGTTTTGCACCGGGATGGGGCAAAGCGAAAAATCACGGCCAGCCGATGGAGCCAGACTTCGAGCGCCCACATCTGCCCTTGAGCGCCCGGGCTTCCGCGCATACAAACAATGCAAATTCCACTGCCGCGATACAATAAATTCAAGGGAGCAAAGCATGGGCGAATTTGCGCTGGGCCAGCCGGTAACCCGTTTCGAGGACCCGCGCCTGCTGCGCGGCGGCGGACGATATGTGGACGACATGGCCCTGCCGAACATGGCCTTTGGCGCGGTGCTGCGGTCGCAGCATGCCCATGCGAAAATCCTGCGCCTCGACACTGAAAAGGCCAAGGCCGCGCCGGGCGTTGTCGCGGTGCTGACCTGGGCCGACTGGGACGCCTCCGGCTACGCCAGCATGCCTGTTCCCAAGGGCCGCAAGAAGCGCGACGGCTCGCCGATGTATTGCCCGCAGCTCCCCGGCATGACGAAGGAGAGGGTGCGCTGGATCGGCGACTACGTCGCGTTTGTCGTGGCTGAAACGAAGCATCAGGCGCTTGACGCACTGGAGTTGATCGACGTCGAATACGAAGTGCTGCCCGCTGTGCTGACGGCGCAAGAGGCGCTGAAACCCGGCGCACCGGCGGTGCACGCCGACAATCCGGACAATATCTGCTACGTGCACCTGGAAGGTGACAAGGCTGCGACCGACGCGGCCTTCGAGAAGGCCGATCACATCGTGACAGAGACCTTCGACATCACCCGGGTGATGGCCGCGACGATGGAGCCGCGCGGTTGCATCGGCGTATACGATGGCGCTGCCGACCGCTACACCTGCTACACGACGCTGCAACGTGCGCTCGATTTTCGTGAGCGTCTCAGCGAGACCCTGCGCGTACCCGAAAGCCGCATTCGCGTCGTCGCTGGCGACATCGGCGGCAGCTTCGGCATGAAATCCGGCGTCTTCAATGAAGTCGGCCTCGTCCTGCTGGCTTCAAAAGTCACCGGCCGGCCGGTGAAATGGACAGCCACCCGCAACGAGAGTTTCGTCTCCGACGCCGCCGCGCGCGACAATCTGACGACGGCCAGCCTCGCGCTCGACAAGGAGGGCAAGTTTCTCGGCATGCGCATCAGGACGCTGGGCAATCTCGGCGCCTACATCCAGCCGGGTTCCGAAAGTGGGCTTGTCAGCAATCTTGGCACGCTGGCGGGCGTCTATACGTTTCCTGCCATCCATATCGATGTGACCGGTGTTTTCACTCACACCCACTGGATGCGGCCCTATCGCGGCAATGGCCGGCCGGAAGCGGCCTATGTGCTCGAGCGCATCGTCGATTGCGCGGCGCGCGAACTCGGCTTCGATCCGGTGGAACTGCGCCGGAAGAACATCATTCCGGTGTCGGCGCTGCCTTACAAGTCGGCCCTGTCCTTTACCTACGACAGCGGGGACTTCGAGGAATGCATGGACCTGTGCCTGAAAATGGCCGACTGGGATGGCTTCGAGGCGCGCCGCGCTGAAGCGCGCAAACGCGGCAAGCTGCGCGGCATCGGCATTTCCAATTCCATCGAAAAGGCGGCTTCGCCCGGCATCGAAGGTGCGGAAATCCGTTTTGACCGCACCGGCTCCATGACCATTGTGTCGGGTTCGGTCACGCAGGGGCAGGGCCATGAAACCGTTTTCAAGCAACTCGTCTGCGACCGCCTCGGCCTCGACCCGAAGGACGTGCACTACGATCAGGGCGATACGGACATCGTCTTCTATGGCGAAGGCACGGGCGGCTCGCGCACCTCGGCCATTGGCGGCGGCGCGATGCTGATGGCGGCCGACAAGATTCTGGTGAAGGCGAAGAAAATCGCCGCCCACGCGCTGCAGGCTCCGGAAGAGGACGTGACGTTTTCCGAAGGCGTGTTCTCGGCAAGAAAAGGTGGCGGTACGATTACCATGCAGGACGTCGTGCTGATGGCCTCGAAGCCGAACCAGTTGCCGGAGGACATGGAACCCGGCCTGTCCTCGACAGCGGTGTTCAACAACAAGAAGGCAAACTACCCGAGCGGCACGCATATCGTGGAACTGGAAATCGACGAGGACACCGGACAGGTCGAGATGATCCAGTACAAAGTGGTGGACGATGTCGGCAATGTCATGAACCCGCTGCTGCTCAAGGGCCAGATCATGGGCGGGCTGGCGCAGGGCGTCGGCCAGATGCTGATGGAGCATCTGCGCTACGATCCGCAATCCGGCGAATTGCTCACGGGCTCGTTCATGGACTACGCCATGCCGCACGCGCGCGACTTCTCCTATGTCGAGATCAAGTCCAACGGCCGCGCGACGCCGTCCAATCCGCTCGGTGTGAAAGGCGCGGGCGAAGCGGGCTGCGTCGGCGCACTGCCGGCCATGGCCAATGCGCTGGTCGATGCACTGTCGCCATTTAGCGTTCGTGACGTGCCCATGCCGGCGACGCCGGAAAGGCTGTGGCGGATCATTCAGGATGCAAAGGGGCAGAAGCAGGCGGCGGAATAGCAAGCCTGATCGCCACTTGCCGAACACCGCCTTCGGGGTAGAATGCGGATATCGCATCCGGCTATGGTGAAGTCCTGCGGATGCGGCGGGAGGAAAACATGGCAGGGTCTATGGGTCTGCGCGGGCTGGCGCTCGCGGCGATGCTGGCGTGCACGACGCAAATCGCGAATGCACAGGGCGCAGCCGATTTCTACAAGGGCAAGACGATCCAGATCATCGTCTCCACCGGGCCGGGCACCGGGCACGACAACGGCGTGCGTCTGGTCGCGCGGCACATGCAGAAACACATGCCGGGGCTAGGTGGAATCATCACGAAGAACATGCCCGGAGGCGGCCATGTTCTGGCGGCAAACTACATCCACAACACTGCGCCGAAGGACGGGCTGACGCTCGCCGCCATCCTGCCGGCCTTCATCCTGCACCAGCTCATCGACGGGCGCGGCGTGCGCTACGATGTGCGCAACTTCGTGTGGATCGGATCGAGCCTGTCGGACAACATGAATCTTTACGTCTGGCACACGGCTGGCATCAAATCGCTCGATGATGTTTACAAGAAGGAAGTCATCATGGGGGCGACAGGCGTCGGCTCCTACACTGCGACCTTCCCCACGGTGATGAACAATCTGCTCGGCACGAAGTTCAAGATCGTGCCGGGCTACCGCACCACCGGTCAGATCCACCTGGCAATGGAAAAGGGCGAGGTGCAGGGACGGGCCGGAAACTTCTTCTCGTCATTGAAATCGGACAATGCCGACTGGCTGCGCGACAAGAAGATCGACCTGATCCTGCAGATCGGCGTCAAACGCGACCCGGAATTCGCCAATGTGCCGTTGATGTCCGAACTCGGCAAGACGCCGGAACAGAATCGCGTTCTGCAGCTCTTCTCGTCGGAAATTGCCATGGGGCGGGCCTTTTCGACAACGCCAAAGACCCCGCCGGATCGCGTCGCCTATCTGCGTCGGGCCTTCGAGGCAACGATGAAGGACAAGGAATACATCGCCGAAGCGACGAAACTGAGACTGCCGGTGCGGCCGTTGACCCACGCGCAGCTTGAGGAAATCCTCGCGGGCATCATGTCGACCCCGCCGGAACTGATAGCGCAGGCACGCAAGGCGAAGTTCGGCGATACGGGTCCGGGCGGCAAAGGCGGTGGCGGAAAGAAATAATCAGGCTGCGCCGCCGGAGTGCTCTGCCTCCGCATAGCGGGCGAAACTGTCAAGGATCGCCTGCCAGCCGCCGCGCTGGAATTCCAGCGGATGGGTCTCTTCGGGATCGAAGCTGACGCGCACATGCACGCCGTTTTCGGTCTCGGAAAATTCGACTTGCGCAAAGCGGTCGCCGAACTGGTACTCGATCCGCTCGTGCGGAACTATCTTCGTATAGACGCCGGCAAAATCGAAACCCATGCTGCCGTCCTTCGCTTCCATGCGCGACGAGAACGCGCCGCCCACCCGCAGGTCGACCGCGGCGGCGGTCGTATGCCAGTCCGGCGAGGCTGAGTTCCACTGCTTGATGGCTTCGGGGGTCGTATAGGCGCGCCACACGGTTGTCATTGGCGCGGCTACATCGGTTTCAACGGTGATCTGTTCCTGCGCCATATGCGAATTCCCTGTTTTGCAACGCGTTGGCCATGGCCACATGCACCGCATTGTTTGCGGGATTATTGCTCGATATTCGGTTCGACAAGCATGGCGAGATTGCGCAAGCATTCCTGCCAGCCGAGGTAACACGCTTCCAGCGGGATAATATCGGGCACGCCTTCCTGCGTGATGGAAACCTCGGCGCCCACCTGCACTGCTTTCAATTCGACAGTTGTTCGCATTTCTCCCGGCAGGTTCGGATCGTCGAACGAATCCGTATAGACAATGCGTCTGTTCGGCTCGAGCTCGAGATATGTCCCGCCGAAAGAGTGGCTCTGACCGGTCGTGAAGTTGCGGAACGATGCGCGGTGTTTGCCGCCGACGCGCGCGTCGAGTTCGTGAACCGTACAGACAAACCCGTTGGGCGGCAGCCATTTCGCCAGCGCGTCCGGTTCCAGAAATGCGCGATAGATTTTTGCCGGCGTCGTTGTCAGGACACGATGCAGTCTGATTGTTCCTGGCATGTCAGGTCTCCTTCCGGATTCGCCGTGTCACCGGCAATGCAATTCAGCGGCGCATACTCGCCGGACATTGCGACATTTCGGCGTCTAACGCACTTACTGCTGCCCCGGTTGCGGCAGCATCATCGGCAGGCCGCGTCCCAGCGTCTTGCATTCCTCGTAGACCCAGTGTGCGATTGCGAGGTCGGCAGCGGCAGTGCCGTTGTTGTTGGCGTGCAGGGTGATCTGTTCGTCGCTGGTTCGGCCGGGATGCTTGCCGGCGGCTATGTCGCCAATCTCTACCACCTTGTCCCAGCCTATCAGCCCTGCCTGGATCGGGTCCCAGACTCCGGCCTGCCGCTCGGACTTGATCGACTCAAGCCAGTTCGTGGCGATGACATCGGCGCGCACCACGGTCGTGTCATCGTTCTCGCGCCGGCCGCTTTTCAGCCAGCCGCCTTCGACCAGCGCCGCGTTGGAGCCGACCACGGTGACCACGTGTTGGCCCGGCTCCAGCCATTCGCCGTCGAACACCGGTACGTTCGAGTTTGTGGCGCAGATGACGACATGGGAGTCGCGCACCACGTCTTCCGGTTTCTCCACGGGCACAAACTCGGCGTCCACGAGCGTGCGCATCTGCGCGCAGAATTTCGTCCGGTTGTCCGGATTGCGGCTATAGATTTTGTAAGTCTGGATCGGACGTTCGTTCTGCAGCGCCAGAATCTTGTGGAGCGCCTGACCGCTGGAGCCAAAGATACCCGCCACCGTCGCGTCCTTGCGCGCCAGATGGCGGAAGCCGACGCCGCTCGTCGCCGCCGTGCGCAGCGCCATGAGGCTGGAATAGCCGACGCGCCTTTCGGTGATTTCGCCGATCATGATGCATTTGAGCTGCGCGGTTTCAGAATCCCACATGAGATAGACCGGATGTTCCCGGTGCGGGTAGGTCTGGTCGGCGGCATTGTGATCGTGAATGACCTGTTCGCCGCGCGTCATGGAGCCGATCACGCCCAGCCCGTCGATCCCGCCGGGAAAGTTCGAAATTCGTACATTCTTGCGTGAATGGACACGGCGCCTTGGCGCGTTGATGATCGGGAAGCCCGATGCCTCCGCATAGCCCTGTTCGACCAGGTCGATGGCTTTGCCCATTTCGATGACATCCGTAATGTCCTGCGGACCGAGCATGAGTACGCTGTAGTTGCTTCCGGACATGGCGTTTCCATTTCGTTATTGCTTGGAATTCGTTAGAGCATCGTGCGAAAAAGTGGTTCCGGTTTTTCGCGCACGACGATACTCTCCTCTTGCGAATCGATCAACTTCTGTACGTTCAAATGTTTCCATTTGAACGCATACTGATCTAATGCCAGAACCCTGCCATTCGGAAAAGGGTCTCAATGCAGCTGCGGCGATTGCGGCGCGGCGCAGGTTGCGGCATTGTGCGGCAAACAACCGGAAAGTCTTGGGAGGCAATCGCGCATGGATCAGCTGAAACTCACATTCGCCTGCGGCGCCTACGACCGTATCGAGCCCTTGCGTCTCGGCAAAGTCAAGCCCGAGGGGATCGACCTGACCGTGGACACCGAGCTTGGCCCGCGCGAATTGTTCGACCGGCTGATGCAATCGGGCGATTTCGATCTGGCGGAAATGTCCTCGTCCGAGCATATCGCCATGACCTGCACGGGCGCCAATCCGTTCGTGGCGATTCCAGTCTTTCCCTCCAAGGTCTTCCGCCACGGCTTCATCGTCTACAACAAGAACAGCGGCATCAGGGAACCGAAGGATCTTGCCGGCAAGCGCATCGGCGTGCCGCTGCATACGATGACCGCCGCGGTGTGGTGCCGCGGCGTTCTGGTGGATGACCACGGCGTCGACCTGTCCGGCGTCCACTGGGTGCAGGGCGCTGTCAACGAGGCCGGTTCGCATGGCAATCCGAGTCCGCCGCCGCTGCTCAAGCCCATCGACCTCGTCCAGAATACCAGTGGCAAGTCGCTCAACGATCTGCTGGTCGCCGGAGAAATCGACGCGATACTCGGTGCAGTTCTACCCGAATCCCTTGGCAAGGATCCCAATATCGTGCGCCTGTGGCCCAACTTCCGTGAGGTCGAGAAGGACTTTTACCGGCGTACGAAAATTCACCCGATCATGCATCTCGTCGTCATCCGAAAGCCGGTGTACAAGGCCAATCCGTGGATAGCCAAAAGTCTCTTCAAAGCGTTCAACCAGTCCAAGGACATGGCCTGGCAGGCGTTGCGCTACAACGGCGCGCAGAAAGTCATGCTGCCCTGGCTTTACGACGATATCGACGAGGTGGATGGCGTGTTCGACAACGGCGATCCGTGGCCTTACGGCATCGAGGCGAATCGCAACACCCTGGAAACGCAGCTCAGGATCATGCACCGCGATTACATGATCGACCGCATTCCCTCTCTCGACGAATTGTTCGTCAAAGTGGACTAAGATCAAAACATGGACGCAATCGAACGCACCATCCGCGATGTCGTCATCGCCAACCGCATT
>JBFWRC010000041.1:0-37826 GCA_050249115.1 Beijerinckiaceae bacterium
CCGCAGGGCGGGCTCGATGCGCTGCAGAATCAGGACCCGCTGACCAACCAGGCCTTCCAGTACGATCTCGTCTGCAACGGCTTCGAGATCGCATCCGGCGGCATCCGCAACCACCGCCCCGAGGCGATGGTGAAGGCTTTCGAGATCGCCGGCTATTCCGAGGACACGGTGAAGGAGCGCTTCGGCGGCATGTATCGGGCCTTCCAATACGGCGCGCCGCCGCATGGCGGCATGGCGGCCGGCGTCGACCGCATCATCATGCTTCTGGCCGGCGAACAGAACCTGCGCGAAGTGGCGCTTTTCCCGATGAACCAGCGCGCCGAGGATTTGTTGATGGGGGCTCCGTCGCAGGCGACTCCGAAGCAGCTGCGCGAACTGCACCTGCGGCTGAACTTGCCGGAATAGCGGCCGCATGGTCTCATCGCGGCCATGAACGTGCAGCCGGACACAGCTTTGCAGGGGAGACGCCAGGGCCTCTCCTGCTTCATCATCGCCCGCAACGAGGCGGACCGGATCGGCCGCGCCATCGAAAGCGTGCGCGGGCTTGCGGACGAGGTGATCGTCGTCGATTCCGGCTCGACCGACAACACGCAGATGGTTGCGGCGGGCTTGGGCGCGAAAGTGATCGCCCATGACTGGGCCGGCTACGGCCCGCAGAAGCGCTTCGCCGAGGACCAGTGCAGCCACGACTGGCTGCTCAATCTGGACGCCGACGAATGGCTGTCGGACGAATTGCGCGAGGAAATCCGCGCGCTCATGGGCGCGCTTCCGGCTCCGCCCGCCGACAGCTTCAAGATGAAGGTCACGATCGTTTATCCGGAGAGGGAAAAACCGGCGCCCTTCGCCGATTCCACCATCTGCCTGCGGTTATACGATCGCCGCGTTACGCGGTTTTCCGACAGCCCTGTCTTCGACAACGTTCGCGAAACGCCGCAGACGCTGATGCTGCGCGCGCCCATCTACCATAAAAGCTTTCGCAAGCTCGCCGATGTCGTGCGCAAGGAGCTGGCCTATTTCGAGCTGCAGGGCAAAACCCTGCGGAAGAGCCGGGCGCAATTGCTGGCCCGCCTGCCGGTCGAATTCCCGTGGCAATTTTTCCGGTTCTGGATATTGAACCGTCACATCTTCGGCGGATGGTACGGCTTCGCGGTCGCCAATGTCACGGCCTTCATGCGCTTCATGCGCATCGTCATCATGCTGAAATGGTGACAAGGGCTCCGCTTGCTGCGAAAAGCCGAAACTGCTTCGGCCTGGCGCAGCTAAACATCGCCGCGTAATGCCGGATAATGCGATACAGGGTTTGGAGAATACGGTTCGGGAGAGAATATGCCCTCTGAAATGTCCGGCGACCTGCGCTCCGGCGCGCTCGTTTACCATCGGCTGCCACGGCCCGGAAAGCTTGAGATCAAGGCGACCAAACCGCTCGGCAACCAGCGCGATCTGGCTCTTGCCTATTCGCCGGGGGTTGCGGCGGCCTGCGAGGCCATAGTCGACGATCCGGCGGAAGCCGCAACCGTAACCGCGCGGCAAAATCTTGTGGCAGTCATCACCAACGGCACGGCCGTTCTGGGGCTGGGCAATATCGGCCCGCTGGCAGCCAAGCCGGTGATGGAGGGCAAGGCTGTCCTGTTCAAGAAGTTCGCCGGCATCGACGTGTTCGACATTGAAATCGAGCAGCAGGATCCGGCAAAATTCGTCGATATCGTCGCCGCGCTGGAGCCGACCTTCGGCGGTGTCAATCTGGAAGACATCAAGGGCCCTGAGTGCTTCGAAATCGAGGCCGCCTTGCGCGAGCGCATGGCCATCCCGGTCTTCCACGACGACCAGCATGGCACGGCGATCATCGTTGGCGCGGCTGTCACCAACGGCCTCACGCTGACAGGCAAGAACATCGCCGATGTGAAGATCGTGGTGTCGGGCGCCGGCGCGGCCGCGCTTGCCTGCCTGAATTTGCTCGTATCGCTCGGCGCGCAGACAAAAAACATCTTCGTCACCGATATCGAGGGCGTGGTCTACAAGGGCCGCCAAGCGCTGATGGATCGCTGGAAAGAGGTCTATGCGCAGGATACGGATGCGCGGACGCTGGCGGACGTTATCGGCGGCGCCGACATTTTTCTTGGCCTGTCGGCAGCCGGCGTATTGAAGCCGGAAATGGTGGAGCGCATGGCCGAACGGCCCATGATTTTGGCGCTGGCCAATCCCAATCCCGAGATCAAGCCGGAAGATGCGCTGAAAGCAAGGCCCGATGCGATGATCTGCACCGGGCGCTCGGACTATCCAAATCAGGTCAACAACGTCCTGTGCTTTCCCTATATCTTCCGCGGCGCGCTCGACGTTCATGCAACGACCATCAACGAGGAGATGAAGCTGGCCGCGGTCAAGGCCATCGCCGGGCTTGCGCGTGAGGCTCCGTCCGATGTCGTGGCCAATGCCTATGGCGGCGCGGCCCCCGTATTCGGCGAAAACTCCCTGATCCCTGCGCCTTTCGATCCGCGCCTGATTCTGCGCATCGCCCCGGCGGTTGCGCGCGCGGCGATGGAGACCGGCGTTGCGCGCAAGCCGATAGAGGATTTCGACGCCTATACGGAAATATTGAACCGCTTCGTCTTCCGCTCCGGCTTCATCATGAAGCCGGTGTTCGCGCAGGCCAAAAGCAATCCCAAACGGGTCATCTTCGCCGACGGAGAGGACGAGCGCGTGTTGCGCGCGGCGCAGGTACTGCTTGAGGAACGTATGGCCGAGCCGGTTCTGATCGGCCGTCCCGATGTCGTAAAGACGCGGATCGAACGTTTCGGCCTCGCAATCCGGCCGGACCGGGATTTCGAGCTCGTCAATCCGCAAAGCGACCGGCGCTATCGCGACTATGTCGATACGCTCTTGCGTGTCAGCGGACGCAAGGGTGTGACGCCGGAAACCGCGCGCGTCTTGATGCGCACAAACACCACGGCGATTGCTGCGGTCGCAGTGCATCGCGGCGACGCCGACGCCATGCTGTGCGGACTGGAAGGACGTTTCGAATCCCGCCTGCGCAGCATACGCGACATTATCGGCCTCGCCTCCGGTGTGCGGGAGTTCTCCGCGCTGAGCCTGTTGATCACGACGCGCGGCAACTATTTCCTCGCCGACACGCATGTGCGCAACGATCCTTCGGCTGCAGAGATAGCGGACATGACGCTCCACTGCGCCGAGCACGTCCGCCGGTTCGGCATCGAGCCGCGCATCGCGCTTCTCGCGGATTCGGATTTCGGTTCGACGGATTCCGCCGCTGCCCGCAAAATGCGCGATGCGCTTGGCATGATCCGCATGCTCAATCCTCAACTGGCGGTGGATGGCGAAATGCAGGCCGACACAGCCCTGTCGCAGTTGATCCGCGAACGGGTGCTGCCGCATTCTACGCTACGCGGCGAGGCCAACGTTCTCATCATGCCTAACCTCGCTTCGGCAAATATCGCCTTTCAGATGGTGAAGGTTCTGGCTGACGCGCTGCCGGTCGGGCCGATCCTGATGGGCCCGGCCAAGCCCGCGCATATTCTCACGCCGTCTGTGACGGCGCGGGGCATCGTCAACATGACGGCGATTGCTGTTGCCGAAAGCCAGTCGGTCGATACGGATTGGGACCCGGCTTAATTCTCTTGCCGCGCTTTGCTCCGGCGCCAGAGCGCGCTAACATCGTTTCCGAACCGGCTTCGCATTCAACAAGAGCCGGTCAGGGAGGTGTATCATGCGGTACGGCGCAATCCTGATGGCTGTTGCGACGGGGGCGGCGTTTCCCTCCAGCGCATTCGCCGATCCCGTTGCCGAATTCTACAAAGGCAAAACGGTAACGATGGCTGTCGGCTATTCGCCCGGCGGCGACTACGATCTGCGGACGCGGCTGATCTCGCGTTTCATCGGCAAGCACTTGCCGGGCGCTCCGACGATCATCGTACGCAACATGCCGGGCGGCGGTGGTATTGTTGCAACCAACTGGCTTTACAATCTGGCTCCCCGCGACGGCACGGCCATTCTCGTTTTGCCCCAGGCGATGCCTGTCATGCAGTCGATGGGATTGAAAGGCGTCAAATTCGACGTGCGCGAATTCGGCTGGCTCGGAAACTCGTCGACGAGCCCGAATGTCGTCAACTCCTGGCACTCGACAGGCATCAAAACCATCGAGGATGCACGCAAGCGCGAGCTTGTTCTCGGCTCCACGGGACGCGGCAACGGCACCTACAATTATCCCGCTTCGATGAACATGTTTTCCGGCACGAAGTTCAAGATCGTCGGCGGCTATCGCGGTGGCAGCAACATGAATCTTGCCATGGAGAAAGGCGAGATCGGTGGTCGCGGCTCTAATTCCTGGGCGTCGTGGAAATCGACAAAACCCCAGTGGCTGGCAGAGAAGAAGGTTTCCATCCTCGTACAGGTCGCGTTGAAACGCCATCCCGACCTGCCGGACGTCCCGACGATGATCGAAACGACAAGCGATCCGAAAGGCAAGGCGTTGATGCGGTTCCTGTCCCTCGATGTCGCAATCTCGCGCGCTTACGTGACGACGCCGGGCGTCGATCCAGTGCGGCTGGCGGCGCTGCGCAAAGCGTTCGAGGCAACGATGGCGGACAAGGACTTCCTGGCGGAAGCGGACAAGACCAAGATGGACATCAGTCCGTCGAGCGCGGACGAAGCAAGTGCCGCTGCGAAACAGATCGTGGAAACCGATGCTGCGACGCTGGAACTTGCCCGCGCGCTCATGGAGCCGCCGAAGAAATAAATTCTGCGGCGCGGGATACTGCCAGACCAGACGCCGGGCCTATTTGATCCCCAGCGCCTCGCGCAGCTTTTTCGCGTCCTCTTCCGGCAAGGCGACGGTTTTCTTCACAGCGGCCTCGACCTCTTCGCCTTTCACGGCGTCGATGTCGTGGGCGCGCTTCTTCGCATCGGCGAGAAATGTTTTATCGGCGACCATTTCGTTAAAGGCCTTGCGCAGTGCAGCCACACGCTCTTGCGGAACGCCTTGCGGGGCAAACAGCGAGCGACCGACAATGCCCGACGATGACATGAATTCCAGCATCGCTTTTTCCCGCGGATTGCGCGCCAGATCCGACAGCAAAGTGGTGTTGGGCAGGGACGGGTCTTTTTGCAGATTGACCTGCACCACATGCACGAACTTGCCGTCCGCAACTTCCTTCGCTTTGGTCTGCGTCCAACTCGTCAGCGAACCGCCGCGCCCGTGAATTTCGCCGCGCTCGATGGCGACGTTCATTTGTCCCATGCTCTTGTATCCGCCAACGATCTTGAATTTCGTGCCGTACATCGTGTTGAGCAGGGCCGGCAGAATGTAGGTGATCGAGCCCGGACCCGTCGAACCGACAATGACTTCTTTGGCCTTGGCGCCATCTACTGTCGTCGCCGGGGCGGAGCTGGCGACAGTGAGCGTGCTGGTCATACGTGTCATCACGCCGATCCAGTTGAACTTGCTCATGTCGTATTTGACTTTATTCGGCGTCAGCACCTGCGTGACGGGCAGGGTGTCGTGTACGGTGGCCAGCACCGTGCCGTCGCGTTGGGCGATATTATACATATAATTTGCAGCAACCACACCGCCCGCGCCGGGCATCGTCTGGACGATGACGTTGGGACGGCCGGGTATGAACTTGCCGAAATGTTGCGCCACGAGTTGCGGATAGGTTGTGTAAGTACTTGCCGCACCCGCGCTCGTGATGATTTTGATCGTCTTGCCGGAATAGAACGCTGCAACGTCCTCGGCCTTTGCGCGCGTAGAGGCTATCGCAAGCGTCGCGAGCGCGATGCCTGCTGCAAGGCGAAAATGCGAATTCCGATGCGCAGCGGACGTATAAACCGCCGCGCGCGCCGCGCTGCTACTATAATCCATGCTTGCCTCCCGTTGTATCCTTGCCCAAGAGTGGGCCGGGACTGCATCATTGGCAAGCTGTTTTATCACGGTGCGGAAAGCCGGGTTTCACGCGGCGGGCATCGTCTCCGGAGTTTCGTATTTGGCCCGCATCGCCGCGATGTTTTCCGCGGAAGGCAGACCAGCCTCGTTGCCCAGATGCTGAATTTTCCACGCCGAGCCGGCGCGGGCGAAGAGAAAGTGGTCAAGCCAGCGGTCTCGCGGCCGCGTCAGATAGGATGCAACATAGGATCCGTGAAATACATCGCCTGCGCCTGACGTGTCGACGACCAGATCTTGCGGCACCGGAAGCGCCGGCAGCCGCTGCACCTTGCCCTCTTCGTCATACCAGAGCATGCCGCGTTCGCCTTCGGTGACGCCGCCGATCTTGCAGCCGCGCGACTTGAGATATTCGAGCATCTGTTCTGCCGACAGGTTCATTTGTTCGCAAAGCCGTTCGGCGACGACCGCCACGTCGATGAATCCCAGCAATTCGTGCGTTCCCGGCCGCAGACTGCCTCCGTCCAGAGACGTCAATATGCCCTTCGAGCGGCAGAGTTCCGCGTAATGGCGGGCAGCTTCGGCCTGGTGCCCGTCGACGTGCAGCGCCTGGCAGCCTTCGATGTTCAGTTGCGGAAAGGGATGCCGGAAGGCGTCGTCGCGGGCGCGCAATATCGCCCGTTTCCCGTCCTTCGGCAGAATGAACGAGAGCGAGGAGCGGGCGACCTTCCTCGCGTGAACGGGAATCCGGTATTCCTGCGCCATGTCGAGAAACATGCGGCCCAGCCAGTCGTCCGCTACGTTCGCGATCAAGTCGGGCTTCAGCCCCAGTTTGGCGCAGGCGAAGGCGGCAGTTACCGCGTTGCCGCCAAACGAGACGGCATAATCGTCGGCCACGGCTTTGTCGTCGCCCGACGGGACAGCGTCCGCCAGCATGGTCACGTCGATATAGGCTTGTCCGATAAACAGCGCCAGCATTGCCCGCCTCGTTTCAGTTGCACACGGTGGTTTCGCCCGCGCTTAGCAAGGATCGGACCCAGGCAGCAAAAAGCTGTGGCCCCGCCGGAAAGGTATCGTCCGGCCCGGGCAGGTCAATACGTTGATTTGACGAAAAAACTGGGGACCGGACCGGGAGCGGAATCAGATCGAGAAACTCGTTCCGCAGCCGCAGGATGCAGTGGCGTTGGGATTGTCGATCTTGAACGCCTGGCCGATCAGGTCGTCGACGAAATCGATTTTCGCGCCCTTCAGGAAGTCCAGCGACACAGTGTCGATTACCACTGTGATTCCGTTCTTCTCTATGGCGATGTCGTCTTCGTTCCGCGCCGGGGCGATATCGAAGGCATATTGGAAACCGGAACAACCGCCGCCGTTCACGGCAACGCGCAGAACGGACCCGGCAGGTTCTCCGCTGAGCACTTTCGCTATGCGCTTGGCTGCGCTGTCGGTCACCACGGGCAGATCGGCTTCGTTGGTTGCTGTCAGATCGCTCATGCGGTTCGCATTCCCGGCCGCGCGTGTCGCGACGGCCCTTGTTAGACTCAGGCGAAAAATATAGGCCTGCGAGGGCAGGTCTTCAATACGCCGTCCCGCACGGCAACGGCAGGCTAGGGGAGGCGGCGGCCTTCCCAATCCGCGCCCTGCGGCGGCGGCGACAAAATCAGCGGTAGAAGGGACCCAATGCCGCGCGAGAATGAAATGCGCCCTGCTGCCCGCTGGGCGGCCGATCCGGCGCGGAGCCGGGGGCGGATGTATCCGGAGGGGAACTCGCCGACGCGTTCGGAGTTTCAGCGCGACCGCGACCGCATCATCCATTCGACCGCATTTCGCCGCCTTGCCCACAAGACGCAGGTTTTCGTGCCGCACGAGGGCGATCACTTCCGCACGCGGCTGACCCACACCATCGAGGTTGGCCAGATCGCGCGCGCACTTTCGCGGTCTTTGGGGCTGGACGGCGACCTCGCCGAAGCGCTGGCGCTGGCGCACGATCTTGGTCACACCTGCTTTGGACATACGGGAGAAGAGGTGCTCGACGAAGGGCTTCGCCAGTTTGGCGGGTTCGATCACAACGCGCAGGCGCTGCGTGTCGTCACCCGGCTGGAGCGCCGCTATGCCCGCCACGACGGCCTCAACCTGACGTGGGAATGTCTCGAGGGCCTCGTCAAACATAACGGTCCGCTGCTGGATGGGCGGGGGAGCCCAACCGGCAAATATTCAGGCAAAGGCGTGCCTCGCGTCATTCTGGAATTCGATGCGCAATGGCCGCTCGATCTGTCCGGCCACGCCAGCGCCGAAGCGCAGGCGGCGGCGGTCGCCGACGATATCGCCTACAACGCACACGACATCGACGATGGCTTGCGCGCGGGCCTTTTTGCCGTTGACGATCTCCGCGAAGTGACGTTTCTGCGCGAAATTGTCGACGAGATTGCCCGTCTGCATCCCGGGTTGGAAGAGACCCGGGTTATTCACGAAATCGTCCGCCGCGTCATCACGCGGCTGGTAGAGGACGTGATCGGGGAAGGCCGGCGCAACCTTGAGCCAATGGCCGGTCCGGACCATGTCCGCGCTGCCGGCCGCACCCTGGTGGGTTTTTCGCCGGCCATGGCCGCGGCGGACCGGGACCTGAAGCAGTTTCTGTACCCGCACATGTACCGGCATCCGCGTGTGATGAAGGTTCGCCGCGAGGCCTCAGCAATAGTCGAGCGGCTTTTCGCCCACTTCTGCCGCTATCCGGCCGATATGCCTTCCGAGTGGGCGGTTACGGCCAGTGCGGCGGCCGACGACCGGGCCCGGTTTCTGCGCGTTGTTGCCGATTATATTGCCGGGATGACGGACCGTTTCGCTGTCGCCGAGCACCGCAGGCTGTTCGGGATTGCGCCGGCGCTGCGCTGACGGACGGGGCGCAGCAAGCTATAGTGGCGTGATGTTTTCGGTGCATCGCCAAGTTCTCTCCGCTTTCCTGGGCTTTCCTGTATGGCGTTCGAATATCTGAGACGTGCAGGCCGCCGCCTCGTCAGCGCCGCAGGCCGCCGCCCGCCCACTGAAGGGCCCCGGCCGGCGAAAGGCGTGCAAGGCGCCGCGGAAATCGGGCCTTTGCCGCCGCAGGAACCGGGCAGGGCGCATAATGCGGAGAAGCCGCAACAGCTTGGCCGCGCCGGATGGTGGGAAGTTGCCCTCATGGTTTGGGCGGAAATCGAAAGCGATCGCCTGCTTCTGGTGGCCGCTGGCGTCGCATTCTATGTGATGCTGTCGATATTTCCCGCAGTTACGGCTCTGGTCTGGTTCTTCGGCCTGTTCGCCGACGCCGGCGACGTAAGCCGCCTGCTCGGCGACATAGCGTTCCTGTTACCTCCCGGCGCACTGGAAATCATCCGCGGGCAGGTCGACGCAATCGCCAGCCATCGTTCCGGTTTCTCGCTTTATGCCGCAGCAACGCTCCTGATCGCGCTCTGGAGCGCGAATGCCGGCATGAAGTCGATGATAGACGCCATGAACCTCATCTATGACGAGCCCGAAAGGCGCAGCTTCATCAAATTGAACATGCACTCGCTGCTGTTCACTCTGGGCGCGCTCGCGATTTTTCTCGCCACCATGGGCCTGCTGGTCGGGGTTCCGCTCGTGCTGGCTTTCGTCAATCTGGGCGCATACTTCGAAAAGATGTTCTATTACCTGCGATGGCCGGCTCTGCTCCTCATTACGATCCTGTTCCTGACGGCGTTGAACCGGTGGGGGCCGAGCAGGCATCCGTCCAAGGCGCGCTGGGCGGTGTGGGGCTCGACGCTCGGCGCGCTCATGTGGCTTGCTGTTTCGCTCGCGTTTTCGTTCTACGTTTCGCGGATCGGAAATCTTGCAGCTACATATGGCTCACTCGCAGCCATCATTGGTCTTATGCTCTGGCTTTGGTTGTCGGCGCTGGTCGTGCTCGTTGGCATTGAACTCAATGCGGAACTGGAACGCAGGACCAATAGCTGGCAGGCTGAAGAGCTGCGCAGGAAGCTAGCAGCGGAGCGGGCAAAAACCGAACAGACCCGCAGCGGACTTGCAGGCCTGTTCGACAAATGGCGTTTGCGGGCGCGTGGCAGAAAGTAGGGCATCGTGCGAATACGCTGCTCCGGCTTTTCGCACTGGCCTGCCGCCCTTCGAAACGCGGGTTTATCGGTAACGATGCTCTGCTCTCGGAAGTCGGTCAGCGTGCGTTCAAACGATCTCACTTGAACGCACGCTGATCCAGCGGTTATCTGTTTCAGGCTCTCGCGGCGCGAGCCGGTATCCGGCCGGCGGCGCGCTGTTTGCCCCATTGTTTCAGCCCGTATACGACTGCCACGCCAACGGCCAGCACAATCGCCGATAGCAGGGGCCTGTAGAAAAACCACGCTATCGCAATGATGACGGGCGCCGTGATCGCTGTCGCTATCATGGCTATCAGGCTCGTCCCGAACCCTGCGATGTCGCCGAGTATCGGCACAACGCTGGCAACTACCGATATGGGCGCCAGCACCATCGCAAAGCCTGCGAACATGAAAAGGATGCCGAACGCGCGGATCACCCATGTGAGCATGGTGTTGGAGTCCTGCGCCGATTGGAACATGGCTGCTGCATCCTTTGCCCCAGTCGAAGCGAGCAGGATCTGCCGACCGTTCCCGGCGGTATAGGCCTCCAGACCGTCGCCCACCTGTTTCGCCACGACGCTCACCGTCTGCAACGGCAGCAAGCTGTAGGTTACGCGCACATCACCGATGGACGGTGAATCCGGATTGTACCCGGCATAGATGGCCCCACTCTGGATACGCGTGCGATTTCCAAGCCTTTCGCGCGCGCGTGTCAGCAAAGCGTCCGGAACGTCTACACGTTCGCCTGCGCCGAGCCGGCCGATAATCCCTTCGTTCAATTTGAACGCGCCGAGTTTCGCGCCGGCCGCAGCGAAACTGCGGGACCTCACAGCAGGAAAGTCCGGATTCTGGTGGCCGTTTTGCCGCCGGAAACTGTTGGAATTTATGCGGCGGTCCGACCACACTTTCACATAGCGATAGGTTGTGACCCGTTCTTCGCCGCCGCCGAGGTTCTTCCGGGTTTCGGTGCTCTTCTCTTCCTTCCACTGATACATTTCTACCTTGCGGGAGAGCTTCAGACCTTTCTGCGAAAATCCGAAATCGGGGTCTGCCGCTTCGCTCGACGCTGTAGTATCGCCGGATACATGGACGAGCCTGCCGTTGTTGGCTGGCGCTGTTGCGTTGTTCGGGACCGACTGAACGATGCCGGCGCCTTCCGTCAGCGCGGCGGCTGTTTTTGCCGCGCGGCCTTCATTCCAGAACAATACTCCGCCCGAGACGATCACAAACAACAGACCAAACAGCACGCCTTTGATGCTGTCCATGATGCGCTGCCACCAGGAACGGTATTCTGTCTCGGAAAATTCGCCGGAATTCGAATTGTCCTGCCAGCTATCGCCGGTATCGTCCCAATTGTCGTTGTTGTTCCAGTTGTCACTCGTCATGTCAGCCTCCATCAGCGTCAAACCAATGTGTCAGAGCGCACCCTTAGCGTCATGCGAAGTCAAGACGTGTGCGCCGGCGCACGCGCCCATAATTGTTCTGAATCGCCGGTAAGTGTTGAAGCGCGAGGCAAGCGAAGATCGGAAAACATGGAATGGGCAATAGCCCATAATGACTTCTTTATATTAAAATGGGCCAAAAAACTTGCTTTAGTCGATAAAATGATCTATTCGCCTCATATTGGGCTGCGCAGCAATCTGCGGTCTACGCCCGCAAAGACGCCGCAACTCTGGTGTCGACTTTGGCCCCATGCAGGGTCTCAACGATGTTCGTCCTTCGCGCATCCTGCGCAGGAGCATCAAACCAACAAAACGGCGAAGCGCCAGGGCCGGTTACCGGCGCGAGTGCAGCACGCTTCAACGCGCACGCCAAAAAATGGAGAGAAATGCAAATGGCCGCAATCGAGGTCCTGCAAGAACAGGTGTACGGCGACGATCCTTTGAAGGACCGCAAGACCGAGCACTATCAGAAGGAATACGTCCAGAGCTTCGTCGAAAAATGGGATGAGCTGATCGACTGGGACGCACGCGCGAAGAGCGAAGGACAATTCTTCATTGATCTGCTCCTGGAAAAGAAGAAAAAGACATCGCGTCGAAAGCTGAAAATTCTCGATGTAGCAACCGGCACCGGCTTTCACTCGGTGCAATTGCTGAAGGCCGGATTTGACGTCACAAGCGTCGACGGCAACGCCGCCATGCTGATCAAGGCATTCGAAAACGCTCGCCAGCATAATTATATCCTGAAGACTGTTCATGCCGACTGGCGATGGCTGAACAAGGACGTCAACGGCAAGTACGATGCGATCGTTTGCCTCGGCAACTCGTTCACGCATCTGCACAACGAAAACGATCGCCGCCGCGCGCTGGCCGAATTCTACGCCGCGTTGAAGTATGATGGCATTCTCATCATGGACCAGCGCAATTACGACAACATTCTCGATAACGGCTTTTCGACCAAGCATAAATACTACTATTGCGGCGACAAGGTCACAGCAGAGCCGGAATATGTTGACGAAAGCCTGGCGCGTTTCAAGTATTCGTTTCCGGACGGATCGGAATATCATCTTAATATGTTCCCGATCCGGAAAAACTACGTCCGCAAACTCATGACGGAAGTCGGATTTCAGCAAATCTCGACTTACGGCGATTTCGAAAAGAAATACGACGACAAGGACACCGACTTTTACATCCACATTGCGGAGAAGAACTATCATGAACTCCAGGACTGAGGCCGTCGTCCGGGCCGAGGACTATTACGACAGTGATTCCGCGGATGAGTTTTACAAGAACATCTGGGGCGGCGAGGATATCCACATCGGCCTGTATGCTGCTCCGGACGAAGCCATTGCGCCGGCAAGCCGGCGCACGGTCGAGACGATGGCGGCCGAACTGGCTGGCATCGGCGCTTCAGGCCGCGTTCTCGATCTGGGGGCCGGCTATGGCGGCTCCGCCCGCTATCTTGCGAAAACTTACGGCTGCAAAGTCGTGTGTCTCAACATCAGCGAAACCCAGAACGCCCGTAACGTACAGCTTAATCGCGAGCACGGGCTCGACGATCTCGTCTCTGTTGTGCACGGCGATTTCGAGCACATCGGCATGGAAGACGCCAGCTTCGACTATGTCTGGTCGCAAGATGCGATTTTGCACAGCGGCAATCGAACGCGCGTGCTCGATGAAGTCAAGCGCGTGCTGAAACCGGGCGGACTTTTCGTTTTTACCGACCCGATGCAATCCGACGGTTGCCCGGACGGTGTGCTGCAGCCGATACTCGACCGCATCCAGCTGTCCACCCTCGGTTCCTTTGCCTTCTACCGCAAGGAGCTGGCGGCGCGCGGCTTCGAGGAAGTGCGGGTGCAAGACCTGACGCACCAGTTGCGCAACCACTACAACCGCGTGCGTGAGGAACTGCTGGCCAACCGCGAGCAGGCGGCACAATGGTCCGGCGAGACCTACGTCGCCAACATGGATCGCGGTCTGAAACATTGGGTCGACGGCGCCGACAAGGGCTGGCTCTCCTGGGGCATCATGACGTTCCGTCTCAAACCCTGATTTATCGAGATGCGTTGCGGCTCTCGTCGCTGAGGCTTTTGAGAGTCGCAACGCACATCAGCACAAGCACAAGAGCAAACGGGAACCCCGTAGCGATAGCCATCGCCTGCAGCGCGCCCAGTCCGCCGCCGAGCAGCAGCACGATGGCGACCAGCCCCTGAAACGCACACCAGAACACCCGCTGCGCCACCGGCGTATCAATTTTTCCTCCGGCTGCAATAGTGTCCACGACCAGCGAAGCGGAATCCGAGGATGTCACGAAAAAGACGACCACCAGGACGATGCCGATCGTCGAGGAAATCTGGGTCAGCGGCAATTGGTCGAGCATCTTGAAAAGCGCCAGTTCCGGCTTCCAGGTCTTGATCGTTTCGGCGACGCCCATATAGCCGCCATCCGCGTATTGATGGATCGCCGCTCCGCCAAATGTGCTCATCCACAGAATGCTGATCGCGGTCGGCACAATCAGGACGTAGAAAACGAACTCGCGCACCGTACGCCCCCTGGAAATCCGGGCGATGAACATGCCGACGAACGGCGACCACGAAATCCACCAGGCCCAGTAGAACGTCGTCCACCCGTGCAGGAACTTCTGGTCGCTGCGGCCAATCCAGTTGCTGAGCGCAGGCAAATCTTCAAGGTAATGCAGACTGTTTGCTGCAAGGCTCTTGAGAATGAAGGCCGTCGGACCCGCAACTATGACGAACAGCATCAGGCCGAGCGCCAGCCACATGTTGATGGTGGACAGCAGTTTGATACCGGCATCGAGCCCGGCAACGACCGAAAGTGTCGCCAGCGCCGTAATCCCGACAATCAGCAGAACCTTGCTTGCATCGGTAACGGGTGTCCCGAACAGATAATGCAGGCCGGCGTTGGCCTGTCCGGCGCCGAGCCCGAGCGAGGTTGCAAGACCGAACAGCGTCGCGAAAATCGCAAGCACGTCGACGATATGGCCCGGCCATCCCCAGATCCGTTTGCCGAGCAGCGGGAAAAAAGCCGAACGCAACGTCAGCGGCAGTCCGCGGTTGAAATGGAAATAGGCAAGCGCCAGCGCAACGGCGGCATAGATCGCCCAGGCGTGCAGGCCCCAATGAAAAATCGTCGCTGACATCGCCGCGCGCATGGCCGCCGCCTTGTCTGTGGAATCGACGCCCAGCGGCGGATCGCGGAAATGGTTCAACGGCTCAAGTACGCCGAAGAACATCAGACCGATGCCCATCCCGGCGGCGAAGAGCATCGCGAACCATCCGGCATAGGAATAATCCGGCCGCGCATCCTTGCCGCCGAGGCGAATCCGGCCGAGCGGCGTGACGATAAGCGTCAGGCAAAAGAGGACGAAGCCATTGCCGGCGATCATGAACCACCAGTCGAAGCGCGTCGTCAGCCACTTGCGCATGCCCGTAAAGGCAGCGGCTGCGTTCTGCTGAAAAATCAGCGCGACAAAGACAAACAGGACGATTGCAATGGCCGCAATGATGAAAACCGGATTGTGCACGTCCAGTCCGAACAGGCGGATATTGTCCTGACCCGGTTCGTAGGCGCGGGCGGGGTCGTCATCTTCGCCAGCGGGAATGGCCGTCCGATCACTCTGCGTAGCCAATGCGCGCTCCTGTTTCCTCGCCTTCAAAGAAGTGGGATCAGCAGCTTTGGTAGTACGGGATTGCAGGCCCGCGCAAGGCAATAAAGCCTGATTTGGGCTTTTGCTGGAACTGGCGCAAGACGCGCCTGCCGCATTAGCTGTCGATAATGGCCACTGCGCGCGTCCAGCCAGCGGACGCTTTGTGAATCTTCACGGGAAAGCACGAAACCATGAAGCCGCTCGACGGCAACTGCTCGAGATTGTGCAGCTTTTCGATGTGGCAATAGCCGATATCGCGCCCGGCCTTGTGTCCTTCCCAGATGATGCTGGCGTCGCCCGTTTCGGCAAAGCGCTTGGCCGTATAGACGAAAGGCGCGTCCCACGACCAGGCGTCGGTGCCCGTCACCCGTACGCCGCGCGAGGTCAGATAGAGCGTCGCCTCGCGGCCCATGCCGCAGCCCGTCGGGACATAATCATCTTCGCCGTAGCGCATACCCGCCGCCGTATTCACAACGACGATGTCCAGCGGTTTGAGGTCGTGCCCGATCCGCTTCAACTCCGCCTCCACATCGGCGGCTGTCGCGACATACCCGTTTTCGAAATGGCGGAAGTCCAGCTTCACACCCGGCTGGAAACACCATTCGAGTGGAACCTCGTCGATTGTGAGCGCGCGCTTGCCGCCGTCCTGTGTCGTGGCGTAATGCCAGGGCGCATCCAGATGCGTGCCGTTGTGCGTGGTGATACTGACCTGCTCCAGCGCCCAGCCTTCGCCGCCGGGAAGATCCTTGATGTCGAGGCCGGGGAAATAGCCGGCGATGCGCGCCGCCGTTTCCTGGTGGCCGATGTAGTCGATCTTCGGCAGCATCTCCGGAGGATCGGATTTGATGCCGGCCTGCAGCGGTACGGAAATATCGATTATCCTGCGGGCCATTCGAGCCTCCCCGTTCAAGTACCTGCCGTCACAAAAGCACGGTCACGATTTTCGGAAACAATACCAGAAGTATCAATACTGCGACCATCGTCAGTGCGAAGGGCGCTGCGCCCCAGAAAATGTCGTTGAGGGTTATGCGTGGATCGTTGAGATTGGATTTGATTGCAAAACAGGCGACCCCGAGTGGCGGTGTCAGTAATCCAACCTCGACGGCTACGACAGTGATAACCCCGAACCAGACGATATCGACGTTCAGCGCCTGCATGGTGGGCAGAACGAGCGGAATGACAATCAACATGATGGAGGCCGAATCGAGAATTGTGCCCATCAGCAGAATGACGACCAGGTAGATTGCCAGGAGCGTGTAAAACCCGAGGCCACTCGAGGTCATCCATTCGCCGAGGTGGTTGGGCAGCCCCGAAAGGGCGAGCATGTTGGCATAAAGATGCGCGCCGACCAGAAGCATCGAGAGCGAGGCAGTGACGCGCCCCGTCTCAAGCAACGTACGCCACAGGCTTTGCGGCGTAAGCGCGCGTCTGACCAGCGCGAGCACCAGTGCTCCAAGAGCGCCCACGCCGCCGGCTTCGGTCGGAGTAAACAAGCCGCCATAGATGCCGCCCAGCACCAGCGCGATTAGCAGCACGACAGGAGCGATCATGCGCGCTTGTTGCACCAGCGTATACAGGGCCGGCTCGCGCGAACCTGCTCCGTCGGCGAATACAAACGCGGGCGCAAAGTGCACCAGAGCGAGGATCAGCAGCATGAAGGCCGCCGACATCATCAGACCCGGCAAGATGCCGCCGGTAAAAAGCTGGCCTATGGACGTTTCCGTGATGATTCCGAACAGGATGAGCAAGAGGCTCGGCGGGATGAGCATGCCCAGAATGGACGAGCCGGCAACGACGCCGACGCTGAAACGCGGCGCATAGCCTAATCGAAGCATTTCCGGCACGGCGACCTTGGTGAATAGCGAGGCGGAGGCGATGCTGGTTCCGTTGACGGCCGCGAACACAGCGTTGGCTCCCACCGTCGCCATTCCCACGCCGCCACGTATGCGCCGCGTAACCGATGCAGCCACATCGAATGTGTCGCGTCCAATACGGGAAACATCGACGAGAAGTCCCATCAGCACGAACAGCGGAATGACGCCGAAACTGTAATAGGCGATGCTTTCCATCGCCGACAAGGAAAGCATGTCGCCGGCGATGACGAAATCGCCGCGTATCATCCAGGCTCCGATGAACGACAGCAGCATCAGAGCGATGGAAATATGCATTCCGAGCTGAATGAGCGCCAGCATCCCGAGAATCGAGAGCAAGCCTACCATCGCGTTACTCATGTACGCTTCCTTCCAGCTCGACACTGCGTGCGTAGTCGGGAAACGTCATGAAAACGAGGTAGTAGATGGCCGAAAGCGCCGACGAAAAGACGATGATTCCTGCTATCGGCCAGAGTGGAAAGGTGAATGTGCCGACTGTCCCGACATATTCCTCATTGGTCCAGGCATTGATCAGGCGGGGCAGGGTGAACCAGCACACGAGTCCCATCAGCACTGCGCCGGCGAGGTTGTGAAACGAAAGCAGCAAGCGTCCGCCCGCCGGCGAGCGGGACAATATGCGCGTGAGAAATACATCCGAACGTATCAGCCGGCCGTGCTGCTGCGCATCGGCCAGTTGCAGAAAGACGATGCCAACGATCGATTGGGCGACGATTTCCGGAACGCCGGGCACCGGAGCATTAAGGGCCTGCGTGCCGGCGACGTCTGCGTTTATCAGCATCATGATGACGAATATCCAGATCGTCCCGGCGATGCTGGCAAGCGCAGTCACAGGCCGCAGCACGGTCAACAGACCGGCGGCGAACCTGTTGGATGGAAGCGGCGGGTCGGAAGGCCCAGCCCCGCTCATTCCTTGTCCCATGCGCGCGCATGGTTGATGCCCGCAGCGCGCGACAATTCCATGTACGCTTTAAGGGTCTTGGTCCCCGGCAGTCGCTTCTTGTCGAGATTGGCGGCCCAGACCTTCGCGAAATTGGGGATGGTCTTGGCTAGCTTCTGGCGATCCGACAAGCTCCAATCAACGACCTTGGCTCCAGCCTTCTTCGCAACTTCCATCGCCGCCGCCGAGCGGTCTGCGTAATCCTGGTTGACGGCGACCTGATAGGCTTTCGCGGCTTTCAGGATTGCCTGCTGGACGGGCTTGGGGAGCCCGTCGAAGCGGCGCTTGTTCATGGTCAGCGCAGAAGCATAGGTCGCGCCGAAATCGACTTTGTCGATATAGGGCGCAACTTCGTAGAACTTGTAGGGCGTGACGGCGGAGGTGAAGACCACAATTCCCTCGTAAACGCCGGTCCGCATCGCATTGTAGTAGAGCGTCAGATTGCCTGCGACGGCCACCGCACCGGTATTTTTGATCCAGTTCGCCGAAAGGCCCGGCGCACCGAGTTTCACGCCTTTGAGTTCCGCCAGCGACTTGATCGGCTGTTTCGAGAGGATCTGGTAATTGTCGATACCGATGCCCGCCAGCCACACCTGCTTGTGCTTGAGATAGGCGGCGTTCATTTCCGGCACCTTCTCACGCAGTTTCGTCATGACTTCGATCACCTTGGTGACGTCCGTAGAACCGAAAGGCGTCACATAGGTCACCTGGTCGAGCGGTAGCTTGTCGGCCTCGAACAGGGCCGGCACATAGCCGATATCTCCGATGGCGCTCTCTATGGCTTCGAACACGGCCGGCGGTTTGGCGACAGTTCCGCCAAGCGCCATTGTCCATTCGATCTTGTACTTGCCTTCGGCCGCAAGCTCCTTGTCGATAGCGGGCGCCAACACCTTCTGCATATTGTAGACGCCCGGTGTCGCCGGCGGATGGCCGGAAATCACTGTCAGTTTGATCGCTTGCTGGGCGCCGGCGCTTGCTATGCCGGCCGCTGTCAAAAACGCTGCGCCAAATCCCGCCGCCAGCCGCGCGCCGTTCCGGTTCTGCCTCATCATTCCGCCCTCCACGTTCTGCAGCCTTTGTGCAAGCCGCGCCATTTTGGGCGAGCTTAAATGGATCACAGCCACCGGACAAGCCGATCTTGCCCTTTGCCGCTGTTCGACGCCGGGTTCGCGGGCCTTCCCGGCACGGTTGCCGAGCCCGCGCCGGCATGGCAGAAAGGCGAATAAATATCGTAATACGATTAGTCTGCGAAAAGCGGAGGGGTAGCGCGACGGCAGCGGCTTGTTGCCAGATGCGCGAGGGGAGACAGAATGGTCGAGGCTATTGCAGAGCTGCTCGGCGCGCTAGGGGCGGCTTCGACGCATTTTCTGAGCATAAAGGCGCTGGGCTTTCTCTTCGCCGGAACTTGCATCGGCCTTTTGTTCGGCGCTGTCCCGGGGCTTGGCGGCACGACCGCGCTGGCGCTGCTGATCCCTCTGACGTTCGGCATGGAGCAGGCCGACGCGATCATGCTGATGGGCGGGTCGATGGCTGCGACGTCCACCGGCGGCTCCGTATCCGCAATTCTGCTTAATACGCCGGGGACAGCGCCCAATGCTGCGACGACATTTGATGGGTTCCCGCTCGCGCGTCTCGGCCGGGCAGGCGAGGCCATCGGCGCCGCGGCCACCGCATCCGCGCTCGGCGGCCTGATCGGCGTGTTCACGCTGCTGGCGGTCATTCCCATCGCCAAGCAGATCGTGCTTTTGTTCTCTCCGCCTGAGTTTTTCCTGCTGGCGGTTTTCGGCCTCGTCGCCGTCGCCGTATCAACCGGCGAGCGCACGCTGCAGGCGCTTATTGCCGGCGTGATCGGTTTCATCTGCGCATTCGTCGGCGAGGACCTGATCACCGCCACGATCCGCTACACCTACGACGTCGAAGCGCTGCAGGACGGCATCAAGCTGGTGCCGGCGCTGATCGGCATTTTCGCCATTTCGCAAATGATCGATCTGGCGGTGAAGGGTGGCTCGATCACCGACGACCCGAGCGCAGTCAAGATTCAGAGCGTCGGCTCCGGCGTTATCGCTGTGTTCCGCAACTGGTCGACCATGTTGGTGGGATCGGGCATCGGGACGTTTATCGGCGCGGTTCCCGGCGTTGGCGGAACCGTTGCCGGCTTCCTCAGCTATTCCACCCAGGTGCAGCGCGATCCGAATCCAGACATTCCTTATGGCCAGGGCAACATTCGCGGCGTCATCGCGCCCGAGGCCGCCAACAACGCCAAGGATGGCGGCTCGATGATTCCCACCATCGCGTTCGGCATCCCCGGCAGCGCCGAAACTGCCGTATTCCTCGGCGCGATGGTGTTGCATGGGCTTGAACCCGGACCGACCCTGCTCAACGATCACGAAGATGTCGTCTTTACGCTGGTGCTGTCGCTGACTGTCGCCTGCGTTCTGGCGACGCTCGTCGTGCTGCTGCTGGCGCGGCCGATGGCCTATCTGACCCTGCTGGACGGCCATGTTCTCGTTCCGGTGGTGACCGTCGTCGCCCTTGTCGGCGCCTATGCGCTGGAGAACGAATTCGCCCACGTCATCATGGCGCTGGTCTTCGGCATCATCGGATATCTGCTGATACGATTTCAGTATCCGCGCATCACGTTCACAATCGCGCTGGTGCTTGGCGAGATAACCGAGCGCAGCTTCTTCCAGGCGCTGGGTCTGTCGGACGGCTCCTATGCAATCTTCTTCACACGGCAGGTTTCGCTCATACTTATAGCCATGATCGTCCTTTCGCTCACCATCCCGGGCCTGCGTTCAATCATGCGCCGGCGCAAGGCCGCACAGGGAAAGGCCGCGCAGGGAGGCGCAGCATGAGAACGCGCAACCTCCCTTTCGTGACCATTGCCGGGCTGGCAGTTGCGCTGGTGGCTGTCGTGGCTTTCTTCGTTCTGATTTATCTCGGCTCGGACCGGACCATATTCGGCATAGCCGGCGCTGCCGCGTGGCTGGGATTCCTGCTCGCCATGCGGCCTTTCGTGGAGCGCGAGTCGATCTCTGCTTTCGGCTTTGCGTTTCTGCTCCTCGGGTTCTTCATTTTCTTCGTCGACCAGACCTACGAATATGAGGGCAGGGTCCGGCTTTTCCCGTTGCTGATCGGCTATATGGGCATAATACTGTCGATACTCGACATCCTCAGCCTGACGGCCAGCGAAGCCGGTGCGATGGTCACACGGACTTTTGGCAAGGCCTTCGACCCCTCAAAGCTCGATGGCCGAAATCCGCTTCGCGAAATACTGGTCCTCGGATCGATTTGCCTCATAGTCGTGGCGATTTATCTGTTCGGCTTTCTGATTGCCACGCCGCTGAGCGTTGCACTTTGGATGATGATCGGTGGCCGCAAGCATTTGGGCGTTTCGCTGGCGACGGCAGCCGGCGCGCTGGCTTTCGTTTGGCTGCTGTTCGAACTCGCGCTCCAATACGAGCTGTACAGGGGTGTGATCTGGGAAATGATGCGCAGCCGGTAGGATCAGATCCCCAAGCGCTGGCCATTTATATCGTAATTCGATATAAAATCTGCAGTGTCAGAGCGGCAGCCGCCTTGTCTGGCCAGCAACAAAAATTCGTCCGGAGGGAGACACCAATGAAAAAAATCAGAAACGCAGCCGCCCTGATCGCGCTTTGCGTATCGGCGATATTCGCCGGCGGCGCTTCGGCCGCAGGATTTCCCGAGAAGGACATCACCTTCGTAATTCCCTACGGCCCGGGCGGAGGCTTCGACACCTATGTGCGCAAATTCGCGCCTGAGATCGAAAAGTTCCTGCCGAACAAGGTCAATGTCGTACCAAAGAATATCGGCGGCGGCGGCGGGCGCAAGGCGCTGAGCCAGGTCTGGCGCGCCAAGCCGGATGGCTACACGATCTCGATCTTCAACATGCCAGGCATGGCGCTCGACAAGATTCTCGACAAAAAAGCCAATTTCGATATCGCGGGCTTTACCTGGTTGTCGAAACTTGCCCATTCGCCCTACGTTCTGGCAGTCGGCTCGAAGGGTAAATACAAGACATTCAAGCAATTGCAGGCCGCCAAGGGGCTGAAATACGCTGTCACCAGCCCGAGTTCCACGTCTTACGTCGCCGGCAAGATTCTCGGCGCCGCGACCGGCCTCGATATCAAGTTCCTGCCGGGCTACAAGGGATCGTCTGCGATTTCGCTGTCCCTCATTCGCGGCGATACGGACCTTTCGCTCTTCGCGGATAACTCTTTCGGCAAGTATGCGAAGAGCGGCGATATTATCGGTGTGCTGTCTTTGGACGAAACCAGCCCGATGAAGGGAATTCCCTCCCTCAACGACATCGGCAAGCCGGAACTGGCGGCGCTGGCGACCGAGCGCATGGTTGGCGGACCTCCGGGCATGGCGCCGGAAATCGTGAAGATCCTGGAGACCGCGATCATGAAAGCCGGCGCCTCCAAACCGATCCAGGATTGGGCCAAGAGCACCGATCAGGTCATCAAGCCGACCGATGCTGCCGGCGCAAAGACCCGCGTCGAAAACATTCTCGGGTTTTACAGCAAGTACAAGGATGTGCTGGCAGCAAAGCAAAAATAGTGGAGTTGCCGGCCTGACGTGGGGCCGCGAGGGCAAAAGAATTCGCCGGAATTGAATTGAGTGATGCCTGCGGATGAGCGCATCGGCGTTCGTCCGCTTCGGCTTGTCGCGGACTGCGCATCACAATTCAGCCGTTCACCCCCAGGCGCCGCGCGCAAAGATCGCAATGAAGTGAAATTATTGTAGCCAATACACTTTTCGCTAACTGCGGCCGGTTCATGGCGCTGGACAAATCCAGCGTTGCGGATAACAATTGCCAAGAAGCGGTAACTTGAATGTTTCACGGAACAGACCGCGAGACCGGAAGGCTGGAAATCTCTGCGGCCGCGATTTGGGTTGCGGCTTCTCCTTGGCTTGTTGATTCTTCGAATATTTTCATGAAATGGATTGCAAATGCAGGCAAATGAGGCAGCCGTACGCGCGGCGGTGGAAAGGATTGTTACAGGCAGGACATTCGGGCGCTCGCGGCGCTGCCGGGACATGCTGACCCATCTCGTCGAAGCTAGCCTGCGTGATAGCGCATCCGAGTTGAAAGCCTATACGATCGCAGTCGAGGCCTTCGGCCGGGACGAGTCGTTCGACGCCGACAACGATTCTTTTGTGCGCGTTCAGGCCGGGCGGCTGCGGACATTGCTGGATACGTACTACGCCGAAGAGGGCCGCGGCGATCCTGTCCGGATCTCCATGCCGAAAGGAGGCTATAGGCTTGAGTTTCTGGATCGCACCGGTCAGAAACAGGCTGACGCGGCGCCTGCTTCGGCTCTGCCTGGCAAGGCTTTGCCGCTGATAAACACGGTGCTGCTCTACCCGTTTTCCGTGCAACGGCAGGAATCGGACCAGCCAGATTTCGCCCGCAGTCTCGCAAACGGTCTTGCCTCTTCGCTCAACCGAACCGGACTGGTTTACTTGAAGATGGGCGATGGTCCCGCTGCCACGGCGATTTCGAGCGAAGGCGCGCGTGTTTTGGCGAATACGCATGGCGTCCGCTGGATCATGTCCGGCGACATCGCTTATCTGGGTGCTGTGCGGCGAACTTCCGTCCAGGTTTTTGATGGATTGAGCGGTGGTGTCGTGTTTAACGAGATCTACGACGCTGACGCCGCTTCGGGCCTTGCGAGCGTCGATGACACAACAGACGCAATCCTGTCGGATATCCGGCCCTACATGTTTTCCGTCGCCCGCCGTTGGATAGAAAGCAAACCCGAGAGCACGATTACGCCATTCGAATATTTCATCCTGTCGACATGGGCTCCCGGCGCCGGCGTGGACAGCCTCGCATGGGAAAAGGAGCGGGTCGTGCTGGCGCGCAAGGCGCTGGCCGGCGATCCGAACATGGTTCTCGCCTATTCGGTGCTGGCGGACAAGCTGGCCTATCTGGCCAATGTCGATCCGCCATCGGACACGCCAGCCAACCGCCAGGAAGCTGCCGAAGCAGCCGAAATGGCGGCTCGCGCTGCGGCGGGCAGTTCCGAGGCGATGTTCAATATCTCGGTATATTACTGGCATACGGGCGTAATCGCGGCTTCGGCGCGGGCCGCCGAGCGCACAGCCGAACTGAGCCCCCGATACATACTCGCGCGCTTTCTGGCAAAGGCCGTGCCCTACACCGCGCGCATCGCGCCGCAGGCCATGATCGATGCGCTGATTGAACTGGATCGCTCGCTGTCGCCCTCCAATCCGATCCGCTGGGTGACGCTCGCCTGGATTGCGCGTCTGCACATCAACAACGGCGATTATGCCGCCGCGGTCGAGGCCGGACGCGACGCGCATCTGATTTTCCATACGCCGGACACGGTTTACCAGTTGGCTGCCGCACTGGTTCAGACAGGGGAGGTCGCGGCAGCGCGCGAACTGATTGAACGGGAGCGGGAGAGCTGGCCAAATCTCGATCCGCATCATTACGCCCGCATCGCGATCCCGCGCCGCTGCGGCAACGGCGCCGCCGCCGCTCATCTGCGCCGCATCTACGGCGAAATGGCCGATGCGGTCGAACCGAGGCCCGAACAGCTCGACGCAGTTTGACCAAGACCCGAAACGGATGAAAAGCCGTTCGCTTCTGGTCCTCGCTGGCTCTACTTGCAGTCGATCCTTTTGGCCGCCGAGCCCTGATATGTGAGGGTACAGTCGAGCCCTTCCTTGAGCGCCTTGCGACTGGCTTCCTTGCCGGCAACCATTATGACGGTATTACGGCCGCTTACGCGTGCTTTCTTCTTCTTGCCGCCGCCATTGAAAGTAATGCTGCGGCCACCACCGCCGATGGCCGTGATCTTGCCCGTCATGGTCTCGACGGGAATGACCGCTTTCGAAATCTTGATATTGCCCTCGTAGGTCAGCGACTTCACAGCTGCCTCGACGACATCCTTCGGATAGTCGTACAACTCGGCGATTTCCTTTTGAACGGTCTCGCCGTCGATAGGATTGATTTCGAGTTTGATCTTGTTGGCGAACAGCGGTTCGGTCGGAATGCCGCGGCCGATCTCGCCGAATACCGTTCCATCCTTTGGCAAGGTCGAATAGAGCGCATTGGACAGCGTCACCGAGCCCGCGCCAGTCATGTTATTGACCACGATCGTCGGTTTGCCCGGAATGTGTTTGCCCATGTGCTTGGCAAGAATACGGGCATAGAGATCGTAGCCGCCCCCGGCGCTGAAGCCGACGAACAGCGTGACCTGCTTGTCCTTGTAGAAGGCTGCGACCTTGTCTTGCGCCAGCGCCAGCGATGCCGTTGCGGCAAGCGTCGTTGCTCCGGCTGTTGCAAGTATAGTGCGCCCGAGGTGGATACTCATGCGGTTCTCCCTCCATTTTTGTGCGCGTGGTTCCGCGCTGTCCCCGCGGCTGCGCCATCGGGTGCGATCTTTATATATCGTGATACGATATTTTAGCAGGCGGGTGCGATGCTCAAGCGGCCCTGGGGAAACTCAAAAAATTGTTTCTAATCAGCTGCGTACGCTAAAAAAAATGGCGGCCGGAGGCGTGTGCTCCGGCAGCAGGATATGTATTTCAGGCCCGTTTCTGAACGGAATCACGTCTTTTTCGGCTTGGTAATCAGCGCCAGAAATTGCGACAGCACTTCCGGCGGGGCTTTTTTGGCTTCCTGCAAGAGCTCCAGTATCCGGTTATGGTCGATGGGACTTACATCGAGCCGGAGCTTGCTGGCTTCGGCCAGAAAGGCGGGATCTTTGGTTGTCGCCATGAACGCGCTGCGCAGGGCGGCGGCCCGATCTGCCGGAATGCCCGGGGGCGCGACGAAGGGCAGGGCCATGAAGAAGGGTAGCTCGGCGAACTCCAGCAGCGCTTTTGCCTTGGCGTCGGTGGCGAGTTCCCGTCCTGTCGGCACTTCCGGTAATTGCGGATGGCGCGTGAGCCTGCCGAACTGGATCAAGGCACGCACCTGCTTTTTCTCCCACATGGCGCGTTGCCCGGCCTGAAAGGAGGCGAGGCCGATAATCTGCCCGTCGACCTCGCCCGACTGCATGGAAACCGCGATCTTCGCTGCTCCGCGATAGCCGGGAATGGCCTTGACGTTCAGTTTCAATACTCGCTCGGCGATCCAGGCGAAGGTCAGGTTGGTCGAGCCAATGCGGTTTGCGCCCATAACCGCGCGCACGTCCGGCTTGCGCAGGTCTTCGGCGGTCTTTGCGGGATGGTTCGCCATGACAAGAAACATGTAGGCATCGTCGGCATAGGACGAAACCGATCCAAGCCACGTCAGCGTCATCGGATCGAAACGGGCATTGGGGTCGCCTGCGAAGGCAACCTGCGGCACGGCCCGCTCCATGATGGCGAGTTCGAGCCCGTCCTTGCTGGCCGTGTTGGCGATGCGGTTCGCCCCGACAATCCCGCCGGCGCCCGGCAGATTCTGCACTGTAATCGCCGGATTACCGGGAATGTGTTTGCCCAGATGGCGCGACACCAGCCGCGCGGTAATGTCGTTGACGCCGCCGGGCGACGTTCCGACCGAAACGTGGATTGTCTTGCCCTTGTAGAAATCTGCAACGCCTTGCGCCTGCGCCGCCTGGGCGCACAGCGCCGCAACTGCGAGCATCGCCAGAATGGCCTGAAAGAGGGGCGAAATCCGCTTGCCTGTCATATCTGCCTCCCGTTTTGCTTCTGGACGGTGGCGGGGGTTTTCCGCCACCGCGATAGGGCATCAGACCATGGGCGGCATGGTCGCGAGCAGGTGGCCGAAGCCCTCGCTCTTTTCGTTGATGTGCAGCCGCTTCTGGAATTCCCAAACGCGCGCGGGAACCGGATGGATGACCGGCACGCCGAGGTCCTGCTCCAGCATCTCGATGATGTGCAACGTGCGCCAGCCCGAACCCAGCATGTAGATCGCGTCCGCGCCCTTGGCCGCCAGAAACGCCTTTTTGATATGGGCGTAGACAACTTCGCCCGACAGCTCCTGCACCTTGTTGAAGGGCACGTCGACGCCGGCCATCGCTTTGACGTTGAAGCCCGCATCCTTGAAGTATTGCGAGAAGATCGCGTTCGTTTTTTCGGGGAAATACGTGGCGCCAACGATGGATTTCGCTTTGATCGCATTCAGCGCGTTCACATGGTTCTGGCCCGAGGTGAACATCGGGATGCCGTATTTTTTTTCCCAGTCTTTGATGATCTTCGCTTCGCCCTTGCGACCGTGCACCATGAACGGCGGCGCGCCGGAGGGATGGATGACATCGCAGCCCGCTTCCTTGAGCAGGTCGAGTTCCTTCTCGAACGCGCCTTTCATCTGCAGAAATTCGTCCGGCGTTCCCCGCTTGATGTTCACATGTAGAGCCAGAACGCCGATGCCCTCGGGCAGAAGCCGGATCAATTCTTCATTGGAGCCCGGTCGCAATGTGGGATGAACGACGCCGATAATGCCGCGCCAGCTTGTGAACATGGGTGCCTCCTCGCTTCTTGCTTATGCCGTCAGAATGACAGAAAAGCCCGCGAAGTAAACTCGCGGGCCTGCTTATGCGAGGGACGTGCGAGAGGGTTCACAACCGCGCGAATTGCACGTGCATCCAGTCGAAGTTGCGCGCCCGCCCGAGCGAAACCGCGCCTTCCTCTTCCCACAGGTCGAACCAGCTATCGTAGGCGGGCTTCGACATTTCCGCCTTGCCGCGCGCCCATTTGAGTTGATTGCGCTCGGGATCGAAATCGAAGGCGATGCCCCAGGAATGCATGGACCAGGCGCTGCCGCCGCGCATCTTGCGCACATTCAGGCAGCCGCCGAAGAGATCGAGCCCGAGCGTGCGGATGCGTTCCTCGCCGTAATGGTCGAGCACGCGCGCCAGCACGCGCTGGGCGGCATCGTGGATCTTTTCGTGACAGAGCGTCGAACGGACGATGGTCTTCGTGTCCCAGGCCAGCCGCATCGGATAGGGGAAGTGCAGCCGCGTCTGGTTCTCGCCCGGCCGTCCATAATATTGCAGGCAGTCCTTCTGCCGCGGCCAGTCGTGAGCGGCCGTTTTGGGCACAACGAGCGGTGGCGCAGCCTCTTGCGCATCGCGCCAGCTTTCGGGCTCGGCAACTCCGTTCAGGCGCGCCTCGTATACGGCGATCGCGTGCCGCGTCTGGGGTCCCATCAGCCCGTCGATCCTGCCGCTGTCGATTTTTTCCAGCGCGCACAGCGCCTGCTTGCCCGCAACCAGCAGCCGGTCCCTGGGCCAGTTCTGCCAGCCTGCCACCCCCAGCGAGGCGAGCGTGGCCTGCAGCGCCCGGCGGGTGTCCTCGCCATAGGCGCCGTCTGCTTCGTCGCGAAAGAGGGGCGTTGCGGCGAGTTTGGATTGAACCTCCTGAAGGTCGAGTGTTTTGGCGGGGAACGCCGATGTAGGAGTGTGAATCTGTTCCGTCATGCTTTGTCCTGTCTCGATGGTTGCATCGGACAGACAAGCTAAGCGCAGGCGAAGGGAGGGGGAAAATTTGCATGAAAAAGAAAATTTACTCGATGTTTCAATTCACTGCGGCGAAACACGATTGCTGCTGCTCTGGCTTGCCGGCAGCGCCGGACTGGCCGTACACATGGCTGATACGCAATGAGTTTCGTACGCAGGGAGGAGACAAGACATGACCGGCCAGTCACGCACCTCAATCGAACCATCTGCCTTGCTGGATATGATGCGAAACCGGCGGTCGTCGCGTACAGGTTTTCTGGAAGATAAGCCGTTGTCGGATGAAGTGCTGAACATGTTGCTGGAAGCGGCCCGCGCCGCGCCGTCCGGCGGCAATGCGCAGCCGTGGGAGTTTATCGTCATTCGCGACAAGACGATGCGAAACAGGATCGCCGAACTCTACAAGCGCCAGTTGACGGACAAACTGGAACTGGAAAGGGAGATTCGAGGCACGTCGAGCGTCAGCGGCGTCGGCTGGCGCAACGCGCCGGTGCTGATCCTGGTTCTCGGCGATCCGCGCACATCGCTGTGTTTTCCCTTGCGGACGGCAGAAGACAAGGCGGACTCGCACTTTTTCACCGGTCTTGCCAATGCGACCCTGCAAATCATGCTGATGGCCGAAAGTCTCGGGCTGGCGACCCAATATGTCAGCGATGCGGCTTCTCCCTATTTCAGCCTGATGCTGAAACATCTGCTCGCCATCCCGCAGGAATTGCGCGTCTATCACATCGTGCCTGTCGGTTATAGCGAGGTGATCGCTACGCCCAAGAGCCGCCGGCCACTTGAAGCGATGGTGCACTACGAAACCTACGACCGCAGCAAAATGCGCAGCGTCGATTACCTGCAAAAGTTCATGGAAGAGGATTCGATCCAGGCCAGGGATTACGACCGTGGGGGAGAGCGGCGGAAGTAGGCCGGGTCGATATCAACCGCAGGTTTTTCCGTCACGCTCCGTTTTACCAACTCGGCAAATTCGTCCGCCAGACCCTCGCTCCGCCAAAGCTGCTGGACGCCCGCAGTTTGCGGCTTTTCCGGATAGAGCTCGATCTCGCGACGCAAGTGCGCGCGCAACGCATCGGCGCGATCGCTCATCGCCTGGTGAATTTCGCCAAAAACCCGCGCCGACCTGCGCTTTTGCTCCGAATGCAGGCGCACTCCAGTGTTGCGGTCCTCGAAGGCTTTGGCAATCAATCCCTTTTTGTCATCGGGCAGACTCAGGATTAGCCGCACGCGATAGTCTCTTTCCGCGATTGCAAGACGCAAGCCCTCGACGGCGAGCGGATCGCCGTTCGCATGCAGCGAGTTCAGGACATGATCCTTCATTCCGCAAAGCAGTCCGTGCTCGAAGACCGGTTGACCGGGCGTGAATAGCACGCCCGCCAGCACGCCGTTGCTGCCGGTTACGATCCAGTCCTCCCCGGCGGCGGCGGCGCCAAGCAAGGCGCCTTCTTGCACGTCGTTTGAACTGGCAGATAGAGACAGACTGTTCACACCATACTCGCGAGGCAGACAACGGAACCATGCGGCGAATATTACGGTGCAATCCTTGCGGCTCGATCTGCAGAACAACTAAAAGTGTTGGCAATGCAATCAGCGAAGATGTCAATATGGCAGCTCAAAAGCCGTACATGCCCATGCACTTGTGCCACAAGCCGGTGTGCCATCCAAATTTCGACGCGCATAATTTGGCGATGTCTTCGTACGAATGCGTATAGACGGGTTTGCGATGCATGCGGAGCCGGCCCTGCGCGCGGCGAAAACCATGCCGCACCCGCTATCGTAACGGAAACCTCTGCGCGCAGGTCCGAAGGAAGGCCCGCGCTCGAAACCGCCGCCCGTCAGGACGACAGCTTCTTGCCCAGCCCGACTTCCTCGTAACCGCCGCCGGTTTCGTCCGGCCAGGAGATTGCCGTCTGAAACGACGGCCGCGCCGAAAGGCGCTCGTAATAGGCGCGCACATTCGGGCGCTTGTCCTGTGGCCAGAACTGGTCCTCTCCCAGCGCGCTGAGCCGGAAGAGATATGGCGCGATCGCGATATCGGCGAGCGACAATTCTTCCCCCGCAATCCAGGGCCGGCCGGTCAAAGTCTTTTCCAGCCGGTCGAGCAGGCCGGCAATGGTGGCCTGTGCGGCCGCCAGTTCTTCCGCACCGATTTCCCCGCGCAGGGCCCGTCCGTGAATGTCCTTGTAGAATTGCAGCGGCCGGCGCTGCGCCTGCTTCGTCAGTTCCTCCTCGGACCAACGGTTGCGCAGTTTTGGGATCAGGTATTTCACCGCCGTGAGTTTGACGATGGCGGGAAAATCGTCCTCGCACTTGCGCACAAAGGCCCGCATGTGTGCGCGCGCCATCGCATCGGACGGCTGCAGGGCAGGGCCTTCGAACGCCTCGTCGATATATTCGTTGATGATGGTGGACTCCGTAACGACCCCGCCATCATGCACAAGTGTCGGCACCAGCCCGTCCGGATTGATCGCGAGATACTCCGGCTTCATCTGGTCGAATGCGAACAGGTCGATATAGCGGCTCGTCCACTCGACGCCTTTTTCCTCTAGCGCCATGCGGCAGCGGACGGAGCAGACGCTGCTCCAGAAGTGATAGAGTTCGACGGCCATATCAAAATCCCTGCTTCGCCAGTTCGCGCACGTCGGAGGGTTTGCCGGCATAGCGGCTGGCCGGACGTTTGAGCTCCAGATTGTCGCGCAGCGTTGCGCCATCGTATCCAACGCGGATCAGGCCGCGGTTTTGCAGTTCCGGGACGAGCATGCCGCAAATGTCGTTGAGGTCGCCCGGCATGGTGAGCGGCTGGAAGATGAAGCCGTCGCAGGCGTGTCCCTCGAACCAGGCCTGCATTTCATCTGCAACTTCTGTAACCGAGCCGCGCATGGTCAGTTTGCCGTGCGATCCGGCGAGTCGTTCGTACAATTGCCGGATCGTGAGATTGTCCCGCTCCGCCATCGCTTTCACCGACATGGCGATGCCGGCATTGCCGCGCGTCCGGCTCTGGCGATCGGGCAGGGGGGCGTCGACGTCGCAATCGGACAGATCGAGTCCGAGCAGGGTGCCGATATATTCGCGCCCGACGACAGGGTGAATGAGCTGCGCCAGTTCCTCTTCCTTGTCGCGCGCCTCCGCCGCGGTGCGCCCGACGATGGCGGTTAGGCCGGGCAGGACTTTCAGCGAGTCCAGAGCCCGCCCATAGCGCGTCATGCGCTGCTTGATGTCGGCGTAGTGCGCCTGCGAATTCTGCAGCGTCAGCTCGCCGGAAAACACGCCTTCTGCGGTTGCGGCGGCGAGTTCCTTGCCGGCGTCCGAAATCCCGGCCTGAAAGATCACGGGGTGGCCCTGCGGCGAGCGTGGCACGTTCAACGGCCCGCGCGACTTGAACCATTCGCCTTCGTGGCTCAGCCGGTGCAGGCCATCCGGCCGGAAGAAACGTCCGCCTTCGCGGTCGTAAACGAAGGCGTCGTCGTCCCATGAGTCCCACAGGCCCTTGACCACTTCGACGAATTCGTGCGCGCGGTTGTAGCGTACGTCGTGCTCGTAATGCGCATCGCGGCCGAAATTATAGGCCTCCGCATGATTGCCCGAGGTCACGCAGTTCCACCCCGCGCGTCCGGCAGACAGGTGATCGAGCGAGGCGAAACGGCGGGCGATATTGTAGGGCTCGTTGTAGCTTGAGGTCTGTGTCGCGACGAGGCCGATGTGCTTCGTCATCATCGCCAGCGCGGACAGAAGCGTCGTCGGTTCGAAATAGGCGGTATATTGCGAGGAACGGCTCAAAGGCTCGATATCGGCCTCGCGCACGGCGGCGCTGTCGGCGAAGAACAGGAAGTCCAGCCCGGCGCGCTCGGAGGCCTGCGCGCATTCGATGTAATGCCGGATATTGATCCCGGCGTCCGGCTGCGAGCCGGGATGGCGCCATGCGGCGATGTGGTGGCCGGTGTTCTTGAAAAACACCCCCACATGCATGCGTTCGGAGCGGGACATTTTTTCTGTGCCCTTGTTCGTGCGTTTCCTGGTGTCTGCAGGTTACGCACAAATGGGTCCCAACGGCAATTTCTCCGGAAACCCCAAAACAGAAACTTTTAATAAAAGAAATAATCATTAGATTCTAAAGAGTTACGTCAAGTATTTACAGAGTGTTGAGGCGAAGCTGGCAATATCGCTCTGAGTCCGATCTGTTGGGAAGAGTCAAGCTGTCGCTGTGGGGTAAACATGTCCGCCTTCGAATTGCCATGCGTCAACAAGCGCGCGCTCTACCTTCAAGTATTCGACATTCTGGCTGAAAAGATCACAAGTGGCGAATTGCAGGAAGGAGCATATCTGCCGAATGAATTCGAGCTGTCGAGGGGGTTGGGAATCAGTATTGGCACATTGCGCAAGGCTGTCGAACTGCTCGCAGATGCGCGTATGGTCGTGCGTCAGCAAGGAAAAGGGACTTTGGTCTCTGACAGACGGTGGCGGAGGCTAAGCGACAAGGTAGACCGCATTCGTTTCGGGGAAGATGCTGAAACCGCAGATTGGCTTTACACGCAGCTCTCTTACGATATGAAACCCGCCGGGGCAGAAATCGCCAATATATTACGCATGGATGAGCAAGACTTTATCCACTGTATCCAGGCTCTGAGCGAGTGCGGATCCATAGCGCGAAGAATCTCGAATATTTTTATTCCGGTGGCCGAAATTTCAAATCTCGCCATACCAGGGGCCGGATTCCCAACGATTGCCAGGCTCGCGCAAGAAAATCAGATTGTCATTGGGACGGTGAAAGAGAAAGTGTCCGCCATTGTTGCATCGCAATCCGACGCCGAATTGCTGGGTGTTTTCGCGGGTACGCCGGTATTGAGAACCGTCAGGGTGTTGTGCAAGGACGATGGAACGCCTCTGGAATATAGCATTTCACTGGTCGCAACGGAGACCGGATACTATTGGTCGCAAATGCGGTAGAAATTGTTTGCCACCTCACGCCATCTCCGCCATCGCCTCTTTTACTGACTTCTCCACATCGTAGTCGTACAGGCTCAGCCGCAGACCTGCGATATTACGGATTTCCTTGTCGCGCTGTTCGATGCTGTCGTAGAGGGAGTCGTAGCGCATGCCGTTCTTGCGGGCTTCGGTCTGCACCATGTCTGTGCGCGGTTTGCGCAGGCGCTCGTAGGTCTGCAGCAGCTGCGGCACATCGGCGCTCGAGCGGCCTTCGAGCAGCAGCGACAGGGCGACCCCATCCTCGATAGCCTGGTTCACGCCCTGGCCGAGATGCGGCAGCATGGGGTGGGCGGCATCGCCCAGGAGGGTCAGGCGGCCGTTGCTCCAGCTTTTCAGCGGGCGGCGGTCGTTGAGGCCCCACCAGAAGCAGTATTCCACCTTGTCGAGCAATTTGCCGATCATCGGGTCCCAGCCGGCGAAATCGGCGGCCAGTTCGTCACGGTCGCCCTCGGCCGACCAGCTTTCGACCGTTGCAATATCCATCGGCACGAAGCCGACATAGTTCAGCAGTTCACCGCGGCGCACGGGAAAGACCATGAAATGCTTGCCTTCGCCCATCCACACCTGATGGGTCTCGTCGTACCAGCTGTCGAGCTTTGAGCGCTCGACAAGGCCGCGATAGGCGCGGAAGCCGGAATATTCGGGCTCGGACGGTTCGGTCGCGAACGGCTGCAGCGCCGAGCGCAGGCCGTCGGCGGCAACGATCAGGTCTGCCGTGTCCGAATGGCCGTTCTCGAAGGTCACGGTCGCGGACTTCGCGTCCTGCGAGAAGCCGTTGGCGCGATGGCCGCATTTGACCGTGCCAGGGGGCAGGGCGGCAGCCAGCGCATCCAGAATATCGGCGCGGTGCATGCCGTAGAAGCCGTTCCAGCCGGCCGAATCCGCCATCACGATAGGCCCGACTTCCGAACCGTCCATGCGCCGGTACATCGAGCCCGGCCCAACCTTCGCGCCCACTTTCGCCAGCGGCTCGCGAAAGCCCATCCGCTCGAGCTGGCGCAAACTGTTGGGATAGATGAATATCCCGGCCCCGACTTCGCCGAGCGCCGGGGCCTGCTCGTAGACCGTTACGTCGACGCCCTTCTGGATCAGGGCGTTGGCTGCCGCCAGTCCGCCCATTCCGCCACCGACGACGATCGCGCGCAGGTTGGTGTCCTGGGGTATTCTGTCTTGCACGGGGTAATCCTCCGGAATTGTTGCCGTGTGCCGGCACGGCGCAGCGGGTACAAGCCGATGTTTGCCAACCGCCATTTGGCGCATAGCTAGCGTCCCTGCGCGACGCCGTCCAGTTGGCGCAGCGTCGCGGACAGAAAGTCGGCGACGGCCCCTCGCGATACGCGCAGGCAAAACCGTTTCCCTTTTGCTGCCGTCCGGCTATACCGCGCACCATGAACGTATATGCCGAATTTCAGGCCCGCGTGGCCGCCGTCCTCGCAAATTTCGTCGCCGCTGGCCGTCTGCCGGAGGGGCTCGATCTTGGCCGCTTCGTGGTCGAGCCGCCGCGCGATGCTGCGCTCGGCGATTTCGCCATTAACGCGGCAATGGTTTACGCCCGCGAGGCGAAAGCACATTTCTCCACCCCTCGCCAGTTCGCGGCAGAGATCGCAGCTGCGCTCGCCGCGCAGCCGGATGTGACGGCGGCGGAAATCGCGGGGCCGGGGTTCATCAACATCCGGGTCCGGCCCGATGTTTTTCACGGCGTTCTGCGCAATGCCCTGACCAGCGCCGATTTCGGGCGCGGCGGCGTGCGCGATCATGGGGCGGGCGCGGGCAAGGTCAATGTCGAATACGTCTCCGCCAATCCCACCGGCCCCATGCATGTAGGCCACGGCCGGGGCGCGGTGTTCGGCGATGCGCTGGCGAGCCTGCTGCAATTCGCCGGACACGACGTCACGCGCGAGTATTATATTAACGACGCCGGGGCGCAGGTCGATGTACTCGCCCGTTCCGCATACCTGCGCTATCTGGAGGCGCTGGGTGAGGATATCGGCGCCATCCCGGACGGTCTCTATCCCGGCGATTACCTGAAGCCCGCAGGCGAGGGGCTGAAGGCGAAATATGGCGATAGCCTGAAAGGCAAGCCGGAGGCCGAATGGCTGGCCGATGTGCGCGCTTTCGCCATTGATGCCATGATGGACATGATCCGGCAGGACCTGGCCGCCATCAACATCGCGCATGACGTATTCTTTTCCGAACGTTCGCTGACGGATCGTAGCGGCGGCAATGCGGACGCTGTTGCCGCAGTGGTGTCGGAACTGCGCAAGGATGGTCTCGTCTACGAGGGCCGGCTGCCGCCGCCGAAAGGCCAGCTTCCCGAGGATTGGGAAGACCGGGAACAAACGTTATTCCGTTCCACGCAATTCGGCGACGATATCGACCGGCCGTTGATGAAATCGGACGGTTCCTACACCTATTTCGCCTCGGACATCGCCTATCACAAATCCAAGCTGGATCGCGGCTTCCGCACGCTGATCGACGTGTGGGGGGCCGATCATGGCGGCTACGTCAAGCGCATGGCTGCGGCCGTCAAGGCGCTGTCCGGCGGTGCGGCGGTACTCGATGTCAAATTGTGCCAGCTCGTCAAACTTGTCCGCGACGGCGTCGAAGTGAAGATGTCGAAGCGGGCAGGGGACTTTATTACCCTGCGCGATGTCGTCGACGAAGTCGGCGTCGATGCTGTGCGTTTCATGATGCTGTTCCGCAAGAACGACGCGACGCTGGATTTCGACCTCTCGAAAGTGATCGAACAGTCACGCGAAAACCCTGTGTTTTATGTGCAATACGCCCATGCGCGGGCATCGTCGGTCGTCCGGCAGGCGCAGGCCGCATTTCCGGACACGGACTTTTCGCCCGCAACGCTGGCGAATGCAAAGCTGGACTTGCTGTCCGACGAGGGCGAAATCGAGATCGTGAAACAGATCGCGCAGTTTCCCCGTCTCGTCGACGCCGCCGCCGCCGCGCACGAGCCGCACAGGCTCGCTTTCTACCTCCACGATCTGGCAAGCGCGTTCCATTCGCACTGGAACAAGGGGAAAGATCAGCCGCAATTACGGTTTGTTAATCAAGAAAGCGGAGATTTGTCCTGCGCACGGGTCGCATTGGTGATTGCGTTAACGCGTGTGCTTGCGTCGGGGCTTGGTATTTTAGGTGTAAGCGCCCCAATTGAAATGCGATAGGACGCCGCCCAATTTGTCTGGCCAAATAGAGGCCGGCTTCAATTCGGAAGGCGCCGCGCAACGGCTTTGACTTTCTGTCGCCCTTTTTGGGTGAGAAAAAGGAGCCGGAACGAGTTGAGGTTCAGAATGAACGAGTCCGCGGCCAAGTCCCTGAGGGGCGCGCCTGCCCAGCAAATCGACATTTCGGCATTTGAAGAGCGTTTGCGCGGCCCGCAGCCGCGTTCGCCAGACGCCGATCCATTGGTCGAGCTGGCGACGCTAGTCAATTCCGCCGAAGATCCGTTCCGGGATTTGTTTGCGCCACAAGGCGCGGAGCCGGCTCATGATTATGCGCCGCCGCCGGCCCGTCCTGCGAGGCCCGTGCCAGCCGCGCGTCCGCCCGCGCCGCTTCCCTATGGTGCCCGTCCGCCGGCGCCGGCATACGCGCCGCCAGTGGCTGCCGATCCCCGGGTTGCTGATCCCGATGATGCTGCGGCCATGCTGCGCACTTATGCCGACAAGATGCGCCAGCCGGCCGCATCTGCGCCTGCTCAGGATTTTGGCGCCGACGAGTTCTATGGAATTCCTTCGCTAGCGGCCCGGCCGGGTTCTCCCGCTCCTGCACCGGCAGCCTATTCGCGCGAACCCGATCCCCGTGATGCTGCGCCTGCAGACAACGCGCCGGCCGCGATCCCCACGTCCGGTTATGCCTCCGCTGCCCCTCCACATCATGCGCCGCCATCGCCTCCGGCGCTGCGCGGTAGCCTTCCGCCGCTTCCTGAAGCAAACGCCTCTCAAGAATTCGTCCGTCAAGAATACCTCCCCGAGGAAAACGATCCGGTCGATGAGTTCGAACGCAGCATCGCGCAACTTGTCGCCTCGCGCACAGCTTCTGTCGCGCCCGCCCATTGGGATCATGCGCCCGCCGCACCGTCTGGCGCAGCGCTGCAGGCGCCTGCGCCGGGACAATGGCAGGACGAGTGGCGGGAAGCAGTGCCTGGCGAACAGGCAGAGTATGCGCAGGCCGCCGGCTGGCCGAACGAAACGGAAGCGTCTGCACGCCCGGCAGTTCCTCCAGAATGGCTTGACGATGCCGGCGTGCCGCCGCCACCGCCCGCTGCAATGGGACAATCCGGCCGCCGTTCGCGCAAGGCCGTGTATCTTGCAGGGGCCGGCATGGCTGTTTTCGTTGTGGGTATCGCTGCTGCCCTTGGCATACGCCCGTCCGGCTCGACCGGCGGTAGCGTGCCGACCATTACGGCCGCGACGGACAAGCTCAAAGTAAAGG
>JBFWRC010000042.1:0-37558 GCA_050249115.1 Beijerinckiaceae bacterium
CCGGTGGGCAACGGACTTCTGGTCCTGCTTGGCGCCATCGTCGGCGTCTATGTCCGCAATGCCTATTTCGGATTGATGCAGCCGGGGGACCTTGCCATCACCGGTATCTTTGCTGCTGCTTCGGCCCCCCTGTTGTTGATGCTGCTTGGTCTGGCCATACACTGGGTGCAGGATTAGCCGGCCGGCGGCTCTTTCCAGCTTCCTTGTCGCAAACATAATGCCCGGGAGATCGCTCTCCCGGGCAAAATCGCTTTGGCGTTGCCGGAGCCCGTCAGGCCGGGCTCCGTCATTTCGCGTGTTACGCTAAGCCCCGCGCGGAAAATTCACGACAGTTCCGTTTGGCGTGTCATCCTGCGGGTCTTCGGCCGCCTCTGGCGCCTTGCCGGCAATCGCGAGTCTGCCGCCGCTTACCGTGACCGGAACGGTCGATCCGTCGGCAATCTCACCGGCCAGGATCAGCTCCGCGAGCGGGTCCTGCACATTCTTCTGGATCACCCGCTTGAGCGGCCGTGCTCCATAGGCCGGATCGTAACCCTGATTGGCCAGCCAGGTCCGCGCCTTGTCGTCGACGTTGAGCACGATCTTGCGATCTTCCAGAAGCTTGGCCAGCCGCTTCATCTGGATATCGACGATCGCGCCCATGTGTTCGCGCGCCAGGCGGTGGAACAGGATGATCTCGTCGATCCGGTTCAGAAACTCGGGACGGAAATGCGCCCGCACCGCGCCCATCACTTCCGAGCGCACGGCTGTCGAATCCTCGCCTTCCTTCTGGTTGACAAGAAACTCCGCGCCGAGGTTCGACGTCATCACGATCAGCACGTTGCGGAAGTCGACCGTGCGGCCCTGACCGTCGGTCAGACGGCCATCGTCGAGGACCTGCAACAGGACGTTGAACACGTCCGGATGCGCCTTTTCAATTTCGTCAAACAGCACGACCTGATAGGGCCGGCGCCGCACAGCTTCGGTCAGCGCACCGCCCTCGTCGTAACCGACATAGCCCGGAGGCGCGCCGATCAACCGCGAGACGGAGTGCTTCTCCATGTACTCGGACATGTCGATGCGCACCATCGCGCTTTCGTCATCGAACAGGAACGTCGCCAACGCTTTCGTCAGCTCGGTCTTGCCGACGCCGGTCGGGCCGAGGAACATGAACGAGCCGATGGGACGGTTCGGATCCTGAAGGCCGGCGCGCGCACGGCGCACTGCCGTCGACACCGCATGAACGGCTTCCTTCTGGCCGACAACGCGCTTGCCGATCTCCTCTTCCATTTTGAGCAGTTTCTCACGCTCGCCTTCCAGCATCTTGTCAACCGGAATACCGGTCCAGCGCGAAACCACCTGTGCGACGTGATTGGCCGTCACGGCCTCGTCCACGATCGCCGCAGCTTTCGTGTTCTCGAGATCGGCGACCTGTTTCTCCAGATCGGGGATCACGCCATAGGCAAGCCTTCCGGCTTCGGCGTAGTCGCCCTTGCGCTGGGCATTGGCCAGGTCGTTTCTCGCGCTCTCAAGCAGTTCCTTGACTTTCTGCTCCTGCCCGAGCTTGTCCTTCTCCGACTTCCATCTGGCAGTCAGTGCGTTGGACTTCTCTTCGAGATCCGACAGCTCCGCCGTCAGTTTTTCGAGCCTGTCGCGGGACGCGCGGTCGCTTTCCTTCTTCAGGGCTTCCTGTTCAATCTTCAACTGCACGATGCGGCGGTCGAGTTCGTCGAGCTCCTCCGGCTTGGAATCGACCTGCATGCGCAGCCGCGAACCGGCCTCGTCCACGAGGTCGATGGCCTTGTCCGGCAGAAAGCGATCCGTGATGTAGCGGTTCGACAAGGTCGCTGCAGCGACAAGCGCCGAATCCAGCACGCGCACACCGTGGTGCAGCTCGTACTTTTCCTTCAGACCGCGCAGGATCGAGATCGTGTCCTCCACCGTCGGTTCGGATACGAAGACTGGCTGGAAGCGGCGCGCCAGAGCGGCGTCTTTCTCAACATGCTTGCGGTATTCGTCGAGCGTCGTCGCGCCGATACAATGCAGCTCGCCGCGCGCCAGCGCCGGCTTCAGGAGGTTCGATGCATCCATCGCCCCTTCAGACTTGCCTGCGCCAACGAGCGTGTGCATCTCATCGATGAAAAGAATGATCTTGCCCTCGGCGGACGTTACTTCGCTCAGCACCGACTTGAGCCGCTCTTCGAACTCGCCGCGGTATTTCGCGCCTGCGATAAGCGCGCCCATGTCGAGCGAAAGAAGCGATTTGTCTTTCAGGCTCTCAGGCACGTCGCCATTGACGATTCGCAACGCAAGGCCCTCGACGATCGCCGTCTTGCCGACACCCGGCTCGCCGATCAATACAGGATTGTTCTTGGTCCGGCGCGACAGAACCTGGATGGCGCGGCGAATTTCCTCGTCGCGGCCGATGACCGGATCGAGCTTGCCGTTGCGCGCCGCCTCGGTCAGGTCGCGCGCATATTTCTTCAGCGCATCGTAGGCGTTCTCCGCTCCTGAGCTGTCCGCGGTGCGGCCCTTGCGCAGAGCCTCGATGGCGGCATTCAGATTCTGCGCGTTAACGCCCGCATTGGCGAGAATCTTGCCGGATTCGCTACCGCGCTCCATGGCTATAGCCAGCAGAAGGCGCTCGACGGTGACATAGGAATCGCCCGCCTTGGCGGCGATCTTCTGGGCGTTGTCGAAAATGCGCGCGGTCGTCGGCGCCAGATAAAGCTGGCCAGCGCCGGAACCCTGCACCTTCGGCACCTTGGAGAGAGCAATTTCCGTCTGCGTAAGAACCTGGCGCGAATTGCCACCGGCGCGGTCGATCAGGCCCGCTGCCAGGCCCTCTTCGTCGTCGAGCAAAACCTTGAGAACGTGTTCGGGCAAAAACTGCTGATGCCCTTCGCGCAGCGCGAGCGATTGTGCCGACTGCACCATGCCTTTTGCGCGATCGGTGTATTTTTCGAATTCCATACCTACCTCCTTGCCCGCGCGCCAACCCCGTAGCAGCGGCGCACGCCAAACATGCGGATTCGGCCCCGTTCAGGCGGCCGTTACGCAAAATATGGGAATGCAGAAACGCAGATAAAAGAGGCGGACGATTCGCCGCGCAGGCGGATTGATTCGTATCAAATGCCGGCTGGCGAAACCTTAACGGCAGATCGTCAGCGGGTGACCAGCTTCAGCTTTTTATCCAGCACGGAAATAACACGGGCAAGATCCGCTCCCCGCCGCATAATCAGGCCGGTCGCGGCTACGACTGAATACATACCCTGCCGCCGCGCCAGCTTCGGGTCCTTCTCGATACGGTACAGTGGCACTTCCGAAGTGCGGCGGTAGATTGAGAAAACGGCCCGGGAATGGGAAAAATCGATAGCGTAGTCGCGCCATTCGCCTTCGGCAACCTTCCGGCCGTACAGACCAAGTATCGTGCTCAGCTCACGGCGATCGAACGAGATCACCGGCTGGACAGGACGCTGGCTGGATGGGCTCGCTTCGGGCGCGCGGGAAGGCCGGTCCGCAGATGCCCCGTCGCGGTTCCGGCTCTCTGCCAGACGCGCGGGAAAATCTATCGGCTCCAAATCCTCCATGCAGACACACTCTCCTTGCAGCCCGATCAATCATTGCGCGAATGGCCGGATTCTGCAAGTTATCGGTCGGATTCGGTGCCGAATAGCGCGAAAACTGTGATGAGTGTCCGTACAGAACGGGTTCAGTTTGAAGAAAAGGCTCGTCACTTTTCACACTTTTGCCGCCATCCGGTCGAAACGCCGCCCCGATCGCTGGCGAATATGCATCAAGTTGCTTCGGGACCTGGCCTTGTGTTTCCCGGATTTCGTCAGCCCCCCAGCCCCACGGGGAGCCAGAGCCAGGTTTCATCCCAAGCGGAAAGAGGCAGCGAGGGCCGCAGGACTCTGTCCGCGGCCCTTTTTTTGTCCACCGGACGGTCCCCTGAAAAGTCTTGAAATCCGTGTAGCCCGCCGCGATATGCGGGGCGGAAACGCTTGGCTTCGCCCTTGGCGCTTGCCACATTTTTAAGTTCAAGATCTGGAATCGCAAGAGGTTACACCGTGAGCACCGACGCATCTACAACCGGCCCGAACGAGACGGACGCTGCGCACACCCACGCTTTCCAGGCCGATGTGAGCCGCCTCCTCCATCTGATGGTTCATTCGGTCTATTCCGACCGCGACGTATTCCTGCGCGAATTGATCTCGAATGCCGCAGACGCCTGCGAAAAGCTTCGCTTCGAATTGCTTGCCAACCCCGATCTTGCGAACAAGGCGGGAGAGCCGCGCATCTCCATAACGATAGACAAGGACGCCGGCCGCCTGACGGTCGAGGACAGCGGCATCGGCATGAACCGCGCGGACCTGGCCGATGCGTTGGGCACGATCGCCAATTCCGGCACCCGGGCATTTCTTGAGAAGATGAAAGCGCAGGATTCAAGTGGCCCGGCAAGCGAGGTTGCCGAAGACCGGGAAGTCGACGCCGATGCGCCCGCAGGAGCGAAACCGGCAGCGAGCCTGATCGGTCAATTCGGCATCGGCTTCTATTCCGCTTTCATGGTTGCGGACTCGGTCGATGTTTACTCCCGCAAAGCGGGAGAAGACGGCGTCTGGAAATGGTCGTCGAAAGGCGAAGGAACCTACACGCTCGACGAGGCCGCCGCGGACGCTGCCCCGGCAGCCGGCACGCGCATCGTTCTGCATATGCGCGAGGACGCAAAGGAATATCTCGAAAGCTGGAAGCTGCAATCCATCGTCCGGCAGTATTCGGGGTCGATCACCATCCCCATCGATCTGCGCGATTCGCCGGCAGCGGAAGCAAAAAGCATTACTGATGGCAGCGCTTTATGGACCCGATCGAAAAGCGAAATCACGGAAGACGAATACAAGGATTTCTACCGTGAGATCGCGCACCAGTTCGACGAACCCGAGCTGACCCTCCACTGGCGGGCGGAAGGGCGGCACGAATATACCGTCGTCGCCTTCGTTCCCGGCTCGCGGCCGATTGACCTGTTCGATCCGGCGCGCAAGGGCCGCTCCCGGCTGTACGTCCGTCGCGTCCTGATCACCGACGACGCCGACCTGCTGCCGGGCTGGCTGCGCTTCGTACGCGTGGTCGTCGATTCCTCCGACATGCCGCTGAACGTCTCGCGCGAGATGATCCAGAAGAGCCCGGTTTTCGCAGCCATCAAGAAAGCCGTGACCAACCGGATAGTGCAGGAATTGACGAAGCTGGCGAAGGACAATCCGGAAAAATTCGACAGGATCTGGCAGAACTTCGGTCCGGTTTTGAAGGAGGGCATCTACGAGGATTTTGAGCGCCGCGATCAATTGTTCGAGATTGCGCGTTTCGCGACAACCGCTTCCGGCGAGGGCAAGCGCACACTGGCCGACTACGTCAAGGACCTGAGGCCGAACCAGACGGCGATCTATTACATTGCCGGCGACGATGCGAAGCGTCTGGCTTCGAGTCCGCAGATCGAAGGCTTCAAGAAGCGCGGGATTGAAGTGCTCATCCTTTCCGATCCGGTCGATTCCTTCTGGGTGTCGAATGCGCTCGGTTTCGACGGAAAGCCCTTCAAATCGGCCACCCAGGGTTCAGTCGATCTCAAGGACATTCCCCTGAACGAGGACGCGAAAGACAAGCCGGAAGCCGAGCCGGCGGCCACCGCTGACATGGCGTCTTTCGTAATGTTCGCAAAGGAAACCCTCGGCGATCAGGTGGAGGACGTGCGCACGACCGACCGCCTTTCGGACAGCCCGGCGTGCATAGTTGCTCCGGAGCAGGGGCTCGACCGCCGACTGGAGAGACTGCTTGCCGAACACGGACGTCTGGACCAGGCCTCCAAAGCCATTCTCGAAATCAATCCCGGTCACCCGCTGGTCAAGGCCATAGCGGGAAAGGCCGCATCGGGAGGAGATCGCGAGCTGCTTGCCGACGCCGTCTGGCTGCTGTTCGACGAAGCAAAGCTGATAGACGGGGAGCAGCCCACCGATGTCTCTGCCTTCGCGCAAAGGCTGTTCAACCTGATGTCGCGTGCGCTCGGTTAGCCGCGGTGGATTTGCCGCCGGGTATGACTTTGCTTGCCGCCCGCGACCGCGCGGCCGATGCGTTTGCCAGGGCCGGGATCGCCGAGGCGCGAGAGGACGCGACAGCCTTGCTTTGTCACGCAGCGGCCATCAACCGCGCCGGGTTGATCGCGCGGGGGGACACTCCGCTTTCTCACGCGCAAACAGCCGCGTTCCGCACTGCAGTGGAACGCCGCCTCGCACGCGAGCCCGTCACCCGTATCGTCACCAGCCGCGGTTTCTGGGACATGGAGCTTGCCGTTGCGCCCGGTGTCCTCGACCCGCGAGCGGATTCCGAAACGCTGGTTTCTGCCGCCCTCGAACTCGCCGCCGCCCGCAAGTACGAATCCTTGCGTATCGTCGATCTCGGCTGCGGTTCGGGCGCTTTGATTTGCGCCCTGTTGCGCGAATTTCCCGCCGCACGGGGCTTTGCAATCGATCTGTCGCCGGCGGCCTGTGCACTGACCCTGCAAAATGCGGTCGCAAACGGCGTTGCCAATCGCCTGACCATACAGAATAGGGGCTGGGGAGCCGATCTTCCCGGACCGTTCGACATCGCGGTGTCCAATCCGCCGTATATTCCAACCGGCGACCTTGAGGCGCTCGATCCGGAAGTCCGCCTCCATGATCCGGTTCTGGCGCTGGATGGCGGCGAGGACGGCCTCACGTGTTATCGGGAACTGGCAAGGCTGGCGCCCGGAATGATCGCTCCTGGAGGTTTGTTCGTGGCCGAAACAGGCTACGATCAGGCAGAAAGCGTCTCTGCGCTGTTCCGCGCGGCCGGATTGACGTCAATCCAGACGTTCAGGGATCTGGCCGGATACGGCCGGGTTGTTGCAGGTCGAAGCCCGCAAGCGAATTACCGTTAACAATGCGGTTGCGATTTCCGACGCTGCGGCAAAATATTTGATCTTTCCTATTGGCTAATCGGCCGGGAACCTTTAAGTTCGTTTTCAGGAATCGCCTGACGACAGCGCTGGGGAAGCACCTGTTTTGACGAGGCGATAGTTCCCAAACTTGAAGCGAACGTTCGACTGGAATGCAGCCCGACAAGGCTGAGGGTCTCGAACGTGGCTTGAAGGCGCGATTTTGACGCGCACCCGTTGGCTGGAGAGCCTGACCATTTCAAAACTGGCGGCCGGACCTACTAGCATCGACAAGCCGGAATATCCGGCAATGGTCATTTATGCGATCGAAGGAACGATCCTGAGCAAGGACTTCATATGAGACCTGGTCAAAACAAGCGTATGCGCGGACGTAACAACAACAACCGCAAAGGGCCGAATCCGCTAACGCGCAGCTACGAGTCGAACGGCCCGGACGTGAAAATCCGCGGCACCGCCCAACATGTGGCCGAGAAATACCTGCAACTCGCCCGCGACGCGCAATCTTCCGGCGATCCGGTGATGGCGGAGAGCTATCTGCAACATGCCGAACATTACTTCCGTATCATCGCTGCGGCCCAGCAGGCGCAACAGCAGCAGATGGGTTTTAGCCGACATCAACAGAACGAATCCTACCAGGACTCGGACGAGCAGGGATTCGACGACGACGATGTGAATGACCGGTTCGCTTCTCCGGCCGAGCGGGCTCAGGCAATGCTGAACCAGCCGCAACCTTCCGTGCATTCCGGTAATCCGTTCAGCGGCCAGCAGCGCGACGATCAGCCCCGCGAAAGCCGCGAGCGGCAAGATCGTCCGGAGAGGCAAGATCACCGTCAGGATCGTGGCGAACGGCAGGATCGTGGAGAGCGCCAGGATCGTGGAGAGCGCCAGGATAACCGGCAAGATCGAAGCGAGCGGCAGGAGCGACAAGATCGCCCCGACAGGCCGGATCGTCCAGAACGCAATCGCGAGGATTTCAATAACCGCAACAACCGCCGTCCGCCGCGCAATTTCGATGCGCCGCCGCAGGCAGCCGACGATGGCGATTCGCAGCCGATGCTGCCGTCCTTCATCACTGGCGGCAACCGCGGCAACCCGGTCGAATCAGCGCCGGCCCCCAAGGTTGGAGCCTTGGATGCGGACGAGGGAGATGCTGCGCGCGCCAAGCCGCGCCGCCGCCGCCGCCCAATGCCGGCGCAAGACGGCAGCGATAACGAAAGCGACCGGTCCTCGCCGGACGAGGTCGCCGTAAGCGAGTGAGCAGAAGGCAACTCCCGGCTCCTTCAGGAACGGCGTTGTCGAGGAATTGCGAATACAAAAAACCCCGGTCTCGCGAGAGGCCGGGGTTTTCGTTTTTGTTCGTTTAGCGCACGCTATTCGCGCTGGCCTGTCAGCGACAGGATGAACTGGAACATGTTGATGAAGTTCAGATAGAGCGACAGCGCGCCCATGACCGAAGACTTCTGCATCAACTCGCCGTCATGGGAGATAAAGTCGTAATCTTCCTTGAGGCGCTGGGTGTCCCAGGCGGTCAGGCCCGCGAAGATCAGCACGCCGATGACGCTGATGGCGAACGCAAGGGCGCCGGACTGCAGGAACAGGTTCACGATACCCGCAACGATGAGCCCGATCAGGCCCATGATGAGGAATGAGCCCATCCCGGAGAGGCTGCGCTTGGTTGTGTAGCCGTAGAGGCTGAGACCGGCGAAGGCTATCGTGGTGACAAACAGCGCCTGGACGATGCTGCCAACCTTGAAGACCAAACCAATCCAGCCCATCGACAGGCCCATCACCGCAGCGAACGCCCAGAAGGTCGTCAGCAGCGAGGAATAGCTCATGCGATCGAACCGCCAAGAAAGGACCAATACGAACGCCAGCGGCGCCAGCATGATCACCCACTTGAGGGGGCTCGAGTAAAGTGTCTGGACCAGCGGATGGCCGCGGCCGAGCATGAACGGAACCATGGCCACCAGCGCGGTGATCGCCAGCGCAAGTGTCATGTGGTTGTAAATGCCGAGCATATAGGACCGGAGCCCCTGGTCGATTTCGGCTTGGCCGGCCCGGTCAACGCCTGTGCCCCAGCGGGCCTGCGCGTTACGATCGTAGTCGGACATGTGTTTTTAAACTCCCTTCGGTTTCCCAAACGCCACAATGGCGCGGGAATACGCCCATAATATGTATGGACTCGGCTTCGCCATCAAGAGCAAAGCCGTTACCCGGCGCGGCTTATGGTAACCGGCCATTGGCCGCATTTGGGGGACAGCTGCCCGAATTGCCTTGCGAATTTGCAGATTCGCCTTGAATTCTCACAAGCTGCGCAAGCGCCGGGCAGGTTTTTCCTTCAACGCTCGCCAAGTTCCGGCTACGCCTAACAAAATCGTGATCGCAAGTCCGAGCACGACCGCTTTGGCTCCGTCCGCCCAAAACCAGTCGAATCCGTCGAAATGCATGATCTGGGTCAGGATCACCCAGGCGGCCAGCGAACCGGCAATCAAGGCAAAGACGCCAGTCGCAATACCAAGCATTCCGTATTCGATCAGCACGCTGGCGAGCAGGCGCCGCCGCGTTGCCCCCAGCGTCTTGAGAATGACGGCATCGTAGATGCGCGCGCTCTGACCTGCCGAGACGGCGCCGGCCAGTACCAAGATCGATGCAATCAGGGCAATCGATGTTGCGCCACGTACGGCGAAACTCAGTTGATCGGAAATCTTGTTGATGGCGTCGAGCGTCTCGCGAATACGCACGCTGGTCACGGTCGGGAACGCCTTCGCCACATCGCGCAGCAGCGCAATTTCCCGTGCGCCCCGATCACCGGACGCGAAAGTCGCCGTTGCAATATTGGCGTGCGGCGCCCCGGCGAAGGCAGAGGGTGAAAACACGAAAACGAAATTGATGCCGAAGGACCGCCAGTTGACCTCGCGCAAGTTCGCGACCTTCGCCGTGATGCGCCGTCCAAGCACATTGAGGGTCACGCTATCGCCGATTTTCAATCCCAGACCGTCCGCGATTTCGTCTTCGACCGAAACAAGCGGCGGACCCGAATAGCCGGCCTCCCACCATTCGCCCTTCGTCAGCTTCGAGCCGTCCGGCACGCTTTGCGAATAGGTTATGCCGTGGTCGCCGCGCATGACCCACGCTATGTTCGGGGGGGCCTTTATCTGCGATGCCGGAACACCTTTGATCGAAACTACGCGGCCGCGCATCATCGGCACGATATCAAGTTTCGCTCCCGGAGCTTTTTCCGCCATGAACGATGTGAAAGCTGGCGTTTGCGCACGCTGAATATCGAGAAAAAAGAACGACGGTGTCTGTCCCGGTATGCCTTCGCGCAAGAGAGAGCGGAAGTTCAGATCGATAAATGTCAGGGCGACCAGCAATGTCATCCCGAGACCGAGCGAGAGGACGACCGCCGGCGTAACCGCGCCCGGCCGGTGAATATTCGCAATCGCCATGCGCAGTTCGGTGCTGCGCACCCGCGGCGCGCGGCGCGCCAGGCGCATCACGCCAAATCCCACCAGCCGCAGCACCGCCAGCACCCCGGCTGCAACTGCAAGGTAAACGGTGGCGAGCCACCGGTCGCTCGCGGTTGCAATAACCGTCGCTGCGAAAAGCAAACCTGTGGCGGCGGTCATCGCCAGGTAGCGAAACCGCAGACCTTGCCTGTCACTCTCCACGCGGTCCCGAAACAACGTCGACACCGGCGTGTCGTGGACACGGCCAAGTGGCGGAAGCGCAAACGCCAAAGCGGTCAGCACGCCGAACATGGCGCCGGTAAGCAAGGCCCCCGGGTAAATCGCCGGAACAAAGGGGATGGGAATGACGGAGCCAAAAGCAACGTCGATCAGGAACGGGATTGCCGCCCCCGCTACCGCGCCCAGAGCGATGCCGATGCCGGCTGCGAGCAATACCTCGACAATCGCCAGGCGGAAGATATAGCCGCCACTCGCTCCCAAGGACTTCAACACCGCCAGATCATGCTGTTTGCGCTCCATGAAACCGCGCACCGCGTTGGCGACGCCGACCCCGCCGACGACAAGCGCCGTCAGGGCGACAAGAATCAGAAATTGCGCAAAGCGATTAAGGTTGCGCGTGAACGCGGGCGACACGTTGAGCCGGGTCGCGGCGCGCCAGCCTGCATCGGGAAACGCTTCGTTCGCGTCTTCGACTGTTTGTTTGACAGCCGCATCGCTCGCATCGCCCGTAAGCAAAATGCGATAGCTCCAACGCACAAGCGCACCTGGCTGCAACAAGCCGCTGGACCGGAATGCTTCCTGCGAGACGATAACCCGCGGGCCCAACGCGAAACCGCCCGCCAGCTTGTCCGGCTCGGAAACGAGCTCGGCGCGTAATTCGAATTGCCCGTCGCCGACGGAGAACCTGTCGCCGGTTTTCAGGCCCAGTCGCGCCAGCAGCGCCGGATCGGCGGCGATGCCATAAACACCATCCGTGCGGGCGAGCGCATCGGCAAGGCTCTTCGCAGTTCCGCGCAGTTGCACCATCCCGGTGAGCGGATAGGACGTATCGACAGCCTTGATTTCTACCAGCGCGGCCTCGCCGGATGCGCTGCGCGCCATTGCCCGCATCGTCGCGATGGAAGAAACCGCGCCACGCGCGCGCATCCACGCGAGTTCCGGCGTCCCGAGCTCGCGATGTACGGTCGTAAAGGCGATATCGCCGCCGAGAATGGTGCGGCCTTGCCGGGCAAGACTGTCCGATAGGATTCGCGCCGACGAGCCGATGCCGATTATGGCCGCGACGCCGATAAAGATGCATGCGATGAAGATACGGAAACCCCGCATGCCCCCACGCAAATCACGCACAGCGAGACGCAGCGGCAGCGGCGCGCGCCACCCGCCCGTGGAGGGTGAAACGGCAACCTGACTCACAACGCGTCTCCCGCCCTGGCGAGCGACTCTACCGCTCCGGCTGCCGCAATCTTGCCCGACCGCATGCGCACGACACGGCCGCAGCGCGAAGCGAGGGCCTCGTCGTGGGTTACGAGCACGAGAGTGGCGCCGCGCCTCATGTGCATATCGAAAAGCAATTCCGCGATGCTCGCGCCGGTCGTACCGTCGAGATTACCCGTCGGCTCGTCCGCGACAAGAATTTCCGGGCGCACGATCATCGCCCGCGCAAGCGCAACGCGCTGCTGCTCGCCACCCGAAAGCTGCGCCGGATAGTGCGAAAAGCGTTCGCCAAGCCCAACGGCAGTGAGTTCCTCTTGCGCCCGCTCGAACGCATCGGGCGCCCCGGCAAGCTCCAGCGGAACGGCCACGTTTTCCAGCGCCGTCATGGTCGGAATCAGATGAAAGGCCTGAAACACGATGCCGATATGACGGCCGCGGAATTTCGCGAGACTGTCTTCGTCCAGCATACCGATATCGTGCCCGCCGACACGCACGACACCGTCGTCGGGCCGTTCCAGCCCCGCCATAACCATAAGCAACGTCGACTTGCCGGAGCCGGAAGGCCCGGCCAGCGCCACGGCTTCGCCGCGGCGGACCGTCAGGGAAACATCCTGCAAAACCTGGACTTTCGCGCGTCCGCTTCCCAGATTCAGAGACACGCCTTTCAACTCGATTGCTGGAGCGTGCGCCTGTATATCGTCCATGAAAATGTTCCGTGCAATGCCGGGCCGCTTGTTTCAGCCGATGTCGGCTATGTTGCGCCCCGTCGCGGAGAATCAAGCATGTCGCATAGTAACGTTTCCTGGCCCGCCCTGCGAATGCTGGTACTTTTCTTCGCAATCGGATTGGGCCTGTGCGGCTTCGGGCCCAACTCCACGCTTGCACAAGAAAAACCATTCAAGCTCGTGGTTTTCGGCGACAGTCTTACCGCCGGATACCGCTTGCCCGAAAATGCGGGTTTCACCTCCGTCCTGGAGGCCGAGCTGCGGAAGTCCGGCCGGAAGGTGGACGTTGTGAACGCCAGCGTCTCCGGCGATACCGCGTCGGGAGGTCTCGCCCGCCTCGACTGGGCATTGGGAGATGGCGCGGACGCCGTTCTGGTCGAACTGGGCGCCAACGACATGCTGCGTGGGATAGATCCTGCGCGAACGGAGGCGGCGCTGGATGAAATCATCCGCCGCATCAAAGCCAAGGGCGCGAAAGTCCTGCTGGCCGGCATGGTCGCCGCGCCGGGCATGGGCAAAGCTTACGAGCAGAAATTCAATGCCATTTACGACACACTTGCGAAAAAACACGCTGTTGCGCTCTATCCATTCTTCCTTGATGGCGTTGCAACGAACAAGTCGCTGAACCTTGGGGATGGAATTCATCCCAACGAAGCCGGGGTCAAGGCGATCGTGGAAAATATCATGCCTGCCGTGATCAAGCTGATCGACGGCGATAAGCCGGTGCGTTGATCCGTGATGTAAACGGCATAAATTCGCAAAAACGGCCGGGGCGAACCGGGTTACGCCGTGGAGCAGCGTGCGAAAAATTGGTTCCGGTTTTCGCACGATTCTCAAATCGTTGGAATCGATCGGTTTTTGTGCATCTTAATGAATCCGCTTGACCGCACGCAGGCCCAGGCCTGTCGCGTCAAGAATTTGCAATATTCCGCGGCGAACAATTGGTTCGCCGATTCGTCAGGAACGACCCATGCCCCGACTGTTCACCGGACTGCAAATTCCAGACGACATCGCAGGCGAGCTAAGCCAGTTTCGCGGAGGCATCCCGGGCGCACGCTGGATCGAACCGGACGACTATCACATCACCTTGCGCTTCATCGGCGATATCGGCGTGGCGCTGGCGCGCGAGATCGATTCCGAACTGGCTGCGATAGACCGCGAGAGCGTCATCGTAACCATTGAAGGGCTCGACTCTTTCGGCGGCGCCAAGCCGCGCGCCATCATCGCGCGGATCCGGCACACGCGCGAACTCACCGCCCTGCAAGCCGACAACGAACGCGCTATCCGCCGGGCCGGCGGGCCGCTCGACAGCCGCAAGTTCTCGCCGCATGTGACCATCGGGCGGTTGCGCAATGCGACCCCGCCGCAGCTCGCCGATTATTTTCACGCCCGCAGCATAGCCAAATCCTGGAGCTTCGTTGCGAGCGAGTTCGTACTGTTTTCGGCGCGGGATTCGGTCGGCGGCGGCCCTTATCACGTCGAGGCAGCCTATCGGCTTCGCATGGAACGGCCGGCGTTGCGTCCTGCTGCAAGCCAATAAACAAAGCCGGCCAGCGCCCCGGTCAGCAGAAAGACAAGCGACAGCCGGGTTTCCGCTGAGCGCACCAGCGGGTCCTGTTGCCGCTCGAGGCTCCAGGCCGCGCGCAAAATCCACGGCATGGCGCCGGCCAGAACAGCGCTTGCGCCTACATACCAGACGATACTGCGCATCGCTGCCGTTTCGCCGATCACCGCGGCGAGAGTCACCGGCGCCACGCAGATTGCGATCGTCAAGGTCCAGACGACAGCCAGCGCTCCGCCGGCAAAGGCGGCCAGCGCTTCGGGCGTAACAAACAAGGCGATGAAGGCGTGGATGCTTGCCGGACCCAGCGCAACGCCGATCTGCCGCAAAAGCGGATCGCTGACGATGGCCACAGGAAGGAAAACAATGGCAGCCGTGCAGGCGATGCCGACTGCGATTGCAACCCAGATAAAACGTCCGATGCCTTGCAAGCTGCTTTCTCCCGCCGACCTTCGCGGCACTTTACCACGATGCGGATCCCGGCGGGCAGGCTTGCAGCTGTAGATTCCCGAACGCCGCCATCATGGTTCGAGCGGCGAATCCCAGTAGAGATAGTCGAGCCAGCTATCGTGCAGGTAATTTGGCGGGAAGGCCCGGCCATTGGCATGCAGATCGTTCACCGTCGGCTGATGCGGCGCGATGGCTGGCCACATCCGCACCTCGTCGGGCATCTTGTTGCCCTTGCGCAGATTGCACGGCGAACAGGCCGCAACGACATTTTCCCACGTCGTATTCCCCCCGCGCGAGCGCGGAATAACGTGATCGAAGGTCAGATCTTCTTGCGCGCCGCAATATTGGCAAACGAACCGGTCGCGCAAAAAAACATTGAAGCGGGTAAAAGCCGGGTTGCGCGCAGGCTTGATGTAGGTCTTCAGTGAAACAACTGATGGCAACCGCATCTCGAGGCTGGGACTGCGCACCGTCCGGTCGTAATGCGAGATGATATTGACCCGGTCGAGAAAGACGGCCTTGATCGTATCCTGCCAGGACCACAGCGACAGGGGATAATAGCTCAAAGGTCGATAATCGGCATTGAGAACCAGCGCCGGACAAGCTTCCGGAGATACCGCTCGGCGAACATGTGGCGTCAAGTTCCGTCACCTCTCGCTCTAGATCAGCACCAAAGTGTAGAGCATCGATAGTCGCGAAAATCCGAAGTCATTCTTCGCACGATACTCTGGGCCGAAACGCCATTCGGAAATCGAATCCCGGAATCACTGCGCTTCTTGCATCCGAATAGTCTACTGCCCCCGTGTCGCTTTTGTGAAGTCCCATGAAATCGGCGCACCTGGCGCCAACGCTGCTACCCGGTTCAACGCGTGGGCACCGGCGATCCGCTCCGGTAATCGTAAAAGCCGCGCTGGCTCTTGCGCCCCAGCCAGCCCGCCTCGACATATTTTACCAGCAGGGGACAGGGGCGGTATTTCGAATCCGCCAACCCTTCATGCAAAACCTGCATCACCGAAAGACAGGTATCCAGGCCAATGAAATCGGCAAGTTGCAGCGGACCCATCGGATGGTTGGCGCCGAGTTTCATCGCCGTGTCGATGGCCTCCACCGAACCGACGCCTTCGTACAATGTGTAGACGGCTTCGTTGATCATCGGCAGGAGAATGCGGTTGACGATGAAGGCCGGGAAGTCTTCGGCCACCGTCGATGTCTTGCCCAAACGTTCGATGAAATCGCGCGATGCTTCAAAGGTTTCATCGGCAGTCGCAATTCCGCGGATAACCTCGACCAATTGCATCAGCGGTACCGGATTCATGAAGTGAATGCCGATAAACTGCTCCGGACGATCCGTTACCGAGGCAAGCCTCGTAATCGAAATCGACGATGTGTTGGTGCCGATCAGCGCCTCGGGCTTCAGGTTGGGGCACAGTGCGACAAAGATCTTGCGCTTGACCTCCTCGTTCTCGGAAGCGGCTTCGATAACGATGTCGCACTCGCCGAATTCGTCCATGTGAACCGCCGGCTTGATGCGCGACAGCGCCGCCTGGCGCTCTTCCTCCGTAATCTGGTTTCGGCTTGCCTGGCGCGCCATATTGCCGTTAATCGTGGCAAGGCCGGCTCTTATGCGGTCCTCCGAGACATCGTTCAGGCGGACTTCGAACCCTGCCAGAGCGCACACATGGGCGATACCATTGCCCATCTGGCCCGCGCCAATTACGCCTACCTTTTCGATTTTCACAGCACTTTCCTCAGAATGTGAACTTTATGGAAGCATAGCCGACGCACGTGACGCAACCATGTTTCGCCGGCCGGCTATTTTCCGATTTTCGCCAGTTCGTCGTTCAACTCGGGCAAAGCCTTGAACAGATCCGCAACGAGCCCGTAGTCGGCGACCTGGAAGATCGGCGCCTCTTCGTCCTTGTTGATCGCGACGATCACCTTGGAATCCTTCATGCCGGCCAGATGCTGAATGGCGCCGGATATCCCGATTGCTATGTAAAGCTCAGGGGCAACGACCTTGCCGGTCTGGCCGACCTGCCAGTCGTTGGGCACAAAGCCGGCATCGACTGCAGCGCGCGAGGCGCCCATTGCGGCATTCAGCTTGTCGGCGACGGGCTCGATCAGTTTGGTGAAATTCTCGCCGTTCTGCATGCCGCGGCCGCCGGATACGATGACCTTTGCAGCAGTGAGTTCCGGCCGGTCGGACTTGGCCACACTCTCTTCCTTGAAGGAGGAGAGCCCGGGAGCAGCGGCGGTATCCACGTTTTCAACGGGTGCAGACCCGCCAGAGGCCGTAGCCTGAAACGAAGCCGTTCGCACCGTGATGATCTTCCTGGCGTCGGTGGATTGCACGGTCTGGATAGCGTTGCCGGCATAGATCGGACGCTCGAACGTATCGGGCGATACGACCTTGATGATTTCGGAAATCTGCATCACGTCGAGCAGCGCCGCGACCCGCGGCATGATGTTCTTCGCCGATGTCGTCGCGCTTGCAACGATGGCATCGTAGTTGCCGGCGAGCGACACGATCAGCGCAGCCATCGGTTCGGCAAGCTGGTGATCGTAGAGCTCGTTGTCGGCAACCAGGACTTTCGCGACGCCTTCGAGCTTCGAGGCCGCTTCCGCAGCTGCGGCGCAATCCTTGCCGGCGACCAGCACGTGTACGTCCGCGCCAAGTTGCGCGGCGGCGGTCATGGCCTTTGCGGTGGCGTCGCCAATCTGGCCCTTGACGACATCGGCTACAAGCAAGGTCGTCATCACAGCACTCCCGCTTCGTTCTTAAGTTTGTCCACGAGCTCGGCGACGGAGCCGACTTTCACTCCGGACTTCCGGCCCGGCGGTTCCTTGGTGTTGAGAACCTTGAGCCGCGGGGCGACGTCTACGCCGTAGTCCTGCGGCGTCTTTTCGTCGATGGGCTTCTTCTTGGCCTTCATGATGTTCGGCAGCGAGGCATAACGCGGCTCGTTCAACCGCAAATCGGTCGTGACGATGGCCGGCATTTTCAGTGTCACCGTTTGCAGCCCGCCGTCGACTTCGCGGGTGACGTCGACACTGTCGCCGCCGATTGCGACTTTCGAGGCGAAGGTGCCCTGCGACCAGCCGAGGAGGCCAGCAAGCATCTGGCCGGTCTGGTTGGAATCGTCGTCGATCGCCTGTTTTCCGAGAATGACGAGGCCCGGCTGTTCGGCCTCGACAATTCCCTTGAGAATCTTTGCAACGGCCAGCGGCTCCGGGGCCTGGTCGGTCTTCACCAGAATGCCCCTGTCGGCGCCCATTGCGAGACCGGTACGGATGGTTTCCGAACATTGCGGAACGCCGATGGATACGACCACGACTTCGCTGGCCGTGCCGGCTTCCTTTAGCCGCAGGGCTTCCTCGACGGCAATTTCGTCGAAGGGATTCATAGACATCTTGACGTTGGCAAGCTCCACGCCGGAGCCATCGGCCTTCACCCGCACCTTGACGTTGTAGTCGACGACGCGTTTGACCGGCACAAGCACTTTCATCCGGGACCCTTTCCGCGAATAGCCTGTTTTCGAGCTGAAAAGTCGTAAATGGGGGCAGTTTACAAGTCAACGTTCGGCGGCGCCGGGCGCCAGTGCCGGAAGACCGGCAAGAGAACCAGCCCGGCAGCGATGCCCCCGACATGCGCCCACCAGCCGATCTGCGAATCGCCGCCGGAAAGCGCAAAGAATATCTGGTAGGCGATCCACAATCCGATCAGGACATAGGCCGGCGCCGCCGCCGGGATCCAGTTGAGCAGCAGTCCGAAGATGCGTACCCGCGGATGCAGGACAAGGTAGGCTGCCGCTACGCCGGATATTGCTCCAGAAGCGCCGATGAGCGGGCTCTCGGAGGCCGGAAACATGAAGACGTAGGTAAGCCCCGCGATGGCTCCGCACAACAGATAGAAGGCTGCAAACCGCAGGCTTCCCATTGCGTCCTCTACATTGTCGCCAAAGACCCAGAGAAACATCATGTTGCCGGCAAGGTGCAGGAATCCGCCATGCAAGAACGTGCTGGTAACCGGGGTTGTCCATGCCGGAACCACGGAAAGTTCAGGCGACACGATTGCGTTTCCGCTCATGACCGCGGGGATGAGCCCCAATCCGATTTCGAGCGAGTTCGTGTTCCCCGCAACTCCGGAAGTCTCGGCGAGATAGACAGCGATATTGACCAGAACAAAGGTTATTGTCGCGGTCGCGCGCTTGAGATGCAGCAGGGCCACGCCGTCGTGCAGGGGAAGAAACATCGCCGCCTCCGTTCGCATCCCGGCCGGGAGGTCAGCGGTTCTGGCCCGGCGTCCACAGGACATCGCCGGAGCCCTTGTGGTTCAGATAGCGTGAGGCGACGAAGAGAAAATCCGACAGGCGGTTTACGAATTGCAGCGCCGGCGCGCCGACCGCTTCTTCTTGCGCCAGCTGCACCATCAGCCGTTCCGCGCGGCGGCACACTGTGCGCGCCACATGGAGCGCTGCGGCGGTGGGGGTTCCGCCCGGCAACACGAAAGATTTCAGTGGCGCAAGCGAAGCGTTCAGCGTGTCGATTTCCTGTTCCAGCCGCTCGACCTGCGCAGCGACGATGCGCAACGGTTCGTATTCCAGCTTTCCAACGTCCGGTGTGCACAGATCGGCCCCGAGATCGAACAAATCGTTCTGAATGCGGCCGAGCATGGCGTCGACGTCCGCATCTTCCGAGCGCGCTGTCAGGCGCGCCATGCCGACTGCCGCGTTCGCTTCGTCGACGGTGCCATAAGCCTCGATGCGAACGTCGAATTTCGGGCGGCGCTCGCCGGTGCCAAGAGCGGTCGTACCGGCATCGCCCGTGCGCGTGTAAATACGATTGAGTACGACCATGATGCGCTCCTGCAGACTCTATCCCGGAAACTTTGTCATGCCCGGAACCACAAGACGCCCATTACTATGACAATCGCGAGGAACTGCAAGCCGACGCGCCAGCGCATCAGTTTTTGCGACAGGTTCGGGCTGCCGCCACGCATCATGTTGACGAGCCCCATCACAAGGACCAGTGCCACGGACGCAATCGCGACGCCCACGAGGATATTGCTGCCTTGCTGCATGGAAAGCTTTCCGGAATGCTGCTAGCGCCGTGCCGTACGCCGCTTGAGCAGCCTTATGTAGCGCCGCGTGCGTAAAATGCGAACAGTGGACTCGCGTCAATATTGCCGCAGCAGACGCTCCAGATAGTCCATTTCAATCGGCGGACGCGACGGATCGCTCAAGCGGCGGCGCAGCTCTTCCAGAATGCGCTGCGCGCGCTGCGCTGTGCTGGCGCCCGGCGGGTCGAAGAGCGACCGGGAATTGTCGCCACGATGATGTTGCTCCCGTCCGAGCGGGTCGGGGTTGGCGGTATCGCGCGAACCGGGGCCAAAGGGATCGCCCTGGCCACGCTGATTGCCCGGCCCGCGCTGCTGCTGCATTTGTTGCGCAAGTTGCTGGGCGCCCTGGCGCAGGCCTTCGAGCGCGCGTCTCTGCGCCTCGGTCGCCGGACCCATTCCCTGCTGACCCTTGCCCATCTGCTGCTCGGCGTTCTTCATTTCACGCTCGGCCTGTTGCAGGCCCGGCTGCGGTTGCATGCCGAATTGCTGCATCTGCCTTTGCATTTGTTCGAGCTGGCGGCGCAGTGCTTCTTGCTGCCGTTGCAAGTCCTGACGCTGATCGCCGCGCGAACCCTGTTGCCGCTGGCCTTCCTGGTATGTCCGGTCGCGTAATTGCTGCTGCTGACGCATCATCCGGTCGAGCTGATTGAGCGCCCGGTTCATCTGCTGACCCATCGAGTTCTGCTGCTGGCCCCGCCGCGCCGAGCGCAGGTTCTCCAACATGCGCTGCAACTGGTCGAGCATGCGTTGCGCGTCGGCCGTATTGCCGTTGCGCGCCATTTTCTCCATCTGGTCCAGCATATTGCGCAAATCCTGCGAGGTGATCATGCGGTTGCGGTCCATCTGGTCGCGGTTTTGCGAATTCTGGTTCTTCTGGTCCCGCATCATCTGCTCGGCCAGTTCACGCAGAAAACGGTCCATTGCCGCCCGCAACTGCTGCATCAGCCGCTTGATTTCCTCTTCCGAAGCCCCGCGTTGCAACGCCTCGCGCAGCGCCTGCTGGGCAGCTTTCAGCGCGCGCTCGGCGTCGGTCAGGTCGCCTTCTTCCACCCGCAGCGCCATTTCCCAAATCAGGTCGGCTGTCTTCTTGAGGTCTTCGTCGTTCGATGCCGTCGTCAGCCTCTTGTGGATCGTATAAAGGCCGAGATAGACGCCAGCGTCGGTTCCGAACTGTTCCGGCCCGATCATCAGCGCTTCGAACGCTGTTTCGACCGGCTTGCGGTCATCCGGGGCCAGCACGAGCCTGCGCCGCTGTTCCACAAGTGCGCGGGCCAGCGGCTTCACGAATACGCGGTGCGGCAGCAAGATCGCCTTCGGCGCGCTTGTTCCCGTATTGCCGCCCTCGTCGCGAGCGACAAGCCGCATGGTGACCTGCGCGCCCGCCCAGGGATGTTCAGCGAGGTCCTTTGTGGTTTCGGCTTCGCCCGACCCGCGCGTTGCCGCGGGCAGGCTGAGCGGCATTTTTGGCGGACCGACCAATGTGCGGCCGGACAACCTGCGGCCATTGATCCGCGGACCCGAGAATATCGCCTCAGCCGAAAGGACGCCGTAATCGTCCTTGATCTTGTACTTGAGCGCCATTGAGCCACGAACTTCATTACGCGGCTCGCCAACAAGCGCTATTTCCGGCGGATTGTCCGGTATTGATGAAATATTATACGTCGCGACAACGCGGCCCAAACGCCGCAAAGTCAGAACGCCATCGCCCTTGAGCTGCCAGCGATTGATCTGATCGGCCGCTTTTTGCCCTGCGGCGGCAACTCCTCCAGGCGAGCGGACCGTCGGTTCCGCCGGCCTGGCGGCGTTTTCACCGTCCTTGCCGGTTCCGGCCTTCGCGTCCTTCGGGGGCTCAGGCGCAATGAGACCACCCTTCACCTCTGCCGCGACGCCTGCGCCTTCCGACGCCCTGACGACGACAAAAGAACCTGCTGGCGCCCGGACGGATTGGACGATGGCGTCTTTCACGCCTTCTTCCGTCCTGGCCCGCAGCAACAGCGGCGGCCTGCCCGTATACGCGGGAGGATCAATCCAGGCGTCCATACGGAAGCCCTGCGTCACGGACCCTTCGGTGCGCCAGTCGAACGCAGCCAGAAACCGGGCGTATTTCTCCGGGCCGGCGACAAAGGCTGCCGCCACAACGGCAACAAGTACTCCGGCGCGCACGGCATAGCGGTCAAACAGGGGGACCCGCGGCGAAGGAGCGCCGACCTTCAACCCTGCGGCCTGTTCCATCGCCCGCTTCTGGTGCAACCGCCACAGCGCGCGGGTTTCCGGATCGCCGCCAGCGCCGGCAAGCTGGTCGTCCAGCGTCGTCGCGGGTCGGTGTTCGAGCGCCGAATCGCGATCGATGCGGGCGAGCGAGCGTGCCCGGCTTGGCCAGCGCAACAGCCGAAACGGCATAAGGGCAGCAAGCAAGGCCAAAGCGAAAGCGGCCAAACCGGCGACGCGTCCCCAGCGCGGGATGTTGATCCACAGGCCGAGCCAGGAGACTGTCAGAAACAGACCAAGCAGCGACAAGACAGGCACCAGACGCGGCCAGATGCCTTCCCAAACGAGCGTCAACCGCGCGCGCCGAACCAGGCTTTCCAGTCTGGAGCCTAATGCGCGATCGCTCGCATTGCGTCCGCTGTCGTCGCGAGTGCGGAACTTGGGATCGGTCGGCACATTGCGCTCCTGATAGAAATGCGCTTCCGGGCGAAAACGTATGTCTTGCCGTCGTGCAAGTTGATGTTCTGGTGCAAGGCTACCACGCGGGTGCAGCCGTTCAACGTTAATAATTGGTCACTTACTGCCTTCGGCAAGCCATCCTGACGCAAAGTTGCGCGCAAACCGTGTCAAAATATGGTGTTCGGCCGGTAAATTTACGCCAGCCAGACCGGTGTCTGGTCGAGACCGATCAAGTTTTCGTAGCTGGGCCGTGGCCGGATCACTGCCCACTCTGAGCCGTGCACCATCACTTCGGGAACCAGCAGGCGCGTATTGTAGGTTCCGGCCTGGACGGCCCCATAGGCGCCGGCCGACATGACGGCGATGAGATCGCCTGCCTCAACGGGCGGTAAAAGGCGGCCGAGAGCGAGGTAATCGCCGGTTTCGCAAACCGGACCAACAACGTCGACAATCGAGGGCTGGCCGCCCTTGCCGGCAAATACCGGTACGATTTCGTGATGCGCTTCGTAAAGGGTGGGACGGATCAGATCGTTCATGGCCGCGTCGACGATCACGAAGGTGCGACCATCGCCGGACTTAACGTAGATTACCTTGCTCACGAGAATGCCGGCGTTACCGACCAGAAGCCTTCCCGGCTCGAAGATCAGCTTGCAGCCAAGGCCTTTGGTATGTCGAAGGACCACCTCGGCATATTTCTCCGGGTGATAGCTCTCCGGATCCTCGCGGTCGTGATAGGGGATACCGAGTCCGCCGCCCAGGTCGATATGCTCAATCTTGTGGCCATCGGCGCGAAGCTGCGCGACAAATTCAGCTAGCAGGGCGAATGCGGCGTCGAAAGGCTCCAGATTCGTGATCTGCGAGCCGATATGCATGTCCACTCCAGCGATCCGGATTCCGGGCAAAGTCGCGGCCAGCGCATAAACCTCGCGGGCGCGCGACAAGGGAATTCCGAACTTGTTTTCCGATTTGCCGGTCGAAATCTTGGCGTGCGTACGCGCGTCCACATCGGGATTGACCCGGACCGAAACTGGCGCGGACTTGCCCATCGCCGTAGCGATTTCGGAAATCGCATGCAGCTCCGGTTCCGATTCCACGTTGAAGCAATGGATCGACTGTTCCAGCGCGTATCCGATTTCGCGCGCGGTCTTGCCCACGCCGGAAAAGGTGATGCGCGAGCCCGGAACTCCCGCGGCGATTGCGCGCCGCAATTCGCCTTCCGACACAACATCCATACCGGCGCCAAGCCGCGCCAGGGTCTTCAGAACCGCCTGATTGGAATTCGCCTTCATAGCGAAACAGACCATGGCGTCGGCGCCGGCGAACGCTTCCTTGAAGACCTGATAATGACGCTGCAGGGTTGCCGACGAATAACAATAAAACGGCGTGCCAACGGCTTCAGCGATCGCCCGCACGTCGACGTCTTCGGCGTGCAAGACGCCATTGCGGTACTGGAAATGGTTCATGCGCGTTGTCGCCGGTGCAGCCGCAGGTCAGAGGAGCGAGTCGAGAATGAACGGACGATCGGGCGGCGTGATTGGCGAAGACAGAGTCTTGCGGCTGCTGCCAATCGAAAACTTCTGTGCCTTGCGGTCCTTGTTGGCATCCGGCGCCGCGGCGCGTTGTTCTGCCGGATGCGGCTCCAATGGACCTTTGCGGCCGCAGCCGCCCGCTGCGAAGGCAAGCGCAAGGGTCAGGCCGAATGCCAAGGCGCGTCGCGTTCCGGGACGGATAGATCTCCGTTTCACAACCATCTCCATACCGTCAGTCGCAATATGACGTCAGTCCGCCAGCGATTCCTGCGATCACAAACCCGATGTCGCATTTGCCGGTCCTTCTGCCAAGATTGCGGCAATTCGCCGCATCCGCCAAAGCGGTGGGATTACGGGAGGCTACGCCGCTCCGCTTCCGGATTTCAAAGTTTCAAGCCAACGGCCTGCCTGCATTTCGACGTTTTGGGGCGAGGTCCCACCATAACTTGTGCGGCTCGCCACCGAATTCTCAACGCCAAGCACATCGAACACACCGGCCGTAATGCCGGGTTCAACCGACTGCATGTCTTCAAGACTCAAATCTTCCAGTCCCACTCCCCGTCCGGCTGCTTTCGCCACCAGCGCGCCGGTCACGTGATGGGCCTGCCGGAACGGCATGTTCAGACTGCGAACCAGCCAGTCCGCCAGATCGGTCGCTGTTGCATATCCGAATCCGGCGGACGCCTTCATGCGTTCGGTGTCGGGCTCCATGTCGCGCACCATCCCTGTCGTGGCGGCGATACACAACGACAGCGCGTGGATAGCATCGAACGTGCCTTCCTTGTCTTCCTGCATATCCTTCGAATAGGTCAGCGGCAGGCCTTTCATCACCATCAGCATGCCTTGCAGGGCCGCCGCGATTCGTCCTGTCTTGCCGCGCACCAATTCGGCCGCGTCCGGGTTGCGCTTTTGCGGCATCATGGATGAACCCGTCGTGAACTTGTCGGAAAGACGGATGAAACCGAACTGCGGCGTGAGCCACAAGACGATCTCCTCCGCAAATCGCGACAGGTGAACGCTGCACAGGCTGGCCGCGGAGAGCGTCTCAATGACAAAATCCCGGTCGCTGACGCTGTCCAGCGAGTTTGCGGTCGGCCGGTCGAAGCCAAGCGCCTTCGCCGTCTGGTTCCGGTCAATCGGAAACGATGTCCCGGCCAGCGCCCCTGCGCCCAGCGGGCACTCGTTAAGCCGCCGGCGCGCATCGGCCAGACGCCCCCGGTCGCGACCCAGCATTTCCACGTAGGCGAGAAGATGATGGCCAAGCGTTACCGGCTGCGCCGACTGCAGATGCGTAAAGCCGGGCATGACCGCCCCCGCATACTGCCGGGCTTTTTCCGCCAACGCGATTTGCAGCTCGCGGAGCTGCCCGTCGATCTGGTCTATTGCGTCGCGGACCCAAAGCCTGAAATCGAGCGCAACCTGATCGTTGCGCGAGCGGGCCGTATGCAGCCTGCCAGCGGACGCCCCCGCGATCTCGGCCAGTCGCGATTCGACATTCATATGAATGTCTTCCAGCGCCCGCGAGAAAGTGAACGTTCCGGCCTCGATTTCCCCGGCTATCCTGTCTAAACCTGCCGTTATCGCTTCGGCGTCGGCAGCCGGGACAATTCCTGCCGCCGCAAGCATGGCGACATGGGCTTTGGAGCCTCGAATGTCCTGCGGCGCAAAGCGGTAGTCGAAGCCAATGGAGGCGTTGATTTCCTCCATGATAGCGTCAGGCGCACTGGAAAACCTGCCGCCCCACATTTTATTGCTCATCCAAGGCCCCACAGACACTGACTACGGGAGATCGGGATCGGTATGGCTCAGCAGGACGACGAGACGGCCCAGACTTCAGCCAAGCGACAAGGCTCCGGTTTCGGCAGAACGGCGGCAGTGGTTGCCGTCGCGATCTGCGCTGGAGCCGCGATCCTATACGGGATTACCGGCGGCCCCGGCAAGGACGGCCCGCCAAGCGCCGCCGATCCCTGCGCGGCCTCGGCTGCAACCGCTGGCCGCATCGATCCCATCGCGAAGGGGGAACTGGCCGCGCTAGCGGTTCCGAAGTCGCCCAAGCCCGCCACCGATATTTCTTTCGAAGGGCCGGATGGCAAAAAGCTCAGCCTGAAGGATTTTCAGGGAAAAACGATTCTGCTGAACCTCTGGGCTACTTGGTGCGTCCCCTGCCGGGCTGAGATGCCCGCGCTCGACCGGCTGCAGGCGGCGCTGGGCAGCGACCGGTTCGAAGTCGTGGCGGTAAATATCGACACCTCGCGGCTGGAGCGACGCAAACCGTTCCTCGACTCCGTAGGCGTCAAACATCTGAAGTTTTACACTGACAAGGAGGCCCAATCCTTCCAGGTCCTGAAACAGGCCGGCAAGGTGCTTGGCCTTCCCTCCACGTTCCTGATCGATGGCAAAGGATGCGAAATCGGCCGTATGGCGGGTCCTGCCGAATGGGATTCGGAGCGGGCACAGCAGCTTATCCGCGCTTCGCTCCCGGAATAAGGTCTAATCCACCCGCTTCTGCCGTGTGACTGGTCTTGCAAGCGCAAGCTGCTGCAATTAGAGACACTGCTACACGCAATCTCGAGGGATCCCATGGCCGATACCGATATGAGCCCGGCGGCGCAGGAAGCGCGGCGGCCTTTGTCGCCCCACCTGCAGGTCTACCGGCCCATGCTGACGATGATGATGTCGATTACCCATCGCATCACAGGCGGAGGCCTTTATCTGGGAACCTTGTTGCTGGCGTGGTGGCTCATAGCAGCCGCGACCGGGCCGGAAGCATTCGCCACGGCGAACTGGTTCATGGGGTCGATCATCGGCCGCCTGATCCTGTTCGGATTCACCTGGGCGTTGTTTACCCATTTGATGGGCGGCATCAGGCACATGATCCAGGACACGGGCCGTTGCATGGAGCACCCGGAGCGCGAATATGTGGCGCACGCCATGCTCTGGGGCGGCATCGGCCTTACGATCCTTGTCTGGATCCTCGCTTACACCGTCCGCTAGGGAGAACGCACCATGTCCGGCAAATCTTCCTCGTCCCTGCGCACCCCTCTCAGCCGCGTCCGCTATCTGGGCTCGGCGCGGTCCGGCACCCGCCACGCCTGGCGCATGCGCGTCACGTCCATAGCTCTCCTGCCGCTTACGGTCGCCTTCGTCTGGATAATCCTGTCGCTGGTCGGCAAGGATTACGCCACGGTGCGCGCAACGCTTGGCTCGCCCTTGCCGGCGATCCTCATGTTGCTATTTCTGCTCACGGGGATTTACCACATGATGCTCGGCATGCAGGTCATCATCGAGGATTACGTCCACGGCGAGCATACGAAGACGTGGTGCCTGATGCTCAACATGTTTTTCTGCGCGTTCATCGGACTGGCCTGCGTCTACGCAGTGCTGCGGCTCGGCTTCGTGTAGGACGCACCGCGCGCGACAGTCTGCGAAAGGTTCAAAGAAGGGTTAGTTCATGGCCAACGGAAACGGGGCGGCACCGGCACAGAACGGCAAGGCCTATCCGATCACGGATCATACATTCGATGTCGTCGTTGTCGGCGCAGGGGGCGCGGGACTGCGCGCCACGGTCGGCTGCTCGCAGGCAGGGCTGCGAACGGCGTGTATCTCGAAAGTGTTTCCGACACGGTCGCATACGGTGGCCGCGCAGGGCGGCGTCGCGGCATCGCTCGGCAATATGGGCAAGGACACCTGGCAGTGGCACATGTACGACACCGTCAAGGGCTCGGACTGGCTCGGCGATCAGGACGCTATCGAATATCTCGTGCGCAATGCTCCGGCGGCCGTTTACGAGCTCGAACACTGGGGGGTGCCCTTCTCACGCACCGAAGACGGCCAGATCTATCAGCGCCCGTTCGGCGGCATGACGACAGAATTCGGCGCAGGCCCGCCCGCGCAACGCACCTGCGCTGCGGCCGACCGCACCGGCCACGCCATGCTGCATACGCTTTATGGACAGGCGTTGCGCAACGATACCGAATTCTTCATCGAATACTTCGCGATCGACCTGATCATGGATAGCGATGGCCGCTGCCGCGGCGTCGTCTGTCTGAAGATGGACGACGGGACGATCCATCGCTTCCGCGCCAATCTCGTGATACTGGCCACGGGCGGCTACGGCCGCGCCTATTTCTCCGCCACTTCGGCGCATACCTGCACCGGCGACGGCAATGCGATGGTGCTGCGTGCCGGCCTTGCATTGCAGGACATGGAATTCGTGCAGTTCCACCCGACCGGCATCTACGGTTCGGGTTGTCTCATCACGGAAGGCGCGCGCGGCGAAGGCGGCTATGTCACCAATGCCCAGGGCGAGCGCTTCATGGAGCGCTATGCGCCGTCCGCCAAGGATCTGGCCTCGCGCGACGTCGTCTCGCGCGCCATGACTATCGAGATCCGGGAAGGGCGCGGCGTAGGCAAGAACAAGGACCACATCTACCTGCACCTCGATCACCTCGATCCGAAAATCCTGCATGAGCGTCTGCCGGGCATTTCCGAGAGCGCGAAGATTTTCGCCGGCGTCGACGTGACAAAGGAACCGATCCCGGTTCTGCCGACTGTTCACTACAACATGGGTGGCATACCGACGAACTATCATGGCGAAGTGCTGACCCTGAAGGACGGCAACCCCGACCATGTCGTGCCCGGCCTGATGGCTCTGGGCGAGGCAGCCTGCGTCTCTGTGCATGGCGCAAACCGTCTCGGCTCGAATTCCCTCATCGATCTCGTCGTATTCGGCCGCGCCGCCGGCCTGCGCGCCGCCGAGCTCGTCAAGCCTGGCGAAAAGCAACCGGACCTGCCCGCCGATTCCGCCGAGATGTCCTTGTCGCGCCTCGACAAGTTCCGCTACGCGAAAGGCGGCACGCCGACCGCCGAAATCCGCAACAAGATGCAGACGACGATGCAATCGAACTGCGCCGTGTTCCGGACAGGCGAGATTCTCGACGAGGGTTCCAAACTCATTCACGAAGTCTGGAACGGTGTGCCGGATATCGCGGTCACCGACCGTTCGTTGATCTGGAATTCGGACCTGATCGAGACTCTCGAATTCGACAATCTGATCATACAGGCGGTCGTCACGATGGACTCTGCAGTGGAGCGCAAGGAAAGCCGCGGCGCCCATGCGCGCGAGGACTATCCCGATCGCGACGACCAGAACTGGATGAAGCACACGCTGGCCTGGGCCGACGACCAGACCAAGAAGGTGTCGATCGATTTCCGGCCGGTGCATACCTATACGATGAGCAACGAAGTCAGCTACATCGAACCGAAGGCGCGCGTGTACTAAATCGCTTACGCGAACAAAGGGCAGAAAGACGTGGTCGAACTCGCACTTCCCAAGAACTCGCAGATCAAGACCGGCAAGACCTGGCCGAAGCCCCAGGGCGCGAAGAACGTTCGCGAATTCCGCGTCTACCGCTGGAACCCGGACGATGGCGAGAATCCGCGCATCGACACTTATTATGTCGACATGGACGATTGCGGGCCGATGGTGCTCGACGCCATTCTGTGGATCAAGAACAAGGTCGATCCGACACTGACGTTCCGCCGGTCCTGCCGCGAGGGCATCTGCGGCTCTTGCGCCATGAACATCGACGGCACGAACACGCTCGCCTGCACCAAGGACATGAGCACAATCGGCGGCACAGTGAAAATTTATCCGCTGCCGCACATGCCGGTGGTGAAGGACCTCGTGCCTGATCTGACGAACTTCTATGCCCAGCACGCCTCAATCGAGCCGTGGCTCAAGACCGATACGCCGGAGCCGGAGAAGGAATGGCGCCAGTCGCACGATGACCGGCTGAAGCTCGATGGCCTGTACGAATGCATCCTCTGCGCCTGCTGTTCGACGTCCTGCCCGAGCTATTGGTGGAACGGCGACCGCTATCTTGGCCCCGCAGCTTTGCTTCAGGCCTACCGCTGGCTGATTGATTCGCGCGACGAAGCAACCGGCGACCGCCTCGACAATCTCGAGGACCCGTTCCGCCTGTATCGCTGCCATACGATCATGAACTGCGCGAAGGCGTGCCCGAAAGGCCTCAATCCGGCCAAGGCCATCGCCGAAATCAAGAACATGATGATCGCGCGGCAGGTTTGATCTTGAGTGCAACTGCGCCGCAACCGGTTTCCGCCGCTTACGGCAAGTTGGCAAGTGAAGGCGCCATCGAGCGAGACCCCGCGCAGATCGAAGTCGCGCAGCGGCTGGACAGACTCGTGGCGGAACTTGCCGAAGCGTCTCTGGCCAGAAAATCCAGTACGCTCGGCTGGCTGTTCGCCCGGCGGGCGCAAAATTCCAGCGTGACTGGCGTTTATCTCTGGGGCTCGGTCGGCCGCGGCAAGACCATGCTCATGGACCTGTTCTTCGACGCTGCCCCCGTCGCGCGCAAGCGGCGCATCCACTTTCACGCCTTCATGGCCGAAGCGCATGCCGGCATCCACGCATGGCGGCAGAGAAAAAAGGAAGGCGCCGTCAAGGGCGACGACCCGATAGAGCCGGTCGCCGAGAGGCTCGCCAGCGAGGCGCGCTTGCTTTGCTTCGACGAGTTCGCCGTCAACGACATCGCCGACGCAATGATTCTCGGCCGCCTGTTCACTGCGCTGTTCGCGCGCGGCGTCGTGGTGGTTGCGACCTCCAATGTCGAGCCCGGCCGGCTATACGAAAACGGCCTCAACCGCGCACTGTTCGTCCCCTTCATTAAATTGTTGCAACAACACGTCGACGTATTGCGCCTCGACGCCCGGACAGATTTCCGGCTGGAGAAACTGTCGGGCTCGCCTGTTTATATGGTTCCCGCAAACGAAGATGCGCGTGCCGCCATGGACCGGCTGTTCGAAAGCCTTACGGGCAAGCGCGCCGGCGCCCCCGCCAGCCTGCCGGTTCTGGGCCGGGACGTCCACGTCCCGCAGGCGCACGGTAACGTCGCCCGCTTCTCCTTCGCCGATCTCTGCGCACAACCGCTTGCCGCGCCAGATTATCTGGCGATAGCAGAAGCTTTCGACACCGTATTCATTGACGGTATTCCCGTCATCCAGGAACATCAGCGCAATGAGGCCAAACGTTTCATCAACCTGATCGACACGCTCTACGACGAAAACGTCAAACTGGTCGCATCGGCCGATGCCGAGCCGCACGAGCTTTACCTGGGCAAGAACGGGCGGGAAGTTTTCGAATTCGAACGCACAGCGTCCCGGCTGATAGAAATGCGTTCGATGGAATATTTGTCGGCATCCCATGGCTCCGCCGAGAGGTTGAAGGCTGGAAGCGCTCCCGGCATCGTCGAGACCTGAGCCAATGGACCGCGCTGCCTCCCCCGAACCTGTTGAAACCCGAATTCTCGAACTGGCTGCAAGCCATATCCGGCGGTTTGGGCTGCGTCGCACCACCATCGTTTCGATTGCCGAAGAAGCCGGCATGTCTCATGCCAATGTTTATCGCTATTTTCCCTCGAAAACCGCATTGGTCGACGCGGTCACCGACTACTGGCTCCGCCCTATCGAAGCCGGCCTCCGTATCATCGCCGACGGACCGGACCCCGCCTACGACAAACTGGAACGTATCCTGTCGGCGCTGCAGAAGGCTTATCGCGAAAAGCTGGAACAGGACTCCAATCTGTTCGATATCTTTGCCGACGCGACAGCCCGGTCCACGGGCATCGCCCGCCGTCATCGCAACCGCGTCCAAAGTGAGGTCCAGCGGGTCGTTGACGAAGGCATGGCCACGGGCGGCTTTTTCGCCGGCGATCAGCGCCGTGCTTTAGCTCTGATTTTCGACAGTCTGTTTCGGTTTATCCATCCCGTCGCAGTCCGGCTCGACAAGGAAGCCCGCGGCGATCAGATATCGAACCGCTTCGACCGGGTCCTTCAACAGACACTTCGAACGCTCGTGCAGGGCCGCCGGTAGCATTGGAGTTTGTTACACCTTTCAAAATTTGTCATCTTTAACATCACATTTTGAGTCCATTTATTCACGCATAACACTCCGTTGATATTATTTAATACATTGAAATATCTCGCACTTCTTGCATCTTTGTAGATCGCGCGCCGGTAACATCGCTTAAACCGGAACCAAGCACACCCTTCGTCCGGGTTGCGTGTTGCGGACATGCAGGGCAAAGACGGCGCGCCGGGCCGCCTAAACGGCTCATCCCCCGGAAAACACACGAGAGGCGAGCATCGCCCCTGGCGTAGTACAAGCCCTGGAAGGAATTGCGGACTATGGCGCGCAACAAAATCGCATTGGTCGGAGCTGGACAAATCGGCGGCACGCTGGCGCTGCTCAGCGGCATGAAGGAACTGGGCGATGTCGTCCTCTTCGACATTGCCGACGGCATCCCGCAGGGAAAGGCTCTCGACCTGGCGGAAGCTTCGCCCGTGGAAGGTTTCGACTCCAACCTTTCAGGCGCTAGCGATTACAAGGCGATTGCCGGCGCCGATGTCGTGATCGTCACGGCGGGCGTTCCGCGCAAGCCCGGCATGAGCCGCGACGACCTGCTGGACATCAATCTCAAGGTGATGGAATCCGTCGGCAAGGGCATCAAGGAAAACTGCCCCGATGCCTTCGTCATCTGCATCACCAACCCGCTCGACGCAATGGTCTGGGCGCTGCAAAAATCCTGCGGCCTGCCCGTCAACAAGGTTGTCGGCATGGCCGGCGTGCTCGATTCGGCTCGCTTCCGTTACTTCCTTGCCGACGAGTTCAACGTGTCCGTGAAGGATGTGACAGCCTTCGTGCTTGGCGGCCACGGCGACGATATGGTTCCCTCCGTGCGCTACTCGACAGTTGCCGGCATCCCGCTGCCCGATCTCGTCAAGATGGGCTGGACCACGCAGGAAAAGATCGACGCCATCGTGCAGCGCACCCGCAGCGGCGGCGGCGAAATCGTCAATCTGCTCAAGACCGGCTCGGCCTTCTATGCGCCGGCCGCTTCGGCCATTTCGATGGCGGAGAGCTATCTGCGCGACAAGCGCCGCGTCCTGCCCTGCGCTGCCTATCTCGATGGCGAGTATGGCGTGAAGGGCATGTACGTCGGTGTTCCGGTCGTAATCGGAGCCAACGGTGTCGAGAAAATTGTCGAAATCGAACTGGATGCTTCCGAGAAGGAAATGTTCGGCAAGTCCGTGGCTTCGGTCCAGGGTCTGGTCGACGCCTGCAAAAAGATCAACCCGGCCTTCGCCTGACAACACGCGCAAACCAGCGAACGGCCTCGCCGAGGGGCCTTTCGCATCGCGCTCCTGCGATCTGCCGGTGACTATAGAGAGACAACAATATGAACATCCATGAATATCAGGCGAAAGCCGTATTGAAGGAGTTCGGCGTCCCCGTTTCGCGCGGTGTGCCGATCCTGAAGGCATCTGACGCCGAAGCTGCCGCAAAGGAACTCGGTGGCCCGCTGTGGGTCGTCAAATCCCAGATCCATGCCGGCGGCCGCGGAAAGGGCAAATTCAAGGAAGCCACGGCCGGCGACAAGGGCGGCGTTCGCCTCGCCAAAAGCGTCGAGGAAGTGAAAACCTTCGCCGAACAGATGCTCGGCGCCACGCTTGTCACCGTCCAGACCGGCGAAGCCGGCAAGCAGGTAAACCGCCTTTATATTGAAGACGGATCGGATATCGAGAAGGAGTTTTATCTCTCCATCCTCGTCGACCGCGTCACCTCGCGCGTCTCCTTCGTCGTATCGACCGAAGGCGGGATGGATATCGAAGCGGTTGCGCACGACACGCCCGAAAAGATCGTGACCTTCTCGGTCGATCCCGCGACCGGCTTTATGCCGCATCATGGTCTGCTCGTCGCAAAAGCTCTGAACCTGTCCGGCGCACAGGCCAAACAGGCAAACGATGTCGCCAAAAAGCTCTATACCGCGTTCCTGGCCAAAGACATGGCGATGCTGGAAATCAATCCGCTGATCGTCACAAAGCAGGGCGATCTGAAGTGTCTCGACGCCAAGGTCTCTTTCGATTCCAACGCGCTCTTCCGCCATCCCGACATGATGGAGCTTCGCGACGAAACCGAAGAAGATCCCAAGGAAATTGAAGCCTCGAAATACGATCTCAACTACATCGCGCTCGACGGCACAATCGGCTGCATGGTCAACGGCGCCGGCCTTGCCATGGCCTCGATGGACATCATCAAGCTCTATGGCGAGGCGCCGGCCAACTTCCTCGACGTCGGCGGCAGCGCTACAACCGAAAAGGTCACCGCCGCCTTCAAGATCATCACATCCGATCCGAACGTGAAGGGCATTCTGGTCAACATTTTCGGTGGCATCATGCGCTGCGACATCATTGCCGAAGGCGTGATAGCCGCCGTGAAGGAAGTCGGTCTGCAGGTGCCGCTGGTTGTCCGCCTCGAAGGAACCAATGTAGACCTCGGCAAGGAGATCATCTCCAAGTCGGGCCTCAATGTCATCCCGGCGGACGATCTCGACGACGCCGCCCAGAAGATCGTCAAAGCCGTGAAGGGAACCGCCTGATGTCCGTCCTGATCGACAAGAACACCAAGGTCATCTGCCAGGGCTTCACCGGCAAGAACGGCACCTTCCACTCCGAACAGGCCATCGCCTATGGCACCAGGATGGTCGGCGGCACGACGCCGGGCAAAGGCGGGATGACGCACCTCAACCTGCCGGTCTGGGATACTGTGATGGAAGCCAAGCAGGCGACCGATTGCGACGCCTCCGTCATCTACGTGCCGCCGCCGTTCGCCGCCGATGCGATCTGCGAGGCCATTGATGCGGAAATCCCGCTCATCGTCTGCATCACGGAAGGCATTCCCGTCGCCGACATGATCAAGGTGAAGCGCTCGCTCTCCGGCTCGAAGTCGCGTCTCATCGGACCGAACTGTCCCGGCGTCATGACTGCCGGCGAGTGCAAGATTGGCATCATGCCCGGCAACATCTTCACGCGCGGCAGCGTCGGCATTGTTTCGCGTTCCGGCACGTTGACCTACGAGGCTGTCTTCCAGACAACAGCGGAAGGCCTTGGCCAGACCAGCGCTGTTGGCATCGGCGGCGATCCGGTCAAGGGTACCGAGTTCATAGACGTCCTGGAAATGTTCCTCGCCGATGACGAGACCAAGTCGATTGTCATGATCGGCGAAATCGGCGGCTCCGCGGAAGAAGACGCTGCGCAGTTCCTGAAGGACGAAGCCAGGCGTGGCCGCAAAAAGCCGATGGTTGGTTTCATTGCAGGCCGCACCGCGCCTCCGGGACGCCGCATGGGCCATGCCGGCGCTATCATTTCCGGTGGCAAGGGCGGAGCCGAAGACAAGATCGCTGCGATGGAAGAAGCGGGCATCCGCGTTTCTCCGTCGCCGGCGCGCCTCGGGCGCACGCTCGCCGAACTGCTGAAAGGCTGAATCCAAGCAAGCGCCGCCGGCGCTGCAAAACGACCTGCATGCGGCGCGGAAACTATGCGCCGCATGCGTTCCGTTCGCAAACTACGCATGTGCAATGCTGCAAGCAACTGCCTTAGTGAAAACACCTTGTCTCATTATGTCGCGTAGTTGACAGGAACATTCTCTCTCGGGTGAACCCATGGCGCGCCAGGACTCCAACGCAAATTTTCTCCGCACATCCTTCCTTTATGGCGGCAATGCAGCCTATATCGAGGAGCTCGAGGCGCGTTACCGCCGCGATCCGCAAAGCGTCGACGCCGAATGGCGAACTTTCTTCAACGGTATCGGCGAAACCGATAGCGGCGTCGTGGATCGCAAGCCGTCCTGGGCAAACCCGTCCTGGCCCGTCCCGGCAAACGGAGAACTGGTTTCGGCGCTCGATGGCAACTGGAGCCAGCTCGAAAAAGCGGTAGGAGACAAGATCTCCACCCGAGCCAAGGCAACCTCTGCGCAGGTCTCGAGTGAAGACATCCAGCGGGCGACGCGAGACAGCGTTCGCGCCCTGATGATGATCCGCGCCTACCGTATGCGCGGCCACCTGCATGCCAATCTGGACCCGCTCGGCATGTCACCGCGCGGCGATCACGAGGAGCTGCATCCGTCGAGCTACGGTTTCGAAGAATCCGATTACGACCGCAAGATATTCATCGATCATGTGCTCGGGCTCGAATTCGCGACCATCCCCGAAATGCTCGCGATCCTGCGCCGCACCTATTGCAGCACGATCGGCTTCGAATTCATGCACATTTCCGATCCGGCAGAAAAGTCCTGGATGCAGGAACGCATCGAAGGTCCGGACAAAGAGATCACGTTCACGCCGGAAGGCAAGCGCGCCATTCTCAACAAGCTGATCGAGGCCGAAGGGTTCGAGAAGTTCTGCGACCTGCGCTATCGCGGCACAAAGCGTTTCGGCCTTGACGGCGGCGAAGCCATGGTCCCGGCGCTCGAGCAGATCATCAAACGCGGCGGTGCGCTCGGCCTCGAGGAAATCGTACTTGGCATGCCGCATCGTGGTCGCCTGAATGTGCTTGCCAACGTTATGAGCAAGCCGCATCGCGCCATATTCCACGAATTCAAGGGCGGCTCATTCACGCCCGACGAAATCGAGGGTTCCGGTGACGTCAAATACCATCTTGGCGCTTCGTCCGACCGCGAGTTCGACAACAACAAGGTCCATCTGTCGCTGACCGCAAATCCGTCGCATCTGGAAATTGTCGACCCGGTTGTGTTGGGCAAGGTTCGCGCCAAGCAGGACCAGCTTCACGATATCGTCGAAAGGGCAAAAGTCCTGCCGTTGCTGATTCACGGCGATGCCGCCTTCGCAGGTCAGGGTGTCGTTGCTGAATGTTTCGGATTGTCGGGACTGAAGGGCCATCGCACCGGCGGTTCGATCCATTTCATCGTCAACAACCAGATCGGTTTCACGACGTATCCGCGCTATTCGCGCTCCTCGCCCTACCCCTCCGATGTGGCGAAAATGATCGAAGCGCCGATCTTTCACGTCAACGGCGATGACCCCGAGGCGGTCGTATTCGCGGCAAAAGTGGCGATTGAATTCCGGCAGAAGTTCCATAAGCCCGTCGTCATCGACATGTTCTGCTACCGTCGCTACGGCCACAACGAGGGCGACGAGCCGGCTTTCACACAGCCGCTCATGTACAAGAAAATCCGCAACCACACGACGACACAGGAAATCTACGCCCAGAAGCTGGTCGACGAAGGCGTAGTTACGGCTGGCGAAGTCGAGAAACTGCGCGCTGACTGGCGCTCTCGTCTGGATGCGGAATTTGAAGCGAGCCAGGCCTACAAGCCGAACAAGGCGGACTGGCTTGACGGCCGCTGGGCCGGTCTTCGCCCGGCGGAGGCCGGAACCGACGACGCGCGCCGCGGCGATACCGGCGTCGAAGAATCCAGGCTGAAGGAAATCGGCGCCAAGCTTTGCACCTTGCCGGCCAGCTTCAACGTTCACCGCACGATCCAGCGTTTTCTCGATACGCGGCGTACATCGATTGAGACCGGGAAAGACGTCGACTGGGCCACGGGCGAAGCGCTCGCGTTCGGCTCGCTCCTTGTCGAAGGTCACCCTGTTCGCCTGTCCGGCCAGGACAGCGAGCGCGGGACTTTCTCGCAACGTCATTCCGTATTGATCGATCAGGAAACCGAATACCGTTACGTTCCGTTGAACGAACTCGCGGAAAACCAGCCTCGCTACGAGGTCATCAATTCGATGTTGTCGGAAGAAGCAGTACTTGGCTTCGAGTACGGTTACTCGCTGAC
>JBFWRC010000043.1:0-35267 GCA_050249115.1 Beijerinckiaceae bacterium
CAATAATGCCATGTCAATCACTCCAAAATCCCCCGACCAGAAGCCAGGGGGAAGCTCAAAACATGGGTCAAATCTCAGTGAAAATTATCCCGCTTCCCGGGTCAGTTCTCAGTGGAAATCAACAGATTGACATTAAGACATCGCCAGCAAACGAGGATGGCTCCCTCGTGACGGTGAGCAGTGCAACACTCAGAGCCATCATGGAGCGCCTCAACCAGCAGAACAACATGCTCGTCATCGCGACCACCAAGATTGACAACATGCTGGGGCAAATCGTCACCAACGCGCGGGACGTGGAGCGGCTGGAAAGCAGGATACATCTCATGGAGGTTGCTCAGGCAAAAATCTCCGTGGAGGTATCTGCAAGGCGCGAGCAGGGGCGGTGGGTGTTCAATACGGGCATCGCCATCCTTGCCTTTCTGGTTGGCTCTGCGCCGACCATCTTCAAACTCTTCAACAACAGCAACTAGGAGACTACCCGAATGAGCCTCTACAAAGGTGAGATACATCGCATTCCCTTCGTCATCCCCTCGACCGAACTTCTGGCCGGGACCCCCATCAACCTCGTATCGCCCGTGGCGGGCTACATCAAGAAGGCCACGGCGATTGTGCAGACCGCAGTCGGCACGGGCGGCGACATCACGTTCAAGGTAGGCACAACCGATGTCAACGGCCTCACGCTCACCATCGAGGATAGCGCCGCAGTAGGTGACATCGTTACGGACACTGCCACGGCTCTCCATGCCTCCCGCGCGGTGGACAAGGACGAGCGCATTCAAGTTGTCCCCGCCGCAGCGTTCGCCTCCACCGGAGCAGTCAACGGCTACGTGGAAATCGAGACCTCAGAGGCTCCGTAATGACAGGCGAGGGGGAAGAACGCGACGACTATGCCCCGGACCACGAGGCGTACCTAGAGGAGATCAACAAGCAGCACAACAAGTCCGTGCAGCAGCTCCTCGAAGAGGGCCAGCTCAACCTCCTCCGCCACCTCATCGCTCGCGTGAACACCGGGCAGGCTTCGCACCAAGAGCAAGCAATCCTGAGGAACCTCCTCAAGGACAATGGGCTCGTGGTCGCGAAGCCTCCGGGTGAGAGCGAAGAGGAGCAGAAGGAGCGCGTTGCGCCCGACATCTCCGAGCTCCCCAAGCTGGAGCGCCCTGACTACGCATAGACAGGCCACACGCACATGGCAGCATCGACACGCAAGCGGCCTTACACGGTGGTCTTCAAGTCCCTCACCAATGGGAACTTCGGGGAGGCGCACTACGGGCCTCCCCCCAAGATCATCATCAACAAGTCCCTCCTGAAGCCCGGCAAGGCGCGGGCGCTGCTCGGTACGCTCATTCACGAAACCCTCCACCTCGCGGGTGCAGGGCAGTACCTCCACGAGGAGGCAGTGCTGGAGCTTGAAGCAGCCTTGGAGCGGCAGCTCTGGGCAGCGGGATACAGAAGAGTGGAGACGGAATGATTGAAGCCCTCTTACTCCTTGCAGGCATTTGCATCGGGCTCTGGCTCGCATTCCGCTTCATCCGGCACATCGAGGAGAACAACAGCTCATGGTGGCACTGAAGGACCCTCTTGGCTCCACCCAGAAGCAGCACACCCCGGAGGAGGCTACAGCTCTGGGCACACGCGCCGAGCTCTCCACCGCACAAACCATCAAGGCGGACTTCAGGCTCTTCCTCATCTTGCTTTGGCGACACCTGCTCAACTGTGACCCGAACCCGGCGCAGTTGGACCTTGCATGGTATCTACAGCACGGACCCGACCGCTCGGTTATTCTGGCGTTCCGTGGTTTCTCCAAGAGCTGGATCACTGGGGCTTATGCCCTGTGGCGGCTCTACTGTGACAGCGAGGAGAAGGTGCTGGTGGTCTCGGGGTCTCTGGGCCGCGCCGTGGCAACCACCAACTGGTGCCTCACGCTCATCATGTCGTGGTCACTTCTGGCGCACTTGAAGCCGAAACCTACGGACAGGCAATCGAGCAAGGCTTTCGATGTTGGCCCAGCGAAGCCCTCCCAGTCTCCCAGCTTTCACGCTCTCGGTGTGGGCGGACAGATCGTCGGCTTCCGTGGCACGTGCATCATCCCGGACGACGTGGAGACGCAACAGAACAGTCTCACCGTGACGATGCGGGAGAAGAACCTCGAAGCCGTCAAGGAGTTTGACAGCGTGCTCGTGCCGGGCGGGGTCATCAAGTACCTCGGCACGCCGCACGATGAGGACAGCCTCTACAACCACCTTGCGGAGAGAGGGTATGAGGTGCGGGTGTGGCCCGCTCTGTACCCCACGCAAGACGAAATTAAACGCTACGGTCTGCGGCTCTCCCCGTGGATACTTAGCGAGCTGCGCAAGGACCCCTCTCTGGTGGGCCGTAGCATCATGCCTACGCGCTTCACGGATGAGGACCTTGCGCGGCGCAGGCTCTCTCTGGGCCGCTCCGAGTTCCTCCTCCAGTTCATGTTGGACACGAGCCTCTCGGACCAAGACAAGTACCCCCTCAAGTACAGGGACCTCATGCTGGCGTCCTTGGACCCGCGCAAGGGGCCGGACAGCGTTGTATGGAGTGATGACCCCAAGCAGCGTATAGCCGACATCCAGCGCATGGGCTTCGAGGGCGATCACCTTCATGCAGCCATCTTACCGGACAACACGGGGTACTCTCCCTATGACCGTGTTGTGGGCGCGGTAGACAACTCTGGACGCGGTGCTGACGAAACGGCACTGGTAATCATAGCGGAGTTGCACGGCATCCTCTTCTGGCTGCACCTCTGGGCTGGCAAGGCGGGCTACGACATGGACACCCTCCAGACTATCGCCAAGGCGTGCGTCCGGTTCCGCGTGCAGAAGCTCCGGGTGGAGGCCAACTTCGGGGATGGTATGTTTGCAGCGCTGCTCCAGCCGGTGCTTCAGGCCGAATGGGCCAAACACCAGACGGCAGAGCGCAGGCGGCTAGGGCCTACCTACCGGGAGCACCTCGCAGGGACCGAGATAGAGGAGGTGCGGGCCAGCAACCAGATGAGCAAGGAGCAACGCATCCTGTCCATCTTGGAGCCGGTCACACAGCAGCACCGCCTCGTGGTGGACCGGGGCGTGCTCCAGTGGGACTATGAGAGCCTCTCCAAGATAGAAGGGGAGGACACCCGGCACAGGTACGCCTTCGGGTATCAGTACTCCCGCCTCACCCGCGACAAGGACAGCCTGAAGCATGACGACCGGCTGGACGCTCTGGCCATCGCCGTGGCGGACTTTGCGGACATCCTTGGGGTGGACCCGGCACAGCGCGGGGAGGAGGCCGCCAAGGACAAGCTTGAGGAGGAGCTGGAGAAGCTATTCGGTGAGATGGAGGAGACGGAGCTGGGCATCCTGAAACCTCGCTCAGCGGGCTCCCAGCGGGCTCCTAGGCCCTTCTTGCCGGTCTCCCGGTGATCGGCTAGACTGGTGACATTATGACACCCGCTTCCAGCTATCTCCTCGTCCTCATCTTCTTTCAGTCTGCGGCGAGCGCTCCTCCCGTCCGCGTGGGGGAGTTCCCGACGCTGGCTAGCTGCGAGCAGGCTGGGGAGGCCGCTCTGCGGGCCGTAAAGTCCCGGCAGGCGTGGGTGGCTGATGCTATCCGCTCGAAGGGGGCTTATAGCTGCGCTCCGCTGGCTCCTAAAAGCTGGCTCTGGTAGCCCTGTCTGGGGAAACTCATTATGGGAAATCCTGCCCAGTCTAATATATAGCCTATATGAGAAGGGGGCGGCTTAAAGAGTGCTCTATGAGAATATCTCTCTGATTAGACCCCTCCTCCCCTTATCGCTGAGAGTAGTAGCTGGGGAGGGCTTCGGGACACCATTAGGTTAGTGCGCAAAGTGACCACTTAGAGCACACCCCTCGCGGCCTACACCAAGCGTGTAGGGGAGGAGGTGTATGACTGTGTGCCAACACCTAATGCCTCACCCCAAGGCCCTCCCCATGCACCCCCACACGCCTACCCCTCCCGACTACACCGAGGGGTCACCCATGTAAGGGGTTACCACGAGACGGCGGGCCGGAGGTTCCCCCCTATGCCCCAGCCCAAGGTATCGGACCTTGAGCAAAAGCAGGGGGGTACCCTCAAGTATGAGCTTAAAGCTCCACCCTAGCTATGTCAGCCCTCACCTCTAGCCCTTTAGGGAGGTCGAGGGGTATGCATTATGTATAATAGCAAGGTGTGTGCCATGGGGCTTATACAGCGTAATGTTATCCGCTGGTAATTTCACAATAAATTCGAATCTGTTGACTTTGGTGCAATTGGGCGCAATTTGATTCGTGTCAAATTTGAAAAAAATAGACATTGGAACAGCAATGATTGCAAAAAATGGCCCGGATGAGGGACAGAAAACATTAACAAGGGCAGACTTGGCGGAAGTCGTTTACAATCGAATCGGGTTGCCGCGCACAGAATGTGCAGCTTTGGTCGAAGCCATCCTTACCGCCATATCTGATGCGGCCGTACGCGGTGAAAATATCAAGCTTTCGTCTTTTGGAACTTTCATTGTTCGCCAGAAACGCCAGCGCATGGGGCGCAATCCAAAGACCGGGGAAGAAGTGCCGATCACGCCGCGACGTGTGATGACGTTTCGCGCATCGAACGTGATGCGCGGGCGCATCAATGGCGCCAATGGCAAAGCGGACGATTAACCCGATCCGTTGTTTGGCCGGTAGAAATTTGATACCTGATCGAAGTGTCGAAGCAACGCGCTGTGCGCGCTGTTTGCTGTTCCTCCCTTCGGAGCAAACGTGATGGACAAGGGCGCCGACGCTTACCGCACCATCGGCGAAGCAGCCGAAGAGCTACAGCTTCCCCAACACGTTCTGCGTTTCTGGGAGACCCGTTTCTCGCAGATCCGGCCGATGAAGCGCAGTGGTGGCCGCCGCTATTACCGTCCTGAGGACGTGGAACTTTTGGCCGCCATCCGCCATCTGTTGTACGGCGAGGGCTACACCATCAAGGGTGTGCAACGCATCCTGAAGCAGCAGGGCGGGCGCGCTGTGGTCGATCTGGTCGTGCAATTGCGCGAAGGCGCGCCGGCAGGGGAAGCCGCCGCGCTGATGGCCGGTGAGGGCGGGCGTGAGGCGCAAGCCGTGGGGGCCGGGCAAGACTATTCCGAAAACCGGGACGATCCGAAGGCGGGTGGCCCCGCTGCGCGCGAAGGGACCGGCGAGGCGGATGCGGGTGCTGTGCCGGTCGTCGCAGCACAGCCCAGCGGGCAACGTGGGCTCGGCCCGCAAGCCGTAACGCAAATGCGCTCGATTCTGGCAGAACTCGAAGCATGCGCAAGCGTGCTGGCGCATGCGCGGGAAGCGTAGCGCCGTTCCATCCGGAATTCTGCCATAAATGGAAAGACCGCGCCGGGCAGAGGCAAGACTCTCCGCAAGACAGGCATGCTTTTTCTCGAAAAACAGCTTTCCCCTTTTTCGCTTCATGCTCTATAACCGCGGCGTCGGAGTGTAGCGCAGCCCGGTTAGCGCACTTGTCTGGGGGACAAGGGGTCGTGGGTTCGAATCCCGCCACTCCGACCATTTTCCCGAATTTTGTTACATTCGAAGCCACGACTTTTTTCGCTCGCGCGGTCGGGCTACGCCCGGAGCGCGATCGCAAGGACTCGGGTTCGAATCCCGCCACTCCGACCATTTTTCGTGTGTGTCGGCACCTCTCCGAAAAACGCAAAACGGCCCCGCGTTGGGGCCGTTCGCGTTTCGATGAGCCCGCAACTCAGTGCGAAAGCGGGTCCGGGCGGACCTGGATATGGACGGCGCGGGGCATGGAACCCTTGCCGCCTTCCTGCAGCCAGGGCGTGCGGTCGCCGTTGGTGGTCCACAGGCCGCGGCCTTTCCAGCCGGCCTTGGGATCGTCGATGCGCCCGTCGAAGCCCTTGGCGTAGAAGCCGAGCGGGTAGGGCACGCGCAGCGAGATCATCTGCCCGTCCTTCAAGGCGACGATGCCGCCCATGAGGTTGGCCGTGGACATCGGGATGTTCTCCCCCAGCCCGGCGACGCCATGCTGGTCGACCCAGGAATAATAGCTCGACTCGGCGCTGTTATCGCCAATACCAGCGAAACCGGGGCCGGGATATTTGTAGAACGACCAGCCTTCAGGGCAGTGGTTGCCGAGCGCCTTGGGGCCGTTGAGCGGGCCCTTGCACTTGCGGCGGTCAAAGCTGACCATGTGGCCGCTGGAAGCCGAACCCCACGCCACGCCGTCCTTGTCGATGTCGCCGCCGCGGATGCCGAAGGCGGGCGCAGGCACGTAAAAGACCTCGGACAGCTTCGTCTTCGGATCGAAGCGCGCAAAGCCTGCCTGCCCGCGGAAGGCGCCGATGGTGAACCAGATCGAGCCGTCCGCCGGGCTTGGCATCACCGCATAGGCGCCGGAACCGGGGATGATCTGCTTGTCCTTTGTTGGGTCGATCTTGCCCTTGGCGCCGACGAATTCATCCAGACGTCCGTTGCCATTGGTGTCTAGTACGTAGGGGAACCAGCCCTGCGCCTTCTGCGCATCGCCGGTGGCGTCGAACTGCTTCGAGTTCAGCCAGCCGACGACAGGCCCGGTGCCGGAGAACCACAGCGTTTCGTCCTTGTCGTAACCGAATTGCAGATGGTGGGTGCCGAAGCACAGGTCGATGAACTTGTATTCTTTCGTTTTCGGATCGTAGACGGCGGCCTGGCGCGAGTTCTTGTCGAGCGGCATGATTTTCGCGGAGGGGTGGTCCGAGCCTTTCTTGCAGAAGGCCGGCGTGTCGCGGCCGCGGATCGTGGCGGCGAGCCAGAGGCGACCGTCGCGGCCGAACATCGAATTGTGGTTGTTGGCGCGCGTGTCCCAAAGTTTCTTGTCGCCCCAATAGGGCGAAGGTTCGTTGAGCTTGGCGCTCGCCGCATGGCCGGGCCCGAGCGATTCCGGCATGTCCTTGTCGCGCACAGGCAATTTGTAGAACGTTACCTTGTGCGTCTTCGGGTCGAGGATCGGCATGTTGTCGGTGGAATATTCCGGCGCGCCGTAAAGCGGACCGTAGGCGTTCACGGTCGGATAGCGCCGGTCGGATGCGATCAGGTCGTGCAGATACTTGTCGGGCGTCGACCATTCCCACGAGGTGACGACGACGTTGCGCTCTAGGCCTTTGGGCCGTTCGGGCTTCACCGCGGGCGTTTCGCCCTTTTCGATGCGGCGCGTCCAGTCGGCCAGATATTTGATTGGTTCGCCGGCAAAGCGTCCGGCGAGCTGGTTGATCATCTGCTCACCATACTGGCCCGAGCCGATGCGGCGGATCCAGGCGTCTTCGTGGCTGTCGAACTTGCCGAGCGAGGACGGGAACGTGCGCGTGGAGGTTTGTCCGAGCTGGTGGCAGCCGACGCAGCCGATGTTTTTCATCTGCATCAGCCAGTCGGTCTGTTTCACATTGGCGGGTATGTCGCTCTTGCCGCCGAACTGGTCGGTGCCCGGTATTTTCATCATTGAATACCAGTAAAGCGCCGGATAGTATTGCGCCGCAGCCTTTTCGTCCGGCGCCTTGACGGCTTTCAGGTCGAGCGGCTTGCCCGGCTCGGCGTCGACCTTCGCGGAATCGACGAGGCCGTAGCCGCGCACCCAGACCTTGTATTTGGCCTTCGGCAGGTCGGGCAGCACGTATTGGCCCTTGTCGTTGGTGACGACCATTTTTGCGTATTTGGTGGGCAGATCGGTCGTTTCCGCAATGACCCAGACGCCGGCTTCCGGCCCTGCCGGTCCGGTGACGGTTCCGCCAATGTCGTCGTTGTCGATGGCGACCTTTTGCGCCTTCGCGCCCGCGCCTAGCGCTGCAACAAAAGCGGCGGCTGCAGCTGCGCGCAGAAATGTCTTGCGCTTCATCTTGGATACCTCCCTGCCGGCGCCTCCTTGTGTGCGGGCGCCGAGAGGCAAGCCTATACGCAAAACAGCGATTGCAATAGCGGAAAGTAAGGCTACGCCTCCGCCCGCAAGGGCTATTCCGCGGCTTTCAGAACGCCTGTCGGATTCTGCGAAGCGCGCAATTCGTCGGCATAGGCTTGCAACCAGCCGATGGTTTTCGGGCCGATGAAATCGCCGCCTCTGGCGCCGCGAAACGTTTCGGGTCTGTCGACGCCAGGCCCGGCAATGCCTTCGGCAGCGGCGCGCGCAGCTTGCAGGATGCGCCGGCGCGTGCGGTTGATCATCAGGTCGCTGACGGCGAGATTCTCGAACGTGTGATCGACGATAGCGCCCATGCTTTCGGTCAGGGCCTGATCCTGCAGATGAATGCCGTCGATGCCGGAATAGCTTTGCGTTTTCTGGATATCGCGGTCGATCAGGTAGTCGTTGGTTTCATTGGCAGCCAGACGCCAGCGGCCGAACCAGTCCGTCGTGTTGGGCAGGAACGTGTTGCCGATGGTCGCGCCGGGTATCTGGGCGCCGTCCTTGAGCTTGCGCAGGCCGGGCGTGTTCTTCTTCCAGGAGATATGGAAGAACATCGTGTGTTCGTCGTCCATCGGCACCCAGGCGCGTGCGATGACATGATCCTGAAAATTTCCGTCCGGCGGGATCGTCCAGCACGGGAACATGAAATGGGCGAAGCGCCAGTAGGTGTTTGCCTCGTCCGCCGGCCGGTGAGCGGCATACATCGTGCCCCAGTCGGTGTCGGCGACATGATATTCGGGCGCGGGATCCACCAATGCGATACGGCCCTGGTTGGCGGGATCGACCTGATCGGGCTTCACGCCGCCCATGTGCAAGAAACTGAAGTGGGAGGTGTCGATGTCGCCTTCGGCTGCCTGCAGCCAGTTGCATTCGCGCATGACGCAGAACATGTTGGCCTCGGCCGGGTCGAGCATGACGGCTTCGAACGAGGGCAGGGGCGGCGGCTCGGCGCGCTCGCCCATGTAGCACCAGATCAGGCCGTTGCGTTCGGCTACGCGATAGGCTTTCGCCCTGACGCGATGAGCGAACGACTGGTGCGAAGGCACGTTCGGCATGTCGAGGCAATTGCCGTCGACGTCGAATTTCCAGCCGTGATAGGCGCAGCGGATGCCAGCGTCCTCGTTGCGGCCGTAGAAGAACGAGGCGCAGCGATGCGGGCATCTGTGATCCATGATGCCGACGCGGCCGGACGAGTCGCGAAAAGCGATCAGCTTCTCTCCGAGCAGCATCAGGCGCACCGGCGGGCCATCGGCTTCCAGCTCGCGCGACAGCAGGGCCGGCATCCAGTACTGGCGCATCAGCGCGCCCAGCGGTGTGCCGGGACCAACCTGGGTCAGGATCGCGCTTTCGGCGGCAGTGGTCATGGTGTTGTCCTGGAAGGAAGCGTGCGATTCAGGCGCGCAGGAGAGCGCTTTCCCCGGCGATGGTCGTGCGGTGGAGCAGGCGGCGGTCGCGCTCCAGCGCGTAGGGCATGGCGCGGTGCATGGTGCAGCGGTTGTCCCACATGACGAGATCGCCGACACGCCAGCGATGGCGGTAGGTGAATTGCGGCTGGGTGGCGAAGGCGGTCAGTTCGTCGAGCAGGGCGCGGCTTTCGTCCGCGTCCATGCCCTCTATGTGGGAAGCGTGCATGCCCAGAAGCAGCGCTTTGCGGCCGTCCGGCAGTTGCGCCACCAGCGGATGGCTTACAGGCGGCAGCTTGGCGCGGATTTCCGGCGCCCGCGGCGGCAGCCCGAAGCGGCGGCGGGCCTGTTCGAAATCGTGAATGACGGTCAGCCCCTCGATGCGGCGTTTCGTTTCCGCCGGCAGCGCCTCCCAGGCCTGCGAGGTGGAAGCAAAATTGGTATCTCCGCCTTCGGGCGGCACTTCGCGGGCGAACAGGAGCGAGGCCTTGCTCATGACCTTGCGAAAAGAGGAATCGGTGTGCCAGTCGCTGGTGCCGAGCGTGAAGGACTTATGGCCGAGATCGTCCAGCGATTTGATCCGGCCGGTGTATTTGTCGATGTTCGAGACCCGGATAATGGTCTTGAAGCCCTCGGCCTGGTCTTTCGGGTCCTCGAATTCCTCCAGTCTGCCGAACCACTGGCTGAAAGCGACGTGCTGGGCGTCGGTGAAGGTCTGGTTACGGACGACCAGAACGGAATGCGCCTCGAAAGCCGCATGCCAGGCGTCGAATGCGTCCTGCGACAGCGGGCGGGACAGGTCGAGCCCGCGCAATTCGGCGCCGAAGCCGGTTTCGAAGGGCAAGACTTCGATATGCCCTGCTGCACTTTCCACTGTATCCGCCATCGGTTTCCTCCGGTCGATGGGCCGATTTCCGCCCGGACTGTCCGGGACTCTCACGCCCGTGGCGTTGAACCGCCTTTGCCTGCATGGATCATTAGGCTAGATCATGCGGCGCAAAGATGGAATCGCCTTCTTGGCGTTCCCGGCGCAAATTGCAGGGCGAAGTTTACGGGCTGCCGGAGCGCTGCTCCAGTCCGGTCAGCCAGAAGGATATCCGCATGCATGTAGCGATGATCGGCGCAGGATACGTCGGGCTGGTGTCGGGCGCCTGTTTCGCCGATTTCGGCCACGATGTCATGTGCGTCGACAACGATGCCGGGCGCATCGACCGGTTGAGCGCCGGCGAAATTCCGATTTACGAGCCCGGCCTCAAAGATCTGGTTGAGCGCAATGCGCGGGCGCAGCGGCTGGCGTTTTCGACGGATCTCGTGTCCGCCGTGGCTGCAGCCGATGTCGTGTTCATTGCCGTGGGCACGCCTTCGCGGCGCGGCGACGGACACGCGGATCTGACCTATGTCTACGCTGCAGCGCGCCAGATCGCGGACGCGCTGTCCGGCTATACGGTCGTGGTGACAAAATCGACCGTGCCGGTGGGAACAGGCGACGAAATCGAACGCATCATCCGCGAAGTGCGTCCCGATGCGGATTTTGCCGTGGTCTCCAATCCGGAATTCCTGCGCGAGGGCGCGGCAATCGAGGATTTCAAGCGGCCGGACCGGATCGTCATCGGCACGGACGACAGGCGGGCGCAGGAGACGATGGCCGATCTCTACCGGCCGCTGAACCTGAACCGCCCGCCCTTGCTCTACATGTCGCGGAGGGCCTCGGAGCTGACGAAATACGCCGCCAACGCGTTTCTGGCGACGAAGATCACGTTCATCAACGAGATTGCCGATCTGTGCGAAAAGATCGGCGCCAACGTGCAGGACGTGGCGCGGGGCATCGGCCTCGACAACCGCATCGGGTCCAAATTCCTGCATGCCGGTCCGGGTTATGGCGGGTCGTGCTTTCCCAAGGATACGCAGGCGCTGATCCAGACGGCGCAGGGCGCGGGCGCGCCGCTGCGGATCGTCGAGACGGTGGCGGCGGCAAATGTCCGGCGCAAGAAGTCCATGGCGGCGCGCATCGCCGAGGCCTGCGGCGGTGACGTTAACGGCAAGACCATCGCGATCCTCGGCCTGGCCTTCAAGCCGAACACCGACGACATGCGCGATGCGCCTTCGCTCGATATCGTGCCGGGACTTGCCGATATCGGCGCGCGGGTGAAGGCGCATGACCCGGAAAGCATGGCGGCGGCAAAGCCTCTGCTACCCGCGATAGAATATTGCGACGATCCCTACGAATGCGCGCGCGATGCGGACGCCATCGTGATCGTGACCGAGTGGGACGCCTTCCGGGCGTTGAACCTCGACCGGCTCAAAAGCGCTCTCAAGACGCCGCTGGTCATCGACCTGCGCAACATCTACCGGCCAGAAGATATGAGCCGCCGCGGCTTTCGCTATGTCAGCATCGGCCGCGGCGAAAAAGCGGGGCATGCATGAGCGAAGCAACGCAATCTCCATTCTGGCGCTTTTCGCTGGTGCTCTACGGGCAGGAGGGCGTCCCGCCGGCATGCCTGACGCTGCAGGACAGCGCCGGGGTCGACGTCAACGTCATGCTGTACGGACTATGGCTTGCGACGCAGGGCCGGCAGCTTTCTTCCCAGGACATGGCGGCCATCGATGGCGCGGTGCGGGGCTGGCGCGCGGAAATCGTTGTCCCGCTGCGCGGCGTGCGCCGGGCCCTGAAGGAGCCGGACGCCGCTTTCGCCACGCCGCAGACGCAGGCGCTGCGCGAGCGCGTCAAGGCCATCGAGCTGGAGGCCGAGCGGTTGCAGCAGGAAGCGCTCTTCGCTTTGCGTCCGCCGGCGGATTGGGGGGCGCCCGAACCTGACATGCAACGCGCGGCCAACGCCAATCTCGCGGCCTATGCGCGGGCGCTGGATGCGCTATTTGACGCCGCAGCCCAATCTGCCATGCTGGCCGGGCTGGAGAAACTGGCTGCGTCCGGCAAGCTGCCGCAGGCGTGAAACACATTCGGGGGGAAGAATTGAGCGAAACTGCGCCGAAGCGGATCGTGGTCGGAATTTCCGGCGCATCGGGGATTGTCTACGGCATCCGCATGCTGGAAGTGCTGCGCAAGACCGATGTCGAAACCCATCTCATCATGAGCAAGGCGGCGGAGATGACGGCGGTCTACGAGACCGACATGAAAGCGAAGGACATTCGCGATCTGGCGTCCGTCTATCATCCGATGGCCGATATCGGTGCGTCGATCTCGTCCGGCTCGTTCCACACGCTCGGCATGGTGGTGATACCCTGCTCGGTGCGTACGATGAGCGAGATTGCGACCGGCGTCACAGGCTCGCTGATGAGCCGCGCCGCCGATGTCGTGTTGAAAGAGCGGCGGCGGCTGGTGCTGGCGGTGCGCGAGACGCCGCTGCATACGGGTCATTTGCGTACCATGCTGCAATTGTCGGAGATGGGGGCGGTCATTTCACCGATCATGCCGGCCTTCTATACGCGGCCGCAGTCGCTGGACGACATTATCAATCACTCCGTGGGCCGGGTGCTCGACCTGTTCGGACTGGATGCCGGAATCGTCAAACGCTGGAAGGACGAGGCCTGAAGCGCATGGACGCGGACAGTCTTGTCCTGACGGCAGGGGATGCGCGCGCCACGCTTTCGAACCTGGGCGCGGAAGCGATCGCCTGGAGTATTGGCGGCAACGAATTGTTGTGGCGCAAGGACCAGGCCATATGGGACCGGACCGCGCCAATATTATTTCCGGTGGTCGGCTGGTGCCGGGGCGCCGAAATCCGGGTCTCGGGCCAGACCTATCCGATGCCGGTGCATGGCTTCGCCAGTTCCATGCCGTTCGAACTGGAATACCGGACAGGCGACAGCGCCGTTTTCGTGCTGCGCGACAGTGCGGTGACGCGATGGCACTATCCGTTCGCCTTCGCCCTTCGGGTCCATTACGCGCTGGCGCCGGATGCCCTGTCGGTATCGCTGACGGTTACGAACGAGGATGACAAAACGCTGTTTTATTCCTGCGGCCTGCATCCGGGTTTCGCCATGCCGTTTGCGGGCGGGGCGCTGGAGGATTACCGGATCGAATTCGAGGAAGCCGAGGGTCCACATGTTCCGGTGATTTCCCCGGATGGGCTGTTCTCCAGCGCAACTCGGCTTTCTCCGGTCGCGGGGCGGCGCTTGCGGCTGGGCCGCGAGGTTTTCGCACAGGAGGCGCTATGCTTTCTGGACGCGAAAAGCCGGGAACTGGCGCTGGTGCGCCCCGGCCGCGGGCGGATTTCCATGCGGGTCGAAAGCTTTCCGCATCTTGCGGTGTGGTCGCGGCCGGGCGCGCCGTTTGTCTGCCTCGAAGCCTGGGCCGGTCACGGCGATCCGGTGGGCTACGAGGGAGAATTGGCAGGAAAGCCCGGAATAATCGCGCTGCCGGCGGGCGGGGTTGGCGGCCACTCCGCGGTGATGCGCTGGAGCAAGGATTGATCCCATCGCCGCAGCATGGGACATGTTCTCCTGGCGTTGGGCCGGTTCAATAACTTCGTCGTTCCGGATCAAAGGCTTACAAGGGCTTGGCATCGGCGCTGCCGTCTGGCAGAAAGCGCCCTATCAGCGAAAACGGGGCGGACATGAACACGCAGGCGGCAGGCGAATTGCTAAAACCATCGGGCCACGGCGCGCTCGCTATCGACGGCAAGGCCGTGTCGGCGAAAGTGCTGGCGGATGTCGCGAACGAAACCTCCGGCCTGCTGGCGCGCGGCGTGAAACCGGGGCTGGCCGTTGTGCTGGTTGGCGAGGATCCGGCCAGCCAGGTTTACGTGCGCGCGAAGGGCCGCGCGGCGGAGCAATGCGGTTTCCATTCGATCCAGCATACGCTGGCAGCCGAAACCGGCGAGGACGAACTGGTCGCCCTCGTCGAAGCGCTTAATGCCGATCCGGCAGTGCATGGCATTCTCGTGCAATTGCCATTGCCGGATCACATCAATGCGACGCGCGTGCTGGAGACGATTTCTCCGGCCAAGGACGTGGACGGCTTCCATCCGATCAATGTGGGCCTTCTGTCCATCGGCAGCATGGACCGGGCACTGGTTCCCTGCACCCCGGCGGGCTCGATGATCCTTCTCGACGAAGCGATGAACGTGCTGGGACGCAAGCTTTCCGGCCTCGACGCCATCGTGATCGGCCGGTCCAACATCGTCGGCAAACCGATGGCGCAATTGCTGCTGGCGCAGAATTGCACGGTGACCGTGGCGCATTCGCGCACCGCCGATCTGGCGGCGGCGACCGCACGCGCCGATATCGTGGTGGCGGCAGTCGGCCGGCCGGAGATGGTCCGGGGCGAGTGGATCAAGCCGGGGGCAGTGGTTATCGACGTCGGCATCAACCGGGTGCCGGGCGAGGGGCTCGACAAGAACGGTAATCCGAAAACGCGGCTCGTCGGCGATGTGGAATACGCGGCAGCGGCCGCGCGTGCGGCGGCGATAACGCCGGTTCCTGGCGGGGTTGGGCCGATGACCATCGCCATGCTGATGTCCAATACCTTGCAGGCGGCCCGGCGGCTCGCGAGATAGCGCCATTCCGGCCGCGTGCGCGCGAGCACAGGTTTGCGATTGCGATAGGTCTATGTAAGCTGCGATCCGGCGGCCCGATTTGGCGCCGCAGGTCGCACTTCGATATTCGGGGCTCAGATATGCAGACGCTCGACCGCATACCCTTCTTCAAGGATTCCACGGATGTGGACCTGTCGAAGTTCGACAGGCGCTGCACCTGGAAGCGTTTTGACGAAGACGAAATCGTCGTCGACTTCGAAGACCAGACGACGGACGTCTATTTCATCGTATCTGGCGAAGTGCGCATCCTGATCCGGACGGCGGCGGGCAAGGAAGTCATACTGGCGGAAATGCGCGCCGGGCAGTTTTTTGGCGAATTGTCGGCCATCGACAATGTCGCGCGGTCGGCGAACGTGACGGCGCTGACCCGCAGCGAATTGTGCATCATGCCGGCTGCGGTGTTTCTCGACATCATTTATGCATCGAAAGCGGCGTGCGAAAAGGTTTTGCGCCTGCTGACGGCGCGCGTACGCGAGGGCAATGCGCGGCTTACGGAGCATTCGGTCTACGATCTCAAGCACCGGCTCTATGCTGAATTGTTGCGGCTTTCCGTGCCGCGTCCCGGCAAGGACGGTCAGCGATCGGTTTCGCCGCCGCCGTTTCACCATGTGCTGGCGGCGCGTATCGGTTGCCGCCGCGAGCAGGTGACGCGGGAATTGTCATCCATGAGCAACGAGGGTGTCGTGGAGAAGACGCGCGGCGCCCTGGTGATCGTCAAACCGCATGTGCTGGAGGAACGGCTCGCCGATGCCATGCGCAACGACGGGTAGCGCCGATCTACGGCTGCGAAGACTTCCATGACCGAACCGCTCGTTCGTCTGACCAATGTGTCGCTGCGCTTCGGCGACGTGCGCGCGGTTGACGATGTTTCTCTGGACATAGGACATGGAGAATTCTTCGCGCTGCTTGGCCCTTCCGGCTGCGGCAAGACCAGTCTCATGCGGCTGATTGCAGGTTTCGAAGCGCCAGCTTCCGGACGCATTGCGATAGATGGCATCGACATGGCCGGCGTGCCGCCGAACAAGCGACCCGTCAACATGATGTTCCAGTCCTATGCGTTGTTTCCGCACATGAGCGTTGCAGGGAATATCGGCTTTGGGCTGAAACAGGCCGGTGAAAGCCGCGCTGCCATCGAGCGCCGGGTTGGCGAATTGCTGGAGCTGGTGCAACTGGATGGTCTGGGCGCACGCAAGCCGTCGCAGTTGTCGGGCGGCCAGCGGCAGCGCGTGGCGCTCGCCCGCGCTCTGGCGCGTCGGCCGAAGCTGCTACTGCTGGACGAACCGCTGGCGGCGCTCGACAGGCGCCTGCGCAGCGAGACGCAATTCCAGCTTGCGAACCTTCAGCGCGAGGTGGGGACCAGCTTTCTCGTCGTCACCCACGATCAGGACGAAGCCATGGCGCTGGCCGGACGCATTGCCGTGATGCGGGGAGGTCAGATCGAACAGGTTGGGACGCCCGCGGAAATCTACGGCAGACCGCGCTCGCGTTTCGTTGCCGAATTCATCGGCGAGATCAATTTTTTCGATTGCGAGATTTCGCAAGATGGCGGCGAAAGCTTCGTGCGGCTTGCCGACGCGCCGGAGGCAAGACTTCCTGTGCAAGGCGAGGCGGCGATGGGCAAGGCCGTAGCGGCTGTACGGCCCGAGCGAATCCGCCTGTCGGCCGTGCCTGCTGGCGACATATGCCTGCGCGCGAAAATTGCCGATGTCGCGTTTCTGGGCGGCGTTACAGTACTGAAATCGATCACCGCAGGCGGGCGGCAGATTATCGTCACGCAGAGCAATGCTGGCAACGATACACCTGTGCCGCAGCGCGGCGATGCTGTCTTTGCCTGCTTCGATGCCGGCGCGATGCGGATATTGCCGGCATGAGCGGCGGGACTGCGTCATCGCAACGAGCAGGAACCGGTGGCTGGCGGCTGCTGACGATTGTCTTGCCGGCGCTGTGGCTTGTACTCTTCGTCGCCATACCTTTTGCGATTGTCGCGAAGATATCGCTATCGGAGCAGGCTCTGGCGCGCCCGCCGTACAAGCCTGCGTTCGATTGGGGCATGGGTCTTGCCGGATTTTTCGAGCGTATCCGGCAGTTCTCGTTCGAGGCCTACCGGATTCTCGTTGAGGACGGCCTTTATTTGCAGGCTTATCTTTATTCGCTCGGCATCGCCGCTATTGCGACGGCGTTGACGCTGATCGTCGCTTATCCGTTCGCCTACGCGATTGCGCGCGCCCCGCGGCGCTGGCGGGGTATCCTGCTCGTTCTGGCTATTGCGCCGTTCTGGACGAGTTTTCTCATCCGCGTCTATGCCTGGATTGCGATCCTGAAGGACGAAGGGCTGCTCAATCATTTCCTGATGAGCCTCGGGCTCATCTCGCAGCCGTTGCACATCTATGCGACACCTGCCGCTGTGCTGATCGGCATCGTCTATACCTATCTGCCGTTCATGATCCTGCCCGTTTACAACGCCATCGAAAAGCAGGATCCCGCGTTGATCGAAGCCGCGCTGGATCTTGGCGCAAGCCGCGCCAGCGCGTTCTGGCGCATTACCGTGCCCCTGTCCGCGGGCGGCATCGCCGCAGGTTGTCTGCTGGTATTCATTCCCTCCATTGGAGAGTTCGTGATCCCCGACCTGCTGGGTTCCTCCAGCATGCTGATGGTGGGACGAACGCTCTGGGACGAGTTTTTCCAGGCGCGCAACTGGCCCGGCGCAGCGGCGGTGGCCGTCGTTCTGCTTGCCCTGCTTGCTGTGCCGCTCGCTCTTTACCTGCGCATGCAGAAGAAGACGCTGGAGCGGGGCGCATGAGGGGTAAAAGCTCCTGGATGCGCATGCTGGCGCTGCTCGGCGGGTTCGTGTTCTTGTATGCGCCGATTGCGCTGCTCGTGCTCTACAGTTTCAACGCATCGCGGCTTGTCACGGTGTGGGGCGGCTTTTCCACGCGCTGGTACGCTGAGCTGTTCGACAACGCGCAATTGCTCGCCAGCGTGTCGGTCAGTTTGCGCGTGGCGCTGACGGCAGCGGCGCTGGCGACGGTGTTGGGAACTTTCGCCGCTTTGGCGCTATCGCGTGGCAGGGCTTTTCCCGGGCGGGGGCCGATGCTGCTCGCCGTGTTTGCTCCGCTTGTGCTCCCGGAAGTGATACTCGGCCTGTCGCTGCTGCTGCTGTTTGTGGCGCTCGATATCGGGCGCGGATTCTGGACCATCGTGATTTCGCACGCGACTTTCGGCATGTGCTTCGTCACCATCGTCGTCTGGGCGCGATTGTCGGACATGGACAGGTCGCTGGAAGAAGCCGCCGTGGATCTCGGCGCAACGCCGGCAGGCGCCTTTGCGCAGATCACCCTGCCGCTCGCAGCTCCCGCGATCCTTGCCGGTTTCATGCTGGCTTTCACGCTATCGCTGGACGATTTCGTGATCGCGAGTTTCACTTCCGGTCCGGGGTCGACAACTTTGCCGATGCGAATCTATTCGCAAATACGGCTTGGACTGAGCCCGCAGATCAACGCAATCTCTACTTTGTTTCTGGCTGTGGTCTTCACCGCCCTGCTGGCCGCCCATCTGGCGATGCGCAAGCAGCGGTAGAACTCGCACTATGGCCGTTCGACCACTGCGGGCGGGCTGGCGGAAGAGGCATCGCGCAGCTTGCGCAGGCCGCGCAGGAGAGATTCCGCTGCCTTGGACCGCATGATCAGGCTGTCGGGATTGGGCGCTATGTAAGGATTGTCCCAGCGCCCGGCTATTGCGAGATCGAGCTGAACGGGCGCTGCCTGGCTGGAGCCGGCGGGCGCGGCGTGCGCTGTGGCGATACTGAGATCGAGCCGCCGCTCGGCCAAATGGATAGCGCCGCTGACAGACGACTTGATATCGCCGCTGTCGATCATCGCTTCGGAAAACACGAGCTTGCCCTCACGTATCGTGGCTCCCGCGTTCGCGTTTATGATCGGCGTTTTGCCGCCCCTGATGCGATCGGGCATCGACAGGGGCTGTGTTTGGGAAAGTTTGAGCGCCTCGCCGAGGTCGAGGCCCGAGAGTGAACCGTTGGCCAAACGAATTTTGAGGCTGCCGAAAAGCAGTTTCGCCATCTCCTCAAAATTCGAGCCGGCTGTGCGAAATTCGATCTCGCCCGAGGCAAGACCGCTGAAGTTTGCGCGCCTTGCGGCGTCGCGCAGGAACGGTTCCGCGTTCAGTCCTTCGAACCGGATACTCCCGCGCATGGATGGCAGTACCGGGCCGCGGTCTATGCGCAGGTCGACCTTGATGGCGCCGTTATAGGCTTTGGTCGACGACAACGAAGTCTCGACGTTGCCGTCGCGACCCATGGCGACGAGTGCGACATCTTGCGCATGCAGGTTGTCGAAGCTGGCCTTCCTGGCCGACAGGCGCAGATCGAAATCGGCGAACGCGAGTTCGCCATAGGGCAGGGGCGCCGCGTTCCACCGTCCGTCAGGTCCGCTCAATTGCGGGAAATTGGCGGAGCGATGATCGATTTTTATTTCGTCCGTCGCCAGCGTTGCGGTCACAAGGGGCCGGGCGTCCTTGAGAAATACGGCAAGTGCGCCGCCGAGCTTCGTTCCGTCGATCTGCAGGTTCATCTGCGCCAGCGCTACGGATTTCGGACGGACGTTGATCGTGCCTTCGATGGCGACATTGGAAATCGAATGCGGCAGTGGCCAACCGGCGCCGGTGATGCTGACGAGCGGGCGTATGGCCGGACTGCTCGCCGATATCTTGCCTTGATACTGGCCGCCGGCTCCGGTGGAGAGCTGACCTTGCGTTGTCATTTCGAGAAGCCGCGACGATACCGAAAGCTTGAGGGCGGACGATTGCCCGCGCAGCAGTTCCCCGGGACGTGTGACCAGCGAGCTGACCGCAACCTTTTCGCCGCGCCAGATCAGGCTGCCATCGAGCCGTGCCGGTGCGCTGATACTCGACCAGTCGAGCGTGGCGTTGACGTCGCCGATCTGGCTGGAGGTGTCCTGTCCTCCCCCGACGAGCAGGATGCGTCCGCCTGTTATGGTGATGGCCCCGAGCCGGGCGCTGTCTGCGGCTTTGGCTTGCGGCGTCGAGGTAACCGCCTGACTCGCCTTGGCGATGGCGCCCCGGTCGTTCAGCGGCCGCGCATGTACGTTCAAGGTGATTGTGGGCAGATAGAGCGAAAGCGAGGAGACTTCGAGCCGGCCCGCAATCAGCGGCAGCAGGCGCAAATTGCCCTTCAGCACCTGGATATCGACGTTGAGATTATTCCATCGGTCCTTGATGCGGACGCCAGGAATCTTGATATGCGGCTGCGGCAGCAGGGCGACGGTGCCGTTTTCCGTCGCGACCAGATCGAGGCCGGTTGCAAGACGGATCTGGTTCGCCAATTGCTGGCGAATCGTGTTGTCTCCGAAAGTCCAGGGAACGGCTGCGGCGACGCCCGCTGCAACCAGCGCTGCCGCTGCGATTCCCCATGCGTGGACTTTTTTCATCGTATCCTTTTTTCCGGGCGCTGCGCGCCGCAATCGGTTCGTCCCGGCTCCGGCTTGAGCGCCGCTGCCCCCTCTTGAATCCGGCCGCCACGGGGAAACAGCACCAGATGTCATGTCCCGGCTTGTTTCGACTTCGCTAGGGATGCGACCCATACCGCTGCAACTGCCGCCGCAACTGCACATACGTTTCCACTATACAGGATTCGAGAGGCGTCCATGCGATATTCCGGCCGGTTGCAGTCTGCCGCGCACTACGGTCGCCCGCGTGGACTGGCGGCAATTTCTATCGCAACGAATTGGGGCGGAACTAAGCGTGCCGGGCTTGCGCCCTTGTTTCAAGCTCGCGGAGTGGCCGCGCTGTCAAGTTGGTGCACACACATGGTGGCGTGCAAACATCTGAACTTGCGAAATTTTCTATTGCCGGGGAGCACAGGGCCGCAGCGGTGTTGCAGGCGGACAACGCATCAAGTCGCCAAATTTGGATATTGGTTCCGGCTTTCCTGCACTTCGGCGGCGCGCGGATTACCGGGCTGCGATGGCGGTCGCGACATTGCGCGGGCGGGCCGGCGGCAGCGGCGTCGTCGACGTCACGACCGTGCGTGTGGCGTTGATCTGTGCCCGCGCGCGGACCCGGCGGGCCGTCTGCTCGGCGATGGAACGTTCGGAGGACGCGCGCTCCAGAGCATTCAAAATCCGCCGGTCGCTGCGGCTGAGGTTGCGGGCGGCGCCGAGAGTGGAAAAGTCGCGCTTGTTGTAGGGCCAGCGCCGTGCGCCGCGGAAAACGCGAATACCGACTTCGGTCATGACGGCATCGCCCTTGCGCAAGGTGAAGTCCTTCCGCAGCGAGATCATGGCCATGTAGGGCTGATCGGGCGCCTTGCACGAGCAGGTCTTGTCGCGCTTGACGGTATGGCGCAGCGCTATGGGAAGAGCTGCGTATGGTTTGTGCCCGCGCGCGGACGTCGCCTCGCTGATGTCCTCTGATCCGGAGGACTGCACGTAAAGTCGTGTCGGCGCTCCCGGGCACAGGCCGGAGCAAATTGCCTCGTGCGCTTTGATATCGCCCTTGTTTTCAAGTTGGCCGACAGGGAAGTGATAGCCGTCGCAAAGGCGGACGCAGACCGAACGGGCGCCGAGGGAAAAGCTGCGGCCGGAACTTTCATCGTTGTCACTGGTCGAGACGCTTGCGACCTTGCGATCGCGCGAACGTTTCGTTTCCGCATGTTTATTCAGGTGGCGGGAATTGGCCAGTTTGCGGCGATCCTCCGAACGGGCCCGACGCCGCTCGGCGCGCGCCTTGCGGTCCTTGCGCAATCCGGCCCGCGGCTGCCGATCGCGAAATATGGACAGGACTGGCAGGGATGGTGCCGCGCGGACCGCGGCGCGTGCGCGCATACGTGCGCGATCCGCACGGAAGAAGGCGGCGGCGCTTTCCTGCTCCTGGGCAATACTGCCCGGAATATTGGTGCCTGCAATGAAGAAGCACGAGCACAATGTGAAGAGTGCTGCGCAAAAAGCCATAAAAGTCTTGCGCTTACGATTGACGGGCGATGCGCTTGCCGACGATCGCGCGGACTGCTCTGCAAGACGCTGACGAATGCTGGTGATCAAATCGAACGCTACCGACATGAGGCATACTCACAGATACTGAAATAAATTGGTGGCCTCGGCTCCGACTTGAAGCAGGATTAAGCTCAGCTTGCAAGAATTTTCTACCTCGCGGAGCGTACGCGATGTCTCGCCAAATCGATTTCATTGCGCAATCGGCAGCCGTTCGATCCGGGTGGTTCATCGAACAGCGCCAGCAACTGGCCGGATACGGACAACCGGTCAATGTTGTCGCCAGACGTACCGGAGGCAAACCTGACGGAGCGGAAGATTTCGCATAAGCGCCGTATGTGACAAGGCTGCGACTGGGGCAGTGGCTGGCGGTCGCCAGTCGCAGAACGAAATGAGTGTCCTTCACGAAGGTCTGACGCGCGAACTATCTTTTGCTTATTTGTACTTGGTGATCTTGTTCACGGGCTTTGAAGCCGCCCGCGCGCGTGCGCAAGGCATTGCACCGGTGCTACGCATGCCGGTTGCTGAGCCGGTCCGGTCTATTCCGCCGGTTGACGAACGGGCTCGGGAACGCCGAATGGTTGCTGCGCCGCCCGGACTTCGCGTTCCTCAGCATGCCGGCCGGACACGTAGCTGTCGATCTTGTCGAGGTAGATGTAGACGACGGGCGTGATGTAGAGCGTCAGCAATTGCGAGAACAACAGCCCGCCCACGACAGCGATGCCGAGCGGCTGGCGCAGCTCCGCGCCGGCGCCGTGGCCAAGCGCAATCGGTACTGCGCCGAAAATGGCGGCCAGGGTCGTCATCATGATCGGACGGAAACGGATGAGCGCGGCTTCGCGAATGGCTAACGCTGCGTCCATGCCCTCGCGTCTTCGTTCGATGGCGAAGTCGATCATCATGATCGCGTTTTTCTTGACGATACCGATCAGCATGAGGATGCCGATGATGGCGATCACCGAAAGGTCCATGTCGAAATAGTTCAGGGCGATCAGCGCGCCGATGCCTGCCGAGGGAAGCCCCGACAGAATGGTGATCGGGTGAATGAAGCTTTCGTAGAGAACCCCAAGGACGATGTAGATGGTCAGGATGGCGGCGAGGATCAGCGGTACCTGACCTTTCAGTGAATCCTGAAACAGTTTCGCCGATCCCGAAAAGTTGGTCGTAATCGTTGCGGGCAGACCGACCTCGCGCTCGACGCGCTGGATGGATTCCACAGCCTGGCCGATGGCGACTCCCGGGGCAAGATTGAACGAGATGGTGACGGATGGTTGCTGCGCCTGGCGGTTGATCGTCAGAGGTCCAACCTCGCGGCTGATTTTTACGACCTGCCCCAGCGGGACGAGTTGGCCGTTGGCGCCTTGCGCGCGGACATATACGCGGTTCAGCACCGAAGGATCGTCCTGAAACTTGTTGGCTGCTTCCATGATGACGGCGTAGTCGGCAGCCTGGGTATAGATCGTCGAAATCTGCCGGCTGCCGTAATGGTTGTAGAGCGTCTGGCGGATCGTTTCGGCGGAGACGTTGAAAGCGGCGGCCTTCTCGCGGTCGATTTCAAGTTTGAGCTGGGGGTTGGCGATTTCGAGATCCATGTCGACGTCGCGCAATCCCGGCAGAGCGCGCAGGCGCTCTTCCATGACCGGCGCCTTGTCGTAAAGCGAGCCGATGTCGCCCGATTGCAGCGTGTATTGATATTCTGCGCGCGACGGCCGGCCGCCCTGCAGATTGAGGTTCTGGATCGGACGGAAGATTGCCGAAATGCCGGGGACCGATGAGGCTTTGCCGCGCAAGCGTCCGATGATCGGTCCGATGGGTCCGCGTTCGGCCTTCGGCTTCAGGGCGATGAAAATGGAGCCGCGATTGCTGCCGCCACCGACGCCAGCGACCGAATTGACGTATTCGACGGCAGGGTCTTTCAGAAGGATGTCGACCAGTTTTCTGGTGGCGGCGGCCTGCACCTCGAACGAGGTATCCGGCGCAACGCGGCTGGAGCCGATCAGAAAGCCGGTGTCTTCGACGGGGAAGAAGCCTTTGGGCATGGCCTTGAACATCTGCACGCTGATAAACAGCGTGGCGATGGTGGCCAGCAGCATTAGCAGCCGCACTTTCAGAATCGCGTCGAGGCTGATCCGGTAGGCCGCCGTCATACCGTCGATCAGCATGTCGACGGACCTCGAGAATGCGCCCGGACGCTTGTGATGGTCGATCGGTTTGAGCATCCGTGCGCACAGCATGGGCGTCAACGTGAGTGAGACGAAGCCGGACACAAGGATCGCGCAGGAAATTACCACGGCGAATTCGCGGAATACGCGGCCGACGATGCCGCCCATGAGCAGAACGGGAATAAACACAGCGACCAGCGACAGCGTTATGGACAGAATCGTAAAGCCGATTTCCTTCGATCCCCGGAGCGCTGCTTCGAAGGGTTTCTCGCCTTCTTCGATATGACGCACGATGTTTTCGAGCATCACGATGGCGTCGTCTACGACGAAACCTACGGACAGGGTAATCGCGAGAAGCGAGATGTTATCGATCGAATAGCCGAACAGGTACATGAACGCGCAGGTGCCGATCAGCGAGACCGGCAGCGCCAACGACGGAATGATCGTCGCCGCGAGACTCTTGAGGAACAGGAATATGACGAGAATGACGAGGAAGATCGCGATGGCCAAGGTGACTTGAACATCCTCGATGGATTCTCGGATTGAAATAGAGCGGTCGAGCAGGACATAGGTATTGATTGAGGCTGGCAATTGGGCGCGGAAACGCGGCAGACGTTCCTTGACCGAATCCACGACCTCGACAGTGTTGGCGTCCGACTGGCGGAAGATCGCCAGCGTGATCGAACTTTCCTTCTTGTACCAGGATTGGGATTCGTTGTTTTCGACGGAATCGTAGACGCGCGCGACTTCGCGCAGCCGCACCGGCGAGCCGCCGCGCCAGGCTACAACGAGATTCTGATAGCCTTCGGCTTTGGTGATCTGTCCGGACGCCTGCAGAGACAGCTTGCGTTTGGAGCCGCGCAAGTCGCCGACAGGCGAGGACGAGTTGGCTTGCGCCACAGCCGTTCGAATCTCGTTCAATGTCAGGCCGCGCGACGCCGCCTTGTCGGGATCGACTTCGATACGCACGGCGAACTTGCGTTGGCCGTATATCAGCACCTGCGCCACGCCCTGAATCTGCGAAATCTGCTGCGCCAGAACCTGTTCGGCGTAATCGTTGATGGTCGAGAGGCCGAGCGTCGGGGATGTGATCGAGAGGAACAGGATCGGTGAATCCGCAGGATTGACCTTGCGGAAGCTTGGCGCTTCCGTCACCTCCGGAGGCAGACGTCGCATGGTGCCGGCAATCTGCGTCTGCACGTCGAGAGCTGCGCCGTCGATGCTGCGATCGAGATCGAACTGCATCGTGATTGTGGTGCGGCCCGGCTGCGATGTCGAAGTCATCTGCGTGATGCCGGGAATTGTCGCAAAGGCGCGTTCGAGCGGCGCGGCGACCGAGGCGGCCATCGTTTCCGGACTCGCGCCCGACAGGCGGGCGGTGACGGAAATCGTCGGAAAATCGACGCGGGGCAGGGCGGCCACTGGCAGTTTCATGTAGCCGAAGATGCCGAACACGATGAACGACATCATCAGCAATGTCGTCATGACGGGGCGTCGAATGCAGAGTTCCGAGATCGACATGGCCGGTTCCTGGCTGTGCTTAACTGTCTTTTTTGGCGGTGCCGTTTGCAGGCGTATTGCGTATCTGGACAGCCGAACCGCTGCGCAACGACAGCGCGCCGTCGATCACGATTGTCTCATCACCGTTCAGTCCGGCGCTCAATATCTCGCGGCCTTCCTGGCTGCGCAGGATCGTGACTGGTTTCACTTTTGCCGTTCCGTTATCGATCACGAAGACGAAATTGCCTTCCTGGCCAGACTGGATGGCTTCGCGCGGCACGGACACGACGCCCTCGTCGCGGCGCAAAATGACGCGCAAATCGCAGAGCTGACCCGGCCACAGGGTTTCGTCCGCGTTTTCGAACAGCGCGTGTACGACAACGGTGCCCGTTGCTGTGTCGATCGCATTCTCGGTCAGTGTCAGTTTGCCTTTGACGGATTTCTGCGACCCTTGCGGCTTGGCGGTTACTTCACCCACGCCGGTTTCGATAGCTGTGCGGACCTGCGGCAGAAACGCCTGCGGTAGCGAGAAAGATACGTAGAGCGGCGAGGTCTGGTTGATCGTCACCAGATTGCCGGTTGCCGAATTGTCGCCGGCGCGGATTGTGTTGCCCTCTTTGGCATTGAAAATGCCGATGCGGCCGGAGATTGGCGCGCTGATCGTGTAGTACGTTCGCTGCACTTTCAGATTGTCGATTTGCGCCCTGTCGGCGGCGATGGCGGCGGCCGTGGTCGCCACTTTCAGCCGGGCGTTTTCGAGATTGACGCGGGTGCCGGTATTGCGGGACAGCAATTCGGTGAACCGCTGCACGTCGCGTTTGGCCTGCGCATTCTCGGCAATGTCCTTGGCCAGGGCCGCTTCGGCCTGGCGGATTTGCGCGTCAATCTGGCGCGAATCCAGCGTGACGAGAACGTCGCCGGCTTTGACCCGCGCCCCGTCCTTGACGTGAATCTTCTGGATCGTGGAATCGACGCGCGAGCGGATATTGACCGTCGCGTACGGCCGTGTCGTGCCAAGTGCTTCAATCAAAAAGGGAACTTCGCCCTTCGTCGCTTTGCCGACGATGACGGGCACGGGCCGGCGCGGACCGCGGCCCCGGCCGCCGCCTCCGGGAGGCCCGCCGGCAGGACGGCCGGCGGCGGGAGCACCGGCAGCGGCGGGCTTCTTCGGATCGCCATAGGCCGGAAGCGCCGAAGCGACTGGTCCGGGCAGGTATTCGCGCATGGAGGCGGCCTGTTTTCCGCCGCCCGGATAAACATAATCGGCCAGGCCAGGCCATACGACAGCTGCGGCAACGCCGGCCACTGCGAGCGTGATCAGCGATTTAGCGGCGGAACCGAATATCATGACTTCACTGTCTCCCGGAGCCGCTACGTCTCGTGTAAGGCGGATGTCCGACTGTCTTTTCCCTGACTTTCAATGCTTTAGCGAATATCTATCGCACCGGTACCCGGCCGGAATGCGCCGCTCCCGCGAGCCAGCGCCGCCCTCCAGCCAGCCTCCTGTGCGACCAAATTCAACCAGTTCGCATTGTCGAAGTTGGAAATGTACGATTGTCCCCTATAGCTGAATATAGCCGTTTTCGAGAAGGCTGACAGTTAAAAAGCGTTAAGAAACCGCCCAAAGCGGGCAGAATCAGGCCGCATTCAACAAAATTCAAGACATTTGCGTCATGGATCGGGACGGGCGGCACGGCGCGCCGGGCGCCGGGAACCCTTGTTTTTGAAGAATTCGAGCCCGTCATGCATATTCTGATCGTTGCCGACCATGCCTGGATCAACGGCGGCCAATCGAAAGTCGCCATCGAAAGCGCGCTTGGCCTGGCCGGGCGCGGCCATCGCGTGACCTATTTCGCGGCAGTCGGGCCGGCTGACAAACGGCTGGAAAAGGCCGGTATTTCAGTTGTTTGCATGGAGCAATACGACATCAGCACGGCCCCCAGCGCGGCCGCTTTCTTCAAGCAATACATGTGGAACAGGCCCGCTGCCGCAAAGCTTGCCGAGGTGCTGGCGGGCATGGACCGGAAGGACAGCGTCGTCCATGTGCATGCCTTCGCAAAGGCCGTGTCGCCGAGCATCGGACCCGTGCTAGTCAACACGCAAGTACCTGTTTTATATACGATGCACGAGTTTTTTCTGGTCTGTCCGAACGGCGGATTCTACGATTACCAGACGGCGCAGACCTGCCAGAGGACGCCCCTGTCGCTGTCGTGCATCGCCACAAACTGCGATTCGCGGTCCTACAAGCACAAGGCGATGCGTGTGGCGCGGCAGGTGCTCATCAACCGGGGCGGATTGCACAAGGCTTTCAAGAACATAGTGATGATCAGCGAGTTGCAGCAGAGCGTCTCGCAGCCGTTCATCCGGCCCGATGCGCATTATTTCCGCGTCGGCAATCCGGTCGATGTCGCCGATCCCGGGAGTAAGAGCAGGATTGGATCGGACTTCCTGTTTGTCGGCAGAATCTCGCGCGAAAAGGGTATCGAGCATTTCTGCGAATCCGCGCGAATTAGCGGGATTTCGCCCGTCATCGCAGGCGACGGGCCGATGCTGGAAGAGCTGAAGCAGCGCTATCCGGAAGCCCGTTTCCTTGGCTGGCAGAAACCGGAGGCGGTGCAGGCGCTGCTGCGGCAGGCGCGGGCGCTGGTGTTCCCCTCCGTCTGGTACGAGGGCCAGCCGCTGACCGTGATCGAGTCGCTGGCGATGGGCACGCCGGTGATCGTCAGCGACGTCTGCGCCGGGCGCGAGGCGATTACCGACGGCCGCAACGGCCTGTGGTTCAAGTCGGCGGATGAGGCGGACCTTGCCCGCGCGCTGACGCGGCTTTCGGACGATGGAGAAGCTGCGCGGATGACGCGCAACGCCCATGCGGACTATTGGGCCAACCCGCTCAGCCTCAACCGGCATCTCGACGCTATCGAAGCGGTCTATGCCACGTTGCTCGGGCGGGACAGCGGCGCGGCTTTGCAGGCGCAGGTTGCGGACATGCGGCGCGAGCCTGCCGCGGCGATCTAGGGGAGGGCGCGGTGACTGAATACGCGCGCCGCAGCCTTGCACCGCTTCTCGCGTTTGCCTGCCTGCCGTTTGCAGCGCTGCCGCTGCATGCGCAGACCGCGCCGCCGCAGTTGCAGCTGCGCCTCACCGGCCCGCAAGAAACCATGTTCCGCCCCGGCGAGGGCTGCGACGGTCACGACGTGCCCGATCTCAATCCGCGCGCTTTTCGCGATGCGGGCGGACAGATCGTCATGTTCGCGCTGCATTACATCAACCGGCCGCTGCGCGGGCCTTCGCTCGATGCCTTGAAAGTGGACTGCAAGGTCGCTTTCGGCTCGCCCAACAATGCCGATCCGGCAAAGTGGGCGACGCTGAACTGGATCGCCGCCACATGGACGGGCGACGGAAAGCGCATCGAAGCCATCGTCCATCACGAATATCACGCCGACCAGCACGGACGCTGCAATGTGCCGAAAGCGGCGCGCAAGCCGGGCCTGACATGCTGGTACAACGCGCTTCTGGCCGCGCGCTCAAACGATGGCGGCGCAAGTTTCGCCAGACACGCCTATCCGGTTGTCGCCGCGCCGCCCTTCCGGCAGGAGCTGGAGCAGCAGCGGCACAGGGGCTTTTTCAATCCGTCGAATATTTTCTCCGATGGAAAATACAAGTACTTTTTCGCCGCCGAGACCGGCTGGCCGGGGCAGATGCATGGGGTGTGCCTGTTCCGTAGCGCCGATCCGGGGAGGCCGCGCAGCTGGCGCGCGTTCGACGGCAAGGCCTTTTCCATCCGCTACGACGATCCGTACAGGAAAGGCATGACGTTTCCGCAGCCGTGCAAGCCGATTGCGCCGTTTCCGGCGCAGGTTGGGGCGGTGGTGAAGCACAGGCCGAGCGGGCAATGGCTGGCGGTGGTGCAGGCGTGGAAGGACGAGAAAAACTATCCTGTATCCGGCTTCTACTACGCCACCTCGCGCGATCTGCTCAACTGGAGCCTGCCGCGGCTGCTGATGGCGACGAAATCGCTCTACGACGACGCCTGCGGGGCAGGCGTGCTCAATTCCTATCCCTCGATCCTCGATCCCAACGCCAAGGGCCGCAATTTCGACGATGCAGGGGCGTCGGCCTGGCTCTACTGGAGCGCCATGCGCGTGCAAGGCTGCAGCCACACAGGCGACCGCCGGCTCATGCGGCGGAAGATTCTTTTTTCAGCCGGCAAGCGTTGAGACGTTTTGGTTCTGGTTGTCAGGTGTTCGCCTGATCAGCGCCGGTTTGCTGCAATTGCTGATTGAGCCACCGCACCCGTGCGACTTCCAGCGCCCAAACTCCTGCAAAACCCAGAAAAATCCAGCGCCAGTGGTCGATGTCGATCTGGAATGCCTGCAGCAACAGAACGAAAAGCGAAACGAACCAGACTTGTGCGTGGACGCGATAGGGCGAGTTCACGAACATCAGGCGGAAGCCAATGAAGCAGGTCCACCCGACTATGATGAACCACGAAAAGCCGCCGAGCCAGCCGTATGAGGCAAAGGCGTTGATATAGGAGCTGTGCGGATCGAGAGCGAATGTAAGTCGGTAACGCAAGGGACCGAAACCGAGCGGCAGATCGAGCATCATGGGAAGCGATCTTATCTGGTTGCCGAACCGGCCTGTGTAGCCGCCATCGTAATCCTGCACGGCGTTGAAGCGCAATTCGACCAGTTTCCGGATTTCCTCAATGGAGAGCGCAATCGCAATTCCTGCGGCGGCAAGGACCAGTCCGATGGATATGGCTATTAGGACCCGCCTCCGGATCCGGGCGGACCCCGAAGTGACAAAGGCAAGTCCGAAGATCATCATCGTTCCGAACAATGTCGCGCCAATCGAGCCGCGCGAGAAAGACAGAAATATTCCGAGCATGACGATAACGTAAGCGGCAAAGGTCAACCAGAACCTTCTCGCTATACCCAGGACGAGGATTTGCAGGAGGTAAATGGCTCCCATGATCATATAGGAGCCGAACACGTTCGGGTCCTTGAACAAGCCGGTTACCCGGCCCTCGTAGACGGTGATGGTGTCTTTCAATCCTGCTACGTTGAGAAAGCCTGCTATGCCGATAAGCGCGCTGAAAATGCATCCCGCGGTGAATGCCTTCAGGGCGAGTTCGCTTCGCTCTTCCGTGTTTTCGGAAAGAAAGACCAGAAACATCACGAAAGTGATGACGAGATAGAGTGACTGGAACTGGAACATCGTCGGATCGGTCTCACCCCAGTGCGGCATGAGGGCGAGAAAGCCGGCGATGATGTAAAGGATCCAGAGGATGAGAATTGGAAGCTGGAGACGATAAATTTTAAACCCGCTGAAGATCAGCAGCGGCAGGAACAGAAGGGACAGGAGATCATAGGGTGACGGTTCGATGACGGCGATGCAACCGCAGAACAAAAACGGGCCAAAGACCCAGCGCAGCAGGCTTTCGTAGTGCAAGCGCACGCCGCTCCTGGGCAGAGCGGATTCCTGTGCGGCGTCGACATAGGCCGTTGCGCTCATCCCGCCGCTCCCTGTCCTGCCTGCTTGCGTGGGGCAAAGATCGCCAGGGGTTTGCTCAACCATTTGCGGGCAGGCATTTCAAACCAGTGGTAGGACGCTATCGCCAGAAGCGTTGCGAACAAGGTTCCGGCGAGGGCGACGGCGATCAGTTCCGGCACGCTGGTGAGGTGGAATTTACGCACCAGCACGAGCGAGGCGATCTGCACCATCGAATGCAGCATGTAGATGCCGTAGGAGGCATCCCCCAGTTTCGCGCCGAGCGGCGATTGCATCGCCGTGCGCGCGCCGCCGCGCTCAGCCATGGCGATGAGACCGACAGCAAAGGGGAAGCAGGCGATGACGATAAAGGGATGCACCTGCGCCAACATGGCTGCGAAGAGTGCGGCCATGACGGCATGAACCCACAGCCACGAGACCCGCATGCGCGGCAGCGCTGAGACGATCATGTAGACGGCCATGCCGGCCATGAAGCTGGGCACGGCGCGCAGCATGCCGTAATCAAACGTCGCTTCCGTCCATGGGCGCATGCCGAGGTTGACGCGCACGCTGTGCATCACTGTTGCGAAGGCAAGCGCAGCGAGGATGAAGACAAGCGGGCGCGTGCGCACCAGCAGGAAGGCGAAGAGCGGAAAGAGAAAATAGACGAAGAACTCCGAGGAGATCGACCAGGAGGGAAAATTCAGGCCGGGGTGCGAGGTGAAGCCCCAGGCGTGCAGCAGCGTCAGCGTCGGCGCGGCAAGGCCGGGATCGAACGAAGACGGGTCGCGCATGTCGATCTTGAAGGTGATTGCAGCGACGCCAACGGCGACGAAAGCAAGCGTGGTGACGAAGTGCAACGGATACAGGCGCGCGAAACGCTTCTGCATGAAGCGTCCGTAGCCGCGCCAGTCAGCGATGCTGTCGCCATAGGTGTGCATCAGCACGAAGCCGGACAGAACGAAGAAGAAATCGACCAGATAGGTGAAGTGATGCAGGTAATTCGATGGCGCCGCGAGATAGGGCTGGAAGTGGTTTTCGTAATGATAGAGCACCACGCCCGCCGCTGCGATATAGCGCCAGGTGTCGAGCACGAGGTAACGTTCGCGCGAGGGGGTCAATAGGCGTTCTCCGATTTCGCCAGCGCGAACGGCGTGATGCTGAGGATGTAAAGGTCGAACAGGATCGACCAGTTTTCGATATAGACCAGATCGTGCTCGACGCGGCGCTGCAGCTTTTCCGGCGTGTCGGTCTCGCCGCGCCAGCCGTTGACCTGGGCCCAGCCGGTCATGCCGGGGCGCACGCGGTGGCGGGCGAAATAACCGTCGACGACGTCGTTGTAGAGCCGGTCGGCAGCCTTGGCGTGGACCGCATGCGGGCGCGGGCCGACGAGCGAGAGATTGCCCTTGAAGACAACGTTGAAGAGCTGCGGCAGTTCGTCAATGGAGGTCTTGCGGATGAAGCGGCCGACGCGGGTGACGCGCGGGTCGTTCTTCTGCACGAGTTTCGAGGCCGTGGGGTCGAGCTGGTCCGCATACATCGAGCGGAACTTGTAGACTTCGATCAGCTCGTTGTTGAAGCCGTAGCGCTTCTGGCGAAAGAGGACAGGCCCGCGCGAATCCAGCTTGATGGCAATGGCTGTCAGCAGCAGGACGGGCGAGAGGGCAACAAGCGCCAGCGCGCCGACGATCTTGTCGAACGTATATTTGAGGACGTGGTCCCAGCCGGCCATCGGCTTGTCGAATACGTCGAGTACCGGCACGCCGCCGATCCAGGAATAGGCGCGCGGACGCAGGCGCAGCTTGTTCGTATGCGCGGCAAGGCGAATGTCGATGGGCAGGATCCAGAGCTTGCGCAGCATGTCGAGGATGCGCTGCTCGGCTGCAATCGGCAGGGTGAAGATGATGAGATCGAGCCGCGCGTGGCGGGCGAATTCGACGAGGTCGTCGACCGTGCCGAGTTTCGGGAAACCGGCGGTGATTTCGGGCGAGCGCTCTTCGTTGCGATCGTCGAACACGCCGTAGATTTTCAGGTCCGTGTTTTTCTGGTGGGCGAGTTCGCGCAGCAGGTCTTCCGCCGCAGGTCCGCCACCGACGATGGCGGTGCGCCGGTCGAGACGTCCGCGCCGGGTCATCGACTCGACAAGGGCGTAGACGGCGATGCGTCCGGCGATGAGGGCGACGAGCCCGGCGGCGTAGAAGGACAGCAGCCAGACGCGGGAAAACTCGACGCCGCGCTTGAGGAAGAATATGCCCGCCATCGCGGCCAGACACGCCAGCGTCCAGCCGCCGGCAAGTTTCAGCACCTGAAAGGCCGGCGTGCGGAAGGCGGCGATCGTGTAGAGCTGCAGCATCTGAAACAGGACGACAGTGACGGCTGCCATCGCCGGGACAGCGGCGGAGTAGGACGGGACCGGACCCACGGCGGGCACGACATAGAGCGCGTACAGCGCCCAGCCCACGAGGCAGACGAGGGCGAATTCGGCGAGGCGGACGATGCCGCTCAGAACGATGGGCGAATAGCTGGTCTGGGTGCGGGCGCCGGCAAGGGATTCGGCGAGCTTGCGGCGCGGCGAAGCGGCGGGGCGCTGCGCATTCTCGCTGTAGCTGGCATCATCGGGCATGGCGCCCACTCCCTTGCCCGGTCAGGCGGCGACTGGCGTGCGCGCCGGGGCCGGCTGCACGGCTGCGGGCAGTCCAAGCGCGGCGCGATAGCCGTCGATGACGGCGTCGGTCATGTCGGAGATGTGGAAGGTCGCTTCGACGAAGGCGCCGAGTTCTTCGGCCTCGCGGCGGCGGTCGTCCGCGCTTTTGGCGAGCATGTCCTCAATGGCGTTGGCGAGCGCCATCTTGTCGTTGCAGGCAATCAGGCGATGGGCGCAGGGGCCGTAGATTTCGGGGATGCCGCCGACATCGGTCGCAATCATGGGCACGCGGCCGCCGGCAGCTTCGAGCACGACATAGGGCAGGGATTCGGCGCGCGATGGCACGATCATGATACGGCCGCGGCGGAAGGCGTCGCGGGCAGGCATGCCGCCTGGGAAGCTTATCTGTCCGGCAACGCCCAGCGCAGCGGCCTGCGCCGTCAGCGCTTCCTGGTCCGGTCCGGTGCCGACGAGCAGGGCGCGATATTCGGTTCCGGTGCGGCGCTTGAGTTCGGCGATGGCGTCGATGAACGTGTCGATGCCTTTGGCCGAGCGCAATTCGCCGACATAGACGAAATCTGCGGCGTCGGCGGCGGCCTCGACCGGCTCGAACTCCGCATCGCTGATGCCGTTGAGCACGATGCGCGTGAGCTTTCTGGTTTCGCCGACATATCTGACGAAGCAGGAGCGAATGAAATCGCTCTCGAAAAGAAAGACGTCGGTTTTGCGCTCCAGAATGCCTTCGGCGAACATGTAGAGTTTGTGGAGCGGCGTTCCGGGCCGGTAGTTGAAGCTGCCTCCGTGCGGCGTGTAGACGCGAATCGCGTGGCCGGAGCCGGGCAGGAAACCGGTGAGGCGGGCGAACAGGCCGCCCTTGGATCCGTGACCGTGGATGACGTCGGGCTGCAAGGCGTTGCAGCGGCCGGAAATCTTCATCAGGTTGACGATGTCGCCGGGATGCGGATTGCGGCGAATCGGCAGGCGCATCAGCCCAAGCGCGAGTTGCGGCTCCAGCTCGGCGAGTATCTGCGCGGCGCGATCTCCGCCGGCAAGGGAATCGGTGATCATGCCGACGCGATGGCCGCGGGCGATCTGCTCGCGCGTCAAATCCAGCACGTGCCGGAACAGCCCGCCCAAAGGCGCGCGCAGCACGTGGATGATTTTCAGACTGGACCCGTCGATTTCTGACCTGTCGATTTCTGACCTGTCGATTCCTGACCCGTCGATCCTTGCAGCCGCCATGTCGCTCTCCGTCGCCGCGATCAGAAGAACCTCTCGCGCACGGTGATTGTATCGCCGGGGCGTACCAATTGGGTTAACGGTACAGCTGCGGTGATGGCCCGGCCTTCGACAATGCGGGTGAGATTGACGTCGTAACGGTAGGCGCGCGGGCCGAACCCGCCGGCGATGGCGACAGCTTTCTGCACCGACAAGCCGTTGATGTAAGGGAACTGGCCGGCGGTTGTGACTTCGCCGAGGACGAAGAAGGGCCGGTAGGCTTCAACCTCCACCGACACGCGCGGCTCGATCACGAAGCCATTGCGCAGGCGAGCGGC
>JBFWRC010000044.1:0-34959 GCA_050249115.1 Beijerinckiaceae bacterium
GACCCCAACAGCCACGATGCGCATATCCGCTCCTGTTGCCTGCGGGCCGGCAAACCTTTGCAGCCGGCCAATTTCGAGATGTTCGTCGAAATGCTGCGGCAGGTGCATGGCAAGCATGTTCTCCGGCTGAAGGGTATCGTGGCGCTGGCCGACGATCCGGCGCGGCCAATCGTCGTGCATGGCGTGCAGCACGTATTCCACCCGCCTGTACGGCTGGAGAGTTGGCCCGATACAGACAGAACGACCCGCGTCGTCTGCATTCTCCACGATCTCGACCCGTCCCATGTGGAAGGGCTTTGGAATGCCTTCAATGGCGGCATTGCGCTCGATACGCCCGACGCGGCTGCCTTGAGTGGCAACCCGCTCAACCCCGGCAGAGGCGGGCTGCTGGGTTAACGTATCCGGCCGGATTATGTCTTGGTGCGGTTCTTGTTTGCCTCCGGAAACTGGCGCGGCAACAGCGGCTTACGTCCCAAAGCGGGGCGTCCGCCCGGCGCTGGACGGTGTAGAATGAAACATTCTGTGCCGAAACGGGTCCGGAGTTCACAATGCGTTCCAAGTCTGGCACACATGCGATTGGCGGCGGTCTCTTGGACCCTGCGCGATGGCTCCTGTCCGCATCGATGCAACAGACCGCTGCCGAAAGCGCGACGGCGATACCTGCCAATCTTGCGCCGGGATTCACCCGGCCCTTCGCAAGCGGCGAGCTTTCCGTTGAATGTCTCGACTGGGAACAGGCAGCCCGCCGGATCGGCGACTGGCGGCGGCTGGTCGATAGCAGCGTCGAGCGCAACGTTTTCCTGGAACCTGCCTTTGCATTGTCCGCCGCGCAACACTTTCCGGCCGCCGAGCGCCCCCTCTTTCTCTTCATCACGGCCGGCGGGTGGCAGAACGAACAAGCATCGCTTGTTGGCGTTTTTGCCTTCCAGAAGCCGAACCGGACGACGAGTTCGCATGTTCGCCTGTGGTGCGCGCCGCAAATGGCGCTGGGCGGCCCGCTCGTCAGCAACGAACAGGCGTTTCCGGTTCTCGACCTTGTCCAGGACTGGTTCGCGGCCGAATTTACTTTCGTCCGCGGCATCCTCGTACCGGCTATTCCGGCAAATGGTCCCCTGGCCATTCTGCTGCGCGACCATGCGCGGGCGCGGGCGCTGCTGACGCAGAAATTCGATTCGCGCAGCCGTGCATTCCTCGTCAAAGACGCAGGCGTCGCCGAGCGTATCAAGGAATGGATTGGCTCCAAGCGCAGCAAGGAATTTCGCCGCCTGATGCGGCGGCTGTCCGAACGCGGCGACCTGCAGCATGTCGCATTGAAATCCGGCGCAGAACTGCGCCAGGGCGCAGAAGATTTCATGGCCCTCGAAGCGAGCGGCTGGAAAGGCCAACGCGGCACAGCTCTGCTCTGTGACCCGTCTCTTGCAACGTTCATGCGCACAATGGCGCGCCGCTTCGCCGCCAGCGATCAGTTCGAGATCGATGGGCTGACGATGAACGGCAAGCCGATCGCCATGAGTATCGTGCTCAAGAGCGGTCCCGATGCGTATTTCTGGAAAACCGCCTACGATGAGAATTTTGCGCAATATTCGCCGGGTGTGCTGCTGGCGTTGAAATTTACTGCCCGCATGCTCGAAAACCCCCAGATCGCAAGCATGAATTCCTGCGCGCTGCCGAACCATCCGATGATCGATCACATCTGGCCCGATCGTATCGAAATGATCGATCTCCTCGTGTCGCTGAAAGGCCATGGCCAGCTGCCGTTCATGGCGACTGCATCCACCGAAAGCGTACGCCGGCGCATGCGAACCTTCGCCAAAAGCGCCTACTACAAGATGATCGGTGAAATCCCAACCTGATAGCGGCAGGCGCATTCGCGAATGTCCTGCTGTGTATGGTCCGGAACGCCGACAGCTTTCGGGCGTTGTTGTGTATCTTTCAATCGAACAGAGGATACAGGTGATGCAACGCGCCCATCCGGATCATAATCTCATCTCGAGCGAACGCGTCAGGGATACTGCTGTGTTTTCGACATCCGGCGAACAGATCGGCACTATCGACCACATGATGATCGAAAAGATCGGCGGCAAGGTGTCCTACGCCGTCATGAGTTTCGGCGGCTTCCTCGGTATCGGCCACAACCATTATCCGATTCCCTGGTCCGCTCTCAAATACGATACGAATCTTGGCGGCTACGTCACCGGAATCACCGAACAGCAATTGCAGAATGCGCCGGCTTTCTCGGACGATTCGTACGGCAACAGGGCCTGGGAGGAACGCGTTCACCAGCACTACGGCGTCATGCCTTACTATGTTTGACCTTCGCGGCATCTTGGTAGCCCGGCCGCGGCATCGGCCGGGCTATGCCCGTTCGCGCAACAACCGGCGGATGATTTTGCCCGTCGTGGTCAGCGGCAGTTCTGATACGAACTCTATTTCGCGCGGATATTCGTGCGCGGAGAGCCGTTCGCGTACGTGCCTCTGGATGTCTGCTGCCAAAGCGTCGCCCGGCGCAAAGCCATCGCGAAGCACGATGAACGCCTTGACGATTTCCGTGCGCAACGCGTCGGGCTTGCCGATGGCTGCTGCTATCGCCACTGCAGGATGTCCGATCAGACAATCCTCGATTTCGCCCGGGCCAATGCGGTAGCCTGACGAGGTAATCACATCGTCATCGCGGCCGACGAAGAAAAAATATCCGTCTTCGTCGACATAGCCCTGATCGCCGGTCGTCATCCAGTCGCCGATGAACTTGTCACGCGTTGCTTCGGGCCGGTTCCAATATCCCAGGAACATGATCGGGTCCGGCCGCAACATCGCGATCTGCCCGGTCTCTTGCGGGTCGCATACAGACCCATCCGCCCGGACGATCGCTACCGAATGACCCGGTACAGGCTTTCCCATCGAGCCTGCGCGATTGACGCCGATCGCGCCGCACGAGCCGAGCACCTGATTGCATTCAGTCTGGCCGTAGAATTCGTTGATCGTCAAATTCAGTTCGCGCTTGCCCCATTCGAACACTTCCGCGCCCATCGCCTCGCCGCCCGACGCGATAGAGCGCAAGTTCAGCCTGTAGCGTTCGCGCGGCCGGTCGACGGACCGCAGCATGCGCAACGCAGTCGGGGGGATGAAAGCGTTGCGGACACCGGCAGCTTCCATGAGCCTCCAGGCAGAGTCAGGATCGAAACGTTCCAGCTTGCCCGCAACCACAGGCAGACCGAAATACAGGCCGGGAAGCAGGATATTCAGCAATCCGCCGGCCCAGGCCCAGTCCGCCGGCGTCCACAACACGTCGCCGCTTCTGGGCAAGAAATCGTGCGTATACTGCGTGCCGGGCAGATGCCCCAGCAGCACGCGATGACCATGCAGCGCCCCTTTCGGCGCACCGGTCGTCCCGGACGTATAGACCATCATCGCCGGGTCGTCGGGGCCAGTTAGCGCCGTTTCGAAAGCCGGACTTGCCGCAGCGGCCAGCGTCGCCAGATCGAGCGCTGCTCCACTCGCGCCCTCAGTGCAGAGCAATGTCGCGAATGTGCCGGGCAGTTTCTCTATCCGCGCGACTTTCTCGCATCCCGCCGCACTGCCAACGAGCGCCTTGATGCCTGCGTCGGCGAGCCTGTATTCGATGGCGTCGATGCCGAAAAGCAGCGCCAGCGGCACGGCGATGGCGCCGAGCTTGTAGATCGCCACGTGAATCGCGGCAGTTTCGGCGGATTGCGGCGCCAGAATGCCAACGCGGTCTCCCGCCATGACGCCACGGTCTTTCAGAACGTTTGCAATCCTGTTGGCGCGATCCTGCAATTGCGCGAAGGTGAAGACGTCCGGTTTTCCCGAAGCTGAGTCCTCCGGCATTTCCAGAATTGCGGGCGCATCCGGCGTCTGCGCGGCCCACCGATCGCAACAGACCGCAGCAATGTTAAACTTTTCAGGAATATTCCAGCGGAAGGCCGCGCGCAGCTGCTCATAGTCGCGGATACTTGGAAGCATGTTCGAAGACCCTGTCCCTGCCGGTCCGGCCGGCGGGTTTCCTGCGCCCCAACCCGGAACCGCATTTTCGCGCGATGCGACAGTGCCATGATAGGAGGCGATGAACCGTCCGCGCCACCCATTTTTAGTGTTTCGGCCGGTAACCTGCCGTTTACCAACCAAAAAGCCGGTTCCGCCGCCCCTTGACGTTTTAGTCCGGAGCCTTATCTCGGCGAACAGGCGACCGGGCCCCTCTGGCAGAGCTTTGGCTCTGCGATGTCGGCGCTGCATGTGCAACTTTTGCGATTCGTTCGCAACAGTCATGGAGCCCGGTTATGGACTTCCCGAGCGTGATTTCGACTTTCGATGGTATTTTCACCGCAGTCTGGCTCGGCAAGCCGGTCTGGATGTGGATCGGCTTTCATGTCCTCGTCGCCGTACTCATGGCTTTTGACCTTGGAGTGCTGCAACGCGAGGACCGCGACTATGGCGTAAAAGAAAGTCTCTATCTTTCCGCCTTCTACATTTCGCTCGGCATTGCGTTCGGCGGCTGGGTCGCCTGGGCGATCTCACCCAGTGCCGGCATGGAATATCTGACCGGGTTCGTGATCGAAAAGTCGCTTTCGATCGACAATATCTTCGTCATCGCCATGATTTTCGGGTTCTTCGCCATTCCGCGGCGGCAGCAGTACCGGGTGCTGTTCTGGGGCATATTGGCTGTCATCGTCCTGCGCGGCCTGATGATCGGCATCGGTGCGGCGCTGGTGCAGAACTTCGGCTGGCTATTGTATGTCTTTGCCGCGTTTCTCGTTTTTACCGGCGTGAAAATGCTGACCGGCAGCGACGAACACTACAATGTGGAACAGAACCGGATTTACCGGTTCATGCGCAAACGTTTCCGGATCACGGACGAACCGCATGGCGACAGGTTTTTCGTGCGCCTGCCCCATCCGAAGACCGGCAATCCCGTCATCTGGGCCACGCCGCTGTTCGTCGTACTGGCGATGGTGAACATCGCCGACGTGATATTTGCGGTGGATTCCGTGCCGGCAATCTTCGCCATCACGACCGATACGTTCATCGTCTACACGTCCAACATCTTCGCCATTCTCGGTCTGCGTGCGCTCTATTTCGCCCTGGCGGCAATGGTCGAGCGGTTCGCCTATCTGAAATACGCGCTGGCGCTTGTGCTCGTCTTTATCGGATCGAAGATATTCGTCGCCGACATGCTGGGTCTGGCAAAAATCCCGCCGGCCATATCCCTGGGCGTCACTTTCGCGCTGCTTGGCGGCGGCGTGGCCTGGTCGCTTTGGAAAACGAAGAGAGCGCCGGTTCAGTCCTGAAACGCAAAAAGCCCGGAACACCGGGCCATTGAGCGTCTCAGATTTATGAGAAACTGGAGCGGGCGATGGGATTCGAACCCACGACCCCAACCTTGGCAAGGTTGTGCTCTACCCCTGAGCTACACCCGCATCCATGTCGCGCGCGACCGGCGGTGTATGCCGCAAAGTTTCGCCCAATGCAATCCTCTATATGCGGTTTTGTTCAAAGACGGTATGACGTCCCCGAACCGGCGTTCCGGCGACGTTTCTCCCCAATTCGGGGAGGATCAAGCCGTGTGAAGCAGGCGTTTGGGAAAAAGGAACCGGGTTTGGCGGAAAAATCGGTTTGGATGACAATCGGGACGCGCGGCAGCCCGTTGGCGCTGGCGCAAGCTCACGAATTGCGCGAAACCCTTGCGTGCGCCCACGGCGTCGAGCCTGAGCGCATAGCGATCTCGGTGATCCGCACGACCGGCGATTCGATCCAGGACCGGGCGCTGTCCGAAGCCGGCGGTAAAGGGCTTTTTACGAAAGAGCTCGATACGGCGCTGATCGAAGGCGCTATCGACATTGCCGTGCATTCCTCGAAAGATCTGCCAACCGGCCTGGCGGACGAGATCTGCACTGCAGGCTTCCTGCCGCGCGAGGATGTTCGCGATGCGCTGATCTGTCCCGTGGCGGCCTCGATTGAAACCCTGCCGCGCGGCGCGCGCGTGGGCACCGCTTCGCTGCGCCGTGGCGCGCTGGTGAAACGGCTGCGTCCCGATGTCGAAATCGTACTCATCCGCGGCAATGTCGAAACCCGCCTGCGCAAGATCGCGGATGGTGAAGCCGATGCCACCCTGCTCGCTCTGGCCGGGCTCAAGCGTCTCGGTCTTGCCGACAAGGCCGCTGCCGTCCTGGACATCGCCACTTTTTTGCCTGCCGTCGGTCAGGGCGCCATCGGCATAACCGCGCGCAAGGACGATGCGCGAACGCTCGCCCGTGTCGAGACGGTAAGCCACGAACCGACGTGCCTCGCCCTTGCGGCGGAACGCGCCTTTCTCGGCGTGGTCGATGGCTCTTGCAGAACCCCTATCGCCGGACTTGCGGTGTCCGACGGCCAGCAGATCGCGTTTCGTGGTGTCGTGTTGCGACCGGATGGATCGGAATATTACGAAGTCTCCGAAACCGGCGATATCGCGGACGCCGAAGCCGTGGGACTTGCCGCTGGACGCGCGCTCAAGACGAAAGCGCCTGCCGACATGTTCGGTAGCGGCGGTTAGGCAATGCGCGTACTTCTTGTTCGCCCCGAAGCCGAGGCCCGGCGCTTTGCCGGGCGGCTGCAGGAGGCCGGGCACGAAGTCCTTGTCAGCCCCGTGCTCGACATCCGGCCCACGGGAAATGCACGCCCGGACGGACCATTCGATGCCCTGATCGCCTCCAGCGCGCGGGCATTCGAACTTCTTTCCTTGGCCGATGCGGAACGTTTGCGGGTACTGCCGCTATTTGCTGTTGGCGAGCGGAGTGCGAAATCGGCGCAGGCTTGCGGCTTCCCGCCACCCTTCGCGCTGGGGACAAATGCGGCAGAGCTGATTGCTGCGATCGCGAAGGTCCCCGGGTCCGGCCGGCATTTCCTTTACCTTGCAGGAGAGCGCCGCAAACCTGCCCTCGAAGCGGCGCTGCGCGCAGCCGGGCATGCGGTAACGGCATGGGAAATCTACAATGCGGTTGCGGCGCCTACCCTGACAGCTCCCGCGCTTGCGGCCCTGGGGGCCGGGCAGATCGACGCGGTTCTGCACTTCTCCCGCCGTAGCGCAGAGATTTTCGCCGGGCTTGCCGCTGCAGCCGGCCTTCGGGCCGCAACTGCGCAGGCGCTGCACATCTGTATTTCTTCCGATGCCGCCGCAGGCCTGACCGAACTTGGCCCGGTACGAGCGCGAATCGCCGAAACACCGGATTCGAACGCAATGCTCGCGCTTCTCCACGACGCCGGGGGTTGAGCTCTACGGCGGTTCCGGTGCTATAAGACACCAACGTTCAAAGGAGGAATCTCATGAAAAAGGGACTATTGGCCCTCGCCCTCGCGGCGGTAACCCTCGGCGGCGCGTCAGCGCAGGCCGACGGCAGCTTCAAGGGCAAGACGGTCAGGATCATCGTCGGCTACGGTCCCGGTGGCGGTTACGACACCTATGCCCGCATGCTCGCCCCGCATTTCGCCAAAAAGCTCGACACAACGGTGATTGTCGAGAACCAGCCCGGCGCGGGTGGCCTCAATGCGCTCAACCGCCTCTATGCTGGCAAGCCCGACGGTGTGACCATGATGCTGGTGAACGGCACGGCCGCAGCGCTGTCGCAACTCGCCGGCATGAAGGCCGTGCGCTACGATCTCGGCAAGATGGGCTCGCTCGGAACCGTCGCCAAGTCGCCATGGATATGGCTGGTGCACAAGGATTACCCGATCAAGACCGCGCAGGAAGCCCTGGACAGCGGCAAGGAAATCCGCTGGGCTGCCGGCGGGCTCATCGACGGCCTCGGCGACGGCGCACGCTTCACCTGCGCAGCGCTCAAGCTCAAGTGCAATGTGGTGATCGGCTACAAGGGCTCCAACGACGCCTCGCGCGCCGTGATGCAGGGCGAAATGGACGCGCTTTACGTCTCCGACACCTCGGCCTTCAACTACAGCAAGACCGGCAATGTCCGCGCGATTGCCGTGATGAACCGCAAGCCATCGCGCTTCTTCCCCAACGTCAAACCGATCTACGACCAGGTGAAATTGACCAAGGACGGCGAATGGCTGCTCGACTTCCATTCGACCGTGGAAGATCTCGGCCGTATTCTCGTGGTTGCGCCCAACACGCCGGCCAAGGAGCTGAAGGCGTTGCAGGACGCGACGAAGGCGGTGTTGACCGACAAGGACGTTGTCGCCCAGGGCGAAAAGGGCCGCCGCTACATCGAGTTCGTCGATGCGGAAACGACCCTGAAAAACATCAAGACCGTCGTCGATGTCACGCCGCAGGAAAAAGAGCGTATCCGCAAGGTGCTGCATCTGAACTGACAGTGCTGCGGACGCGCTGCACCGCCGGGCCGGATAATGCTATGCACGTGGCATGAGCTTGTTCGACCCCGGCGGAGATTCGCACGAGAATTACGGCAATGGGGACGTTGGCGAGAGAGTCGCCGACGTCCTCGTTCCCGTGGCGGTCGACACTGCCTATTCCTACCGGATTCCCGCCGGGCTCGATCTCCAGCCCGGCGATCTCGTCGAAGTGCCGCTCGGCACGCGTGAAGCATCCGGCGTTGTCTGGGACATTCGCCGCTCCGCCTCCGGCTCCAATCTCAAGGTTATCTCGGGCAAGCGCGGCCTGCCGCCCCTGCGCCAGCCGCTGCGCGATTTTGTCGACTGGGTCGCACGCTGGACGCTGAGCCCGCGCGGCATGGTGCTGCGCATGACCGTGCGCGCGCCAGACCATGCCGGCCCGGAACAGATGCGCGTCGGCGTGCGGCTGGCCGAAGGCGCGGAACCACCTGAGCGCCTGTCTGCGGCGCGCAAGCGGGTCATCGAGGCGGCGCAGGGCGGCCTGCTGTTCTCCAAGCGCACGCTCGCCGAGGCCGCCGCCTGCTCGACCGGCGTGATCGACGGATTGGTGGACGCCGGCGTGCTCGAGGCCATCGCCTTGCCGCCGGAGCCCGTTGCGGAACCGCCGGATACCGGCTTCGCGCGCCAGACCTTCGAGCCGGACCAGCAGGCTGCCGCCGATGCGCTGGCGCAAAGCGTGGCGGCGAAAGAATTCTCGGTCACCCTGCTGGAAGGCGTCACCGGATCGGGCAAGACGGAAGTCTATTTCGAAGCCGTCGCTGCTGCGCTCGACGCCGGACGGCAGGCGCTGATCCTGATGCCGGAAATCGCGCTGACAGCACAGTTTCTCGACCGCTTCGCCGCCCGCTTCGGCGTCAAACCGGCCGAGTGGCACTCCGGAGTGAACCCGCGCAAGCGCGCCCGCATCTGGGAAGGCGCCGCCAATGGCGAGGTGCGCGTCGTCGCCGGCGCCCGGTCCGCCCTGTTCCTGCCGTTCGCCGATCCCGGCGTCATCGTCGTCGATGAAGAACACGAGGCCGCCTACAAGCAGGACGACGGAGTGACTTATCATGCCCGCGACATGGCAGTCGTGCGCGGCAGGCTCGAAAATGCAGCCGTAGTCCTGGCCTCGGCAACGCCATCGCTCGAAACCCGCGTAAACGCCGAACAGGGCCGTTACCGGCATCTGAAGCTGGAAAACCGCTACGGCGGCAGAATTCTGCCCGAGCTGCACGCCATCGACCTGAAAACTGCCGGTCCCAAACGCGGAGAATGGATCGCGCCTGCCCTTGCTGCACGGATCGAAAAGGCGTTGGCCGATGGCGAGCAGACGCTGCTGTTTCTCAATCGTCGCGGCTATGCGCCGCTAACCCTGTGCCGCGCCTGCGGCCACAAATACCAGTGCCCGAACTGCACGGCATGGCTGGTCGAGCACAGGTTCCGCCGGGCGCTGGTCTGCCACCATTGCGGCCATACCGAACGCCGGCCCGACCGCTGCACCGAATGCGGCGAGGAAGATTCGCTGGCCGCCTGCGGACCGGGAGTCGAACGGCTCGCCGACGAGGCAGCCCTGCGCTGGCCGGACGCGCGGCGCATTGTGCTGTCGTCCGACTTCCCCGGTGGCACGGAGCGGCTGAAGCGCGAGTTGCAGGCTATCGCCGATGGCGAGTTTGACATCGTCATAGGCACCCAGCTCGTCGCCAAGGGACACAATTTCCCGCAACTCACGCTGGTCGGCGTAATCGACGCAGACGCCGGCCTGACAAGCGGCGACCCCCGCGCCGCCGAACGTACGTTCCAGCTCCTGCAGCAGGTGACCGGCCGCGCCGGCCGCGGCGGCAAGCCGGGAACAGGGGTGGTGCAGACCTGGTCGAAAGACCATCCCGTCATGAGAGCGCTGATCTCCGGCGATGCGGAACGCTTCTACGCCGAAGAAGCCGAACAGCGCCGCCGCGCCATGCTGCCGCCCTTCGGCCGGCTGGCGGCGCTGATCGTCTCTGGCAAGGATAAAACCGAAACAGAAAAACACGCGCGCGCGCTGGTGCGCGCGGCGTTCTCGCTGCCCGAAAGCGATCGCTGGCGGTTGACGCGACCCGGTAACCTGCCGGAAGAGGGCGACGTCTCCATCCTCGGGCCGGCCGAAGCACCCATCTTTCTCGTCCGGGCGCGCTACCGCTACCGGCTCTTGGTGAAGGCCCCGCGCGCCGCCGACCTGCAAGCCCTGCTCCGCGCCATGCTCGCCACCGCGCCAAAGCCGAGCGGCAGCATCCGCGTGCATGTGGATGTGGATCCGATGAGCTTTTTTTGAGCGTTGCGAATTTCGTGTTACAATGTACACAACATCGTCAGACGGCTTTCAAAGGGCACAATCATGGGTGCGAGCACCACACTTACGATCCGCATCAGTCAGGAAACCAAGGACCGGCTTGAGGCTGTCGCCCAGAGCAATCGCCGCAGCAAATCTTTTCTCGCAGCGGAAGCCATTGAAGAATATCTGGCTGTGCAGGCTTGGCAGATCGAGCATATAGAAAAGGCGAAAGAGGCCGCAGACCGGGGCGAACTGGTCGATAGCTCCGAAGTTCGCGCATGGGCTCGTTCACTCGGGACGGGCAATCCGCTAGCTATGCCCCGGGCCCGAAAAAAATGAAGGTCCGCTTTACCGAGGCGGCAGTCAGAGATTTGATGAACCTGCATGCGTACGTATCACACGAAAATCCAATAGCCGCCGGCCGTTTGCTGGATCGCATAGTCGATCTGGCAGAGATGCAATTGGCTGCTTTTCCAAACAGCGGAAGGCAAGGACGTTCGCCAAATACCCGTGAATTGGTGATCTCTGGAACGCCATATATAGTTGCGTATCGCGTACTGGCCGATGAAGTGCAAATACTGGCCGTCATTCATGGCTCGAGACGATGGCCGGAAAATTTTGAATAGTTGAACTTGAACGCGATAATATCGCCACTTCAGCGATAATCTCCGATGCTCCGCAACACCGCGATAGCCATTGCCATAGCGCTCGCCGCATCTGCCGCACTTGCCGCGGCAGGAGTCGAAATTACGCTCGCAGGCGCGATAACCATCGCCCTTGTCATCGCGGCGCTGTTCGCCGGCCTCTCGGCGCTCTGGTTCGCGCTGATGTGGATGTGGCGCAGCATACAGGGCGATCCGGTCACTGCGAGTCTGATGCTATTGTCGCTGCGCGATGCAGTACTTGTCCTGCTGGCGATGTTCGCCCTGCTCTGGCTGCTGCGGCGATTGACAAAGCGCCAATGAAAAAGCCCGGCGCAAGGCCGGGCTCCGTCAGCGAATGCGGTGCGCCGAAAATCATTTCTTCTGCGTCACCTCAAGCGCCTTCTTAACCAATGCAGGCGGCGTTTCGGACAGTTCCTTCAGCGCCTTTTCGATGCCTTCGCCGGACAGCGGATTGAAGTCGATGTTCAGCTTCTTCGCTTCGGCCCTGAAACCGGGGCTGTTCGCAGCGTCGATAAGACCCTTGCGCAGGGCTTCGAGACGGTCCTTCGGTATGCCGGGCGGACCAGCCACGGGGCGGGTCAGTTCGGCCGGCTGCCAGACAAGGCGCGCAACCTTCTTGTCGTCTTCGGTCTTCATCATCGAATAGAGATTGGTCGCATTGCCGAAGAACGGCACATTCTTCAATCCACCCTGCACGAAGATATTGAGATCGCCAGACTTGTAGTCCTGCGCATAGGCGCCGCGCACGGACGATTCGAACATGCCGCAGGAGGCGTTCACTTCGCCCTTCTTCATGGCGAAGTTGATGGCGCGGGTTCCCTTGTAACCCGGCACGACTTTCAGATTGGCCCCCAGCATGTTCTTCATGAACATCGGCCAGCGCGTGAGCGGTGCATCCGCGCCATCCGAGCCGAAGACGACCGTTTCCTTCGCCTTGATAAGGTCGGGCAGCGTCTTGATGCCCTGACCCGCGCCCTTCCAGACGGCGCAGGCCATGACGTCCTGATCGATGGAGCCGATCCAGGAAAATTTCATCGTCTCGAATTTGGCTTTCTTGTCGCCGTAGACCGGCAGCAGCGCTATGGTCGAAGAGAAGACGCCGATGGTGGACCCATCCTTCGGCGCGGAGTTGTAAATGTAGTTCGCGCCAACCAGCGAACCCGCCCCGGTCATGTTCTGGACGACAACGCCGGGTTTGCCGGGGATATAGTTCCCGTAGTGCCGGGCGAGCAGGCGCGTGCTGGTGTCGTAGCCGCCGCCGGCGCCGTAGCCGACGACAATGGTCAGCTTCTTGCCTTTATAGAAATCGGCCACAGGATCGGCGCTGGCCGGCGCGCTTGCAGCGGCAAGACCCAGCATCATGATTGCGATTTTATGTGTTGCGGACATGCGTTCCTCCCTTACCGAGTATTTTAGCAACGGCTGGCTGCGCCACCGCCTTGCGTTTTGGGTAGCACGTTTGCTCTCGCATCGCACGGGGCGCGGGCGAAAAAGTCGCAGGCATCGCGCGCAAGTTGCCAGCTTGGGGCCGGTCGGGTAGGGAACCGGCGGCGTGGGGCGGCGCTCCGCGGCGGAAGGAAAAAATCCATGAAAGTCGTGATTACGGGCAATATGGGCTATGTCGGGCCGGTTCTGGTTCGTCACCTGCGCAAATTGTATCCGAATGCGGAACTCGTCGGCTATGACATGGGCCTGTTCGCCCATTGCCTGACGACGCGCGAGGAGTTTCCCGAGCGTTTGCTGTCGCGGCAGATTTTCGGCGACGTCCGCGATATTACGCCCGATCTTTTCGAAGGGGCGGACGCCGTCGTCCAGCTTGCCGCCATCTCCAACGATCCGATGGGCAATCGCTTCGAAAAGCCGACCGGGGAAATCAACCATCGCTCGAGCGTCGCCGTGGCGGAAATGGCCAAGGCTGCGGGCGTGAAGAACTACGTTTTCGCATCGAGCTGCAGTGTCTACGGCGCCGCGGAGGGCGGCCCGCGCAAGGAGACCGATGCGCTGAATCCGCTCACGGCCTACGCCCGGTCCAAGATCGACACAGAGCAAAGCCTGGCCCAGCTCGACAACGATGCCATGACGGTGACCTGCCTGCGCTTCGCCACCGCCTGCGGCTGGTCGGACCGGCTGCGTCTCGATCTGGTGCTCAACGATTTCGCCGCCTGCGCCGTGGCCACGGGCCGGATCGAAATCCTCAGCGACGGTACGCCATGGCGGCCGTTGATCGACGTCGCCGACATGGCCCGCGCCATCGACTGGGCGATCGGCCGGGACGAAAGCAGCGGCGGCCGCATGCTCGCCGTCAACACCGGCTCCGACCAGTGGAACTATCAGGTCAAACAACTGGCCGACGCGGCGGCGGAGATCTTTCCCGGCACAAGCGTTTCGGTGAACCCGCAGGCGCAGCCCGACAAGCGCTCCTACAGCGTCGACTTTTCCCTGTTCCGCCAGCTTGCGCCCGAACATCAGCCGCAAACCACGCTGGCGCAAAGCCTGGAACGATTGCGCAAGGGCCTCACGGACATCGATTTCGCCGACGCAAATTTCCGCGAGTCGCAGCTCATCCGGCTAAAGGTGCTGGACAATCACATGCGCGCCGGCCGGCTGTCGCCGGATATCCGCTGGACCGCGCATGAGCGCGGCGCATGAGCGAGCCGGCCGGACAGCACGGCAGGCATACCTATTACCGCGCCGATATCGACGGTCTGCGCGCCATCGCCGTGCTGCTGGTTCTGGCCTTTCATGCCAAACTGACGCCTGCGCTGAGCGGCGGCTTTATCGGCGTCGATGTTTTCTTCGTCATCTCCGGCTTTCTCATCACGTCGATCATCCGGCGCGAAATACAGGCCGGATCGTTTTCGATCCTGGGATTCTACGAACGCCGCATCCGGCGCATCTTTCCGGCGCTGACAGCCGTCATCCTCGCATGCATCGTCGCGGGACTGATCCTGCTGCCGCCGCAGCAAATGCGCGATCTTGCGCGTTCGGCGCTCAGCGCCATCGGCTTCTATTCCAATTTCCACTTTCTCTCGCAGATGGGCTATTTTCAGCCGGATGTCGACACGTTGCCGCTGCTGCATACGTGGTCGCTCGGCATCGAGGAGCAGTTCTACGTCGTCGCGCCGCTGCTGGTTCTGTTCTTGTTGACCAAAGCGCCGCGGCTGGAACGGCCGGTACTGATCGGCATCGCAATACTCTCGTTTGCCTACGCGGTCTGGCTGGTGGGCCGCGACCGCGATACGGCGTTTTACGTGCCGATGACACGCGCGTGGGAATTGCTGATCGGAGCGCTGCTGGCGACGGGCATGCGTCCGGTCGCCTCCCGGCCTCTGCGTGAGGGCCTGGCTGCGCTCGGCCTCTTCCTGATCGTCGGTTCCGCCATCTTGCTGACGCCGGCGACGTCCTTTCCCGGCGCAACGGCCCTGCCCGCATGCCTTGGCACGGCAGCAATTATCTACGCCGGAGCGCGCGGCGATAATGCAACATCCCGGTTTCTGTCGTGGCGGCCGGTCTGGTTTATCGGCCAGATTTCCTATTCGCTTTATCTCTGGCATTGGCCGTTGCTGGCGTTTGCGCGCTTTTACGAATGGGGCGAACCTTCGTGGCCCGCCCGGCTCGCCTTACTCGCTGCAGCTTTTGTCCTCGCCACATTGTCCTGGCGCTATATCGAACGCCCGTTCCGCCGTCCCGGTGGCGTCGCCTCGCGGCGCTGGATATTCGCCAGCGCGGCAGCGGCCATTGTTCTGGCTCTGGGCTTTTCCACCGCAGCCCGCAAAACCAGAGGCTTCGAATTCCGGTTTCCGGAGATCGCGGCCCTGCGCGCCGCCGAACTGAGTCCTATCGAAGACATGGCGCAGTGCATGCGCCGGCCGGGGCCGGAGCCCAGCGCCCTGTGCGAAACATCCGGCGACAAGTCGGCATTTCTCGTTTGGGGCGATTCGCATGCGCACGCCATAGCCGCCGGCTTTGCGGCCGCTGCGAAGGAAACGGGCCGGCGCATGGTTCTTTCGTATCAGCATGAGTGCCCGCCGCTGCTCGGACTCAAAATCGGTACGACCCGCGACACGATCAATTGTGCTACCGTCAACGAGGCGATGATGGCTCTCGTCGCGCAGCGCAAAATCCCGCATGTATTCCTTGTGGGCCGTTGGGACGCCTATGCGAAAGACCCGGACCGTTCCGCCGCAACACGGGGATTTCTGCCAAACACGTTCGCCGGGCTCGGCCTCTCGAACAGCGCCGCATTCGCGAAGCTGCTGCCCGAAACGGTCGCGGCGATCGCTGCCACGGGAGCGCGGGTGACCTTGGTCGCTGTCGCCCCCGAGGCCGGCTTCGACGTGCCCACCGCTCTGGCCAGAATGCGGATTTCGAAGGCGAAACCGCCCCTTTCGTCACGCGCACAATATCTCGAACAGCAACGCGCGGTTATGCCTGTGCTCGAAAGGCTCCGCGGCGGCAGGGTCGATGTATTCTATCCCGATGCGATCCTGTGCGGGAGCGGGACCTGCGCCATAGAACAAGACGGGGTCCCCCTGTATTTCGACACCCACCACCTGAGCGCCGCCGGCGCCCGCAGGCTAACACCGGCTTTGGTCAAGCTTCTCGCGGGCACGCCGCCCGCGAAGTAGAGCGTGGCCTTGACATTCCGGGCGCCGAATTCCGACGTCGAACATTTCCGGGACTTCCGCCCAATGCCGGCAAAAGAGATAATTACAAACTGACGCAGCCCGTCAGGGTTGCGCTGCAATATACCCTATGATAACCGGACGCGGCCTTCGGAGTCCGCCGCCGCTTGAAATGGTCGGGCCGGTTCCGTTCCCGGACAGTTTGTATTGCGAAATTGACGACTTCCCGGCCGTCTTTTCTGGCATGCAGGCGTCCGGACCAAGGCTTGGCAAGGTTTCGACAGACCAGAACAAGGCAGATCAGGTGGCGCAACCCGATTCAATCGTATCCGGAATGGCAGGACGCTACGCGTCCGCGCTCTACGATCTTGCGCGCGAGCAAAATGCTGTGGACACAGTCCGCGAAGACATGAAGAGCTTCGCCGGCTTGATCCAGTCCAGCACCGATTTGCAGCGCCTCGTCGAAAGCCCGGTTTTCACCGCCGACGAACAGCTCAAGGCCCTGTCCGCAATTCTGGACAAGGCCAAACTGGGTGGACTTTCGGCGAATTTCCTCAAACTCGTGGCTTCCAAGCGCCGCCTGTTCGCCATCGGCAAGATGATTGCGGACTTCAACGCTCTTGTCGATCACGACCGCGGCGTCGCCCGCGCGGAAGTCACCGTGGCCGAGCCGCTGAGCGAAGCGCATATGAAGACGCTGCGCGAAGCGTTGAAAGACGTATCCGGCGGCCAGTCCGTCGAGGTCGACGTCAAGGTCGATCCGGAAATCATTGGCGGAATCGTCGTCAAGATCGGCTCCCGCATGATCGATTCCTCCCTGAAAACCAAACTCAATTCAATCCGCTCACGTATGAAAGAGGCCGGCTGATGGACATCAACGCCGCAGAAATCTCTGCGATTCTCAAGAACGAGATCGCCAATTTCGGCAATGAAGCCGAAGTCACGGAAGTCGGGCAGGTTCTGTCCGTCGGTGACGGCATCGCCCGCGTCTACGGGCTGGACAAGGTCCAGGCCGGTGAAATGGTGGAATTCGCCAACGGCGTCCGCGGCATGGCCCTGAACCTCGAATCCGACAATGTCGGCGTGGTTATCTTCGGCTCCGACCGCGACATCAAGGAAGGCCAGACCGTCAAGCGCACCGGCGCCATCGTCGACGTGCCGGTTGGCAAGGGCCTGCTTGGCCGCGTCGTCGACGCCCTCGGCAATCCGATCGACGGCAAGGGCCCCATCGAGGCCGCCGAACGCCGCCGCGTCGACGTCAAGGCGCCCGGCATCATTCCGCGCAAGTCGGTGCACGAGCCGATGGCGACGGGCCTGAAATCCATTGACGCGCTGATCCCGATCGGCCGCGGCCAGCGCGAACTGATCATCGGCGACCGCCAGACCGGCAAGACGGCCATCGCGCTCGACACGATGCTTAACCAGAAGCCGCTGAACGCCGAAGGCGCGCCGGAAGACCAGAAGCTCTACTGCGTCTACGTCGCCGTCGGCCAGAAGCGCTCCACGGTCGCCCAGTTCGTCAAGACGCTGGAAGAGCGCGGCGCGCTGGAATATTCGATCATCGTCGCAGCAACCGCCTCCGATCCGGCGCCGATGCAGTTCCTGGCGCCGTTCGCCGGCTGCACGATGGGAGAATTCTTCCGCGACAACGGCATGCATGCCGTGATCACCTATGACGATCTGTCCAAGCAGGCTGTCGCTTACCGCCAGATGTCGCTGCTGCTGCGCCGCCCGCCGGGCCGCGAAGCCTACCCCGGCGACGTGTTCTATCTGCATTCCCGCCTGCTCGAACGCGCTGCCAAGATGGGCGACGCCGCCGGCAAGGGCTCGCTGACGGCGCTGCCGGTCATCGAAACCCAGGCCAACGACGTGTCGGCCTACATCCCGACGAACGTGATTTCGATCACCGACGGCCAGATCTTCCTCGAAACAGACCTGTTCTATCAGGGCATCCGCCCGGCGGTGAACGTCGGTCTGTCGGTGTCGCGCGTCGGCTCGGCTGCGCAGACCAAGGCAACGAAGAAAGTCGCCGGCAAGATCAAGGGCGAGCTCGCGCAGTATCGCGAAATGGCGGCCTTCGCGCAGTTCGGCTCGGACCTCGACGCCGTCACCCAGCGTCTGCTGAACCGTGGCGCACGCCTGACCGAACTTCTGAAGCAGCCGCAGTTCTCGCCGCTGAAGATGGAAGAGCAGGTCTGCGTGATTTATGCCGGCGTCAACGGCTATCTCGACGGTCTGCCGGTCGCCCGCATCCGCGCATACGAGGACGGCCTGCTGGCGCTGCTGCGTACCAAGCACGCCGAAATCCTGAATGACATCCGTGACACGAAGGACCTGTCGTCCGACACGGAAGCCAAACTCAAGGCCCTCGTCGAAGATTATACCAAGACCTTCGCGTAAGGCTCCGGCCCGGCATCAGCCCGCGGCGGCCGCATCCATGCGGCGCCGCGCCAGCACACAATCGATACGATAGCTTGGATACCACATGGCTTCGTTAAAGGACTTGCGGAACCGGATCTCCTCGGTCAAGGCGACGCAGAAGATCACCAAGGCGATGCAAATGGTCGCCGCCGCAAAACTGCGCCGCGCGCAGGCCGCGGCCGAAGCAGCCCGTCCCTATGCAGAGCGCATGGATGCGGTGCTGGCCAATGTCGCCGGCGGTGTTTCCGCGGGCGGCCCGGCACTGCTGGCGGGCACCGGCAAGGACGATACGCATCTGCTGGTCGTCTGCACCGCCGAGCGCGGTCTTTGCGGCGCCTTCAATTCGTCCATCGCACGCCTCGCCCGTGACCGCGCCTCGGCGCTGATCCGCGAAGGCAAGACGGTGAAGATCATCTGCGTCGGCAAGAAGGGCTACGACATCCTGCGCCGCCAGTTTGCCGCCAACATTATCGAGCTGGTCGACCTGCGCCATCTGCGCAACGTAGGCTTTTCCGACGCCAACGCCATCGCCCGCAAGGTTCTGGACCTGTTCGAAACCGGCGAGTTCGATGTGGCAACGCTGTTCTATTCCGAATTTCGCTCGGTCATTTCGCAGATCCCCACGGCGCAGCAGATCATTCCCGCGAAGATTCCGGAATCGTCTGAAGCCTCGCAGGCCGTTTACGAATATGAACCCGATCAGGACGAAATTCTCGCCACCCTGTTGCCGCGCAACATTGCCGTGCAGGTGTTCCGCGCGCTGCTGGAAAACGCCGCGTCCGAACAGGGCGCACGCATGAGTTCGATGGACAACGCTACCCGCAACGCTGGCGACATGATCAAAAAGCAGACGATCATCTACAACCGCACGCGTCAGGCGATGATCACCAAGGAACTGATCGAAATTATCTCCGGCGCAGAGGCGCTCTAATCCTATCCGGGCGCGTGAAGCGCCGCGAACGCATTGAACAAGTGAGGACGAACCATGGCAGACGCCGCTAATCAAGCCTCCGGGCGCATCACCCAGGTCATCGGTGCAGTTGTCGACGTGAAGTTCGAAGGACACCTGCCCGAGATTCTCAACGCCCTCGAGACGACGAACAACGGCCAGCGCCTCGTTCTCGAAGTCGCGCAGCATCTGGGAGAATCCTCCGTCCGCTGCATCGCGATGGATTCGACTGAAGGCCTGGTCCGCAGCCAGGAGGTCAAGGACACCGGACAGCCGATCGCGGTTCCGGTTGGCGAAGGCAATCTTGGCCGCATCATCAACGTCATCGGAGAGCCGGTCGACGAAGCCGGCCCGATGAATTACGACACGACCCGCGCCATCCATCAGGCTGCGCCGGAATTCGTCGACCAGTCGACCGAATCGCAAATCCTCGAAACCGGCATCAAGGTCGTCGACCTGCTCGCGCCTTACTCCAAGGGCGGCAAGATCGGCCTGTTCGGCGGCGCCGGCGTCGGCAAGACCGTGCTCATCATGGAGTTGATCAACAACATCGCGAAAGCCCACGGCGGCTATTCTGTGTTCGCCGGCGTCGGCGAGCGCACCCGCGAAGGTAACGATCTCTATCACGAAATGATCGAATCGGGCGTCAACAAGGACCCGAAAGAACATGGCGGCTCGGCCGAGGGCTCCAAATGCGCGCTCGTGTACGGCCAGATGAACGAGCCGCCGGGCGCCCGCGCCCGCGTCGCCCTGACGGGTCTGACGGTTGCCGAACATTTCCGCGATCAGGGCCAGGACGTGCTGTTCTTCGTCGATAACATCTTCCGCTTCACGCAGGCTGGTTCGGAAGTGTCGGCGCTGCTGGGCCGCATTCCTTCGGCAGTGGGCTACCAGCCGACGCTGGCCACCGACATGGGCGCGCTGCAGGAGCGCATCACCACGACGAACAAGGGCTCGATCACCTCGGTGCAGGCGATTTACGTTCCGGCCGACGATTTGACCGACCCGGCGCCCGCGACCTCCTTCGCCCACTTGGACGCAACGACCGTTCTGTCGCGTTCGATCGCGGAAAAGGGCATCTATCCGGCGGTTGACCCGCTCGACTCGACCTCGCGCATTCTCGATCCGCGCGTCGTCGGCGAAGACCATTACGACGTTGCCCGCCGCGTGCAGTCGACGCTGCAACGCTACAAGGCGCTGCAGGACATCATCGCCATTCTCGGCATGGACGAATTGTCGGAAGAGGACAAGCTGACCGTGACGCGCGCCCGCAAGATCGAGCGCTTCCTGTCGCAGCCGTTCTTCGTGGCCGAAGTCTTCACCGGCTCGCCCGGCAAGCTGGTGCGCCTCGAAGACACGATCAAGGGTTTCAAGGGCCTCGTCGAAGGCCAGTACGACCATCTGCCGGAAGCGGCGTTCTACATGGTCGGCACCATCGAGGAAGCCATGGAAAAGGCCCAGCGTCTGGCTGCGGAAGCGGCCTAACCGGCTGCTTGCCGTAATTCAAGGCGGAGAAAAAAATGGCCGCAATGCATTTCGAACTTGTCTCTCCCGAGAAACTCCTGTTTTCGGGCGAGGTCGAATCGGTCGTCGTCCCGGCAACGGATGGTGAATTCGAGGTCATGAAGGACCACGCGCCGGTGATGGCGACCCTGAAACCGGGCATCGTCCAGGTGAACGAAAGCGCATCGTCGAAGATGCGGCTTTTCGTGCGCGGCGGTTTCGCCGACGTTTCGGCGAATGGCCTGACGATCCTGGCCGAGCAGGCGCTCCCCGTCGAGGAGCTCAACGCCGAAGCCATCGCTCTGGAAATGAAGAACGCCGAGGAAGATCTTGCCGACGCCAAAACCGAAGAGGCCAAACGCGCGGCGACCGAAAAGCTGGAACAGATCAAGGAAGTGAAAGCCGCTCTGGGAGTTTAGAACCGGCGGCTTCGGAACGTCTGAAAAAACGCCCGGCCTTCACGCCGGGCGTTTTTCCTGGGGCGCCACGCCCGGAACGGACCGGTCCCGCTTCGATGCCCAAAACTCACGGCAACTTCCGGCAATATAAATCCTTCAAAATTCCTGCCCACTCGCGTAGCTTGCCGCGGGCCGTGAACGCACGCGGCCCTTAGTGAGGAGAAATTCTGTGGCATCGCAGTCCGAAACGTCCGCCGCCATGACTGGCGCGCAAAGCCTGTTGGAAACCCTTGTCGGCTGCGGCGTGGACGCCTGCTTCGCCAATCCCGGCACTTCTGAACTGCATCTTGTCGCCGCGCTTCAGAACGACAAGCGCATGCGTTCTGTCCTGTGCCTGTTCGAGGGTGTGGCGAGCGGTGCGGCGGACGGCTACAGCCGCATGACCGGAAAGCCCGCGGCAACGCTTCTGCATCTGGGTCCGGGCCTCTCCAACGCCTGGGCCAATCTGCACAATGCCCGCAAGGCGCAGACGCCCGTCGTCAATATCGTTGGCGAACATGCAACCTGGCACCTGCCGCTAGGCGCCTCGCTTACCTCCGATCTCGTCGGTCTCTCGCACACGATTTCGCACTGGACGAAAGTGTCGGAATCCACCGCCGCCATTGGCGCGGACGCTGCAGAGGCAGTGAAGAAATCGCTGGAAAATGGCGGCCAGATCGCGACGCTCGTCCTGCCCGCCGATCATACATGGAGCGAGGGGGGCGTTGCTGCGGCGCCTCGCGCGCCGGAGCCGGACCGGAAGATTTCCGATGCGGAAATCGGGAAGGCCGCCGCCATTCTGACATCCGGCCGGAAAGTGGGCGTTCTGGTTACCGGCTCCTCGCTGATCGGAGAAAGCCGCGAAGCCTGCACGCGCATCGCTGCCAAGACCGGAGCGACCTTCTTCTGCCACGGCCTTAACCGCCAGATGGAGCGCGGCGAAGGACGCATGGAGTTCAAGCGCCTGTCGGGCTGGGGCCAGGAAACGCTGCAGGTTCTGGCCGCCTACGACGACCTCATTATCGTCGGCACGGGCCAGCCGGTTCTGTCCTTCGCCCATCCCACCTTCCAGAGCGTTCTTGTGCCGGAGACCGTGCAAAAGCTCCACCTCGGCGAACCGGAAGACGATCTCGCCGGCGCGTTGGTGGCGTTGGCCGAGGCTGTCGGCAAACCAGATCCGGCGGCTGTGGAAGCATTGCTGGTCAAGCGGGAAGTCTGCGAACTGGCTTCGGGCACGCTCAATGCGGAAAGCATCGGCCGCGCCATCAACCGCTTCATGCCGGAAAACGCCATCATTTCGGACGAAGCGGGCACCGGCGGTGGACCCACCTATCCATTCACGGCCAAGGGACCCGCGCACGATGCGCTCTTCCTCACCGGCGGTTCCATCGGTCAGGCGCTGCCCGTAGCGCTCGGCGCGGCAATCGCCTGCCCGGACCGCAAGGTACTTTGCCTGCATGCGGACGGCGGAGCCATGTATACGCTGCAGGCACTGTGGAGCATCGCGCGCGAAAAATGCGACGTCACCACAGTTATCTTCTCCAACCGGCGCTACGGCATCCTCATCCGCTCGGTCGGCATGTACGCCATCCCGGGCCTCGGCAACCAGGTGCCGGACCTGTTCGATCTTTCCAATCCCGACATCGGCTGGGCGAAGCTCGCCGAAGGCATGGGCGTCGAGGGGCACACGTGCCGAACGGCGGAAGAATTCAATACGGTTTTTGAAGACTGCATGAAGCGCAAGGGGCCGCAGCTGATCGAAGCGGTTATCTGACAAAAAACCGCTTCACGGAATTGCTCCATGAAGCGGTTCATTCTCAGGCGTTGAGCCTGCCCCTAGCGCGGCTGGCAGCCGCGGCGCAGCATGTAGCGCACATAGGCACGGGTGCGGAAACCATACCGATTGACCGCGCGGCGATGGGCGATGGTGCAAGCGCCGACATAGGCCGCCGGAGCCGCCAGCCACCACTGCGTCGGATACCACCAGCCGTTATAAAAGTAGCGCGCGCCCGGCGTGCGGTAGCGATAGCCGCGATGACCACGAAACACGCGAGTCCTGACCCCCGCGCGCGGGAGACGGCCAACCCGTGCGCCGCGACCCACGCGCGGACCGAAGCCGCCACGCGGGGCGCGTGTCACGGCGCCGCCGCGAAAGGCGCGACCGCCGCCCGTAAACGCCCGGCCACCGCCGCCAAACGCCCGGCCACCGCCGCCGAAGGCGCGGCCACCTGTAGCAGCTCTTCCGCCGCCGAAAGATCGTCCGCCGCCTCCAGCACGCGCGCCGCCGCGCTGTCCGCCACCGCCGAACTGGGCAAGCTGGATGGGTGCGCCGGATTTGCTCGCCATCGGCGCGCCGGTGTGTTTCTGCCCGCTCGAAGGACTTGCAAGGGCCGGCACGGCAAGCAGCGATGCAAAAGCCATCGCCGTAACCCCGTTACGAATGAATGCTCTCATGTCACCTCCTTCTCCGGCCCGGATGGGGCGTCTTGCCCCGGACCCGAAGGCCAGATACACGGTCGGATTGACCATATGGCACAAGCTCTAGCGCGCGCTTATGTTCCGCGCGCGGAGCAAATGCGGCGGCAATGAGCCGAAACACCAATTTTTCCGGGGTCTCTCATGTCAAATCTTGCAGACAAAAAAGCAGCGCTGGCGCAGCGCATCCGCAGCAAGACATTCACGGCCCTGCCTGGCGTGTTTGAAATGATCTCGGCGCGCATTGCCGACGGCATGGGATTCGAAGGGATCTACATGACAGGCTACGGCGCGGTCGCCTCGCACCTGGGCCTGCCAGACGCAGGCCTCGCGACCTACACCGACATGGTCGGCCGCGTTGCGCGCATTGTCGAAAACACCACGACGCCTTTGATTGCCGACGGCGACACGGGCTATGGCGGCTTGCTCAATGTCGAGCACACAGTGCGGGGCTACGAGAAGGCAGGCGCGGCCGGTATTCAGCTTGAAGATCAGGTCTTCCCGAAGAAGTGCGGCCACACGCCGGGCCGTCCTGTCGTTTCGCTGGAGGAAGCCGCTGCAAAGATTCGAGTCGCAGCAGCCTCGCGCGATTCGAAAGACTTTCTCATCATCGCACGCACCGATGCGCGCAACCTGCATGGCCTCGACGAAGCGCTGCGCCGCGCCGAGGCCTTCGCGAAAGCAGGCGCGGACATTCTCTTCGTCGAAGCGCCCGAGTCCCGCGAAGAGATGGAGAAAATCTGCAAGGCCTTCCACCAGCCCCTGCTCGCCAACATGGTGGAAGGCGGCAAGACGCCGGTGCTGACGGCAAAGGAACTGCAGGACATCGGCTACACGATCGGCCTGTTCCCGACCATCGGTTTTCTGTCGATGGGCGCCGCCGTACGTGAGGCCTATTCCTATCTCAGGGAGCATGGCTCCAGCGCCGGCATCAAGACGCCGCTGCACGACTTCCAGCAGTTCAGTCTGCTCATGGGCTTCCAGAACGTCTGGGACTTCGAGAAGAAATGGGCGGGCGCGGAAGACGGCAAGGGTGGGGCGGCATGATGGGCGCTTCGGCCCGCCGCCACGCCACAACCTACGGCTGGCGCGCGAAAATCGGCGTCATCGTGCCGCCGACCAACACCGTGAACGAGGCGGAGTGGAACATCATGGCGCCGGAGGGCGTCACGATCCATTCCACGCGCATGGCCCTGCATCTCGACACCGAAAGCGAGGCGGGCAGGAAGGCGCTCTATGCCGACATTGAAAAAGCGGTGAAGGACCTGGCCGCCGCCGGTCCCGATTCCATCGCCTATGGCTGCACCGCAGGATCGATGGTCAATCCGCCCTCGTCGCTGCCCGACCACATGAGCAAGGTCTGCGGCCTTCCATGCGTGACGACGGCGGCCTCCATCGTTCAGGCCCTGCGCGCCCTCGGCGTCTTCCGCATCGCGCTGGTTTCGCCTTATCACGAGGCGCTGAACCGGCACGAGGCGGCGTTTCTGGCCGCCAACGGCGTGGAGACCCTGCACATGGCCGGCCTCGACATCGGCGCCAACGGCCCGTCCGATTTTCCGCGCATCGCGAAGACGCCGCAGGACGTCATTCTGGATCTGGCCCGCAACGCCAATGTCCCGCCCGCGCAGGCCATGTTGATCGCCTGCACGGACTTCCCTGTCATGGGTCTGATCGAGCAGCTGGAGGAGGAATTCGGCAAGCCGGTGATAACCTCCAACCAGGCGACCTTCTGGACCGCCCTGCGCGCGGCGGGGATCGAGGACCGGCTGGACGGCTACGGTAGGCTGCTGCGAGAGTTTTGAACCGCGCCTACCGCAAACTGAGAAAGAACACCACGACGATCAAAAGCACCACGCTGCTGGCGACGATGATGCGATCCAGCCTGCGGCGCCGCGCCTCGCTGCGCGATTCGTATTTCTTCATGGCCATGCCAACCCCCGGTTGATGTGATCAAGCCGACGCAGGGCCAAAGCCCGCGCCAGCCGCCGGGCCGGAACCTACCGCTGCGGAAGGGGAGGGGCTGTTACCCGGGGAACAGGGTGTGCTTTGCGACACCGATTGCCTCTTTTCCCGCAAACCCCTATGACCGGCGCTGCATTTCAGCCCGGACCCTGCCCATGACCACGCAAGCGAATCTTCCCCAGCCTCACCCCGGCGTCGAGGACATCGAGGCCTATGTGCCCGGCAAGAGCCAGGCGACGGGCGGGACGAAAACGTTCAAGCTGTCCTCCAATGAAACGCCCCTCGGCCCCTCGCCGAGAGCGAAAGAGGCCTACCTCAAGGCCGTCGAGCGGCTGGAGGATTATCCGGACGGCGCGTCGGAAGTGCTGCGCAAGGCCATCGGCGCGCGCTACGGGCTTGATCCTGCACGCATCGTCTGCGGCAACGGCTCGGACGATATCCTGCACCTCATCTGCACCGCCTTCATCGGCCCCGGCGACGAGGCGATCCACACCGAGCACGGCTTTCTGGTCTATCGCATCTACGTGCTGGCCGCCGGCGGAACGCCCGTCGCCGTGCCAGAAAAGAATTTCACCGCCGATGTGGACGCAATTCTCGCCGCCGTGACGCCGAAGACCAAGGCCGTGTTTGTCGCCAATCCGAACAACCCGACCGGCACCTACCTGCCCTTCGAGGAGGTCAAGCGCCTGCACGCCGCCCTGCCGCCGCAAGTGCTGCTGGTACTTGACGGCGCCTATGCCGAATACGTCCGCCGCAACGATTATGCTGCCGGCATAGAGCTGGTGTCGGCCTTCGAGAATGTCGTGATGACGCGCACCTTCTCGAAGATCCACGGCCTCGCGGCGCTTCGCATCGGCTGGTGCTACGCGCCCGCCCATGTCTGCGACATGCTGAACCGCGTGCGCGGCCCGTTCAACGTCAACAGCGCCGCCCTGCTCGCGGGTTCCGCCGCCGTGGCCGATACGAGCCATGTCGAGAAATCCGCAGACCACAACGACAAATGGCTGCCGTGGCTGATAGAGAATATTTCCGCTCTCGGGCTTGAGGTCACGCCAAGCGTTGCCAACTTCCTGCTGATCCATTTTCCGAAAGAAGCGGGCAAGACGGCGAAAGATGCCGAGGCTTTCCTGTCGTCCAACGGCGTCGTGCTGCGCGGCGTCGGCGGCTACGGCATTCCCGGCGCGCTGCGCATGACCGTCGGCACGGAAGAAGCCAACCGCCTCACCGTCGATCTGCTGGGCAAATTTGTCCGCGGGCAGCGCTGAAATGCCTGTTGCCAAGTTCGATACAGAACTGACGCAGCCGATCTTTGGCCGCGTTCTGATTGTCGGCATGGGGCTGATCGGCGGCTCCATTGCCCGCGCCGCGAAGAAGCGCGGCATCGCGGCAAAAGTGATCGCAGCGGACGCTTCCGACGCCGTCCGCGCGCGTGTGCGCGAACTCGCCATTGCTGACGAAGTGATGGAGGATGTAGCCGTTGCAGCGGCAAGCGCAGACCTCGTGATCTTCTGTGTGCCGGTCGGGGCCAACGCCATTGTCGCGAAAGAACTCGGCCCGCATCTGCGGCCCGGAACCATCGTCTCGGATGTCGGCTCGGTGAAAACCGAAGTCGTGACCGCCATCGCCCCGCACCTGCCGCCGGGCGTTGCGCTGGTGCCCGCACATCCGGTTGCCGGCACCGAGCATTCGGGCCCCGACGCGGGCTTCGCCACGCTGTTCATCAACCGCTGGTGCATCCTGACCCCGCCGCCGGGAACCGATGCGGGAGCCATTGCGAAAGTCCGCGCCTTCTGGGAAGCGATGGGTGCGAATGTCGAGGACATGACGCCGGAGCATCACGATCTGGTGCTCGCCATAACTTCCCATGTCCCGCATCTCATCGCCTACAACATCGTCGGCACGGCGGCGGATCTTGAAGAAGTGACCCGCTCGGAGGTGATCAAATTTTCCGCCGGCGGCTTCCGCGATTTCACCCGCATTGCCGCCTCCGATCCGACCATGTGGCGTGACGTTTTCCTGAACAACAAGACGGCGGTGCTGGAAATGCTCGGGCGCTTTACGGAAGACCTGACCGCTCTGCAACGCATGATCCGCCGCGGCGACGGCGACGGACTGTTCGACCTGTTTACGCGCACCCGCGCCATTCGCCGCAGCATCATCGAGCAGGGTCAGGAAACGGCTGCGCCCGACTTCGGCCGGCAAACGCCGGAGAAGTAGCGAGGCCTCTCAGTACAGGGGCTGCAGGCGCGCTTTCGTGCGGATCGGCCCGAGCCAGACGGCCCCGTCGCGCAGCGTCAGCGGCAGCGGCACAGCTACCTTGCGCTGCGGCGCATCATCCCCGTTCCCCCGCCGGCTGCCAAGCAATCCGCCCAGAAGGCCGCCGCCGATATTGCCGCCCGGCAGGCCGAACTGCTGCAATATCGCGCCGAGCCCCGCTGCCCGCGCGTTGATATTGCCGGCGAGAAAATGCCCCTCGTCGATCTGCAGCGCGCCGCTGGCCTCCACTTCGACCGCGCCCTTGGAGATTGTTGAACGCTGCAGGGTCAAAGTGCCTTGGGCCTGCCGCCATGCTTCCAGCCGCTGCGGCAGCGGCGCCGGCGTCAGGAACAGCACCGGGGCGCGGGTAATGCGCGCTGCGACGGAAGCGTTGGCCGGACCTTTGACACGGCTCAGATTGTCGGCCAGTTGCGAAACGGCGTTGGATACAGTGATCGCCACATCGATAGCGCCGATGTCGACCGTCACGTCAGGCGCCGGACGCATGTGGAATTCCAGGGTTTCTGCGGCCAATGCTTCGGGGCCCCGACCCGCCAGCGAGACTTGCGCCTTGAGTTTGCCGATCTGCAGGGAAATGCGCTCCGATAGCGGTCGTGCGAGGCGCACGCTGGCGCGCAAATTCTCCCAATTGGCGTCGATCTGGCGCAGATTGCCAGCGGTTTTGACAATCGCCGGCCCATCGGCCTCGGCCAGCACAAGCTTCGGACTGTAGACCTGCACGATGGCCCGCACCGGCCCAAGCGTCACGTCGACCGGCCCCGTCCGCCCCTGCGTCCGGAACGTGGCGGCCGAACAGCGCAGGGCAAAACGGAAGGGAAAGCCGCCGATATCGCGATTGGCGCAGGTCCAGATGCGGCCGCGTTCGGCCTCGCGCGCCATCCATTGGTCGGCCGCCTTGCCGGCGAAGTTTGCCCCATAGAACCACGCCCCTGTCCAGCCGGCGCACACGAGTACGACAATGGCCAGCAACCAGAAATAACGCCGCTGCATGCGGACCCCTTTCAACCGGCTTTCGCCTTGGATAGACAGAAGCCACCATAACACGGCGCGGCCCGCACCGCTTCCCTGACCTCTATGCAACCCGGCGAAAAACTTTGGCTTTGGCGGAAGACATGAACGGCGAAAGATGGGTCTTCGGCTACGGCTCGCTGATGTGGCGGCCGGGGTTCGCCTACGCGGAAAAACGCCACGCCCGCATTCGCGGATACCGCCGCTCGCTCTGCATCTATTCCCACGTTCACCGCGGCACGCCGGAAAGTCCAGGCCTCGTCCTCGGCCTCGACAGGGGCGGCGCGTGCCGTGGCATTGCGTTTCGGGTCGAGGAGGCCGACTGGCCGCAGACCCTCGCCTATCTGCGCGAACGCGAGCAGGCGACCAGCGTCTATCTCGAAACCAGTCATACGCTTGTCTTCGACGACGGAAGCGTCCGACGCGGCATCGCCTATACGGTCGACCGCAAGCACATCCAATATGCCGGCCGGCTGACGGTCGATGATATGCTGCCCTTCGTTATCCAGGGCATCGGCCAGTCCGGTCCCAATCCGGAATATGTCCTGAATACGTACGCCCATCTGTGCGAACTCGGGGTCCGCGACGACGCGCTGGCGCGGCTGGCGGAACGACTGAAAGAATATCAGGCGCCAGACGGCGGAGTGTCGCGCGGGACTTGATCTTCTGCCCGGCTCGTTCGCGCAGGTTCCGTGCGATTGCGCTCGACGACTTTGCCGAGCGCCGGATCTTTCGCAACAGCTTCCTCGATGAGACGGTTTGTGGCGCTTTCCAGCCTGTCCTGCAGTGTGGCGAAGAAGGGGTCCCTGTCCATGCCAGGCGGAATGGGCTCGAGAAATTCGACGACGATTGTCCCCGGCCGCCGCAGGAAGGTCCGCCGCGGCCAGAAAAGGCCGGAATTCATCGCTACCGGCAAGCACGGAGCGTTGTTCCCCGCATAGATAAAGGCAATGCCGTATTTGTAGACAGGCGGGGCGCCGACCGGGCGGCGCGTGCCCTCCGGAAAAATCACGATCTGCCGTCCACTCGCCAGAACCGGCTTCGAACGCTCCACAACCTGCTTGAGCGCGCTCCGGCCGCTGCCCCGGTCGATCGCGATCATTTCCGATCGCTTCATGTACCAGCCGAACAGCGGAATCCACGTCAGTTCGCGCTTGAGAATGTAGGTGAAGTCCCGGAATACGACGGAGAGCGCAAACGTTTCCCAAAACGATTGGTGCTTCGCAGCAACAATAATGCCGCCTTCAGGAACATTCTCCATGCCGCGAAATTCGTACCGGATGCCGCAGATGACGCGAAGCAGCCAGAACGTGATGCGCGCCCACAAGCGCGCAAGGGCGAAAATCGTGTGCCGCCCGAACAACAACGCCGGCGAACCGGCGATCATCAGGACAATGAGCACCAGATAGAAGGCCGTGTTGAAAATGAGCGAGCGAACTGCCTGCATCGCCCTCATCGTCTCCATTCTTGCGTCAAACGCATTTGCATCCGCTTCAGGCCAGGCCGGCAAGCCGGCGCGCCACCGCCATACGCGAGGCAGCCGCCGTCAGCAACGCCATTCCGAAAGAAATGGCCGCTATTGCAAAATAGCCGGGCCAGCCGAGCGCAAACGCGCCGAACAGGGACGCGACCTGCTCGCCGCCCGGGCTGGCGATCCAGCCCGACATCACCCGCCCGGCGACCAAAAACGTGAGGATCGCCGCAACACCGCCCGCGAGACCGCCCTGCAGACCGAGCACGAGAAAGTGCCGCTGGAATTCGCGCGCGATATAGCGGTCCTCGGCGCCGACGAAATGCAGCACATCGATGATTTCCTTGTTGCCGGCCATTGCGCCCCGCGTCGCGAACGAGACGGCGAAGGTCATCGACGCAAGAACGAGCAGGAGAATCGCCAGCGCTGCAAAGAACAGCGAACGCGCCATGACGGTCAGCCGTTCGATCCAAAGACGATGGTCGTCGAGGATGGCATTGGGCGTGGCCTCGGCCAGCTTTGCCTTCAATGCCCCGATGTCGAGTACGCTCTCGTCCGACCGGCGGATGGTGATGAGCCTGGGCACCGGCAATTCTTTCAGGTTGAGATCGGGCCCAAGCCATGGCTCCAGCAATTGCGCCGATTCCTTTTCCGAGAACACCCTCACTTCGGCCACGCCTTTCTGTACGCGTGCGATTTCCGCCGCGCGCGCAGCGTCTTTTTCGAGGTCGCGTCCAAGCGCCGGTTTGATCTGGAAGGGCATCTCCCGCGCGACCAGCGTACTCCAGTCGCGCGACGCTCCGTGGAGCAGCACTGCGGCTCCGGCGGTCAGCGCCGCCAGAAACGTCATGTTGGCTCTGACCGCGACGAGCGCTCTGCCGGCAATCGACTCCGCGGGTATCAGCCTGCGGCCGGGAAAAAGCCGCGCGACAACGCTCTGCCACGCGCCAGGTGGCGGTGCGTCGTTTTCGCTTGGTTGTGACTCTGTCATGGCGGGTCAATCGTAGATGTGCAGATGGCCCTCGGCCAGAACCAGCCGTTTGGCGCTCTCGAACTGATCCATAAGCCCGAGATCGTGGGTGGCGATGACAATGGAGGTTCCGGACCTGTTCAGTTCGACGAAGAGCCGCAGCAACCGCCGCGCGAGAGGCGGGTCGACATTGCCTGTCGGTTCGTCCGCCAGAAGCAGATCGGGTTGCACGATCAGCGCCCGTGCGATGGCGGCGCGCTGTTTCTCGCCGCCGGACATGACCGGCGGATAGGATCGCACATGATGGCCAAGGCCAACCCATTGCAGAAGCTCCATCACCTCGGCGCGGTATGAGCTTTCCTCGCGCCCCTGCACCATCAGCGGCAACGCAATGTTCTCGTAGGCCGTGAGGTGATCGAGCAGCCGGAATTCCTGAAACACCGTGCCGATACGGCGGCGGATAGCGGTTACTTCGTCTTTGGTGAGGGACGATGTCTCCCGCCCGAACAGCGAGATGAATCCGCGCGTCGGTCTCAACGCCATCAGCATCAGCCGCATCAGCGTGGTCTTGCCTGCGCCCGAGGGGCCAGTGAGAAACTGGAACGATTGCGGTTCGATGCTGAAGGTTATGTCCTGCAGCGTTTCCGGGCCCATCCCGTATCGCAAGCCGACGTTTTCGAATCTGACCACTTTATCTCCCGGCCGCCCGTAACGCCGCGAATGGCGGCAAGTCCAGTTCGAGCCTCGTTCGAATCGCGGCTGAATCTATCACGTTCGGCAACGCTGCCGAAAAAACCCTGACAGCCAGATCACAGCTATTAACCAGCCGTTAACCATACGATAGCACCAATAGTCATGATCACGCACGATTTCGGAATGCGGGAGGAACCGCCTCATGACCCTTTTGGCAATCGACAACGGACCGGACGGTCGCACAGCAGCCGAGCGCGCCATGCCACGGCGCGACTATCTTCTGGAACCCGCATCGCGGCCGGCACACCCGCGCAAGGTAAAGGGCGGCGCTTTTGACAAGTCAAACGGGGACATGACCAAACGCGGATGGAAGACCCGTTTTTTCCGCAAACTGGCGTCCGCTCCGGCGCTATTTGTCTTTGCGACCATTGTAGCCCCCGGTCTGTTGTTGGGCGCCCGCTACAAGATCGTCGAGGCGGCTCCCGCAACGGCCCGGGCCTATGCAGCCATCGGACTCCCCGTAAATCTCGACGGCCTCGATCTGCGCAACATCTCTTCCGAACTTAACGAAGAAGATTCGGCCAAATTTCTGATCGTCCGCGGTGAGATCGTGAACCTGCGTGACAAGCCAGGCGTTTTGCCAAATCTGCAACTGGCGTTGCGCGGCTCCGGCGGCCAGCAATTGTATTCCTGGCAAGCGCCATCGCCGCAAAAGCGGATCGGCAAACACGCCTCCATCCGCTTCATGGCGCGTTTGGATTCCCCGCCCGAAGGCGCGCAGGATGTTTCCGTGCGTTTCGCGCCCCGCACAAACTGATCAGCTCTCCAGCAGCCGCCGCGCAATGATCTGCGCCTGAATTTCCGCGGCTCCTTCGAAGATACTCAATATTCGCGCATCGCACAGAATGCGCGAAACCGGCGTTGCGACGGCAAAACCGTTGCCTCCATGGATCTGTACAGCGCCATCGGCCGCCGACCAGGCCACGCGGGCTGCATACAATTTCGCCATCCCCGCCTCCAGGTCGCAACGGTGTCCGGCGTCCTTTGCCCGCGCGGCCGCCAGCGTGAGCAGACGCGCAGCCAAAATTTCCGCGTGCATTTTCACAATCTTGTTGGAAACTCGCGGAAAATCGATCAGGCGCTTGCCGAACTGACGGCGCTCCATTGCGTAGGCCAGCGCATGATCGGCGGCAGAACGGGCGACACCCGTCGCGCGCGCCGCTGTCTGAATCCGCGCAGTCTCGAACGTCTGCATGAGCTGGCGGAAACCCTGTCCTTCGACTTCACCAAGCAAGGCGCTGGCCGGAACTCGGAAATCCTGAAAACCGATTTCGTATTCCTTCATGCCCCGGTAGCCGATGACCTCGATCTCGCTGCCCGACATGCCCGGGACGGGAAACGGATCGGCGTCTGTTCCACGCGGTTTTTCGATAAGCAGCATCGACAGGCCGCGGTACCCGGGCGCTGCCGGATCGGTTCGCACGAGCAGAGTCAGCAAGTCGGCGCGCGCAGCGTGGGTGATCCAGATTTTCGCACCGTTGACGAGATAGGAATCACCGTCCCGGATTGCCATACACCGGACGCTGCCAAGGTCCGACCCGGCTTCCGGTTCGGTAAAGGCCGCAGCAGGCAAAATCTCGCCAGAAGCGATGCGAGGCAGATACAATGCTTTCTGATCCCCCCGCCCGCCGGCAAGAATGAGCTCGGCGGCGATTTCGGAACGCGTACCTAGCGAGCCGGCGCCGATATAGGCGCGCGCCAGTTCTTCCGTGATCGCGCACATGGCGGTTTTGCTGGCGCCAGCGCCGCCGTTTTCTTCCGGGACGCAAATGCCGAATACGCCCAGCGCCGCCAGTCCGGCGATTGTCTCCTCGGGAATGTAGGCATTGGCGACATGCCACCCGTGCGCACGAGGAACGATCTCTGCGTCGGAGAAGCGGCGGATTTCTTCTGTCATCGCCCGCGCGTCGGGCTCGCCTTCGAGACCGAAATCGCCTTCTCCGCCCGCTCCTTGCGATATCAGCGCAACCAGTTGCGAGCGCAGGCCGACCGACGACGCCTCCCGGATAAGCCGGGCAGCGCAATCTTCTTCGAAGAACTGGAGATCCCCGGCGCCGACGCCAAAATCACCGGGACGCACCGTTTCGAGCTGATGCATGACGACACCGGAACGGCATTCGGCAAGCAACTCGCCGAGAAGAATACGCCCGGTCAAGAGACCACCCGATCCAATCCATCCGTCTTCAACGCCCGTTCGCAACCAGTTTGCCGTTTCCTGGAACGCGCGTATCGAGGTCGCATACCAGGCCAGGCCATGCTCCAGCTGCTGGCCGTTGTCCGGCAAAGTCCTCGAACGTTCGCGCAAAAGCTCGCCAAACCGGACAAGTTGCGGAACCGTCGTATCGAGGCAGGCGAGTATGTCTGTGTCCAAGCCGGATTCGATCATGCGTCTGTGTCTGAATTGTTGCTTTACGAACGGGGTAAATGATTTCTTTACCCGGTTGTTTCATAGTTGGCCATGATCGGTCCCCAACGGGGCAACTTGAATTCATCCGGTTTCGAGAATTGCCATGTTGAAAGCACTTCAACTCGAAAACTACAACTCCGACGTTTTGTTACTTCTGCTCTGCGGCATTGCAATCGCGGCGGCCGTGATCGGTTTCGTCACCGATTCCGTGATGGGAGATCGCGGCTTTGGCCCGGTGGGCAACGGACTTCTGGTCCTGCTTGGCGCCATCGTCGGCGTCTATGTCCGCAATGCCTATTTCGGATTGATGCAGCCGGGGGACCTTGCCATCACCGGTATCTTTGCTGCTGCTTCGGCCACCCTGTTGTTGATGCTGCTTGGTCTGGCC
>JBFWRC010000045.1:0-34610 GCA_050249115.1 Beijerinckiaceae bacterium
CCTTCACCGTGTCCTCGGAATAGCCGGCGATCTCGAAAGCCTTCACCATCGCCTCGGGGCGGTGGTTGCGGATGCCGCCGGATGCGATCTCGAAGCCGTTGCAGACGAGATCGTACTGGAAGGCCTTGATGGTCAGCGGGTCCTGATTCTGCAGCGCATCGAGCCCGCCCTGCGGCATGGAGAACGGATTGTGCGAGAATTCAACCTTCTTCTCGTCTTCATCCCATTCGTACATGGGGAAGTCGATGATCCAGGCCAGTTCGAAACGGTTCTCGTCGACGAGCTTCAGTTCGGAGCCGACGCGGGCGCGGGCGTTGCCGGCAAACCCTGCAAATTTGGCGGGATCGCCGGCGGCAAAGAAGACCGCATCCCCTGCCCCCAAGCCAAGCTGCGCCCGGATGGCTTCTGTACGCTCCGGCCCGATATTGTTGGCGATGGGACCGGCTGCTTCGGTTTTCCCGTCGGCATCGCGCCAGAAGATATAGCCAAGTCCGGGCTGACCTTCGCTCTGGGCCCAGGAATTCATGCGGTCGCAGAAGGTGCGCTGGCCGCCGCCGGGGGCCGGCACGGCCCAGACGCGGTTGGCGGCATTTTCCAGCAGGCGCGCGAACACCTTGAAGTTGGAGCCGCGGAAATGCTCGCTGACATCGGCCATTTCCAGCGGCGCACCGGTTTTCGGGTTGAGGATGCGCAGGTCCGGCTTGTCGCTGCCGTATTTCTGCATCGCATCGGCGTAAGCGATGCGCGGGAAAGTCTTCGTTACGGTCTTGCCATCTGCAAAGCGCTCGAACACGCCGCGCAGCACCGGCTCCATGGTCGCAAAGACGTCGTCCTGCGTCACGAAACTCATTTCCAGATCGAGCTGGTAGAATTCGCCCGGCAGGCGGTCGGCGCGCGGGTCCTCGTCGCGAAAACAGGGAGCAATCTGAAAATAGCGGTCGAAACCGGCCATCATCAGGAGCTGTTTGTATTGCTGCGGCGCCTGCGGCAGGGCGTAGAATGTGCCGGGATGGATGCGCGAGGGCACGAGAAAGTCGCGCGCGCCTTCCGGGCTCGATGCGGTCAGGATCGGCGTCTGGAATTCGTTGAAGCCGGCCCCCTTCATGCGCGTGCGCATGTCGTCGACAACCGCACCGCGCAGGACGATGTTACGGTGCAAACGCTCGCGGCGCAGGTCGAGGAAGCGATAGCGCAGCCGGGTTTCCTCCGGGTAGTCCTGCTCGCCGAACACAGGAAGCGGCAATTCCGCAGACGGACCGAGCACTTCCGCTTCGGTAATAAAGACTTCAATCATGCCCGTCGGCAGGTCCGGATTGGTCGTCCCGTCCGGGCGGATGCGCACCTTGCCGTCGAGCCGGACACACCATTCCGAGCGGAACGTTTCAACCAGATTGAACGCCGGCGAATCCGGATCGGCGACGCATTGGGTCATCCCGTAATGGTCGCGCAGGTCGATGAAAAGCACGCCGCCGTGGTCCCTGATGCGATGGCACCAGCCCGACAGACGCACTTCGGCGCCATTGTCGGTTTCGCGCAATTGGCCGCAGGTATGGGTGCGATAGCGATGCATATTCTGTCCTGACTGGTATGACGAAAGCGGCAAGCAGGCGCGCCGCGGCTTCCTTAGAGATTTTCGCCGCCACATGGAAGCGGCGATGAGGCGGGATTGAGAAACGTGCGGGCCAGCGTTCCGGTAACCGGCCACCGCCCCGGGACGGAACGTCCTAGGGCTTTTGTCCAAGACGCTCGAGCTGCCTGGCCGCGTCCTGCAGCGCCGGATTATACTTCAGCGCCAGACGGTAATTGACGATGGCAATACCGGGCTGTCCGGAGGCCTCGTAAGCAAGTCCGCGATTGTAGTACGAATCCGCGTCGCGCAGATCCAGGATCAAAGCCTGATTGTAGAACACTATGGCTTCGGCAAATTTCTGCTGGCGCATCGACACATTGCCGCGTCCTCGCCAGGCAGGGCCAGCCTTGGGATCGATCTTGATCGCAGCTTCGAAATCCTTCGCGGCGGCATCGAGATTGCCCTTGACCGTGTTGGTCACGCCGCGGCCGATATGGGCAAGGACGTATTTCGGCTGAAGTTCGATGGCCTTGTCGAAGTCCTTGAGGGCTTCGTCCAGCTTGCCGGTGAGGCGCAGGGCGATGCCCCGGTTATTGTAGGCTACGGCAAATTTCGGATTAAGCCTGATGGCCGTATCGAAATCCGCAATCGCCTGTTTCGCTTCCTGAACGCGGCCGAAGGCAAAGCCCCGGTTGTTGAACGCATCTGCCGAGCGGGGGTTTTTCTCGATGAAATCGCTACAGGCCGTGATCTGTCTGGCCGGGTTTTCGTGGAACGTGCAATCCTTGGGCATGTCCGCACGGGCGGTTCCCGGCGAAAGCGCGATTGCGGCAGCCATAAGCGCGACAGAGGGCGACATACGCATGAGATTCTCCTTCGCCGGGTTCCTACCACAAGCCGTATGCAGTTTAGTAGCCTTGTTGCGATGCCCGGTTTCGCAGGGCGGCCCGTTTCCAGCAAATCCGGAGGCCCGCTGAACACCGCAGGCGCCTTTCGGATGAACCTTCATTATTACAAATGGTTACAGATAGCGCCCTGTCCACGCAAGGCGCCGAAACGAACTCAAACCCTGTAGCAGCGGCAGTTTGTTGCGGAACACATTAAGGTCGGGCAACCCGCCGACACTTGCGCAGGGCCGGAATTCTTAACCAATAACCGGCTTTAACTCATTAAAATGCTTTCTGTTACAACTTTTTAGCGGACCCCGACTAGCATCCCGGCAATTTGCTGAGGATTGAGCATGGCACAGAATATACTGCGCAGACGGGCGGCCAAGGCTGGAGCTCTCCTTTTGGCGGCTGGCTTCGGAGCCGTTTTGACAACAGGCGTTGCACAATTTGCCGCCGGCAAGCTTGTCGAACAGGACACCGGTTCGGTCGGCAAGACAATCGCCCGCAATTTGATCTCCCTCGACGGCGACATCGCGAAAATCATCGCCGGTTCCGCCCCCGGCAAGGAGTTCGCGCAGACCCTCAACCGGGCCATCGCCGGTCAGGCCATCGCGGAGTACAGGCTTTTGGATGCCCGCGGCGCCGTCCGGTTCGAACCGGCCGGACAGAAGCAACCGCCAAAGCATTTTGCTAAAGCGCTGCATAATTCCATTGCCAGCCGCCGCCTCGAAACAGCATCGGGTTGGGACACCGGCAGCCGCGCGACATTCGCGTCTCACGCCTTCATTCCGCTGCTGCGCGATGGCCGGACTGTCGCAGTCCATGCAATTACGGTCGATCAGACAGAGCGTTGGCACGAACTTTTCCGCAAGCTTCTGGGCCTTATGCTGATAGCCTGCGCGCTCGCGGTGGCGAGCATCGGAACCCCGGTTTTGCTCTGGTATCGCAAAAACCGCGAATTGCTGATCCAGGAGGGCGAGAACCGCCTGTTGCTGAAGCAGTTCAAGGCCGTCTTCGACAACCTTCCCCAAGGCGTCACGCTGTTCGACCGCAACCACAAGCTCGTTCTGGCCAACGATCAATACGCCAAGTTCTACAAGCTCAAACCGGAGTTTCTGACCCCGGGCACGAGCGTCGACGAATTGCGCAAGCAACGCCTCGCCGGCGGCGCTCCCGAGAACCTGCTCGACATTTACGAAAAGCCCCAGACTTCTGCGCCGGCAGCGGAACAACGCCCCAAGCGCTGGCGCATGGACGATGGCCGGACGCTGGAAACGCAACGCTATCTGATACCCGGCGGCGGTTGGGTCACAGTCCACACCAATATGACCGAGAGGCTCGTGCGCGAAGCGGAAATCGACGGCGCGCGCCGGTTCCTCGACTCCGTTATCGAGCACATGCCGGGCGCAGTTATCGTCAAGCGCCCGGACAACCTTGAATATGTGCTGATCAACAAGCAGGTCGAGCGATTGCTGGGCCTGCCGCGGGATGCGATTGTCGGACACAAGGCCAGCGAATTCTTCGAGGCCGCCCAGGGTGCGGAGATCGACCGGCGCGACCGCGAAGTCCTTGCCGACGCCGATTCCAGCGTTCACATCTCCGAGCAGATCGTCCAGACGCCCGGCAACGGCCATCGCCGCATTTCGACCAAACGCATCGTCGTTCGCGACGGCAGCGAAATGCCAGCTTATCTTATCACCATGACGGAGGACGTCACAGAGAAGCGGAAAGCGGAAGAGAAGGTGCGCTTCCTCGCGCTCCACGACGCTCTGACCGGATTGTATAATCGGGCCCATTTCCACGACCAGCTCGAATACTGCCTGGGCCTTCAGGACGAGAGCAGCGAAATGGCGCTGATCCTCGTCGACCTGGATGGCTTCAAGGAGATCAACGATACGTTCGGCCATGCCGCCGGTGACGAAGTGTTGCGGGTTACCGCCCGCCGGTTCCGCGACATATTCTGCGACATCGACATGATCGCGCGCCTTGGCGGCGACGAATTCGCCATACTGTGCCGCTCGGCCAGTTGCCATCTCGAATTGCAAAGCATCGCCAAGCGGCTGATTGCGGACATCCAGAAGCCGATCCATTTCGACGGACGTCAGATAACGGTCGGAGCAACCGCAGGCGTCGCGCTGGCTATGCCCGGCTCCATAGATGCGGCGACCATCCTGCGCTACGTCGACATCGCCATGTACGAGGCCAAGGAAGCCGGAAAGGGAAATTACTGCTTCTTCGATCTGGCCATGATGGTGAAGCGTCTCGAACGTAAACAGCTCGAAACCGACATGGTCCATGCAATCGACCGCAACGAGTTCGAATTGCATTACCAGCCGATTGTCGATCCACGCCGCAATACGGTGCGCAGCCTGGAGGCGCTGTTGCGCTGGAAACACCCCCAGCGCGGCATGGTTTCTCCGGCAGAGTTCATTCCCGTTGCCGAAGAGACCGGGCTCATTGTGCCCATCGGCGAACACGTTCTGGAAATGGCGTGCCGGACGGCCAAACAATGGCCGACCGATATTCGCATCTCGGTGAACCTGTCGCCGGTGCAGTTCCGCGACCGGAAGCTCGCGCGCAAGGTCATTGCAATCCTGGAAAAGACGGGCTTCGACCCCAAGCGCCTGGAGCTCGAAATTACCGAAGCCGCGCTGCTGCAGGAAAACGAGGAAAACATGAAAATCCTCGAAGAACTGCGCTCGACCGGTGTGCGGATCGTCATGGACGATTTCGGCGCCGGGTATTCGTCGCTGAATTACCTGCGCAGCTTCCCGTTCGACAAGATCAAGATCGACCGGTCCTACATCAAGGATCTCGTCGGCGAGAACGGCAACGGCAACTCGCTCACCATCGTCCACGCCGTGCTGGCGTTGGCAGCCGGACTCAGCCTCGCGACCACGGCGGAGGGCGTCGAAACGCAGGAACAGCTCGACATTCTGCGCGCTGCTGGCTGCGACGAAATTCAGGGGTTCTTCTTTTCACGGCCAATCCCGGCGGAGGGCGTCCTGGACATGATCAATCGCCTGTTCCTGCCCGCGCAAAGGGCGGCCTGACGGCTTCCGGTGGCGGGCTCAACCGCCGCTGTCGCCACTCCCGCCTTCCCTGGCCTTCACCGCCTCGGCGAGCGCAACTATGCCATGCGTGCCGGCGGGCCAGCCGGCGTAATGCATGACGTGGATCACCACCTCGCGCAATTGTTCCGGTGTGAATCCGAGCCGCAGCGCCGACTGGAAGTGCGGCTTCATGCCTTCCTGCTGGCTTGTGGCAATCAGCGTCGCCAACGTCACCAGCTCGCGGTCGCGGATCGACAGGCCCGGCCGGGACCAGATCTCGCCGAACAAATGCTCGACCGAAAGCTTCCAGAATTCCCGATCGGCCGCACCAATGCGCGGCAGCGGATCATCGCCCCAGCCAAGTTCCTCGATGATTTTAGCTCCGCGCTCGAATGCGCCGGATTTTCCGTCCGTCATCGCTGTCTCCCGATAAATTCTTGCCGGAGCCTCAGGCCGCCACGAGATCGGCGCACACGTCCTTCAGGGCGGGCATGACCCCGGAGGCGAAAAGCTCTATCGAGCGGCTCATTTCCGCATAGGACTGATCGCCGAAAGCAATCTGCACGACACAATAATTGCATTGCGCCGTCTCGAGCTGGGCACGCAGGAAATTCGCAACAGTCTGCGGCGAACCGGCGACGCCCTTACCCTGCCCATGCAGCTTGTCCCACGTGTCCGGACGCGGGTGGCTCATCATGCGGCCCAGAATGCGAAACAAATGGGTAAATCCCTTGTGCCAGTGCGGATAGGCCCGGCGCGCAATCGCCAGCGCCTCATCGTCCGTCGGCGCCACGACGACGAAGCGGCCGAGCCCCATGAGTGGCAGCGGTTTTCCGGGTTGCGCCTCGGCCCAGACACGGCGGAAGACGATATTGCACTCGCGCGCTTCGTAATCCATGTCGAGATTGACCGTCGCCCAGCCATTGCGCGCAGCGCGCTCGGCGCTTTCAGTGGTGTGGACGCCATACCACACGGGCGGATAGGGCTTCTGATAGGGCGTAACCTTCAAAACTGGCGACTTGTATGGCTCCTCCAGCTCCGGATTGGGCATTATTCCGGTTTCCAGCGCTTCCAGCACCCGCGGCAGCAAATCGCGGTAGGCCTGTTCGCGGACCTCCGGATCGACGCCGAAGTAAGCGATCTCGGTCGGCGAGGACCCCCGCCCGAAGCCGATATCCAGCCGTCCGCGCGACATCTGGTCGATCATGGCAATTTCTTCGGCCAGGCGCATCGGATGATACAACGGCAGCGCATAGACCATCGGACCGAAGCGCAGCTTTTTCGTGCGTTGGCTGGCGGCAGCGAGAAATACGTTCGGCGAGGGGGCCATGCCGAGCGTCGTCGCATGATGCTCGGCGACATGCCAGCCGTAGAAGCCGAGCCTGTCGTACAATTCCATCAGTTTCAGCCGCTCTTCCATATAGTCTGCGAGCGGCAGATGATCGTTGTCCATGTGATCGAAAACGCCGAATTGCATGTTTCCTGCCCTCTTGTTTGGGGCAAAATCGCATTGCAGCCATTTTCCGGCAAGCCTTTTCCGCTGCACCCGGGGCGTCACGCACCCGCCAACGCACCGGGGCTCGCCGGATCAGGGTTGCGAGCGGACTTTCGCGGAGCGCGCCGGCGCGTTACACTGGCCGCAATCAACATTACACAGGAAACCCCGGGACTTCCGATGACACCGTTCACCGTTCACAAGCTGCACCAGTTCACAGGCGCGGAAATCCGCGGCATCGATATTTCGCAGCCGCTCGATACAGAAACCCTGGCCACCATGCGGCAAGCCTGGCTGGACCATTGCATGCTGGTCTGGCGCGGCCAGACTCTCGACAAGGACCAACAACGTCGGTTTGTCGGCTATTGGGGACCGATCGGCGGACGGGCGCGGCGGCTTGGCGCGACCGCAGCGCGGGAGATGGATGGGCCCGATTACGAGTCCGACGCGATGCTGATTTCCAATATCCGCAAGGACGGAAAGCCCATCGGCGTCTTGCCCGACGGGGAACTGTGGTTTCACCACGACATGTGCTATGCGCGCGACCCCAACCGGGCGAGTTTCCTCTATTGCATCGAGACACCGTCGACCGGGGGCCATACCAAATTCGCGAACATGTACCAGGCCTACGAGAACCTGCCGCAGCGTCTGAAAGACCGGATCGAGGGCCGCACGGTGCTGCAGGTCTTCGACGAAATCCAGGATTCGCGGATCGACCTTCAGAACTGCGATCTGGAAAACCTCAAGCACTATCGCCAGCCGATGGTGCTGCGCCATCCCGAAACCGGCAAACGGGCGCTCTACGTCAACAGGCTGATGAGCCATCTCGTCGAAGGGCTGGACCAGAGAGAGAGCGACGACCTGCTTGCCGAACTCTACGAATATACCGAAGACCCTGCCCTCGTGTACGAACACGTCTGGAAGCCCGGCGATCTGCTGATGTGGGACAATCTGTGCTCGATCCACGCACGCACGGATTTTCCCGCGAACGAACGGCGCCTGATGCGGCGCATGACCATCGCCGGCGAACCGGTCATCCCGGCCTGGGCGGAAGCCAGCGCCGCGGAGTGAAACCGGTCCATCCGGTTATTGCGGTTTGGGTTGCACCGGGATTTGCGAAGGCGAGATCACGCGGGTTTTTCCGCCGCCGGATGGCGGAAGAATGGCTTCGCCATCATTTGTAGGGGCCGGCTTCAACACACCTTCGCATTCTCCCGGGCTCAGGGGCGCAGTCGAACCCGGATCTGATGCAGCGCGCTGGCCCGATCCATCTGCGGTCTGCGGCGGCACTGTACAGGGCGGTTTCGGCGTCTGTGCTGCTGCGGCGTCCGCCACCGCAACTGCAAGGGAGAAAGCGGCTAGCGCAGCAAGTGCCTTTCGCGATTCCGCCATTACATCAGCCCCCAATATGTCCTTGCGCCGTAGTGGCGATGAAGTCTCGTTTCCCAGTCCCGGTCGCGCCAGACGTCGTCGGAAAACTCCGGTGCGTTCCGAAGCTGATCTTCCGTGACCTCGGTGACGTAACCCATCAGGGAAGTATCGTAGCGCAGCGCGCTCCACGGCAGCGGGTAATGGTTTTTTCCCAGGCCCAGGAAGCCACCGAACGAAATGACGACATAAAAAATGCGTCCGGAAACCTTGTCGACGACGAGATGATCGACCGAACCGATTGATTTCCCGGTTGTCGAGAAAACACCGGTGCCGTGAATGCGATTGCTGGATATCAGGCTGTGTGCGCTCTGTGGAGTTTCCATGCGTGCCTCCCGGATGCAGCCAGAAGAACGCGCCAGCAAAGCACGGGTTCCCGTATGCGGATCGCCGTTGCGGCAACTGAACCCTGCGATTTTGCATAAAAAGCATACCGCCCGGATGTGCGGAACGGCGCAAGCAGCCAGTGGCCTTGAAAAGCAGCGGTTAGAGCCGGCGCTCGAGCCGGCATGGCAGACCGTCTTTCAAAGGCGCTTTGTTTACGGCGGCAGCGTCGGCGGGTCCAGTTGCGGGGCCTGCTCCGGAAGTCGCTTCTTCGACAATGGAAACATTCGGACGATGAATGGCTAATCGCTGGTCGGAACCATGGCCTGCCGGACCCACGTTCCGGCATCGCCGATACAGGTTTTGCCAAAGTTCGAAACCGGCATTCAGCCTCACCGGGCCGACAGACGGGTTCCGCGCCGCTTCTGACCCTGCATACGTGTCCTGGCCTTCCTTGACACCAATCAACGCAGTCCTACGGTTCGTCGTGCTCTGGTTAAAAAAAGGAGACCCCAACGATGAACCAGAGCAACGAGAAGCAAGCCGTTCGCGAAGCAGTTGCCGTTTTCGCGTCGGAAAAGGCAATGCAGGGCGCAATAGACGAACTGCTTGTTAGCGGCTTCAATCAGGCCGACGTGAGCCTGATGGCCAGTGAGGAAGCGATTAGGAGTCAATTCGGCGGCCGCTACACGAAGGTGCAGGAATTGGAAGATGCGCGTGGCGCGCCGCGCGAAGCTTATGTATCGCCCGAATCCATCGGCGATGCCGAGGGCGCCATCATCGGCACGCTCATGTATGTGGGAGCCGGGATTTTCATGGGACCGGCCGCTGCGGCCGGAGGAGGTCTGGCGGCCATGCTGGGCGCGGCTGCAATAGGAGGGGGAAGCGGGGCAGCCATCGGTTCGTGGCTCGCCATGTTCATCGGCGACGAACACGCCCGCTACATCGACGAGCAACTCAGGCGCGGCGGCCTTGTCGTGTGGGTGCGCATCTGGGATGTCGCGCACGAACAGAAGGCGCTGGATATCCTGAAGAAGCACTCGGGGACGGACGTCCACATACACGCATTCGGAGCGTAGTGCAGAACATTCGGCGCACGCCACCCAGCCGGATAGCGCTGTCCCTCAGTCGGTCTTCACGGCCTTCTTTGCCCGCTCCAACAGCGCAGCGGGGGTGGCGTAGACCTGTTTGACGAAAGCCGACACTTTCTCTCCGGACTCGGGGCGCAGGTCGAGATTGATTTTCCTGGCTTCGGCATGAAGTTCCTTGTCGTTCATCGTGTCCATGAACGCCTTCTGCAGGGCTTTGGCGCGTTCGTGCGGAATGTCCGCTGCGCCCATGAATGCGCGTCCGAGCCCCTGAATACCGAAGATCACGTCGAATATCTTTCGTTCGTCGGCGGTCTTTGCATATTTATAGACATGCGGCACATCCTTGAGACCGGGGTGCGGCTCCGGCCCCACCTGGAGGATCAGCTTGAAGTCTCCCTTCTTCTGCAGATCGGCGTATTGGGTGCGCACTGTCGAAAGAGAAGGCCCGCAGGCGCCGTTTACTTCGCCGCGTTCGATTGCGAGTTTGACGCTGCGCGAGCCCTTGTAGCCGGCAACGATTTCCAGCTTCGCGCCCAGCAGGTTTTTCAGTGCCGTCGGCACCTGTATGAACGGACCCGATCCGCCGGTGGCACCAACAGTGAGCGGCTTATTCAGCACGTCGTCGAACGAAGCGATACCGGCTTTTCTCGATACGCCGCAGACGCTGACGCTGGCGTCCATATTGCCGATCCAGACAAACTTCGTAGCATCGAACTTGCCTTTCCCCGCCCCGAGCAAAGGCTCGAAAGGCGCGCTGAATGTCATGGTCGCAATCGCCGTTCCGTCCTTTGGCCCTATATTTGCGAGCCAGTTCAGCGATCTCAGGCCACTGGCTCCGTTCATATTCTGTACGATGACTTCCGGCTTGCCCGGGATATGGCGGCCGATGTGGCGGGACAGAACACGGGCGTAGAGGTCGAAGCCGGTTCCGGTCTGATGCCCGACGACGATGTTAAGAGTTTTGCCCTTGTAAAATGCGGCAATATCTTCGGCCAGTACCGGGGAACTGACAGCGCAGGCTTGTATCAGCGTCACGAGCGCTGCGTGTGATGGAAATCTGCGGATCACGGCCTTCTCTCCCCTGTCGGTGCGGCCTCAGCCTTGTATCGCGACAACGCCCAGGTTTGGCGCGCTTTCCCGGTTTGATAGACCGCATCCAGATCGCCATGCAAGGTCGACCGTAGACGTCTCACCGCCCCTATTTGGCCATCGCCGCGCGGGCCTTGTCCGCCAGCGGTTTCGGCGTTCCGTAAATACGCGCCACCAGCGCGGCGACTTCCGGCCCGGCTTCGGGATCGAGTTCGAGGTTGGCTTTCTTCGCTTCTGCAACGAAGGCAGGGTCCCTGGCTGTATCCATGAACGCCTTCTGCAACGCCTTGCCGCGCGCATCCGGAATGCCCGCCGGGCCCATGTACGGACGCCCAAGACTTTGCATCCCGAAAATCATGTCGAAAATCTTCTTCGTTTCGTCCGATCTGGCGAATGAATAGATGTGCGGCACATCCTTCAGCGCCGGATCGGGATGCGGCTTTACCCCCGCCTGGACGATAATCTTGAAGTCGCCCGCCTTCCACAGATCGGCGAAATTGGCACGGACGGTAGACATGGTCGGCCCGCATGCGCCGCCCAGTTCCCCGGTTTGGATCGCCAGTTTGACGCTCATGGAGCCCTTGTAGCCGGACACGACCTTGAGGCCGGGAATTTCGAGGAGATTTTTCAAAGCTGTTGGAACCGTGCGGAACGGCCCGGTCTGGCCCGTTCCGCCGACCAGCAGGGTTTTGCCGTCGAAGAGGTCCTTGAAACTCGTCACACCGGATTTGCGCGATGCGCCGCAGACAGCGACGCTGGAATCCAGATTGCCGACCCAGAGAAATTTCGTTGCATCGAATTTCCCCTTGCCCGCACCGAACAGGGGTTCGAAAGGCGCGGTAAACACCATCGTGGCTATCGCCGTACCATCTTTCGGCGCCTTGTTGGCGAGCCAGTTCAGAGCGGCCAGACCGCTCGCGCCATTCATGTTCTGCACAAGTACTTGAGGATTGCCGGGAATGTGCCTGCCGAAATACCGCGCCAGTGTGCGGGCGTAGAGATCATAGCCGGTGCCAGTCTGATGGCCGACGACAATTGTGAGTGTCTTGCCCTTGTAGAATTCGGCCACTTCGTCTGCCGATGCGGTCGCAGACGCCAACAATAGCGCCGCCAGCGCCGCGGCGTTCAAACTCGAAAGCTTCCGCATCTTCGCGACCTCCCTGTGGCCGGCTTCGTGCGGTCGGTGCTCGAGCGCCGCCTCCGGTCCCTTGCGCGAATGATGCTATCTGAACTCGATCAATGCAAGCTTTGCGGCGCGATGCAACGGCCACCGAGTTTTCACCGCATCGGCGCGTAGGAGAGGAAGCGCGGTGGCAATACGGGATAGGCGCCCGTTATGAGTTTCGGCAGTTCAACCCGGACAATGGTCGCTTGCCTGCTCGCTGGCCTGACCGGCTTTCTGGCTTCAGCCAGCAAATCGCGCGGCGGCGGCAATTTCATCTCTTGCGGCGCCACATCATCCGAAGGCTGACCAGTCAAACCGGCGGGGCGCGAAGGCGGCAGTGGCACGACCGCCGGCAGGCCTGCAACGCGGACGGCTGTCTGCAAAGGGTTCACCGGGCGCGCGGATGCCTTTGCGGTTCTGCTTGTTGGGTTTGGCGCGGTCGCCCCGTCCGGCTGCCGGTCACCGAACAGCGAGCCCGCGACCCGGGTCAGGAATTTCGCAACCGGCCCGTCGCCGGGTGCGCGGACGCCGGGTTGCGGCGCCTTTTGCCGTCCGGCGCGGGCGACCATGATCTGCGGCTCGCGGCCCTTCGGCGCATTGCAATCGCGCACGCCGAGCCGGATCAGTTCCGCGCCGGTCAGGGTCTTGTACTTGCGCGTCAGATATCCAAGACGGGCGCGCACTGCGGGCGGATAAGACCGGAACAGTTCGTCGGAAACGCCAAAATCGACCTGCTTCGTGTCGCGATTATAGGCCTGATGGAAGCGCAGCAGACTGGATTTGTAAACGCAGACATTCGGCAGGCTCAACGCCAGCGTGCAGGCCGAGCGACACTCGTGCAAGCGCACTTCCCGGCCCTGACGTCGGTAGATTTCGGTCTGCTGGCGATAGTCGGCAACGAGGCCGCCAATATCGCGCACCACGACAACGGGCGCGGGCGCCGGCGGCGGAGCTAGATAACCCAAAACGCAACCCTCAACTCAGACACATGCCTACGATAGTAGGGCGTTAAGGTTAGCGAGCGATTAAAACCGCAGGCCGATGGCTGCTCGCGTTTTGCTGCGTGAATTGGCGCGAACAAGGACTATAATCCGGCGCAATTCGGGCAATCGCCTGGCCGGCGCTTCCTGCTATTGAAACAAGACCAATTCAGACCCGCGGGTCGCAAGCTCGCAGCGCAGTCAGGCTTTTTCGCATATGTCTCTGTTCGCCAACGCCGATCTCAACCGTATGCAGATCCACGGTGCGATGCGATGCCTGTCCGACAGCGTTGGCGTTGCGTTTTCTGCCGTCTTTCTCCTGCGGCAAGGTCTCTCCCCCGCATCGGTTTATCTGGCTTTCGCAGCAATTTTCGCACTGCGCCTGTCGCTTCGGTGGCTTGCCGTCCGGGCGATCGCGCGCGTGGGTCTTCGCCGCGGGTTGATTGCAGGAGCCATGCTCTACGCGACCCAGTTTCTGGCGCTCGCTGCGGTAACTGGACCGGGCGCCGGAGTGGCGCTCTACATTGTGACCGTGGCAGTCGCCGATGCCTTATACTGGACAGCGTATCACACGGCATTCGCTTCCGCTGGCGCCTTGGACGACCGCGGGCGGCAGATCGGCGCCCGGGAAATTCTCTCCCAGTTCGCCAGCATCGCAGGGCCCGTTGCCGGGGGAATGGCCCTGACGCTATCCGGGCCGTGGCTGTCCTTCGGCCTTGCTGCGGCCATCGCATGCCTGTCGATTTTGCCGTTGCTCAAGTTGTCCGATGCCGCCATCGCGCGCACCCCGCCGCCGGGCATGTGGCGGGCGGCCAAGAGCAGCGCCATTCTGTTCGCAACCGATGGCTGGATTGTCATGGGCGCCCAGACCGCCTGGACATTCCTGGTTTTCAAGGCGTTCGACAGCCGTTTCGACGCATACGGCGCGGCGTTATCTGTCGCCGCGCTGGCCGGTGCGGCGGCGACATTCCTCTTCGGAAAGTCCATCGACACCGGCAATGCACGGCGCGCCGTCGTGACCGCCGGGCTTTGTCTTGCCACCCTCTTGTGCTTGCAGGCTGCGAACGCTTCCGATCCTGTGCGTGCCACTCTTGTGCTGATCGCAGGCGCGGCCATAGGTCATCTCTACCTGCCTGGCCTGATGTCGGCAGTGTACAATTCCGCAAAATCCTCGTCCTGCGCGCTGCGCTATATCCTGTTTACGGAAAGCGGCTGGGATTGCGGGGCAGCCGGCGCCACCCTGCTCTGCGCCCTGATTGCCTGGTCCGGAGCGCCGCTGCAAGCCGGCATTCTTTTGGGTCTGCCAGCGGTCCTGTTGCAGACATGGTTGCTCGCGCCGCGCTTTCGGATCCGGGGCGCAGCCGCATGAAGCCGTCCTGATTTTCGGCAGGAAGCGATTTCGCAAGCCTTGGATTTCCGGATTGGCCGGCATTGCCCGCGAGCGCCGTTTCCGGCACGAGGACAAGCTCGCAAAGTGAATCAGGAAGTTCTGATAGAAATTTGAAATATATAAGTAATCTTCTTTCTCTGCGGAAACGGGGTCAACCCTTTCCAGGGCGCGCGGACAGCGGCTTCGTGTAGTCTTCCGTTATCGCTTGTTGACGATCGCCCGCAGCGCGATCACCGCCGTATTGTGATTCGGCGATGGACACGGTTCGCAAAGTCCAGGTGTCAGGCGCCCTGCTCCAGTGAACGGACAATATGCTCGTGCAAGCGCTGCCCCGGATCGCCAAGGCCTGTGCGCGACAGCAGAGCAATCTCGGTGTCGGGCAGTTCCGGCAATTCAGAAGTCTCGATCATGCGCAGGCCGGCAGGAACCATGTCCCGCGGCAAGACCGTTATACCAAGGCCCGCCTTGACCGCAGCAAGCGCCCCCGCCAGTGACGTGCAGGAATAGGCGATGCGCCAGACGCGACCGGCTTCGTTCAGGCTGTCGATGGCGCGTTTGCGATAAACGCAAGGGGCCGGCGAAACGACCAGCGGAATAACGGGAAGTATGTGGGGCTCGAGTGGACCAGCGACCCAGACAAGCGGTTCGTGCCACACCCGCACCCCGTCGCGATCCGGCGAGGGCTCGCGTTTGACCAGTACCAGATCGAATTCGCCCTCGCGGTAACCGTCCAGCAGGTTCAGCGTCAGATCGCAGGTCACTTCCAGCGTGACAGCCGGATAGGCCTGAGAAAATCGCGACAGCGCGTCCGGCAGGTGGCTCGTGGCAAAGTCCTCGGGCGCACCCAGGCGCACCACTCCCTTGACTTCGCGTTCGGCGATCTGCCCGACAGCCTCGTCGTTTATCGACACGATCCGGCGGGCGAACTCGAGCAAGGTCTCGCCGTGCGGCGTAAGTGTCACAAGGCGCGGCGAACGCTGCAAGAGCCGATGCCCGACCGCCTCTTCCAACCGTTTGATCTGAAGGGAAACAGTAGATTGATTGCGCAGAAGACGTTCGCCGGCCCGTGTGAAGCTGCGAACGTCGGCAACCTCCACAAAGGTCCGCAAAAGATCGATGTCCAGATTGATCAGCATCGGCTTATCATTTACAAATTCAATCTCTGAGACAATATATATCAATTTTACAAATTTAAGCAAGCGTGGGAGATTTGTGTTGGGCTTCGAAACGCCAAAGCTGCCGAATGAAGCAGCGGCGAAACTGGGGGTCGGCGACATGAGCGCCACCATCGGAGGGAAAACGCTATGTTGAGACGAATTCTGGCATTGCGAATGCGGCACAGATTGCTTGAGGCCCAAATTTCGCACGAACTGAAGCACGCGCGACCGGATCCATTGATCCTGACGTCGCTGAAGAAAGCGCGGCTGCGGGTTCGCGACGAGATGGAGCGCCTGCAGCGCGACCTGATGCGGTCCAGGCGCAGGGCGCCCCGCGCAACGCCGGCATAGACGACCCCCGGGCACGGACGGACTGGCCAATTGCAAGCATCGTTGCGACCGGACGTCCGGGCCTGCTGGACTGTCTAGCCACTTATCCTTCAATGCATGAGGTAGATGATGCCTTTCTGGCTCCCCTTGTTCCTGCCTGTTAGCGCGCCGCAAAAGTCCGACACGCACCAACTCCGGCTCATGGATCTCGAACGCCGGATGACGGAGTTCCTGGCGGCAAAAAGACATGAAGCAAGCGATTCCGTGCTCAGGCAGGTGACGCGCGAGCGCGAGAACCTGCGCATGCGCTTGCGCCAGCTTCGCGGCGAGTCCGGTTCAGCGATCGCCAAAGACCACCGCAAGGATGTGCCGGCTCTAATCTGAGGCTTATGCTCGTTGCGGGTCTGGATGTGGCTTGCCATGTCCGCAGACGCCGGTGGGTTGCTTCGCTGTGTCAGAACACTGCGACACGCATCATGCTTTGCTTGATGCGTCTCGCTTTCGCGAACCCGAAACCGCTTCGCCGGTAACGCAAAAAACGCGGCCCCGCCGGCGTCAGCCTCATCCCCTGGGCAAACGCGGCGGTTCGCGCGCGGCAATTTCCAGAATCAGCTTGCGCTGTATCGCCTCGGCGAACTTGTCGTAATTCGCGGCGGGGATGGAAAAGGCCCCGGGTCCGCCGATCACATCCTCGGCGTAATGCTTGTCGAGATCGAGTTCGAGCGACAGGATAGGCAATCCGTTGATAACAATACCGGCTTTGACCGCTTCGTCACGGGCTTCGTGGACCCCCCTTCCGGAGGAATTATAGCCATCGCCGGAGACGTCGACGACTTTCCGGGCAGCTTTCCACGGCGCCTTCGGGAACAGGGTCGCCGCGAAATCGATAGCCCCGGAAATCGACGTGCCACCGCCGAACAGGTCGCGCGGGGATTTTTCTATCGCCGAGGCAAACCCCTCCAGCGTGGCCTTGTCCGAAACCCGTGTCCATGGCACCGCGATCACATGCAGGTGCGGTCCCGTCCATTGCACCATCGTGACCCCGATGGCGCCAAGCATGCCGGAACGGATCGCCTGCAGGACCCGAGGATGGCGAAACGCCTTGACGTAGCCCTGCTGCTGCAGGGCAAATCGGGACATGCTGACCGAGCCGGATGCGTCTACCGCCAGAACCAGCAAGAGATCGACGCCCTGTGCCTGGCGCGGTGTGGCTCCGGGAGTCTGCGCCCGGCCCGCCGCGGTCAGCGCCAGGCTGGACAGGCCCGCGAGCGCCGCCCTGCGGCTGATGCCGCCTGCTGGCAGGCCTGGGCTGCCTCTGCCCCAAGCCGGGATATTGGCCTTGCCCTTGCGGTTTTTCGTACTTCCCACGTGGCGCCCTCCGGGACGGACGAGAGCCCAGATTAGCAGGCCGCTTGACAAGCGCCAGCATCAAATTCATGCCATCCCGAAACGGGCCGCGGCTCTCGCAAACCCGATTTCTTTCCGCTATAGATTCGCCTCGATGAGCCTTATTACATCCTCCACGATTCTCCGGGAAACATGCGAGCGCCTGGCGCAGCATCCCTACGTCACCGTAGATACGGAATTTCTCCGCGAAACGACGTTTTGGCCGAAGGTCTGCGTCGTCCAGCTCGCCTCGGAAGATGAAGCCGTGGCTATAGACACCCTCGCCGAGGACATTGACCTCGGACCGTTCTACGAGCTGATGGCGAACGAAGACGTCGTGAAAGTGTTTCACGCCGCACGGCAGGATATCGAAATCATCTGGCGCGGCGGACGGCTGATCCCTGCCCCGCTGTTCGATACCCAGGTCGCAGCAATGGTTTGCGGCTTCGGCGACCAGGTCTCCTATCAGGAGCTCGTCAGCTCGATTTGCAGATTGAGCGTCGATAAATCGTCGCGGTTTACGGACTGGTCGCGCCGGCCGCTGTCGGAGGCGCAGATTTCCTATGCGCTGGCCGACGTTACGCATCTGCGGACGATATATGCCACGCTCAAGGCGAGGGTCGAAAAGGCGGGGCGGGAGAGCTGGCTTGCCGACGAAATGTCGATCCTGACGTCGCCGGCGACCTACGAACAATTGCCCGAAGACGCCTGGCAGCGGTTTCGTAACCGGGTGCGCAAGCCGCGCGATCTGGCGGTGCTGATGGAAGTGGCTGCCTGGCGCGAGCGCGAGGCGCAATCGCGGGACGTGCCACGCTCGCGGGTGCTGAAAGACGATTCCCTCGTCGAAATTGCCCTGACAGCGCCGACAAGCGTCGACGCTTTGGGTCAGCTCCGCTCCCTGCCTCGGGGTATGGAGCGCTCGCGCTCGGCAACCGACATGATCTCGGCGGTGGAGCGCGGTTTGCAGCGCGACCCGAAGAGCCTGCCAAAGATCCAGCGCGAGAAGCGCGGTAATGGGAACACCGGTGCGACTGTCGAATTGTTGAAAGTTCTCTTGCGGCAGGTGTCCGAACGCCATCAGGTCGCAGCCAAAATGATTGCGACCGTCGACGACCTCGAAGCCATCGCGGCCGACGACAAGGCCGACGTCGCCGCGCTAAGCGGCTGGCGGCGGCGCATATTCGGTGAGAAAGCCCTCGAGCTGAAGCATGGCAAACTGGCCCTGACCATGGAGAAGGGCCGCGTCGTCACGCTGGAATGGCAGGATCTCCAGCCCGAAGAAGCCCAGGTCGCCTGAGCGCGAGCGGGCTTTTCCAGCCGTCGGGCCGGCTCAATCGGCTATCTTGATGTCCGCTGTGCGGCCGATCAGCCGGCCGAGATGCTTGAGCCGGCTCATCACGCGCGAATTGCCTAGCGGCGCAAGGCGCTTTGGCAGCGTGAGCACCACTTTGTCCTTCTTGCACAACATTTCCGCATGCGGCAGCAGGTGCGGCATGGCAGCCGACAGGACGTAGGCGACCCGCAATGCCCCGCCAAGGATATGGGCCCGGTCCAGCAACCGGGCGCTCGCCAGCTGGCGCAGGCGCATGCCGGTATCCGCCTCGCCAGTGTGCCGGTAAAAATTTGCTATCGCCAGAAAAGCCCGGCCGGGATGATCGATGCCGACAAAGGCGGCGTTGGCGATGATATTAAACGATTGCTCGCCGCGATAATCGGGATGCGCGCGCCAGCCGATATCGGCCAGAAGGCAGGCGGCGTGGCGCAGGCGGCGTTCCTCGGCTGTTTCGTCGAGATTGGTCGAGGCCATGAATGCATCCGTCCACGTACACAATTCGTCGCCATGCTCGGGCGCGCGGGAACGCAGAACGTTCAAGTCTCGCGCCGCCTCGATCAGCGCATCGCGGCTTTTCAATTTGTCTGGCAGCCGGTCGTAGAGAACGCCTTCGCGCAGGCCCAGAGCCGAAATAACGATGCGCGAGGGTTCCGCCCGGCGCATGATTTCCTCGAGGACGACCGCGCCATAGGCCATCAGCGGACGCCGGCCGGAAGAAACCGTCTCGATGCCGACAAGCGCGTCGGCGCTCACCCGTTCCACCAGTGCGGCGAAGTCCGTGGCGTCCCGGGCGTCGATGACATAGCCGTGCATCACGTTGAGCGGGTGATTGCGCTGGGTCATGTGCAGCCGGGCCAGTGAGCGCCAGGTGCCGCCGACGGCGTAAAAATCCTTGCCTTTCAACGTTCCGAGCCATGGCACGTCGGCCAGCGCCTTGCGGGCGATCTTCGCGGCGTCGCGCGGCGAATTTTCCGTGATGTCCATCAGCGACAGTCCGCCGAGTGGGAGCGACACGCCTTCCCCTATGGCGTGGCCGCGCACGGTATTCAGCTCGAGCGAGCCGCCGCCCATGTCTCCGATCAATCCGTCCGGCGCGTGGAATCCGCTAACGACGCCATAGGCGGCAAGCTGGGACTCCCGTTTGCCCGAAAGAAGCTCGATCGGCGCGCCGATCGCCTTGTGCGCGCTCTTGAGAAAGGCCGGACCGTTCTTTGCGTCCCGCGCCGCCGCCGTTGCGACCACATGGATATCGTCGATCCGCATCGTCTCGCACAGGAGTCGAAACCGGTGCAGCGCGTCAATCGCACGCTCGACGCCTTCCTCGTTCAGCTTGCCTGTGGTTGCCACGCCCCGGCCGAGGCCGCACATCGCCTTGTCGTTGAAAATCGGCGTCGGAGCGCGGCTCAGGCCCTCGTAGGCGACAAGACGTACGGAGTTCGAACCAATGTCGATCACGGCCATCGGCTTCAGATCGGCCAGACGGCCTGGCGCTTTGAAATGAGGTAAAGCCATCGGCTTCCGGCGGTCTCGCGGCCTGGCCGCGGACTATCTTGTCAGCGCTTGCCGAGGCGGTTGAACAATGTCTTCGGGCTCGAGTCCTTAAGCGATTTGCCGCGGCCCGACAACGAGGGATTCGTCATGAAATAATCGTGGGCGTTAAACGGCTCCTCGCCGGCGGCCGGTTCGATGCGCTGGCTGCCACCATCGGCGAGCAGGCGATAGCTCTGCCGGTTGTCTATCAGATTGGCGACCATGATCTGATCGAGAACCTGCTCATGCACGGTCGTATTGGTCAGCGGCGCCATAACTTCGACGCGGCGGTCGAGATTGCGCGGCATGAGGTCCGCCGACGACAGATAGACCCAGGCTTCGGGATGCGGCAGGCCGTATCCATTGCCGAATGCGTAGATGCGGGCATGTTCCAGAAAACGCCCGATGATGGATTTGACACGGATGTTGTCGGAAAGACCCGGAACGCCAGGGCGCAGACAGCAAATGCCCCGGACGACAAGGTCGATGCTCACGCCCGCCGCGCTAGCCTTGTAAAAGGCGTCGATGATTTCCGGATCGACCAGCGCATTGCACTTGGCCCATATAGCGGCGGGACGGCCGGCCCTGGCGTGTCCAATCTCTTCCTCGACGTGCTGCAGCAACGTTGCCTTCAGCGACAATGGCGAGACCGCCATGCATTCGAGATCGCCCGGCGCAGCATAGCCGGTTATGAAGTTGAAAATCCGCGCGACGTCACGGGCAATCGACGGATCTGCGGTAAACAAAGAGACGTCCGTGTAAATCCGTGCCGTCACCGGGTGGTAATTGCCCGTCCCGACATGGCAATAGGTGACGAGCTGGCCGCCTTCGCGGCGCACGACCAGCGACAGTTTGGCGTGCGTTTTCAATTCGATAAACCCGAACACCACCTGTACGCCGGCGCGTTCGAGGTCGCGCGCCCAGCGGATATTCGCCTCTTCGTCGAAACGGGCCTTCAGTTCGACCAGCGCCGTCACGGACTTGCCCGCCTCGGCGGCCTCGATCAGCGCGCGGACAATGGGACTGTCGTTGGAGGTGCGGTAGAGAGTTTGCTTGATGGCGATGACGTTGGGATCGCGCGCGGCCTGATTGAGAAACTGCACGACGACATCGAACGATTCGTAAGGATGATGGACGATGAAATCCTTCTGGCGGATGGCCGCGAGGCAATCGCCGCGATTCTCACGCACCCTTTCCGGAAAACGGGCGATATAGGGCCGGAATTTCAGGTCGCTGCGCTCGAGCGACACGATCTCCGACAAATCGTTCAACGCCAGAATGCCGTCGTGGATGAAAACCTCGTCGGGCAGCAGATCGAGCTGTTCGACAACGAACTGACGCAAATTCTCCGGCATGCCCGCATCGAGTTCCAGGCGGATCACGCGGCCGCGGCGGCGCCGCTTGAGAGCGCTCTCGAAGAAGAGAACGAGATCTTCGGCCTCTTCTTCGAGTTCCAGATCGCTGTCGCGGATGACCCGGAAGTGGCCCTGCGCCTGCACCTTGTAGCCGGGGAAAAGGCGGTCCTGTTTGGCCTCGATGATGGATTCGAGCGGGATCAGCCGGATCGAATCCGAACCGAATTCGGCCGGAACGCGCAAAAACCGGTCGATCTTGGTGGGCAAACGCACCAGACCGTTCAGGCGACGGCCATCCGACGGCTGCACCAGCTCGACAGCAATGGAAAAGCCGAGGTTTGGAATGAACGGAAACGGATGAGCCGGATCAACCGCCAGAGGCGTCAGGATCGGAAAAATATGCGACATGAAGTGATTGTCGAGCCATTCGCACTCTTCGCGGCTCAACTCCGCCGGTTTCACGACAAGAATATTCTCTTTTGTCAGGTCTTCGCGCAATTGCGCCCAGCGCTGCTGTTGATCGCTCGTCAAGCGCAGCACGCGCTCGCGAATTTGCGCAAGTTGTTCGGCCGGCGTGAGACCATCATCGGAGGGGCGCGCCACTCCCGACCGCACCTGACCGCGCAGACCGGCAACGCGGACCATAAAAAATTCGTCGAGATTGTTCGCCGAAATCGACAGGAAACGAAGCTGCTCCAGCAAGGGATGACTGGAGTTCGAGGCTTCCTCCAGAACCCTGTTGTTGAATTCGAGCCAGGACAGTTCGCGATTTATAAACCGCTTCGGCGAGACGGCGAGGTCCGTATCGACGCCTGCAGCGGGAATGGCAACCGGCGGGCTGGACACGGCATGCAATTTGGTTTCACCCGGGCGGGCATCGGCGCGCTCGCCAGCCGCGAGACCCTGAACCATCATCGACCGGATATCCGCCAAGCTCTTGCCCTGTTCGTTCATGAAAAGTCCGTACTCTGCCCGGTTTGTTCGATCGCCAGCTATCGTGCCGCTGCGTATGGCGAATTTGCGACAATACCACGAAGGCCGTCAAAATGCGGTTCCACACGCGCGATTTGGTAAACCGGCGTTTACCCTGCTGCGGCTGAAGTTGCCGCCCCGTCGCCCGGCGCATCGACATTTGCGTCGCCTGCAGTCCGTGTTTCCGAGGCCAGCACTTCCGACGCCATGGGGCGGGTAACCGCGCGGCCGCGCGCCAGCGCTTCCCGGTCGAGGAGTTCGACGATACGGCGTGCAGCGGCCAGCGAGCGCTCGATCCGCAACATCAGGAAGTCGATCACCGGCGCGTCGACCGTCAACTGCCGGTCGACAAACAGCTTCATCAGGACGGCCCGCACGAGGTCGTCGCCGGGAGCCCCGATTTCCGCGACCGGGGCAAGGCGCAACCGGGACTTGAGATCGGGAATAGCGACATTCCACTCCGCAGGCGACGTGCGGCATGTCAGAAGCAGGTAGCCGCCCGCCTCGCGGATCGCATTGATCAGATGAAACAGGGCGCGCTCTGGTATGGCGCCCTGCCCGGTGTCTTCCAGCAGAACCGTACCGGCATTGGCGAGCGCGGGAACATCCTCGACCCGAAGATCGCGTGCAGCTGCAACGGCTGCATGGGCGCGTTCGGCCCAAATGGCCCCCAGATGGCTCTTGCCTGCCCCCTCCGGTCCGGCAAGCGCCACGATATGGGCCGGCCAGTCCGGCCAACGCTCGACGAGTTCGAACGCCGCGCGGTTCGATGGCGCCAGCAGAAAGTCCTCGCGTCCGAAACGCGGCGCGACCGGAAGATCCAGCGTCAACTGCGTTTCGGTCTTGCCGTCCTGCCCAGAGCTCACGAAGGTTTCACCGGGTTTGTGCCGCCGGCCTCCCCTGCTTCGGCAGACAAAACGTCCTGCGGCGGCAGTTGCTTCGCCGCGCCGCTCTGGCCAGGCACGCCGTGGTACAATGGACTTTCAAGATAACGCTGCAGGGCAAACCGCAACAACACGCCGATGGTCGCGGCGACAGGTACCGCCACGATCAGGCCGGTGAAGCCGAACAGCGATCCGAAGGCGATCAGGGCGAACATCAGCCAGACCGGATGCAGGCCCACGGACTTGCCGACCCAGCGCGGGGTGAGGAAATTGCCTTCCAGAAACTGGCCGACGCCCACGATTGCGAGCGCCATCAGCAGCAGCCAGTAGCTGGGCCAGCCCTGAACTATCGCTACGCCAACGGAAAAGACGAGCGCCGTCAGCGACCCGACATAGGGAATGAAGCTCAGGAAGCCTGCGCTAACGCCGATCAGAAAGCCGAAGTTCAAGCCAATCGCCCACAGGCCAATACCGTACCACAGGCCTAGGAAGATGCAGACCATCGTCTGCCCGCGCACAAATCCGGCGATGGCTCCGTCGATTTCGCCAGCCAGCCGCCGTACGGTCTGGCGCTGGTTCAGCGGGACCCAGCTATCAACCGTTGCAATCATGCGGTCCCAGTCCACCAGCATGTAGAATGCAACGACCGGCGTTATGACCATAAGCGAGACAACGCCGACGAGCGCCTGCCCGCCGCTCAATAGCCCGGTCGCGATCTTGCCGGCCAATTCGCCGCCTTTCGCTATGACGCCGCCAATAGCTTTTGCGCTGTCGGCCGAACCTGCGTCGCCAAGACCCAGCTTCTCCAGAAAATTGACACCGAACCGCTCGGCCAGCACGCCGCCCTGCTCTTTCGCCAACGCTTGCAGCCGCGAGACATAGCCGGGCAGCTTTTCCATGAAGTGCCCCAGTTCGGAAGCCAACACGGGTACGACAGCGACAATAAGGACGATGAAGCTCAGCAGAGCGAGGCCAATGATCAATGTCGTCGCCATGAGCCGGTTCATGCCCCAGCGTTCGAGGCGATCGGCCACCGGATCGAGCAGATAGGCCAGGATCAGGCCTGCCGCAAAGGGCATCAGAACACTGCTGAGCAGCCAGAGCAGCAGGATGAGCACAGCGAGGGCGGCAAGCCAGAAGCCAACCTGTTTTTCCAGCCGCATTGGCCAACTCCACCGCACGAAAGCCTCGCCGGAACCGGCGGAACACCAGAAAGCAAAGGCCGTTTCACACGTCCATATGCCTCAGCCACTGGACGAAATAGACGGCCAGCGACGCGAAGGTCAGAACAGCCACCGTCGCATACATGAAATAAATGAACCAGTGCCCGAAATCGAGTGCGAAGGCCTTGAAGGCAAGAACCGACACAGCCAAGAGGATTTGCGCAGCCGTATTGGCCTTGGACACGAAGTGCGGACGGATCTCCATGGGCCTGTCCATAACCCAGGCGACGATAACGCCGCCCACGATCATGATGTCCCGCGAGACGACCAGGATTGCGATCGCCGCAGGTATCTCGCGGACGATGGCAAGCGCCACGTAAATGGACACAAGCAACGTCTTGTCCGCGATCGGGTCGAGAAACGCCCCCAGTTCGCTCTGCAAATTGAAGCGCTTGGCCAGAAATCCGTCGACGGCGTCCGAAACCCCGGCGGCAAGAAAAAGGATGAACGCGAGCGGCCAATTTGGCTGCACGATGCAAACGATTACCAGCGGCACGAGCACGAGCCGTCCAATGGTAATCAGGTTCGGGAGACTGGCAAAGAGTATATGGGCGCTCATCCGGCACTTCAGGCGTTCTGCGGCGCCACGGCGCGCGCGGGTCACCCGGACCCTGCGCCGTTTTTCGGCAAACCGCTGCAATTGTGCGCAATCATTAAGGTCTTCCGAAGTTTGCGCAAGGTGGAACTCGATAGCGCGCTGCCGGATCAGATTCCAGCGGGAATATCCGTGCGCAACGGGGCAATTTTTCCCGGCAATCTTGCAACCGGACCGCGTTGAGAGTAGGCCGCTGGACATGGCTGGATCACCTCCCAAAACGCCCGGCGACGGGCTTACCTATGCAGGCGCGGGCGTCGATATCGACGCAGGCAACGCCATGGTCGACAAAATCAAGCCGCTGGTGCGCGCAACGCGCCGCCCGGGCGCCGATTCCGAAATCGGCGGATTTGGCGGCTTGTTCGACCTGAAGGCGGCCGGCTTTTCCGATCCCATCCTGGTCGCGGCGAACGATGGCGTCGGCACGAAGGTCAAGATCGCCATCGACAGCGGCCGGCACGACACTGTCGGCATCGATCTGGTCGCCATGTGCGTCAACGATCTGGTCGTACAGGGCGCCGAGCCGCTGTTTTTTCTCGACTATTACGCGACCGGAAAACTCGACCCCGAGGCCGGAGCCGCCATCGTCAAGGGTATCGCCGAAGGTTGTGTCGAGGCCGGCTGCGCGCTGATCGGCGGCGAAACGGCGGAAATGCCCGGGCTCTACCGCGGCGGCGACTACGATCTGGCCGGCTTCTCGGTTGGCGCGGCCGAACGCGGGCACTTGCTTCCGAAAGAGGGAATTGCCGCCGGCGACGTTCTGCTGGGGCTGGCGTCGTCCGGTGCGCATTCCAACGGTTTTTCGCTTGTACGAAAAGTGGTGGAACGCACGGGCCTGAAATGGGACGCCCCCTGCCCGTTCGAGTGGACCCATGCGCCTGAAGGGGCAACGCTCGCCGAGGGGCTGCTGACGCCGACACGCATCTATGTGAAATCGCTCCTCGCCACGATCCGCGAGACCGGGGCGATCAAGGCGCTGGCGCATATCACCGGAGGCGGATTTCCCGACAATATCCCACGCGTGCTGCCTGTCAGCGTGGCTGCGGAACTCGATCTTTCCGCCATCCCGGTGCCGCCCGTCTTCTCATGGCTCGCCCGCGAAGGCGGCATCGCGGAAGGCGAAATGCTTCGGACCTTCAACTGCGGAATCGGCATGGTCGTTGTCGTAGCCGAGGAGGACGTGTCCGTAGTCGAGACAGCCCTGCGACAGCAGGGAGAAACGGTTCACAGGATCGGGCGCCTTGTGCCGCGCGACGGCGAGGCGGTTGTCTATCAGGGAAAGCTTGTCCTGTGAGCGGCGCGCGCAAACGCACGGCGATCCTGATTTCCGGCCGGGGCTCGAACATGGCGAGCCTGATCGCCGCTGCGAAAAACCCCGGATTTGCGGCCGAGATCGCGCTGGTACTGTCGAACAACCCGGACGCGCCGGGGCTTGCAACGGCTGAGGCACACGGGATCGCGACAGCTGTCGTCGACCACCGGCCGTTCGGCAAGGACCGAACCGCCTTCGAAGCTGCGCTGCAGGCCGAGCTGCTCGCGCATGAAATAGAGTTCGTCTGCCTTGCCGGTTTCATGCGGATTCTGACGGCCGGCTTTGTCGAGAAATGGTACGGGCGGATGATCAACATCCATCCCTCAATCCTGCCCGCCTACAAAGGCTTGCATACGCACGAGCGCGTGCTGGAAGACGGCGTAAGAATCCACGGCTGCACGGTGCATTTCGTCGTCCCGGAAATGGATGCCGGGCCGATCATCGAGCAGGCCGCCGTAGAGGTTCGTGGCAACGATACGCCCGACACGCTGGCCGCGCGCGTACTGGAGCAGGAACACCGGATTTATCCACTGGCGCTCGACCGGGCAGCCTCCGGAAGATTGCGCATCGAAGGGAACAAAGTCATCGACCCTGACGATGACAGGTCGCAGCCGGCGGCTTGAGCCCGACCGAACGGCCAGTATTGGCGCGCGCCAGGTGCGCTTGCGGCGGAACATGTGGCCTTGCCAGCATTCGCGTGGCACATTTGTCGCGATAAACAGACACATGAGGCCGCCAATGATCCAGCTTCACGTATTCGGCGCTGACCTCGGCCTCGCCGATCCCAGCCCGTTCGTCGCCAAGGCGATGACGCTGCTTAAAATTGCAGGCCTCGCCTTCGAGCCCCTGCGCGCCGATGTGCGCAAGTCACCGAAACACAAGCTCCCCGTCATCGTCGACGACGGCATCACGGTGCCGGATTCCACGTTCATCCGCTTTCACATCGAAAAGAAATACGGTTTCGACTTCGACAAAGGCTTGAGCGAAGAGCAAAAGGCCATCGCATGGGCGGTGGAAAAAATGCTCGAGGAGCATGTCTACTGGATCGCGATGTACGACCGCTGGGCAGTGGAAAAGAACTTTCAGGCCGGCCCGGCGCGCTTCTTTAACGTGCTGCCCGCACCGTTGCGGCCGTTCATCAAATCGATGGTGCGCAAGCACATAATCAAGAATCTCGATGCGCACGGCATGGGGCGGCATGCTCCGGACGAGATGGCGCAACTGGGCGAACGCGCCATCGCGTCGGTGCCCACGATTCTCGGCGACAAACCATATTTCATGGGCGATGCGCCCTGCGGGGCGGATGCGACCGTTTACGCATTCATGGCATCCGGCGCGTGCCCGGTATTCGACTCGCGATTGCGGACGGCTATCGAAAGCCGTGCAAACATCATGGCCTATATAGAGCGCATAAATGCGCAATATTTTCCGGAGCTGACAAAGGCGGAGTAGTTCATGCCTTCCGCACCCATACGCGGTTGTCGTGGAAGGCAGCGCCACCGCAGGGCGCAGGGGAATCCGCACCCGTCAGCGTGTTGATCCCCTTGCCGTCTTCGAACGAATAGTTCGGAAAAATGCCCTCGCTGATAACGACCCCCTGCCGGACGCCATCGAAAATCTCCGCGTGCAGGCGCACTTGCCCGCGCGCGTTGCCGACAACGATCCTCTCGCCATCTGCGATGCCCAGCGCTGCTGCATCTTCGGGATGCAGCAGTAGCGCCGGCCGTTTCTCGCGCGCGATGGACGAAGGCGTCTCGTTGAAGCTCGAATTAAGAAACGACCGCGCGGGACTCGTCGCCAGACGGAACGGGTGAGCCGCGTCGGCTTCCTCAATGACATTCCAGTGATCGGGCAGCGACGGCATTGCGCGCCAGGGCCCCATGCGAGCGCCGCCAAAGGGCGTCGCCGCCCAGTCGGCCTTGAAGCGGAACTTTCCGTCCGGCCAGGCGAAACCGTTCTGAAAATGCGCCTCTTCGAAAGAGGGTTGCACGTCGCGCCAGTTTTGCGTTGCCAGCTCGTCGTACGAGCCCCAGCCGGACTCCTGCAACGCCGCATCGATCAATTGACGCGGCGTTCTTTCAAAGCCGGAATGCCGGGCGTCTACCCGCCTTGCAAGTTCGCAGATTACTTCGTGATTTGTCCGGCACTCGCCCGGCGGGTCCACCAGTTTTTGCGCCAGCGACAGATATTGGTGGCCGCCGCCGGTGTAGATGTCGTCGTGTTCGAGAAACATCGTTGCCGGCAACACGATGTCGGCCATCTGCGCCGTCTCGGTCATGAATTGCTCGTGCACCACCGTGAAAAGGTCTTCGCGCGCAAAGCCTGCGCGCACCTTGTTCTGGTCCGGCGCAACGGACATGGGATTCGTGTTCTGGATAAAAAGACATTTCACGGGAGGACCGCCCTGCAAGGCGGCTTCGTCTCCAAGCAGTATGTCGCCGACCTTGCATTGATCGAGTGCGCGAACTTTCGGGTCGAACATGTCCGCGCCCATGATTTCGGACTGCTTCCACTTGTAGACCGCAGCGTTGTTGTGGAATGCGCCGCCACCTTCGTATTGCCATGCGCCGGTGACAGCGGCGATGCAGCTGGCCGCATGCATGTTCGCCGAACCGTTACGCTGACGGGAAAAGCCGTAGCCGAGCCGGAAATAGGTGCGCTTCGTTTCTCCAACCAGCCGTGCAAAGGCTTCGATCTCCTCGACCGAGAGCCCGGTTATCCCGGCCGCCCATGCCGGATCGCGGCTGTGCAGGTGTGCTTGCAGTTCGTGCGGCGCATCGGTGTAGCGTTCGAGGTAATCCCAATCGGCATGGCCGTCGCGAAACAGCACATGCATCACCGCGCAGGCGAGAGCGCCATCGGTCCCGGGCCGCAGGCAAAGCGCCATGTCGGCCTGCTTCATCGTATCGTTGTTGTAGATATCGATGACGACGATCTTCGCGCCGCGTTCCTTGCGCGCGCGCGTTGCGTGAGTCATCACGTTTACCTGTGTCGCAACGGCGTTTGTGCCCCAGATGACAACGCAATCGGACTTCGCCATTTCGCGCGGATCGGGGCCGAGCATTTTTCCCGTCCCGGCCAAAAATCCCGGCCATGCAAGGTTGATGCAGATCGTACCGTTGTGGCGGGAGTATTTCTTCGCATGCGCCAGCCGGTTGATCCCGTCGCGCATGACTTTGCCCATGGTCCCGGCATAATAGTTCAGCCAGATCGTTTCCGCGCCAAACTCACGTTCGGCTGCCAGAAAACGCGCCGCGATTTCGTCAAGCGCTTCGTCCCAGGTTATGCGCGCGAAAGATCCGGACCCTTTCGGCCCCGTGCGCTTCAACGGATAAAGCAGCCGCTCCGGGTGATGGATGCGCTCGGCGTAACGGGCGACCTTGGCGCAGACGACGCCTGCCGTGTAGGTCTGGTCTTTTGCGCCGCGAATACGCCCGATTGTTTTTTCGTCGACGACTTCAACCTCGAGCGCGCAGGCGGACGGGCAGTCGTGCGGGCATACTGAAGGGCGGAGTTCGACTTTTACAGGAGTGTTCATGGCGCTCGTTTCGGAACCAGCCGGTTGCAAGGCCGTCGATCATGACGCCGCATGTCCTGTTTCGCAACCCGGCCGCCACTCCATTGATCAGCCAGTCAAAACCGGGTCGTCAGGGTCGTCAGCCATTCGGGCGATACTTCGGTAAGCCACGCTTCCGCGCGCTTGTCGAAGTTGGTGAGGATGGCAATTCCGGCGAGAACGAGAAACACGCCCAGCGCGATTTTCAATGCCTTGCCGCCGCTCATCAGCCGGTCGCGCCAACGCATCAGGAGTTCGCGGGAAATCATGCCAAGAAGCAAGAGCGGCAGGCCGGCGCCAAGTCCGAAAAGCAGCATCGTCAGCGAAACCTGCCCCAGGTTTTCGCCGCGCGATGCCAGCAGGGAAGCTGCGCCCAGCGTTGGCCCAACGCAAGGGCTCCAGACCGCGCCGAGCAGCAATCCGACGCCGAACTGACCGGGGAGGCCCGAGGTGGAGAAGCCGCCAAACCGGCTTTCGGTCCAGTTGGACAATGGGCCGGCTGCGACAGCAAACCGTGCCTGCAACGGCGGCAGCGCAAGGACAAGGCCGATGGCAACCATCAGGATCGCCGCCACCGTGCGAAATACGCCGGCGTCGATCCCGAGGGCGAAACCAAACAAGGCGATGAAAATGCCGAGTATCGTGAATGACACGGTGAGGCCGGCCGCGAGCGCGGCAGGTCCCCATTTGTGTTCGCTTGCGGCGGCCCCCAAAACCATGGGCAGGAGGGGCAGGACACACGGCGACAGGACGGACAATACGCCTGCCAGAAAAGCCAATCCCAATGTCGCCATTTGCGTGTCCCGTTCCTTCGCGTTCCGGTTACGGCGCTAGCCTCCAGGCCACCGTCAGATCGACGATTTGACCAGCGCTTCGATCTTCGCCGGATCCGTCACGCCCGTGGAGCGGTCTTTTTCCGATTTGCCCTTGAAGCTGATGAGGGTCGACTGCTTGGTGACACGCAGCGCCTTCAAATCGGCTTTCTGGGTATCGAAATCGACCGTGAAGAACTGAACGTTCTTGTATGCGGCTTTCGTGCGCAGGCCGGCGGTAACCGGCGCCTGCTTCTTGCAGACCGGACACCAGGATGCATGCACTTCGACGACGATCGATTTTCCGGCGTTCTGCGCCTGCTGAAACGCTTTCATGGTGAAAGCCTTCGAGTCCGCAGCCAGAACTGGCGTGGCGAAAAGTGCCGCGGCAGCGGCGGCAGAGATAACGAAGTTGCGGCGTGTAAACATAAGAACCTCCCAATTGCAAAATGTGCAGGCGAGGATCTATCACAGCATGGCGCGCGGCAAAGTCACACTCCCGCCACAGGCAATCACACGCGCGTGAGCCGGATTTCAAACCCGCACTGGCGCCCACAAGCATTGTGCCGCGGCCTGAAACCAGAAAGGGCAGCCAGAGGCCGCCCTTTCAAATTCCGGTTAGTGCGGCAATCAGCCGACGATTTCGTTGCCGGAGAAGAATTGGAGGATTTCCACCGCAGCTGTCTCAGGCGCATCCGACCCGTGGACGGAATTCTCGCCGACGGACAGGGCAAAAGACTTGCGGATGGTGCCTTCGGCGGCTTTGGCGGGATCGGTCGCGCCCATGACTTCGCGGTACTTCGCTATGGCGTTGTCGCCTTCGAGCACCTGCACGACGACCGGAGCCGAAGTCATGAACTCGACGAGTTCGCCGAAGAACGGCCGCTCGCGGTGCACACCGTAAAATGCTTCCGCCTGGGCGCGGGTCATGTGAATGCGCTTCTGCGCAATAATGCGCAGGCCGGCTTCCTCGATCTTTGCGTTGACGGCGCCGGTCAGGTTCCGCCGCGTGACATCGGGTTTCAATATGGAAAAAGTGCGTTCGATCGCCATTAACAGGCCCTTGAGAGTTCGAGTGGAAGGCGTGGCGCTTATAACCGCGTGCGGAGCAGCATGACAAGCCTGCAATTGTAAGCCGCGGTTAACCAATCGCTTTCGAAAAGCGGCATTTAAGGCAAGCTGCGAGATTTCCACCAACCCTCCGGTAACCACTTGCAGGCAGCATTTCGTGCAGATCGGCCAAACGGTTTTACAGACTGTCTTCATGCCATGAATACGCCCCGCCTCATCCGTCATTCGATCAAGTCGCTGCTCGGCTTCACGGCGGCATTGTCGGCCGCCTTCGTTCTGTTGCAGGCGATCTCACCGCAGACGGCCGATCGTTTGATGGGCCAGTTGAAGGATCCAGAGAGCTACAAAAGCAACGAGGGGCTTTTTTCGGGCGGTTTCACCGGCTTTGGCCGGCGATACGAATACGAACCCGGTTCCGGTGGCGGATGGCTGACCAAGCTGATCGGAAATCCCTTCGGGGGCGGGCGGCGGACCGAAACGGCAAGCAGCTTGCGCGACAGGCCGGTCACGTTCCGGCAAAAATTCGGCGCGCTGGCCATGCCCAATCTGGCCGCCCGCACGGAACATACCCCTACCGCATACGTGCCGATCAACCTTCTCGGCGGACGGATGTCGCCCCCCTCCCACGGCAAGCCTTCCCCGGGCAAAACCGCCGCGCCGGAGCAATCCACCCTGCAACCAGCGCGGCCAAAGACGGCGCATGCTTCCGCGAAAGCGCCTCAGTCTGCAAACATCGAAGCCACCCGCCGGCACTCATCCTCGCCCGCGCATAATACTCCGACTGCGCCGCAGACCTCCCCTGCCCCGGTGGAGCGTTTCGAAGCCGCCTTGCCCCAGGCGCCTCCCGCCAATGCTGAAGTGACGGAAAAAGCGCATGTTCCTGCTGCCGGACCGACTTCGCCGCATGCCGGGAACGTAGAGGAGTTACAACGTGCGGCCATGGCGGATGACGAACTGATCGTGCGCAAACTGATAAAGCGCGCCGAAAGCGATATCCGGCTGACCGCCTACGCCATGACAGCCGCGAGCGAATTTACCGCGCGTTATCCCGAAACGGCCAATGCGGCCGCTATCAATGCGGCATTGGACGATTTGCGCGCGAAACAGGCTCAGGAAATCGTACTTCGCAGCCAGATAGGACCTTCAACCCGTTTCGAAACGGTTAGCCTTGCCGACGACGATCTGAAGGTCGTGCGCGCGTGTCTGGCCAGTATGGGCACGGTGCAGGCGGCGGCGCTTGCGCGCCTGCGCCTCGAAACAGGCAGCAGCATCCCCGCTTATGTCACGGCAATTTCGGCAACTTCGGCGATGAACGCAAAAGCCGAAGAGAAGGCCGCTTCATGCTTTGGCATGTTGTACGAAAGCGGCACGCTGGCGGTTTTCTTCGATTACAAGGCGCAGGACAAGGCTGGAGCGAAACGCTTGCTTGACCGGCAGGGTGCGAAAATCTTCTGGCGCGGCTTCGTTGCGGGCCACGCCACCGCCCACCAGCAGGACTCCTTGGGACGGAAATCTGCCCACCGGTAACGCAGTATCCGCTTTTCCAGCAATTCCCTCGTATACAAGTAGTTCTGGCGGCTCAGCGCTGGGATAAGACACATTTCCCGTGCTGCTTGAAATATGGCTTGTCGCATTCCCAACTCTTGCCCAGAAAGTCCAAATGCGCGTTGACCGGGATCGTCACCGCCTGACAGGCCAATGGAGTAGCAACATATCCTCTTTCGCATTCCCAGCCTGGGCCATAGGAAACATCGCTCAGATAACCGTGGTCGGGCACCGCAATCCTGGCACAACCCTCTGCATGCTCGCGATACCCGCGATCACATTGCCAATAGGGTGGAAAGTCCCGGTTTGTAGCGTAGGCATTGGCCGGCACGATTATCGCAATGCAGGTTTTTTCTGCCTGCCGGAAACCGCGGTTGCACTTCCACGCAGGCTCGCTGCCGGGCCTCGTCAGATAAGCATTCTCGGGAACCGGAATCGGTTTGCATGTTTGTCCGGCGCGAATGTATCCGCGGCTGCACAGCCAATCATCGCCATATGAATTCAAATAGCCGTTGGCAGGAACGGCCACATGCTTGCATGTCTTGCCATCGGCGACAAAACCGCGGTGGCATTCCCATCCGCGACCGTAGAAGCTTTCTGAAACATAGGCGTTTGCCGGCAGTCCGAGGGCATCGCAGCGCTCGCCGTCCTTACGGAATCCCGGTTTGCATTTCCAATCTCCGTTCAGTCCGACGGAAACTGCGTTTGCAGGTATTTTCCTTGCAGATATTGTCGAAGCGTATACCGCCGCCAAGTGCGGCGCGGCAATCGCCGCGATCGAAAGCTGCGCAATCGAGACAGCCAGCAGAACAGGGAAAACCAAGGAAGTCTTCTTCAACAACATGACGCCGGCCTCTCCAATGGTATGCGCAACGTATGCGCCGCTGCGAGACGGTATGACGACGCGCTTGTGACCGATTTCGCCAGTCAGGCATCGCCGCGTAGTTTGTCCTGAGTCTGTATTCGCCTGACATCTTGACCATACGGAGGGCGCGCGGCCGGCAGAGTCTGGCGCGCCCGGGCCGGGTGTCCCGGAAAGTGTGTGGTCAAGCCGCGTTCCTGCGGGTTTGATGG
>JBFWRC010000046.1:0-34537 GCA_050249115.1 Beijerinckiaceae bacterium
CGAGATTTTTCTGCATGTTCTCAGGATAGACGATCAGCTTGTCGATGACGCCGGTGAGGCGGGCCAGCGCGAAATCGAGCGTTACCGTGGCGTCGGGGCCGATCATGCGTTCGACGGATGAGTGCGAAATGTCGCGCTCGTGCCAGAGCGCCACGTTTTCCAGAGCGGGCGTCACCATGCCGCGCACGAGCCGGGCAAGGCCGGTGAGGTTTTCCGTCAGCACGGGATTGCGCTTGTGCGGCATGGCCGACGAGCCCTTCTGGCCCTTGGAGAAGAATTCCTCCGCCTCCAGCACTTCCGTGCGCTGCAGGTGGCGGATTTCCGTCGCCAGCCGTTCTATCGAGGATGCGACGACACCGAGCGTTGCGAAGAACATCGCGTGGCGATCACGCGGGATGACCTGCGTCGAAACCGGTTCCGGATTCAGGCCCAGTTTTTCCGCGACATGCTCTTCGACGCGCGGGTCGATGTTGGCGAAGGTGCCGACTGCGCCGGATATGGCGCACGTGGCGATCTCCTCGCGTGCGTTGACCAGCCGCTCGCGGCAGCGCGAAAACTCCGCATAGGCCTGGGCCATTTTCAGGCCGAAGGTGACAGGCTCGGCGTGAATGCCATGCGATCGGCCCATGCTCGGCGTCATCTTGTGTTCGAAGGCGCGCTTTTTTATCGCCGCCAGCAGGGCGTCGACGTCGGCGATGAGGATATCGGCGGCGCGCTTCAACTGCACGGCAAGGCAGGTGTCGAGCACGTCGGACGAGGTCATGCCCTGATGGACGAAGCGGGAATCCTCGCCGATGAACTCGGCCAGATGGGTGAGGAAGGCGATGACATCGTGCTTGGTGACGCGCTCGATTTCGTCGATGCGGTCGACGTCGAAGGTGACATGATCCGCGCGTTCCCAGATGGCTTTCGCGCTTTCCTTCGGGATGACGCCGATTTCGGCCAGCGCGTCGCAGGCATGGGCCTCGATCTCGAACCAGATGCGAAAGCGCGTCTGCGGCTCCCAAATCTTGACCATCTCAGGGCGGGAATAGCGTGGGATCATGCCTGCTCTCTGTACGTATTTGCGCTGCTTCTGCCTCCACCCTTCGAGACGCGCTGCTTCGCAGCGCTCCTCAGGATGAGGTTACGAAATCATGCCTACACCAGTTCGCCTCGCGCAATTTCCGCCGCTTGGCGGATTGCAGCGATGTTCGAGGCGTATTTGTCCTTGCCGCCATTGAAGACTGCCGATCCTGCGACCAGCCAGTTTGCGCCGGCGGCGGCGAGAGCGCCGGCATTGTCCGCGGTGACGCCGCCATCGACCTCGAGGTCAATATCGCGGCCGTCGATCATGTTTGCTATGCGGCGGACTTTTTCCAGCGCCGAGGGAATGAATTTCTGGCCGCCGAAGCCCGGATTGACGCTCATGACAAGGATGAGGTCGAGGTCGTCCAGCACGTATTCGATGACGCTCTCGGGCGTGCCGGGATTAAGCGACACGCCAGCCTTCTTGCCGAGCGCGCGGATCGCCTGCAGCGAGCGGTGCAGGTGCGGTCCGGCCTCCGCGTGAACGGTGATAATGTCGGCGCCCTTGGCGGCAAATTCGCCGAGATAGGGATCGCAGGGGGCGATCATCAGATGCACGTCGAACGGCTTGTCCGTGACCTTGCGGATCGAGCCCATCACGGCAGGGCCGAAGGATATGTTGGGCACGAAATGGCCGTCCATCACGTCGACGTGGACGCAGTCGCCGCCCGCATCCATGACAGCGCGGACGTCCTCGCCAAGTCGCGAAAAGTCGGCGGACAGGATAGAGGGGCAGATTTTCAGGGGTCGCATGGCTTTCCGGCGCCTGACTGGAAATGGTCCGGGCGGGGTATCACGGGCCGGGACCCAAGTCCATTTGCAGGCTGTACGCCGGCGTGTCTGGCGCGATTTCCGGCCAGCATGTGGAAAACCCGCGGCGTTCCCGCCGCGGGTCCATGTTTCTGCGCCCTGCAGGACAATTTTACTTAAGCTTGCATCCGGTCGCCGGGTCCGGCACATCCTTGACTGTCTCGATCAGCTCGAAACCGACCTTGCCGTCTTTAGCGACGGATTTGACGATATACATGTTCTGAACCACGTCGCGGTTCGCCGGGCTGAGCTTGATCGGGCCGCGCGGTCCCGTGAAGGAAACCTTCTCCATCGCCGCCACGTAGGCCGCCTTGTCCTTCGTATTGCCGTTCAGGGCCTTCGTTGCATCGAGGATGACGCGGATCGTGTCGTAGGCATAGGCAGCGAACTCGCCGGGAGCCTCGCCGAATTTCTTCGTATAGGCCTCGACGAACTTCTTGTTTTCCGGATGCGGCAATTCGGAAATGTAGTTCGCGGTCTGGGTCACGCCGGCCGCCGTCAGACCCTGCGCCTTGCGCAGGATCGGCGGGGTAAGACCGATGGCGCTGTAGAGAGGGAAGTCTTTCTTCATGCCGAAAGCGTCGTACTGCTTCATGAAGAGTATGGCTTCGCCGCCGTAATAGACTGCAAAAATGGCGTCGGGCTTGGCCGCGCGGGCTTGCGAGAGATAGGGGCCGTAATCCTGCGTGCGCATGAACGGCGTCCAGATTTCGCCGACGATCTTGCCGCCGCCCGCCGTGAAGGCTTTCTTGAACGCTTCCACAGCCTCGCGCGGCGCAACATAGTCCGAACCAAGGATGAAGACGTTCTTGACGCCTTTTTTCGCCATCCATTCGCCGATGGGTTGCGAGGTTTGCGCCATGGAATAGGATGCGCGGACGACGTAGCGTTCGCACTTGTCGCCGGACAGCAGGTTGGTGCCTGCATTGGAGATGACGAGAGGTACTTTCGCCCGCGAGAGATACGGCGCCAGCGCCAGGGCGACGGCCGAAGAGACTACGCCTGCGAGTACGTCCACCTTGTTCGAGAGGATAAGCTTGCGGGCTTTCGTCAGCCCGGTCTGCGGCTTGGCCTCAGTGTCTTCGACCAGAAGCTCGATCTTGCGTCCCGCAACGCTGCCGCCGGCTTCGTCGACGGCAATCTGCATGCCGTTGATCTGTTCCTTTCCGAGCGCCGCCAGCACGCCGGACGTGGGCATCAGAACGCCGATTTTCAAAGGATCGGCCGCCCGCGCCGGTTGTCCGAGCGTTGCGGCAATCGCGAGAGATGCTACCGCAAGTACTGGCTTCATCATGTCCTTTTCCTCCGAAGACAATTGTTCTGATCCAAAAAATCTAGCAGGGAAGCCGCGTGAGGCCAAGCGGCTGGGTTTTCAATCTGACCGGGCCTGCCGAGATGCTTGGCCTGGATGCTTGGCCTGGATGCTTGGCCTGGATGCTTGGCCTGGATGCTTGGCCTCGATGCTTGGCCTCGATGCTTGGCCTGTCCGTGTTATCGTGCCAAAAGGTAGCGAAATGGCAGGATGCCGGCAGGGAGGAGTGCGATGGAATACGATTATGTGCCTATGCCCGAGCGCAAGCCATTGCGCTGGCCGAATGGCAAGCGGCTGGCGTTGATGATAACGTTCAACCTGGAGCATTGGGACAAGGTCAAGGATACCGACAAGCCCTATTATCCCGGCGGCCCCGGCATCGTCGGTGGCGATCTCCCCGGCAAGGTCTACGACAATCCGAATTTTACCTGGCGCGAGTACGGACAGCGGGTCGGCATCTGGCGGCTCATCGACATTATGGACAAGGCGGGCGTTCCGGCCACATGCACCATGAACGCCAAAACCGGGATCGAGCGTCCGCAAATCATCAAGGCGGCGCTGGAGCGGGGCTGGGAGCTGGTCGCGCACAATTACGTGCAATCCGATCTGCTGACCGACTGGATGTTCGACGAGAAGGCCGAGCGCGAAGTCATCCGGGAAACGCTGCGCGTCTACAGGGAAGCGACCGGCAAGGCAGCCAAAGGCTGGCTTTCAAGTTCGCTGCGTTCGACACTCAACACCGTCGATCTGATCGCCGAAGAAGGGCTTATCTACATCACCGACCTGCTCAACGACGATCAGCCCTACATGGTGCGGACACGGTCCGGCAAGCCGATGGTCTCAATCCCCTATACTTCGGAGGTAAACGACTTCACGGTTTTCATGCGGCAGGGACAGGACGTCGAAGGCGCGTTCAAGGTCTTCAAGGAGACCTTCGACTGGCTCTACGCCGAAGGCGAGCATTCCGGCCGCATGATGAACGTCGGCCTGCATCCGCATGTGATTGGCCAGCCGTTCCGTGCGCGTGCGCTGAAAGAATTCGTCGAATATGTAAAAGGCTTCGACGGCGTCTGGTTTGCAACGCGCGAGGAAATTGCCGAGTGGTACTTGCAGCATCACGCGGAGCATATTTGAAGAGGCAGTAGGCAGTTGGCAATAGGTAGTAGGTATTCGTGTTTACAGTAACAGAAACTGTGAAGACTACTACCGCCGATTGCGAAAGCTGCAAGAATAGTGCTGTTGCATAGCCGTTTCAGCAAAATTCGTACTGCCTACTGCCTACTGCCTGCTTCATACCGACACCAGGGGATCCCATGTCCGCCAAACAACCCAACTTCCTCTTTTTCTGCACCGATCAGCATCGCGCCCAATATCTGGGCTGCGCCGGCCATCCGGTGGTGAAGACGCCGCACATCGACGGGCTCGCGGGGCAGGGCACGCGGTTCGAGCGCTTCTACGTCGCCATGCCAGTCTGCATGCCGAACCGGTCGTCGCTGCTGACCGGGCGCTATCCTTCCGCGCATGGCGTGCGCAAGAACGGCGATGTGCTGAGTTATCGCGCCAACACGTTCGTGGAAGTGTTGCGCGCGGGGGGCTACCGCACAGCGCATATTGGCAAGAGCCATGTGCAGTCGATGACGGGCATGCCTGCCGAGCAACGCGCCGATCCGGAAAATCTCGGTCCGATAAAGGATGCCTGGAAGGACGACGGAAAGGACTACAGCAACGAAGAGCCATCCCGGTATCGCTCGAATGCGATGTATGACTTTCCGACACCATATTACGGCTACGAACACGTCGACATGGTGACCGGCCACGGCGACCAGTGCGACGGCCACTATTATCAATGGTTGAAGGCGCAGACGCCGGAAGCCGACGCATGGCGCGACCCGAAGAACCAGCTCGAACACGACTACGCTTGTCCGCAGGCGCGGCGCACGCCAATTCCCGAAGACTTGTATCCGACGGCCTTCATCCGCGACCGCGCCCTCGATTATCTGGACAGTATCAAGGACGAGACACAACCGTTTTTCGCTTTCGTTTCGTTTCCCGATCCGCACCATCCATTCACGCCGCCGGGCAAATACTGGGACATGTACGATCCGGCGGATTTCGAACAGCGTCTGCCCTACGAGGCGCATAAGAATCCGACGCCGGCGATGCAGTGGCTGCGCGCGCGCCATCTCGACGGAACCCGCGCAACGCAGACGCAAGAGGCCTTCATGGCCGATGAGCGCGAAACACGGGAGGCCATGGCGCTGACCTGCGGCATGATCACCATGATCGACGACTGCATTGGCGCGATCCTTGCGAAGCTGAAGGAAACCGGCCGCTACGACGATACGGTTATCATCTTCAACGCCGACCACGGCGATTATCTGGGCGATTTCGGTCTGTTGCTGAAAGGCGCGCTGCCGTTCGACAGCATCACGCGCGTACCATTCATCTGGTCGGATCCGGCAACCCGGGCGGGCAAAACGTCGAATGCGCTGGCCTCTACCATCGATCTTGCCCCAACGATCATCGCAAGGGCGGGGCTGAAACCTTATTACGGGATACAGGGCAAGGATCTGGCGCAGAATATCGCCGGCTCGAACGATCTGCGCGACATCCTGCTGACGGAGCACGAGGACAATTTCACGCGGATGGGTTTTCCACGCGCGGCCATGTTGCGCAACATTATCACTGCGGAATGGCGCATGACCGTCTACCGCGGCGAGAACTGGGGTGAACTCTACGATCTGAAAAACGATCCGGACGAAACGCACAACGTTTGGGATCTGCCGGCCTATGCAGACGTGCGGGCAGCTCTCACGCAACAGCTCGTGCAGGAAATGCTGGAACAGGTCGACAAGAGTCCGCATGCGCGGAGCCGCGCGTGAGGTGGCAGGCCAATAGCGCTCCGCTGCGGAAGCATTTCTGTAGCGGGGCGAGATGAGCAATCCGGCCGGAACCGCGCGGACGCCGCCACAGGAAAACATGCTGATCTGGGGCATCGCCGTCAGCAATGTCATCGCCATCGGTTGCCTGTTCCATTCCTTCACGCTGTTCCTGAAACCGATGAACGAAGCCTTTGGCTGGTCGGCGACGCAGATGACGCTCGCTTTCACGCTGGGGCTGGTGATGGCCGACCTTGTCTCCATACCTGTCGGTCAATGGGTCGACCGGCATGGCGCGCATTTTGCCATGACAGCGGGCGCAGTGTTGGCTGCCGTTTTGCTCGCACTGTGGTCGCAAATCGACAGTCTCTGGCAGTTCTTTGCTCTCTGGATCGCCATGGGCCTGGCTACGGGATCGACGCTCGGCAATTCGGCCGCGGCGGTGCTCACGGCCAATGTGCGCGACTACCGGCGAGGCATTACGATCCTGGCCATCGTGTCCGGTCTTTCGTCCACCACGGTTGTACCCGTCGTCAGCATCTTGATGAGCTGGTATGGCTGGCGCGTGGCGATCGCAGGTCTTGCCATCATGCAATTGCTGGGACCTGCGCTCATCAACGCATTTGTTTTGCGCGGCACGGTCGGCAGTCGAACGGCGGAATTCGCGAAACGGCGCGAATTGCGTGCGAAGGGAGAGCCCACGAATGTTGGTTCGCTTGGCATGTCGCCGCTGCGAACTGCGATGCGGCTTCCTGCTTTCTGGTTCATCGCGATAGCGGCGAGCGTTCACTGGTTCACGATCTTCGCCATGAATGTCCATTTCATGCCGTTGCTGCATCAGCGTGGGATCGAGACGCATCTGGCGGTGTTCGTATTCTCGCTCACCGGGCCGGCGGCGGTAGCGGCGCGCATCCTGATTCATTTTCTGGGGCCGCAATCTTCGGCGCGTTTGCAGGGGCGCATCTGTTTTCCCGTATTCGCGGCTTCGATCCTGATGCTGATCTTCGTCGCGCCACTGGGAACGCCGTTTCTTGTCGCCTACGCCATCATATTCGGCATGGCCGGCGGTGTGCTGATGATCGTGCGCCAGACGGTGGTTGCGGAAATTTTCGGACTGCGGGGCTATGGAGCGATTTCCGGTGCACTGACGACCGTCGCCATCGTGCCGCGCACAACGGCCCCCGTCGCGGTAGCGCTGCTGGCCGACACGTTCGGCTCCTACGAGCCGGTTCTGTGGATCATTTTCGCACTGGTCTGCACCGGCGTTGGCTTTTTCTACCTCGCCACATCCGCGCGGAACGCGCCGGCGCGTTAGATATGCTTGCGCTTCACTTTCCGAAGCGGGTTTTCCAGTCCGGCAGCGCCCCCGCAAACGGCAAGGCTTGCGCCAGAAAGACGGCGCGCGCGATGGCGCGGGCGAGGCAATCGGCCGCCAGCGCGCCAATTTGCACGAGGTCTCCTGCACTTGTCTCATCGCCTTTGCCGGTGGAGGCAGCAAACACTATGTCGCCGTCGAATGGCGCATGGGCAGGGCGAAGAGCGCGGGCCATGCCGTCGTGCGCCATGATGGCGATGCGTTTGGCGGCGGCCTTGCCGAAGGGAGCGTCGCTTGCGACGATGGCAATGGTGGTGTTTTCTGCGCGCGGTGCGGGCCCACCCTTTGTCCTTGGTACGAGGTCTTCCGGGGAGATGCGCACCGGCAGGCCCAGGCCGCCGAATTCGGCATTTTGCTCATAGGGCGCAGCCCAGAAATACGGTCCGTCGCCGAGTGTTGCGCTGCCGATAGCGTTTACCGCAACGAGCGCCCCTACCGTATGGCCGCTTGTCGTGCGGGCGCTTGCGGCGCCGAGGCCGCCCTTCAGGCTGGCGGTCGTCGCGCCGTAGCCTGCGCCGGCTGTTCCGAGATCGAGAGGTTTTTCGGATGCCGCCTGCGCGGCGGCGAGGCCGAGGTCCCAATAGGGTGGACGTTCGCCCCAGTTCTTGTCGCCGCCGTTGTTCAGATCGAAGAGAATGGCGCCCGGCACGATTGGAACGAGCGAATGGCCGACGGCGAAACCGCGGCCAATCCGCCGCAAGTGGGCCTGCGCGCCCCCCATAGCGTCCAGTCCGAAGGCGGAACCGCCACTCAGTACGAGGGCGTCGACTGCGGCGACGCTCATGTCCGGCTCCAGCAGTGCCGTATCGCGCACGCCCGGCGCACCGCCGAGGATGGCCACGGCGGTTGCCGCCGGCTGCGCGAAGACGACCGCCGTCACGCCGGAGGCCAGGCGCGGTTCGTGAGCATTGCCGGCAAAAACGCCGGGCACATCGGTAATGCAATTGTTCACGCTCGATCCCGATCGATCACACTTCGGTCATGCGCGGCCTTTTTGGCGCATTGGCCGCAGGCCGGTAGCTTTCTCTTCAATCCATTCTGGCATACTTGATGGCCGATACACAGATTTCCTATCCGGCGGCTGGAAAGCGCGCCGCGAGCAACGGACAAAATGGCGACCGACGTTTCCTATCCTGCAGCGGCCCTCGCCGGCGTGCTGTCCTTTCTCAGCCCCTGCGTGCTGCCGCTGGTTCCGCCATACCTGACGTACATCGCCGGCACGACCGTCGAGGAACTGGCGGAGGAGGGCACGCGCGGCGCGCGGCGTGACGTTATATTGTCCGCGATTCTGTTCGTCCTTGGATTTTCGACGGTTTTTGTGGCGCTTGGGGCCACAGCGTCGGTTTTCGGTCAGTTCATCCGGCAGTACATAACGTATCTGTCCGCGGCGGCGGGAGTGGTCATCATTGCGATGGGACTGCATTTTCTCGGTGTCTGGCGGATCGCGTTTCTGTATCGCGAAGCCCGGGTTAACGTCGAAAAGCCGGTCGGCCTCTGGGGCGCCTATGTCATGGGGCTGGCGTTCGCCTTTGGCTGGACGCCGTGCATCGGGCCGATTTTGGCGGCGATTCTGGCGCTGGCAGGCTCGGAAGACACCGTGGCCAAAGGCGCGTTGATGCTGGCAGTCTATTCCGCCGGGCTGGGAATCCCCTTCCTGCTGGCCGCGGTTCTGATTGGCCCGTTCATGGGCTTTTTGCAGAAGTTCAAAAAGAACTTTGCTCTGGTCGAGAAGTCGGTCGGCGTGCTTCTGGTGCTGACCGGGATCGCCTTCCTCACCGGCTGGCTGCAAAGCTTTTCATTCTGGCTTATTGAAATGTTTCCAGCCCTTGCGAAGCTGGGATAGCGTTCTTCGCCCGTTCAAGCCGGATGCAACGTTTCCCGCCTGGCCTCTATGGCGCTATCGAGTCGCGCCAGCAAGAGGTCGAACGACGGTTGCCGTTCGGGATCAATTGTTCCGTCGTAGAGTTGTTCCGATATCGTCACGACGATGTCGTCAGCTTCGCGCTGGATATTGTCGATTTCGCCTGCGCTGCGCGCTTCCCGCGCCCGCCGGATCAGCGCCACGATCTTCTCCCGCTCGGCGCTGATGGCCAGGCGCGTCTTCGGGATTGCAAGCCGCCAGAACCAGACGAAAACCGATGCTATGCCGGAAAAGCCGAACAGTGAAAGCCACAAGAGGTCGCTATACTTTTCAAGAAAAGTGACCTCGCTGGCGTCATAGTAAATCGCGGCGCCCGGATGCAGGGGGAAGGGCGAATCGCGTTTTGTCGGCAAGGCGGTCAGGCGCCCGGCCACGGGAAATTGCGCCGACAGCGATAGCCGAAATGCGAACAGGTTCTTCGTGAATTCCTGAACCGAAGCATTGGGCAGGGCGCTGCGGGCCACAATCACCGCCGGAAAAGTGATGGTGCGCACGGTCTTCTCCGGGACGCGCGGATTTGCTGCTCGGATTTCGCCGGCGTTTATTTCGGTCTTCGTGAATGCCGGATTGAATGCCGGGCGCCCCTTGATGTCGCCAAGGGGAATGAAAACCGGAGGCTTTTCAAGGGATTCTGCGAACAGGTCGTAGTTGCGGGCAATCTGCGGTCCGCCTCGCGGAGCGACTGCAAAGGCTGCATCGATCTGCTTTTTCTCGGCGAGTTCTGCCACCTCGGCCGCGCCCGGGACCTCTGTTGTTTTGATGTCCTTGTCGTCGATGCCGTGCTGGCGCGCGAGCATCCGGAAGAGAACAGCATTGGCTTTGTCGCTGGCAACGATTGCAACGCGCTTGCCAGACAAGTCGCCAAAATTGGCAATGCCGGCATCCGCACGGGCAATGGTCAACACGAGAAATTCCTGAAATGCAGCGACCGAAAGCGTCGAGGGCGGCAATGACAGGTCGGATCGGATGATCGCGAGGTCGGCCCGGCGCTTTCGTATTGCATCGTCCACAGCCTCCGCCGACGGCAGTTGCAAAACCGTCAACCGGACCGTTGCGCCTTCCTTTTCCAGCGTCGAGGACAAAGTCGTGAGAAAACGTGACAGGCCAGTATCCGGCGGATAGACGGCGATTTTAAGCTGGTGGGGCGCGAAACCGGCATACCAGATCAGGCCTGCACATCCGATCAGCGCAAGCAGAAGAGCGAGGTAGCCGATAAGGTCGCGTTTGGTCATCACGTTCGCCCGAATGCAGGCGTCGGCCCGCCTGGCGTCGGGCGGAAGCGCCAGCTTCTTACTGTTTGCAAGGCTAACCCGGTTCGGTCTGCAATTGCAGCAAGAATTTCATGAAACAATCTTCATCTTGCGCCCGGTTGCGGCGCAAACACCGGTTTGCCATCTTCGCCGAGGGACCACCTGAAAACCCGGAAAAGATTCTCCTTACGGTCGCCGCGTCCGTCAAAGGACATTTCGCCCGCCGCGGTCGCGAACATCCTGCCGGAACGGATAGCCTCAGCAATCCGGCGCGGATCGTTGCTGGAAATTGTACGCGCTGCCTCGGCCGCGAGTTGCAGAGCGGCATAGGCGGCTACCGCAGTGCCGTCGAAGGCGACAGGTGCGCCGTCCGGAGCGGCCTGTGCAGCGAGGCGTTGCAGAAGAGCTTTTGCCTCCGGCGAGCTGGCAGGGTCTGCGGCGACTGTCATCCTCACGCCCGACACGATTGCGGGATCGTCGAGGCGGGCAAAATCCTCCGATGCCAGCACCTCGGTCCCGAAGAATGTGGCATTCGATTTGGCTCCGCGCAGCGCCAGCAACAGCTGGCGCGCATCGCCTGAGCCGCCGGTCCAGTACACTGCGTCGACAGCTTCGGACGCGATCCGTTTTGCGAGGCGCGCGGCTATAGCTGCCGTTTGCCGCAGGCCGGGTGGAATTTCGGCGAAAATGGCAGGCTCGATGGCGGCTTTCTGCAATCCGGACTGCGCGGAGTTCGCCAGCATCCGGCCATAGGCGCTGCCGTCGTGGACGATGGCTATTTTGCCGCGCGGGAAATTTTTAGCGAGCCATGCGGCCGCCGTTGCGCCCTGTTCGTCCTGCCGCGGCGCGAGGCGAACGACGTTCCAGAGCTTGCGGTCGGTGAGCTTGCCGATAACCGCGACCGGCGCGAGGGCCAGTACATTCCGTTCCGCGTATAGTTCGCTGGCGGTCATCGTCGGCGTCGAATTGTAATGTCCGACGACAATATTGACGCCTTTTGCGAGCAATGCGCCGGCAGCCTTCTTTGCGCCTGCCGGGGTCGCCTCGTCGTCCGCGACAAATATGATCAGCTTGCCGCCATTCACTCCGCCGGTCTTGTTGATGTCGCTCGCCGCCAGTTTCACGGCTTCCGCCATTTGGCGCCCTGCAGCGGCCAGCGGGCCGCTCATTGGCCCGGCTACCCCGACGGCAAGGTCTGCTGCGGCGGCGCGGGAGCCAGGCGACAGAGCAATAAGGCCGCTCAACAGGAAAACCGCCAAGCCCTGCAGCCATGCGCAGGGCCGGAAAAGACGAACCGCCGGAAAACGTCCGGCGGTTCGGGTGCGTTGTTTTCGCGCGCACATGGATGCGTCGAATTATTCGGCTTCGAAGTAGGAAACCTTGCCGTCCGGGCCCTTCTTCCAGCGATAGAGCACGTAGCGATCCTTCTGCTTGCCGTCGACGCTGTACTGGCTGACGTCGCCTTTCTTGTCGAAGGAAAGCTCACCCAGCACGGTGTTGAACTTCATGCCGGAGTGCATGACCTCGGCCACCTTTTTCGTGTCGAGCGTCTTTGCCTTTTCAGCCGCCTGTTTGAGAATCTGTACGGCCGCATAGCTGTAGAGCGTGTAGGCCTGCGGTTCGAAGTTGCGCTCCTTGCGGAACTTTTCGACGATCGCCTTGTTGGACGCGTTCGTGCGCGGGTCTGGCGAGAAGGTCATCAGCGTGCCTTCCGCAGCCGGCCCCGCAATTGCGGCGAATTCATCGTCCGTAATGCCGTCGCCACCCATGATCGGCGCTTTGACGCCCTGTTCGCGCATCTGGCGCACCATCAGGCCGCCCTCGGTGTGCAAGCCGCCCCAATACACCAGCGCCGCGCCGCTGCGCTTGATCTTGGAAACGATTGCCGAGAAATCCTTCTCGCCGACGTTCACGCCTTCGTACAGCACAGGCTTGAACTTGTAGGCGCCGCGGAGTTTCTTGCGGAACTCGTCGGCGAGCCCTTTGCCGTATGTCGTCTTGTCGTGGACGATGGCGATTTTCTGCCCCTTGTACAGTTTCGCCACGATGTCGGCGGCAGCGCCGCCCTGCTGATCGTCGCGGCCGCAAACGCGGAACATGTTCCAGAGCTTGCGCTCCGTGATCTTCGGGTTGGTGGAGGCCGGGGTGATCTGCAGGATGCCATTCTCCTGCGCGACTTCGGACGTCGGCATGGAAACGGCTGAATTGAATGCGCCTACGACAAATTTCACGCCATCGCCGACGAATTTGTTCATCACCGAAACGCCTTGGTCGGCTTTCGATACGTCGTCACCGACGAACAATTGAATTTTCTGGCCGAGTATTCCGCCCGATGCGTTGATATCGGCAACGGCCTGCTCGACGCCATTCTTGAGCTGTGCGCCGAAAGCGGCATTGGGGCCCGTGATCGGGCCCATGACGCCCAACTTTACTTGCGCGCTGGCGGGGGCTGCCATGCCAACTGCGAAGGCGGCCAGACCGCCGGCAATAATCGTGCGCCAGTATGTGGCGGAATGCTTGGTCATCGGTCTCTCCCAGTTCGAACCTGTTCGCGGTGGCCATGATACAGACAGCGCCGCCAAATGTCTTGCGCGCGCCGGGCGTTGCTGCGGCGCGGCCGCGTCAGCATCATGGCGGACCGCAACAGGCAGAATTTAGGCGATTCGCGCCCGGGCGCCAGCGCGAGCCCGAAATCAGGGGATAAGCTTCAGCTTATTTTGCGCCATCCGAACAGGCCGGAGGCGGCATAGGCGAAGCGGTATTGGCGCGTCATCTGGAATACACGTGTCACCCGGAAGCCCGCGAGGGAGAACGCGGCGAAAAGCACGAACAGAACCGCCCAGCCGCGCATGTTCCACGCGATTGCCCCGGCAACAGCGGCAGAATTGTCGGCACTGGCGACCTGCTCCGTTATCGCCTCTATCGAAATGGCCGGCTCTTCGAAAATCGCATAGTGCAGAAACGCGATCGCAAGGGCGAGGGGGGCTGCGTACAAGATGCATTGCCACCAGGGCCGCCATGTGAGCGCCAGCGCGCGGCCGGTGGCCGTCGCCGCCGCGCCGCCCAGCGCCAGCGTCAGAAAGAGGAAAGTCAGGACGCCGTATTCGCCGCTTTCCCAAAGGAGGTTCATCCGTGGCCTCCCTCAAGATAGGCGGCGCGCACGTCTTCGCGGGCCAGCAGCTCCGCGCCCGATCCGGCCATCGTGATCTGGCCGTTGACCATGACATAGCCGCGATGGGCCAGCTTCAGCGCATGATAGGCGTTCTGCTCGACCAGAAAAACGGTCAGTCCTTCGCGCTTGTTGAGATCGGCAACGACATCGAAAATCTGCCGCACGATCAGGGGCGCCAGGCCCAGCGACGGCTCGTCGAGCATCAGCAGCCTCGGGCGGCTCATCAGGGCGCGCGCGATGGCGAGCATTTGTTGCTCGCCCCCCGACAGCGTGCCGCCGCGCTGGTTGCGGCGCTCTTTCAGGCGCGGGAATATGCCGAACATGCGTTCGAGATCGGCGTCGAAATGGGCCGGATCGCCGAGGGCTGCGCCCATCTGGAGGTTTTCGAACACGGTCATGCGCGGGAAGATGCGTCTGCCTTCGGGTGACTGGGCGATTTTCATCCGGGCGATCCGGTGCGTTGGCAGCGCGGTGATGTCGATCCCGTCGTAGACGATGGAGCCAGCGCGCGCGCGCGGACTGCCGAAGACGGTCATCATCAAGGTCGATTTGCCCGCGCCGTTGGCGCCGATCAGCGTAACGATTTCACCTTCGTTCACGTCGAGGTCGACGCCGCGCAGGGCTGCGATGCTGCCGTAATAGGTTTCGACGCCGCGGATCGCGAGCAGGGGCCTGGCATCGGGGCGGGCAGGGGAGGTGCTCACGGCGTGCCTCCTGCGCCCGCTTCGATGGCTTCGGCTTCCTCGTCGCTGACACCGAGATAGGCCGCGATCACTTTCGGATCGTTGCGGACGAAATCCGCCGTGCCATCGGATATTTTCACGCCGTAGTCGATCACGACAACATGATCGGAAATCTGCATGACGACGGCCATGTCGTGCTCAATCAGCAGGAGCGAGGTCGCGTGCTCGTCGCGAATGGACAGAAGCAGCTCGTTCAAGCCATGCGTTTCGCGCGGGTTGAGGCCGGCGGCCGGTTCGTCAAGGCACAGCAGGACTGGATCGGTGCACATGGCGCGCACGATTTCCAGACGCCGCTGGTCGCCGTACGGCAGGTCGCCGGCCGGATCGTCGGCGCGGTGCAAGAGCCCGATCCTGTCGAGCCACGCCTTTGCCTTGTCCACCGCCTGGCGTTCGCGCGCGCCATATCGGCCAATCCCCAACAGCGCCAGCACCGTCCAGCCGGAGGCCTGCATCAAGGGATTGTGCTGGGCGACGATCAGGTTCTCGAGAACCGTCATGCCGGGGAACAGGCGAATGTTCTGAAATGTGCGCGCGACTTTCGCTTGCGCTGAAATCTCGAAATCCGGCATGCGCTCGAGAAGATAAATTTCGCCCGACGGCTCGTGGGCGAAACGGCGGCCTGTCTGCGTCAGCGCTTCGACGCTGGCGCTTTCGGCGCGGCCCTTTCGCGCGAATGCGAGGCGGCCTTCTGTCGGTTTGTAAAAGCCCGTGATGCAGTTGAACACGGTTGTCTTGCCGGCGCCGTTGGGGCCGATCAGGGCGGTGATGTCGCCGCGGCCAGCCGTGAACGAAAGATCGTCGATGGCAAGCAGCCCGCCGAAACGCATGGTCAGATGTTCGACATGGAGCAGGGGATCGGTCTGCCAGCGCATCAACCGCTCCCCTGGCCGACGAATTCGCTGGAGACGGCCTTGCGCTGCTTGAGGAAAATCGAAGGCGCGCGCGTTGAAATGAATCCACGCGGCCGCCAGATCATCATAACGACCATGCCCAGCCCGAAGATGAGCATGCGATACTGCGACGGATCGAACTCGCGCCCGAAAACCTGTTTCAGGAACTCGAGTTCGCGCAGGATTTCCGTACCCCCGATCATGACGATCGCGGCGAGCGCCACGCCGATCTGCGAACCCATGCCCCCAAGAACGACGATCGCCAGAATGGTTGCGGACTCGATGAAGGTGAACGTGTTCGGGTTTACGAAGCCCTGCCGCACAGCGAAAAACGATCCGGCAAAGCCGCCGAACATGGCGCCCAGGGCGAAGGCGGTGAGTTTGGTGTTCACGGTGTCGATGCCGAGCGAACGGCAGGCGATTTCGTCCTCGCGCAGTGCTTCCCACGCCCGGCCGATCGGAAGCCGGCGCAGGCGCAAGGTTGCGAAATTCGTTAGCAGAGCAAGGAACAGGATCACATAGAACAGGAAAATGGTGCGATGGATCGGCGAATACGAAATGCCGAACAATGCCGCGAAACCATTCTCGTCGCTGAAGGGCACACCGAAAAAAGTCACGCGCGGGATTGAGGAAATACCCGCTTCGCCGTTGGTAAGATCGACCCAGTTCAGCAGCACGAGGTAGATTATTTCGCCGAATGCCAGTGTGACCAAGGCCAGATAATCGCCACGCAGGCGCAGCACCGGAAAACCCAGCAGAATGCCCCAGAAGGCGGCGAGAATTCCGGCCAGAGGCAGGCAGATCCAGAACGAGAGCCCGAATGTCGTCGACAGCAGCGCGTAAGCATAGGCGCCGACGGCATAGAATGCGACGTAGCCGAGATCCAGCAGGCCTGCGAGGCCAACGACTATGTTGAGGCCCCAGCCGAGCATCACGAAAATCAGGATCTGCACGCCGTAATTGTTGATCCATTTCAGCGAACCGGCAGGGCCGAGGTAGCCCAGCGTCGCGAGCGGGAATGCGACGAGCGCGCCGATACCGATCCAGGCGAACCAGCGCGCAAGCCAGTCGAACACGATCCGGCCGGCTTTCGTGTTTCCGAAGGCGCCAAGAACCACAGTGCGCGCAACAGCGTTTTTGGAAGATGCACTCAGTTGATTGCGCTGCAGCAGAAATCCCAAAGCGATAAAGACAATTCCAGCAGAAACCGTCAATGCGACGGTAGTCGCCGAAGGAGCAGCAGCAAACCAGAGCATGCCCGCGCCAAAGCCGGCGGCAAGGAGGCCGATAATGGCCAACGCCCTGGCAAGGGCCGAATCGAGCATCGCGGTCAGGAAGCGGGCGCAGGCTATCAGCAGGACCGCGGTCACGAGCCACGACCATCGCGACTCGAGTGCGAGCCGGTTTCGAATGTCGGGTTCCGCCCGCAGGGCGAGCATCGGAAACGACAGGCCTGCCGTTACAAGCCCGGCAAAGGCGGCTTCGCGCAGGGCCGTTCCAACGCGGCTGCCGCCGGAAATTTCGCCATGCCCGTTTGCGCTATGCCCGTTTGCCTGCGCGCTCATCGATCAGACCTTCTCGATCTCCGGCTTGCCGAGCAGACCGGACGGCATGAAGATCAGTGCAACAATCAGGATCGAGAAAGCCGCCACGTCTTTGTAATCCGAAGACACATATGCTGCCCACAGAACTTCGATAAGGCCGATCAGAAGTCCGCCCAGCACTGCGCCGGGGATCGATCCTATGCCGCCGAGGACGGCTGCGGTGAATGCCTTCACGCCGGGGATAAAGCCGTCGGGAAACCGGATCACGCCGTAATTGACGAGATAAAGGACGCCTGCGACCGCAGCGAGGGCGGCGCCTATCATGAATGTAATCGAAATCGTGCGGTTCACGTCGACGCCGAGCAGGGCAGCCATCTTGCGGTCCTGTTCGCAGGCGCGCTGGGCGCGGCCGAGCGGCGTCTTCTGCACGATGTACCAGAAAACCGCGAGCAGGAAGAATGTGACCGCGACGATGACGATCTGCTTGTAGGCCAAGGTGACGTTGTAATCGCCGCCACTCGTAAGCTGGATCACCTCGGTGAACATCGGAGGCAACGGCTTGTTGCGCGGCCCCTGCACCACCTGCACGAAGTTTGCCAGAAAGATCGACATGCCGATGGCGGAGATAAGCGGCGCGAGGCGAAACGAGCCGCGCAGCGGCCGATAGGCGATACGCTCGATCGTCCAGCTCCACAACGAGGTCAGAAACATGCCGGCGATCAGGACGATGAAGAACGCCAGGAAAAGGGAGGAAACGCCGAGCACGGTAGTGAGCGCCAGAAACAGCAGCATGGCGATGAAAGCCGACACCATGAATACATCGCCATGCGCGAAATTGATCATACCGATGATGCCGTAGACCATCGTGTAGCCGATGGCGATGAGACCGTAGATCGAGCCGAGCGTGATGCCGTTGATAAGCTGCTGGAGAAAATTTTCCATCAAAGCTCCCGCCGAATAATTGTTCTGGCCCGAAAATCCGGATGTCTGCGGCGCGGCCCCGGTCCGGCGGCGCTTCGCCGGAACATTACTATCGCTTCTTCGCAGCTCTCTTCACGGCCTTTTTCGGGGCGGCCTTCTTTGCGGAGATTTTCCTGGAGGGAGATTTCGTCTGCGCAATTTTTTTCGCGGAGGACTTTTTGGCCACCGGTTTCTTGGGGGCCGCTTTCTTTGCAGAAGTTTTCTTGGAGGAAGCTTTCTTGGAGGAAGCTTTCTTGGCAGAAATTTTCTTGGCAGAAATTTTCTTGGCGGTGGTCTTGCTGGGCGCGCTCTTTTTCGGCTGTTTTTGCTTGGCTGCTGTCTTGACCGATTTTTTGGCGGGTTTCTTGACTGATTTCTTAGTTGATTTCTTGGCCGACTTTTTTGCTGCTGCTTTTCTGGCCGGTGTCTTTTTCGCTGCCGGTTTCTTCTTCGCTGCCGGTTTCTTTGCCGGTTTGCCGGCTGCCTTCTTTGCCGCTTTCTTCGCTGCCTTCCGGGCCGGTTTCGGGGCGGCGGCGGCCGGCGATGCGGCCGCGGGTGCGGAGAGGAATGCGACGACCGCGCGGTTGAAAGCCATTTCCGCTTCGATATTCGACAAATGGGCCGCGTCCAGATCGATGATGCGGGCGTTCGCAATCGAGCCCGCAATCAAACCGCCCAGGGCCGGCGGCGTCGCCGGGTCCTTGGTGCCCACGATCACGAGGACCGGGCGGTCGATGGAGCGGATCGCCTCGCGCTGGTCCATGTCGCGGATGGCAGCCGAGCATGAAGCATACCCTACCGCCGGGGTGGAGCGCACCATGGCGGCGACTTTCGCAACGGCCTCGGGAGAATTCTCCTGAAATTCGCGGCTGAACCACCGCTCGACAGTTCCCGCCACCAGCGCGCCCATGCCCTCATTGCGGGCGGTGCGGATGCGCATGTTCCAGAAATCGGGATTGCCGAGCCAGGCTCCGGTGTTGGCCAGCACCGCTTTTTCTATCCGGTCGCCGTGGTGGGTCATGATCCACATTCCGACCATGCCGCCCAGCGACAGGCCGAGGAAATGCGCCTTCTCCACGCCCAGCGCGTCGAGAATGTTGATAGCGTCCTTGCCGAGCTGGTCGATGGAATAGGGGCCGTCTTTGGCGACGCTGCCGCCATGCCCGCGCGAATCGTAGCGGATGACGCGGAAAGCCTTGGTGAGAGCTGGCATCTGGCCGTCCCACATATGCAGATCCGTACCCAGCGAATTGGAGACCAGCAAAGCGGGCGCATCGTCGGGCCCTTCGACGACCACATTGAAGATTTCGGACCCTATCTTCATCTCAGCCATGACCGCCCCCTTGCGACAATTTTGGTCAGGACAACGCGCTCTCCGGCCCTGATTTCGCCGAGTTTACTCTCGGGCTTTACTGCCAGAATGCGCATACCGTTCATGCGCATTCCGCGCAAGCCGCAATCGGCCATTTCGGGCGCACGTGCGGAGAAAATGTCGCTATAGGGGATTATTTCGGCGCAGGCGTCATGGCAGGACTGGACAGGGCGCGCCCGACGGCGCGATAAGGGCGGCTCAAGGATAAAGTCTGGAGCGAACACAGCAATGGCAATGACAATGCAGGGGGAAGTGCAACTCCCCGCCGACCGCCAAACCGTTTGGGAGAAATTGAACGATCCGGAAGTACTGAAGCAGTGCATTCCCGGATGTCAGGCTCTCGAAAAGACCGGCGACAACGCCTTCAGCGCGATTGCCAAGATAAAGGTTGGTCCGGTCAGCGCCACCTTCAAGGGCAATGTCGAGTTGAGCGATCTCGATCCGCCGAACGGCTACAAAATCAGCGGGCAGGGCGAAGGCGGCGTTGCCGGTTTCGCCAAGGGCGGCGCCACCGTGCGTCTGAAGGAAGGCGAGAACGGCGGCACGATACTCGTTTACGACGTCCAAGCGAATGTCGGCGGCAAACTGGCCCAGCTCGGCGGACGGCTGATCGATGGTGTCGCCAAGAAGAACGCCGACTCGTTCTTCAAGAAATTCGCCGAAGTTGTCGGTGGCTGAGATGGCCCGGCGAGCGGTTCGCCGGAAGGATTAGATCGATTGGCGCGGCGGCGCTTGACCGTTTCGGGCTGACGGCCCAAACTGTGGGCAATCAAGGGGAAACGGTGCGCAAAGCCGGTACGGCCCGCTAGCGAGCTTCGATCGTTTGCAGTATAGGTCCGGCGAACCGGCGTCAGGGAATTTTCGAGGAGGAAGTCTATGCCGAAAGTATCGATGACCGTGAACGGCAAAGCCGTCTCGGGGAATGTGGATTCGCGTACGCTGCTGGTTCAGTTTCTGCGGGAGCATCTGCGTCTTACCGGCACGCATGTCGGTTGCGACACCAGCCAGTGCGGCTGCTGCGTCGTGCATGTCGACGGTAACGCGATCAAGTCCTGCACCACGCTGGCGCTGACCTGCGAAGGCGCGGACGTGACGACCATCGAAGGTCTCGCAAAGGACGGCAAGCTGCATCCCATGCAGGAAGCCTTCCGCGAAAATCATGGTCTGCAGTGCGGCTTTTGCACGCCGGGCATGATCATGACCGCTGTCGAAATGGTGAAGCGCAAGGGCAACGATCTCGACGAGCAGACGATCCGCCATGAGCTGGAAGGCAATATCTGCCGTTGCACGGGTTATCACAACATCGTCAAGGCGATCGCCGCTGGCGCGCAGGCGATGAAGTAACGGCACGGGCCACTGGCCTGGATGCCGCGCCGCTGCGTTCGGCCCGGTACGGCCCCGGCAAGAGCGCCGCCGCAAGGGCTTTACGCCCGGATTGGAACCGATCAGGGAGGTCGCAATGAGTGAAACGGGCGTTGGCGCAGCGGTGCGCCGCAAGGAAGACCTTCGTTTCGTCACCGGCCGCGGTCAGTACGTTGACGACGTCAACCGGCCGGGCCAGGCCTATGCCTGGTTCCTGCGTTCTCCGCACGCCCATGCCGAAATCGCGAAAATCGATACGGCGCGGGCTGCAGCCATGCCTGGCGTTTTTGCGATCCTGACCGGTGACGACATCGCGCAGGACAAAGTTGGCGGTCTCATCTGCGGCTGGATGATCCATTCCAAGGACGGCTCGCCCATGAAGGCGGGCGCCCACCCTGCGCTGGCGCAGGGCAAGGTGCGCTACGTCGGCGACCATGTTGCCGTGGTGATCGCCGAGACGCTGGAGCAGGCGCGCGACGCCGGTGAGAAAATCGCCGTCGATTACAAAGTGCTGTCCGCCGTCGTCGACATGAAGTCCGCGACGAAGAAGGGCGCGCCGGTCATCCACGAAGCCGCTGCCGACAACACCGTCTACAACTGGCATCTGGGCGACAAGTCCGCGACCGACGCGGCATTCGCGAAGGCCAAGCACGTCACAAAACTGGAGCTCGTCAATAACCGCCTCGTGCCCAACGCGATGGAACCGCGGGCGGCGGTGGGCGACTACGACCCGGGCACGGAAGCCTTCACGCTCTACACGACGAGCCAGAATCCGCATGTCGCCCGGCTGGTGCTCTCGGCCTTTATCGGCATCGCGCCGGAACACAAACTTCGCGTGATCGCGCCGGATGTCGGCGGCGGCTTCGGCTCGAAGATTTTCATCTACGCGGAAGAAACAGTCTGCGTCTGGGCCGCCAAAAAGGTCGGCCGTCCGGTCAAATGGACCGCCGATCGCAGCGAGAGTTTCCAGGCTGACGCCCACGGGCGCGACCATGTGACGACCGCCGAACTCGCCCTCGACGACACCGGCAAGATGCTGGCGCTGCGCGTGCATACGCTGGCCAATCTGGGCGCCTATCTGTCCACCTTTGCGTCTTCGGTGCCGACCTATCTCTATGCACCGCTGCTTTCCGGCCAGTATGACATTCCGGCGATCTATGCCGAAGTCGACGGCATTTACACGACGACTGCGCCGGTCGACGCCTATCGCGGCGCGGGCCGGCCGGAAGCGACTTTCGTTGTCGAGCGGCTGGTAGAAGTGGCGGCGCGCGAGACCGGGACCGATCCGGCACAGCTCCGGCGCAAGAATTTCATCAAGTCGTTTCCGCACCAGACGCCGGTCATCATGGCCTACGATGCCGGCAACTATGGCGCGGCGCTGGAAAAAGCGCTTGAGATGGCGGATTATCGCGGCTTCGCGAAGCGCAAGTCGGCCTCCGAACGTGCGGGCAAGCTGCGCGGGATCGGTTTTTCGGCCTATATCGAGGCCTGCGGAATTGCACCATCCCAGGCGGTCGGTTCGCTCGGCGCAGGCGTCGGCCTGTGGGAATCGGCGGAAGTACGGGTCAATCCGGTCGGCACGGTCGAAGTGCTGACGGGTTCGCATTCGCATGGGCAGGGGCACGAGACGACATTCTCCCAACTCGTCAGCGAACGGCTCGGCATTCCGTTCGAGAACGTTTCCATTGTCCATGGCGACACCGACAAGGTGCAGATGGGCATGGGATCCTATGGTTCGCGTTCCGGGGCCGTCGGCATGTCGGCCATCGTCAAGGCGCTCGACAAGATCGAGGCGAAGGCGAAGAAAGTGGCCGGTTTCTGTCTGGAAGCCGACGCCGGCGACATCGAATTCAAGGATGGCGTGTTTTCGGTAAAGGGCACCGACAAGTCGATCGACTTCGGTTCGGTCGCCTTGCAGGCCTATATCGCGCACAAGTTTTCGGGTCAGGATCTCGAGCCGGGCCTGAAGGAAAGCGCGTTCTGGGACCCGACGAACTTTACGTTCCCCGCGGGCGTTCACATCTGTGAACTCGAGATCGACCCCGAGACCGGCAAGACCGTGATCGACCGCTGGACCGCCGTTGACGATTTTGGCAAGGTTATCAATCCGATGATCGTGGAAGGGCAGGTGCATGGCGGTATCGCCCAGGGCGTTGGCCAGGCACTCCTCGAAGGCGCCTTCTACGACGACAGCGGTCAACTGGTGACCGCGAGCTACATGGATTATTGCATGCCGCGCGCAGATGATTTGCCGTCCTATCAGGTCGGCATGACGCAGACGCCGTGTCCTTCGAATCCGCTCGGCATCAAGGGATGCGGCGAAGCGGGCGCGATCGCAGCACCGCCTGCCGTCATCAACGCGATCACCAATGCGGTCGGGCATGAGGACGTGCCGATGCCGGCGACGCCTCTGGCGGTCTGGCGCGCTGCGCGGAAGGCCGTGCAGCGCAAGGCTGCGGAATAGGATTTGGGTCAGCGCCCCGGCAGACGCCGAGCGGCGAAGTTACGAAAGGGAGACGAAGGAATGTATGCTTTCACCTATCAGCGCGTCGACTCGCCCCGCAAGGCGATCAACGCTGCCGGCAAGGCCGAGGACGCGAAGTTTCTGGCCGGCGGCCAGACCTTGCTGCCGACGATGAAGCAGCGGCTGGCTTCACCCGCAACGCTGATCGATCTGTCCAAGGTCGACGGCATGCGCGGCATCGAGGTGAAGGGCCGCAATGTCATCATCGGCGCGATGACCCGCCACCGCGATGTCAACACTTCGCCGGAAGTGCAGGAGAAAATTCCGGCGCTGGCCGAACTCGCGGGCATGATCGGCGATCCGGCCGTGCGCAACAAGGGTACAATCGGCGGCTCCATCGCCAACAACGATCCGGCGGCTGATTATCCGGCCGCTTGCATGGCGCTGAACGCAACGATCATCACCAACAAGCGCAAGATTCCGGCGGACGAATTCTTCCAGGGCCTGTTCGAAACCGCACTGGAAGAGGGCGAACTCATCCTGAAAGTATCGTTCCCAATCCCGGCCAAGGCAGCCTATATGAAATTCCCGAACCCGGCCTCGCGCTACGCGCTGGTTGGCGTATTCGTCGCCAAGAAGGGCCGCGATGTGCGCGTGGCCGTCACGGGCGCGGGATCGAACGGCGTGTTCCGGGCAGAGAATTTCGAAGCTGCGCTGACGGCAAAGTTCCATGTCAAGGCGCTGGAAGGCGTCAACGCTTCGGCTGACGGTCTCAATACCGATATTCATGCCGATGCGGCCTATCGCGCGCATCTGATCGGCGTGATGGCGCGCCGGGCGGTCAACAAGGCCAACGGCAAGTAATCTGTCGTCTCTCAAACGAGAAAAGTCCCGGACGCTGTGCGGCAGCGGTCCGGGACCGGTTTTTTGAGGACATGACATTTACCGCCGAAGGCGCAAGGCTGGCGCAGGGAAATCCGGTACGGGCGACATGAAACTCCCTACATCCATAAATGCAACGCTCGAACTGCTGACGCAGGCCGATTATATCGCCGATCGTTCGCTGGCGACGGTGTTGTACCTGTCCTTGCGCATGGGGCGGCCCCTGTTTCTCGAAGGCGAGGCGGGCGTCGGTAAAACCGAGATCGCCAAGGTGCTGTCTTCGACGCTGGGGCGCAGGCTTATCCGGTTGCAGTGTTACGAGGGCCTGGATGTTTCCTCGGCGGTGTACGAATGGAACTACGCGGCTCAGATGATGGCGATCCGCCTTGCCGAAGCAGCCGGCGAGACTGACCGCGAGCGGCTGGAGCACGACGTGTTTTCGGAGCGCTACCTCGTGAAGCGTCCGCTGTTGCAGGCGCTGGAGCCTTTTACCGAAGGCCCGCCGGTGCTGTTGATCGACGAACTCGACCGCACGGACGAGGCTTTCGAAGCCTTTCTGCTCGAAATCCTGTCCGACTTTCAGGTCACGGTGCCGGAGCTTGGCACGGTGAAGGCGGGCGAGCCGCCAATCGTCATCATCACATCGAACCGCACGCGCGAAATCCACGATGCGTTGAAACGCCGGTGTCTGTATCACTGGGTCGGCTATCCCGATGCAGCGCGCGAAATCGCGATAGTGAAGACCAAGACGCCTGAGGCGCCGGAAAAGCTCACCGCCGAGATCGTGGCTTTCGTGCAAAAACTGCGCGAAGAAGATCTGTTCAAACTGCCCGGCGTAGCCGAGACGCTGGATTGGGCCGGTGCATTGCACGAGCTGGACGCGGTTGCTCTCGATCCGGCGCTTGTCAACGATACGCTGGGCGTAATCCTGAAATATCAAGACGATATAGAAAAAATCGGCGGCGCCAAAGTCGAGCAAATGCTCGCTGACATGCGCAGTGAATTGCGCGTATAATGCTTTCGCCCCGTTTCGGGGCTGGGGACCGGTATGGACGATTCACTGCGCATGGCTGGCGCCGGCGTGGCGGAAGCTGCGTATGGCGCCTACAGGCCGGACTTGCTCTCGCGCCTCCTGGTGGGGCTCGCGCGGCATACGCCGTTTGGCCGCGGCGGTGCGCGTAATTTGATCCGCACGATCCTGCGTAACCGCAACGACGGGCCGCTTGACGGCCACATGTTCGGTCTGCCCGTGCGCTGCCATCTCGACGAAAACCGCTGCGAGTGGAAGGCCTTTCTCAAGCCCTCGATGTTCGATCCGCTGGAGCGGGCGGCGGTGGCCTCCGTCATGGACCGGGACGAGGCAGTGTTTCTCGATATCGGCGCCAACATTGGCGTACATTCGCTTGCTGCAGCGGCAAAAGCGCGGGCGGATGCGCGGATCGTGGCGTTCGAGCCGCATCCGGTGACTTTCGGACGGTTGGCGTTCAACCTGGCGCAGTGCGGCCATGACGGCGCGCTTGCGGTGCAGACTGCGCTGGGCGACGAAGACGGATACGCCACGCTGGGCGGAGACGACCTCAGCTTGCGGTCGCTCGGGCTCGAAGGCGATGGCCCGCAAGTGCGGGTTCGGCCGCTGGTCGATTGTCTGGCCGATCTCGGGATCGCTCATATTGACGCCATGAAGATCGACGTCGAAGGGTACGAAGACCGCGTCATGCGGCATTTTCTGCATCACGCCTCCGACGACCTGCTGCCGAGGCTGGTGATTATCGAACATCTCGGCCGGGCCGCCTGGAACTTCGATTGTATCGCGGCTCTCGAAGCGCGCGGCATGCGCGTCGAGCGCACGGCAGGCAACAATACGTTTCTGTCGCGCTGATCGCCTTTTTCGCGCTATAGAACGCGGATGACGCAAACAGGCGAACCTGCCGCCGGGGCCGAAGCTTCCGCCGGCGCTTTAGTTGATAACATCATGCATTTCGGCCGCGCGCTGCGGGCGGCTGGCCTGCCGGTGGGACCTGGCAGCATCATCGACGCTGTCGAGGCGGTCGAAGTTTCGGGCTGCACGAACCGCACCGATTTTCGCGCGGCGCTTGAAGCGGTTTTCGTAACGCGGCGCGAACATCTGCTGCTGTTCGATCAGGCTTTCGACATTTTCTGGAAGCGGCGCGGCTTCATGGAAAAACTCATTGCGATGATGTCGCCGATGGCCGAACCGTCCCGCGAGAACGAACCGCCGCCGAAGCCCAAGGCCGGCGCCGCGCGGCTGGCGCAGGCGCTGATGCCGAAGGCCGAACCGGAAGTGCAGCAGCAGGAGCTGGAGATAGACCAGCGCTTCACCGTCTCGGCGGCCGAAGTGCTGCAGAAAAAAGACTTCGCGCAGATGACGGCGGAGGAAGTCGCTGCGGCAAAAATCGCCATTTCGCGGCTGAAACTGTCCGACGACGAGGTGCGCACGCGCCGGTTCCGGGCCGATATCCGGGGACTGAAAATCGATCCGCGCCGGACATTCCGCAGGTCGATGCGGGCAGGCGGATCGGGAATCGAACTGGCGCAGCGCAATCCGGTAACCCGTCATCCGCCTGTCGTGGCGATTTGCGATATCTCCGGATCGATGAGCGACTACACCCGGGTTTTTCTGCATTTCCTCCATGCGCTGACGGAACGCCGCCGGCGCGTGCATACGTTCTTGTTCGGCACGCGTCTGACCAATGTGACGCGCGCCATGCGCCACAAGGACCCGGACGAGGCGCTCGAATTGTGTACGGCGGAAGTCGACGACTGGTCCGGCGGCACACGCATCGGCACGTGCCTGCATCTGTTCAACCGCAACTGGTCGCGGCGGGTGCTTGGGCAGGGCGCAATCGTTCTCCTGTTCACGGATGGCCTTGAGCGGGAGGGTACGGACGAACTGGCGCGCGAAATGGAGCGCCTGCACAAGTCCTGCCGTCGGCTCATCTGGCTCAACCCGCTGCTGCGCTACGACCGTTTCGAAGCGCGGGCGCAGGGCATTCGCGCCATCCTGCCGCATGTGGACGAATTTCGACCCGTACACAATCTGACCAGCATGGAAGCGCTGATCGAGGCGCTGTCAGGCGAGACCGCAGGCGCGGCGACCGATCCGCGCCTGTGGCTGAAGCGGGCGGCCTGAGGCATGTCCGTGCATGACCGTGCCGACGCACTGACAAGCGGGTCGGGCGCGCCGGCGGGACGTTTAAAGACCTGGGCGCGCAAGCGTATCGAGCGCCTGTCCGGCGTCGATAAATACCTGTCCATTTACGATGTATGGCGGACCGAGATCGCGGCCACACATCCGCGCAAGATGAACGAGCTGCTGCGGCTGCTCGATGTGAAGCTCGACATTTCGGACGCCGCATGGCCTCCCGAAGTTGCGCCCGGGCAGCCGCTGGTCATGCTGGCCAATCACCCCTTCGGGCTCGCCGACGGCATTTCCCTCGCCGCTATGGCCGAACAGCTCGAGCGGCCGTACAAGGTCCTTATCAATACGGAGTTCTTGCGCATCGAGGCGTTCCGCGATCATTGCCTGCCTGTCGACTTTTCCAACTCGGAAGCGGCTTTGCGGACCAATCTTGCGACACGCAAGGAAGCCTTGCGGCTGTTGCAGGCGGGCGTGACGCTGATGGTCTTTCCGGCGGGGACGGTCGCCACCGCGCCGCGTGTGTTCGGCCGGGCGCAGGAGCTGCCGTGGAAGACATTCACAGCAAGCCTCGTGCAAAAATCGAAAGCCAGCATTCTGCCGGTTTTCTTCGAGGGCCAGAACAGTCTGCTCTTTCACGCCGCAAGCCACATTAACGCCTCGCTGCGGATGTCGCTGCTTATCGCCGAATTCCGGCGGTTTCCGAAATCGTGCATGCGTATCCGCGCCGGCGCCATCGCGCCGTTCGAGACGCTCGCAGCCAATGGCGACCGGCAGGCGTTGACGGACGAGCTTTTTCTTGCGGTCCACCGAATGGCGCCGTGGGCGCATGGGCTCGGCGACAGGGACATCTTGCCGCCGGAACGGCTGCGCAAGAATCCATACAAGTGGGATTTGCCGCTCGGTAAAGGATAGCCCGGGCGGCGCGTTCCGGCCCTCCTCCCGTGCGTCATCGATTTGTGATCGTACTGCAATGAAAATGCAAAGCGCGGGCTGCATGAGATAACGCAGATTCGGTTCAGGCAACGGGCGGTACTGCGGATGATTGCCGAGACTTTGCTTGGGGCGGGCGTTCTGGCCGGAGGGGGCATCGCCGCCGGGCGGTGGCGGCGCCGCGCACTTTATGGCGAGCTGGCGCGCAAGATCGAAACCGCAAGCGCCGCCTCTTTGGCGCAATTTCGCTACGGCGAAGGGCGCGCCATTCCGGATTTCGGCGACAAAATCTGCCATGCGGACAATTTTCTGCCGTCAGCAGATTTCGAACACTTGCGCGCCCTGTGCGAGCGCCATGTCGCGAGCGAGCGCAGTTACGTGCCCGCGCACAAGAAGGGCGGAACGATAGCCTTCGAGACAATCGCCGGAAACACGCCGGAAATTGCGTGTTTCTATCGCAGCCGGGGGCTGTTGGACTATGTCTCCAGTGTCACCGGACTTGCGCTGCAGCCTACGCCGCTTGGCGATCAGTCCTCGCTGTCGATCCTGTTTTACGACCGGCCGGGCGACCATATCGGGTGGCACTACGACCACAATTTTTACCGGGGGCGTCATTTTACGGCGCTGCTGCCGCTCGTGAACCGGGGTCATGGCGAAAACGGCCTGTCGCACGCCACGCTCTGGGCGCGGGCCGGCGGGCGGGAGTTCGCCATCGCGACCCCACCGAACCGGTACATCCTGTTCGAAGGCGCCGTCGTGCATCACAAGGTGACGCCTGTCGCCGAGGGCGAGCGGCGGCTCGTCCTGTCCATGACGTTCTGCGTCGATCCGCGCAACTTCTGGTGGCAGGGCGCAGCCCGCCGCATCAAGGATACGGCTTTTTTCGGTCTGCGCGCGCTCTGGACATAGACTTCGTGCAATCGTGACGCACAGGTCGCCTCTGGCGCTCCGCCGCGCCCGGCGCTATATTCCATTGTATATTCCGGTTGGGCAGGCTCCGGCCGGCGACCTCGGAGGATTTCATGCTCGCTACAGACGAAGACATCCTTTCGCGCGCCGAGGAATGGCGCAAGGCAGGCAAGGGCGTGGCCATAGCCACCGTGATCGAGACCTGGGGCTCGGCGCCGCGTCCGGTCGGGTCCAATCTGGTTATCGACGAAGAAGGCAATTTCCTCGGGTCGGTGTCCGGCGGCTGCGTCGAGGGCGAAGTCGTGACGGAAGCCATGGATACAATCGAGGACGGCAAGGCGCGCACGCTGGAATTCGGCGTTGCCGACGAAACGGCATGGCGCGTCGGCCTTTCCTGTGGCGGGCGCATCCGCGTATATGTTGAAAAGGTGGACTGATGAAGCTCGCAATTCTTTCCGCGCTCAATGCAGAGCGCGCCGCGCGCCGCGCTGCGATACTTGTCACCGATGTGGAGAATGGCGAGCAGCGGCTCGTGAAAGCGGCGGACCTCGATAACGATCCGATGGCCGAAACGCTCGACAAGGCGATGCGCTCGGGCAAGAGCGGCTCGGTAGAGCATGACGGCAAGCAGTATTTTCTCACGGTGCAGACGCCGCCTGTGCGCCTGGTCGTTATCGGCGCGGTGCATATTTCGCAGGCTCTCGCGCCGATGGCGAAGACCGCGGGGCTCGACCTCACGATCATCGATCCGCGCACGGCTTTCGCCACGCCAGAGCGTTTTCCCGATGTGAACCTGATTGCCGACTGGCCGCAGAACGTTATCCCCGGCATGGGCTTCGACCGCTACACCGCGCTGGCCTGTTTCACCCACGACCCGAAGATAGACGATCCGGCGCTGGAAGAGGCGCTCAACGCCAGCTGCTTTTATGTCGGTGCGCTGGGCTCGCGCAAAACGCACGGCCGCCGCGTCGAACGTCTGACCGAGAAAGGCTTCACGCCGGAACAGATTGGCCGCATCAAGGCGCCTATCGGTCTCGACATTGGCGCAGTCAGTCCGGCGGAGATCGCTGTCTCTGTGCTGGGCGAGGTCATTCTGGCGCTGCGCAAAAAGCCGCTGCGCGAGGAAAAGCCGGCGCTCGCAACCGTTGGAGCGGCCGGGTGAAATTTGGCACAGTCGATGTAAAGGACAGTCCCGGCGCGATTGTTGCGCATACCGTGCGGCAGAATGGGCTGGTGCTGAAGAAGGGCCATGTCGTCACCGGCGAAGATGCCGCAACAATGGAGAAGGCTGGAATTGCTAGCCTTGTCGTGGCGCGCCTGGAGGAGGGCGACATCGGCGAAGACCGCGCGGCTGGCCTGCTGGCCGAAGCGCTGGCGGGTGCGAATATCCGCGTCGACAAGCCTTTCACGGGCCGCTCGAATCTCTTTGCTACAGCCGATGGCGTTCTGTGCATCGACCCCGAAAGCATCGATGCGATCAACATGATCGACGCTTCGGTCACGGTCGCCACGCTGGAGCGCTGGCGGCGCGTTGTCGACGGCGAGATGATCGGCACAGTTAAAATCATACCGTTTGCCGTCGCGGGCGAGGTGGCCGGCAGGGCGGCAGAGGTGGCGCGGCAATCGCCATTGCGGGTGGCTCCGTTCCGTCCGATGCGCGTGGGCGTTGTTTCGACGATCCTGCCGGGTTTGAAGAAATCCGTGGTCGACAAGACGCTGCGCGTGCTTGGCGAACGGCTTGAACCGGCGCGCGCGCAGGTCGTCGCCGATGAGCGCGTGGAGCACGAAGCGGGCGCGCTTGCAGGCGTGATCGAAACAATCGCGCAGCAATCCGACATCGTCGTTGTTTTTGGCGCTTCGGCGATTACCGACCGGCGCGACGTCATCCCCGCTGCGCTGGAGGCGGCCGGCGGGGAGATCGAGCATTTCGGCATGCCGGTCGATCCGGGCAATCTGTTGCTTGTCGGGCGGCTCGCAGATGGCGCCAGGAGGGTGCATGTGCTCGGCGCGCCGGGATGCGCCCGCAGCCCGAAAGAGAACGGTTTCGACTGGGTGCTGTACCGGCTGCTGGCGAACATTCCGGTGACGGCGGCGGACATTCGCAAAATGGGCGTAGGCGGGCTGTTGATGGAAATCGTGCAACGCGGCCAGTTGCGCGACACGCCTGCGCCGGAAACCGAAGATGCCTGACATCGCGGCCATCGTTCTGGCGGCGGGGACAGCCAGCCGCTATCGCCAGGCCGATCCTTCGGCGGCGACGAAAGTCGTTGCGCTTTACAAGGGCGAGCCGATGGTGCGCCATGCTGTGCGGGCCGCTGAAGCGGCGGGGCTCGCTCCGGTCGTTGTCGTGACAGGGTGCGAGGCGGAAGCGGTGCAAGATGCGCTGGCGGGACGCGATGTCGTTTTTGCAGACAACGCCGATTACGAATCCGGCCTCGCCAGTTCGCTGCGTGCGGGCGTTGCAGCGCTGCCCGAATCGGCAGACGCCTGCTTGGTACTACTTGGCGACATGCCGCTCGTCGGCGCTCCGCTTCTGCGGGCCATGACGGATGCCTTTGCGGCCGCCCCCGATGCGGCGGCGGTTGTGCCGGTATATGCCGGCCAGCGCGGCAATCCGGTCCTGCTGGCGCGGCGCGTCTTCGGCTCGGTGATGGAGCTGAAGGGCGACGAGGGCGCGCGGAGGCTGTTGCGCGATCCGGCGCTGAAAGTGGTCGAGGTCGCGGCGGATGAGGCCGCAGCGCTAGATATCGATACGCCCGATGCGTTGCGGGACATTGCCAGACGCTGATCCGCTTTCGTTATTGCGCGACATGGCTTATGCGTGCGGCAACATTTCCTTCCAGTCTGTGCACGCATGATCCGTCTCGAAAACATCTCCAAGCAAAACGGCCATCAGATCCTCTTCATCGAAGCTTCGGCAGGACTGCAGAAGGGGGAGAAGATCGGGCTGGTTGGCCCCAATGGCGCAGGTAAAACGACCCTGTTTCGCCTGATCACCGGGCAGGAGGCGCCGGACGAAGGGCAGGTCAGCGTCGATCGCGGTATAACCATCGGCTATTTCAGCCAGGACGTTGGCGAAATGTCCGGCCACAGCGCGGTGACCGAAACCATGAACGGCGCCGGGCCGGTGAGCGATGTCGCTGCGGAGATGAAGGAACTCGAAGCAAAGCTCGCCGATCCTGAATTGTCCGACCCCTCACGTGCGGACGAGATGGAGGCCGTTGTGTCGCGCTACGGCGAGGTGCTTGCCCGTTTCGAGGAACTGGACGGTTATGCGCTGGAGGGGCGCGCCCGCGAGGTGCTGGACGGACTCGGCTTCACCCAGGAAATGATGGATGCCGACGTGGGCAATCTGTCCGGTGGCTGGAAAATGCGTGTGGCGCTGGCGCGCATCCTGCTCATGCGGCCGGACGCGATGCTGCTGGACGAACCAAGCAACCATCTCGATATCGAAAGCCTGATCTGGCTCGAGCAATTCCTGAAAGGATTCGACGGCGCGCTGATGCTGACCTCGCATGACCGCGCTTTCATGAATCGCATCGTCAACAAGATCGTCGAAATCGACGGCGGCGCGCTGACCACATACTCGGGCGATTACGAATTCTACGAACAACAGCGCGCGCTGAACGAAAAACAGCAACAGGCGCAGTTCGAGCGGCAGCAGGCGATGCTGGCGAAAGAAATCAAGTTTATCGAGCGGTTCAAGGCGCGCGCCTCGCATGCGGCGCAAGTGCAAAGCCGGGTCAAGAAGCTCGACAAGATCGAAAAGGTGGAGCCGCCGCGCCGCCGCCAGACCATCCTGTTCGATTTTCCCCCGGCGCCACGTTCGGGCGAAGATGTGGCAATGTTGAAGAACGTGCATAAGGGCTATGGCAGCAAAGCGATCTACGACGGGCTCGATTTTTCCGTGCGGCGGCGCGAGCGCTGGGCCGTCATGGGCGTCAACGGCGCCGGCAAGTCGACCTTGCTGAAACTGGTGGCCGGTGCGGCGGAACCGGACGACGGCTCCGTCGCCATCGGGGCGAGCGTGAAGATGGGTTATTTCGCCCAGCATGCGATGGATCTGATCGACGGCGATCTCACCATTTTCGAGCAACTGGAAACGGCGTTTCCGCAGGCCGGGCAGGGTTCCCTGCGGGCGCTGGCCGGGTGTTTCGGCTTTTCCGGCGACGATGTGGAGAAGAAGTGCCGTGTATTGTCGGGCGGCGAAAAGGCGCGGCTCGTCATGGCGCAGATGCTCTACGATCCGCCCAACTTTCTGGTGCTCGACGAGCCGACCAACCATCTCGACATCGCCACCAAGGAAATGCTCATCGCCGCGCTCTCGGCATACGAGGGCGCGATGCTGTTTGTCAGCCACGACCGGCATTTTCTGGCCGCGCTATCCAACCGGGTGCTGGAACTCACCCCCGAAGGCGTGCACACTTACGGTGGCGGTTATACGGAGTATGTTGCGCGGACGGGGCAGGAAGCGCCCGGCCTCAGGGGCTGAAGGACACGGTCACCCGATTTCTTCGCCGGACCGGCCGCGTAGTACGGCCAGCGCGATCGCCAGCGCCACAATGGCGACAACGACGTTGACGCCATAGACCCATTGCATGGCATGGGCGACAACGGCCGGTGCGGCGCCGTCTTGCAGGCCTGCGCTTGCAGCGACCGTGCCCGCGCCTGCTGCGCCAAACGACATGCCTATATTCCGCACGGTCTGGACCGAATTGGCTGCCAGTTGCTTTTCTTCTTCCCGTGCGACGACAATGATCTTCTGGATCGCAGGGTTGTTGAGAAAGCCTATGCCAGTGCCAGCGAGAGCGATCGCAGCAGCGATCGCCGCGACTGGTCCCGAAACAACAGTAATGAAAAGGCCTATCGCGGCGACCAGCATCATGCCGAGGCCGATCGTGACGAGCGAAACGGTTTGCGACGCCGGACGGGAAGCGACCATGAGGGCGCCTGCCGTCCACATGAAGGATTGTATGGCGAACAGGTATCCGGCCGTCAGCGGCGCAACGCCATGCAGCACCTGCAGGAAGAACGTCGTGTAGGTGTTGACGAAGGAAATCATGATGCTGACGCAAAAGAATATCCAGAACAGCGCGCCGAGCTCGGTGCCAATCGCGGTCACGCGGCGCGGAAAGATCGGCCGTTCGGCCTTTGCGTCGCGGATGAATGCCGCCGTGGCGCTCGCGATGGCTGCGGCGACCAGAAGCGCCTGCAGCCAGTGGCTGCCGGCGACAGACGTCATGCTGAGCAGCAGGACGGACAGCGCCAGCAAGATCAGTCGCCAGTAAGGCATTCGCGCGCGCGGACCGGCGGCGGGCTCGCCGCCGATCGTGCGCCAGGCAAGCGCCACGAAGATCAGGGCCAGCGGCGCCAGCGACCAGAAAGCCGCGCGCCACAGGCCTGGACCGGCAAACAGCGCGCCGTAGCCCGGCCCGCCGACGGTGGCGACGCCCCATATGGTGGAAATCGTCGACTGAACGCGCCCGCGCAATTCGACAGGAAATGTTGCGGCGACCAGCCCGTCGGTAAGTGCA
>JBFWRC010000047.1:0-33633 GCA_050249115.1 Beijerinckiaceae bacterium
GCAGGTTCAAATCCTGCCCCCGCAACCAAATCAAGCCCGCCTTGCGCGGGTTTTTTGTTGTTCACATCCCGGCGGAAAGCGGCGCAGGACCGGGCATCTCGGAACCTCAGACATGGCCAAGCGAGTTGCGATCATCGGCAGTGCGATCGGGGGCGGCGCTGCGCAAATCATAGATGCCCTGAGTGGCGCCCGCGACCAGATTGCTATTGCAATTTTCGACAAGGACGAACGAGCCGCCGGCGAAAATGTACTTGGTGTGCCGGTCGCAGGCGACAGCAGCATCGAAACACTGCAGCAACATCATGCGGATGGTTTCTTCGATGCGGCGGTGATCGCAATCGGAGGGAACCTCGCCGAGCGCGCACGCATATTCCATGCGCTGCGCGATGCCGGGATCCCCACGGCTAATGTCATCGATCCAACGGCTCACATTCGCTCGGCCGCAAGGCTTGGAACCGGGAATGTTATTTTGGCCGGGACATTCGTTGGACCGCACGTCGTTTTGGGCGACAATTGCTATGTTGTCGGGGGAACTTCAATCCAGCACGACAGCCGTGTCGGAAACCATTGCTACTTTGGACCCGAAGTCGCGATCGGCGGACGGGTCGTCATTGGAGACAGAGTGCGCTTCGAGATCCGTAGCGGCGCCAAGTCCGGTCTGCGCGCAGGAGATGATTCGACTATATCGAGCGGATGTATACTAACCGCAGATCTTGCAGCTGGCGCGACGGCGCTTGCTGCCGACTACGTGGTCGTCTCTTCGAAGTCTTGAGCATCGCGACGCATTTGCTTCACAGGTTCTGTTATCAGGAATCCGGACAGAACCCGGAAATACGCCGGTGGTGAAGCAACCCGGACCATCCCGTCGCCGCTACGTCAGGTACAACGCGGCGGGCCGCGAAGCTCATCGCGCTGTCCGGGCATAAAGCGCGATGCTCGCGCTGCGGGTAAGTTTGTTCCGGTACGATAAAGCGGGCGAGGGTGCGCATTATGCGCAGCCCTTTGATGTAGTCAGGAACAACTAGTTCTGGCCCGGCGCCGCCGGCGCCTGTACTCGCAGGGCGGCCCGCGATACTATGACTACCGCCACTATGCATATGCCGATACCAACACTCCAAAGAGGCGGCGCCAGCATGAACAGAGCACCGATCGCCAGCAGAATGCGCTGCCACCATGTATCGGCCCAGCGATCGTAATGTTCAATCGCGCCCGCTAGTAGAACTAACGCGATGGCAGCTGTGACGAATGTGACAGCCGTTTTCCAAAGCGGGCCCTGCCACAACAATTCCGGCCCGAAGACAAATACAAAAGGCACAACGAATGCGGCGAGCGCCAGTTTGACCGCCTGGGCCGCTGTCGCCAGCGGGTTGTCTCCCGATATTGACGAGGCCGCATAGGCGGCGACAGCGACGGGCGGTGTAATTGCCGACATCACAGCGAAATACAAAAGGAAAAGGTGGCCGCCCATCTTGTCGATGCCTATCTGCGTCATGACCGGGCCGAGGAGAACCGCCGCCAGGATATAGGCAGAGGGTGTCGGCATGCCGAGGCCGAGGATCAGGCAGAGCACCGCACCCACAACCATTGTCAGGAACTGGTCCTTGAAAGTGATTGCGTAGATGAGATGCGCGACCTTCAGATCGAGGCCGGTCATGGCGAGCCCGCCGATAACGAGACCAGCAGCGGCGGTAGCACCTGCAACTGCAACCATACGATATGTCGTTTCGGCGAGGCCGTCCCAGAGCTTGCCCGGATGCAGCCATGTATCGCGCCGCAAAAAGGATACTACGATCACGGCGAGCGATCCATAAACGGCGACCATTGTGGGCGTATAGCCCCAAAGGAGCGCCCATGTCAGGACTGCCAGCGGTATTATGAACATGCCGCCGTGCCGGAGAACCGGCAGAACCTTCGGAATCTTGTCGGGGTCGAGACCCGTGAGGCCAAGCCGCACAGCGCGGAAATGCACCTGCGAAAAGACGCAAAGATAGTAAAGAAGCGCAGGCAAAAGAGCAGCTACCGCGATGTCGGCGTATTCGATGCCGGTGTATTCGGCCATGAGAAACGCAGCCGAACCTAGCACAGGCGGCATGATACTGCCGCCGGTAGAGGCGGCCACTTCAATGGCGCCGGCAACAGTGCCCGGATAGCCGAGACGTTTCATCATCGGGATGGTCAGGGACCCGGTGGTGACGACATCGGACGTCGGGCTGCCCGAAATCATGCCGTAGAGACCGGACGAAACGACAGCAACTTTCGCCGGTCCGCCGGCTGTGCGTCCTGTAATGGCGGCTGCAATGTCGAAAAAGAAATCGGATCCTTTGGCGAGGTGGAGCAACGTCCCGAAGAGCACGAACATGAATGCATAGGTCGCCGCAACGCGGGCCGGCAGGCCCATCACGCCCTCGGTCGTGTAGATGCTCTTTTCAATGAACCAGTTCGGGCTGATGTAACCGTGCTTGATGACGCCGGTCATGAGATGGCCGAAGAGGTTATACAGCATGAAGAGGATAACCACTGTCAGCAGGCCCAGTCCGGTGCTGCGCCGGGTTATCTCGAGCGTAAGAAGCACCATGAGCGAGCCGAAGAACATGTCCCAGAAGGGCAGCTCTTCGAGGCCGGCGATGCGATTGATGACTGTGTCCGCATTGATGGCGAAAAAGATTCCGCAAGCCAGAGAAGCTAACGACAACGCGTAGTCCAGGGGATGCGGATTTTCCGGGTCCGAGGTCGGGAACGCGCCGACCGCCAAAAAGGCAATCGTCATCATGCCGCACAGAAAGGTCGAGGTAAGCACCCACGGCTGGATGATGAACCATGTGGCGGCAAGAATGACGTAAATTGCCAAGGCTACGGCAAGCGGCGTCAGGACAAAGGCGAGCCAGCCTTTTGGCGTGCGGCGGACCCCCACGGAAAACCAGAAATCCACAGACCAGACATTCGTCGCTGCCATTACGTTCCTCGTTACGGAGAACGCGGCGGCACTTCTGCCGCCGCGCAATATGCCCCTGTTTGAAAAATTCTCCGCCTACTTGGCGAGACCTTTTTCTTTCAGATACCTCAGTGCGCCAGGATGATGCGGCACGTTTCCCGGCTCCGCCAGAGTTTGCGCCGTCACAACCTTCTGAAGCAGGCGATGGGCCGATTTGAACTTGTCTATCTGTTCGAACATGGCCCTGGTGATGTTGTAAGCGGCCTCGTCGCTCATGCTTGCGTCGACATAGGTTCCCAGGCCAATACATGCAGCCCAGCTATCCTGAGCCAGAAACGTGTATTCGGTGGATTTGATCTGGCACAGCTTGCCGTTCCAGGTTTTTGCCGTTTTCTCGGCAATTTCCTTGCTGATCGGCAGCATGACCACATCGACGCCCTTGGCGATTTCGCGAACGCGCGGATGGTTGAACGACATGCCGACGCTGATCATGTCAATGCGACGATCCAGCATCAGCGAGGCCATCTCGCCGGACGAAGCCCGCACAAGCTGGCCACCCCACTTCTTGAAGTCGTCCGGCTTGACGCCGATCAATTCGAATTGCGTCGCCTGGACATCGCCATCTGAATTGCCGGGACGGTTGTATCCAACCCGTACGGGAGGCTTCTTTTTGGCGATATCCTCGAAAACCTTGAGGCCGTATTTCTCAGCAAAATCCTTTCGCGCCAGCACATGGGATATCTGGAACCTTGTAGAGCCCACATAAGGTTTGAACAACAGGCGCAAATTGTTCAGGGGTCGTTTGATGGGCGGTTTGCCAGCCATGATGGCCGACATTTCGTGATCGCCGATAAAACCGATAGGCACCTTCTTCTGAGTCAGCAGGATTGCATTGGCGTATCCGCCGCTGCTGGTCTGATAGGTCACCGCTGACCCCGGGAATTGTGCGGCCAGCGCCTTGTCCATGCCGATGCCAATGGTGGAGACAAGTCCGCCGGGGCTGTAGCCCGCTACTGTGAAATTGTATTTCTGGGCTGCGGCTGGACTGGCGGCAATAGCCACGCCAGCTATGGCAAGCAAAGCTCTCAGCATTGGTCCCCTCCACGTCTTTTGCTTTTGGTCGAACATGCGTCAGTTGGGTGAAGATGTACGCCTTGGCCTGGCCGGCTCTTGCGCGTTTTTACGCATGGACCGGGCTTCATGGTTAGCGCGAAATGTCCACGAATGCAAGAGGGTGAATCGGAACAATTTGGGGCGCGGCCGGCGCCCAAACCGGATGGAGGCGCGCTTGTTCTGCGGACCGCGCGGAAACTGCCGGGTTGGACATAAGTCTACAGTGCTTCCTCCGCGAGCATTCATGCGATCTGCGCTATCAATACAAATTCTTTAAAAACAACTGTTTGTAGAGCTTCTATCGAGGTCGGTCCGCGAGAGCCCGAAACTGGCGCACTGCCGTTGCCCCACTTGATCCTTGCCCGATAAAGCCTATCGTAGGCGGTTCGATCAACGAGGGAGATGTTTCGATGCGTATTTCTGTCATCGCTCTGGCGGCCGCCGGTACTCTGGCCTTTGCCGCTACCGCGACTGCTGCCGATTGCCCGAAGGGGGCAAAGGTTCTTAAGTTTGCTCACGTTGTTGCTGCCAAGGGCAATCCCAAGGGTGAAGCCGCACAAGCCTTCGCCGACCGCGTGAACAAGGAAATGGCCGGCAAGGTCTGTGTTCAGGTGTTCCCGAACTCGACACTCTACGATGACGACAAGGCGATGGAAGCGCTTGTCCTCGGCGATCTGCAGATGGCCGCGCCGTCGCTTTCGAAAATGGAAAACTACACGAAAAAGTTCCGCATTTTCGATCTGCCGTTCCTCTTCGACAATATCGCAGCCGTTGACGCCTTTCAGCAGTCCAAGGAAGGTCAGGCTCTGTTGAAGTCGGCCGAAAGCAAAGGCATTCTCGGCATGGGTTACTGGCATAACGGCATGAAGCAGATGTCGGCCAAGAAGCCGCTCATCAAGCCGGAAGATGCAAAGGGCCTGAAGTTCCGCATCCAGCAGTCCGACGTTCTTCTTGCGCAGTTCAAGGCGCTTGGCGCGAACCCGCAGAAAATGGCGTTCAAGGAAGTCTATGGCGCGCTGCAGACCGGCGTCGTCGACGGCCAGGAAAACACCTGGGCGAACATCTGGACGCAGAAGTTCTACGAAGTGCAGGACGGCATCACCGAAACCGATCACGGTGTGATCGACTATATCGTTGTCGCCTCTGCGGAGTTCATGAACAAGCTGCCGAAGGATCAGCGCGCGCAGCTTGAGAAGATCCTTGCCGAAGTTACCAAGGCGGCCAACGACAATTCCGAGAAGCTGCAACAAGCCTCCAAGAAGAAGGTGATGGATGCCGGCACGAAGGTTCGCACGCTGAATGCAGAGCAGCGCGCAGCATGGAAAAAGGCGATGAAGCCGGTTTGGGACCAGTTCGAAGGGCAGATCGGCAAAGACCTTATCGCGGCAGCCCAAAAGGGCAGCTAGTCCTTTCGGCCGCATCGCAAGAACACCGGTCCGGCGCGAAGGCGCCGGGCCGCAGCTTTCCGGGAAAGTCCCGGTGGCGGAGGAATTCGGCGGGAGGGGCTGAATGACGGGGCTGGGGAAAGTCGTCAATACGATCGAGGAGACGATCATCGCCATGTTGTTGGCGGGGATGACAATCGTGACCTTTACGCAGGTTGTCGCCCGCTACGTATTCAACTCGGGATGGATAGCCGCGCTCGAATTCACATCCATACTTTTCGCATGGCTGGTGCTGATCGGCGCTCCCTACGGGATCAAAATTGGCGGCCATCTTGCCGTGGACAGTTTTGTTCGGGTTTTTCCCAGCGCCGTGTTCCGGGCGTTCTGCGTCTTCGCCGCGGTCTGCGGCATCGCCTATGGCGTCATTCTGTTTATTGGCGCGTGTGGCAATCCTTTCGAGACAGGCGTATGCGGCTCCGGTTATGTCGGGCGAATGTACAAGATCGGCCTGCATACGGAGGATCTTCGCTGGCCGCGGTGGGCGGTTTACTCAATCCTGCCGATTTCGATGTTGCTGTTTATCTACCGTTGCGCGGAAGCGGCTGTCGCGATCGTGCGCGGCAAGCGCGAGTCCTTCGCCGCCGCACATGAGGCCGAAGACCTCGTGCGCGAAAACACGAACATCGTAAAATAGGCGGGCGCGGCATGTCGGCGATCTATCTTTTCGGCGTGGTTCTCGTTCTGCTGCTTGTTGGCGTGCCGATATCCGTCGCACTCGGACTTTCCAGTCTGACTTTCATCATCTTCTTCACTGACGAATCGCTGCGTTCGATCGCGTTGAAGTTTTACGAATCGACCCAGCACTACACCCTGCTGGCGATCCCGTTTTTCATTCTGGCGTCTGGCTTCATGTCCACCGGCGGCGTCGCGCAACGCATTATCCGCTTCGCAATCGCGGCTGTGGGTTCTTTCCGGGGCGGTCTGGCGATGGCAGGCGTGTTCGCCTGCATGCTTTTCGCGGCTTTGTCGGGTTCGTCCCCGGCGACAGTCGTCGCCATCGGCTCGATTGCCATCGCGGGCATGCGGCAGGTGGGTTACACGAAGGAATTCGCTGCCGGGGTTATCTGCAACGCGGGCACGCTGGGCATTCTCATCCCGCCTTCCATCGTCATGGTCGTCTACGCCGCCGCGACGGACGTGTCGGTCGGCCGCATGTTTCTGGGCGGCGTGTTGCCGGGTCTCGTCGCCGGCCTGATGCTGATGATCGGCATTTACGTCGCGGCCAGGTGGCAGAATCTGCCTGCTCAACCTTTCGCCGGTTTCAGGGAAATTGCGAGATCGGCTGGCGATGCGGCGTGGGGCCTTTTCCTGATCGTCATCATCATTGGCGGCATTTATGGCGGCGTGTTCACGCCGACGGAGGCTGCCGCTGTCGCGGCTGTTTATTCCTTCGTTGTTGCGCTGTTCGTCTATCGCGACATGGGGCCGTTGAAGGCCGTGCCTTTCCTTCGCGAAGGAGAAGGCGCCGGCGCAGCGCTTGGCCGATGGATCAAGGATTTTGTGGTTTGCTTCGTGCCTGCCTGCGTGCATCGCGACACGCACAAGGTGCTGGTCGGTTCGGCGCGCACGACGATCATGCCGATGTTCATCATCGCGAATGCGCTGCTGTTTGCGCATGTGCTGACCGCCGAGCGCATCCCCGATGCGATCACCAACTGGATGGTCGGCGCCGGCTTCAACTGGTTCACGTTCCTGATTGCCGTGAACATACTGTTGCTGCTCGGCGGCCAGTTCATGGAGCCGTCTGGCCTGTTGCTGATCGTCGCTCCGGTCGTCTTCCCGATAGCCATGAAGCTGGGGATCGACCCGATCCACCTCGGTATCATCATGGTCGTGAACATGGAAATCGGCATGATCACGCCACCCGTGGGCCTCAACCTGTTCGTGACATCCGGCATCACCGGCATGTCGCTGGTTCAGGTCGTGCGCGCTGCGGCTCCCTGGGTCGCCATCCTGTTCCTGTTCCTGATCATCGTGACCTACGTGCCGTTCCTGTCGACGTGGCTGCCAACGATGCTGATGGGTCCCGAGACGGTTACCAAGTAGAACGGGCGAGCAGCCCTCCTACGGATGCACGTCTTCGGTGAACCAGTCCGTCGGCAGGTTGTGGCCGAGGCCGCGTTCCATCGCCCGCTTGTAGACGATGCTGCCGGCGGCCGCGAACTGGTAGCCTAGACCCAGATTGTTCAGAAAACACGTAACTTCGTCGTCCGACTGCCGGCCTTCTTTCATGCCGGCAATCAGTTGCGGCAGGGTCGGCAGCTTGGCGAAATCTATGCCGGCGGCGATTTTCCAGCCTTTGTTTTCCTGATTTTCCGGCAATTGCAGGTCCTTGGTCAGAGTATGAATCGGCTTGCCGTCATGGGTGTGCACGAAAACGCGGTCGCATTTGAGAATTGCTGCGGGCTCGACCTCCGGCCGCTTGATCGAGCTGAGATGGATGCCCGGGCGAAGCCATTGCTCGAAGAAGATCGGGTCGACCGTGTTCGAAGCACACATGACGATATCAACGTCGCCAATAGCCTCTTCCACCTGGTCGACGGTTTTCACTTCGATGCCGAGCGTTTGCGTCATCTCGGCGGCGAATTTCTCGCGGTTTTCCTTTGTCGGACTAAAGCACTTGATCGACTTGATGTCGCGGACAGCACAGGCGGCCATCAACTGCGTCGCCGCCTGCCAGCCGGATCCGAGTATGCCGATGGTCGAAGCATTCTTCCGGGCCAGATATTTGACGCCGAGGCCATTGGCTGCGCCGACACGGATGCGCTGCATCACGCCGTCGGGCATGATCGCCAGCGGCTCGCCCGTCTCGCTGGAGAACAGCAGTACGAGTCCGGTATAGCGCTTGTTCGGTGCGGCCGGCACTTTTACGCGCCGCACATTATTACCGACCTTGGGCCATGTGATGATGTCGGAGTTGATGCGCACCGCGCCAACGCCGAGTTTCGGTATGACGCCGTCCATCGATTTAAGACTGTAAAGTGCATCGTCGCGCGCGCTGGTCGGGGTTATCGAATCCGAGCGGGTCCGGGTGACGCCGCGTTCGTGCGCCAGCTCTTCGTAAGCCTCCTCCAGAACCGAGATACAATCCTGCATCGTCAGGAGTTGTTCCACGTCGGCATTGGATAAAATGAGCGTCATTTCGTTTCGTCCCCGAGTTTTTTCTTCATATTCTGTGTATTCGAATCCGGCATTCCGGCAAAGGGGTGGAATAGCCAGGCCGATACATTCGTTGCGTTTACGTTTCTTTACGCCCGGTACACACAGGCGACATGCGTGGGGAGCCTCATCCGAAGAGCGGGGACCGGTGCGACAACCCAACAGATGTCAGGTTCACGCACTCTTGCCGGAACTTCTATGTCGCCGCGGACTTTTTCGGGTTGACAGAAATATGGTGCAGTGCAAAAAACGAACGAGCGTTCATTTTTTATAAAGTTGCGACGGTCAGGCTGCCGCCGGTTCACACGGAATTAGTTATGCCCAAGCTAAGCGATGAACAACAGGAAGAGCGCCGCGCGCGAATCCTGGACGCGGCCGAGGTCTGCTTTGCAAGCAGCGGCTTTCATCGCACGACAATGCAGGATATCTGTCGCCGCGCCGGCATCAGCGCTGGTGCGCTCTATATCTATTTCGATTCGAAGGAAGCTCTTATCGAAGGCATTTCGAGCCGTAACCGGGAGGATGTGCTGACCTCATTCTCACAGCTTGGCCAAACCGACGATTTTCAGAGCGGACTGGAAATGCTCTTGCGCGAATGCGTCTTGAATCAACCCGAGCACAAGTCCCGGCTATGGCTGGAGATCGGCGCGGAAGCGACGCGAAATCCGCGCGTCCATTCGACCATCGAGCGATGCGACAGGCTGGTCATGTCGGCCATGCTTGAGCTGCTTGAACGGGCCAGGGCGGAAGGGCGGATCAAGCCGCAATTACCCGTTGCAGATATTGCAGAAGCAATGGCCGCGATGGCGGATGGACTGTTCTGGCGCGGGGCGGTTGCACCGGGGTTCGATGCTGCCACGATCGGGCGCACGATGCTGGCCATGCTCGTCGGGGTTCTGCAGCCCAGGCCAGCCGAAGAGCTCAGTGGCCGGAGCAAATCTGAAACGGAGAAGGTTTGATGGCGCTGCCGATTGGAAAAAGTCTGGCGCTTGCGGCAGGTCTGGGGCTGGCGGCAGCAGCTGCATTCTATGCGCCTTGGCCGAAGAGCGTGCGGGCTGCAGATGCGGCTGTGCAAGCCACGGACACAGCCAAGGTTCCTGCTCCGCGCGTTACCGTTGTTGCGGCTGCGCAACGGCTGGTCGTGGAAACTGTAACCGCGACCGGAACGCTGGTTCCACGTGAGGAAGTTCTCGTAGGTCCCGAGATTGAAGGCCTGCGGATTGTCGAAATTCTCGCGGACGAAGGCGACAAGGTTGAGCAGGGGCAAGTGCTTGTACGTCTGTCCCGCGAAACGCTCGATGCGCAGATTGCGCAATCCGACGCGGCCCTGTCGCGGGCTGACGCCGCCATCGCGCAGGCGAAAAGCCAGATCGCCGCGGCGCAGGCCAATGCGAAGCTCACCGCCGCCGACCTGGGCCGGGCGCAGCAACTCATCCGCCGGGGCGTGTCGACCCAGGCGATCCTCGATCAGAAAACAAGCGCTGCGCGCACGGCAACGGCGCAGGCGCAAGTGGCCAAAGATGCATTGCGCGCGGCTGAAGCCGATCGCAAATCGCTGCAGGCCCAGAGGCGCGAACTGATGATCCGGGTCAAGCGCACGGAAATCCGTGCCCCGGCTGCGGGTCTTATTTCGAAGCGTTCGGCCAAACTTGGCGCTGTAGCAACGGCGGCAGGCGAATCGCTTTTCCGGATCATCAAGGACGGCAAGATCGAACTCGATGCGGAAGTTCCGGAGCAACGTTTGCTAAGTCTGAAGCCCGGCCAAAGCGCGAAAGTGATTTTGGCCAACGATGCGGAGATCGATGGCGAAGTGCGGCTCGTCTCTCCGCAAGTCGATGCGACGTCGCGGCTTGGCCATGCCCGCATCGCACTGAAGGAAAATTCCATCGCCCGTACGGGCGCTTTTGCCCGCGCCGTCGTAACCATTCGCCGGAGCACCTCCGTGACAGTGCCGGCGAGCGCCGTGCTGTATGAAAACAACGAGGCGCGCGTGCAAATTGTCGAAGGCGATGTTGTTCGTGCGCGCCGGGTCGAACTCGGGCTCGTGTCGGGCGAATTCGCCGAGATTGTCAACGGCGTCAAGGAGGGCGAATCGCTGGTCCTGCGCGCCGGGGCGTTCCTGCGAGACGGCGACGCCATCACGCCCGTGATGCAAAAGGCGGAGGCGCAGTGACATGAACGTTTCCGCCTGGTCGATACGAAATCCGGTCCCCTCGCTGGTGCTTTTTGCCGTGCTGAGCATTCTCGGCATGTTTTCGTTTTCGCAGCTGCCAGTTACGAAATTTCCCAACGTTGACATCCCGATCGTGACTGTGACCGTCCGTCAGGCCGGCGCTGCGCCATCGGAACTGGAATCGCAGGTTACCAAGAAAGTCGAAGACGCCATCGCCAGCGTCAATGGCATCAAGCACATCATCTCGTCTGTGTCGGAGGGGCAGTCGCAAACGACGATCGAGTTCCGTCTGGAGACGAATACCGACCGGGCGCTGAACGATGTGAAGGACGCGGTTGCGCGCGTGCGGTCCGATCTGCCGCGCACCATTGAAGAGCCGATCATTCAGCGGCTCGACGTGGTCGGCTTGCCGATCATGACCTATGCTGTCGCTTCCGCGAACATGTCCATCGAAACCATCTCGTGGTTCGTCGACGATGTTGTTGCCCGCAAATTGCAAGGCATCAAGGGCGTTGGTGCGGTCGAGCGCATCGGCGGCGTGGAGCGGGAAATCCGGATCGAACTGGATACGGACCGGTTGCTGGCGCTGGGTATCACGGCGGGCGATATCAGCCGTCAGTTGCGTGCCTTCAGCGCGGATGTCGCGGGCGGGCGCAGTGAAATCGCGGGGCGCGAGCAATCCATCCGGACGCTTGCCGGCGCCAAGAGCGTCGAACAGCTCGCCAATACGATGATCACCCTGCCCGGCGGGCGGAAGGTGCGGCTGAAGGAACTGGGCGCAGTGCGCGACACGGCAGCCGAACAACGGCGCTTCGCGCGGCACAATGGCAGACCGGTCGTGGGCTTCGGTATCAAACGCGCCAGCGGCGCGAGCGAGGCGACGGTATCGGATCGCATCAAGGCGGCCGTTGCGGAAATCCGGAAAGAACGTCCGGACGTTTCCATCGATCTCATCGACAGCAAGGTCAACTACACCGTCGGCAACTACGAAGCGGCGATGAAGACGCTGCTCGAAGGCGCGCTATTGTCCATCGTGGTCGTCATGCTGTTTCTGCGCGACTGGCGGGCCACCGCCATCACCGCTTTGGCGTTACCCCTGTCGGTGATACCGACATTCTTCGTCATTCATGCGCTGGGCTTTTCTCTCAATCTGGTCAGTCTGCTTGGCATTACACTGGCTACAGGTATTCTTGTCGACGATGCCATCGTCGAAATAGAAAACATCGTCCGGCACATGCGCAACGGCAAGTCGCCCTACCGAGCGGCGCTCGATGCTGCGGACGAAATCGGTCTGGCGGTCATGGCTATTTCGCTGACCATTATCGCCGTCTTCATGCCTGTCAGTTTCATGAGCGGCATCGCAGGGCAATACTTCAAGCAATTCGGCATGACGGTGGCCATAGCGGTGTTCTTTTCGCTGCTCGTCGCCCGATTGATCACACCCTTGCTCGCCGCATATTTCCTGCGTGCGCATCCCGATCATGTCGAAAAAGAAGGTTTCGTAATGCGCGGGTATATCCGCGTCGTTGCATGGTCGGTTCGCCATCGTTTCATTACAGTGATCGCGGGGCTTGCGATTTTCGCATTGTCGATACAGTCGATCAGTCTTTTGCCGAAGGGCTTTATACCGGCCATCGACGAAGGCCGGCTCGCACTGGCTGTCGAATTGCCGCCCGGTTCGCGCATCGAGGATACGATTGCGAAAGTCGACCGGCTGTCGGCGGAGCTGCAGAAAAAGCCCGAGATCGCAAGCGTCTTCGTCGATGGCGGCAAGGTCGGGCTCGGGGCGCCCGAAGTCCGCATGGCGCAGTTGACCATCGCCCTGATTCACAAAAGCAAGCGCGGAAAGACGCAAAAGGAGCTCGAAGGCGAGATCGGGGATCTGGCCAGAACATTCAGCGATATTCGCTTCTGGTTCATCAACGAGAACGGTCAGCGTGGCGTATCCATCGGCGTGTCGGGCACCGACAACAAGGCAATGGAAAAAGTCGCCATCGCTTTTTCCGGCCAGATGAAACGCTTGCCGATGATGACGAATGTCGTCTCGACGGCGGCGCTCGACCGGCCTGAAATACGCATCGTTCCGAACATGGAGCGGGCGGCGGAACTGGGTGTGACGACCGATGCGCTGGCGGATGCTGTGCGCATCGCTACCATCGGCGATATCGACGCCAATCTTGCGAAGTTCAATGCCGGCGACCGGCTGCTGCCTATCCGGGTCAGGCTGAAAGACGCTGCGCGCGAGCGCTTCGATTCGCTCGCCAGTCTGCGCGTGCCGACCAAGTCGGGCGGCTCCGTTCCGCTTTCTTCCGTTGCCACCATCCGTTTCGATCAGGGCCCTTCGAATATCACGCGCTACGACCGTGTGAGACGTATCGCAGTCGAGGCCGATCTGCGCGGAACAGATGCGCTGGGGGAAGCCATTGATGCGGCTTTGAAGTTGCCCGCTGTCCAGAATTTGCCACCGGGCGTGATCGTGAAGCAGACGGGCGATGCGGAAATCATGGGCGAGGTATTTGCCGGATTTGCCCAGGCAATGGGTGCCGGACTGATGATGGTGCTGGCAGTTCTGGTGCTTCTGTTCGCCAGCCTCATTCACCCGATAACGATCCTGTTGTCGTTGCCACTGTCGATTGGGGGCGTGATTTTTGCACTCTACGTCACCAATAATGCAATCTCGATGCCGGTGGTTATCGGTATTCTCATGCTGATCGGCATCGTCACGAAAAATGCCATCATGCTTGTAGATTTCGCTATCGAGCGCATCCGTCACGGGATGCCGCGAAACGAGGCGCTGATCGATGCCGGACGCAAGCGTGCGCGTCCGATTGTCATGACGACGATCGCCATGGTCGCGGGCATGGTTCCTTCTGCGATGGGCCTCGGCGACGGCGGGGAATTCCGCGCGCCAATGGCCATCGGCGTCATTGGCGGCCTGCTTGTCTCAACCGTGTTGTCGCTGATTTTCGTTCCCGCAATCTTCACCTTGATGGACGATGTGGGGCGTTTCTTCTGGTGGCTCTTCTCGCGCTTTATCGGACCGACAGACGAGGCTGTTGCGACGGGAACTGCAGCGCCGATGCCGGATCTGTCGCCGGCGCTGCCCTCGGTTGTGTCCACCTCCACGCCCGACGCGCATAACGCACCGGCGTCAGGGCCAATGGCTGCGGCTGCGGAGTGATATTCCGCGGTTGACGGGCGCTAACTGGCGGACCATCATCCCGGCATGGATGCGCAACAGGCCACATCGTTCTGGCAGCCCTCGCCGCTGGAAGAGGGGATATTGGCGCGTGCCCCCGGACCCGTCACGCTGGCCGGGCGTTACGTCTTGCTCGAACCGCTCGACGAGACCCATGCAGGTCAGCTGTTCGAGGCTCTCAAGGCGGAAGACCAGGCAGAGTTGCAGCAATTCACTGCAGATCCGGTGCTTTCGTCCGAAGCTGCGACGGTGGAATTTATCGAGACCAAGCGCTCGACAGAAAGTGCGCAATATTTCGCCTGTGTCGACCATGTTGCGGGAGCTTGCCTGGGCTTTGCCGCTTTGATGCGCGCCGAGCGGAAGCATCGCGTCATTGAGATCGGGAACCTCCTGTTCACGACCGGTCTACGGCGCAGAAGGCTGGGAAGCGAAGTGCTATATCTGCTTTTGCGTCACGCTTTCGAAGATCTGGGCTACCGGCGCGTCGAATGGAAATGCAACAGCCTGAACAGGCGCTCGCGCAATGCGGCGCTCCGATATGGTTTCTCGTTCGAGGGCGTTTTCCGGCAGCACATGATCGTCAAAGGGGCGAACCGCGATACTGCCTGGTTTTCTCTGCTCGATCACGAATGGCCGATGCGGCGTCAAGCGCTGGAGACCTGGTTGCAGCCAGACAATTTTGACGCCTACGGGACGCAATTCACGTCCCTGTCGGAATTGAACGGGGTAGGCGGATCGTAGTTCAGGCCTGTCGCAGACCGTCTTGTTTCAGTATTTCTTCAGACCCAGCGGTTTCGAGCCTGCAGGGTCGCGTTGCCAGGTTCCATCGGGCCTGCTGCTGAACGTGATCCGGTGCCCTTTGCGGGCGCGCAGGGTAATGCGTCCGCCAGAGGCCTGCCAGCCGACTGGATCAAAAATGACGATGCCCTGATCGCTACAGCCGGGGCCAAGCTGAGCGCGGCCATTGCCGCTCAACGTCAGCACACAGCCGACATCGCGGTTCTTCTCGCGCAGGATTCCGTAGCGGCCGGAAGATGCTCCCCTGCCGGAGGATTGGGCATCGTCCTGACTCCTGCGGCGGTTGCGCCGCGGACGTCGCTCTTCCTGTGCCAGGCGGATGGCCGGTGTTTTGTCCATCGCGTCGGCGGCGGATTGGGCAGAGGCGGCGGCAAAGCCGTTCACAGGAGTGGCGCGAGAAGCTCCCGGGAGGAGCAAGCCGGCGGACAGTGTCAATAACAGGAGCTTACCGGGATACATGGAGTCCCCACACACATGCAGACGAGCGAAATCCGGAATTTTCCGCGGCAACACATTCATGCTGTTGGAGCGGCAACCCCCGAACCTATATCTGCGGCCTATTTTGCAATGTTAGACGGGATTCGCAAAGCATCGGTTAAAGTTATTGTTAACCCTGACGCGGTGTAAAAAATAGACCATTGCTAGATTGGAGTTAGCAGGGGCTTTCCATCCCGCCATGCAAGCAGGTTGTTGACCACGAGCTGGTTCATGGCGTCGCGGGTAACGTTCGACGCCGAACCGACGTGCGGCAGCAGTACGGCGTTATCGAGCGCAAGCAGGGCTTCCGGCACTTCCGGTTCGCACGCAAAGACGTCGAGACCAGCCCCCAGAATCGTCCTCTTCTGCAAGGCTTCTATCAGCGCCGCTTCGTCGACGATCGTGCCGCGTGCGATATTGATCAGGATACCCTCGGGGCCCAGGGCCGCGATCACTTTCGCGTCGACCAGATTATTGGTGTCCGGCCCCCCCGGCACGACGATCATCAGGACATCGCATGCCCTGGCCAGCGCCATGAGGTCCGGACAATAGGGATAGCCGGCGTCCGGAACTTCGCGGCGGCTGTGATAGACGATTTTCAGTCCAAAACCCTCGGCGCGGCGGGCGATTGCCTTGCCAATTCGGCCGAGGCCAAGAATGCCCATGGTGCGGCCGCGCAAGGACGCCGTGAGGCGGTAGGGCTTTTCCAGCCATTTGCCATCGCGCAGATAGCGTTCGGCCGCTGCGAACTCCCGTACCGTGTTGAGCAGCAGCCCGAAGGCAGTGTCGGCAGTCTCCTCAGTCAGGACATCGGGCGTATTCGTGATCCGGATGCCATGCGCAGCGGCCCATTTCGCGTCGATATTGTCGTAGCCGACGCCGAGGTTGGCGACGATCTCAAGATTGGGAAAGCGTTGCATGAAGGCGCTGTCGACCGGGCAGGCGACGCCCTCGGTGAGGATTGGTACGCCGGTGGCGATGGCCCGGATACGGCTCGCAAGATCGTCCGGCAGGGACTTGCGTGCTTCGGCATCCCAGAGTTTGTGTACGGTGAAACGCGGCTCAAGCCGCTCCAGAATGAACCGGGGAAGCGGAACCGGAACGAGGACGTCTAAGGCGGTCAATGGTTTCTCCCGGCACAAAATAATCGCGGCATGTGCATCGCTGGTCGAGGGATTGACCGGAGTCAATGTTGCTCCCGGCAAAGCTGCGAAAGGATACAGGATGCAAAATCCGAACGCAGCCCTCATTCTCGCCGAACGGTCGGCGCCGCGCTACACAAGCTACCCGACGGCGCCGCATTTCACGCCGGCCGTCGGCCCCGAGCAGGCGCGGACCTGGCTTGGCGATCTGCCGGCGGGCGCTACCCTGTCGCTCTACCTGCATGTGCCCTATTGCAGGGCGATCTGCAATTATTGCGGTTGTCATACGAAGGCGGCGCTGCGGGACGAACCTCTGGGCGCATATGCGCGATGGCTCGACATGGAAATCGCGCTTCTGGCGCGTGCGAGCGCTGCCCGGCGGGTGACCCATATCCACTGGGGCGGAGGTACGCCGAGCTTGTTGGGGCCGGCGCGAATTGCCGGCTTGATGGTCCGGCTGCGCGAAAGCTTCGATCTTTCGAAGCTGAGTGAACATGCGATCGAACTCGATCCGCGGCATGTCAGCGAGGAACTCGCTGCGGCTCTGGCCAAAGCCGGGGTGAACCGGGTCAGCCTCGGCGTTCAGGACATGCATCCGCATGTGCAGAAGGCCATCGGCCGGGTTCAGCCGCCCGAAATTGTCGAGGCGTCTGTCGCGGTGCTACGGGCCGCGGGCATTTCGGCGATCAATCTCGATCTGATGTACGGTCTGCCTTATCAGAGCACGGAAGACGTGCGTCGTACGGTGCGCTGGGCGGCGTCGCTTGATCCGGCGCGGCTTGCGATCTTCGGTTATGCGCATGTGCCATGGATGAAAAAGCACCAGCGTCTGATTGACGCCGCCACTCTGCCGGGGGCGGGCATGCGGCTCGAACAGGCTGCGGCTGCGCGCGAAACGCTAGTCGCTGGCGGGTTCGATGCGATCGGCCTTGACCACTTCGCCCGCCCCGGAGACCCGATGGCGATTGCTGCGAAGAACGGCTCGCTGAAACGCAATTTTCAGGGATACACGACAGACGCGGCGGATGCGGTGCTGCCGCTGGGCGTGTCGTCCATCGGCAGGCTGCCGCAGGGCTATATCCAGAACGCGCCGGACATCGGCAACTGGAGCCGCGCTATAGAGGCCGGAAGGTTCGCTACCGTGCGTGGTGTGGCGTTTTCCGGTGACGATATTGCACGCGCCGAAGTTATCGAACGGCTCATGTGCGACGAGGCCGTCGATTTTGGCGCGATTGCGGAAAAGCATTTCGGGGCCGCGGGGGCATTCGACGATGCGATTTCACAACTCGACCAACTGGCAAGCAATGGCGTACTTGAGCGGGCAGGCCGCCGCATTGCCTTGACACAGGCCGGCGCGCCGTTCGTGCGTCTGGCTGCGGCGGCCTTCGACAGCTATCTTGCCGCCAACGCTGCCCGGCATTCGGTTGCCGTCTAGATCAGCGTGCGTTCAAATGGAATCATTTGAACGCCAAAAGCTGATCGATTCTAAAGATTAGAGCATCGTTGTGCGCGAAAAACCGGAACCACTTTTTCGCACGATGCTCCAGATTTGCGGATTTACATCGTGCGCCTGTCCAGGGCGCTGTCATGCCAACGGCCGAGAAGCAGGCGCGACAGGGCTGTGAAGAACAGGAAAATCGCGATTCCCGTCACGGAGATCAGCACCAGCGCGGCAAACATGCGCGGAATATTGAGCCGGAATCCGGCCTCGACGATGCGATAGGCCAGCCCCGATCCCTGTCCCGCCGAACCAGCAGCGAGTTCGGCCACGATCGCGCCGATGAGCGCGAGGCCACCGCCGATGCGAAGTCCGCCGAGGAAATAGGGCAGGGCCGAGGGCAGCCGCAGATACAGAAGTTCCTGCCAGCGCGATGCGCCGTACAGATCGAACAATTCGACGAGATTGCGGTCTGCGGCTGCGAGACCGAGCGCCGTGTTCGACAGAATCGGGAAGAAGGCGACGATGAAGGCACAAACCAGCACGGCGGTATTGGCCTCCAGATATACCAGCAAAAGCGGCGCTATCGCGATGATGGGTGTGACCTGCAAAACCACGGCGAAGGGGAAGAACGAGCGCTCGACCCATTTCCACTGCGCAAAGAGAATGGCGAGTCCGCCGCCACCGGCAATTGCAAGCAGCAGGGCCGAGAACGTGATTTTCAATGTGACCCAGAGCGAGGACGAAAGTATCGGCCAATCCTGGACCAGGGTTGCAGCGATCAGGCTGGGCGCAGGTAAGATATAGGGCTCAATTCCGCGCAGGCGCACCAGCGCTTCCCAGCCGGCCAGAGCGAGCAGGAAGACCGCAAGCGGCAGGACGATCCGCCAGACGCGGTCCTTGTCGAATGGCGTCGCGGTTCTGGCTTCCGTCATCGGATGTTCCCGTCCGCGCCGATGCCGGTATCCATAGCCATCGCCCGCGTCAGCGCCTGCGATGCCTGACGGCAGTATTGCCCATATGGCGCGGACAGGCGGAACTCCGCGTTGCGCAGGCCTTTTTCGGGGATGGCGATCTCCTCGATCACGCGTCCGGGGCGTGCGGAAAACACGGCGATACGGGTCGACAAATAGACGCTTTCGTAGACGGAATGCGTGACGAAGACGATTGTCGTTCCCAGACTCGCCTGCAGACGCAAAAGGTCGTCGTTGAGTTTCAGCCGGGTGATTTCGTCTAGGGCCGCGAATGGTTCGTCCAGCAACAATATGTCCGGGCGCAATGCGAGCGCCCGGGCGAGCGAAACGCGCATCTTCATGCCACCCGATAATTCACGCGGGTAGGCTTGGGCAAAATCGGACAGGCCTACGAGTTCCAGCATTGTTTCGATGGAGTCGGCCGCCACCTTGCGGGACTGGCCGCGCAGGCGCATCGGCAGGTAGACGTTGTCGAACACGTGCGACCAGGGCATGAGCGTCGGTTCCTGAAACACGAACCCGATTTCGGGCCGTTCGCCATCGGCCCATGTTACACTCCCCGAAGTTGGCTCAAGCAGGCCTGCGATCAGGCGAAGGGCCGTTGACTTGCCGCAGCCGGAGGGACCGAGCAGCGAAAGAAACTCGCCCTCGCGGATATCGAGATCGAGACTGTCCAACGCGCGGGTGCCGGACGCGAAGCTCTTGCTCACGTCCGACAGGGTTGCGATGATTTTGCCGTCCATGCGGAGAACCCGGACGCGGTTACTTCTTGGGCCGCAGGTTGAGACCAACGCCCTTGTTCACGAAGCGCAGCGTGTAAGCTTTCTTGAAATCGATGCCATTTTTGACAACGCTGGCCTTCGTCATCTTGTCGAAAAAGCTCTTCATGCGCGCGTCCGTCATGGCGCCGATGCCCAGCTTCAGGGCGTCCCCGGAATCGACTATGCCGTATTCCTTCATCTTCTGAATCGAGAAGGCGATCTGCGCATCGGTCATTTCCGGGTTCATTTTCTTGATGAGCGCGTTGGCGGCTTTATTGTCGCCATACATGTAATTATACCAGCCGATGATGGAAGCATCGACGAAACGCTGCACCAGATCCGGCTTTTTTGCGATGGTATCGACCCGTGTTTCGATCAGCGTCGAATAGGTGTCGAAACCATAGTCCGCAGCCAGAAACAGGTTTGGCTTGAAGCCGCCGGCCTTTTCGACAGCGTAGGGCTCGGCAGTGATATAGCCTTGCTGCGCCGACTTCTTGTCGGCAATGAACGGCGCGGGATTGAACGAATAGGGTTTGATCTGGCGGTCCTTGAAGCCGAATTCGAGTTTCATCCATTGCCAGGCGGAGGTCTGCACTTCCTTGCCGATTATCATCGCACTGGCTTTCGGCAGATCCGTCCATTTGTCGAGTCCCTGACCGGGATGCGACATGAAGACAAGCGGATCCTTCTGGAACATGGATGCGACCGAGACGATCGGGATGTTCTGCTCGACCGCTGCGAAGGACGGGATCAGGTTGCCGCTCATGTAGAAATCGACTTTTCCCGACGCCAGCAGCAGCCGGTTGTTGACCTGCGGTCCGCCGGGGCGGATCGTGACGTCGAGCCCATATTTCTTGTATGTGCCATCCACAACTGCCTGGAAGTGGCCGCCATGTTCGGCTTCGGCCAGCCAGTTGGTGGCGAAGGTGACTTTGTCCAACGCCTTTGCCGGCGCGGCGAGGGAAAGCGCGGCTGCAGCCGCTACGATAGTTGCCTTGATGTTCACGACTGCTCCTTAATGACCGATGCGGGTCCCCGGTGTGTTTGCGCCCTTGAGCGCGGGGCTGTTGTTGCGTTTTAACGGCCCCGGGGCAAGGGGAAAGTGTGGCGGTCCTTGAAGGCATTGCAGTACGACCAAAGGGCCGTAGAGGCCCTTTTACAGATCGATGGACGAAGATGCTGCAGGTTGATCAGGTCATGGTTGCAATCATGCAGTTCTGGGCAATTACAGCTTGTGGTTTGGACGCCTGTGACGGCGTCTGGCAAAGACCGTATTTTAGTAAGGCAATGGATTTAGCCGGTCTTGCGCAAAGAAATTATTGCCAAGGTTGCGAAAAGGAGTTCGAATGTCAAAACGGCTAGATAAAGTGCGACGGGTATACCATCCGCGAAAATACTGAATATGCGACCGAAAGCAAAACCGGAGAACAGAAACGCCACCGCAACGAGCGATGCCTGCTGGAAGCTTTTACGAACCAACCCATAGAGAAAAAGCGAAGCAATTCCCATGTAGGCGCCGCCATAAGCCGCGCGAATGACATGAAAGTGATTGACGGAGGTAAGCTTTATACCGGGCTCATCCATCATCATCTGCGGGGCTATCAGGTGGAGGGCGCCTACCACAAGCATCATCAGACCGGCGCCGGCGAGCGTTAGTATTGCCATCAATCTACTCCAGAAGAAGTCGGTTATGATAGCTCCTTGAATATTCGTCAAATGCATTTTATTAATGAACAGTATGCACGGTAAGAATTTGAAGAATGCTGACCTTAACCTGCTTGTGGTTTTCGAAGCGATCGCTCGTAGCGGATCGGTTACAGCAGCCGCCGAATCTCTGTCGCTGAGCCAGCCAGCAGTTAGCCATGCGCTCAACCGTTTGCGCAGATTGGTGGAAGATCGCCTATTTCTTCGCGGGGGCGATGGATTGGTTCTTACGCCGCGCGCCAAGGCTATGATCGGGGATGTCCAGGCGATCCTTTCGGCTGTAGATCGCGTCCTGACGAGGGAGGTTTTCGATCCGGCAAAAACGGAGCAGACGTTTCGACTTGTCGGCAGCGATTATGCCTCGATGACGCTGGTGCCAAGAATCGCCGAAGTCTTGCGGCGCACCGCGCCTCTGGCTCGTCTGGAGGTTTCAAATGTAAACAGGGACACACCTGCGCATTTGGCGAAAGGAGAAATTGATTTGGCGTTCTATGGCCTGCTCCCTCCACCGGGCCCCTTCGGGATGCGGCAGTTATTCATGGAGCGTTTTGTCGGACTTGTTTGCGAACATCATCCTCTGGCGCGCAAGGCGGGCAATGGAAAAGTGACTTTTGAGGATTATCTCGCCTTCCCTCACATCGTCGTGACACTACCGAATGCTGCACCCAGTCCCATAGATTCCGAGCTAAACGAACTGGGTCGGAAGCGAAACGTCGTCATGGCTACCCCAAGCTTCGGGGGGAACATTGCAGTTGCGCACAATACTGATCTGATTGTATCGGCCCCTTCGCGACTGGCGAGCCTTCCCCTTTGCCGTGGCCTGGTCCCGTTCGAGTTGCCATTTCAGGTTGCTGAATATCCATACATAGTTGTCTGGCGAGAGCACTTCGATGAGGATCCGGTTCTTAGCTGGCTTTGCGAACTCGTAGTCGAAGCGGCCAGCAATGGAATGACAGGCGGTGGCGATCACACTTGATGTAATTGGCCTTTCGGTCTCGAGTAAAAGAGCCATTTGGAAGGATAAGGAAATATTCTTTTCTGGCAACGCCTTCTTTAAGAACGGATAAGGTCTGTGCCTTTGTTGTTCCACCGCGCCGTGTGGGACCAGATCGCGACCTACGGATTTTTCAGTGGGGTGTGCATGACGCGATATCGCCATTGAACGGAGGCCGGTTGGTGAAAATGTTTGCCGAAGACTATCGCCCGGACCATCGCCGTCCTGCCGGTAGTTGCGGCGATTAGCGACTGAAAGCGCCACTGCCAAACGGGCCGCTTGTCGCGACCCGCCCGGACGTATCAAGGGGCCATCTGCGGTGCGAGCCGTATTACTCGGAATTGCGCCGCGCGACCGGTGGTCGAAGGGCAAGCCATCATCGCAAGCTCAGAACGAACGTCGCATCCGGAGTGGTTTGCGTGCGCTTCTTTTTGTCCCACCAGAACTGTCCACTCAGGGTGCGGCCCTGGTCGTTTGTCCGGACATGCATGAAACCGGAACTGGCGTCGATGTTGTAGCCGCCATTGTTGAACGTAAATGGGTAGATGCTGCAGGGGTTCTTCGAAATGCAAACTTTCACCCGGTTGTTCGGCAGCAATTCGAAGGAGCCATTCTCGCGCTTGCGGACGGTCACGTCACGCGGGCCTGGAAGCGGCGCTCCCGGACCGCCGCTGAAATTAAATACGAGCGGACGCACCCAGTTCCAGGGGCCTGACCATTTAGTAGTGGAGGTGTTCGCGGGCCTGCGTTGTGCACCCTGTCCCTGACGCGAGCACTTGTTCGCCAGCTCTCGAATGTGGTTGGCTGCGCTTTCGACCTGTGCCGTAGGTGTGCGCATGCACCAGTCGTAGTGCATGTTGTAATTGTTGTGGACGCCTTTGCTGTAGTCGAGACAGGCGGAGTTGCGATTGAGGGCATCGCGCACCGTCCCGGCTGTCGTCGATGCATACATCTTGCAATAGGCAGGACCACCGGGAGCCCCGCCCTGCGCGTTAGCGGCGGATATTGCGCCGGTCAGGGCCAATGCGCATAGCATCGTACGATACATGATCATGTGTGTTTTCTCTTTCTCTTGCTTCGTGGTCTCTTGCTGGGACGCGCTGCGGTCTATTGAGCCGTCTTCGCCGATTGGCAGTCCAGGATGGCCGTTTCCATCAATTGCCGTGCATCTCACCTAGTCAGGGTAGCCAGCAGGTTCTGCTGGGCGTTGTAGATAATATTGGTGATGCGCCATCCCTGATTGCCGGCCTGGAGCTGGTAGATGACGGTCTCGACCGGCGCGCGGCCCTTGAATGCAGTGTTGCGGAAGCGCACGCGGACATTCACGCGATCCTGCTGGCGGGAGACTTCCGTCACTTGCAGGCCGCCAATCTTCAACATGTCTTGCGCGCCGCTCAGAAGATCGTAATCCAGTTTGCCCGGCTCGCCCTTGCGTGCGCTTTCCCGTTCGTCCCGGACGATCAGACCCAGCAGTTGCCGCGAGAGGTATTGTCCCCGCGTGCGCTTGTCGAAAGGATTGCTGCCGGCCATCGCAGAGCGATAGATGCCGTCGATCAGTTCGGCAGGTTCCGGACCGGAAACGGGCAGGGCCGCAGGGGCCGCGGCTGCCACCGAGAGTTGAGGGGCCCGTGCGGGCTGGTTCGCCGCACCCATCGTCGCGCCCCGGCGCTGGCGGCATTCCTCGATCTTGGTTATTGCGGCGGCGATCCCGGCAAGGCTGAAATCGTAATCGGCCTTGCCGATGCCCAGATTCGCATTGGTGCCTTGCCGCAAGGCGTCCACCTGGCCCATGTTCAGCCATGCAATCGCCCAGCCGGCTCTTGAATTGCCGCTCACATCGGCGCCAGCGCGGTTGCCGGGCTCCTTGCCGTCGATTTCCAGTCTGCCCTGCCAATCCTTGCGCACACGTCCAGGCACAGCCAATTGCCATTGCCCGCTTTCGCCGGGCATGGACAGGTCGAAGCCGAGGCGTACCTGACGATCCGTACCGGTGGGGGAGGCGACGCAATACATGAATGTCCTGCCGCTGTACGCGGCTTTGACTTCCCATTGACGGGCGCGGCCATAGGGCCGCTCGAACCGCTCGTTGCCGGCGATATCGTAACCGCCATATTCAGTGGCTTCCGCGAGCGCGCCATTGGTGCAACGGCTTGCGAGGCGGCGGATGTGCGTGGCCGCGCCTTCGACTTTCTCGCGGGGCGTGCGGGAGCACCATCTGAAGTGGTCTTCCCGGTTGTCGTGAACGCCCGAGCTGAAATTCAGGCAGGACCGGTTTATCGCGATGGCGTCAGCGGCGGCGGTTGCAGCCGTTTCGGCGTATTGGCGGCAGAATTTCGGATCGCCGGGTTGCTGGGCGAGCGCAGGAACGGCAGCGAGAGCGGCAAACAGAAGAGACGTACGGAGAAACATATGGCGCCTGTCCTTGTGACTGTGACGAGGGAGAAGTACAGAGTATCTGAGCGCTGCGAGAGCAGGCTGGGGGCTGGAGGCTATTGCCGGGCGCGTCTCAGCGCCCGCCGTTGGCCTTCGTGCATTCGCGCAGGCGTTTGACGGCCGCGCCCACCGAACTGTCGAAAGCCGCCGCGCCCGAACGGCGCTGGCCACGCACCATCGCCGCCCATTGGTAGCCCCGGGCGCGGATGATCCGGGCGATCTGCTGATCGTCCACCGGCAGGACGAAGCGCGATCCGTCGGACGTGGCGGTGAGCGGTTCGTGCTGGCCACCGATGGCGAGGTCGGCCCCCTCATACATGCCTTTCGGAATGCCCTGCGCCGGTACGGATACGTAGAACTTGCCGGCGCCGGTTCTGCCGATGATGTTCACGCCGAAGGGACCGGGCGAAAAGGCGCGGCATACCACCTTTGCCTTGTCGGGAGCCTGCGTGAACTTCCAGACGCCGATGTTCTGGCCGAAGGGTTCCTGTTGGGCATGGGCGACGGTGGAGAGAAATGCGGAGAGAAAACCGGCATACAATGCAGAACGATATGACATCTAGGCCCCCTGATTGCCTGGGTAGTGCAAGCATGCGCAAAGTATGAGGCGTTTTGTGAATTGGATATGAACTATTGCCTTGATGTCTTTTTAATTTTTGGAGCCGCCAATTTTGGGTCTGCTTGCATAATTTTTCGGCATTCGTGCTGAATTTGCACAACCTGTCCTCTAAAGGTGGCGGGTCGTGTGAAGCGCCGGCTGCGACGTAACGCGTAACGCCGCGCCTCGCCCGAAATCGACTGGTGTACGCAAAAGTGGTATCGCCCAGTAACCGCAGCTCGGGGCAAATGATCCCGCGCGTTTCGACAGTCTTCGCGAAAATGTTGAAGTTGGCCCCATGCCCGCCTCGCCGCACTGGTCCCATTCCACCTCCCCCGATTTCTCGGCTGTCACGGACAAGACCATCGCCGTTCTGCCTGTGGCGGCGGTCGAGCAGCACGGGCCGCATCTACCTTTGGGTACGGATGCGATGATCATGGAGGGCTATCTGGCGCGGGTCATGCCGCTGCTGCCGGATGATCTCGACGTCCGGTTTCTGCCGTTACAGGCGGTGGGGACGTCGAACGAGCATGTGGCGTTTCCCGGGACGCTCTCCCTGCAGCCGGATACATTCATGCGTGTGATCGCAGACCTCGGCGAAAGCATTGCGCGCGCCGGATGCCGGCGGCTGGTCATGCTCAACTCGCACGGCGGCAATTCCTCCGTGCTGGATATAGCCGCGCGGGAATTGCGGCTGCGGCATGGAATGCTGGTGGTTACGGCTTCGTGGCAGCGCTTTGGCTATCCACCAGGATTGTTTACGGCAGAAGAGCTGGAGCACGGCATTCATGGCGGAGATATCGAGACTTCGCTGATGCTGACCTTCCGGCCGGAACTGGTGCGGCGGGACCACATCGCGGATTTTCCCCCTGCAAGCCTCGCCATGGCGCGCGAACACACATGGCTCCGGGCGGGCAGGCCGGCGGGGTTCGGCTGGCTGGCGCAGGATCTCTCCGAATCGGGAGCGATGGGTAATGCGTCTCTCGCCAGTGCAGAAAAAGGTGAAGCCTGCGCTGTGCATGGGGCAGCCGCTTTCGTCGAATTGCTGCAGGACGTGCTGCGATTCGAACTGGCGAAACCCGGCTCCGCTCCCCTGTCCCGTTAGGTGTGCCTGCCGGCGTGCGCATAGCCGCAATCGGGCGCAGCTTTTTCACACATTTTGACCGACCCTTGCGCATTTTGCTCCAAGTCGGGCCAGATTTTTCTTGCATCGGGGGTACGGAAGCCTTATCTACCGCCTTGCCCAATTTCGCACGTGCCTGTGGTCGCGTGCCGGCGGGGCGGGGATCCGGACAAGAGGCCGGTTAACCGTTCCGGAATAGCCGGCAGCCGGAGGCGAAACCGGCGAACCCCGCTCAACGGGGGACGCGACTTAAAGCAACGACGGACCGGGCTTTTTCGTCTCTGCCAGCTTCCAAACCTGGCTTACCGAAGAGGCTTGTCTCTCATTGCCGGGCGTGCGGTCGGGGTTCTCCCTTACCAAACGATGGCCACCTGAAACCGCCTGAGCGCTTAGCGTTCGCAGCGGTCGCATGTGTCCGACGGCGCAGCACCCGACCGGGTTCGCGGCATATCTCATCTGTCCGGATTGCGGTCTCTGGAGGGCTTGATAGCCCGTGACGCGGCTCCAAACCGCGAACGGAAAGTCATGTCTTCCGCCGATGTGGTTCGAATTGCGCGGACGTTGCCGCGTCATTGGAAGGGATGCCGCGATGACTGAACGTATTCAGCAGTTTCTCGCACGACGCCGTAACGAAGGCCGCGACAACGGCCCTGTGCTTGTTGTCGACCTGGACATCGTACGCGACAATTACAACGCCTTTGCCCAGGCGCTGCCGGATACGCGCGTGTTCTACGCCGTGAAGGCCAATCCGGAACCGAAGGTTCTGAAGCTTCTTGCCGATCTCGGCTCGTGCTTCGACACCGCGACGGTGCAGGAAATCCAGATGGCTCTGGACGCCGGCGCAACGCCCGACCGCATCAGCTTCGGCAACACGATCAAGAAGGAGCGCGACATCGCGCGCGCCTACGAGCTCGGCATCCGCCTGTTCGCGGTCGATTGCCAGGCCGAGGTCGACAAGATCGCGCGGGCTGCTCCCGGCTCGAAAGTGTTCTGCCGCATTCTGTGCAATGGCGAAGGCGCCGAATGGCCGCTGTCGCGCAAGTTCGGCTGTGTGCCGGAGATGGCGCCGGAAGTGCTCGAGCATGCGCATCGTCAGGGCCTGCGCGCCTATGGCATCTCGTTCCATGTCGGATCGCAGCAGAGCAATCCGAAAATGTGGGACGCGGCGCTGAAATCGTCCGCGGAAATTTTCCGCGAACTGGCCGATCGCGGCATCCACCTGCAGATGGTCAACCTCGGCGGCGGTTTTCCGACGAAGTATCTGAAGGATGTGCCGGCGGTGAAGGCGTACGGGCAGTCGATCTTCCGTTCCCTGCGCAAGCACTTCGGCAACCGCATCCCCGAGACGATCATCGAGCCGGGTCGCGGCATGGTCGGCAACGCCGGGCTGATCGAGGCCGAGGTCATCCTCATCTCGAAGAAGTCCGACAGCGACGCTGTGAAATGGGTCTATCTCGACATCGGCAAGTTCAACGGACTGGCCGAGACAATGGACGAGATGATCCGCTATCCGATCCGCACGCCGGCCGACGGCGATGCGACGGAGCCATGCATCATCGCCGGTCCGACCTGCGACTCGGTGGATGTGCTGTACGAGAAGGTTCCGTATCCGCTCCCGGTGAGCCTGGAAATCGGCGCGAAAGTGCTGATCGAAGGAACGGGCGCCTATACGACGACCTATTCGTCGGTCGCGTTCAACGGCCTGCCGCCGCTCGAAACGCATGTGATCTAGCGGAAGAGGCAGCGGGCAAGAGCCAACAGGCAATAGAGCGATCTTTGCCTGTTCCGGTCTGACCTGCTGCCTGCTTGGTATCGTCTACTTTCTTCCCCTGTCCCGAACGGCCGATTGCATGCGCCGCGAGTATCGCGCGCATGTGGTGCGAGGGTCGCCTGTCTCCTTGAGTGGAGGGTCAGATGACTGCATTGTCCGCCGTAGCCGAAGCCTTCGAGGCTGGCGTTGTTGTTGCTGCGCTGCATCCGTTGCGCGGTTCGGATTCGCTCGCCGTCATTCGCGACGAGCGCGCCGGGGATATTGCCGCGCGCGAGGCATTGCTCGATTCGTCGTTGGGCGAGGGCCGTTTTGCCAAGACCAGCGAGCGGTTGCGCGAAGGCCGGTTGCCGGCCGAAGGGCTGGCTCTTTCCGCGACTGTCGAAGGCGAACTCGCCGGTACAGTTCGCCTTTGGCATGTGCGCGCCGGCGAATGCAACGCTCTGCTGCTCGGCCCGCTGGCTGTTTCCGGCAAACACCGTTCCTCGGGCCTCGGTGGCGCATTGATGCGCGCAGCTATCGCGCGGGCGCAGGGCCTCGGCCACGAGGCGATCCTGCTTGTCGGCGATGCGCCCTATTACGCGCGCTTCGGCTTTTCCGCCGACCTGACCGGCGGGCTTGACCTGCCCGGCCCGGTCGACCGGGAGCGCTTTCTGGCTCTTGAACTGCAAGAGAATGCGCTGCGCGGCGCATGCGGCATGGTGTTTGCGTCGGGCGAAATAGCGCCCGCGCCTGTGCTGCTCGAAGCTGCTGCGTAGCGAAAGTCCGGCGGTTCCGCGTGCGTGGCTTCTCCCTGCCATGCCCGGAGCCGCCGGCGGCCTCCGCTATTTCCAGGCGGCGGAAGCGTCCCCGGTTTGTATTGGCTCCAAAGCGCAGTATAAATATGTTCGGAAGCGCCATTGTTCGCCTGCGGGGGACGCGGGCCGGCGCTTGCGTCAAGAGAGGGAGAACTTCGATATGCGTATTCTGGGAGGCGTCCTCGCGGGCGCAGCGGCAGCCATTACTCTGGCTTCGGGCGCGCAGGCGCTGACGCTGAAAGCATCGCACCAGTTTCCGGGCGGCAAGGGCGACGTCCGCGACGAGATGGTGCAGATGATCGCACGGGAAGTGAAGGCCGCCAACGTCGGGCTCGAGATCCGCGTATATCCCGGTTCCAGCCTCGTCAAGGCGCGCGAACAATGGCGGGCGATGCTGAAGGGCCAGATCGACATGACGTCGTTCCCGCTCGACTATGCGTCAGGATTTCATCCGCAGTTCGGCGCAACCCTGATGCCAGGCCTTGTCGGCAACCACGAGCGCGCCAAACGGCTGAACAACTCTCCGTTCATGACCGACATCAAGGGCATCATCGAAAAAGGCGGCGTTAAAGTGCTCGCCGATGCGTGGCTTGCGGGGGCCTTCGGCTCGAAGGACAAGTGCATCCTCGAGCCCGCCGATGCGAAGGGCCTGAAGGTGCGTTCCGCTGGCGCAACTTTCTCGCGCATGTGGGCAGGCGCCGGGGCATCGATCCTGTCGATTCCCTCCAACGAAGTTTACAATGCGTTGCAGCAGGGCGTAGCGCAGGCGACCGATACGTCGTCAGGCAGCTTCGTTTCCTTCCGGCTCTACGAGCAGCTCAAATGCCTGACCGCGCCGGGCGATGAAACGCTGTGGTTCATGTACGAGCCGGTGCTGATTTCGAAGCGCACGTTCGACAAGTTGAACGATGCGCAGAAGAAAGCGTTGCTTGCAGCCTCGAAGAAGGCCGAAGATTACTTCGCTGGCGAATCCAAGAAACTCGACGAAAAGCTGGTGGAAGCTTACAAAAAGGCCAACGTGAAAGTTGTGACCATGAGCAAGGAACAGGCCGACAAGTGGCGCGAAGTCGCCAAGCAAACGTCCTACAAGGTGTTTGCGGAGAAGGTGCCGGGCGGCAAGGAACTGATCGAAAAAGCGCTCGCGGTGAAGTAAAGCCATGCACGGTTTCGTGGCGGCTGTGCGCCGCCTGTCGCAATTGGGCGGGGTCGTATCGGCCCTGCTCATTTTGCTTTCCATTTTCATCGTCTGCCACATGGTGTTCGTGCGCGCCGTTCTGGGGCAATCGTCGATCTGGCAGACCGAGTTCGTGACATATTCGCTGGTCGCAGCGACATTTGTCGGCGCACCTTACATTTTGATGACCAATGGCCATGTGAATGTCGACATTCTGCCGCTGGTGCTGAGCCACAACAAGCGGCGCGTTCTCGCGTTTGCCGCATCGGGGCTGGCGCTGCTGTTTTGTGCGGTCTTCTTTTACAATTCGCTGCACTGGTGGTGGGAAGCCTGGGAAGGCAACCTGACAACCCCGTCCATGTGGCGCGCGCGATTGTGGATTCCCTATCTTTCGGTTCCCGTCGGCATGGGGCTGTTGTGCCTGCAATACATCGCCGATATCTGGGCGCTTGCGGCCGGTGAGGCCTTGCCGTTCGGTCTGAAGCCGGAGGACGGACTATGAGCCCGCTGCTTATCGGCCTTCTGGTCTTCGTCGCCATCGTCGCTGTGCTCGCGACAGGCATTCCGATCGCTTTCGGTCTGGGACTGGTTGCGCTGGCGTTCATGCTGGCCTTCGACGGGATGAACAGCATCAACTTCATTGCCGAGACTGTTTTTGCCGGCCTCGATGACTTTACCCTCGTCTCGATCCCGATGTTCATTATCATGGGCGCTGCGGTGGCTACATCGCGCGCTGGCAGCGATCTTTACGAAGCGCTTGCGCGCTGGCTGCACCGGGTTCCGGGCTCGCTCGTCATATCGAACATTGGCGCCTGCGCCCTGTTCGCGGCGCTTACGGGTTCCTCGCCGGCGACCTGCGCAGCCATTGGCAAGATGGGCATTCCGGAAATGCGCCGGCGCGGCTACGACGCCGATCTAGCGACGGGAGCCATCGCAGCGGGCGGAACGCTTGGCATTCTGATCCCGCCAAGCGTAACGATGATCCTGTACGGCATCGCTTCGGAAACCTCCATCGGGCGGCTGTTCATTGCCGGGATTCTTCCCGGTCTGCTGCTGACAGCGCTTTTCATCGGCTGGGCGATTTTTCTGAGCTGGCGGCGCGGCACGAAGCTGGTGGATGCCGACCGTATCTATTCGATGAAGGAAAAGCTCGAGCTGCTGCCCAAGCTTTTGCCCCTGCTCGCGGTGATCGTAGGCGTTGTCTATTCGCTGTACGGCGGCATCGCCACGCCCTCGGAGGCGGCTGCTGTCGGCGCACTGCTGACGCTGGTCATGGTGGTTGTTATCTATCGTATCTGGCGGCCAACGGACCTTTGGGCGATCCTGCGCGACGGCATGCGCGAATCGGGCATGATCCTGATGATCATCGGCACGTCGATCCTGTTCGGCTACATGATGGCCTCGCTCAATGTGACGCAATCCATAGCCGAGAGCATCGCCGCCATGCAGATCAACAAATGGTGGATCATGCTGGCGATCAACGTGCTACTACTCGTGGCCGGGTGTTTTCTGCCGCCTGCGGCGATCATCCTCATGACGACGCCGATCATCATGCCCATCATAACGAAGGCCGGTTTCGATCCGGTCTGGTTCGGCGTTATCCTAACGATCAATATGGAACTTGGTCTGATCACGCCGCCGGTCGGGCTCAATCTTTTCGTCATCAACGGCATAACGCCGGACGTGCGGCTGCCGACAATATTGAAGGGCGCGCTGCCCTTCATGGGGCTGATGATCTTCGCCATGCTGCTGATGTGCGTGTTCCCGGGCATCGCGACATGGTTGCCAAATCTCCTGATGGGCGCGGGATAACCCCGCGCCCGCCAGTCTGTGCTGCTGTCCCGTCCTGCGCTATTTCGCCGCCGCGTTCGCCAGTTCGGAGAGCATGGCTTCCTGCGCCTTCACGATCTTGTTCGGCGGCTTGAGGCCATGGCGGCCGAATATCTGTTCGAAGACATAGGCGCCGGAATTGTAGGTGACATACACCTTGCCTTCCTTGTTCTGCCAGACCAGCGCCTTCAGCGGCAGGTCTATGGCAAGGGTCGGGCTTTTCAGAAAATTCGGGGTGCCGCCTTTGGGCGCACCGAATACGACGACCGTCGCAGGGGGCATGCTGAGTCCGGCTTCCTTTGCCGCGGCCTGATGGTCGATGCGCGTGAAGACCTTCATGCCTTTGGCCTTGATCGCTGTCTCCAGTTTCGAAACGGTTTCGGGCGCGGAGTGATTGCTGGGTATGGTTTTGAGCCCCGAACCCTGCTGCGCCTGTGCAGGTGCGAACGACACAGTGGCAAGTAGCGAGGCGGTTGCGGCAAAGAGTTTTCGCTTCATGACAATGTCCCTCCAAGAAACGCGGCTATCGCAGCGGCAATCGATACAGACTAGCAGACCGGAGACAGGCGCCGTTTCAACACTTCGCGAGGCTGGCGTGTACGAACGCCTGCGGCGCAGCGATGAAGGGACGAATTTGGACGTGCTTCCGTAAAATTGCGCCATTTACGCGCATTTCGTCATTTTGACGTTGACCTTGACGCACAGGTTTGGTTTCAAGACGTTCGATTCAGGGCTTGGCTTTCGCCGTCCGTCCATTCCCCATTTCTTGCTCACTCTCCGGGAGACGCATGATGTCAGATTGGCCCGTTCACGGGCGCATCGAAGGCGCCATTGTGATGATCGGTTTTGGCTCCATCGGCCGCGGAACCCTGCCGCTTATCGAACGTCATTTCGAATACGATCCCAAACATTTCGTCGTCATAGATCCGGATGACAAGGACCGGGCTCTTCTGGATGAACGTGGTATCCGCTTCGTGCAGGAAGGCGTCACCAAGGAAAACTATCGCGATCTTTTGATCCCGCTGCTGACCGCAGGTAAGGGTCAGGGATTTTGCGTCAATCTGTCCGTCGACACGTCTTCGCTCGACATCATGAAAATGTGCCGGGAAATAGGCGCACTGTATATCGATACCGTGGTCGAGCCATGGCTTGGGTTTTATTTCGACAATAGTTTGAAGGCGGGAGACCGTACGAACTATGCCTTGCGGGAGACCGTGCGGCGCGAGAAGGCCGCAAACCCCGGCGGCACCACGGCAGTCTCCTGCTGCGGGGCCAATCCCGGCATGGTGTCGTGGTTCGTGAAGCGCGCCATGATCAATCTCGCGGCCGATCTTGGCGACTCGGGCGCAGCGCCGCAGACGCGCGAAGAATGGGCGGCTCTTGGACAACGGCTTGGCGTAAAGGGCGTGCACATTGCCGAACGCGATACGCAGCGCGCGAAATATCCAAAGCCGATGCGGACCTTCGTCAACACATGGTCTGTCGAAGGCTTCATTTCCGAAGGGTTGCAGCCGGCGGAACTGGGGTGGGGCACGCACGAAAACTGGATGCCGCCGAACGCGTCCGGTTACGATACAGGGTGCCAGGCTGCGATCTATCTG
>JBFWRC010000048.1:0-32114 GCA_050249115.1 Beijerinckiaceae bacterium
CGTGACGAACTCGGCGACCTGTTGCTGCAAGTGGTTTTCCATGCGCGCATGGCCGAAGAACAAAACCTGTTCGATTTCGGGGGCGTCGTGGAAGCAATCACGGCGAAAATGATCCGCCGCCACCCCCATGTTTTCGGCACTGCTGGTTCGCGGACACAGGAGGAAGTGAACAGGAGCTGGGCCGAGATCAAGCGTGAGGAGAAGGCAGTCCGCGCCGCCGAACGGGCTGCAGCCGGTCTTCCGCAGGCGCTCTCGGACACAAGCGTTCTGGCCGGCGTCCCTGTCGCGCTCCCTGCCCTGTCACGCGCCGTCAAACTGCAGGAGAAGGCGTCCACAGTTGGTTTTGACTGGAACGACGCGCGCCAGGTGCTCGCAAAAATCCGCGAGGAATGCGACGAAGTGGAGCGGGAACTCGAAACGCAAGACGCTTCGGCACTTGCCGCGGAAACGGGCGATCTGCTTTTCGCAGTGGCCAATCTCGCACGCCATGCCGGTGTCGATGCCGAAGCCGCCCTGCGCAGCGCCAACGAGAAATTCATCCGCCGCTTCGCCTATATCGAAAGAGCCCTCGAGGCCGCAGGCAGAAAGCCGACCGACGCCACTCTTGCCGAAATGGACGCCCTCTGGGACGCCGCCAAGGCTGGCGAAACCAGGGGCTGACTCGAAAGTCTGGCCAACCCGTCAGGAACCCTCCGCGCTTCTGCCCGTTTTCAGCCGGCAAGCAAAAGCCGGGAGTAAATTGCATGCCAGCGAAATCGAAAGCGCAGCAAAAGGCCGCCGGAGCAGCCCTTGCCGCCAGGCGGGGCGACGCCAAAAAAGCCGACCTTCAGGGCGCGTCCAGGGAGATGTACGAGAGCATGACCGAAAAGGAGCTCGAAGACATGGCCTCGACGAAGCGCAAGGGCAAACCGGAAAAGGTCTCCCCCTCCTGATCTATTCCGCCGCGCGCGCGCGTCCCCCGGCGGTCTCGACGGCAGCGGGAAAGCGGCGGCGCAACTGATCCTCGCGCTCGGGAGCAACGCGTACCGTCAATCCGATCAGGTCTTCACCGCGCATATCCCGCGCCAGCACTTCGGTGTTGGCGTGCAGCCACGCCAAGTTGGCCCCGTCTTCCACGGGCAGCTCAAGATTATAGGCCGCGCGGCCGGAATTAAGAATATTCTCGATCCGTTGCAGCAACTCTGCCGTTCCCTGCCCCGTCAAAGCCGAAACCACGACAGGCCGTTCATTGTCAGGACGGTTCGCGGCCCGCTCCGATGCCGCCTCTGCCTGGCCTTCATGCAAGGCGTCAATCTTGTTCCAGACCTCGACAATGCGCCGGTTGTCCGACGGGCCAATTCCAAGATCGCGCAGAACCTCCTCTACATCGGCGCTCTGCGCCTCCGTTTCCGGGTCGGAAATATCGCGTACGTGCAGGATGACTTCGGCTTCGATCACTTCCTCCAGCGTGGCGCGGAAAGCGGTGACGAGCGTTGTCGGCAGGTTGGAAATGAAGCCGACCGTATCGGAAAGCATGACGCTCTCGCCATGCGGCAACTTGATCGCCCGCATCGTCGGATCGAGCGTCGCGAAAAGCATGTCCTTGGCCATCACGCCGGCGCTGGTCAGCCGGTTGAACAGGGTGGATTTGCCGGCATTGGTGTAACCGACCAGAGCAACGACTGGGAATGGAACCTTCTCGCGCGCCTTGCGGTGCAGGCCGCGCGTGCGTTTAACCTGTTCGAGTTCGCGCTCGAGCCGGGTGATGCGTTCCTGAATCAGGCGACGGTCGGCTTCGATCTGGGTTTCGCCGGGACCGCCCATGAACCCGAACCCGCCGCGTTGACGCTCAAGGTGGGTCCACGACCGCACCAGCCGCGAACGCTGGTAGGCAAGATGGGCAAGCTCCACCTGCAAGCGCCCTTCGCGCGTGCGCGCGCGTTCGCCGAAGATTTCGAGGATCAATCCTGTCCGGTCGATGACCTTGGCGCCGAAGGCTTTCTCGAGATTGCGCTGCTGCACCGGCGACAGCGCGCAATCCATGACCACCAGATCTATATCGTCCGCCTTCACCGCCACGGCGATTTCTTCTGCCTTGCCGCCGCCGATAAAAGTCGCCGGCCGCAATGCGTTGAGGAGCACGATCTGCGATCCCGTTATTTCGAGGTCGATTGCTGCCGCCAGCCCTGTGGCCTCACTGAGCCTTGCTTCGGGCGAGCGTTCGGCGGCAGCCGCCCTTCCGGACGCCGGTTTGGCGCGCGCAGAAAGGTAGGGGCCCACCACATAAGCGCGGTTCCCCCGGCGTCCGGTGCGCTGAAAATCGATACCCTGACCGATATGTTCCTGCGGCGGCAAGAATACTCCAATGTAAAAGCGTTACTTACTCGCCTAAATGGAACCGCGCACCGCAATTTTCAAGCAAAAGCCGCTGCCTCAGCCTTTTTCGACGGCATCTTCCGCGGTCTCGAACATCTGCAGCGGCTGACCCGGCATGATCGTGGAGATCGCATGCTTGTACACAAGCTGCGAGTGGCCGTCGCGGCGCAGCAACAGGCAAAAATTGTCGAACCAGGTCACTACGCCCTGAAGTTTCACGCCGTTGACCAGGAATATCGTCAGGGGAACCTTGTTCTTCCGGACGTAATTCAGGAACGTGTCCTGAAGATTTTGCGCTCTTTCTGCCGCCATTATTATGTTCCCCATGAGTTAGCGGACCGGATTGGTTCGCATGGCTGGACTTATCGCCAGTTCGATTGCCACGTGACGCATTGGCGCCCGGCCGTGCCAGCATAGTCGTTTGCCGGCTAACGTCGAGTATGGATCAGTCTTTGCATAAGTAAAGTGGCGAAACGGTGAACGGATCACTCGAAGATATCCACCCCCTCAATCCACCCCGAGTGATTTCAGCTTTCTGTGAAGGGCCGAGCGCTCCATCCCGATGAACTCTGCCGTCCGCGAAATATTGCCGCCGAATCGGCTGATCTGGGCGATGAGATACTCCCGTTCGAACATTTCGCGCGCTTCGCGCAATGGCAGGCTCATCAGTTTCTCTCCGCCCGCGCCCGTCGGCGTCGCCGGAACCATGGTGCCCACTTCAGCCGGAAGCTGGTCCGCCGAAATCGGGGTCTCGGGCCCACCCATGGCCAGAATCATCATGCGTTCCACATTGTTGCGCAATTGGCGGATGTTGCCTGGCCAGTCGTGCGATTGCAGCACCGCCATCGCATCCTCGCCGACTTCGCGTTTTGGCATGCCGGTGGTCTGCGCAAGCTGATCGATGAAATAGCGAATGAGTTCGGGAATATCGTCACGCCGTTCGGCGAGCGAAGGGACGCGGATTGGTACGACCGACAGGCGATGAAAAAGGTCCTCCCGGAATGCGCCCTGCGCGATGGCCGCCGTCAGATCGTGGCTGGTCGAAGAGATGATTCGCACGTCCACATGTACGCGCGTGGCTCCGCCGACACGCTGGAAGTTCTGATCGACAAGAACGCGCAGAATCTTGCCCTGCGTCTCGCGCGGCATGTCGGCCACCTCGTCGAGATAGAGCGTGCCGCCATGCGCTTCTTCCAACGCACCGGTCTTGCGGCTGCGGCCTTCCCCGGCTTCGACGCCGAACAGCTCCTCTTCCATCGATTCCGGCGTGATGTTCGCCGCGTTGATGGCGACGAAAGGCCCGTTCGCCCGCGCCGAAAGCGAATGAATGATGCGTGCCGAAAGCTCCTTGCCGGCGCCCGGAGCGCCGGTAATCATGATCCGCGAATTCGCCGGCGCGACCCGTTCGATGACCTGCCGCAACTGGTTGGCCGCGGGTGAAGCGCCAATCAGCCGCGTGGCGGCGCCGGCACGCGTGCGAAGTTCCGAGACTTCGCGCTTCAGGCGGGAAGCCTCAAGCGCACGTTCGGCGACCAGCACCAGCCGGTCTGCCTTGAACGGTTTTTCGATGAAATCGTATGCGCCCAGCTTGATGGCCTGCACAGCTGTTTCGATATTGCCGTGGCCGGAAATCATTACGACCGGCAGGCTCGGGTGCTGCTCCATCACGATTTCGAGAATCTGCAGGCCGTCGAGACGCGAGCCCTGTAGCCAGATGTCCAGGAACACCAGTTGCGGCCGCCGCGCCTCGATGGCTGCCAGCGCCTCGTCGGAGTTGCGAGCCGTGCGCGTACCGTGCCCCTCGTCCGACAAAATGCCGGCAACCGCCTCCCTGATATCGTCTTCGTCGTCAACGATCAGAATATCTGTCGCCATGATGGCACGTCTCTCTTTGTCACTTTACGCCGGTATTGATTGATTTGCGCCCAGCCTGCGTGGCAGCGCCGATTTCTCCATCGTCCCGCGACGCCTTGTGCGCGTTGTTCTTCGGAAAATACAAATGGACCCATGCGCCCTGGCCGCTGGGTGCGTCGCGCAGGTCCAGTCCCCCGCCATGATCTTCGAGAATTTTCGCAACGATCGGCAGGCCGAGGCCCGTACCCTCCGCACGGGTTGTCACATACGGCTCAAGAAGCCGGTTGCGGTTTTCCTTCGGGAACCCGCGCCCGTTGTCGATGATATCGATTGTCAGCATCCCGCCCTCGCCTTCCTTCAGGCTTATTGAGACTCTCGGGTCCGCAATGTGCGTTTCCGCACCTTTGATGCCTTCGGTGGCGTTCTTGATCAGATTCGTCAGAGCCTGCGACAACAGCCGGCGGTCGAACCAGGTCTCGACCTGCGTGTCGGGAAGCGTCTCTTCGATATCGATATCCGGATTGCCGACGCGCATCAGGAAGGCGACCTGTTTCACGCATTCTCGCAAATCGTCCTTCTCCAGCCGCGCCTTCGGCATGCGGGCGAACGAGGAAAACTCGTCGACCATGCGTTTGATGTCTTCGACCTGGCGCACGATCGTATCGGTGCATTGATCGAACACGTCGCGGTCGGTCTCGATGAGGCGCCCATATTTGCGCTTTAGCCGCTCCGCCGAAAGCTGGATTGGCGTCAACGGGTTCTTGATTTCATGCGCGATGCGCCGCGCCACATCGGCCCAGGCCGCCGTGCGCTGTGCGCTCACGAGATCGGAAATGTCGTCGAGAGTGACGACCCTGTTGCGCTCGCCGCCGGGATCGGATTCGCCGGTTACATGCACCACGAACATGCGATCCTTGCCGTTGCGGCTGATCGTAATTTGCCCCTGAAAGACACGCAGCCGGGCGCGGCCTGCCTCGGCGAGGATATCCGCCAGTTCCGGCGCCAGATCTTCCAGACGTGCCCCGACGGCCTGCCCCGCTTTCTCGCCGCCGGCGGCATTGAGGAAATCTTGCGCATACTGGTTCAGAACGCTGATCCGCCCGCTTGCATCGATACCGATGACGGCGGCCGGCACGCCCGAAAGCACCGCTTCGGTAAAGGCGCGGCGTTCATCGTTGACGCGACTGGCCGTCAACAGCTTGTTCTGCTGCAGGCGCAACTCGGACGTCATGTTGTTGAAGGTTTCGCCGAGATGGGCAAGATCGCCCTCTGTCCTGTAGACGGGGACCTGAACGTAAAGATTGCCGGACGAGACCTGGTCGGTCGCCGCGATCAGGCGGCGGATCGGTTGCACCAGCCGGTTGGCGAAAGACAGTCCGAGCCAGGCCGCCGCCAGCAGCATCGTGACCGCGATAAGGGCAAAGGTCATGGCGAACGCGAACATCATGTTCTTGCGCAGCGCTTCGAACGCCCGGTAGTAGCTGATGAGATTGGCGGTACGGTTCGGAAAACTGGCGACGAAGGGTTCGACACCCCGCTCGGCATAGAGAAACATCCCGGGGAATTTTTCGAGTTCGCGCAAAACCGCCAGCGTACGCCCTTCGTCCAGAACGATACAGGCCCTGTCCTTCTTGCGCGCGTCGTCAAAATCCTGCGCTTCCGGTTTGATCACCCGCGCCGAAGCAGGCGTTCCCCGCTCGACGATTTCGCCGTTGGTGCGAATGATCGCGGAGGACGTCAGCTCCATGATCGTGGAACGGGACGTGAAATAGAGACGGAACAAAGCCCTCTCCGGCTCGAACAATCCGGATATGCGGTCGAGGTCGGACGCAACCAGCGTTGTGTCGCGCAACAGGCCCTGACAATAGGACTGGCTCAGAAACCGCGCGACCTTGCCGGTATCGTCGATGAACCCGCCAACGTCCTTCATGAACGGCGGGTTGAGCGTGCGTTCCAGCGTGATGGTTCCGACCGTCGCGATCAGGATCGCCGGGGCTGCGGCAATTCCTGCAAACAGCGCCACCATGCGGATATGCAACCGTGCTCCTGCAGCTCCCGCCCGGCGTGCCGCAAACAGCCGCCACAGTTCCGCAAGCAGGAACAGGACCAGCAGGAGAATGAAGACGCCGTTCAGTACGAAAAGCGATAGCACGACCTCGGTCGACGGACGGATCGGCGCATAGTCCGCGACGACAAGAAGCGTCAGGATAGCGCTCGCCACGGCCAGAACGACCGCGACAGCGCCCAGCCACATCAGCCAGCGCCTTTTCGGCCTTTCCGCCGCGCCCTGTGGGCCGGACATCGCATCTCGTTGGTTCGGATCGGACAAGTCGGGTTTCAAATCCAGAGGTGTGGAGAAAATGCCTAAAGCAGCCGCCACGAGAGTTGCATATATACAACGCTGTTGCAAAATTGCGACAAAATTGCGAGACCCTTCACGTGAAGCGAGGGGTTTTCCAGCACAATCGCCCAGGACGGCCTAATTCTTTCCGGCGCCACCAACGCTCCTGCCCGGCTTCGCAGGCGCGACACCCGCGGCAGGGCTCAAGGCTGCGTCTTCCTCCATGATCACGGAACACGGTAGTTTCGTTTTCTCGCGGCACCGCGCAAGCGCCCTGGAGCGTGCGGCTGCGACCGAATCTTGACCCGCAATGAACGTATAGAAGCGGCGCGAACCTTTTGCAGGATCGGAACGCACCATCGCTTTCCTGCCGGGCGCATCGAGATAGCGTTCGATATAGGGTTGCCGCCGCGATGACATGCCAAGGCGCGTCAGAATCGCGGCGGCAGAGGCGGCGCGCGCAGCCATCGCCTCGGCATTCTTCGTCGAATTCGCCGCAAGAAGATTTTCCAGCACTATCCTGCAATCGCCGCGTTTCGACCCGTCGCGGCAGGCCTGCAGTGCGCGGCTGCGCGCCTGCTGGAGGTTTGCAGCGCCGAAATTTCCCGCCCCGCGTTTGGCCGAAGGCGAATAGGCCAGCGCCTTCTCGCCGGGGAAGCCGAGATAGTTCTCGACCCTCGTGCGGAACTTTGCCTCAAGGTTTGCCTGCTGCAGCAGGGTTTTCACATAGGCGGCGTCCCAAGTCGGCAGCTTGCCGGCCCGCAGGAATGCATCGACATGACCCAGCCACAGGCGCCTGCCCTCCAGTGTCGAAAACAGGCGATGGCCATCGGTCTTGAGTTTGCCAAGCCGCAGAAGTTTCACATCGCCGCCGGAGGCCAGATAGGCTTCCTGCATGCGGTTGACGAGCGCCGGCGGAAACAGGCTGTCGTTTTCCGAATACAGCCACAGCGACGAAACCTTGCTCCGCTTGCCATAGCTCGCGAAGGCCTCGACAAGCTGCGGCTGCTTGTTGCAGCCGGTAAAATGCAGACCGCCGGAAATGTTGACCACGGCCTTGAGCCCGGGTGGATTTCGCGCTGCCCAGGCGGTGACAGCCCCACCGCCGGCCGAAACGCCGATTGCGACGATCCGCGAAGCGTCCGCATCTGGGCGCTTGGCGATTTCCGCGATCGCTGCGGCGATGTCGTCTGCAGCGGCATCGAAGGCCGGAATCAGACTTGGCGCCGCGCAACCGGACAACGCCGGCGACGGGCCATCGGACTTGCCGAATCCGCGCCGCATGACGGTGATCGTCAAATAGCCGCGGCGGGCGAAATCGCGGGCGACGGGCGTATAAATTGCTGCGCCCCTGTCGGCCATTTGCGCCTCACCCGACGGCTTGCCGTGCGCGATCAGTGCTATAGGCAGCCGGCCCTGCATCTTTTCCGGACGCACGATCAGCGCTTCCAGGCGGTAGATTTTGCCCTCAATGCGCGCGTTCACATAGGTCTGCTCGATTGCAAGCTCCTGCGTTTGCGGCAACGCACGAACCTGCGCCACACCCGCGGTAGCGGCGAGGGCCACCGCTGCGAGCAAGGTTCGAACCTTTGGCAAAAGGAGCATTGGACAAATCCGCACGGGAGTTCTCTCCAGAGTGTGCCTTATATCACTCTGCGAGCCCATGCGCTGCAGCACATCGCAACGTCAATCCCGCCCGCTTCCGGAAAACGGACAACGATCCGTGCCAAACATGCTCCCTAGCGCGGCGAGCGCATCAGCCGGATATCGAGCTCGCGGACTTTCTTGCGCAAGGTATTGCGATTGAGACCGAGCATTTCGGCCGCGCGAATCTGGTTTCCCCGCGTCGCCACAAGCGCGGCCGTAATCAGCGGCAATTCCACTTCACGCAAGATGCGATGATAAAGGCCTGCTGGCGGAAGGTCGTTTCCGTGGCTTTTGAAAAGCTGCGTCAGATAGTTCTCAACGGCCAGAGACAGATTGCTGTCGTCCATCGGTTCGGGCGCGCTGGCAGTGGAACCGGACGCAGGCTTGGGGGCGGCCGTATCGGACGAATTCTCCATCGACCGGCCATAATCGAGCTCTGCTGCGATGAGCGGCGCCGAAATCGTTTCCTGCGGATAAAGCGCGGCGAGGCGCCTGATCAGATTCTCCAGTTCGCGAATGTTGCCGGGCCAGTGATAGGCCTTGAGCTCTTCGAGAGCCTCGGCATCGACGACTTTTCGCGGCAGGCCCTCTTCTTCGGCCTGTTTGAAGAAGTGCTGAACGAGGTCTGAAATATCCTCCAGCCGCTCGCGCAAGGGGGGAAGCCGGATCGGCACCACGTTCAGACGGAAGAAAAGGTCCTCGCGGAACAGGCCCTGCGTAATCAGCGTGCGGAGGTCCTTGTTGGTCGCGGCGATGATGCGGACGTTGGTCTTGATCGGGTTGCGGCCACCGACCGTCGTGTATTCTCCCTGCTGCAACACGCGCAGAAGGCGTGTCTGCGCCTCCATCGGCATGTCGCCTATCTCGTCCAGAAACAGTGTGCCGCCCTCGGCCTGTTCGAAACGGCCCGCCGAGCGGGTGTTGGCGCCTGTAAAGGCCCCCTTCTCATGACCGAACAACTCGCTCTCGATCAGCTCGCGCGGGATCGCGGCCATGTTGATGGCGACGAAGGGCCCCTTCTTGCGTTTGCCATATTCGTGCAGAGCACGCGCGACGAGTTCCTTGCCGGTACCGGACTCACCCGCGATCATGACCGTGAGATCGGTCTGCATGAGGCGGGCCAGCGTCCGGTAGATGTCCTGCATCGCGTGCGAGCGGCCGACCAGCGGCATGCCGTCCGGTTCTTCCGGTTCCGGACGCTTGATCACGGCGCGCGGTTCGGCCAGGGCGCGGCCGACGACCGAGACAAGGTCCTTGAGATCGAAAGGCTTTGGCAGGTAGTCGTAGGCCCCCCGCTCGGACGCCTTGATCGCGGTCATGAACGTGTTCTGTGCGCTCATGACGATAATGGGCAGTTCCGGCCGCAGCTTCTTGATACGAGGCAGCAGATCGAATGCATTTTCGTCCGGCATTACCACATCGGAGATAACCAGATCGCCCTCGCCCGATTGTACCCAGTTCCACAGGGTCGCGGCATTGCTGGCAAGGCGCACATCGTACCCTGCCCGCGACAGGGCCTGCGACAGGACAGTCCGGATTGCGGCGTCGTCGTCTGCTACCAGTATCTGACCTTTGGCCATCCGCGGCCTTCTCCTGTGCTGCCGTCCCGCAGCCTGCGGGTCGAATTCAGAGGCCGCCGTCCATCTGCGACATGTCGCCTGCGCCATCCGCCTTGGGCAGGAGCAATTTGAAGATTGTCCTGCGCGGGCGGCTGTCGCATTCGATAATGCCTCCGTGATCGCCGACCAGTTTGGCTACCAAAGCAAGACCAAGGCCAGTTCCCGACGCCTTGCCGGAAACAAACGGATCGAACAGGTTGGCAAGCAGTTCCGGCGGCACACCCGGCCCATTGTCGCGTACACTGATTTCGAGCGGCAGGCCGACTGGTTCCTGTGACCCCGGTCCGCGGATACGCACGCCAGGGCGATAGGCAGTCGTAAATTCGATTTCGCCGTCGATGGCTTTTTCGCCGATGGCCTCGGCGGCGTTTTTCACGAGGTTGAGAAAAATCTGGATAAGCTGGTCGCGATTGGCAAGCACCGCCGGAAGCGACGGATCGTAGCTCTCCGAAAACTTGATATGGCGGGCGAAACCGGCTGTCGCCAACTGCTTGACGTGATTGAGGACGGCGTGAATGTTGACCGGATGGCGCGCAATCGGACGGCCGTCTGAAAAGGCGTCCATACGGTCGACGAGATTCACGATCCGGTCGGTTTCCTCGCAAATCAGGCGCGTCAGCGCCCGGTCCTCGTCGCCGAGTTCGGTCTCCAGCAATTGCGCCGCCCCGCGAATGCCGGAAAGCGGGTTCTTGATTTCATGCGCAAGCATGGCCGCGAGTGCGGTGACCGAACGGGCCGCGCCGCGATGAGTCATTTGCCGGTCGATTTTATCGGCGATTGTCCGCTCCTGCAGCACAATGATTATTTTTTGTGCATTTTGACCGAAGGGTGCTGCATGCAAATCGACCAATCTCTCAGCGCCGATGCGCGGCAGGCCAAGTTCGACCCGGTATTCGTTGACCCTGGCGCGCCGCAACAGCACGTCCTCAACCAGCGAGATCAGCGGCGACGTCGCACCGACCACCTCGGCCAGCTTGTGCCGCTTGAGCTGACTCGAGGCCATTTCGAAGAAGACTTCCGCGGCCATGTTGGCCTCGGCAATAGAGCCGTCGGCCTCCACCACCAGAAACGGCAATGGCAGGGCGTTCAGCGCCTGTACGGCCAAATCTCCGGCCATGGTCCCGAAGTGCGACGGCGCTTCAGGCAGCGGCGCATTCCGGCGAGGATTGACGGGGGGCTTTCGGGTCTTCGGCATTGTGTACTCGCACCATTAAGCTGTGCAGCAAACGCGGCACGCGTTCGAAACTGTCGCTCGTCACAAGCTCCAGGCGTTCAGCCCGCAGCGACGCGGGCAAGTCATGTATGCTGGAGCCTGCGTGGTCGGCATAGGCGGCCAGGTGTTTACGCGCATGACGCAGACCGGTTCGACCCCCCATTGCCGAGACGAGATACTCGAGATGGCGCAACGCCAGTCCGGCTTTTGCTTCAGCCGTGAGCGGGGGGATTTCGCTGCCGTCCAGTTCAGCGGCGATCTCGCCAACAAGCCACGGCCGCCCGACTGCACTGCGTCCGACCATGACAGCGTCCGCGCCCGTCTCGGCCAGCATCCGTCGCGCGTCTCCGGCCGATGTGCAATCGCCATTGGCAATCAGCGGGACGCTCGTTGCCTCGCGCACAGGACGGATCGCGCACCAGTCGGCGCGTCCAGTATAGAATTGCTGCCGCGTACGCCCGTGCACCGTAATCATCTGCGCGCCGGACGCCTCGGCCCGCCGGGCAAGTTCCGGCGCATTGAGGGTCGCATGATCCCAGCCCAGCCGCATCTTCACCGTCACCGGGCATTTGACGGCGGCCACCGTCGCCTCGATCAGCGATACCGCGTGATCGAGATCGCGCATGAGCGCAGAGCCGGAGAAGCGGCCGTTTACCCGTTTCGACGGGCAACCCATATTTATATCAACGATATCTGCACCGGAAGCTTCGGCGAGCCGCGCAGCTTCGCCCATCCAGTAGGGCTCGCATCCGGCGATCTGGACCACATGGGGCGAAACGCCCTCTCCTTCTGCGCGCAGCCGTGCTTCCGAACGGCCGTTCACGTAATCGTCCGATGCGACCATTTCCGACACGGCCATGCCGGCGCCGGTCTGCATGGCGATGCGGCGCATGCCCGCATCGGTCACACCGGACATCGGCGCCAGGATCGCCCGCGCATGAACCGGCACGTTTCCGGCACGGAAGACCGGCGGGCACGCGCCCGCTTTGCCTAGTTTTTCAGCACATTCAAGCATGCCTGCAACATAATCAATTTCATCCGGCTTGCAAATCGAAATGAGCGCGTGAAGATGAAGCAGCAAGCCAATGCGACAGGATTCGACAGGGGGAACATTGCAAGAAGGCGAAACCATAGCTGTCGTGATCGTTGCGGCCGGACGCGGCACGCGCGCCGGCGGCGGAACTCCGAAGCAATACCGGAGGCTTTGCGGAAAACCCGTCCTGGCCCGAACGCTGGAGGTTTTCGCCAGTGCATTGCCGGGCGCGATATTGCAATGCGTGATCCATCCGGACGATCGCAGCCTGTACGACACCACGTTGGCAGAAGCCCGCTTGTCGGGCTGCAAATTGGCCGAACCTGTATCCGGCGGCAACACCCGGCAGGCCAGCGTACTGGCCGGACTTGAAGCGATATATAGGATTAATAGAGAAGAAAATATCGTTTTAATTCATGATTCTGCAAGATGCTTATCAAGTACTGGATTAATTCAGGAAATCGCGCGGCAGGCCGCTGTATCGGGAGCCGCCATACCCGGCTACCCAATCCCGGACGCCTTGAAGCGTGTCGATGATGGAATGAAAATTTCCGGCGCCGTCGGCCGCGAAGGACTTTATGCGGTCCAAACTCCGCAGGGGTTTGCCTTTGAAGCCATACTCGACGCCCACCGCCGGGCAGCCGCCGCTGGCCTGACCGATTTCGCAGACGACGCCGCGGTGGCTGAGTGGGCGGGGCGAAAGGTTCATATCGTGCTTTCCAGCACTTCCAATCTCAAACTTACGACCGCGGAGGATTTCGCGCTCGCGGAGAAACTCATCATGGCCGTGCTGGGCGATATTCGCGTCGGGACGGGTTTCGACGTCCACGCATTCGCAGACGGCGATAGTGTCTGGCTCGGCGGCGTTCGCATACCGCACAGTCAAAGCCTGTCCGGCCACTCGGATGCCGACGTCGCCCTGCACGCGCTGACGGACGCCGTTCTCGGGGCTATCGGTGACGGCGACATTGGTTCGCACTTTCCCCCCTCCGATCCACAATGGAAGGGCGCATCATCGGACCGGTTTTTGCAACACGCGGTTCATCTGCTCCACAATTTGGGGGGACAGCTTGCACATATGGACGTGACAATTGTGTGCGAAGCGCCCAGAATAGGCCCCCACCGGGAGGCAATCCGTTCGTCGATTGCCAGGATCGCCGGCATTGATCCGGGCCGCGTTTCGGTCAAGGCGACAACAACCGAGCGGCTTGGCTTTACCGGTCGTAAGGAGGGAATCGCCGCGCAAGCTGTGGCAACAGTCCGGTTGCCGGTGCGCAGCGCCGATTGAAGGGAATGACATGAGCGACGTCACACCGCCGCTCTGGCCGGAACTCGAAGGCCGGGCAGCGCTTCTTCTGCACCGATACGAACAGGCAAAGCTGACAATCGTCACCGCCGAATCCTGCACCGGCGGACTTGTCGCCGCGCTTCTGACTTCGATTGCCGGTTCTTCGGCCGTCGTCGACCGAGGCTATGTGACGTACACGAATGATTCCAAGAGCGATTGCCTCGACGTCGCGCCGGATCTCTTGGCCGCCAAAGGGGCCGTCAGCTCCGAAGTCGCCCGGGCAATGGCGGACGGCGCGCTGCGCGCCTCGCCGGCCTCGGTCAGCGTCGCGATAACCGGCATCGCAGGCCCGGGCGGCGGCAGTGCAGAAAAACCTGTCGGTCTCGTCCACTTTGCGAGCGCAAAGCGCGGCGCCGGAACGGTGCTGAAGGAAATGCGCTTCGGCGACATGGGACGGCGGGACATCCGCCTGGCGGCAGTGGCGACAGCACTGGACCTTCTGGAAGGACAATTGGAAAGCGCGGGGGTCTGAACCCGATCACTTCCCGCGCGGCGGCGCCGACCATTCCTCGATCCGCCGCACGGCCTCGGCGCTGGCCGACGCCATTGTTTTCAAAGCCGTCTCTATCCGGGCCGGGTCGACAGGATCCACGGCAATTCCCCAGCTTACGGCGTCGCGCAGAAAAGCGGGATCGCGAACCATGCGGACATAGGCGCCGCGCAGCGCTGCCACCCTTGCCAACGGCACTCCGGCAGGTCCGAGCAAAGCCCAGTCAAGCACGCCCTGCTCCGAAATCAGTTGCAAAGGTTCGGCCAGTCCTGGCGGGGCCCCTTCCCCGGCGCGGGCAATGTGCCTGAAACTCCCCGTCCCGGCCGGCGAGAAGCGCAATAGCGGCTTCAGAGCGCCGCTGGCGATCAGATCGCCGAGCTGGCTCTGCAGCGTTTGCAGCGAAAGCCCGCAAAATCCGTCGATTTCCTGCCGTCGGAAAGCGAGCGCGATCTGCGCCAGATTGGCGTAACCGGCGACCAGTCGCACCGGCATCCCTGAAACGACGGAGAATGCGCGGGCGTGAAGATAGCTGCGCTCGTATGGCGCCGTCGCCCCGAACGCCGCGGGCCGGCGAAATCCGGTTGCGGCTGTTGCGCAGAAATATTCGCCGGCAATCCTGCCGCCTATTGCCGCGAAATTTGCAGCCGCATCACGATCCCGGACATTGCCAAGCAGCATCGTGCGCAGCGCCTGCCCCGAAACCGACGCCAGAACCGTCCCGTCCCGCGGTGCGCCGGACGCCAGCCATTGTGCCGCTCGCAGGCTTCCGGCGCCCGGCATATGACGGATGGTCACTTCAGGCGAGCCGGGCAAAAACCTGCCGAAATGACGGGTGTAGAGCCGCGCGGTGAGATCGTAGACAGGCTGCGGACGCATCGCGAGCGGGCCGGCGCCGCGGCCTGCTCCACCCTGTGCATCGCCGCCCCCGGGCGCGAAACCGACGACCAATGTGAATGGTTTCCCTGCCGCTCTCTCTGGCCAGGCTGGCGTGGCAATATGTACGGCAAGCGCGGCAGCCGCCGCAGTCGCGACGGGCCGCAGGCTCACAGGACCGTACCGCCGCCAGCGCTGCCGCGATTGGCGCCATCGCCGTAAAGCGCGTCTGCGCGTTCTTCGAAAGCTTCCGCAAAACGGCGGAATGCGCGTTCGAACACGGCGCCCATGACCATGCTCAACGTCCTGCTGCGGAACTCGTAGTCGATCTGGAAGCCGATCGTCGAACCGCCGGGCCGCTCCGGGTCCGGGCGGAAAGTCCAGCGGTTCTCCATACGTTTGAACGGCCCGTCGACATATTCGACCAGAATGTCCATGGCCTCGCGGTCGAGGGTCACCTTGCTGGTGAACCGCTCGCGGATAGCCTTGTATCCAACGCTCATGATCGCCACGAGGACCTCGCGGCCGTTGTCGTCGGTGCTGCGGCTGCGCACAGCAAGCCCGGTACAAAGCGGCAAGAACTGCGGATATTGTTCGACATCCGCAACAAGATCGAACATCTCGCCGGTCGAGTACCGGACGTTGCGGCTGGTTTCGAAACTGGGCATGGGCGGCGGCTGGTTGGGAAAACGGTTGGCCCCGTACCTATAGTGTTTTGCCGGGAAGTGAAATCCGCTGCGCAATCAAATCCGCAGGCAGCGGCGGACCCGGCCGGATCAGTTGCGCCACATTGGCCCGCTTGCAACGGCCCCAGCAGGTGTGGCGGCGAGATCTCCGTAATCGAACCCTTCGAAATACAGACCCGCCACATCGTCCTCGCGCCAGACGACCTTCGCCCTCAGAAAGCAATCCTTGGCCGGGATGGACAGCCTGAAATGTGTAGGCAATACGGCTGCAGCTGGAAAACTGATCCGGGCGCCATCGTGCGTGAGATTGCGGATAATGCACTCTCTCGGCTCGAAATGGTTGTCGACTGAGATCTGTCCACCCAGAAACACCCTCCGGCGGGCATGTTTTCGCCTGTCGCTGCGGCTGGCGCTTCCGGTCATGATATTCGCCCTGATCTGAACAGCATTGTCTGAAAAGCATTGCTTGAGACAGGGCGGACAGTATCACAGCCATACGCGATGCGGGCGCTTACCTTTTGTTAACCTGAATCCCGCCGCTGCCGGCCTACTTCGCGAAGACCTGGCTCATATCGGCAAAGGCTTTGAACTCCAGCGCATTGCCCGAAGGGTCGAGGAAGAACATCGTCGCCTGCTCGCCCTTCTCGCCCTTGAACCGGATGTAGGGTTCGATGATGAAATTCGTTCCGGCAGCCTTCAGCTTGTCAGCGAGCTTGTGCCACTCGTCCATCGAAAGGATCGCCCCGAAGTGTCGGGCCGGCACCTTGTGTCCGTCGACATCGCTCATCGCCTTGTGTCCGATATCCTCGGGCGCCAGATGTGCGACGATCTGGTGGCCGTAGAAATCGAAGTCCACCCAATGCTCGGCGCTGCGGCCTTCCGGGCAGCCCAGAAGCTCACCGTAGAACTTGCGCGCCTCCGGAATGTCGCGCACCGGAAAAGCGAGGTGAAACAGGGGTATCGCGGTCATTGCTGCGCTCCTTGACGCAAATGTTGTAGCTTTTTCGGGTATTCACCGCCCGCCAGCGAGCTTCGCCTCGCGCGCCGCCTTGAGTTTTGCAAAATCCTCCCCCGCATGATGCGACGAGCGCGTCAGAGGCGTCGCGGACGTCAGAAGAAACCCCTTCGCAGCGGCGACTGTCTCGTAGGACTTGAACTCGTCCGGCGTCACGAAGCGCACGATACGATGATGCTTGCGGGTCGGCTGCAGATACTGGCCGATGGTCAGAAAGTCGACGTCGGCGGACCGTAGATCGTCCATGAGCTGCAGAACCTCTTCCCGTTCTTCGCCGAGTCCCACCATTATGCCGGATTTGGTGAAAATCGTCGGGTCGAGTTCCTTCACCCGCTGCAGCAGGCGGATTGAATGGAAATAGCGCGCGCCGGGCCGCACCCGCAGGTACTTCGACGGCACCGTTTCAAGATTGTGGTTGAAGACATCGGGCCGCGCGGCGACGACAACTTCCAGCGCGCCCGGCTTGCGCAGGAAATCCGGGGTAAGGATTTCGACGGTGGTCCCGGGTGAACGTTCGCGGATCGCGCGGATTGTTTGCGCGAAATGCTCCGCCCCGCCGTCGTCCAGATCGTCGCGATCGACCGAAGTGATCACAACATGGGAAAGTCCGAGCTTGGCGACGGAATCGGCGACGTTTTCCGGTTCCTTCGCATCCAGTGGATCGGGCATGCCGGTTCGCACGTTGCAGAAGGCGCACGCCCGCGTGCAGGTGTCGCCCATGATCATGAAGGTGGCGTGCTTTTTCTCCCAGCATTCGCCGATATTCGGGCACCCCGCTTCCTCGCACACAGTGACGAGCTTGTGCTCTTTCACGATTGCGCGGGTTTCTGCGTATTTCGGCGATCCCGGGGCTTTGACGCGGATCCAGTCCGGTTTCCGCAAAACGTCCTGATCCGGCCGGTGTGCCTTCTCCGGATGGCGGGGGCGCACAGTCTCTGCGTCGCCTGTCTTGCGCGGATCGTTGTTCAGCGTATCGAGGAGAACGGCCATGTTCTGCTCCGGAAAAGCCCGAGGTTCGGCGCGGTCCGGCGCCGGCATATCCCGTCACATAGGACGTTATCGGCCCGAGCGCCAGCCGCAGGCTCTCGAACGCCGGCAGCCGTTATCGCATATCGAACGGACCAGGCGCCGGAAGCCGCCGCCGATCGCCGCGGATGGCGCGCCAGAGCCAGATCACGATAATTGCGCCGACAATGGCGGCCATAAGGTATCCGAGCCTGCCCCTGATCGCGATGCCGAATGCATCGGCCAGTGACGAGCCGACAAACGATCCGGCGACGCCCACCAGAATGTTCGTAAAGATGCCGTGGTCGGAGCGCGTGACTCTTTCGGCCACCCAGCCTGCGACTGCGCCGATCAGGATCAGCATGAAAAACCCGACCTGCGGGGTACCCAGGGCGCCGAGTGTCTGATTCATGCCGCTCTCCGTTGCGTTTCCAGTCCGGGAGGCGTTGCGCGCCTCGGCCGATCAGGTGTGAATCACACGTCCGTATGCATCCAGAACGCTCTCGTGCATCATTTCGGAGAGCGTCGGATGCGGGAAAACGGCGTTTATCAGCTCTTCTTCCGTCGTCTCGCAGTTCATGGCAACGACAAAGCCCTGGATCAGTTCCGTCACCTCGGCCCCGACCATATGCGCGCCAAGCAGCTTGCCGGTCTTTTCCTCGAAGATGGTCTTGATCAGCCCGTCCGGCTCGCCCAGGGCAATGGCCTTGCCGTTGCCCATGAACGGGAAGCGGCCCACCCGGATTTTCAGCCCCTGCTCCTTTGCCTTGGCTTCGGTCAGGCCGACGCTGGCGACCTGCGGATGGCAATAGGTGCAACCGGGGATCATGGTCTTCTCCATGGCATGCGGGTGCAGGCCCTTGATCGCCTCGACGCAGATAACGCCCTCGTGTTCGGCCTTGTGGGCCAGCATGGGCGGGCCGGCAACATCGCCGATGGCGTATACGCCCGGCACATTGGTGCGCCCGAATGCATCGATGACGATGCATCCGCGGTCTGTCTTCACGCCGAGCTTTTCGAGCCCCAGGTTCTCGATATTGCCGACGACGCCGACCGCCGAAATGAGCCGCTCGGCCTTCAACTCCTGCTTCTGGCCCTTGTCGTCCTCGACCGTACATGTGACGCCGGACTTGTCCTTGGCGACCTTTGCGACCTTGGCCGAGGTCATGATCTTGATGCCCTGCTTTTCGAACTGCTTGCGGGCCAGGCCGGCGATCTCGGCGTCCTCGACCGGCATGATCTGCGGCAGCAGTTCGACGACTGTCACCTCCGCGCCCATGGTGCGGTAGAAGCTGGCGAATTCGATGCCGATGGCGCCCGAGCCCATGACAATCAGGGATTTCGGGAACTCCTTCGGCACCATGGCTTCGAAATAGGTCCAGATACGGTCGCCGTCCGGCTCTATGCCCGGCAGCACGCGCGGGCGGGCGCCAGTGGCGATTATTATGTGCTTTGCCTGATAGCTCCCCTCGCCCAGAACGCCCTTCGGCGCCGGATGTTGCGGCTCCATCGGCTTCTTCTTCGGCTTTGCGACCGTCACTTCACCGGCCTTGGCGATGCTGGCCTCGCCCCAGATCACGTCGACCTTGTTCTTTTTCAGCAGGAAGCCGACGCCCCCGTTCAGCCGGCCCGAGACACCGCGCGAACGTTGCACGACGGCTTGCGCATCGAAACCGACGGAGCCATCGATCTTCAGGCCGTAGTCCTTGGCATGGGTGGCGTAGTGATAGATTTCGGCGGAACGCAACAACGCCTTCGTCGGAATGCAGCCCCAATTGAGGCATATGCCTCCCAGATGCTCGCGTTCGACGATAGCCGTTTTCAGGCCGAGCTGCGCGGCGCGGATGGCTGTGACATAGCCGCCGGGGCCCGAGCCGATGATGATGACGTCGTAGCTGTTCGCCATATCCAAAATCTCCGTCAAATCCCTGTAGGTAAGGGCAACCTGAATTCCCGGCAGCGCCATCCGCCACCACAGGCGATAGCGGTTTTGCCACCGCGCTGGCAAGGGGCAACGGTCCGATATGCGGCAAGGGGCGAAAATCCGCGCGCCAGACCGGCATTGTTCCAATCGACTAACGAAATATTCACGCAACCGTTGGAAGGCTATTGCGTTAACGCCTCGACAGGACAGTTCCCCGGCGCTGCACTCAGGACACGCACCCGGACAGACAGGAGAGCGTCATGCATTCGCGTATCGAGATGAGCGCCGTCCGCGCCAAGAAGGCCAGCCCGCTTCCCGCCACTATCGCCGGAGGCATCGCCTTGCTTGCCGCCGCTTTCTCCGCAGTTTCGCTGGTGGCATGGTCGCCCGAAGCCAGGGCTCAGACGCGTGTCGGGGTCCTGGAGTGCAACGTATCCGGCGGCGTCGGCTTCGTCATCACCTCCAACAAGGCTTTGTCCTGCGCCTACCGGGGCGCGAACGGCCGGGTTGAACGCTATGTCGGGACGATCCGCAAGTTTGGTCTCGACATTGGCGTAACCGGGCCGGCCAAACTGGTCTGGACAGTATTTGCGCCATCGCGGCCCGGCCCAGGGGCCCTGACGGGCGAGTATGCCGGAGCCTCTGCCTCGGCGAGCGCCGGCGTCGGAGTGGGAGCCAATGCTCTGGTGGGAGGCGCGCAACGCTCCATCAATCTGCAACCGGTTTCGGTTCAGGCCCAGACCGGCGTCAATCTGACCGCGGGCGTCAGTTCGCTGTTCCTCCAGTTCATGCCCTGATTTTGCATGTCCTAATTATTGAAAAACTTGCCTTTTCAACAGCAGCGCTACATAGTCGGTGCAATAAGGACACGGCCGATGTGTCCGGGAGGCGAGAATGGCGCGAATACCCAGTAGCCTGTGGGCAGCAATCAACACAGCATATCCCGATAATACAGTTCTGATAGGCAGCGTCCTGCCGGACGGTTTTGCGCAATTCACTCCACGCGGCAGCGTTTACGTCTACGACGACGAGCATTTTGCGATGTGGGAACGAGGGCTCGGAACCACAAACGAAAACTTGCGCGACGGGTCAAAGCTGACCGTCTTCTTCCGCAACATGAATTTGCGCGAGAGCGGCCTCCTTCCGCGCGGGGGCATTGCCCGCTTCTACGGCACCGCACGGCTCGTCAAGGAAGGGGCCGAACGCGACCGCATCTACAACGGCATCATCAAACACGAACAGGCCCGCGATCCCGAGAAAAAAGGGTTTGGAGTCGTGATCAAGGTCGAGCGCGCGGAACACATCGACGGCAAGCCGTTGACGGGTTGAGAGCCGTCGTCCAACAATGCGTTTCGCCGCAACGCGGTGAAATCCGCCCGGGAGGGACAGACATTGAAGATGCTGAACGCAGGCTTCGCAGCCACCGCAGGACTGACGGCCGCAGCCATCGCCTTGCCTTCGACTGCGCGCGCCCAGGATGCCGCGGCCTACTTCAAGGGCAAGGGTATATCCATTCTGATGGGCACGGGCCCTGGAGGGAGCTACGATCTGTACGGCCGTCTGCTTGCAGCGCATATGGGCAAACACATCCCCGGGCAGCCAACGATCATAGTTGAACACATGCCAGGCGCCGGCGGGGCCAACGCCGGCAATTTCATATTCGCCAATGCGCCGCAGGACGGCAGCAAGATCTTGATGACCCACGCCCTGCCGCTCGTGGAAAAACTGTCGGGACGCAAAAACCTGAAGTTCAAGTCCGAAAAATTCCAGTGGATTGGCTCGTTTGGCGAAATTACCCAGATCCTGACGCTCTGGCACAACGCGCCAGTCCAAAAACTGGACCAACTCAAGGCCGGCAAGGAGCTTGTCCTGGGATCAATGGGAACGGGCCATTTGAGTTACCAATGGGCCTCTTTGCTGAAAGACTCCATCGACGCCCCTTACAGGGTGATTGCCGGTTACACCAATGGCGGGTCGCTCAACCTTGCGATGGAGCGCGGCGAAATTCACGGCTGGGTCGTAGCGTGGGAAAGCATTGCGGGACAGAAAGCAAGCTGGCTGAAAGACAAAAAGGTCAACATGCTTGTGCAGTTCACACTCGAGCGCCTGCCGCAGTTACCCAACACCCCGACCATTATCGAGATGGCAACGCCGGACAAACGCGATGTCGCTGAATTGCTGGCGGCCGGGACGCCGATAGCCCGCGGCCTCGCCTACGGCCCCGGCGTGCCGGCCGACCGGGTGGCAGCGGTGCGCGGCGCATTCGACGCAGTGATGAAGGACGCAGCCTTCAAGCAGGACGCCGAAAAGCGGCAGCTTGCGCTACGCCATCGTTCGGCAGCGGAGGTCCAGAAGCTCGTCGAAAAAATCACCTCGGCCTCTCCGGACCTGATCGCACGCGCCAAAAAAGCCGTTGGGCAGAAATAGCGCAATCTTTCAGGGCTTCGCCTCTATCGTCCCTATCCCGCCGCGGGGCCCGGCTCCGGCGCTTCCGGCATTGCATCCTGAGGCGGCTCCTCCGGCTTGGGCTTGTCGTCGCGCAGCACGAGGTAAATCGCCGGAATGATAAGAACCGTCAGCAGCGTCGAGGATATCAGACCGAACAGCAGCGATATCGCCAGCCCCTGAAAGATCGGATCGGTCAGGATCGTCACTGCGCCGATCATCGCCGCTATGGCCGTCAGCAGGATCGGCTTGAAACGGATGGAGCCAGCCTCGATCAGAACGTCCACTAGCCGGCGGTCCGGCGTCCTCGCATGGCGGATGAAGTCGACCAGCAGGATGGAGTTTCTAACGATGATCCCGGCAAGCGCGATAAAGCCGATCATCGACGTGGCGGAGAACGGGGCGCCCAGCCACCAATGGCCCAGCATGATGCCGATCAAGGTAAGGGGCACAGGCGTCAGGATGACAAGCGGCAGCAGGAACGAGCCGAACTGCGCCACGACCAGAATGTAGATCCCGACGATGGCAACCATGAAGGCCGCGCCCATGTCGCGGAAGGTGACCCATGTCACTTCCCACTCGCCGTCCCAAAGCAGAATTGGCTTCTGCGCCTGTTTCGGCTGGCCGTTGAGACGGATTTCCGGCTTGGGCAGCTTACCCCAGTCGGTCTTGTCGATAGCCTCCTGCACGGCCAGCAAGCCGTAAAGCGGCGCCTCGAATTGGCCCGCCAACTCGCCCATGACCATTTCGGCTGCGTGTCCGTTGCGGCGGAAGATCGGATAGGAAGCCTTCTCACGGGTCACGCGCACGACATCGCCGAGTTCGACGACGCCACGGTCGCCAGGCAAAAGATTTGCCGGAACCGGCGTCGACAGCGCCTTCTCGTCGATCGTGTTCTCGCCCTTGCTGCGCACAAGGCGGATCGGAATCGGATGACGCCCGCCACCGCGATGCGAATAACCAACCGTCATCCCGCCGTAGAGATATTTGATCGTGTCGAAGATGTCGCGATGGTCGACCTTGTTGAAGTCGAGTTCGTCTTCGACCGTAACGATGCGGGTGCGTTGCTGCTGCACGCCGAAGGAATCGTCGACGTCAACTATGAAGGGAATGCTCTTGAATATGTCGCGCACTTTTGCTGCAACCGCACGCCGGGTCTCAGCATCTGGGCCATAGATTTCGGCCAGCAGCGTCGCCAGCACCGGCGGGCCCGGCGGTGGTTCGACCACCTTCACCGAAGAGCCTTCCGGAAATTGCAGCACGGAAATGCGCTTTCGAATATCAAGAGCGATGTCGTGGCTGGCGCGCTTGCGCTCGCCCTTGGGTTTCAAACTCAGCTGGATGTCGCCCATCTGCGGCTCGTTGCGCAGGTAGGAGTGACGAACCAGCCCGTTAAAGTTGAAGGGCGAGGCCGTGCCCGCATAGCTCTGCATGGACTCGACCTCGGAAACCGGCGCGATGAGCCGGGCGATCTTCTGCAATTGCCGGTCAGTATCTTCCACAGAAGAACCGCGTGGCAAATCCAGCACAACTGCAAGCTCGGACTTGTTGTCGAACGGCAGAAGTTTCACGGTCACCTGCTTGGTCGCGAACAGCATGAGCGAGGCGAGCGTCGCGATGCCGACAATCACGAGAAAAACCCACGCTCTGAACTTCGACGCCAGCACGAGTTTCGCAACGATGGCATAGCCCTGCCCCAGCCGCCCGCCGGAATGATCGTGCGCATGCGCCTCCTCTGCGCCCTCGAGCCCTTCGACGTGATGGGCCTTGCCGAATTTCATCATCAGCCACGGCGTGATCATCACCGCGACGAAGAAGGAAAAAATCATCGCTGCCGAGGCATTGACCGGGATCGGGCTCATGTAAGGGCCCATCATGCCGGAGACGAACAGCATCGGCAGGAGCGCCGCGACCACGGTCAGCGTTGCAACGATGGTCGGGTTGCCGACTTCGCCCACCGCCTCGATGGCCGCCTGCGCCCGTGATCGCCCGTCGCGCATGGCCCAATGGCGCGCGATGTTCTCGATCACCACAATGGCGTCGTCGACGAGAATGCCGATGGAAAAGATCAGCGCGAACAGGCTGACCCTGTTCAGGGTGTAGCCGAGTACCCGCGCCGCAAACAGCGTCAGCAGGATTGTAATGGGAATGACGATCAGAACGACGATAGCGTCACGCCAGCCGATGGCCAGCCAGACGAGCGCCACGATCGAAAGCGTCGCCAGCGCCAGATGAAACAGCAGTTCGTTCGCCTTCTCGTTCGCCGTCTCGCCATAGTCGCGGGTGACATGGACGTCGAGATCGGCGGGAATGATCTGGCCCTTCGCCTGTTCGACCGAAGAAATGATCGCATGCGCCACAGCCACCGCATTCGTGCCTGGCCGCTTGGCTACGGCGATCGTGACCGCGGGTGCGCGCTCGAGTGCGCCGTCCTTGTTCCGCGCCAGATAGGACACGCGGTTTTCGGCGGTATCGGTGGCCAGCACGACTTTCGCCAGATCGCGCACGTAGACTGGCCGTCCGTCGCGTGTCGTGACCAGCAGATTGCCGATCTCCGGCAGCGTCGTCAGCGCACGCCCGGCGGACAGATCCTCCTGTTTGCCCTGCGTGCGGACCTTCCCGGCATTGAAGACGCGGTTGGCGCCCTCGACCTTTGCCGCAAGCTGTTGCAGCGTGACACCGGTGAGCGCCAGCTTGCGCGGATCGGCCTCGACGCGGATTTCTTCCGGCTGCTCGCCGACGATATAGGTGAGGCCGATATCGTCGAGCCCGGTGATCCTGACCCGCAGCTCGCGCGCGACCCGCGTCAGATCGTTCGCTGTCCAGCGCCCGCGCGCTTCCGGCTTCGGCGCAAGGGTCAATGTGACAATGGCGACATCGTTGATGCCGCGGCCGACGATCAAGGGCTCGGGAATGCCGACCGGAATCAGATTGAGATTGGCGCGCACCTTTTCGTGCACCCGCAGAATGGCCGTATCCGACGACGTGCCGGTGAGAAACCGCGCCGTGACCATCGCCCCGTCGTCGCGGGTCTGCGAATAGACATGCTCGACACCGTCTATGGATTTGACAATGGTCTCCATCGGCTCGGTGACCAGCTTCACGGCATCTTCCGCCTTCAGCCCCGGCGCCTGGATGTGGATGTCCACCATCGGCACGGAAATCTGCGGCTCTTCCTCACGCGGCAGGGTCAGCAGGGCGATGAGGCCGAGAATAAATGCCGCCATCAGAAACAGCGGCGAAAGCGGCGACTGGATAAAGGCGCGCGTCAGGGCGCCGGCGATGCCGAGCCGGGGCGCGGCCGAGTGAGCCTCACTATCGGACGTCTCTGCGCTCACGGCGTCACCACCCGGTCGCCCGCCTGCAGGCCGGTGAGAATTTCCATGCGTTCCCCGGCCGCTGTATCGACCAGCCCGCCGGCGACGACCGCGATCTCACGCGCGCCATCCTTCTCTGCGATCTTCACGAAATCTATGCCCGCGCGGCGCGTCACCGCTGCGGCAGGAACCGCAAGCGCCACGCGCTCTGCCACCGGCACGCGCACGAGCACGCGCTCTCCGACGAAGAAGTCGCCCAGCCCGGCGACCTCCACATCTGCTGCGACACGTCCGCCAGTGATCTCGGGATAGATTTTCACCAGTTTGCCCGTCGTCGCGCTGGTATCCGAGATGCCGCCGCGGTCGCCGACTTTCACGCTCGCGCCGGTTTTCAGAAACGCCGCATGGCGCTCCGGCAAGGCGAGCCGCAGGTAAAACCCACCGCCCGCGACCAGCGCTATCTGCTCGCCCGGCATGACGACGCCGCCCTTGGTGACGGGAACTTTCAGCACCCGGCCCGTCGCAGGCGCCAGCACGTCGCCCTCGCTCGCCTGTTGCACGATGACGGCGCGCTCGGCCTTGGCCGCGTTGATCTGGTTCTTGAAAACGTCCGACTGCATGCGCGCCTGATCGAGCCGCTGCTGGGTCGTGGTGCCGCGGGCGATGAGGGCGCGGGCGCGGTCAAGTTCGCTCGCCGCATTGGTCAATTGCGATTGCAGCGCCTTGATGCGCGCGTCGGCGGCGCGCAATTGCAGCGCCAGCTTGTCGTCGACCACCCGGGCGATGACCTGCCCGGTTTTGACGCCCGAGCCTTCCGTCACTTTCAACTCGACCAGCGTCCCGCCGATACGCGCCCGCGCGGGCACGACGTCGCGCGTCTGCACCTGGCCGAACACGGCCTTGTATTCGGTGATCCTGACCGGCTCGACCGTAACCTCGCCAGCGTAAGCTGCGCCGGCGACGAAGGCCAATGCGACGAGCGCAACGGCGGCGAACCGGGCCCCCTGCCCCCTCCGCCCGCTCATTTGAACGCGCAACCGGCCGCAAAGCCGAGCTTTTTCAATATCCACGCAGCCGGGCACACGCCGGTGAAGCCGGCCTGCAGCATGTTGAGGCCGATGAAGGCCGTGAACAGCCAGAACCACGGCGAAACCAGCACACTGAGGGCAACCGACAAAAGCGTCATGATGCCGGCGAATACGAAAACGGCGCTGTCAACGGTCATGGATGTGTCTCCTGTGCAAGATACAGAAAATACGGCATTTTTCGCCGCTGCGGCGAGGTTGCCGCGAGAATCTTCGATCTATATATTCTATTTGTTGAATATGTACAAGTCCGAACAGACCGGGCAAGCGGAAATGTGATGAAAACGTTGCGCAGAAACATTGATCTGCGGCAAGCGGCCCGGGCGGCAACGGGCCCTGTGCGCCTGTCAGCCCCGCTTGCGCGTGCCAAAAAACGCCAGCCCCAGCCCCACTGCCGCGCCAAGCGGCCCCAGCACGAAAGCCCCCGTCATCGCCGCCTCCATCGCCCTGTCGTGCGTGTTGGACGACAGGACCGAAACCAGCCACCCGCCGCCGAACGCGCCGGTGAGGTAACCCGCGATGGTGGCAGCGAGGATGAGGAGGATGCGCATGGGGAGCGACGTAACGATCTTGATTCTTGCCTGAACGTATCATAGCATGATACGTGAGCAAACATGATCAAAAGCTTTCGGAACCGGCAAACTGCCGCAGTCTATTTGGGTGAACGCCCAAAAGGGTTGCCACCGGATATTCTGAAATCCGCGTTTCGAAAGCTGGTTCAACTCGATGCAGCAACGCAAATTGACGATTTACGTGCGCCGCCGGGCAACCGGCTGGAACAACTTAAAGGCGACCGCGCCGGACAATGGTCTATTCGGATCAACGGCCAATGGCGCATCTGTTTCAACTGGATCGACTCCAATGCAGAAAACGTGGAAATCGTTGACTATCACCGGTGACGAAGACGTTGCCACCCCGCTCGAAACAACCGGCGTCATGAAGCCGGTGCATCCGGGCGAAGTGTTGCGGGAAGAATTCCTGTTACCGCTCGGCCTTTCCCCTATCGCGGTAGCAAAAGCCTGCGGCGTGCCGCGTACGCGGATTGAGCGCCTGGCGCGCGAGGAAACCTCCGTCACCGCCGACACCGCCTTGCGATTGGCCAAATTTTTCGGAACCAGCGCGCAATTCTGGCTGAACCTGCAATCCAGCTACGATTTACGGGTGGCGTCCAAGGAAGCGAAAAAGTCGATTGCGAAGATCGAACCGCTGAAGCGCGATGCGGCGTGAGAATCTCTATGACGCGCGCGGCTTGATCTTGCGGTAATTGTTGCCCGCCTCCGCCTTAGACAGATCGTGCGCGGTCTGCATGTTGAGCCAGAAAAGCGGATCGGTGTCGAAATACCGCGCCAGCCGCAGGGCGGTGTCGGCGGAGATGTCGCGACGGCCACGCAAAATTTCGCTGATGCGATTGGCGGGAACGTCGAGCTCGCTGGCAAGCGCGCGGGCGCTCATCTCAAGCGGTTCGAGATATTCGGTCTTCAAAATGCTGCCGGGATGGGTGCGGATGCGGGGCAAACTATTTCGCTTTCAACGCCACGTTCAATTATTGATTATCTACTATCTTACCATCCGAACTGACCCTTATCCCTAATTTCTTAAACACCTCCTGCGCCATATTCCGGCTTGACGCAATTTCGATCATGCGTTCAAAATAGGGGCGTCTTCTACTAATAGAAGAGCGCATATCGGCTTGACAACCAAGATTCCGAAATTTCGATTCCGTAGATTGCAATATCACGTCAAAAGCCTTCTCGATGTCAAATTCACGTTCTGCACAAACCGCCAAATTCTTCATGAAACTAAACGCTTGCAAATGCGCCAATCGTAATTTTTCTGCGAAATCGGGCTCACCGCAAACTCGGAATATTACCACATGCAGTGCGCTGTCCTCCAAACGCTTCGTTGCCGAACTACGGTAGCAGGCAGGACCACCAAAACGATATTCCGCTTCTTTTGCAAATTGACCACAAAGCAACTTGTTGATTATCTCGCGCTTCTCACCAGAAACTGCGCACAATGGATTGGCCCCTGCCGGGTTAAACATCAACAATAAAAAGACGACAGCGCGGATTACCATGACAAAATCCTAGCATGAAGATGAAAATAGAACTTTTAACAACCCATAAAAAGGAATAATTACAGACAGAACCCAGTCCCACCCGTCAAGTCGATGCGACCTGCAAGAAATTGCCATCAGGATTGTGCCACCCGGAAAGTTTCCGAGTAAAAACAATACAAATAAGCCAGTACTTGCTGCCGATTCAAAAAATTTTTCCATTGAAGATCACTCGCCTGATCTCAATATCATGTTCTAAGTGAGCAAAAATTGTCAAGGATCTCACACCAACCTTGACTGCTCCTTAGCCGCCGCAATAAAGCTCGCGAACAGCGGATGCGGCTCGAACGGCCGGCTCTTCAGCTCCGGGTGATATTGCACGCCCACAAACCAGGGGTGCATGTCGAGCGGGTATTCCACCGTCTCCGGCAACAGGCCGTCCGGCGACATTCCCGCGAAGTGCAGGCCTTTTTCTTCCAGCTTTTCGCGGTAGGCGGTGTTGACTTCGTAGCGGTGGCGGTGGCGTTCGGAGATGTCTTCGCTGCCGTAGATGCCGGCGATATGGCTCCCCTCCCCCAGCCGTGCGCGGAAAGCCCCTAGGCGCATGGTGCCGCCGAGGTCGCCGCCGGCGCGGCGTTCTTCCAGCTGGTTGCCGCTCATCCATTCGGTCATCAGGCCGACGAGCGGCTCGGCGCATTCGCCGAATTCGGTGGACGAAGCGTTTTCGATGCCGGCCAGATTGCGCGCCGCCTCGATCACCGCCATCTGCATGCCGAAGCAGATGCCGAAATACGGCACCTTGCGCTCGCGGGCGAATTTCGCGGCGGCGATCTTGCCTTCCGCGCCGCGCTCGCCAAAGCCGCCGGGCACCAGAATGCCGTGCACGTTTTCAAGGTAGGGCGCCGGGTCTTCCTTCTCGAACAGGTCGCTCTCGATCCATTCGAGGTTCACCTTCACCCGGTTGGCGATGCCGCCGTGGGTCAGCGCCTCGATGAGCGATTTATAGGCGTCCTTCAGGCCGGTGTATTTGCCGACGACGGCGATCGTGACGTCGCCCTCGAAATTGTGGATGCGGTCGGAGACTTCCGCCCAGCGGGTCATGTCGGGCTTTGGCGCGGGCTCGATGCCGAAGGCGGCCAGCACTTCCCGGTCGAGGCCCGCCTCGTGATAGGCCTGTGGCACGTCGTAGATGCTGGCGGCGTCGCGCGCCTCCACCACGGCGCTCTCGCGCACGTTGCAGAACAGGCCGAGCTTGCGCCGCTCGCTCGCCGGGATCGGCCGGTCGGTGCGGCAGAGCAGAATGTCGGGCTGGATGCCGATGGAGCGCAGCTCCTTCACGCTGTGCTGGGTCGGCTTGGTTTTGAGTTCGCCTGCGGCGGGTATCCACGGCAGCAGCGTCAGGTGCACATAGATGCAATGGCCGCGCGGCAGGTCGTTGCCGAGCTGGCGGATCGCCTCGAAGAACGGCAGGCCCTCGATGTCGCCGACCGTGCCGCCGATTTCCACCAACACGAAGTCGGTGTTCTCGTTGCCGTCGAGCACGAATTCCTTGATGTGGTTGGTGACGTGCGGGATCACCTGCACGGTCGCGCCGAGATAGTCGCCGCGCCGCTCCTTGGCGATGATCTCCTGGTAGATGCGCCCGGTGGTGATGTTGTCGGCCTTGCGCGCGGGCGTGCCCGTAAAGCGCTCGTAGTGGCCGAGATCGAGATCGGTCTCCGCCCCGTCGTCGGTGACGAAGACCTCGCCGTGCTGGTACGGGCTCATCGTCCCGGGATCGACGTTGAGATAGGGATCGAGCTTGCGCAGGCGGACCGTATATCCGCGCGCTTGCAGAAGGGCTCCGAGAGCCGCCGATGCGAGACCTTTACCGAGGGAAGAGACCACGCCGCCAGTGATGAAAATATATCGCGCCATGGGAGTTAAGCCGTAACGCCAGAACGCCGATTCGGGGAGAAATATTTTCGTCCGCCGCCGGTTTTGCACACAGCTTTGCAGCCCTGGGCCGCAAAGCCTGCCCTTAAAAAGCAAGGGCCGGAAAAACCGGCCCTTGCGACGAGAAACTATTTGCCGCCGGCGGGCGGCGTTGGCGGCGAGCCCGGCGCGGGAGCCGCTGGCGCTGCCGGAGCGGCGGGGGCCGCTGGTGCGCCGGAATTCTGCTGCTCCTGCCGTTGGAGCTGATCGAACAGCGAGCCGCCCGAATTTCCGCTGGCAGGCGCCGGAGCCGCCGGCTTGTCGCCGGGCTTGGCGGGCGCGGTCTGCGCCGGCCGGTTCGCGGCGCCGTCGAAAACCGACGTGGGCTTGCGGTTCATGTTGGCGAGGATCGTCAGACTGAGCGATGTCAGAAAGAAGATCGCCGCGAGGACCGCCGTCGCCCGCGTAAGGGCGTTGGCCTGACCGCGGCCGGTGAGGAACCCGCCGCCGCCGCCGCCGCCGATGCCGAGCGCACCGCCCTCGGACTTCTGCAGCAGCACGACCACGACCAGCGCGGCAACCACCATGAGATGAATGACGATCAGAACGGTTTCCATATATTCAGCGTCCGTGTGCAACTTGTGGCGCGGCATGAGGCCGCGGCCGGTCTCGCGTCCATATGGCGGCGAAAACCGGCAAATCGAGGGCCTCATACACGATAGTTCGAATGCCCGCTACCCTTTGCGCCAATCCTCAGCGATAGACGGCAGCAATGGCCATGAAATCCTTGGCCTTCAGGCTCGCTCCGCCGACCAGCGCGCCGTCGACATTGGCCACGGCCATAAGCTCGGCGGCATTGTCCGGTTTCACCGAGCCGCCATAGAGGATGCGCACGCCGGCAGCCTCCGCCCCGAGCGCCGCCTCCAGTTCACCGCGGATGAACGCGTGGACTTCGGCGACATCGGCCGGTGTCGGGGTCAGTCCGGTGCCGATTGCCCAGACCGGCTCGTAGGCAATGACAAGATTCGCGGCAGTCGCGCCTTCGGGCAGAGAACCGCGCACCTGGCCTCCGACCACGTCAAGCGTCTTGCCGCGCTCGCGTTCGCCTTGAGTCTCTCCGACGCAAACGATGGCGATCAGCCCGGCCCGCAGCCCCGCCTCGGCCTTGGCTTTAACGACCATATCGCTTTCGCCGTGATCGGCCCGGCGTTCGGAATGGCCGACGATGACGTGGGTGGCCCCGGCATCTGCCAGCATTTCGGCTGCAATGTCGCCGGTATGCGCACCAGAGGTCTTGGCGTGGCAATCCTGCCCGCCGATTGCGATTCGCTTGCCTGCCGCCATAACCGCTGCCGCGACCAGCGTCGCGGGCGGACAGATCAGCATGTCGGCCTTTTGCGCCAGCGTCTCATCGTACTGCGCCGCCATGGCTTCGATTTCGCCAATGGCCGTCTGGAGCCCGTTCATCTTCCAGTTGCCCGCCACCAGCGGACGCGGTTTGCGCCCCGTATTCGCATTCATGTCGCTGTCTCCGTCGGTACCCGGCCAAATTCGTTCCGTCCGGTTAGCAGAGCCTGAGCCGGGCGCAAAGTCCCGACGCATTGTACGCCGCACGCGAATGAAGAGCGCTTCGTTGCGCGGACAACAGCATTTGCCTATATACGGGCGCTTCCGCGGGCCAAATTGTCGCCTGCGCCCAGAATTTTCCGGCCGCCGGTGTATGCTGCGGCTCCAGAAAGGTGACCCATGCTCGAGGCCCTGCGCAACGCGTCGAAAAACTGGCTCGGCAAGATTGTGCTGACCTTCATGTTCGGCCTGCTGATTCTCAGCTTCGCGGTCTGGGGCATTGGCGACATTTTCAGCGGCTTCGGCTCCGGCACGGTTGCCACCGCCG
>JBFWRC010000049.1:0-31451 GCA_050249115.1 Beijerinckiaceae bacterium
TTTCTCTCTGCGCGAAGAATCTCACTAAATTAAAGAATCTCTTCGGATCTACGCTTTCTGTCTGCGCGTAGCTGCAACCGAAAAGTCTGCAACTTTTCGGCGCTACGCTTTCTGTCTGCGCGTAGCTGCAACCGAAAAGTCTGCAACTTTTCGGCGCTACGCGCTCGCTCTCCGCCGCGCATGCCCAAAGCTGCGGGCGGCGTGGGCGGCGTTGCCGATGGGGCCTTCCTCGCTGAACAGTTCCGCAAGTTTCTCCGTCATCGCGCCGCCGAGTTCCTCGGCGTCGACGATGGTAACGGCGCGGCGATAGTAGCGCGTCACGTCGTGACCGATGCCGATGGCGATGAGTTCGACCGGCGAGCGGGTTTCTATTTCCTCGATGATGTAGCGCAGATGCCGTTCGAGATAATTGCCGGGGTTTACCGACAGGGTCGAATCGTCGACCGGCGCGCCGTCGGAAATCACCATCAGAATGCGGCGCTGCTCTGTGCGGCCGAGCAGGCGGCGGTGTGCCCAATCGACTGCCTCGCCATCAATGTTTTCCTTCAGCAGGCCTTCCCGCATCATCAGGCCGAGGTTGCGCCGCGCCCTGCGCCACGGCGCATCGGCGGATTTGTAGACGATGTGGCGCAGGTCGTTGAGCCGGCCCGGATTCGGCGGCTTGCCCGCCTGCAGCCAGGCCTCGCGCGCCTGACCGCCCTTCCACGCGCGGGTGGTGAAGCCGAGGATTTCGACCTTGACGCCGCAGCGCTCCAGCGTGCGCGCGAGAATGTCGGCACAGGTAGCGGCCACCGTGATCGGCCGGCCGCGCATCGAGCCGGAATTGTCGATCAGCAGCGTCACCACCGTGTCGCGGAAATTCATGTCCTTCTCCTGCTTGAAGGAGAGGGCCTGATAGGGGTCCATGACGATGCGCGGCAGGCGCGCCGGATCGAGAATACCTTCCTCGAGGTCGAAATCCCAGGAGCGGTTCTGTTGCGCCATCAGCTTGCGCTGCAGCCGGTTGGCGAGGCGGGCGACAACAGAGGAGAGGTTGCTGAGCTGCTTGTCGAGATAGGCGCGCAGGCGTTCGAGCTCCTCGGGCTCGCACAATTCCTCGGCCTGGATGATCTCGTCGAACTTGCCTGTATAGGACTTGTAGTCCGGGCCGTGCCGGTCGCCGATGCCGTGCATCGGCGGACGCTTGCTTTCGGAAGCTTCGTCGGCATCGCCCATTTCGGCGTCTTCCGGCATTTCGCCGGCCGGAGCATCCTCCGATTCCATCATGCCGTCTTCCATCTCCTCGTCGGAGACTTCGGACGAATCCATTTCCATCGCGTCGCCGGTCTGCTCCTGCTGGCCCTCGCCCTCGCTGTCCTCCGGGTTGGCGTCAGGATCGGAATCCCCGTCCTCCTCGCCGCTTTCGTTCGGATCGGTCGCGCCCTCGTCCATCATGTCGAGGCTCTGCAGCAACTTGTGGATCGCCTTGCCGAAGGCCGCCTGATCCTCGAGCGAACCGGAAAGGTTCTCCAGTTCCTCGCCGCAACGGTCTTCGATGATCGGCCGCCAGATATCGACCAGCTTCTGCGCCGATTGCGGCACCGGCAGGCCGGTCACCTTCTCGCGCACGATCATGGCCATGGCGTCTTCGAGCGGCGCGTCGTTCTGGTCGGTGACGTCCGCATACGTGCCGCGATGGTAGCGGTCCTCGAGCATTGCCGAAATATTGCCGGCGACGCCATGCATGCGTTTGGAACCGATGGATTCAACGCGCGCCTGTTCGACCGCTTCGAAAACGGCTCGCGCGGTCTGGTTCTGCGGCATCATCTTGCGATGCACATTGGCATCGTGACATGCGAGTTTCAGCGCCAGCGAATCCGCATGGCCGCGCACGATGGCTGCTTCCGCCGCCGTCAGCTTGCGCGCGGGTTCCGGCAGGCGCGCCTTGGCGCTATCGCCAGAACCCACCAGCGAGGGACGATCGGCGGCAAAGGTTACTTCCAGTTCGCGCGCATCGGCCATGGCGCGCATGCAGCCTGCAACGGCCCGTTTGAAGGGCTCCTGCGGGGCTTCTGCTTTCTGTCCGGGTTTGCGATTGGAAATCATGCGATCCTGTTACCTTCACCGGCACTAGTATTGTCCGGAGCTGACGCGAGGCTTGAGCGACAATCGATTCCGGATTTCCGGTTTGCCGCGGATGCCCGGCGAGCATCCGCATTGCTTGCTACGTCAGCGCCACGTTCACCGTGCTTTCCGGCAGTTCCTGGCCGAAGGCGCGCTGGTAGAATTCGGCGACCAGCGGGCGCTCGAGTTCGTCGCACTTGTTCAGGAAGGTAAGACGGAAGGCAAAGCCGATGTCCTTGAAGATGTCGGCGTTCTCGGCCCAGGTGATGACCGTGCGCGGGCTCATCACCGTCGACAGGTCGCCGCCGATGAAGGCGTTGCGCGTCAGATCGGCGACGCGAACCATCTTCGAAACGGTGTCGCGGCCTTCCTTGTTGCGGAAATGCGGCGCCTTGGCGAGAACGATATCGACTTCGTTGTCATGTGGCAGATAGTTCAGCGTCGTGACGATGGACCAGCGGTCCATCTGCGCCTGGTTGATCTGCTGCGTGCCATGATAGAGGCCGGACGTATCGCCGAGGCCGACGGTGTTGGCCGTAGCAAACAGGCGGAAGGCCGGATGCGGGCGCAACACGCGGCTCTGGTCGAGCAGCGTCAGGCGGCCGGAGGATTCCAGCACGCGCTGAATGACGAACATGACGTCCGGCCTGCCGGCGTCGTATTCGTCGAAGACCAGTGCGATGTTGTGCTGATAGGCCCAGGGCAGAATGCCGTCGCGGAATTCCGTGACCTGCTTGCCTTCCTTGAGCACGATCGCGTCCTTGCCGACGAGATCGATACGCGAGACGTGGCTGTCGAGATTGATGCGCACGCACGGCCAGTTCAGACGTGCAGCAACCTGCTCGATATGTGTCGACTTGCCGGTGCCATGATAGCCGGTGACGATAACGCGCCGGTTGAAAGCGAAGCCGGCGAGAATGGCCATCGTCGTCTGCGGATCGAAAAGATAATCCTCGTCGAAATCCGGAACGTATTCGCTTTTCTCCGAATAGGCCGGCACTTCCAGATCGGAATCGATGCCGAACAGCTTGCGAACCTTTACCTTCTTGTCCGGGAGGCCCGTGACGTCCTGTTTCTTACCGCTTTCCATTATTCCTCCGAACAGGCGCCCGCCCGGCGCCGGGCAGACTGATTGCAGGCCGCCTGGCGTTCCAGGCAGCGACCGACGCTCAACTCTCCGGCGTCTCCGCCGCCCGAAGCGCGATGACCGAGGCAGGCCGATATGGGAAGCCTAGGCGAGCTTGGCGGACCGGAGTTGTTTATATGCCAGAATTATCTCGCGCAATTTTTCTTCCCGCGAACGGTCGCCGCCGTTGGCGTCGGGATGAAGCCTTTTGACCAGTTCCTTGTAGCGCGCCCGGATCGTCTTTGCATCTGCTGATTCGTCCAGACCGAGGGTCGCCAGCGCCTTGCGCTGGGCGACGCCGGCGCGGGGTTCGGCCGGCCGTGTCTGTTCGCGCCGCGCCGCGCCCTCGCCGAACATGCCGAACGGGTCGGCGTAGCGGCCTGTGCGCGCCGACAGGTCCTCACGGAAACCGCGCGCGCCGCGTTTGACGCCCATGCTCCAGGTCGGGCGATGACCATAGGCCGATTCCTTCTGGTAGCGGGCCAGGTCGTCGTCCGTCATGTCCTTGAAATAATTGTAGGACTGGTTGTATTCCTTGACGTGATCGAGACAGAAGCAGAAGTATTCGCCCTCGCGCATCCGGCCCTTTGGCGCCCGGAATTGCCCGGCCTTGCTACAGCCAGGATGGTCGCAGCCGGGCCCGCCTTCGGGTTTCGGCTCTTCCTTGTCCTGCTTCACGCGTATGCTGTCGAAAAAGGGCGAGTTGAGATTCATCCGGCCAGTCTAGCATTCTTCGGGAGCCGCGAAACCGCTTTTCCCGTATCTTGTCGATGGATACAAACAGGCGCCGGCGCGCCGGCAAAACGCAACCGGGAAGGGTATATAATGTCCGTGAAAGAACAGATAAGGGCCAAGCTGGAAAAGGCGTTTTCACCGGAATTTCTGGACGTCATCGACGATTCCGCGAAACACGCCGGCCACCTGTTGCATCCCGGCGGCGTCGACGACCGGGGCGAGACCCATTTCACAGTGAAAATCCGGTCCGCCGCCTTTGCCGGCAAGCGGCTGGTCGAGCGGCACAGGCTGGTGAATGTTGAATTGGCCGAGGAACTGGCTGGCCCGGTTCACGCGCTGGCTATCGAGGCGCGAGCGCCGGGCGAATAGCCCGCTTGCGATTTACTGCAGTGTGGCCGCCGCACCGTGCCGGTCGATCATGACCGTCTTCAGCTTTTCTAGAGCGCGGCTTTCAATCTGGCGAACCCGTTCCTTTGATATTCCCAGTTCCTGACCCAGCGCTTCGAGGGTTGCCGTATCTTCGCCAAGACGGCGGGCGCGCACAATGCGCAGCTCGCGCGGCGTAAGGGTTTGCAACGCGCTGCGGAGCCACTTCGAACGGCGCTCGCTGTCAATCTGGCTTTGCACCACTTCGTCGGGCAACGGCTGCGAATCGACGATGAAATTGCCTTTTTCGGTCGACCCTTCGTCCGAGTCGCTGACCGGCGCATTGAGCGACGTATCGGGAGCCGACAGCCGCGAGTGCATGGTTTCGACGTCGTTCACCGACACGCCGAGCGCGAGCGCCACCTCGGCGAATGTCTTGCTGCGGTCTGCGTCGGGACCGTTGCGCGCTATGCGGGCCCGCAGTCGGCGCAAGTTGAAAAACAGGGATTTTTGAGCCGAGCTTGTGCCGCCGCGGACGATCGACCAGTTGCGCAGGATATAGTCCTGCATCGAGGCCCGTATCCACCAGGTAGCATAGGTCGAGAAACGCACTTCGCGGCCCGGTTCGAAACGGGCCGCCGCCTCGAGCAGACCGATGTGTCCTTCCTGAATGAGATCTGGAAGAGAAAGGCCGTAATGGCGGAAACGCACCGCCATCGCGATCACCAGCCGCATATGCGCCTGGGTGAGCGCGTGCAGGGCAGCTTCGTCTTTTTTGCCGCTCCAGCGCTCGGCCAGAGCGCGTTCGTTGTCCCTGGAAAGATAGGGCGCATCCATCGCCGCCTTGACGAAAGTCCGCGAAACTCCATCCAGCCGCGCCATTTCGATCCCTTTCCTCAACCCCGTTACGGCTCGACACAAGTCCCGAACCCTGGAGTTTGTACGTTCTCGCCAGCTCTTCGGATCAGCAATCCGTGCCGGCACGTGAGAGTTAGTGACCAGACTGTGTCCGAGCCAAGGCGAACAGGTCTAACATTCGCGTGAGGGCGTCGTGACTGCCAACGAGACTGCCAAGCGAATGCGTTGGGAAGGCGTTGGTTCCCGGAACGACAGAATTATTCGACGATTGTCTTGTATTTTTGACCGGGCTGCAGTTTCTCGCCGGAACTCAGGCCGTTGATCAGCAAGAACACATCCAGATTTCGCTCGGCAACTGCCATATTGCGGGCCAGCCTCGCCGGCGTGTCGCCGGGCGCCGCCGTGACGAGCGCAATTCTCAGGGCCCGGAGCTTGCGCGCTTCGGCGACAGGAATGCGGCGGAAGCTGTTGATCGAATCGGTGAATGCTCTTTCCGCGCCCGCAGACATGGTGCGGTCGGCCAGAATCAGGCGATAGACGTCGGTGCCAAGCCGGATCACTGCCACACGGAACTGCCAGCCGCCTTGCTCTGCCGAAGCCGTGGCCGCAGGCAGGCCATTGATTGTGACGCTACGGATGGTGTCCTGTTTGAGGCCCTCTATCCAGCCCGTGGAGATGTATTCGCTCAACGACTTGTCGGCATCTACCTGGATGGAATCGAAACGGATAGCCTGGGTGCCGCTGTTGTTTCGGCCGATCAGCACGCGGGCGGAATTTTCCATAATGAACCCCGGCGGCGTGATGAAAGAAAAGCCGAGTTTGGCATGGATGAAGCGGCGGCGACGGACAAAGCCGTCCGCCGGATCGTCGCCGAAGTCCATGCCATCGATTGCCGCGAGATAGTCGTCGCGGCCGGCATTGCCGATGCCAGGTGCACCTGCCTCGCGCGCCGCCAGAATCGCCAGCTTGATGCGTTGCGGCGTCGAGGGATGGGTGGCGAGAATATCGGGCTGCTCGTCGGAATTGCGATTGCCGAGCAGTGCCGCACGCATGGCGGTCGAGCGGCCGAGCGAACGCAGGAAGCGTGATGCGCCATACGGATCGTACCCGGCCAGCGAAATGACACGCACACCGATACGGTCGGCTTCAAGTTCCTGCTGCCGCGAGAAGCTTGCAAGATTGAGATTGCCGGTCGCCTTGATTTCCTCGCTCCGCCCCTTGCCCTGGAAATTCCTGGCAACGCGGCCGCGCAGATTCTCCGTCTTTGCCGCCTCCTCGCGCTGGAAGGCGTGCCGCAGCGAGACGTGCGCAATCTCGTGCGCCATGACAGCCGCTATTTCGGACGAGTCATTCGCCAGAGCCAACAGGCCGCGCGTGACGAACAGATCGCCGGAGGGCAACGCGAAGGCATTGACGGCCGGCGAATTGAGAAGGGTAACCTTGTAAACCTGCGAGGGATTGTCACTGGCAGCCGCCAGTTTCGCCAATATCGAATTGAGCAGCGCTTCGGCGCGCGGCGCCTCGTAGGCGCCTCCGAACATGGCGATCAGCCGGGCGTTTTGCACCGGGACCGGCGGTTTGGGCGTGATGACGCGCGGTGCGGCCGGCGGTACTGACGGGACAGGTGCCCCGCCCGGCTGACCAAGCTGCGTCCCGCCCGGGTCGATTGTCGAACATCCGGCAACGGCGAGAAGGGCAGCCAACATCAACCCGCGTACAATTCTCCCGCGCAGCGCCCGCAGGGAACCACGCACACATTGTCCAGCGGCATCGCGAAATCGCTTGCCGGCCGGAGGAGAAATAGCCGGTTTCAACATTGATGCTGTTTCGCTCACCATGGAATTGAGCCGTTCGTGAGGCAAGCGGATTTGGGAATGCGAATCATGACAAGCTGTTGCGCCAAGTATACGTATAAACCATTCCATTTCTCGCCAACGTGCTATTCGCCAATGAGCACATGGAAACGTGAACGCTTGCTGAAAGCTCCGCGGTTGGGAACGAAAATTGTTCAGTCAATCACTTCAACGAATTGCGGTCCGGAAATCGCCATTCTTGCGCCATTGCGGATTTCCAGAAGGCCCCGCAGGCGCAAACGTTTGCCGGCCAGGGATTCGGGGGCTTGTCCGGCCGCCTCGAAAGCCTTGCGGGCGCGCGCGGAAATAGAGGCGGACAGCCCCTTGCCGCGGCCAGTTCCGAAATTCAGAAACGTCAGGGTCCGCCAGCGCCGCGCCGACACCAGCTTCCCCTCGACAATGAGATACTGGCCCGAACGGGCATGCAGCTTGTCCATATCCGTTGCCTCGACCGGGCGATAATGCGCGTCGCTCCACAGGCCGAGATTTGCGCCCCGCGCCTTCAACTCCAGGCGGTAATGGAGCGGCAGGCACGCAGGCTCAGCCGTTTCCGGCGCCGCAAGCGCCCATCCGGCTTCGATCAGACCGGCAGCGATGGCGGCGGGCGCGCCAGCAGTATCGGAAAGCCATAACCGGGCCGGATTGCGGCCCCAGCGGTCCGGCGGCCCTGAATCGATACGGGCGAACAGATCCTGACCCGCGATCCAGCCCGAGAGCGCCAGCCGCGCCATTTCGGCGAGCTCCGGCGCTTGTTCGGTGCCGCGCGGCAGCCGCGCGCCCTTCAGCAACAGCGTCCGCCCATCCTGCAAAACCACGCCGCCGCGCGGATCGACCGACACTGCGCGCACCTTGTCCGTACCGGGTCCCCGGCAGGAAGGACCCGGAACCGTCTTCGCCGCCTCCGCTGGCTGCCGGATGGCTTTCGCCGCGTTGTCCTGCGCCCGAAGCGGAGCGATCCACGGAACAGCGGCAGCCAGCCCCGCGATAGCGGCTGCCCGGACGGCCCGGAGCGCCGGGGCAAACCTGAAATTTCCGGCACGGTTTCGGTATTGCGGGTTAGACACGGGCGCGCGCACTATCTATTTTCACACCGGGTGATTATAGATTCGCCGCCGCGCAAGCCAAGCAATATCGCATTGGCCTTGCACAGATGCGGTCCCGTAGCTCAGCAGGATAGAGCAGCGGTTTCCTAAACCGAAGGTCACAGGTTCGAATCCTGTCGGGACCGCCAGATCTCATCTGTCCAAACGGACCCTGCACGGCCGCTGCTCGCAGCTGCGGCATACCGCTTGGGTGAGGCGCGACACCTCTGTTTCAGTCGTCAAACATGTTCAAGCGCGCCATGCTCCATTTCGCCGCGATCCAGCGCGGAAAGAATTGCCCGGGCCAGCTCGCGCGCGGATTCGGCGCTGATCTCGATAGCGATTCTCTCACGGGCGCCATCTTTCTGATTCAAAAAATCAATACCGAGGGCGTGATCGAGTGAAGCGTGAAACGGATGGTCGAAATAGACATTTGCAGTATCGACACTGAGCCAGCCGGTTTGGCCCTTGGCGCTTCCAATGAGGCTCACTTTTTCAACGATATATGAGCACATGGCGATCTCCCGTTATCGATCAGACGGTGGGTTTGATGGCAGGCCCGATGTGTTTGTCGAGAAAGGCGTAGACCTTGCGCCAGCCATCGTTGGCTTGCTCAACCCTGTAACCCGGTCTTTCGGCGCCAAAGAAGCCATGTCCTGCGCCATCGTACCGGTAGAACTCGTAGCTTTTGCCGAGTTTCTTCAGAAGTTCTTCGTGCCGGTTCACTTGATCGGGGCTCGGGCGGGGATCGTCGTTGCCGAACAGGCCGATGAGCGGCGCGGTAAGGTTGCTGGTAAACTCGATGGGTGCGACCGGCCGCTGCGGCGTCAAATCCTTCGGATCGTCAACGATGACAGCTCCGCCCCAGCAGTCAACGACAGCGTCAATGTTCGGCAACTTGCAGCCGGCGAGATAGGCCTGCCTGCCGCCGGAGCAAAAGCCCATGACCGCGACCTTGCCGTTGGAGTGCGGTTGCGCCCGGAGAAATTCAATGGAGCCGGCAACGTCGCCCATAACCTGTTCGTCGCTGACGCCGCCTGCGGCGCGCGCGCGCGCGGCGCAATCGTCGGGTGAACCGGGTTTCTCGCGGAAGTAAAGATGCGGGAGTACGCAGGCAAAGCCATGATGTGCCAGTTTTCGCCCGGCTTCCATGCACCAATCGTCCCAGCCCGGCATGTGATGGATAAGTACGACGCCACCCAGTTTTCGGTCCCCGGCCGGGCGAGCGTAATAGGCTTCGCCTGTGTCACCCTTGTGACCCGTGAAAGTCACAATTTCGGCCGTCATAGATAAATACGACATCTATTTCCTCCGTAAGTTTGTTCCATGGTAGGTTGTGCCGGTGGTATTTGCCAAGGTCAAATTCCGGCTTGCCCGGCGCACGCTGGACGCAGATCCCGTCCTAGCGCCACCGGCGCACAAAAAGGCCGGGTCACCTGCATCAGGTTCCCGGCCTTGTTCGAAACGCGATGCGGGCGACCGGTCAGGCGGCGGCCGAAACTGACGCGGCAACCTTGAACTCGCCTTCGGTTTTCGCCTTGATCTCGTCGAGTGTGACGCCGTCGGCCAGTTCGATCAGGGTCATTCCGTCCTTGCCCTTTTCGTCAATCCGGAAAACTCCAAGATCGGTAATTACCATGTCGACCACGCCTGCTCCGGTGAGCGGCAGCGTGCATCTTTTCAGCAGTTTCGGATTGTCCTTGGCCGTGTGCTCCATGACAACCACGACTTTCTTGACGCCCGCGACAAGGTCCATCGCGCCGCCCATGCCTTTCACCATCTTGCCGGGTATCATCCAGTTGGCAAGATCTCCGTTCTGGGCGACTTCCATCGCGCCAAGAATTGACAGGTCAATGTGGCCGCCGCGGATCATGGCGAAAGAGTCGGCCGACGAAAAATAACTCGTCGTCGGCAGCTCCGTCACAGTTTGCTTGCCCGCGTTGATAAGATCGGGATCCTCGTCTCCCTCGTAAGGGAACGGGCCCATGCCCAGCATTCCGTTCTCGCTTTGCAGCTGTACGGTAATGCCCTGGGGAATGTAATTGGACACCAGCGTCGGGATGCCGATGCCCAGATTGACGTAAAAGCCGTCTTTGAGTTCCTTTGCCGCACGGGCGGCCATTTGCTCGCGGGTCCAGGCCATATCAGACTTCCTCTCCAGTGCCGGCGGGGGTCGCAGGGTCGGTGCGTTTGCGCGTGGTGCGGAATTCGATGCGTTTCGGGGCATCGGGAACATGGACGATACGGTCCACATAAATGCCCGGCGTGACAATGTGATCGGGATCGATAGAGCCCGCGGGAACTATTTCCTCGACCTCTGCGACCGTAATCTTGCCCGCCGTCGCCATCATCGGATTGAAATTTCGCGCCGTCTTCCGATAGACGAGGTTGCCTTCCGTATCGGCTTTCCAGGCATGAACAATGGAGAGGTCCGCAGTCAGGGCGCGCTCCATCACGTACTTGTGCCCGTCGAACTCCTTGATTTCCTTGCCCTCGGCTATGATCGTTCCGACCCCGGTTTTGGTGAAGAAAGCCGGAATGCCGGCGCCGCCAGCGCGGATGCGCTCGGACATCGTCCCTTGCGGCGTAAATTCGAGTTCCAGCTCGCCTGCAAGATATTGCTGCGCGAAAATTTTGTTTTCACCGACATATGAGGAGATCATCTTCCGGATTTGCCGCGTTTCCAGAAGTTTTCCAAGGCCTATACCGTCAACGCCTGCATTGTTCGAGATGACTGTGAGGTTCTTGACCCCCGAAGCCTGAATTGCTTCAGCAAGTATTTCAGGGATGCCGCAGAGGCCAAAGCCGCCCGACATTATGGTCATGCCGTCCTTGAGTATACCGTCCAGTGCGGAACTGGCGTCAGGGTAGACCTTGTTCATCGCGCCACCAAGTTTTTGACAGGTTAATTAGCGGCAGCATCCATAACGTTGCTGCGCCGCAAAACCAAGAGCTTTGTGACGCCATTTGCTGGCGCCGGCAGGTTTCACGTGGGCGTGTCGCCATATCGCGCTACCGGGCTGACGTTGGTGATTTTCAGCGATGTCAGGCGATTCCGCGATTTTCGCAAGACCTCGAAACGACAGCCGTGAAAGGTGAAAACCTGGCCCACGTCGGGAATCGTCATCGCTTCGTGGATCACCAGGCCGGCGATCGTCGTGGCTTCTTCGTCCGGCAGTTCCCAATCCAGCGCGCGGTTCAGGTCACGAATAGGTACAGCGCCGTCCACGATCACCGAACCGTCGGCTGCTTGCCGGACACCCGGAATCGAAACATCGTGCTCATCGTGAATATCGCCGACGATTTCCTCGATAATATCTTCGAGCGTGATAAGTCCCATGACTTCGCCATATTCGTCCACGACGAGCGCGAAGTGAGTCTTGCGCCGAAGGAAAGCCTGCAATTGATCCTGTAGTGGTGTCATGTCGGGGATGAACCAGGCTTCCAGCGCAATGTTGCCGATATCGAGCTTTGATGGATCGCCGCCGACGGCATTCAAGGCGCGAAGCAAATCCTTGGCGTGAAGTACGCCGATGATGTTCTCCGGTTCGCCACGCCAAAGCGGGACGCGCGTATAGGGCGAGGCGAGGGCGGCCTTGACGATTTCGGGTGCGGCAAGGTCAATATCGATCGTGTGCATTTTCGTGCGATGCACCATGACATCGGATACCACCAGTTCACGCAGGACAAGCAATCCGCCAAGCATGTCCCGGTCGGAACGCTCGACGCTGCCTTCCCTGTGCAGAATGTCGACCGTGCTCAATATCTCTTCGTGTGCGGAAAGCACGGCCTGGTTGGCCCCGATGTGTACGCCGAAGGGCTTGAGACAGATGCGGGACAGGTAATTTACTGTAGCCGAAAGCGGCCCGAATATCGCGACAAAAAAAGCAACGGGCCGGGCCAGGCGGAGCGCAAGTCTGTCGGGCGAGGATATGGCAAGTGTTTTTGGCAATACCTCTGCGAAGATGATCACCAGGACCGACATGATGATGGTCGCGTAAACTACCCCGCCCGATCCGAAGATGCCTACGAGCACGCTGGTTGTGAATGCGGAAGCACCAATGTTGACGATATTGTTGCCGATCAGGACCGATCCCAGAAGGCGTTCGCGCATTTGCAGCAGGTGCATGACTGTGCTGGCCTGCTTGTTACCCTGATTTTCCAGCGCGTGAATCCGGGCTTTCGAAGCAGCTGTCAGAGCTGTTTCCGAAGCGGAAAAGAAAGCTGAAACAACCAGGCAGCCCAGAACAATCACGAAAGCCGCGAGGGGGGTGTTCAGAAAGTCCAGGAGTTGCATGGCTCGATCAACCCGTTCGCAGTTCGTCGGTCAGAAACTCGAGGACTTTCGCTTCTTCAATTCCGCGAGCGATAAAGCTCTGGCCGATTCCACGCATGAGGATAAAGGTTAGTGCGCCGTTCTTGACTTTTTTGTCCTGATACATGGCGTCGAGAATGCGCTCGGGCGAACGAAGGGCTTCGCAATCGATATCCTGAATTCGTGTCGGCAAGCCACTGGCGGCAAGATGCGCCGAGATACGCGTTGCATCCTGGCCATGCATGTGGCCAAGTCTTACCGAAAACCGGGCGGCGCATGCCATGCCGACAGAAACGCCTTCGCCGTGGATCAGGTAGCGGGAATCGAAGCCGGCAAGCACCTCGAGCGCGTGTCCGAACGTATGACCGAGATTGAGAAGCGCGCGCTCTCCCTGTTCGGTCTCGTCACGCGCGACCACCGAAGCCTTGGATTCGCAACTTATCCGGATAGCTTCCGCAAGCGAAGGGCCCCGGTCAAGCACATCACGGTAGTTGCGTTCCAGCCAGCCGAAGAACTCGGGGTCGTTAATGAGCCCGTATTTTGCAACTTCCGCGTAACCAGCACGAAATTCGCGATCCGGCAGTGTATCCAAAGTTCCAATGTCGGCCAGCACCATCGAGGGCTGATAAAAGGCGCCGATCAGGTTTTTTCCGTGTTTGGAATTGACGGCGGTCTTGCCGCCGACAGACGAATCGACCTGCGCCAAAAGCGTGGTCGGAATCTGGACGAAGCGCATGCCCCGCCGCAAGCACGAGGCCGCAAAGCCCGACAGGTCGCCGATGACCCCGCCGCCGAGCGCAACAACCAAATCGTTCCGCTCGAACTTTCCATTCAAGATCTCGTCGCAGATGAAGGAAAACGTCTCGATCGACTTGGTTTTTTCGCCGGGGGGAAGGACGAACTGGGAATGTCTTACGCCATGTCTGTCGAGACTGGACGTGAGCGCATTCATGTGTGCGGCAGCGACATTTGTATCGCTTACTATGGCGCAGGCCGAACCCGGTGAAAGACGGGATATATGCTGGCCTGCGTTTGCCACCAGACCCCGGCCAATCAGAATTTCATAGCCGCGGTCGGCAATTTCGACGACGACTTTGTGGATCTTGTCAGCATCGCTTCGTGGCTCCTGGGAGACATGGTCTCGAAGCGATTTTACGATCTCGTCGATTACTGCCTCGTGCGGACCGTCACCGGACATGACCGTAATATCGGCGGTGGCGTAGACGGGATAGCGCTCATCCATGAGCTGCTGCATGACACGTTCGGGATCCGGCGCCTGAAGCAATGGGCGGTTGGACCGTTTACGCACACGCCGCATCAGGACATCGTGCTCGGCCTTCAGCCAGATCGATATTCCATTGTTTGCGATCTTTGCTCGCGTCTGGGCGTTCATGAACGCGCCTCCGCCGGTCGCCAGCACGCGCTGACGTTCCTTCAGCAAGCGGTCGATCACCCGCCTCTCTCCATCGCGAAAATACGGTTCGCCGTATTGGGAGAAGATATCGGCGATGCTCATGCCAGCCGCTGCTTCGATTTCGCTGTCGGCATCGACAAAGTCGAGACCGAGCCTCGCAGCGAGGCGGCGCCCAACCGAGCTCTTGCCCGAGCCCATGATCCCGACAAGTACGATCGACTTCCCTGCGAGATTGTTCACCAGTTCAGTTTCGATCATGCGTCAATAGAACCTCGAGAAGGCAGTCGTCCGCCGAATTGCAGGGCGGTCGTCGGCGCACACCGGCTGGGGCCGAACCGTTTGGACATTCTGCTTCCGGATTGTGGCTCCAAACCACGAAACCGGTGCGATGGCCAGAATTCCGGCGATACCGGTCCGGGACCGCCGAAATTCTCACTGAAGCACCAATTTTCTGGCGGTGGCGCTTTACCCAGCTTGTTATGGCCAGCTATATGGTCAATTCTAGCCAGCCGCAATACGCCATGAGGCGCACTTGAAAGGCTACGCCTTAAATGCCCAGCCTGTTTCGGTTTTTGGTGGTCGTCGGGATTCTGGCCGGCTTGGTGTGGGGGACCATGCAGGCGCTGGTTTCGTTCGTCGAGCCGCAACAGCGAGAAATGCGGCATAGCTTGCCCGCATCGAAGCTGAACAAGTGAAATGCGGAGCGCGGAATGGCTCAGCCTTCACCGGCGCAATTCGTCGATTTGTTCCTGGAAGTGTTGATAGCCGAGCGCGGCGCGGCCAGGAACACCGTGGACGCCTATCGCCGCGACATTCAAGATTATCTCGATTTTCTGAATGGGATGGATCGTGACGCGCTCTCTGCCCCGACGGAGGCTGTACGGGCGTTTGTTACAGAATTGGGCATGCGTGGCGAAAAACCGTCCACCATGGCGCGTCGGCTTTCCGCTGTTCGCCAGTTTCATCGGTTTTTGTATGCGGAGCGTTTTCGCGGAGACGATCCCACGGGAGCCGTGGAAACACCCAAACAGGTACGCTCTCTTCCAAAGGTACTTTCAGTAGCAGAGGTTGACCGACTTTTGCTGACCGGACACGCGTTAGCCGACGACGCCAATTTGCCAGAGTCGCAGAGGCTGCATGCTGCCCGGACTGTCTGCCTGCTCGAAATCCTTTACGCCTCGGGCCTCAGGGTAAGCGAGCTGGTCGCCTTGCCGGCAAATCTTGCCCACGGCAGCGAGCCACTGATTAATGTAAGAGGCAAAGGTGGCCGCGAACGATTGGCCCCAATTTCGAACGCTGCGCGAAAGGCGCTACGTGCGTATCGGGATCAGCTGCTCGCCGCCAGTCCCGGCCTGTCCGGGAATCCCTGGCTTTTTCCGGCCGATAGCGCCAGCGGCTATCTGCCGCGTCAGGTTTTTGCGCGGGATTTGAAGGTTCTTGCCGGCGCTGCCGGTATAGATTCCAGGCGCGTTAGCCCACACGTTCTTCGTCATGCCTTTGCCAGTCACTTGCTGCAAAACGGGGCCGATCTGCGGATTGTGCAGGAATTGCTTGGGCATGCTGACATTGCAACGACCCAGATTTACACGCATGTGCTTGACGAGCGGGTCAAGGAGATGGTCCGCGATCTCCATCCGTTGAGCGACACGACTTCTTAAGCTATACAGCGAGGGACAATTGCAGGTCCGGCGGAAAAATCCGATAGAGCCGGAGCGGCTAGCCCGCATTCTTGAATCGTTTGGCGCGAATCTCTATTTCTGACAAAAGCTCGAGCCTTGCGCGAAATGCTCTAGTTGCAAATAGTTTCGTTTCTTCAGGGCAATTTGTCTGTGAGTGTCGGGTCCCGCTTCGAGGGGCGCAATCAACTGGCGGGAACATGCGTAGCTATCTGGATTTCGAAAAACCGGTCGCCGAACTTGAAGCGAAGCTCGAAGAACTGAGCCAGGTAGGGGCTGGAGGCGGCAGCGTAAAAATCGATGACGAACTCAAGCCGCTTGCCGAAAAAGCTGCCAAAGCATTAGCCGGATTATATGCGAATCTCGATCCCTGGCAGAAGACGCAGGTCGCAAGGCATCAAGACCGTCCGCATTTTCATGACTATGTAGCTCAACTTATTGAAGATTTCACGCCACTGGCCGGCGATCGGAAATTTGCCGAAGACGAGGCTATCGTAGGCGGACTGGGCCGTTTCCGCGGCCAGCCCGTATGTATCATGGGGCATGAAAAAGGCTCCGATACCGACAGCCGGATCAGGCACAACTTCGGCATGGCGCGCCCCGAAGGCTACCGCAAGGCTGCCCGTTTGATGGAGCTGGCCGACCGTTTCTCGATTCCGGTCATATCCCTCGTCGATACTGCCGGTGCATTTCCGGGTATTGACGCTGAAGAAAGAGGTCAGGCTGAAGCTATCGCGCGCTCGATCGAGGCGTGCCTCAGTCTGGGTTCGCCCAATGTCGCTGTTGTGGTCGGCGAAGGCGGGTCGGGCGGCGCCATTGCGTTGGCGACCGCCAACAGGGTTCTGATGTTGGAACACGCCATCTACACGGTTGCATCCCCGGAAGCGGCCGCCTCGATTCTCTGGCGGGACAGCGGGAAACGCCAGGATGCCGCAACAATGATGAAAATTACCGCTCAGGATCTACTCAAAGCCCATATTATTGACACCATTGTGCCCGAACCGGTTGGCGGAGCGCATCGCGAGCCGGAGAAAGCCATCGCCACTACCGGGAATGCAATCGAAGACGCCTTGCGTTCCCTGGCAAACATGGACGCTGCTGCGCTCAAGCAGGCCCGGGCCGAGAAGTTTCTGGCGCTTGGACGAGGCGCCTGATTATCGGCAGCGCCGGCATGTTTGAAGCGTATGGCAAGCCGGGACGAGCGCAGGTGAGTCGCCGGAAATACGGGTTTAATGAACTGTTTACGCAAAGGGCGAATTTGATCTCGATGCGGTAGTGTATTATGAACCGTTTCGGGGAATAATCGAACGTTCTTGGTTTGCGGTGGGACTACCGCGCCAGTTCTGCTTCGTCCGGTCCCGCTACGTCCGGTCGCGCTTTGTCAGGTCGCGCTTTGTCAGGTCGCGCTTTGTCCGGTCGCGCTTTGTCCGGTCCCGTCGGGTTCAGGCAGGTTACCGCGTGCAAGGTTCGGAAGTGACTTTAGCAGGGGTGAGAGCTTGTTGGGATACCTCAAATTGTCGAACCAAGTTTCCGCACGAGCCACCCGCTTGTTTTTGGCAGCGGGTCTGGCCGTAACTCTCGGCGCTTGCGATCAGGACGAGGGTCTTCGCAGCGGCAGGGCCTACCAGCCGATTCCGGAGCAAACTCTTTCGCTCATGGACAAGATCGGAACGACCAAGTTTTCTCCGGTATTGTTGCGCGCCTTCAAGAAAGAGTCGGAACTCGAAGTCTGGAAGATGAAGGCCGACGGCACGTATGCGCTGCTCAAAACATACCCGATGTGCCGGTGGTCGGGCCAATTAGGTCCCAAGCGCCGGGAAGGCGACCGCCAGGTGCCCGAAGGCTTTTACCACATTACCCAGCGTCATTTGAATCCCAATTCAGCTTATTATCTTTCGTTCAACGTGGGCTATCCCAACGCGTTCGATCGGGCGAACAAGCGGACCGGCAGCTTGATAATGGTGCATGGCGCATGTTCGTCGCGCGGTTGTTTTTCCATGACCGACGAGCAGATTGCCGAGATCTATGCAGTCGTGCGCGAAGCTTTCAGCGGAGGACAAAAGGCGATTCAAATGCAATCGCTGCCGTTTCGCATGACGCCAAACAATCTGGCCAAGCATCGTCTCGACAAGGACTACAGCTTCTGGAAGAACCTGAAAGAGGGCTCCGACAGTTTCGAAGTGTCGAAACTCGAACCGAAAGTGATGGTCTGCAACAGGAAGTACGTGTTTAACAGCGAACCAGCCAATGCAACGTCTCGTGTGACTGCTGCAAGCGCCTGCCCTCCGCTGAACCGCAACGAGAACCTGATTGCCGCCGTCCAGCACAAGCACAATAGCGATATGAGCAAAGTCGCGGCGCTCGTGAAAAAAGGTGTTCGTCCTGTCAAGATCGTCTACGCCGATGGCGGGCAGCACCAGAGCTTCAAGCATGTGCTCGAGGTCAGCCGCCCCGGTGCACTGGCCAAGGGGCCGGTCGAGATTGCTCTCGACGATCACGGACGGCCGATGAAGGCGAAGCCCGCCGCCAAGACAATGGTCGCTACCGCCAAGCCCGAACATGACAAAGGAAAGGCAGCGGGAACCGCTGTTGCCGGTCGTGGCGTGAACGCGGCGGCAACGAAGGTTGCCAACACCTCCGCATCGGCAAAAGCCAAAACACTTGCCTCGGCTCCCGCCAAAGCTACCCCTGCTGCTGGCGCGGGAGCTTTGGCGAATTCGCAAGTTACGACCTTGCCGGCTACTGCATCAGCCTATACCCAGCCTGGCGTCCAACCCAAGCCGGCCCAGTCCCAGCCATTTCTGAGCCGCTGGTTCGGTGGCGGCAAAAAGCAGGAGCCCGCTCCGCCGCCGCCTGCGGTTGCTGCTCCGGCTGCTGCGGCTACTGCGGCGCCGTCCGCACCGCTGCCGCCGCGCAGAACTTCAGGCGCGAGAGCCTCGGCTGGCGGCAAGCCGGACAAGCGCGCTTCGGCCTTGCCGGCCTTGATACAAGGTTCGCAGCCAGCGGTGCCGCAGGGACTTACAGCCTACGCGCCGCTCCGCTGACCGGCGCGCTGCCCGGCCTGATAGAACCAGATCAGAAACAATGTTGATCGTGGCGGCCAGCTTGCTCGCGGGGTCACCGCGTACACTGCCGCATTCGCGCAAAAGATTACGGATGTCCCGCCACGGATGTCCCGCCCTGGCGGCCGGAATGACATCCGCAATATTACTTGGATTTACGTCGCTGAATGGCGCTCAAGTCGTCTGACTGGTCGCAATGCCGGCGTCCTGCATACAGGCGGACAATTCGCCACTCTGGAACATTTCGCGGACAATATCGCACCCGCCGACAAATTCGCCCTTGATGTACAACTGAGGAATTGTTGGCCAGCTTGCGTAATTCTTGATGCCCTGACGCAATTCGTCATTTTCGAGCACGTTCACGCCCTTGAAGGGGACGCCAAGATAATCGAGAATTTGAACGACCTGTCCGGAAAATCCACATTGCGGAAATTGCGGGGTGCCCTTCATGAAAAGCACCACGTCTTCGGACTTAACTGTCGCATCGATACGTTGCAGGATATCGCTCATTTGGTTTGTCCTTCCGGGCGGAGGTCAAGGATCCACCTTTCGGCTCGATATATAGTACGAGAATCGTCGTCCCGCTATCCTGTCTATTCGGGGACGGACGTCTGCAGCGCCAGCGCGTGCAATTCGCCGCCCATCTGACCCTGCAAGGCCGCATAGACCATCTGATGCTGTTGTACCCGGGTCTTGCCGCGGAAACTCTCCGAAACAACCGCTGCGGCATAGTGGTCGCCATCGCCGGCCAGATCGCGGACATCGACCTGGGCGTCCGGGAGCGCGGCCTTGATCAACCGTTCAATTTCCGTTGCTTCCATTGCCATGTTTACGCCTCGGGATTTGCGGACGCATCAAATGCGAATCGATCAGCTCTGAAGCTTTTTGATAATCCTATCAAATTGCACGCGTGTGTAGAGCATCGTGCAAAAAAGTGGTTCCGGCTTTTTGCGAACAACGATGCTTTCCCCTTCGGAACCTGCCGGCTGTCGCCCGTCCGGATAATTCCTGCGACCGCTGCCCAATCTAGTGCAGCCCCATGAACGACGGCAGCCAGTTTTCGTGCATTGCACGCAACTCACTCAATGATATGGGGTTTGAGTCGGGCAGTATCAACTCCGCGCCTCTTGTTGTCCCGATTTCCGCGACGGGTACGTCCGCGTCCTTCCCGGCCTTGATAATTTCAGCAGCGGCGCCTCGGGAAACGGTCAGGATGTAACGACCCTGATCCTCGCCAAACAGCCAGAGATGGCTGGCAGGCGCGCTGGCCGGCAAGTCGATTTCTGCGCCGATGTTTCCCGACAGGCACATTTCCGCAATCGCTACGCCGATTCCGCCGTCGGAAACGTCGTGCGCCGCCGTGACCTGGCCGGCTGCAATAAGGTCGCGGACAAAATCTCCATTTCGCCTTTCGGCATTGAGATCGACAGGTGGCGGTGCCCCCGCCTCCACTTTGTGGATTTCGGCCAGCCATGCCGATTGACCAATCCAGCCGGACGTTTCTCCGACCAGCAGTATTGCATCGTCTTCGCGCTTTAGCGCTGGCGAGACGGTGCGCGACACATCTGCCACCAGCCCTACGCCCCCGATCGACGGGGTGGGCAAAATGCCACGGCCCTGTGTCTCGTTGTACAAGGAGACGTTGCCGGACACGATGGGGAACTCGAGCACCCGGGCTGCCTCGCCAATTCCGCGGATACAGTCGGCGAACTGGGCCATGATTTCCGGCTTCTCGGGATTGCCGAAATTAAGATTGTCGGTGATGGCCAGAGGCCTGGCTCCGGTCGCTGTAACATTGCGCCAGGCTTCCGCGACGGCCTGCTTGCCGCCTTCGAATGGATCGGCTTCGCAATAGCGTTGGGTCACGTCGGTCGTCAGCGCCAGCCCTTTCGGGCCATCCCCGATCCGGACGATGGCAGCATCCCCGCCGGGGGCCTGCACTGTATTGCCGAGAATCAAGTGATCGTACTGCTCCCAGACCCAACGTTTCGAACAGCCGTCGGGCGATCCCAGCAGCCGTTTCAATGCTTCGGCATTGGTGGCCGGCGACGGGTATGCGGCGGGGTCCAAAGCGGCGGGAACGGGCTGCGGGTTGCGAGGCCGATCATATAGCGGAGCCTGATCGCCAAGTTCCTTGATCGGGAGGTCGGCTTTTGTTTCGCCCCGGTGTTTGATCACGAAGCGCAGCGTATCTGTGGTCTGTCCGATAACTGCGAAATCGAGCCCCCATTTCCGGAAAATGGCTTCCGCTTCGGCCTCCTTTTCCGGATGCAGAACCATCAGCATGCGCTCCTGGCTTTCCGACAGCATCATCTCGTAGGCAGTCATACCCTCTTCGCGGCACGGAACCTTGTCGAGATCGAGCTCAATTCCGAGATCGCCCTTTGCGCCCATCTCGACAGCGGAAGAGGTCAGACCCGCGGCTCCCATGTCCTGGATTGCGATGACGCAGCCCGAGGCCATGATTTCCAGACAGGCTTCCAGAAGCAGTTTTTCGGAGAAGGGGTCGCCGACCTGAACAGTCGGGCGCTTCTCCTCGGCGTCTTCCTCGAATGCGGCGGAGGCCATGGTGGCGCCATGTATGCCGTCCCTGCCGGTCTTGGAACCGAGATACACGATAGGCCGGCCAACGCCGCTCGCCTTAGCGTAAAAAATCTCGTCGGTTTTTGCGATGCCAACTGCCATGGCGTTGACGAGGATATTGCCGTCGTAACGGGTATGAAAATTGACCGAACCGCCAACTGTTGGAACGCCAAACGAATTTCCATAGCCGCCAATGCCGGCGACGACGCCCGCCACGAGATGCCGGGTCTTGGGGTGATCGGGAGATCCGAACCGCAGAAGGTTCAGACAGGCGATAGGCCTGGCGCCCATTGTGAAAACGTCACGGAGAATGCCGCCGACACCAGTCGCTGCACCCTGATAGGGTTCGATAAAGGACGGGTGATTGTGGCTTTCCATTTTGAAGACGCAGGCCAAGCCGTCGCCGATATCGATGACCCCTGCATTCTCGCCAGGTCCCTGAATGACCCAGGGAGCTTTCGTCGGCAGATTGCGCAGATGCAACCGCGAAGACTTGTAGGAACAATGCTCGTTCCACATGGCGGAAAAAATGCCGAGCTCGGTGAAACTCGGCGTTCTGCCTATCAGCGCGAGAATGCGCTCGTATTCGTCCTGCTTCAGGCCGTGCGCCGCTGCAAGCTGAGGGGTTACTTCCGGTTCGGTAGCGCCCAAGATCATGTCCGCCAGTTGAAGGCAGCGGGGACCGGAATCCGTCCCGAAGCGCTGCAGAGATGCCGGGTAAGCCGGTGGTCTAACGGTCTGCTGCGTCAAAGGCAACGCGGTCCGCAATCCTTGCACCGATTTGACCGCATTGTGCGAAAGCGGAGCGCAAGCGGGTTGGTCCGGGATTTGAAGGAATGGCTGAAACCCCGGAGGTCCAGCCATGATTTTGTCCCGTATTGTTTCAAACTGGCACAGGTTTCGCGCCGACACCCGAGGCGGCGTTGCCCTGATTTTTTCGCTGTCCATCATCCCGTTGGTTTTGTTCGCCGGCGTCGCTGTGGATTACGCGCGGATCAATCTGGCGAAGGTGCGCTTTCAGAGTTCTCTGGATGCAGCGGCGCTTTCGTTGACAAATGCGAGCGAAACGACGCCGCTAAGCGTGCTTCAGGCGCGCGCCGACGCATTCTTCGCAGCGAGCTACGCCAGCGACCCAACGTCAAGCGCCTACAGCGTCAGTGTTGCGCGGACAGGAGACAAGCTCGTGCTTACCGGCTCCATGCGGGTGCCGGTTACTCTCATGCGCGTCGCCGGCTACGATAGCGTAACTGTTGCGTCCTCTACCAAGGTTACCGCTTCGAGGCAGCAGATTGAGCTCGCCCTGGTTCTGGACAATACGGGTTCGATGGGCAGCAACGGAAAAATGACGGCCCTCAAAGCCGCCGTGAACGATCTGATTGATGGTCTGAAGAAGAAAGTCGTGAAGCCGGACGACGTCAAAATGTCGATCGTTCCCTTCAATACCGAAGTGAAGATCGACACCGGATTCTTCAATGCATCCTGGCTGCGCTGGGATGTCGTACTGGAAAACACCAGTCTGTCATGGTTCGCACGTCAGCCGCCGGTTCCTGCGACATGGGGCGGGTGCCTCGCAGATCGGGACCAGCCCTATGATATTTCCAGTGTCCCGGCCGGAATTTTTGTGTCGCGATATGTCGCCGCAAAATGTCACGCCTCCAGCCTCGCCCGGTTGGAGCCTTTGACGACTGATCTGGAGAAAATCCGTACGCGCGCCAATTCCATGACGCCGAACGGGAATACGAACGTTACGATCGGTTACGCAATGGGCCTTGCAACCTTGCGCTCAGATTCGCCTTTCGGTCTCGCTGCGTCGACCAGTTCGAACGTGCTGAAGTTCATGATCGTGCTGACGGATGGCGACAATACCAGCAATCGCTGGGCAGCAGATGCTGCATCCATCGATCCGCGTCTCGAATCTGCCTGCGCTGCCGCCAAAGCCAGTGCTATCGACAGCAAGGTGCGCGTCTACACGATCCGGGTGATCAACGGCAACGGACCCTTGCTGCAGAAATGCGCGAGCGACCCGGCCATGTATTTCGACGTGAAAAACGCCAGCGAATTGCAGCCGGTCTTCCGGAAAATCCTGGAGTCGATTCAGGGCGTGAGGATCGTCTCCTAAGCCGGAGCCGATGTCGAAATTGGAAAAAGGCGCTCGCCCGAGCGCCTTTTTTCATGCCGCGGCGGAAATACCCGCCAGACTTTCGAACAAGCCGCGTCCGTCAATGCCACCAACGAGCGGGTCGATGAGGTTCTCCGGGTGGGGCATCATGCCCAACACATTGAACTTCTCGGAATAGATTCCGGCAATACCATTCGCAGAACCGTTGGGGTTGGCAATGTCAGTGATATCGCCGGTTTCGTCGCAATAACGAAACGCAACGCGTCCGCTATCTTCCAGCTTCTTCAAGGTTTCGGGGTCAGTCAGATAATTGCCTTCGCCATGTGCGATGCACACTTCAATAACCTGGCCGGCTGCATATTGTCTTGCGAAAGGCGTATCGTTCCGTTCGACGCGCAAGCACTGCATTTTGCAGATGAATTTCAGATCGCGATTGCGCATCAGGACGCCGGGCAGAAGGCCCGACTCGCACAATATCTGAAATCCGTTACAGATGCCGAGAACGAGGCCGCCGCGGTCGGCATGGCGGCGAACGGCCGTCATAATATTGGCCCGCGCCGCGATTGCTCCGCATCGAAGATAGTCGCCATAACTGAAGCCGCCAGGAACCACGACAAGATCCGTTCCCGCCGGCAGTTCGTGTTCGGCATGCCACACGAAATGCGGCATTTTGCCGGTCGCCATCTTGAGCGCGCGGGCGACATCCTGCTCGCGGTTGATGCCGGGAAAATGAAGGACGGCGGCATTCATGTCAGGACACCACCTCGATCCGGTAATTTTCGATGACCGTATTCGCCAGCAATTTCTCGCATGCGTCCCTGAGCGTCTTCTCGCCGCTCGCAGCGTCTGCCGCCTTCAGTTCGATATCGAATACCTTGCCTTGACGAACTGAAGCAACGCCTTCAATTGCAAGGCTTTTGAGGGCGCCTTCGATAGCCTTTCCCTGCGGGTCGAGGACGCCTGTCTTTAATGTAACTGTGACGCGTGCTTTCATGAGGGTCTCCGGGACGCAGGTATGAGATGCCCGCAGCGAGGTGCGTTGGCCATCGTCATCACGCATGCCGTCGCTATATTACCGAACCAGTTTGGGGCCACTGGCGCGGGCCGGCTCGTTGTCGTTCAGGATGCCAAGGCGGCGGGTAACTTCGGAATAGGCTTCGACCAGTCCGCCCATGTCGCGGCGGAAACGGTCCTTGTCCAGTTTGTCGGCCGACTTGATGTCCCAAAGTCTGCACGAATCGGGAGAAATCTCGTCTGCCACGACAATGCGAACCATCTCGCCTTCCCACAAGCGACCGCACTCCATCTTGAAGTCGATCAGCCGGATGCCAACGCCGAGAAACAGACCGGACAAGAAATCGTTGACGCGGATCGCCAGTCCCATGATGTCGTCGATTTCCTGGGGACCTGCCCAGCCGAACGCGGTGATATGCTCCTCGGACACCATCGGATCGTTCAATTCGTCGTTCTTGTAGTAAAATTCGATGATGGATCGCGGTAATTGCGTTCCTTCCTCGATTCCCAGCCGTTGCGAGAGCGATCCGGCCGCTACGTTGCGAACCACAACTTCCAGCGGAATAATTTCGACCTCGCGAATCAATTGTTCGCGCATGTTCAGACGCCGGATGAAATGAGTCGGGACGCCGATCTCGTTGAGGTTCTGAAAAATATATTCGGAAATGCGGTTGTTCAGAACGCCTTTGCCGTCAATGATTTCATGTTTCTTGGCGTTAAATGCGGTGGCGTCGTCCTTGAAATGCTGAACGAGAGTTCCGGGTTCCGGCCCTTCGTAAAGAACCTTGGCCTTGCCTTCATAGATGCGCCGGCGGCGATTCATTGGGAAACCCATTCTGTGGCTAGAGTACGGATCGCGGGAGTATATGCGGCAGACAGATACGTCCGGCAGACGCCGCCGGAATCGCGGCCGGCGCAATGTCGAACCAACGCGCAAATTACCCGAATGGCGGGCGTAGTACAACAAAACTGCGCTTGCCGCTGCGTTATCCCCGCCAAGCTGATCGCGATCGTCCAAAGTCGCTTCGAGAAGCGATGCCGTTGCTATTGGCGCTTCCCTCCGCTGCGTCCTGCCACTATATCTCCTGCATATCCGGCCCGCCGGGCCGTCGCAGCTTGACTTTCCGGGAGACCACAATGAGCAGTTTCGACAAGCGTCAGGACGGGTTCGAAAAGAAATTCGCCCACGACGAAGAGCTTCAGTTCAAGGCCAATGCCCGGCGGAACAAGCTGCTCGGCCTATGGGCTGCGGAGAAAATGGGAAAGTCCGGCGACGACGCCGAGGCCTATGCCAAGACAGTCGTGATGGCGGACTTCGAGGAAGCCGGGGACGACGACGTTTTCCGTAAAATCCGCAAGGATTTCGATGCAGCCGGGGTCGATCAATCCGACCACCAGATACGCCGGACTATGGACGAATTGCTGCAAACGGCTGTGGAGCAGGTCAAGTCCGCGGGCTGACTTCTCCGTAACGTCCGCTGGAAACCGAAAATTAGCTTCATGCCGCGAGACTCCCGGCATGGAAAGCAATGCAGCCGTTCAGGAAGACGAAAGTCAGTTGCCAGCCGGCGAGAGCCGTTTGCTGCCGGTTTCGCTGCATCTTCACGCTGAACTCGAAGCGTGGCTGGATCACCTCCGCTACGCGCGCAAATATTCCGCGCATACGCTCGAGGCTTATCGTCGCGACACCGGGCAATTTTTCCTGTTTCTGAGCGGGCATCTGGGCGCAAGGGCGGATGTGGCTGATATCGCCGGATTGTCGCCTTTGGACCTGCGCTCGTTCATGGCTGCGCGACGCATGGCGGGGGCGCAGAACCGCACTCTGGCGCGCTCGCTCGCAGCGCTGCGATCATTTGCAAAGCATCTCGAGCGCCGGAGACTGGCAAGTGCAACTGTTTTCAACTCTGTGCGTTCCCCGAAGCTTAGCCGCACACTGCCCAAACCGGTCAGCGCCAGTGCAGCCGTGCAACTGGCGCATGTCGATCTGAGGGCGGGTGAAGAGAAGCCCGATTGGGTGATCGCCCGCGACGCCGCCGTCATAGCGATGCTCTATGGGTGTGGACTGCGCATTTCGGAAGCGCTGGGATTGACGCGTTCGGAAGCGCCGGTCGGCGATACGGATATGCTGGCAATAACCGGAAAGGGCGGCAAGACGCGTCATGCGCCGGTGATTGCGCCTGTCCGCCAGGCAATTGAGGAATATCTGGTCCGCTGTCCCTTTGACTTGCCCCCCGGGGGCCCCCTGTTCGTTGGCGTGCAGGGAAGGCGATTGTCGCCCCGTATCATCCAGCTGGTCATCGAACGGCTTCGCGGGGCATTAGGTCTGGAAGCAAGCGCAACGCCGCACGCCTTGAGGCATTCCTTCGCCACGCATCTGCTGGCGCGCGGAGGCGATCTCAGGGCGATTCAGGAACTGCTTGGCCATGCATCGTTGTCGACGACGCAACTCTACACAGCTGTCGATTCGAACCGGCTTCTGGAAGCGTTTCGCAGCGCCCATCCGAGAGCAGGCTAGCTTGCCGATCGATTTCGCCTGATGCGGTCGCGCATGCGCGCTGCCGTGCGCAGCAATCCGTTTCGCCTTGTTGCGACGAGCGCATGCAGGCGGCGGATTTCAGCCTTGATGGTTTTCGTATACGGATCGGTCAGCGCGTGCGCCCAGTCGCGCGCCCGCATGACCCAAGCATAGAATTTGGCGAACCACGCGAGCGTCATCAGCTTGGGCCGCGTCAGTTCGAACAGAAACGCCGCGAAAGCCATTCCGACAATTTTGGCCGCGAGAAAAGTCGCGCCGCCAAGAATGAAATAGCCGCGCGCCATCAGCCAGAGACCGCCGATCTTGAACGGCAAGATGGAAATACCTGGCAAAGCGAACAACAGCAGCGCGCCGTAGGGCGGCAATTTTTCAACCTGATGGACCAGCAAAGAACGCAGGCGTTCCACCGGCAATCGCGATGCGAGCCAACGCCAGTACGAAATCAGGAGGTCCCAGAGCCACGCTTCGAAGAGGAAGACGAGAGCGGCAAAGGTCAATACGATACGGCGAAGGAAGCGCATGCCTCACCAAAGCAGGGGGATCCTCGAAGAGGACACAACGATTATGTCGAAATTCCCGCTTTCCGCCAGCTTTGTCTGTGTGCCGCCGCACGCCTGAGGACTGCGCCAGTCCAATCAGACGTGGATCGAACGCTTGTCGACGCCGAGTGCCGCTTCCTTGACCGCTTCCGACAGGGTCGGGTGGCCGTGACAGGTGCGGGCGAGGTCTTCGGCCGAGCCGCCGAATTCCATCAGGATGCCGGCCTCGCCGATCAGTTCGCCAGCACCGAAACCGACGATGTGGACGCCCAGAACGCGGTCGGTTTCCGCATCGGCCAGCACTTTGACGAAGCCTTCCGTTGCGCGCATCGCGCGGGCGCGGCCGTTGGCCGTGAATGGAAATTTCCCGGCCTTGTAGGCGACACCGGCCTGCTTGAGCTCTTCCTCGGTTTTTCCGACGGTGGCAATTTCAGGCATGGTGTAAACAATGCCGGGGATGACATTGTAGTTCACGTGTCCATGCTGTCCGGCCAGTTTTTCGGCGACCGCAATGCCTTCGTCCTCGGCCTTGTGTGCAAGCATGGGACCGCGGACGACGTCGCCGATGGCATAAATGCCGTCGACGTTTGTCTTGAAATGATTGTCGATAACCACGCGGCCGCGCTCCATCGCGACACCGGCTGCTTCGAGTCCGAGCCCGTCAGTATAGGGACGGCGGCCGGTGGCCACGAGCACGACATCGGCTTCCAGCGTTTGCGCATCGCCACCGGCGACGGGCTCGAAGGTGACGCTCGCGCCTTTCTTGGCTTTCGTAACCGCGGTGACTTTCGATGACAGGTGAAACTTCATGCCCTGCTTTTCGAAAATGCGCTGGGTCTGTTTGGCGACTTCTCCGTCCATGCCGGGGAGAATGCGGTCGAGATATTCCACAACCGTGACTTCCGCACCAAGGCGCCGCCAGACCGAGCCCATCTCAAGACCGATGACGCCTGCGCCAATGACGATCATTTTCGCGGGAGCCTTGTCGAGCGCGAGCGCGCCGGTAGAGGAGACGACGGTCTTCTCGTCGAACGTCACATCGACGCCCGGCGGCGTGGCGACATCCGAGCCCGTGGCGATGACGATGTTCCTGGTCTCAAGCGACGTGATTTTTCCGTCGTCGCCGGTAACATCGACCTTGCCCGCGGCCTTGATCGAGCCCGTTCCAACGAACGCGTCGATCTTGTTTTTCTTCAGCAGAAAGGCGACGCCGTTGACATTGGCGTCGACCGTATCCTGCTTGTGCTTCATCATGGCTGGCAGATCGAGCTTGGGCTTGCCGATGCTGACGCCGAGGTGGGCGAAGTCATGGCCTGCCTGCTCGAACATTTCGGACGCGTGCAAGAGCGCCTTTGACGGAATGCAGCCGACGTTGAGGCAAGTGCCGCCGTGGGTCTTGCGCTTTTCAACTACGGCAACCTTCATGCCCAGCTGCGCCGCGCGGATAGCGCAGACATAGCCTCCAGGACCGGTGCCGATAACGATGAGATCGTAGGACATTGTCTTGCCTTCGCTGTTCAGCGCGACCCGGGCGCAGCGGCGTCACGGGCTTTCGGTTCAATTGCGATCCGCTAGAGCATCGTGCGAAAAAGTGGTTCCGGTTTTTCGCGAATAACGATGCTCTACTCTTTGGAATCGATCAGCTTTTGTGCGTTCAAATGATTTCATTTGAACGCACGCTGATCTAGTTGCCGAAGATCAGAGTTCCAGTACCAGCCGCGCCGGGTCTTCCAGCGCTTCCTTGACGCGCACGAGGAAGGTGACGGCTTCCTTGCCGTCGACGATGCGGTGGTCGTAGCTGAGCGCCAGATACATCATCGGCCGCACTTCGACCTTGCCGTTCACGACCACGGGACGTTCCTGGATCTTGTGCATGCCGAGAATGCCGGACTGCGGCGCATTCAGGATCGGCGTCGACATCAGCGAACCGTAGATGCCGCCGTTGGTAATCGTGAACGTGCCACCCTGCATTTCGTCGATCTTGAGCTGACCATCGCGGGCGCGGCGGCCGAAGTCGGAAATGGTCTTTTCGATCCCGGCGATATTCAGGGCATCTGCATCGCGCACGACCGGAACGACAAGGCCCTTGTCCGTGCCGACGGCAATGCCGATGTGATAGAAATTCTTGTAAACGATATCAGTACCGTCGATTTCGGCATTGACGGCGGGAATTTCCTGAAGCGCCTGTACGCAAGCCTTTACGAAAAAGCCCATGAACCCGAGTTTGGCCCCATGTTTCTTCTCGAACAGGTCCTTGTAGCGGGTGCGCATGGCCATCACTTCGCTCATGTCCACCTCGTTGAAGGTGGTGAGCATGGCGGCGGTGTTCTGCGCGTCCTTAAGCCGGCGCGCGATGGTCTGGCGCAGGCGTGACATCGGCACGCGTTCTTCCCGCGATGCATCGTCGGCAGGGGCGGGCGCACGGACTTGTGCAGGAGCGGGCGCAGGCGATGTGGCCGACGAAACGGCGGCTTTCAGGACGTCTTCCTTCAATACCTGTCCGCGCTTGCCCGAACCCTGTACTGCGGCGGTATCGACGCCCTTGTCGGCGGCAACTTTGGCGGCAGCGGGGGACGGCGGCATGCCGTTGCCGGCTTTTGGCGCTTCGGATTTGGCCGCTGCCGGGGCTGATTCTTTTGCCGCATCCTTTGCAGCGGGTTTTGCCGCGGCTGCAGCCCCCTGGCCTTCTGCAATCTGGCCGAGCAGTGCGCCAACTTCGACAGTCTCGCCGTCCTTGGCCGCCACTTCGCTCAGGACGCCGGAGGCCGGAGCGTTGACTTCAAGGGTGACCTTGTCCGTCTCCAGTTCGACGAGCGGTTCGTCGGCTTTCACGGTGTCGCCGGGCTTTTTGAACCATTTGCCGATGATCGCTTCGGTGACAGATTCGCCGAGCGTAGGAACCCTGATTTCAGTTGCCATTGCATCTCCGCGCCAGGCGCGGCCTTCCGGTTGGTGTCAGTAGAATGGTCGGAAGCAAAACGCCCTCATTCGGAGAACGCTTCTTCCAGGAAAGCTTTTAGTTGGGCGGTGTGTTTGGACAGGAGGCCAGTTGCTGTAGCAGCAGATGCCGGCCGCCCGACGTAGCGCGGGCGCTTCGACTTGACGCCGGCCTGACCGAGCACCCATTCGATATATGGTTCGACGAAAGACCAGGAACCCATGTTTTTCGGTTCTTCCTGACACCAGACGATGTCGGCCTTCTTGAAACGGGACAATTCCTGAACGAGGGCTTTCATCGGGAACGGATAGAGCTGTTCAACGCGCAAGAGATAGACGTCGTCGATACCGCGGGCCTCGCGTTCCTCCAGCAGGTCGTAGTAGACCTTGCCCGAACACAGGACAACGCGCCGGATCTTGTCGTCCTTCACCAGCTTGATCTTGCCGTCCGGCAGATATTCGGCATCATCCCACAACAGACGGTGGAAGGTGGTTCCCGCAGACATTTCGGCGAGCGTCGAAACGGCGCGCTTGTGCCGGAGCAGCGACTTCGGCGTCATAAGGATGAGCGGCTTGCGGATGTCGCGTTTGATCTGGCGTCGCAGGATGTGAAAATAGTTTGCAGGCGTCGTGCAGTTCGCAACCTGCATGTTGTCTTCGGCGCACATCTGAAGATAGCGTTCCAGACGCGCCGAGGAATGTTCCGGGCCCTGCCCCTCATAACCGTGCGGCAGCAGGCAAACCAGACCTGACAGTCGCAGCCACTTGCGCTCGCCGGACGAGATGAACTGATCGAATACGACCTGCGCGCCGTTGGCGAAATCGCCGAACTGGGCCTCCCACATGGTCAGCGTGTTCGGCTCTGTCAGCGAGTAACCGTACTCGAAGCCAAGTACTGCTTCTTCCGACAACATCGAATTGATGACCTCGTAGCGAGGCTGGTTTTCCGCGAGTTCGTTCAACGGAACGTAACGGTCTTCGGTTTCCTGATCGATCAATACGGAATGACGTTGCGAGGAAGTCCCGCGCTCGCTGTCCTGGCCGGACAGGCGAACAGGGTGACCTTCGACAAGGAGCGAGCCGAACGCGAGCGCTTCGCCCGTGGCCCAGTCGACGTCTTTCCCGGTCTCAAT
>JBFWRC010000050.1:0-31279 GCA_050249115.1 Beijerinckiaceae bacterium
CACGCGCGCGTTGCGTGGGTCGGTAACTATCGGCTGTCATGGAAAGTGTTTGATTAATATGTATTAGTGAAGATTAGAGTACGAACTTGAAGCTGGCGCAAACCCTTCTCCCCTTTGGGGAGAAGGTGGCCCGGCCGCAGGCCGGGTCGGATGAGGGGGCTGCCTTTGTATAAAGCGGCTGCCTTTGTTTCTTTGGGAGAGTCAGCAGCCCCTCATCTGCCATTGGGGCATCTTCTCCCCGGCGGGGTGTATATGCCCGGCCGCAGGCCGGGTCGGATGAGGGGGCTGCCTTTGTATAAAACGGTTGCCGTGGTTTCTTTGCGAGAGTCAGCAGCCCCTCATCTGCCCTTCGGGCATCTTCTCCCCGGAGGGGAGAAGGGCGCGCTTGTGTCGGGCACTGCCCGGCCCCTCTGGAGTCGGTTAATTTTCAGTAGAGCGGTGAGGAGAAATCGTAATATTTTGTAATTTTAATAAAAAAGCCGCCGGCGATTTACGGCGACCAAGGTCTTTAGCTGCTTGTCAGGCCGATCCCGGATCGCGCTTGCGCGCGTCCGGGAAGACATCTCATATCAACTCACGAACACCCCGTCGTGCTGCCGCAGGTATCGCACTTCAGACACGTCCCATTCCGCACCAGCGTGAAATTCTGACATTCCGGGCAGCTTTCGCCTTCGTAGCCTTTCATGCGGGCGATGGAGCGGGCGTCCTCGGCTTTCGGGGCGGGGGCTTTCGCCACCGCGGCTGCCCCGAGGCTCCGTGCCGGTTGCCAGTCGAGGGAGTCAAGGCTGGCCCCATCGGCAAAGCCTACGGCCGTCGCCATTTCCGTGCCCTGCGGCCGGTCGTAGGACGTCGGGACGCCGAGGCCGTCCGTGCCGGTGCCGTGGATGACGATGAACTTGTCCTGCTTGCCGCGCACGAAGCCGGAGGAGACCAGCGGCACGGCCGCCAGCGTGCCTTCGCCTTCGCCGCCGCCGATGGCGGTGGCCGGAGAGCCGATTTCCTCCGGGTTGACGTGGGCGAGATCGTCGCGGGCAAGGTAAGAGATCGCCAGTTCGCGGAACACGTAGTCGAGGATGGACGTAGCGTTCTTGATCGCGTCGTTGCCCTGCACGAGGCCCGCCGGTTCGAAGCGGGTGAAGGTGAAGGCGTCGACATATTCCTCCAGCGGCACGCCGTATTGCAGGCCGACCGAGATGGCGATGGCGAAATTGTTCATCAGCGAGCGGAAGGCCGCGCCTTCCTTGTGCATGTCGATGAAGATCTCGCCGATGCGACCATCCTGGTATTCGCCGGTGCGCAGGTAGACCTTGTGGCCGCCGACGACAGCCTTCTGGGTGTAGCCCTTGCGGCGGTCGGGGAGCTTTTCGCGCTCTCTGGTGCGCTCGATCCGCTCGACGATGCGCTCGACGATCTTTTCCGCCGTCTGCGCGGTCTTGGCGGCGGCGGGTTGCGCCGCGAAGGTCTCGACGGCGTCGTCTTCGTCCTCGTCGTCATCGGAGATGAGCTGCGAGTTGAGCGGCTGGCTCAGTTTCGAGCCGTCACGGTAGAGGGCGTTGGCCTTGAGGCCGAGACGCCAGGACAGGATGTAGGCGTCCTTGCAATCCTCCACCGTTGCGTCGTTCGGCATGTTGATCGTTTTCGAGATCGCGCCGGTGATGAAGGGTTGTGCGGCAGCCAGCATGCGGATGTGGCTGTCTACCGACAGATAGCGCTTGCCGAGACGCCCACAGGGGTTCGCGCAATCGAAGACGGCGTAATGCTCCTTCTTCAGGTGCGGCGCGCCTTCCAGCGTCATAGCACCGCAAATGTGAATGTTCGCGGCCTCGACATCCTTCTTCGAATAGCCCAGATGGGCGAGCAGGTCGAAGGTGGGATCGGCGAGCTTTTCTTCCGGAATCGTCAGCGCGCTCATCTGTTCGTCGCCGATGGTCCAGCGGTTGAATACGAACTTGATGTCGAAGGCGTTGCCGAGCGACTTGTTGATCTTCTCGATCGTCTCGTCGGAGAAGCCCCTGGCGCGCAGGCTTGACGGGTTGATGCCGGGAGCCTGGTTGAGATTGCCGTGGCCGACCGCATAGGCCTCGATCTCGGCAATCTGCGCCGGCGTGTAGCCGAGTACGCGCAGAGCCTCCGGCACGGCGCGGTTGATGATCTTGAAATAGCCGCCGCCGGCCAGCTTCTTGAATTTCACCAGGGCGAAATCGGGTTCGATGCCGGTGGTGTCGCAATCCATGACGAGGCCGATGGTGCCGGTCGGGGCGACGACGGAGACCTGCGCATTGCGGTAGCCGTGTTCCTCGCCGGCCGCCAGCGCGCGGTCCCAGGCGTGTTTCGAGCGGGCGGCAAGGTCCGCGCCGTTGTCGCCGAGGCGCTCCAGCGTGGCAAGATCAAGGGCGACGGGATTGACGGCAAGCGCCTCGTAGCCCTGCGTCTGGCCATGCGCGGCGCGGCGATGGTTGCGGATAACGCGCAGCATGTGTTTGGCGTTCGGCTTGTAACCGGGGAAAGGTCCGAGTTCCTTCGCCATTTCGGCGGAAGTCTCGTAGCAGACGCCGGTCATGATGGCGGTCAGCGCGGCAGTGATGGCGCGGCCTTCGTCGGAATCGTAGCCAAGGCCGGAAGACATCAGCAGGCCACCGACATTGGCGTAACCGAGGCCGAGCGTACGGTAGCGGTAGGAGAGTTCGGCGATTTCCTTCGACGGGAACTGCGCCATCATCACCGCGATTTCCAGCACCAGCGTCCACAGGCGCACGGTGTGTTCGTAGGCGGCCAGGTCGTAGCGGCCAGTCGCGGGATCGCGGAACTGCAACAGGTTCAGCGAGGCAAGGTTGCAGGCCGTGTCGTCAAGGAACATGTATTCCGAGCAGGGGTTGGAGGCGATGATTTCGCCCGAAGCCTTGCAGGTGTGCCAGTCGTTGATGGTGGTGTGATACTGGATGCCGGGATCGGCGGAGGCCCATGCAGCATAGCCGACCTTTTCCCACAGATCGCGGGCTTTCACCGTCTTGTGCACCTTGCCGTCGATGCGGCGGGTGAGGTTCCAGTCGGCGTCCTGTTCGACGGCGCGCAGGAATTCGTCGGTGACGCGGACGGAATTGTTCGAGTTCTGGCCCGAGACGGTGAGATAGGCTTCCGAATCCCAGTCGGTATCGTAGGTGTCGAAAGCGATGTCGGTATAGCCCTGACGCGCGAACTGGATGACGCGCTTGATGTAATTGTCCGGCACGGCGTCGCGGCGGGCGAGCTTGATGGCCTTTTTCAGAACCGGGTTCTTGTCCGGGTTGAAGCAATCGTCGCCGGAGCCCTCGCAATTGACGCAGGCCTTCATAACGGCGGTCATGTGCTTCTTGACCATCTTCGAGCCGGCGACGAGTGCGGCGACCTTCTGCTCTTCCTTCACCTTCCAGTCGATGTAAGCCTCGATATCGGGATGGTCGATGTCGACGACGACCATCTTGGCGGCGCGGCGGGTCGTGCCGCCCGACTTGATCGCGCCGGCAGCGCGGTCGCCGATCTTCAGGAACGACATCAGGCCGGAGGACTTGCCGCCGCCGGAAAGCTTTTCGTTCTCGCCGCGCAGGCGCGAGAAGTTGGAGCCGGTGCCCGAACCGTACTTGAACAGGCGCGCCTCGCGCACCCACAGGTCCATGATGCCGCCTTCGTTGACGAGGTCGTCGGCGACGGACTGGATGAAGCAGGCGTGCGGCTGCGGATGCTCGTAGGAGCTTTTCGACTTGGTCAGCTTGCCGGTGAAGGGGTCGACATAGAAATGGCCCTGGCCGGGGCCGTCGATGCCGTAGGCCCAATGCAGGCCTGTGTTGAACCATTGCGGCGAGTTGGGCGCGGCGATCTGTTTCGCCAGCATGTAGCGCATCTCGTCGTAGAAGGCCTGGGCATCATCCTCGCTGTCGAAATATTTTCCCTTCCAACCCCAATAGGTCCATGTGCCGGCCAGACGGTTGAAGACCTGCATGGCCGTGCGTTCGCCGGTGATGCGTTCGTCCTCGGGCAGTTCTGCAAGGGCCTCTTCATCGGCGACCGAGCGCCACAGGAAGGAGGGGACGGAATTTTCCTCGACCTTCTTCAGGCGGGCGGGAACGCCGGCCTTGCGGAAATATTTCTGCGCCAGCACGTCGCAGGCGACCTGGCTCCACGCCGCCGGCACGTCGATGCCGTCGAGCGAGAAGACAACCGAGCCGTCCGGATTGCGGATTTCGCTCTTGGCCTTGCGGAACTCGATGTCCGCATAGGGAGACTGACCTGCTTTGGTGTAATGGCGTTCGATCCGCATTCTGCTTTTTCCCCGAAAAGCGCGCATATGCGCGCGAGGCCAAGCTCCGGCCCCTGTGCCCGTGAAGGGTTGCCCCTGTCTGATTGTCCCCGAAACAAACGCGGAGTTGGTTCCCCGCGGGTAATCAACTGATTTGCAATGGTGAAAACAGCGGCGCAGGCGCCAACCCTGTCGAAAGGTCCTGGCGGCACGCTCTGGCGTGTTCCGATTGCGAGTAAATAATTGCCGGATAGCGATGGGCGCGTCAAGAAATAGTATGGGGCTTGACGGGCCCATACAAAATGTTGTGGAGGCTTGTGGAGAAGACGGAGACGACTCGACGTCCAGGCCAAGTGTCTGACGAGTCGCGGATTTCAGCAAGAAGAAATACCGGCGACGACGCTCCGGCATGGCGAATCGAGGCGTTGAGATCGATTAACCCTGTTTAACAAATGACGCAGCGGTAGGGTTTAGACGACGGTTTGACGACTACATCTTGCGGTTGTGCCTGAATGGATACGCTGCGGCTTGTAGATCGGGGGCTTTTATTTCAATCCATTAGGCGCAGGAATCAATATCGCCTCCGGTGCGCGACGAATCTGTCTGGGGAAAGCGGTGTAAAAATATTTTCGGCTCGCCGGGCGGGGAGGCCTTTCCGCGGCTCAGAACGCCCGGCCTGCCGCCTGTTCCTCCCGAAAACGCTGGACTTGCGTGGCGGCTATGGCCATATTCCGCGCGATTTGCGGCCGGATCGGCGCGCGTTCAAATCGAAGAGCCATATCGGAGCGGGCTTCGTGTTCAAATTTCTCGCGCAATTCTTCACCTGGTGGAGCGGACAAACGCTCAACACGCGGTTTCACACCTGGCGCAAGGGTGAGCGCGTCGGCGAAGACCAGTATGGCAACGTCTATTACCGCACCCGCGGCGGCGCCATCGATCCCGCGCTCGGATTCCAGCGGCGCTGGGTGATATACAACGGCGTCAGCGAAGCTTCCACGGTGCCGCCCGGCTGGTACGGCTGGCTGCATCACCAGACCAATGTGTCTCCGGCTGACGAAAACTATGTCCCGCGCGAGTGGGAATTGCCGCACGTTCCCAACATGACGGGCACTCCAGCGGCCTGGCGTCCGCCGGGCTCGACATTGAGCTCCGGCAAGCGTCCTCCGGCGACAGGCGACTATCAGGCGTGGACGCCAGGGCAGTAAAACAGACGCCCTAAGGCCCGCAGCGGGCCAGCGTGAACATTTTGCGGAAGGTGCGCATTTCGCCCTGGCTGGGCATGCGCACGCCCTTGGATTCTTCGCGCATGCGGGCATCGTACAATTCGATTTTCTTGCCGTCGGCGCGCAGTGAAACGACAAGGGTCGTCTCTTCGGCCTTTTTGCGCTGCCGTTCGCTGCGCGCAAACGCCATAATGCGAACCGAATCGGAGAAGCGAAGCGTGAGGTCGGCGATCTGGCCTCGAAATTCGGCGCTCTCGATCTGGAACACGGGAATTTCGACGCCTTTGCGCGTGGCGAAAATTTCCCGTTTGCCGAACCGCATGGTTCCTTTCCCGCAGTCGTTGCCGGAGAGGCTTCCAGCCCATTTGCCGGCAAAATGATCCGATAACGGACTGCTACCCGCTCCGTTCCGGTCTTCCGGCTTGCATCCGGCAAGGCAAAGAGCTAGTGCCGCTATTGTAAAGGCTGCGATGCGCATGGTCCTGTCCTTCAGCCGACCTTGACCGCAGTTGGTTTTTTTCGGGTAAACTGGCGGCGGCGAGTCGGGGCCGTCACGAAGTCGCCGGTATTTGCGCGCAAGAGGCGGCTGGCTTTGGCGGCTGGCTTTGGCGGCTGGCTTTGCCGGCTGGCTTTGCCGGCAGGCTGGACGACAGGCCAATTTCCGCCTGTTGTTGCGGAAAGGCCGCGACGGATCGAAACGGACGGATTCACGGTGCGGGTTTCATTGGCGGAAACAATTCACTTGCCGGCTTGGTTGCGCGCCCGGACGCATGCGACAGTCTTGGCTGCGGCGGGCGCTCTTGCTGTCGCCGCGAGCCTGATTGGCAGCGCGCCCGCGCACGCCGACAAGATCAAGAATCCGACTGCGGTCTTTGCCGGTCTCGACAAGATCACCGGTCGTATCATCTCCTTCGAAGTGGCTATCGGAGAGACAGTGCAGTTCGGCTCGCTGCATATCACGCCGCGGGTCTGCTATTCGCGTCCGCAGACCGAAGCGCCGCAGACGACGAGCTTCGTCGAGGTGGAAGAGGTCGTCGGCGAGAAAAAGTTCAAGAAAGTGTTTGCCGGCTGGATGTTTGCTGCCAGTCCGGGACTGCACGGGGTCGAACATCCTGTTTATGACGCCTGGCTGACGGATTGCAAAGGCGGCACGGAAGTCATCAAGACCGCCAAGCCGAAAGACGACGAGCCGGAATCGGACGAAGCGGTGACCAGCAAGCAGCCGGTGAAATCGGCCGCCGAACTGCGCCGCGAGCGCGCTGCCGAAGCAAGACGGAATCGCGCCAGCCGCCCGCCGGAACGGCGCGCGCCGACGCGGCAATTCTATCCGCAGAATCCTGGACGTGCGCCGAGCGGGATCTATTAACGCCGGCTACCGCCGTTTTCCCTGTTTCCGGCGACCAGAGCCAGCGCATCTGCGCCCGGCATTGGCTTGTCTTTTCGCCAGGCGTGAAAATCGCACGTCAGGCCGAGCGCAGCATCGAGACGGCGGTGATATTCCTGCCGGGTAATTTCGATGGCTCCAAGGCTCGCCAGATGGTCCGTGACGAATTGCGTGTCCAGCAGGGCGAAACCGGCGTAGTGCAAGCGCGCAACAAGATGCACCAGCGCCACTTTCGAAGCATCGGTCTGGCGGTGAAACATACTCTCGCCAAAAAAGGCGCCGCCCAATTGTACGCCGTAGAGACCGCCGGCCAGTGTTCCCTCGCTGTCCCAGGCTTCGACCGTGTGGACATGGCCCATGTCGAATAATTCGCCATAGAGCTTGCGGATACGCGGATTGATCCAGGTGTCGTGGCGGCCCTTGGCGGTTCCGGCGCAGCCGTCCAGGACGGCATCGAAATCGTTGTCGATCCGGATGTCGAAGCGGTCCGAGCGCACACGTTTGGCCAGTGAGCGCGAAACGATCAGCCCGTCGAGGGGAAAGACGCCGCGAAAATCCGGGTCGACCCAGAAAATGTTGGGGTCGCTGGCGCTTTCGGACATCGGGAACATCCCGATGGAATAGGCGCGCAACAGCAGTTGCGGCGTTATTTCCGGTGTCTGGCCTGGTTCCGTCATGCCCGGTCCGTCAAGCCCGCTGAAAACCAGAGGATCGTGCGAAAAAACGGCTCCGGCTTTCTTGCGAACAATGATGCTCTACTCAATGAAATCGATCAGCACTTGTGCTGTCAAATGATGTCATTTGAAAGCCGGCTGATCCAGCTCCGCGCCGGACGCCTGTTGCGGCCGCGATTCACGCTCAACCGTTTTCTTCGCCCGACAGTTTGCCGGAACCCAGATAGCGCTCCAACCAGTGAATGTCGTAGTCGCCGTTCTGGATGTCGCGGTCGCGCACGAGGGACCGGAACAGCGGCAGGGTAGAATCCACACCTTCGACGATGAATTCGTCAAGGGTGCGACGCAGACGCAGCATGGCTTCGTTGCGGTTGCGGCCGTGGACGATGAGTTTGCCGATCAGAGAATCGTAATGCGGCGGGATCGTGTAGCCCTGATAGGCGGCCGAATCGACACGCACGCCAAGGCCGCCGGGCGTATGGAAATAGTCGATATGGCCCGGCGAAGGCCGGAAGGTCGCGTGATGCTCTGCGTTGATGCGGCACTCGATCGCGTGGCCGGAGATGACGATATCCTCCTGCCGCAGGCCAAGCGCCGCGCCGCTGGCGATGCGGATCTGCTCGTTGACGAGATCGATACCTGTGATCATTTCGGTGACCGGGTGCTCGACCTGAATGCGCGTGTTCATTTCGATGAAATAGAACTCGCCGTTCTCGTACAGGAACTCGACTGTGCCCGCGCCGAGGTATTTCAGTTCGCGCATGGCTTTGGCGACAGTTTCGCCGATGGAGTCGCGGCCTGTCGCGTTCAGAGCCGGGGAGGGGCTTTCTTCCCAGACTTTCTGGTGACGGCGTTGCAGCGAACAATCGCGTTCGCCCAGATGCACGGCATTGCCCTGGCCGTCGCCAAGAACCTGGATTTCGATATGGCGGGGCTTTTCAAGATATTTTTCGAGATAGACGGAATCGTCGCCGAACGCCGCGCCCGCTTCCGTGCGCGCCTGCGACAGGGCCGGCAGAAGATCGTCCTTCGTGCGCGCGACTTTCATGCCGCGGCCGCCGCCGCCAGCGGCTGCTTTCACCAGAACGGGAAAGCCGATCTCTTCAGCCACGGCCATGGCCTGCGCATCGTCGGAGATACCGCCTTCCGAGCCGGGCACGCAGGGGATGCCGAGGCTGCGCGCCGTTCGTTTGGCCTCGATCTTGTCACCCATGATTCGGATGTGTTCGGGCTTGGGACCAATGAAGGTAATGCCGTGGTCGCGGCATATTTCGGCGAAGCGCGCATTCTCCGACAAAAAGCCGTAGCCGGGATGAATGGCGTCGGCGCCGGTGATTTCGCAGGCGGCGATCAGCGCCGGGATGTTGAGATAGCTTTCGCGTGCAGCGGGCGGGCCGATGCAGATCGCCTCGTCGGCGAGTTTGACGTGCATCGCTTCGCGGTCGGCGGTCGAATAGACCGCGACCGTCTCGATGCCGAGTTCCTTGGCCGCGCGCATGACGCGCAGGGCAATCTCGCCGCGGTTGGCTATCAGTATCTTGTCGAACATCGGTTCGCTTGCGTCATCTTTTCAAAAGGGCTGGCGGATGGGCCGTACCGCGACGGGCAGGAGACCATCGGTCGCGGATTTATTCGATCACCAGAAGCGGTTCGCCGAATTCGACGGGCTCGCCTTCGTTGACCATGATCGCCGTTACGGTGCCGGCCCGCGGGGCGGTGATGTCGTTGAACGTCTTCATCGCCTCGATCAGCATGAGCTTGTCACCCTGGCGCACGACCGATCCGACCTCGACGAATTTTTCCGCGCTCGGTTCCGGGCGCAGATAGATGGTTCCGACCATCGGCGAACGGATTGCGCCGGGATGGTCGCCGGCGGGCTCGCCGCCTGGCGACTTTGCGTGCGCCGAAGCTGCCGGGGCGGGGGCGGCCGGCGCAACGGCCGCCATGGGCGCTGTCACGGCCGTCACCGCGCCGGGCTGGGCATGCTGGCGGGTGACGCGGATGCGCAACTTGCCCTGGCGTACTTCGATTTCAGCCAGTCCCTGCTTGACCGCTATGCCGGCAAGCTGCTCGACCAGTTGCGGGTCGATGGCGGTCTGGGCTTCCGTTTCGTGCTTTTCGTCGTCGTCTTTCATGTGGGGCTTAATCCGGTTGATCTTCCAGAAGTGTTGTACAGAGGGCTTCGAGTGCCAGATCGTAAGAACGGCTGCCGAAGCCGAGTATGGCGCCCATGCAGACCGGCGCAATCATTGAGCGATGGCGGAAATGCTCGCGGGCGTGAATGTTCGACAGATGCACTTCGACCACCTGCGCGCCGCTTCCCGCAATCGCATCGCGGATGGCGACCGACGTATGCGTATAGGCTCCCGCATTCAATATCACACCGGCGCCGGCCGCGCCCGCCTCCTGTATCCAGGTCACCAGATCGCCTTCGTGGTTGGACTGGCGGCATACAATTTCCAGTTTGCGCCGGGTGCAAGCCTCGCGCAGGCGCGCTTCTATCTCCGCGAGCGTGACCGCGCCATAGACTGCCGGCTCGCGTTTTCCGAGCAAGTTGAGATTTGGGCCGTTCAGGACGTGGATTGCGTTCATGGGCAGCTTGCGGGTTCGCTGGGACACCGTGCATGGCGCCGCCGGAAGCGATAGCGCGGGGCGAGTTGAGGGTTCGGGAGGCCGCGGGGGCCTGTTGCACCGCTTCCATAGCCCGGAACCGCATGGGATGGAAGCCATCCGCCCGCGGCGTCGGAGCATCCGGCTCGCCTGGGGGCGAAATGCCCTTGCGGTCTGTGCGTTAGAGCATTGCATTTGCCGACGCCCTCGGCGATAGGTGAAGGAGCCTGCCCGGCGCAACAGAGGTCGCGGTGCGGCGGTTTGCAACCTTAGCTATGTGGACGGCGCGGTTGCATCCGGCGCAAAGTGCTGTGGGACCTTTTTCCGGCGGCGAACGGCGGGCCATTCGGCCTTGCATTCCGGAGGGTATGATGAAGACATCGACAGGTGTGGGCGTTCTTGCGGCTGCGGCTTTCGCCGTGATGGTACCGGGCTTTTCCGGCCCGGCTTTCGCCAAGGACTTGAAATATTTCCGCAGCATGAAGAAAGACGCCGAAACGCCGTTGATGCGGCATACGTCGTTCCGTGGCGACTGCGAAACCAAGGCGGCCGAAATCAAGATTCTGGAGCAACCGAAGAACGGTCAGGCAGCCGTGAAAACGGGAACTCGGAAATTTCCGAAGGGCGGAAAGGGTAACCTGGCCAAATGCGACGGCAAGACCGGCGCGGCCGCTGCCGTCGTCTACAAGCCGAAAAGCGGCTTCGAAGGCTTCGACCAGTTGAAATACGAAGTAACTTTCGCCAGCGGCAACAAGAATACCGTCTCCTATCGCCTCAAAATCGGCGATCCGAAGAAGTCCGACGATGGCAAGGGCTGGGTCAAGGCGAAGTAGTGTGCCCGGCAATTCGGCTGAATCGAAAAACCCCGGACGCGTTGCGTGTCCGGGGTTTTTTGTTGCTATTGCCTTTCAAAGGGCCGCGTCATCCGCATTTGGCTTTGCCGCATTTGCGGATATTGTCGATGCGCTCCTGCAGCTTGTCGAAACCGACCGCGCCGACGACCACATCCGGGCCGACGACATAGGACGGCGTGCCGGTCATGTTGAGCGCGTCGGCGATGGCAGTGACTTCGCCCAGCCCATCCAGAATTTCTTTCGACTGCATGTCCTTGGTAAGCCGCTCCATGTCGGCGCCGGCGGCGCGGGCGGCCGCAAGCGCCTGGGCTTTCCCAATACGGCCGCGAGTAGCCATCAGGCGGCGGTGGAAATCCCAGTATTTCTTGCCGTCGAACTGCATGTGCAAGGCCGATGCGACGATTGCAGCTTCCTTCGAAGGTGGTCCAAGTACCGGAAACTCCTTCAGCACGACGCGCAAATCCGGATTTTTCTTCATCAGGCGGTCCAGATCGGCCATCGCCCGGCGGCAATAGCCGCAATTGTAATCGAAGAATTCGACAAGCTGGACCTTGCCTTCGGGATTGCCGAGAACGATCTGATGTTTGCTGTTGAAGATTTTCGGCGAGAGATCCGACACGGCCTTGGCGCGCGTCGCTTCCTCTTCGGCCTTGCTGCGACGGTCGAGTTCGACCAGCGCATCGCGCAGCACTTCCGGGTTCTTGATCAAATAGTCCTTGATGACTTTTTCGATTTCCGTTTTCTGCGCCGCGCTCATCTCGGCGCGCACAGGCAGGACGGCGGCGGCGGCGACGACGAGTGCAAGAGCTACAGGTTTCAGCAGGCGGGTAAGGGACGGCAGGCTGGCGGGCATGGAATTCTCCTGGGCGCCGGAAATCCGGTGATGTCGACCGCAATGCGTTTTCGAAAAACGAGATTCAGTATAGGCGATTCCGGCATAGGGTCGATTGTCACGGGTAACACGAATCCGTGAATGGAAGGTTCCCTGCTCCAGGCGACGCTTTCGCTTCAATTGTATTTGGGCGGGCGGTAACTCAGGATATCGTCGGCCTTGAGCCAGGCGGGCGAGCGCGGTTTCAGCTGGCGCTGCGCTCTGGCTGCCTGGGTGCGCGCTTCGACATATTGTCCGGCGAGAAACATCGCTTGAGCCGCAGACAACTGCGCCATTGCCTGGTTGCCCTGCCGGTCGTAGGCCATGGCGAGAAACTGAAAAGCGGCGGCGTTCTCCGGCTCCTGCTGCGTGGCGCGCGCCAGTACTGCGGCAGCCTCCTTCGCGCGAGCCGGATTGCCGGTGGCAACGAGCGCATGCCCCAGCATGACGCGGATCGGGGTTGCGCGGGGAGCCAGCGCCAGCGCGCGCTTGAGCGGCGCTACGGCCTGTCCGGGCCGTCCGCCTTCAAGCAGTGCCTGGCCTTTCAGTTCGTGGAACCAGGGATTGTTCTTCTGGACGCGGATCAGGCCGTCGATTTGCCCGACAGCGGCATCCAGCCGGCCGAAGCGATAGGCGCCGATAGCCCGCGCGTATCGCGCTGCCAGCGACTGATCCTTGAGCGGATAGCGGCGGCCGACCTCGCTGGCGTCGCCGACGAAGGCGACCAGTTTCGCACGCGCCATATCGTGGCGGCGTTGCAGCGTTGCCGGGTCCTTTGCGTTCCAGTACGGGCTCTCGGCCGCCTGATTGCGCAAATACGACAGACGTTCGGCGGGCAGGGGATGCGAAATCACGTAAGGATCGACCCCCGCTGTGCGGAACATGGAATCCTGATGCATGCGGTTGAGCGTCACGAGCAGTCCGCGCGCGGATTGTTTCGTCGTCTTGAGGTAGCGCAGGGCGGCAATATCGGCTGCCTGTTCGTGGGCGCGTTGGTAGGACAGCATGGCGCGGCGCATGATTTCGGCTGGGCCTGTCAGCGCGCCGGCGATGCCGATGGGGCTGCCGCCGACATTGCGGCTGCGGACTGTGGTGGCCAGCGCCCCGGCGCTCAAAAGCATGCCGGCGATGGCGACCGGCCCGAGCTGGTTCATGGTGATGTGCTGGCGAACAAGATGCCCGCCGGCGATATGGCCGGTCTCATGGGCCAGCACGCCGATCAATTCGTTCGGCGTCGTGGCGTCCATGATCGCGCCGGCGAAAATGAAAATGTTGCGTCCGCCAGCCACGAAGGCATTGAAAGATCGATTGTTGACCAGAAAAATCCGGGTTGCGCCCGCCCCGACGCGGGCCGTTCGCAGGATAGGATCGGCGTAATCGCGCATGAGCGCTTCAATTTCGGCGTCGCGAACGAGCTTTATGCCGCCCGGCTGGGCGCGGGCGGGCAGGGAGAACGCCGCCAGCGCCAGAATGGCTGCGCCGATAAGCAGCGGGCGGCGGGCTGGCCTTTGCCTGCCGTGCTTGTTAGGGGACGCAGAATTCGCGGCCAGATTCATCGCGAGTCTCCGGTTCGGGTTTCCGGCGCGCGAGTATAGCGCACTTTTCCGGATGGCCTGCCGGTTGAATATGGCCTCAGAACGGCAGCGGCAACAGGCGGGCCTGTTTTTCCGCCCATGCAATACAGAATGCGGACAAGCAACAGAACGATACGGGCGAACATGGACTGGACGAAGGAAAAGCTGGACCAGGCCAAAGCGGCAGTCGCAGGCGCGCCGCAGCCCTCGGCTCGCAGCGCGGTCGCGCCGTTTTACGCGATGGATGTTTTCAAACAGGCGGCGGCGCTCGCGGCTTCGGGCAGGCATATCGTGCGGATGGAAGCGGGCGAGCCTGGCGCACCGGCGCCGCTGCGCGTGCGCCAGGCAGCTATCGATGCGCTGGGCGGTCAGCGGATAGGTTATACGCAGACGCTGGGCCTGCCCGAATTGCGTGAGGCGATAGCCTCGCATTACGGGCAAACCTACGGCGTTTCCGTCGATCCGTCGCGGGTTGCCGTGACGACGGGATCGTCGAACGGCTTTGTTCTGGCGTTTCTGGCGTTGTTCGATGCAGGCGCGCGCGTGGCTGTCGCTGCCCCGGGCTATCCGGCCTATCAGAATATTTTCGACGCGCTTGGTATCGAGACCGTGTCAATCGAAACAACGGCGGCGGACGGTTACATTGTGACGCCGGCGGCGATTGCGGCAGCGCATGAGCAAAATCCTTTACAGGGGCTGCTGCTGATGAGCCCGGCGAACCCTACGGGCACGATGATCCCCGACGCCGTCCTCAAGGACACTTGCGCCCTGTGCGAACGCCTCGGGATCGTTTTCATTTCCGACGAGATTTACCATGGCCTCACTTACGAACGTCCTGCGCAGACAGCGCTGGCCTATTCGCACAATGCAGTCGTGGTGAATTCCTTCTCCAAATATTATTGCATGACGGGCTGGCGCATCGGCTGGCTGGTGCTGCCTGAGGCCATCGTGCGGCCGCTGGAGCGGCTGGCGCAAAGCCTGGCCATATCCGCGCCCTATCTCAGTCAGGTCGCCGCGCTGGCCGCGTTCGACTGCCGGGAAGAGCTGGAGGCCATCCGTGAAAGCTACGCCCGCAGCCGGGCGATGCTGCTTGAGCGCCTGCCGCAGGCCGGCCTGCCGGATTTTTATCCCATCGACGGGGCTTTCTACGTCTACGCGGATGTGAGCCGATACACGAACGATTCCCTCGAGTTCTGCCAGCGGATGCTGACCGAGGCAGGGGTCGCGGCGACGCCGGGCGTGGATTTCGACCGCAGACACGGCGCCACCCGTGTGCGGCTGTCCTTTGCGGCCGCCGAAAGCGAGATTGCCGAGGGGATTGAAAGGCTGCAGAGCTGGTTAGCGTAAAACCTGCGTCGCTGGACCGGAAATCTTCATCTTAATTCGTTTCTTACCAGTTGCCCTTACGGTTGCTCACAATGTGTGACCACCCACAAGGGGATTTTTGATGGCCGAGGTATCCTGGGCCGCCGGCAGGCAAGCCGGCGCAGCAGACAGCCGCGCGAATGCTATCGTTCTGAAACTCGGCGTTTTGTTCTTCTTTTCGGGATTTCCGGCTCTGCTGTATCAGCTTGTCTGGCAGCGGGCTCTGTTCCGTATTTTCGGGGTCAATATTGAAGCCGTGACCATCGTCGTGACGGCGTTCATGGTCGGGCTGGGGCTCGGCAGTCTGTTCGGTGGCTATCTGTCCAAGCGCGGCAGTCGTGCGGTGTTGCTCCTGCTGGCGGCGATCGAAGCCGTGACCGGGCTTTTCGGCCTGGTGTCGCTGGCGATATTCGAGCGGGTAGGCGAAGCCATGATCGGGCAGCCATTGCCGGTTGTCGCCACCGCGGCGCTTGGTCTGGTGCTCATGCCGACGCTGTTGATGGGTGCGACATTGCCGCTGCTGTCAGCGTGGCTGGCGAAACGCTCGCGTAACACCGGTTATTCCGTCGGATATCTTTACTTCGTCAATACGCTCGGCGCCGCTGCCGCGTGTCTGGCGGGCATGGCCCTGTTTTTCCCGTTCATGGGTATGCAAGGTTCGATCTACGTCGCGGTCGCTATCAATGCGGCGGTCGCGCTTGGCGCCGTGCGCATGCACCTGCGACAGGATGCGGGCGAGAACGCCGGCGCAGACGCAGAAGAAAACGAGACGCATGCAGCGAACGTCCGGCCCGCACTGCGGATGCCGGAATGGCTCGTGCTTTCATTCGGGGCAATGGCGGGCATGGTCGCGCTCGCCTACGAGATCTTCCTTTTCCGGATCATGTCATTCGTATCGGGAAACATGGCGTCGGCCTTTGCGCTGGTTCTGGCGATTTTCCTGCTCGGCATCGCTTTCGGGTCGCAATCCATCGCTACGATGGTGCGCCGGACGCCGGAGCGGGCAGGCCGCCATGTTCTGTTCAATCTCGTCTTTGCGGCGGCAGCAGGCGCGCTACTGCTGCCCGCTCTCGCGTTAGCAGCCAAAATCCAGGCCGGGCTCGTGCAGGGCTGCCTTCTGCTCGCGGTCTACCTGATTGCGAGAGCCTGGGGCATGCTGTTGCCGTTCCTCGCTCACGCCGGCATTGATGCCTGCAAGGGAACAGGAAGCGCCGTATCGCGGCTCTACTTCGCCAATATCGTCGGTTCGGCGACAGGCAGCATCCTGACCGGCTTTATCCTGCTGGATCATCTCTCGCTGACGGGTGTTTCGCAGCTACTGGCCGGAGTATCCGTCGCAGGGATTGCTCTTCTGTACGGGACGCTGGGCGGGCAGGCCGTCCGGCTGCGTCCGGCGCAGGCGCTGGTGGCCGGTGCGGCAATTCTGGCGGGGATCGCCCTGCATGGAGCGATGAAGCCAGCACAGCTCATGGCCGCACTGATGTACGGGCCCGAGGCCGGCAACCGGCCTGCGATAGTGAAGGTCGCCGAGAATCGCGGCGGCATTATCACCGTCGACGCCGATGGCGTCGTTATGGGCCACGGCATGTACGATGGCCGCTTCAATACCGACCTGTTCCCGGACACCAATATTGCGCGCCGGCCCTACAGCCTGAGCCTGTTCCATCCAGCGCCGCGCGATGTGCTGATGATCGGCCTGGCGACGGGTTCGTGGGGACAGATCATCGTCAACAATCCGCATGTACGTTCGCTGACGATCGTCGAAATCAATCCGGGCTATACGAAACTGGTTTCGGAAGAGCCGCATGTGCGCTCGTTGTTGGCAAATCCCAAGGTGAAACTCGTTGTCGACGACGGCCGCCGCTGGCTGCGCGCCAATCCGGATGCGAAGTTCGACTTCGTCGTTTCCAACACGACATGGTTCTACCGCGCCAACATCACGAACCTGCTGTCGCAGGAGTTTTTGAAGATCGTAGAGGGGCATCTGAATCCGGGTGGCATGTTCTTCTACAACACGACGTGGTCGCATCGCGTCCAGCGCACGGCCTGCCTGGCTTTCCCCAACGGGCTGCGCTTCAACAACCACATGCTGGTTTCGCGGCAGAAGCCGGATGTCGACTTCCGCCGCTGGCGCGAGGTGCTGCTGGGCTACACGATCGACGGGCACAAAACCGTCGACCTGTCGAAGCCCGTACATGCCAAGGGCCTCGATATGCTGATGGGCTACGAGAAACAGTGGAAGGCCGAAAATGGCGGCCCGGAAATGCAGTCCTGCACATCAATCCTGCGCCGGACCGAAGGGCTTGAGCCGGTGACCGACGACAACATGGGCTCGGAATGGCGCAAGCTTTACTTCCCCGAATAGGACGCGGGGAATCGGCCTGGGCCGTGATGCGTCGATGCGAATGTCTGTGCCGGTCCAATGCAGGCCCGGGGCGGTTTTGCCGAGCGGGCAAAACCCTGTAGAAGGAGCGCGCGGCTATCCGGCCGCGCACTTTTCCGGTCTTTCCATGCTTACCACGCCCGGGCAGGCTGCACCGCCGCTCGAGAAATCCGATATTCGCTTCATCATGACCGGACTGATGTTCGTCATGATGCTGGCCGCGCTTGAGACGACCATCGTCGGACCGGCGCTGCCAACCATCGGGCGCGATCTCGGCGATGTCGAATTGCTGCCGTGGATCGTGACCGCGTATTTGCTGGTGACGACGGCGCTTACGCCACTCTACGGCAAGATGGCCGACATTCGGGGCCGCCGCGTCGTGATACTTTTCGCTGCAGGCGTGTTTCTGCTCGGTTCCGTTGCCTGCGCGCTGGCGCAGAACATGCCGATGCTGGTTGTCGCGCGCGGCGTGCAGGGGATTGGCGGCGGCGGCATCTTCGCGATGACGCAGACAATCATCGGCGACATTGTCCCCTCAGCGGAGCGGGCGCGGTATCAAGTCTACACGTCGAGCGTCTGGCTGTCCGCGAATTTGCTTGGGCCGGTGCTGGGCGGGCTGTTCTCCGAGCATCTGCACTGGTCGATGATCTTCTGGATCAACGTGCCGCTCGGCGCGATCGCGATGACGATAGTGTGGCCGCGCCTGAAATTGCTGCCGCGCCACGAGCGCCCGCATGCGCTCGATATCAGCGGCGCGCTGCTGATGATGACGGCGACGGTGTTTTCGCTGCTCACGTTGAGCTGGGGCGGAACGCAGCTGGCATGGACTTCGCCGGTGCTGGCAGCGCTGGCGCTGGCGGCGTTTGTTTCATGGGGCCTGTTGTACGTGCGACTGCGGACCGCGCCAGAGCCGCTGATACCCATTACGGTTCTCTCCAATCAGGTGGTGCTGACCGCTGTTCTGTGCGGGTTTTTCGCCATCGGCTCGTATGTGGCGCTTGCAGTCTATCTGCCGGTCTATTTGCAGACGTTGCTTGGCCTGTCGGTCTCCGACGCGGGGCTGGCCACTATCCCGCTTATGATTTTTACTTCGGCGGGCGCTACCATCGGGGCCATGTCGATGCGGCGCATGATCCGCTACCGCATTCCGCCTCTGGCCGGCCTGGCCGTCGCCGGTATCTGCATCGCGATCATGGCCTGGCGTGTCGAAGACATGCCGATGTGGCTGCTGCTGATACTTACAACGCTCGTTGCCACGGGCCTTGGCTGCATGTTTTCGCTGGTCGCGGTCTCGCTGCAATCGGCCGTGGCGCGCTACGATCTCGGCACGACGATGGCGCTGCATGTGTTCATGCGTTCGCTCGGTCAGGCGGTGGGCGTGGCGCTGCTGGGCGCGATCCTGCTTGGCGTCGGTGGAGCGGAGGGGATCGAAGAAGTTGGTGCACGCTCGCCCGAAGCCATCGCCTCGCTGGAACACGCGTTCCGCCTCATGTTCGCTGTCTCGGCGGCAGGCTTCGCGCTTGCTTTCCTGTTGCTGTGGAAGATGGAGGACAGGCCGTTGCAGGGATACGGGCGGTGGAGGGAGTAGGTGGTCGTGAATAGGCAATAGGCAATAGGCAATAGAAAATTGTGCAGTCATCCCGGAACGCGCGCAGCGCGCATCCAGGACCGTTCTTCGTGACCAGGCGGTCCCGGCAATTTGCTTCGCTGCGGCCGGGATGACTTGTCCCGCCCTGCCGCAAAAACGCCTGCTGCCGTCCTCACTCCGCCGCTTTCTGCCCTTTCGCATAACGGCTTTCGGGCCTTGGCAGGCCAAGGTTCTCGCGCAGGGTTTTGCCTTCGTATTCGGTGCGGAACAGGCCGCGCTTCTGCAATTCTGGAATGACGAGTTCGCAGAAATCGTTGAGCCCGCCTGGGATGTAGGGCGGCATGATGGTGAAACCGTCGCAGGCATGGTTTTCGAACCAGTCTTCGAGGTAATCGGCAATCTGCGTGGGCGAGCCTACCTGCACGTTCTTGCCGCGTGCGCCGGCTGCATGTTCGGCTAGCTGGCGGATGGTCAATTTCTTTTCGCGCGCCAGCGTTTCAAGTTCGCCGCGGTGGCCCTGGCTGCCCATCGAGGCGGGGAGGTCGTCCGGGAAGGGGCCGTCGTAATCGTATGGCGACATGTCGACGCCCAGCATGCTGGTCAGGATTTCCTGTCCGACGATGGGATGAATGAGCGACTGTATGAAGGCGTAGTCCTCGCGCGCCTGCGCTTCCGTCGGTTTCACGAAAATGCTGATGCCCGGCAAAATCTTGAGGTGATCCGGATTGCGAGCGTATTTGGCCATGCGGCCCTTGGTGTCTTCGTAATAGGCCCTGGCGGACTCTTTTGTCAGATGCGGGCTGAAAATAGCCTCGGCGTAATGCGCCGCCAGTTCGCGCCCTTCCGGCGAGGCGCCGGCCTGAACGACGACCGGATAGCCCTGCGGCGAGCGCGGAACGTTGAGCGGGCCACGCACCTTGTAACGTTCGCTGCGGTGGTTGAGTTCGTGAATTTTGGTCTTGTCAAAGAACAGGCCGCTCTTCTTGTCGCGCAGGAAAGCGTCGTCGTCCCAGGAATCCCAAAGGCCCTGCACGATCTCTATGACTTCGTGGGCGCGGTCGTAGCGATCGCCGTGCGGATAGGCCTTGTCGCGCCCAAAGTTCTGCGCCTCGTTATCGGAAACGGAAGTGACGGCGTTCCAGCCGGCCCGGCCCTTGCTGATGTGATCGAGCGAGGCGAACTTGCGTGCGATGTGGAACGGCTGGTTCCAGCTTGTCGAGGCTGTGCCAATCAGGCCGATGTTCTTTGTCACCATCGCCATTGCCGACAGGAGCGTCAGCGGTTCGAAATAGGCTACGAACTGGGTCGAGCGGCTCAGCGCATCGATATGGACATCGCGCACGACATTGCTGTCGGCCAGAAACATCAGGTCGAACTTCGCCCGTTCCGCCGTTTGGGCGATCTCGACGTAGTGATCGATGTTCACATGCGCATCTGCCTGGGCGTGCGGATGACGCCACGACGCGACATGATGGCCGGTCGGGTTGTAATAGGCTGCGAGGTTCATCTTGCCGCGGCGCGCCATGGGTTTCCTCCAATTATCGTAGCGGTATTTGCTGCACGTTAGCGTACCGCGCGAAATCCCGGCCAGATTTATTGCATGTTCCGGAGCGTCTTCATCGAAAGTCGCCGAAAATTTGCACCGGCCAAATGACTTGCGTCAAAAAAGTCGGCGATCCCGGAGCAAGAAAAGCCGGCGTCCGGATCGCCTCCGTACGCCGGCTTCTGGATGAACATCGAGTTCCGCTGCTCCAGGCGGCGGTCAGCTCTTGATGCGGCTCCACCAGCCGGTCCGCTTGACCGTGGGCGGTGGCGCTTCGGGCAGGGGTTCGGGCGCAGGCGCGGCAGCCCGCGGCTCCGGAGCGGGTTCTTCTACCGGCGTTTCCGGCACGGCCGGAGCAATGGCCATCGAAACCGTAGTGTCCGGAGGCGCCTCGCCGTGCCGCTCCGGCCCGGCTTGCGCGATTTCACTCAACCCTGCGAAATCCGGCGTGACCTGCTCCGGGGCGACCGCAGCATCCGTCACTGGAGCGCCCGCGGCGGACGCTTCGTTCCCGTTCATCGGTCCAGAGAGGTCTACAGTTTCGCCGGACGAGGTTCCGTTTGCGGAACTGCCGGATTCGTCGGCGGATTTGACCCACGAACCGCCGGTACGCGGGTTCGCCGACGGCAGGTCTGTGGCGGTGTCTTCGCTGTTGCCGGTCTCACCCTCGGCGCCATTGTCGTCACCGCCCCTGCGGCGGCGGCGGAAACCGCGGCGGCGGCGGCCACCCCGGCTCTCGTCGTCGCGTGCGGCGATGTCGCCGTCCTCCTCACGGGCGGAGTTTTGCCCTTCGTCGCCACTCTCGTTTTCGTCGCCGGACGGCCGCTGTTCAGCGCCGGGAAGCGGGGCATTGCGCGCTTCTGCCATGAACGCCAGTCCGTCGTCGGATGGCTGCGGCGCTTCCGCCGAAATGCCCGAAGGCGCCCGGTCGCCGCGCCCGCGGCGGCGGCGTCTGCGGCGGCGGCGCTGATTTTCCTCGTCCGCGCTGTCGTCGTCGCTTGAAGAGGCAATGTTTTCCGCATCGACTTCTGCGTCCACGGTCTCGGCGGTATCGTCCTCGCTGCCCGCTTCGTCCTCGGTATCCTCGTCGGCCGGCGAACTGAATTGCAGGGCCTGAGGTGCGGGCAGAACCGGCGCAGTGGCAGGTTCGCCGCGCTCGATGGCGTGATAGGTGGTGCCCGTCATCCTATCGTCGGCGTCGATGGTCAGCGTGACGCCGAAACGACGCTCCAGATCGGCGAGATTGGCGCGCTTCTGGTTGAGGATGTAGAGCGCCACTTCGCTGCGGGTCTTGACCGTCAGGTTAAAGCTGTTGTTGCGGACGAGTGCGTCCTCGATCAGGCGCAGGACATGCAGGGCGATAGACGCAGTCGATCGGATTGTGCCGGCGCCCTGACAATGCGGACAGATAATGCTCGAGCCTTCCAGCACGCCGGTGCGCATGCGCTGACGCGACATTTCCAGCAGGCCGAAATGCGATATCCGGCCGACCTGGATACGGGCACGGTCGTTCTTGAGCGCTTCCTTCAGTCGCCGTTCCACCGAGCGGTTGTTGCGGTGTTCTTCCATGTCGATGAAGTCGACAACGATCAGCCCGGCCAGGTCGCGCAGGCGCAATTGACGGGCGATTTCGTCAGCCGCCTCAAGGTTGGTGCGCAGGGCGGTGTCTTCGATATTGTGTTCGCGGGTAGACCGGCCCGAGTTGACATCGATGGCCACCAGCGCTTCGGTCTGGTTGATCACGATGTAGCCGCCGGATTTCAGCGTGACAGCCGGCGAGAACAGCGCGTCGAGCTGCTGTTCGACACCCGATTTGGCAAAAACCGGCGATTGTTCGCGCCACAGCTTCACGTTTTTGGTGTGACTGGGCATCAGCATGCGCATGAAATCGCGCGCTTCGCGGTGGCCTTCCTCGCCCGCGACAACCACTTCGTCGATTTCGCGTCCGTAAAGGTCGCGGATCGAGCGCTTGATGAGCGAACCTTCTTCGTAAACGAGGGTGGGAGCGGTCGAGCGCAGGGTCATTTCGCGCACGCTTTCCCAAAGACGCAGCAGATATTCGAAGTCGCGCTTGACTTCCGGCTTGGTGCGCGAAGCCCCGGCGGTGCGCAGAATCACACCCATGCCGTCCGGAACCTCCAGTTCCTGGGCAATTTCCTTCATGCGGCGGCGATCGTCGCCGTCGGTGATCTTGCGCGAAATGCCGCCGCCGCGAGCGGTGTTCGGCATCAATACGGAATAGCGTCCTGCCAGGGACAGATAGGTCGTCAGTGCCGCGCCTTTGTTGCCGCGCTCTTCTTTCACCACCTGGATCAGCATGATCTGGCGGCGCTTTATGACCTCCTGAATCTTGTACTGGCGGCGGGACCGGCGCGCGGCGCGCGGCATGTCTTCCTCGGAATCGCCGCCGAGCTGTTCGACGCCTTCTTCTTCCTCGTCCACTGCTTCGTCGTCGCCGTCATCGTCGCCGGCTTCGTCGTCTTCGTCTTCGTCTTCGTCTTCGTTCTCGTCCTCGCCGGCTTCGTCGCCAGCGTAATCGTCGATAGCTTCTCCCTGCGCAACCGGGTTGCCTTCGCCAGAGATTTCGGCAACGCCGCCATCGGCCGGGGCGGCACTTTCCTCCGGCGCAGTATCTGGCTGAGCATCCGGCGCAGCGGATTGTACTGCGTAGGGAGCAATCCGTTCGCTGGCGGGCTCGTACGGTGCGGCCTCCGTCACGGAATCACCCGATGATGGTTCCTGGGAGGCAGTAGCTTCGCTGGCCGCCGCATCGTGCGCGGGTTCGGGCGCGCTCTCTATATCCGGTCGTTCGCTGGCATCCGGAGTGGCCGGCTGGCCGCCAGGCGCAGTGGTTTCCATGTCCGGCTGTGTTGCGAAGCCGGTCCCGTCGCTGTCGCCGGCTGTGTGCAAGTCCCCGGCTTGAGCTTGCTCTCCAGCTTCCGCCTCATCGGGCTCCTCGCCATTCGTTATAGCGTCGGCCGAAATGCTGTCGTCGCCCTTGGCGGAGCGCCGGGCAGGGCGGCCGCCCCGGCGGCGGCGGCTGCGCCGGTTGGACCGGTTTTCCTCTTCGGCGGCTTCCTCGCGCTGTTCGCGCGCTTCTTCTTCCAGCAGCGCAAGACGATCGGCGACAGGGATTTGATAATAGTCGGGATGGATTTCGGAAAAAGCGAGGAAGCCGTGCCGGTTGCCGCCGTAGTCGACAAATGCGGCCTGGAGCGACGGCTCAACCCGCGTCACTTTCGCCAGATAGATATTTCCACGCAGAGGTTTCTTGCTGGCCGATTCGAAATCGAATTCCTCGATCCGGTTACCACGTAGCACCACCACCCGGGTTTCTTCCGGGTGGGATGCATCTATCAGCATCTTGTTGTTGGACATTTGTAATTCTTCCGCCCCCGGACACAGGCTGCGGGCGCGGCGGACAAGGTGGCAAACGCAATGGACGAAGCCATGAGCGCAAGCGCGGGGCCGGGCCGCCGGCAGGCAGCGATGTCAGGGGATTGTGTTGTGATGGAATGTTCGAAGTTTCCGGCGACGCGCCGGGGCTCCATCGATTGAAGGGGGCCGCACCGTTGCATGCGCCCAGCCGGGCAGCGCCGGCTTTCGGGCCTGCGGGAGCTGGGATACCAAATGAGGCGTGCGCTTCGGGCGCGGCATTAAGAAACATGTCGAATACCTGTACCGGGGCGCGCCCAACCTAGGCGGCGCCGGTCCCGTACCGGCTCGAATTGCTGGAACCCTGGTCTCCGGGCATCCGGTCCGTATTGCGGGACCCGGCTGACCGGCTGGCCTCCTGCGCAAACCTTCGCTGCTGATTCCGGCCGGTATTTCAAATTCCGGGCGGCAAGCGTGCGATCAGGCGCAGGATGGCTCCATATCCGCCTTACGCACTACGCGGCTCCAGCGGCACGGGATAGAAATACATAATGCCACAACTGGCGATTTGGCAAGCAAATTGCCAAAGAGGCTTGCGTGTGTCCGCACGGCAACGCCGGAAAGCCAAAATAGTCTGAAAAGGTTACCGGCCGTTAACCTTCGCGGCGATATGCAATAAGAGTGGTCTGCGCAACTGGTTATGGAGTTTGCCTAATTTGGGCAAATTCACGAGAATCCAGGGGCGAGGCAGCGTTCGGAAGGCGCGCGAAGGGTTTTCGGCCGTGCTGAACATCAGGATCAGGGCAATCTCTACTGTTGGTGCGGCGTTGCTGGTGCTGGCTGCCGCCAGCGGCCATGCGGGCGCCATCGACTGGCAGTTACGCAAGCCTTCGGTATCCTCCGCCCAAGACCCAGGTTCCGCTGGCTCGGCGATTGGAGATGCGATTCTCAAGCCGGTGATTTTCCGCCTGCAGGCCTCACGGAAAGGCAAAGTTTCGCGGCTGGAACTGACGGCGACAAAGCCGCTGCAGGCTGACGCATTTCTGCTCGCCAAGCCGGACCGGGCGATCATCGATTTGCCCGGCGTACTTTTTCAACTCGAGGACGGCAACAAGACCCCAAGTCCGGCCGGTGTCATACGGACTTTCCGCTACGGTGGTCTGGCCGGGGATAAGTCGCGGATTGTCGTCGATCTGGCTGCGCCTGCGATCATTGCCAAAGTCTCGACTGTCAAGATCGCTTCGACTGTATTCCGGCTCCGCGTCGACCTCGAGGAGAGCAGTGCCTCTGCATTCCAGAACGAAGCGGCAAAGGGAAAACGCGAAGCTGCCGCAAAGGCGCTGCCCGCGAGCAAGGCCGCCAAGGAACCGTCCGGCAACGCTGGTGGTCTGCCGGTTATCGTCATCGATCCCGGTCACGGCGGGGTCGATTCCGGAACGAGGGGTTTCGCCGAGCAACCCGAAAAAGAGATTGTCCTGGCTTTCGCCAAGGCGCTTGCGCAGAAGATCGACAAGACTGGACGCTTCAAGGCGCAGCTTACACGTAATGGGGACATCTTCGTACCCTTGCGGGAAAGGATGGCGATAGCCCAGCGCGCCAACGCCAAGCTGCTGATTTCGATTCACGCCGATTCGCTGCGGGAGAAATACGTTGGCGGAGCTACAGTGTATACGATTTCCGACCGTGCTTCGGACGCCGCCGCCGCCCGGCTGGCGGAAAAGGAGAACAAGGCGGACGAAAACGCCGGCTACAGCGCGCCAAAGGACAAAGAGGAAGTTTCCGACATCCTTTTCGATCTGACCCGGCGGGAAACGCGCGCATTCAGCCATGTTTTTGCGCGCTCGCTGGTTTCGTACTGGCAGAAGTCGGGAAAATTGAACAAGAATCCGCACCGCTCGGCCGGGTTCATCGTGCTCAAGGCCCCTGATGTTCCATCGGTACTGCTGGAAATGGGCTATCTGTCCAACAAGCCCGACGCTGCACAGCTGTCCGATCCGCGCTGGCGGGAAAAGGCAGCGGCCAATGTCGTTGGCGCCATCGAAGCATTTTTCTCAAGCCGGCGGCCGCAGGCGGCTGAAGTAGTTCCAGGACAGACCGGCGCGTCCAAAAAACTGGCGGAATCGGGAAAGAGCACGCCGAATTGACCCAGCTTTTTCGTGCCGTCAAAAGTTCGGGTAGCGGCTTGAACCGCGCTGTGTTAGCAGTTTGCGTAGCCAGAGTTAGTCAACAAAAGACCACATTGGATTGTCAGAAGCCAGAGTCGTATTACCAAGCGTGAGGCATCGGGGCGGCGGGCCGGAGCGTGGTTATGGAGTTTCCGTTCGGTGCCGGGGCTCAAATGGCCTGTGTTTGCCCACGGCCTCAATGGCGGGATTTCCTCCGGCGCGCGTATCGCCGGGCATCGCCGAAATCGAGTGTGAGAAGGGCGGAGGCCGGGCTGACCGGTCTGCTGCAACCGGCGCTGCGGCGATTGCCGGCGCGGTATAACGGACAGAAGGTTGGAATTGCATGCGGCGCATTGGCCGGTTTTTTGGCTTTCTCTTCGCTTCGGGGGCGATCTTGTTCCTGATCGGAGCGGCAATCGTTGGCGGCCTGATCTGGCACTTCGAGAAGGATTTGCCGGACTACACGCAATTGCAAAAATACGAACCGCCGGTGCTGACGCGCGTGCATGCGGCGGATGGCAGTCTTCTGGCCGAATATTCGCGCGAGCGGCGCCTGTTTCTGCCGATTTCGGCGATCCCGCCTCTGGTGAAAAACGCTTTCCTGTCGGCCGAAGACAAAAACTTCTATAGTCACGCCGGCATCGACCCCGAGGGTCTGGCGCGCGCGGTGATGATTCTGATCCGCGGCGACCGCAAGGTTCAGGGCGCCTCCACCATCACCCAGCAGGTGGCCAAGAACTTCCTGCTCACGAACGAGCAGACCTACGAACGCAAGATCAGGGAAGCGCTGCTCTCGTTCCGCATTGAGGCGGCGTACTCGAAGGACAAGATTCTCGAGCTGTATCTCAACGAGATCTATCTCGGCCTCGGCGCTTATGGCGTGGCCGCGGCGGCGTTGTCCTACTATGGAAAATCCGTTCACGAACTCACGATCTCAGAAGCGGCCTATCTGGCAGCGCTGCCCAAGGCGCCCAGCACGCTGAACCCGTTCCGCAACCGAGAACGCGCCATAGAGCGCCGCAGCTACGTCCTCGACCGCATGGTCGACGACGGCCACATCACGGCAGAGGAAGGCGAGAAAGCCAAGAAAGAGCCACTCGGCGTCAATCCGCGTCAATTGTCGCCGAACGCCATGGTGGCCGGTTATTTCGCCGAGGACGTGCGGCGCGAATTGCTGGAACGCTACGGCGAAAAGAAGCTGTACGAGGGCGGCCTTTCGGTGCGCACGACGCTCGATCCGAAACTGCAGCTTCTGGCGCGCAAGGTGCTGGCGGACGGGCTCGTCCGCTTCGACGAGGCGCGCGGCTTCCGCGGACCCATGCGCGTAATCGATATCGGCACGGACTGGGGCAAGGCGCTGGCAGAAGTTCCCGCGCTCGGCGACGTGAAGCCGTGGCAGCTTGCAGTCGTTCTGGAAGCCAGCGGCCGGGATGCTACGATCGGGCTTCAGCCTTCCCGCGACAGATCGGGTGCGGTGGCGCGCGAACGCATCACCGGCACGCTCGGTCCCGAAGGCATTCGCTGGACACGCCGCAGCAGGGCAGGCGACATTCTGCGCCCCGGCGATGTCATCTATGTCGAACCGTTGAAATCGGCCGGTCAGTACCGGCTGCGGCAAATCCCGGAAATTTCGGGCGGCCTTGTCGCCATGGATCCGTTCACAGGTCGCGTTCAGGCCATGGTCGGCGGGTTTTCCTACGACCAGTCGGAATTCAACCGCGCCTCGCAGGCCTATCGTCAGCCGGGTTCGTCTTTCAAACCCATCGTCTACGCCACCGCGCTGGATAACGGTTACACTCCTGCCTCCGTCGTCCTGGACGAACCGATCACGATCAATCTCGGCAACGGCGAATCATGGTCGCCGAGCAATTATGGCGGCAAGCCGACGGGTCCTCATACGTTGCGGCACGGTATCGAGTTCTCGAAGAACCTGATGACGGTGCGTCTGGCGCGCGATGTCGGCATGCCGCTGATCGCTGAATACGCCAAGCGTTTCGGGGTCTACGACAATATGCTGCCGGTGCTTTCGATGTCGCTTGGCGCTGGCGAAACCACCATACTTCGTATGGTGACCGCCTATTCGATGATGGCTAACGGCGGACGCCGTATCCGTTCCACTTTGATCGACCGGATTCAGGACCGCTGGGGCAAGACGATATTCCGGCACGACCAGCGCGCGTGCCGCGGCTGCGATGCGGAAAAATGGGATAATCAGAACGAACCGGTCCTGATCGACCGGCGCGAACAGGTTCTTGATCCGCTTACGGCCTATCAGATCACCTCGATGATGCAGGGCGTCGTCGACCGCGGTACTGCTACTGTCATCAAGCGGATGGTGGGCAAGACCATGGCCGGCAAGACGGGCACGACCAACGACGCCAAGGACCTCTGGTTCGTCGGTTTCTCTCCCAATCTCGTGACCGGCGTTTATATCGGCTTCGACCGCCCGCGGAGCCTTGGCGCCAAGGCAACCGGCGGTCATTATGCTGCGCCTATCGTCGGCGCCTTCATGAAAGAAGCGCTCAAGGGCCAGCCCGATGTTCCTTTCCGCGTTCCGCCGGGCATCAAACTGATTTCCATCAACGCCAAGACGGGCCTCAGGGCGCGCGGGGGCGGATCGATTTTCGAGGCCTTCAAGCCGGGCACGGCGCCGCCGGATTCGTATTCGGTGGTCGGCGCCGAAGGCGGCCGCTCCGCGCCCGCGCGGGTGACGATATCGCCGTCGCAGGACAGGCGGATCGGTTCGGGAACCGGCGGGCTTTACTAGCCCGCCAGAGATCAGGAGCGCCGGCCCACACCGCGCGTTTACAAGCCGAAGAGCGGCCATTATGGTCGCGCCCAATTTGCTCTTTCGAACCTCACAGGAAAAGATATGCGCGCCGAAGCCGAAGCGCTGGTTGAAGACATCAAGCAATCCGCGGGATTGCTGAGGAGGCATCTTTGACGTCGACACAGCTACGCGACGTCTTGCCGAACTGAACGCCAAAGTCGAAGATCCCAATCTCTGGAACGATGCCGACGCCGCGCAGAAGATCATGCGCGAACGTACGGAACTGGATGCGCGCCTCGGTGCGCTGTCGCGGCTCGAGCGCGATCTAGAAGATGCGGTCACCCTGATAGAACTTGGCGAGGCCGAGGGCGACAAGGCGACCGAGGACGAGGGGCTCGAACAGCTCCGAACATTGAAGGCGGACGTCGAGAAACGTCAGCTCGAGGCGCTGCTTTCGGGCGAGGCGGACGGCAACGACACCTATCTCGAAGTGCATTCCGGCGCCGGCGGGACGGAAAGTTGCGACTGGGCGCGCATGCTGCTGCGCATGTATACGCGCTGGGCGGAACGGCAGGGGTTCGGCGTCGACCTGATCGAAGAAACCCCGGGCGAAGAAGCCGGAATCAAGTCGGCCACTTTGCTGATCAAAGGTTTCAACGCGCATGGCTGGCTGAAGACGGAATCCGGCGTGCACCGACTTGTGCGCATATCTCCCTTCGATTCCAACGCGCGCCGGCATACAAGCTTCGCTTCGGTCTGGGTCTATCCGGTAATTGACGACAAGATCGACATCGACGTCAAAGAAAGCGATTGCCGCATCGACACCTACCGTTCGTCGGGGGCGGGTGGACAGCACGTCAACACGACCGATTCCGCGGTGCGCATCACACATATCCCGACCGGCATTGTCGTTGCCTGCCAGTCCGAGCGTTCCCAGCACAAAAACCGCGCCACGGCATGGAACATGTTGCGCGCGCGCCTGTACGAGCAGGAACTGGAACGCCGCGAGGCCGAGGCCAATGCGGTTGAAGCCAGCAAGACAGAAATCGGCTGGGGCCACCAGATCCGCTCATACGTTCTCCAGCCCTATCAGATGGTCAAGGACCTTCGCACGGGAGTCGTCTCGCAAACGCCGGACGATGTGCTGGATGGCGAAATCGACGATTTCATGCATGCTTCGCTGGCACAGAAGATTCACGGCGGCGGGCCGGACCATGTCGAGGACGTGGATTGATCCTCGCGGCGACCCCGATGGGATTGCCGCGGTCCAGCGAAAGCCTTGCAGCGATTTTCGCGGTTTGATCGCGTTATTTGCATCATCTCGTCCGTGCAATGCATTGACAGGCCGGATGGCCTTCAAGAGTATATGCATATTCCTGAATACCAGAATATATTTGGGAAATAGCGCGCGAACCATTCGCGCCGGCACAGGGAGGTGGCCATGGTCCGGATTTCAGCTTGGTTGGTTTCGGCGTTTGCATTGACGCTGATGATGTTTACGGCGCCGTCCCATGCGGCCGACCGCTACGGCAAACAGAAGGTTGTCTATCACATCAACTACAATGGCGGAGAAGGCAGCAAGGCCTACAAGGCTGCGTTGAACAACATTCAGAACCACATCAACGCGGTCGGAGAAAAGAACCTCGATCTCAAGGTCGTGCTGCATGGCAACGGCGTGTATCTGCTGCGGGACGCCGTAAAGGACCTGCAATTGCAGGGGACGGTCTCGAACCTGAAGCGGCAAAACATTGCTTTTGCGGTCTGCAAAAACACGCTGACCGGACGCAAGATCAACGCCGAGAAAGACCTGTTTGAAGTCTTCGAGGACGATATCGTGCCGTCCGGCGTGGCCGAACTCGCGCGTCTGCAGGGCATGGGATATTCCTACATCAAGCCGTAAAGCCTGGAAGTTCTTAGATGCCTTACGAGAGAGCCGTCCGCCGGGCGGCTCTTCTTTTTTGGCAGGGCGGCCTGCACATTGCACATGTCCGTTTGCGTAAGAATCCGGGGGGTCAAATGCAGCAGAAAGCTACTTCCGCGACGTGATCCAGACTCCAGTCACAATCAGGATGAAGCCGGCGAAGTGGAACCAGTGCAGGCTTTCGCCGAGCAGCAGCGTGGCCAGAATCACGCCATAGACCGGCACGAGGTGCAGGAATATTCCGCCGCGCGCCGGGCCTACCGCCTCGATACCGCGATTCCACAAAATGTAGCCGATGATCGACGGAAAAATCGAAACATAGGCCATGACGAAAAACGTCAGCCAGGTGGCGTGAAACGTCCGGCCATGGGCGTGTTCCCAGACAAACCCCGGGAAAAGAACGACCCCCGCTACCAGCGCCAGCGCGAAGGTGAATGTCAGCGGATGAACCGGCGGGCGCTCGCGCAACGTGGCCGAATACACGCCCCAGATCGTCATGGTGACGCACAGGATCAAATCGCCCACGTTGAAGGTCAGCGTGGAGACAATGGACAGATCACCGCGCGAGATCAGCAGAAGGACGCCAAAAAGGGAGATCGCTATGCCCGCCATCTGCGCCAGGGTGAGGTGTTCGCGGTAGATCAGCGCTCCTGCCGCCGCGATCACAATAGGCGAAAAAGAATTGAAAATGGAGCCGTTAAGCGCC
>JBFWRC010000051.1:0-29174 GCA_050249115.1 Beijerinckiaceae bacterium
TCGACAACATAGCCCGCAAGCGTCTGCTCATGGACATCGAACTGCTGGCAGACAAATCGCTTCCACCCGCTTTACCCAAACCGTTCTTCTCTATCATCGATACCGCCCTGTCGCGGGAACTGTCGAAACAACTCGGCAAGCCGTTCTGGATCGATACCGTCGGCCAGTCCCGGCTTATCGAAATCCGCGTCCAGCTCAAGGACGCTGTCTTGCGCGTCATCACCCATCGCAACCAGACCTACGCGTCAAATTCGCATATTTTCCTTATCTGGATGTTTGCAACGTCGCTCGTGTTACTGGCTATCGCCATCCTGTTTCTGCGCAACCAGATCCGGCCGATCGTCCGGCTCGCCGAGGCCGCCGAGGAATTTGGCAAGGGTCGCGAAAGTGTTTTCCGTCCACATGGCGCGCGCGAAGTGCGGCAGGCCGGACATGCTTTCATTGAGATGAAGCGCCGCGTCGAACGCGCGATAGAACAACGTACAACCATGCTCAGCGGCGTCAGTCACGACCTGCGCACCATCCTGACCCGCTTCCGCCTGTCGCTCGCCGTCATGCCCCCGGGACCGGAACTGGAGGAGCTCAACGCCGACGTCGACGAAATGCAGCGCATGCTGGAGGCCTATCTGGCGTTCGCCCGAGGCGCTGGTGGAGAACCGGCTGCCGAAATCGATCTCGCTGCCCTGCTGCAACAGATCAAGGCCGATGCCGAGCGCTCGAACCATCCGTGCAAGCTTACCGTCAGCGGCGAGATGATGGTGACCGTCCGGCCCGACGCCTTCAAGCGTCTCCTCGTCAACCTGGTCGCCAACGCCCAGCGATACGGCAGTAACATCGAAGTCAACGCCAGCCATGAGGGCCGGTTTCTGGTCATCAACGTCGACGACGATGGCCCCGGCATTCCCGCCGCAGCGCGCGAAGATGTGTTTCGCCCGTTCTTCCGCCTTGACGAAGCGCGTAACCAGGACAGCGGCGGCACCGGCCTCGGACTGGCCATCGCCCGCGATATCGCCCGCATCCACGGCGGCGATATCGTGCTGGGTGAAAGCCGCCTCGGCGGTCTGCGCGCCAGCGTGCGCATCCCGCTGTAGAGTGGACGTCTGCTTCCTCAACAAAACGATGGGCGCTTCCCAAACCTCCGGCTTCGCAGAACGCGTGCTGCACACGTCCGGCCTGTCGCGCCACATCCCGCCCCAGTCTCAAGTAATAGATACACCGGTACTTTCGAGCATCCCTAAGACGCCCCGAAATTCCTATTAAACTCTCGAATCTAATACTTTTTTCACCTTCCGACCGGGAATCGGGAGCGTTGTTGCGTTTCGGGACGGCACGTTAGTCCTTTGTTCACGTTGAACTACCATCGTTTGTCACGGACGGGGCGACGATGAAGAACACCGCTACAAATTTCCGCAATGCGTTCGGGCGCTTCGCCGCCGGCGAGATATGCTTGTTCGGCAGCGTCAAAATACCGGAACACCTGGCAGGAAGCTTCCGGGCCGAGCAGATTTCCTCCATCGCACGCCTGACGCCTGCGATGATGGTCGGTAATGTCTGCAACGCCATTGTGGGCCTGATTGCCATTTGGCCATCCCCGTATCGCTGGTATGGCCTGCTCTGGGCGGTTATCCTGATTTCGCTCTCGACCCGCCTGCTGCTGAAAAGCCTCCGCAGCGCGGGCCGTCCCAAACCGGTCAGCGTTTCTCTCCGTGCCATCAAGCACGCCGTACGCAACTCGTTCGCCCTCGGTCTTCTATGGGCGGCATTGCCGCTGATATTTTACGTCGACAACACGCGTTCGGCACAGATCGTCATAGCCTGTCTCTCGGCCGGCATGCTGTGCACGGGCGCCTACACTCTGTCCGCCATCCCGCCTGCTGTAGGCGCCTTCCTGGCGCCGCTTGCGATCAGCAGCAGCGTCGCGCTCGTCCGCGCCGCCGAAGCGAACAGCATGCTGATCGTGATCCTGATGGCGGCATTCGCGCTTACCCTGCTGCGCGCCGTGTGCAGTCACCACAACGATATCGCCCGCAATATTGTCGAACAAGCGGCCGCCTACGAGAGCGCCCGCAAGGATCCCCTGACCGGCCTCCTCAACCGAAAAGGGTTCGAGGAATACATCGCCGCCAAGGCGATCGAGCCGATGAAGCGTCATGGCGCGGGCTTCGCCGTCATGTATCTCGATCTCGATCATTTCAAGACGGTCAACGATACTTTCGGCCACGCGGCTGGAGACGAATTGTTGCAGCGCGTAGCCGAGCGGTTAATAGCCGTGACGCGTCCGGAGGATTGCGTGGCACGGCTCGGCGGCGACGAATTCGGCGTCATCTGCCGCGATGTCGCCAGCCCCGCTGTAGCGGCTGGTATCGCCGGGCGCATCTTGCACAGCTTCGCTGCGCCGGTATTTGTGAACGGTAGGCCACTCGCCTGCAATACCAGCATCGGCATAGCGCTGGCGCCGGACAACGGCGAAGATGCGGCAAACATCATAAAGAACGCCGACATCGCGTTGTACAACGCCAAGCGGCGCAAACGCGGCGATTATGCATTCTTCGAAAGCGCGACAGACGAACGCGCGCAAAAGCGCAAGCAGATCGGCATGGCCCTGCGCGAAGCGTTGGCGAAGAAGGAACTCTTTCTCGAATTCCAGCCTATCTATGCAACGCACGACAGACAGGTCAACGGCTTCGAAGCGCTCGTACGCTGGACGCATCCGCAACTTGGCGATGTCGGCCCGGCGCAGTTCATCCCCATCGCCGAAGAACTCGGGCTGATTCAGGACATCGGCGAATTCATCATCGAAGAAGCTTGCGCTGCATTGGCGCAATGGCCCGAACGCATGCGCGTCAGCGTCAACTTTTCTCCCTTGCAGATGCGCAGCCCGGCGCTGCTGGAAGTCATCCTGGCTGCGCTGGCGCGCCACGGCCTGAAGCCGGAGCGGTTCGAGATCGAGGTTACGGAAACGGTCTCGCTGGAGGGCGACACAAAAGCGCTCGCCATGCTGGAAGCCCTGAGCGCGCATGGCATGTCCATCGCACTCGACGATTTCGGCACAGGTTACTCGTCCTTGTCCTATCTTTGCACGCTGCCGGTTTCGCGCGTGAAAATCGACCGCTCGTTTGTCGCATCGATTTTCCGCACGACGCAATCGCTGGCGGTCATCCAGGCAATTCTTGGTCTGGCGCACAGTCTCGGCATGCAGGTTGTAGCCGAAGGCATCGAAAGCCGCGCCCAGTTCGATATCGTCGCCGGACATGGCTGCGAGGAAATCCAGGGCTTTCTTTTCTCGAAGCCGCTGTCGCTGCAAGCAGCGGTGCAGCTGGCCAACAATTCGAACTCGAAACTGCGTCTCGTCGCCTGACCGGTGCGTTTGCCCCTCAGTGCCGCACCGGCGGCTCATTGCCGCCTGGATAGTCGTAGCCTGCATCCGCATCGCTGCCGGCATCTTCCGCGCGCCGGTCGGGCCAGCGCTCGCGGACACGGCGTCCGAAGTCGCGCCCGCCCGACAACAGCGCCCCGGCAAAAGCGCGCAGCGGCGCGGCGATGCGATCGAGGTCATCGACCCTTTGCGCCAGCCTTCCGCCCCGTTCCAGTTCCCGGTCGAGCGCCGCCATTGTGCGGTCGAAACGCTCCGTATCGTCTTCGAACCAGACATCGAGAATGCGCCCCCATGCCAGCACCAGCCCCTGCAACTTCAATGCGCCGGCCGGGCCCTCGCATTCGATGTTCGCAGCCTCCAGCATGAAGCGCATGGAATTGATCGCGACCTGGTTCAACGCCATCGCCGACACCGGATCGCGGCGCATCCATTTGCGGACTTCACGCAAACCCTCGCGATAGGGAGCCATCGCGTCGAGACGGCGCATCAATACATCGAACAGCCGGTCGCGCGCGGGTTCGCCGAGCAGGTCGTCGTTCGCCGCTTCCAGCACCTTGCGGTCGATCATGCGCGAGAAGCCGCCCAGCACCGCGCCCTTGGACGGGAAACAATCGCGAAAATCCGCCAGCGTCAGACCCGCCCGCAGGGCGACGTCTGTCATGGCGATGTTTTCCCACGGCTGTTCTGCCGCAAGCGCCATCAGCGCTTCGACGATTTTGGTCCGTTTGTCCTGCGGCGGCGTCCCGGCCTGTTCGTTCTTCGGCGCGGCGTCTGCTGTCGGCATGGTCATGGCTCCCGGAATGGATACGATCAATCTAGGGGATCGTTGCGGCGTAACCAAGGCCGGAGAATATCTAGCCCGAAAGCTCGGCGGCCCGCTTCCTGGCGGCAAGGATCGCTCGTTGCATCAGCGGAGCCAGCCCGTCGTCCGCCATGAGAACCGCCAGCGCCGCCGCCGTCGTGCCGCCGGGCGACGTCACGTTGGTGCGCAATTGCGCGGCCTGCGTGTCACCGTCCCGGAACATCAGTTCGCCCGAGCCCTCTACCGTGGCCCGGGCGAGCTGCATGGCGAGGTCCGCCGGCAAGCCCGCCGCTTCCCCTGCCTTCGCCATGCACTCGACGAGATAGAAGACGTAAGCGGGCCCGGAGCCCGACACCGCCGTCACTGCGTCGATCAATCCCTCGTCGTCCAGCCAGACGACCCGTCCGATGGCCGCCAGCAAATCCTTCGCCAGCGCCTGTTGCGCCGGCGACGTCCCACCGCTCGCCGCTGCCCCCGTGATCCCGCGCCCTACAGCAGCCGGCGTGTTCGGCATCGCCCGGACGATGGCCCTTGCCGGCAGCCGCGCTGCCAGATCGGCGATCGTTTTGCCAGCGAGAATGGAGAGCGCCATCGTCTCGGGCCCGCACCATTTCGCAACGTCGCCAGCCGCTTCGTCCAGCATCTGCGGTTTGATCGCCAGCACGAGCACTTCTGGCGGATTTGCCGGAACGGATGGATTGATCGCAAAGCCGTGCGCCTGCGCGAGCGCTTCCATGTCGGCGCTCACGAAAGGATCGACGATGGAAATTCGCTCGCCCGGCATGCCCAGAGCCAGCCAGCCGCGCAGCATCGCGCCGCCCATCTTGCCTGCACCCGCCAGCACCAGAGACTGTGGCCAAATCGGCGGGGATCTCTCCCCGGCCGTCCCTTGCGAACCGCTCACGCCTCGCCCTCGGTTTCGATCATCGCACTTTCCAGCGCCTCTTTCGCGGTCTTTCCGGCCCAGAGCACAAACTGGAACGCCTGATAGTACCGTTCGCACGAAGCGATGGCCACCGAAAGCACGGTCTCGCATTGCTGCGCACTCGGCGCGAGCCCGCCGGCCAGAACCAGCGCATGGCGGAAGATGACCATGCCTTCGTCTTTCCAGAAACCGAAATGGCCGACCCACATCTGTTCGTTGATGGCGGCGATGAGCTGGAAAATCTCGTTGTTGCGGCGCTCGTGTTTCTTGATGTCGAAGGCGCAGGAAATATGCAGCGCCTCGACATCCTCGAGCCAGGTAAAGGCGACCTGATAGTCGCACCAGCCGCCACCGATGGTCAGCGAAATTTCGTCGTCCCCGTCGCGGTCGAAATGCCAGTCGTTGGCATGCGCGAGACTCTCGACGACATCCACCGGATGGTGCGCGCGCAAATGCGCATCTGTTATCAGCGACATAAAAACCTGATCCTGGAGATAGACCGGACGCCGGGAAACCCAAAGCAACTGCCGGACGGGCCCTTCGGCCCTTGCACCGGATACGCAACCTGCCCGGAGAAATTCTCGCCGGATACGCGCCGCCTGCACACGGCAGCGCTCGTTCGAACCGGCCGCCCCGGCGGCTATTCATGCCGCCAAACGCCGGTGTTGCGCGCAAGGTGATGGATTCGCTGATTTTCGTCCATCCCGCGGGAAACTATGTCCACAACCATGACAGACGTTTGACGAAAAAAACGAAGGAAGTGAGTCAATGTGCCGCGGCGCGCTTGCCCAACGCTGTTTCCGCCAGCGCCACAGCCTTCGCAATAACGCCACCCAGGACAAGACCCGCCAGGGCCAGAACGAGCACTTGCGCACTCCAGCCCAGCGCCGGAACCGCATCGAAAACATGGGTCAGGGCCTCGAGACCGTGTTCCAGCAGTGGCACGCCATGCGCGATGATGCCCGCGCCGACCCAGAGCATCGCGACGGTTCCGATGTAACCGAGCCCCTTCAGAAAGCCCGGCATGGCGTGCACGATTCCGCGTCCGGTGCTGCGCAATATCGCGTTGCCGCTTTGCGCCAGCCAGACGCCGAAATCGTCTGCCTTCACGACAAGCGCGACGAAACCGTAGACGGCGATGGTAATCCCGGCCGCCACCGCCGCCAGCACGGCGATCTGCGACGCCAGCGACTGCTGTGCAACCATCGAATAGGAGATCGCGACGATTTCGGCGGACAGGATGAAATCCGTCCGCACAGCGCTCGAAATGCGGATTTTTTCGAGCTGTGCCGGGGTTATCGTTTCGATGTTTTCGTCCTTTGCTGCTTCCTGGCCGTGCCCGGCAAAGATCGAATGAACTTTCTCGTAGCCCTCGAAACACAGGTAGGCCCCGCCGATCATCAGCAGTGGCTGGATCGCCCACGGCGCCAGCCAGCCGAGCAGCAGCGCGGCCGGCGCAAGATAGACAAGTTTGTTGAAAAGCGAACTCCTGGCGATGGAATACACGATCGCCACTTCCCGCTTGGGATCGAGGCCCACCACGTATTTCGGCGTGACGGCTGCATCGTCGATGACGACGCCGGACACCTTCGCGCCGGTCTTGGCGACCTGAACGGATATGTCGTCGAGCGAAGCCGCCGACGCCTTCACCAGCGCTGCGACGTCGTCGAGAAGGGCGAGAAGTCCTGTGGCCATGAATCCGGTTTACATTATTCTTACGTTTGAGGCGAACCGGGCCTGAGCCCGGCAGCGGTCAATGCGCGTCGGCGAGAAAGAAAAATCACTTCCCTTCCATCTTCTTCTCCAGCTCGGCGATCCGCGCCGCCAGCTTCTCGTTCTCGTCCCGCGCCGTGGCCGCCATCTGTTTGACGGCCTCGAATTCCTCGCGCGTCACGACATCCATCCGCGACAGAAAACGCTCCATCTGGGTCTGGACGATGGTCTCTACCTCCCGCCGCACGCCCTGCATGGCGCCGGCCGCATCCTGGGCAAGGCGGGCAATATCGTCGAAAAACGGTGTGCGGGATTGGGCCATGTTCTGTCTCCTGATACGCCACGTGCGGGCGCGCGGGTGTGCTGACCCGCCTTCTAGCACTTAAATGGGGCCGTTTGGACCCCTCCGCCAGACGCCGCTCGTGCCGAAAGAGGTAGACGTCCCAAACTTGCCCCTGCCGCGGCTATGAGACATAAGTCCGACCATTCGCCCGGCGGCAAACGAACCGCCGAAACCACGAGGAGGCACCCATGTTGAGGATCAGTCCGGCCCGCCCGGCAGCGTTTGGGCTCACAGTCGCCGCCCTGCTCGCTTATGCACCCGCTCCCGCCGCCGCGCAGGAGTACAAGGCCAAGCAGGTGAAAATGGTCATCGGCTTCGGTCCCGGTGGCGGTTACGACCGCTGGGCCCGCACTATCGCGCAATACATCGGCAATCACCTTCCCGGCAAACCCACTGTCGTATCCCAGAACATGCCCGGCGCCGGCAGCTTCGTCGCCCTGAACTGGCTGGCCAGCATCGCCCCCAAGGACGGCTCGGTCATCGCTGCAGTGGCCCGGGATGCACCGCTCGGCCCACTCACTGGCAACAAGAACGCCCGCTTCGACACGCTGAAACTGTCGTGGATCGGCACGCCGACATCGGAAACCAACGTCTGCATCGCGCACAAGAACGCGAAAGTTAAGTCAGTCGAAGACCTGATGAAGCAGGAGCTGCTCGTCGCCGATACGGGCCCCGGCACCGGCACGCATGTCTATCCCATCGTGCTGCGCGAAATCCTCGGCATGAAGTTCAAGCTGATCTCCGGCTACCAGTCGTCCTCAACAGCGTTTCTGGCAATGGAGCGCGGCGAGGTCGACGGCATCTGCGAAAGCTACGACAGCGTCGGCAACAAGAAGCCCGACTGGATTCCGAACGGCACGGTGAAAGTGCTGTTCCAGGCCGGCACGGCTCCCGAGCCGCACATCAAGGCGCCCTACATTCTCGATTTCGCCAAAACGGACGAGCAGAAGAAGGCGCTGAAGTTCCTCTACGCCGGACAGGGCATCGGCCGTCCCTATGTCGCGCCTCCCGGCCTGCCCCCGGCGATCCTGAAAGCCATGCGCGACGCCTTCAACGCCACGATGAAAGACCCCGCCTTCCGCGCCGACGCCAAGAAGCAGCGGCTGGACGTGGAGCCAAAAACCGGCGAGCAGCTCAAGCAGCTGGTCGAAGAGATTTACGCCACGCCGAAGGACCTCGTGGCCAAGATTGGCGCACTCATCAAGAAATAGACACACGCAACAGACAAACGGACTGCCGGTTTGGCAAAAGCCGGCGCTTTCGTTTAGAAAGCCGAATGAATACGGCGGGGTGGACCTATCCGGTTGCCCCGCCGCTTTGTTTTGGACAGGACACATGGCGAGCAAGAAAGAACAGATTCTTTTCGAACGTTTCCAGCGCGCGTCCGTGCTGGCCGACAACGGCCGGGTCGCCGAAGCCGAAAGCGTCTGCCGGAAAATCCTCAAGTCCGATCCGCGCCATGCCGACACCCTGTGCCTGGTGGCAATGATCGCGGCCCATCGCAACGATTTCGAAGCCGCCGCTCTCAATTTCGCCAAGGCCGCGCGCGCGAATCCCAAACACCTCGACGCCCATTTCAACGCCGGAGTCGCCCTCAGCGGCCTCGGCCACCATGAAGAAGCCATTCCTTTTTACCGCAAGGCGCTGGAACTCAGGGATGACCACCTCGGCGCCCGGCTCAACCTTGCAACCAGCTTTCACCACCTCGGCCGCTACGACGACGCCCTCGAGCACTTCGACATTCTGCTCGCCCAGCGTCCCGGCTATCCCGACGGCCTGCTCAACTGCGGCGAGAGCCTGCGCGAACTCGGCCGCTTCGATGAAGCGCTGGAAAAATTCGACGCTGTCCTGAAAGTAACGCCCGAAGACCTTGGCGCGCTCAACAACCGCGGCGTCGCCCTCACCGGCCTGAAGCGCTACGAGGAAGCAACGGAAACCTTTCTGAAGCTGCTGGCGCTGAACCCCGGCATGCCCGAAACGTCGCACGCGCTCGGCAATGTCGCCGCCCAGCGCAACGATCCGGACACCGCCGTCAAATATTTCGAACAGGCGGCATCCCTGCAGCCGGATTTTGCCGATGCACGCTTTGCCGCCTGCTTTGCCGAACTGCCCATCCTCTACGAAACCGAAGGCGAGATCATCAAGCGCCGCGGCAATTACGAAGCGAAGCTGAAGGCCCTCGCTGCAGCGCTACACGAGGGCTCCGTGCAGGGCGACATCCTGCGCGCTGCCGGCATGGCCATGCCCTTCTTCCTGCCCTATCAGGGCCAGAACGACGCGCCGTTGCAGCGCATTTACGGCGAGGCGCTCTGCGCCGCGATTGCGCGGCAAGCGCCTGCCGCACCCGTTCCGCCGAAGCCCGCGGCCGGAGAGAAAATCCGCGTCGGCATCGTCTCGCCCTTCTTCTGGGAACACACGGTCTGGAAACTGTTCCTGAACGGCTGGCTCGGCCAGCTCGATCCGTCGCGCTTCGAGCTCTATGCCTATCACGTCGGCGATGTGCACGACGCCGTTACGGAAATCGCCGCCGGCAACTGCAAGCGCTTCGTCGCCGGCTCGCGCGATGCGATGGGATGGCGCACGGAAATTCTCGCCGACGCGCCGCATGTGCTGATCTGGCCCGGCCTGTTCATGGATGGAATGTCGACGCGCCTCGCCGCCATGCGCCTCGCCCCGGTGCAATGCAACGCCTGGGGCCATCCGGTTACCAGCGGCATGCCAACGATGGACTATTTCCTCACCAGCGATCTCATGGAGCCGAAGGACGGCAACGTCCATTACACCGAAGAGCTGGTGCGCCTGCCGGGGCTTGGCGTCTGGTACGAAGCGCAAGGCAATGCGCCCGCGCCTGCGGCGCGCGAAGATTACGGCCTGCCGCAGGATGCGCCGCTGTTCTGGTGCGGCCACCCGCTCCAGCAGCATCTGCCACAATACGATGCGCTCTACGCGAACATCGCAAAGCAGGCCAAAAGCGCCCGCTTTGTCTTCCGCCATCACGATGGCGCGGACGATGTGACACAAGCGTTCGAACAGCGCATGCGGGCAACATTCGAAGCTGCCGGATTGAACGCCGCCGATCACATCGTCATGCTGCCGGTGCTGGATGCGGAGCGGACACGCGCCGTCCTGTCCGCCTGCGACATCTTCCTCGACACTCCCGGCTGGTCCAATGGCGCGGCGGCGCTCGAATGCCTTGCTGCGAACCTTCCCGTCGTTACCCTGCCCGGCGCAACCATGCGCAGCCGCCAGGCCTGCGCAATCCTCGAAGCCATCGGCGTTGCAGACACGATCGCCGAAGACGAACAACGCTACGCCGCGATAGCCGCACGCCTCGCGACGAAGCCAAAGGACCGCGAGGCGCTGAAAGCAAAACTCGCCGCCAATCGCGACAAGGCATGTCGCGATGCAGGCGCGATAAAGGCGCTGGAAGAGTTTCTGGAGAAGGCGGCGCATAGCTACAAGGTGGAAGCGGCGGCCGGATAAAGCGCGCTCCTTCTCCCCTTGAGGAAGAAGGCAACCGCATTGCCTTCGCCAGTGCTCCCCCGATCGAAAAGATCCCGGGTTCGCGCTACGCGCGCCCCGGGATGACCCGCTATCCCCGCTCCGCGCTCCCGTCTCCGCGCACCGCCGCCGCATAACGCGCGACGCTCCGGCGCACGACCTCCTTGCCGTCTTCCAGCACGTCGCGGCCGAAGAACGGGCCGTAGATGACCTCGAAGTCGAACGGCTCCAGCGCCGCGCCGATGCGTTCCACCGCCGGGGCCGAAAGCGGCCAGAGGTTGGGATAGGAGCGCATGAAGCTGACATGCGTCCGGTCCGGCACGACCATGACGATATCGCCGGCCAGCAGCGCGCCGCGTCCGCCGCCGCCGCCCGCCCAGTGCAGCACCGTGCCGCCGGCGAAGTGGCCGCCGCAGCGCACCAGCGTGGCGCCTGGCGCAATCTCCATCGTCTCCCCGCTCCACAGCCGCACGCCGGGGCACGGGTGCATGATCCACTGCTTGTCGTCCGCATGCAGAAACACCGGACAATCGCCGAACGCCCGGCTCCAGTCCGCCATCGTGGCGTAATAATGCGGATGTGAAATCGCGATCGCCGCCAGCCCGCCGATGGAGCGGATGATATCGTGCGTCGCCTCGTCCAGCAGCGTGATGCAATCCCACAGGATATTGCCGGCCGGCGTGCGCAGGATCAGCGCGCGCTGGCCGATACCGATCTTGGGATGGCTGACGACGCCCATGAGCCCGTCTTCGACTAGGCGGAAACCGTTCATGTGCTGGCGCGACAGGTTGAGCATCGTCGTCCACGCCTGGCCGGACCCCGGCACATACTGGCGCGGTTCGCGGCAGATCGGACAGAACGGCGGCGGCTCCTCCGAGGGCGGATAGCCCGTGCCGCAGGTTGCGCAAATGAAGGATACCCCGGCCATGATTCATCTCCGTTTCGCGGCCGATCCTAGCAGATGCGCCGCGCCCGTTTCCAGCCGCGCCCGATTGTGCTTATAGAGAGACGGATTGTCAGAACGGGGCCGGGAGGAACCATGAACAAGCTCAAACTGAGTATAGCATCGACCGATTACGACCATTTCCGCGACTTCCGCACCGGCGACGTGCGCGCCGAGGGCATCGACCACACCTGGTCCATGCTCGGCCATCACGAGGTCTTCGCCAGATTCACCGCCAATCGCGAATGGGACGTGGCCGAACTGAGCTTCGCCAAATTCTCCGCCCAGATCACCCGCGACGAATGCGATATCGTCGGCCTGCCGGTCGTCTGCTCGCGCCTGTTCCGTTTCTCCTCGTTTTACGTGAACAAGAACGCGAAAATCAAAACCGTCGAAGACCTGAAGGGCAAGCGCATCGGCTCGCCCGAATGGGCCCATTCGGCCGCCGTCTACATGCGCGGCTGGATGCACAACGATTGCGGCGTCAAACTGCCGGACGTGCACTGGTACCAGGCCGGCGCCAACGCTCCGGGCCGTGTCGAAAAGGTCGAACTGAACCTGCCGGCCGGCGTCGAAATCACCCGCATCTCCGACAAGTCGCTGTCGGAAATGCTGGCCTCCGGCGAAATCGACTGCGCCATCATCGCCCGCCCGCCAACGTGTTTTCTGGAAGGCCACCCGGACGTCGAGCGCCTGTTCCCGAACTATCTGGAGATGGAAGAGGAATACTTCGAGCGCACAAAAGTATGGCCGATCATGCACATCATCGCCATGCAGAAGCATGTGCTCGACGCCAACCCCTGGGTGGCGCGCAATCTCTACAACGCCTTCAACGAATCCAAGCGCCGCAGCGTCGAGCGCATCCTCGATCCGGCCGTCTCGCGCTATCCCGTGGCCTGGCTGCCGACCTACGCACGCAAGATGCGCGACATGTTCGGCGGCGATCCCTTCCCCTTCGGCATAGAAGAAAACCGCGCCACCTGGGAGCAGATGCTGCTCTACACCTACCAGCAGGGTATCGCGCACAAACACGTGACACCCGAGGACATTTTTCCGAAGGGCGTCATGACGAAGGTCGTGGTGTAGGGAACAGCTGCTGAAATCGGAGTGTCATCCCGGAAAATGCGAAGCATCTATCCGGGACCTCACTGTAACGGAGAAATATCCCGGGTTCGCGCGGTGCGCGTCCCGGGATGGCTGACAAATTTTATTTCTTTCCACCGGCCCGCTTGCTCATCGCCCCGCCGGGATCAAGCGCCGCGCGCGCCTTGTCGAGCAGCGCCTGCGGCTGCGCGTAGAGATCGTCGATGATCTTCTGCAACTCCTCGCCAGACATGGCGCGAATGTCTGCGCCGATCTTTTTCGCTTCCGCGAGAAGCTGCGAATCCTTCATTGTTGCATCAAAGGCGGCGCGCAAAATTTTCGTCCGCTCCACGGGTATGCCAGGAGGTGCGAAAAACGGCCGCCCGAATATCTGCTGCGAATAGATCAGATCCATGATCTTGCGATCTTCCGCGCTTTTGGCCGCGTCGGTCGCGCGCACGAGTTTCATCTGCTTGACGCGGTCGTTTTCCTCGCCGTTTTCCTGAAACAGAATCCTGATTTCGCCCTTGTCGATAGCGTCTTTGGAAGGGCCCCGGATCGAACTCCAGCCCATGCCGCACCAGCCCTGGACCTCGCCCTTGATCGCGGCAAGCACGACCTGGCTCGAGCCCTTGTAGCCGGTGATGATCCGGAACTTCGTCTGAATGAGATTGTTCAGCAAAGCCGGCGAAATCGCCGTCGACGAACCCTGCCCCGTCGCCCCGACGATCAGTTCCTTCGACAACAGGTCTTTGAAACTCTTTACCGGCGCATCGGCGCGCGCAAAGCAATAGTACGGCTCGCCATTCATCGAACCGATGAACGTCAGCTTGCGCGTATCGTATTTGACCAGGTCCTTGCGCCCGAAGGCCGCTTCCGTCAACCCTTGCGGATATGTTTCGCCGATCACCGTTCCGTCCTTCGGCGCAGCATTGGCGATATAGGCCGCAGCGACCTTGCCGCCCGCGCCCGGCATGTTCTGCGGCACGAAATCCGGATTGCCCGGAATGTGCCTGCCCATGTGCCGCGCCAGCAGCCGTGCATACGTGTCGTATCCGCCACCCGCCGACGACGGGATAATCATCGTGATCTTCTTGCCTTTGTAGAAATCCTGCGCGGCTGCAGGAAGCGCAAGGGCAGCAGCCACGGTGACCGCACCGATAATCTGGATGATCCTTGTCACGCATTTCTCCCCTTGTTCGAGCCTGTTGGCGCCTGTTTCCGGCAGTATACCGAAGGATTTGCGAGCGGCAAATCGTGGTTTATCCAATTGCGATATTGGGACTTGTAACGGGCGAAGACTAGTGCAAAGCTCAATATACAGTGGCTGCAGTTCAAGTGGCCTGATTAAGGGAGGGATAATCATGCTCGCGTTGCGGAAATTCATTCTGAACACTACGGCAGTATCGCTCGTGACATGTCTGGGCGTTGCGGCTGCGCATGCGCAGGCAGTCAGCATTGTGACCACAAATGCCGGGTCGTTTACCCATTCCACCGGTGCAGCCGTCGCCAAGGTTATGGTGCAGCACGCGAAATTACGGGCAACCGTTTCTCCGCAGCAATCGCACGGACAGGAATCTGTCAACGACGGCAGCGCCGACATCAGCCTCGCGACCATATCCGACGTGCAGCAGGCCGTGACTGGTACTGCCGACTGGGTCAAGAAGGGTCCGCAAAAAAACATCCTCCTTATTTCCCGTATCGTACCCATCCGCACCGCTGCTCTGGTGCGTCTGGATTCCCCGATCAAGACGATCGCCGACCTTAAAGGCAAGCGCGCACCCAGCGGATTTCCGGCCCAGCCATCGGTCTTGCGGGTGGTGCAAGCCCAACTCGCTTCGGCCGGCATGTCGATGGCGGATATCGTGCCCGTGCCCACGCGCAACATCATCGGCTCGGCTGACGATTTTGCATCTGGAAAGACCGATGTTTTCTGGTTCGCCCTGGGTTCGGCGAAAGTCAAACAAGTCGCCTCCGGTGTTGGTGGTCTGCGGGCGCTCTCCATCGCCAGTTCGGACGATGCAAAGAAGGCAATGCGCAAGTATGTGCCTGGCTCCTATCCGGTCCTGCTGAAGCCATCCAGGCAGCTGGAAGAAATTCGCGCGCCAACCTGGGCGCTGGCTTATGATGTCGTCCTGTTCGCACGCAAGGATCTGTCGGAAGAGATCGTCTACAAGACGACGAAGGCGATGTTCGAAAACAAGAAGGACATGGCCGCCGTGTTCGGCGCGTTGAACGGCTTCCAACCGGACCGCATGGCGGTTGCCTATGATGATCTCGGCTATCATCCCGGCGCCATCAAGTTCTTCAAGGAAAAAGGTCAGTGGCCGCCGAAGTCGCTGGATTGATACCGCTCGGAACGCATTGAAACCAAAAACCGGCATATCAGCGGCGGCGTCCTTATGAATGGACTCATCAATTCCCTTGCGGTCATCTTGACGGTGGGCGTCCTCGCTTGGGCGAGCGACGTCTTCCGCATGCTCGGCTTCCTGTTCTACACAGAGCAGTATATTGCCGTGATGCTGGCAATTGCGCTGGCGCTGATTTATCTGTCAGTGCCCGCGCGCAAGGTTGCCGGGGGATTGGCGAGCGATGAGGGACCAGGCAAGCGAAATGCGGAAGTTCCATGGTATGATCTGATCGCCGCCGCGGTAGGATTTTGCACTGCAATCTATGTGGCCGTGCGCTTTCCCGAACTTTCGGAAATGGTGTCCAAGAAGCCCCTCGCCGGCATGATCCCGGCGGTGATTCTCGGACTGTTGCTTCTGGAGGGCTTGCGCCGAACGTCCGGCCTGTCGATCACTCTCGTCGTGGTGTTCTTCTTCCTGCTTGCGCTGGTCGCCGACAAACTGCCGGGCGCTTTGGCCGGCCGCCGCGTGATGCTGGATCGTGTGACGTATTTCCTGCTCTGGGATTCCAGTGCAATGCTCGGCACCGTGCTGCAGATCGTGACGACAATTGTTGTGAGTTTCGTGTTTTTCGGAAATGCGCTGTTCAAGTCGGGGGGGTCCTCGTTCTTCACCGATATATCGATGGCGTTGATGGGCCGGTTCCGTGGCGGACCTGCGAAAGTGTCGATCCTCGCATCGTCGCTTTTCGGCACGATTTCCGGCAGCGTGGTCGCCAATGTCGTTACAACCGGAGTCGTCACGATCCCGCTGATGAAGCAGGGCCGCCTGCGCCCGCAACTGGCAGGGGCGATCGAGGCAGTCGCATCGACCGGCGGACAATTGATGCCGCCGGTCATGGGAATTGCAGCCTTTCTCATGGCCGAGTTTCTCAGCATCACCTATGCGGAAGTCGCGCTGGCCGCGCTTATCCCGGCTGTGATTTTCTATGCTGCGCTGTTCCTGCAGGCCGATCTGGAAGCCGCACGTGGCGGGCTGGGCGGCGTGCCGGTTTCGGAATTGCCAAAGGCGCGCGCAGTGTTACGTTCGGGCTGGTTCTTTCCGGTGCCGTTTGCAGTCCTGATCTATTCGCTGTTCTGGCTCAATCACGAACCGTCCACGGCGGCATTGGCCGCCGCTGTTGCAGTGATCGTCCTTTCCGTCATTTTCGGTTTTCGCGGCAAGCGGGTTAACACACGCGACATTTATGAAATGCTCCGGGACACGGGCCTATCCGTGATCGACCTGTTCATGATCGGCGCCGCGGCCGGGGTCGTGATCGCGCTTCTGAACTATTCCGGACTTGGATTTGGATTAACGCTGGCGCTCGTCCAGCTGGCAGGCGGCAATCTGATCGTGCTGCTTGTCTTGTCGGCAATAACCTGCATCATCCTTGGCATGGGCATGCCAACCGTTGGCGTTTATATCCTTCTGGCGACGCTGGTTGCCCCCGCGCTGATTGAAATGAAAGTCGATCCGCTGGCCGCGCACATGTTCATCCTGTATTTCGGCTGCCTGTCGATGATAACGCCTCCGGTGGCAATTGGCGCATTCGCGGCAGCCAATCTTGCTGGCGCGGACCCGATGAAGACCGGTTTCGAAGCGGTCCGCTTCGGCTGGACTGTTTTTGTGGTGCCCTTCCTGTTCGTGTTCTCGACGACGCTGCTGATGAAGGGCAGTCCTGCAATCGTCGCCTTCGACTTTCTCATGGCGCTGGCGGGCGTCTGGTTCGGGGCTGCGGGAATGATCGGCTATTCATTCCGTTCGCTAAACATGCCGATGCGCGCTTGTTATGTGGCGACAGGTTTGTGCCTGTTGATGCCCGTGGGCGCTTTTGGCATCGGCCGTTGGATAAATCTGGCAGGCATAATCGGTGCTATTGTGCTTGTTGTTGTTTCGCGCGCGCTGCCAGGGCAGAAGACGTCCGGGCCGGCGCAGGCAGCCTGACAGCGTCTGGCCCATGCCTGCAACACCCCGTTCAAATCACTGCGAGGGCGGCGCGCCATCTGCAGCAAAGCGCGAACGCCGCGGCGCATCGTCGCCACGCAGATGCAGGAACCGGTAATCCCCGTCGATGATCGCATCGAGCACGGCGCTGGCCCGGGCAAAGCCTGCATGATCGGGCGCAACCTCCGGCTCTACTTTCGTGCCGAGAGCCGGAAATTCGGGATAGGCAAGCAGATAGGGAATGGTCGGAACGATCTCCGTCTTGCCGGCGTCCTTCGACACCGCGAAGACGAAACAATCGCGGTCCGCCGTTTTCGTATCGCCTTCCCACTTGCCGATCACGATGCCGATCAGCACCACCGGCTTGTTGGACATGCCGCCGGCTTCGGCGAAATAGACAGCGAGCGGCGTTTCGCCCTCGTAGACAAAACCGCGGGCGCCGCCGTCGCCCGAGCAGCACGGGCAGCCGTAGCCGGCGCCCATCGGGTCTTCAGCGGTTTCGATCCGGTAGCTGTGCTGCGCTTGATCTGCCATTCCGGGAATATCGGGGCGGGGCGGGCCGAAGTCAAACCCGCCAGCACGCATGCGCCGCACCATGCGGCGGCACGGCGCGCAATCCGGCTGGCGCAGCGCGCTGGATCAGCGTACGTTCAAATGAAATCATTTGAACGCATGGAAGCTGATCGATTCGAAAGATTAGAGCATCGTAAAAGATAAGCCCCGTTTCAAATTCTTCGAACCTGAAAAGGCTTATCGGCACGTTATTGCAGGACCGCCGCCAGGCGCTCCAGTGCGAAAAACCGGAACCCCTTTTGCGCCGATGCTCTAGGTGTGCATGATTGCAGCGGGGAAACCGGATCGGGGGTGATCCGGGTCCGCCAGGCGAGTGAGGGGAATAATGACTGGAATATTGAGAAACGCCGCTTTGGCGGCACTGCTGGTGTGCGGCGTTGCCGGTGCCGGCGCACAGGAAGCGTTGCCGCAAGGCACGACAACGATTGTCGTCCCTTTCGCTGCGGGTGGTCCCGCGGACGGGGTTGCCCGTGTGCTGGCCGAACACCTGGCAACGCGTTTCAAGCGGAAATATATTGTCGAGAACAAGACGGGCGCCGGCGGCAGCATCGGCGCTGCCACCGTCGCGCGGGCGGCGCCGGACGGGCAGACCCTGCTGTTCGCGGTCGATTCCATTCTCACAGTCAATCCGCATTTGCAGAAGCGCCAGATATTCGCCCCGGAAGCGCTCGTCCCGATGGCGCAAATCGGCGAGACCGTGCTTCTGCTTGCCGTCAACCCGGAGAAGGTCAAGGCGGCCGATTTTCGTGCGATGGTCGCCGAAAGTGCCGGAAAGGAATTCAGCTTCGGCTCTGCCGGCGTCGGTTCGCCGGGCCACCTCGCGTTCGAATACTTGAAGCAGGTGTCCGGCATGAAGGGCGTCCACGTGCCTTATCGCGGCGCAGCGCTCGCGTTGCAGGATCTGCTGAGCGGCAATATCGACGCGACCTTCATCGTCAGCGGCGTTCTGGTCCCGCACGTTCGGTCGGGCAAGCTGAAAGCCCTCGCGGTTTCGGCCGGGCAGCGCGTCGAAGCCCTGGCGGAAGTGCCGACCGCCGTACAGGCCGGGATCCCGAATTTCGAAGCGCGCTTTTACAATTTCCTGATGGCTCCGGCGGCAACGCCCGCGCCAATCCGCGCCACCTACGAGAAGGAATTGACGGCGCTGGCGTCCAATTCCGCATTTCTTGAGCGCATAAAGGCGTTTTCGACAATCCCGAACTTCGCATCGGCGAAGACCGCGGCGGAAATTATCGTGCGCGAACGCGACCGCTGGGGCAAGGTAATCCGCACCGCGGGACTCGGCGGCAAATAGCGGGTTCCGGCCGGAAAGGCCGCTCGGGAAATTTGGATCGTTTCATCACCTCGAAGAAGCGATGAAACGATCCGTACCCGGCCCGCCAAAATGCCCGCGAGCCAATCTATTTTGCAAAGCCCATCGCTGTTTTGAGTTTGACGAGCCGCTCCTTCGACAGACCCATGATCTTCTTCACCGTTGCGGTGACATCGGCAGCGCTGGTCGGATCGATTTCAAACCCGCGCTTTTCGACATCGGCGAGGAAGTCCTTGTCTTTCAGCGTCGCCATGAAGGCCTTCTCCAGCGCGTCGACACGGTCCTTCGGCACGCCCGGCGGCAGCGCGACGGCGCGGTCCATGATCGTCGATGAAAGCACGTCGAACATGGCCTTCTGGTCGTCGTCTTTTGCAAGCTCCGTCAGTAGCGGCACGTTCTTGAGATCCTTGTTCTTCTTCGGCGCGACCTGAACCAGTGTGGCGAGCATATTGTCTTTCACCCACTCGGGCTTGCGCAGTTTCATGCCGGTCCACTGGCCGGACCAGCCCGCGACCTCGCCCTTTTCCATCGCCAGGCGAATCGGCGAGCCGCCGCGATAGCCGGGAATGATCTTGAACTTCGTGCCCACCAGATTGTTGAGCATGAACGGGACCTGGTAGGACGTCGTGGTTTTGCCGATCGAGCCGAGGATCACCTGCGTCTTTGTTGCGTCCGCAATCGAGTTGACGCCCGGAGCGTTTTTTTTCAGCAGCGTCAGCGCCACGGTCGAATAGCTCCACGCCCCGATCCACTGGAATTTCAGCGGCTCGTATCTCGGCTTGCCGACGCCGAAGATATACGACTTCACCGGATTGGAATTGGGCGTCAGGATCGCGGTGCCGTCTTTCGGCGCAACGTTGTAGACATAGTTCATCACCTTCTGCCCGCCGGCGCCCGGCATGTGCTTGACGATGATTTCCGGATTGCCCGGAAAATGCTTCTGCATGTGCTTGGACAGAAACTGCGCGAAGGTGGAATAGATGCCACCGGGCGACACCCCGACATAGATCGACACCGTCTTGCCCTTGTAGAAATCGGCCACCGGATCAGCCTTTGCCGGGGCCGTCGCGAGTAGCGCGCCTGCTGTCCCGGCGGCTGCCGCCATCGTGTGAAGTTTGCGCATGGGCTCCTCCTCTTTAGGCGCCGCAGTTCGCTGCGGCTGTTGGTTGGCTTGTGAGGTTCTACTACCGGAATTCCGGCAAGTTCCTGTCGGCCTGCGCCATGCTTGCCACCCGGTCGCGGCTGGCGAAATTGTAATGGCCGATGCGGCCGAACTTCCTTGCCTGCTCCTCGCAGGCTTCGCGCGCGGAAATGTGGTTGTAGGTCATGTCGACCAGCGCGCCGTGGGCGACCAGCCGGTAAGCCTCGGCAAGCTGGCGGCGCAGCTCCCACTCCCCGGCGCTGATCCGATCGCGTCGGATCATGTCGTTGTACGATAGTTTAACCCCTTGCAGCGGCGAAAATCAAATCCGCGACAGCCATTATCCCGGGAACGCCTGTCACCCGCTGTTGCGCGGACCTGCGGCTATGCCGTTGATCATCGGCCGCGGCCCGCGCCGCGTTACATGCTCCCCAGCGCCCTTTGCTGCATGGCGCTGTCGAGTTCGTTCATCTGCGCGGCAAGGCGCACAGGCGTATTGGCGGCGCCAAACAGGTCGTAATTGTGCCGCTCCAGAATCTCGAAGAAGAAGCGCTCGTCGAACATGCGCGTATAGATATGAAAGAACTCGCCGGTTTTCGTTCTGTCGTAAAGAACGCCCAGCGTTCGCATCTTCGCCAGCTTTTCCGGCGGCAGGTCGAAGCGCGCTTCCAGGTCCTCGTAATAATTTTCCGGGATCGGCAGGAATTGTATGCCCGCCGCGCGCGCCTTTTCCACGAAGGCGAACAGATCGTCAGTCGCAAAGGCGAGCTGCTGCACGCCGGAGCCGCCGAAGCGGTCGAGAAAGCGCGAAACCGCCGTCGATCCGCCGTCGCCGATGTTCATGGGAATGCGCAGGCTCTTGTCCGAAGAGCCTATGACGCGCGAGTAGAACGCACCGTGCGGATCGACCAGCTCCACCTGCGGCTCGTCCTTCAGGTTGAGGATCGTCTTGTAGAACGTCAGCCACGTCAGAAATTCCGAACGCCGCACCACATTCGACAAATGATCCAGCGCTGTCAGCGGCCCCGATGGTTCGCGGTCCTTCTCGAAGATGAAATCGCGGTCCCAGTTGGACGGCGCAGTGTCGCCGGCCGTCGTGTCCGGCATGAAATAAATAAGGCTGTTCTCGACGCCTGCGACCGCCGGGATCAGCGCTTCGCCCGGCCCGACTCGGCCGAAATAAGTTGGCGCGCCGAGCGCATTGGCCCGCTCCAGCGCCGCCTTCGGATCGTCGAAGCGCAGCGCCAGCGCGCAGACCGATGTGCCGTGCACCAGATAGAACGAATGCGCGAAACCGTCCTGCTCGCGGTTCACCACGATATTGAGCCCGTTCTGGCGGAACAGGTCGACGTCCTTGGAGCGGTGCCGCGCCACCTTGTGGAAGCCGAGACCTTCCAGCATGGCGATCAGGCTGGCGCTGTCCGTCGGTCCGGTCACGAATTCGATGAACTCCACCCCGCGCACGTCGGAGGCCGGCGGCAGCGGCTGGCCTATACTGTAGACCGGTTCTCCAGCCTCCTTGCGCCGGGCGTCCAGCGCCTCGCCGGTCGCTTGCAGCGCCCGCATGCCGTCGCGGGCGATCTGCGCAGCCGGCGCGCCGCGAAACTGGTCGTTGAAGATTTCGAGGCTGAGCGGCCCGGAATAGCCTGACTTCAACGCATATTGCAGGAAGTCGGTAATCGGATAGTCGCCCTGTCCCGGAAAGCAGCGGTGATGGCGCGACAGTGACATCAGGTCCATCACGATATCCGGCGCATCGGCGATCTGCACCAGCGCAATCTTGTCGGCGGGAATCTCAGCCATCGGCTCCAGCGGATTTTTGCGCGCGCAGATATGGTAGCTGTCCAGCACGATGCCGAGATTGGAGCGGTCCGCCGTGCGCACAATCTCCCAGGCCTGCATCCAGTCGCGCACGTGCCGCCCCCAGGCCAGCGCTTCGTAACCGATCGAAAAGCCGCGCTGCGCGGCGCGGTCCGCCAGCTCGCCCAGATCCTGCGCCAGCACCGGGAAATCGCCGCTGGCGTCCTCCGACACGCTGGAACAGATGCACAGGGTGCGCGTGCCCAGTTCCTCCATCAGGTCGAACTTGCGCTCGGCGCGCTCGAAATTGCGCGTCCGCGCGGGCTCCGGCATGCCCTCGAAGTCGCGCATCGGCTGCAGCGCAATGATTTCGATGCCGAGATCCTCGGCGCGCTGGCGCACGTCGCGCGGGCGGCCGGAGAAAAACGTCAGGTCGTTCTCGAAAATCTCGACGGCCCGGAAGCCTGCCCGCGCCGCCGCCGCCAGCTTCGTTTCCAGGGTCGCGCCCATGGTAACCGTAGCGATGGACCATCTCAGCATCGGAAAACTCCGCAGGGCATGGCGCTATCGCGCCGGCAAGCGATGAACCGGACACGATGCACCGCAACGCAAAGCACATAGGGCAGCAAACGCTAAATGCGCGTTACCGGCCACTTCGAACCGGACGCTTTTCCCCGCCTCTTGCATCTTGCGCCGCAAGGACTATAGCCTCTGCCGGAAAAGGAAAACCGGTTTCGTCCGCTCGCGCCAGCCAGCGCGTTACGCCAGGACGGAGCCAGCATAGCTGTCCGGGAAGGATTCGCAAATGGGCCTCATGTCCCGCGCTGCCGTTATGACCGGCCTGCGGCAGACCGAAACGCGCGATATTCCGCTCGCCGACATCGGCCCCGACGCGGCGTGGCTGAAGGTCGTCGTCAACGGCATCTGTTCCTCCGACTGGAACATGTACAACAACGACAAGCCAGGTCCGCGCATTCTCGGTCACGAAATGGTGGGGACTATCGAGCAGATCGGCGACATTGCCGCCGCGCGCTGGGGCGTCGAAAAAGGTGAGCTCGTCGCTCTGGAGGAATACCTGCCCTGCGGCCATTGCGATTATTGCCGCTCCGGCGAAATCCGCTCCTGCATGGCGACCGATCAGCGCTTTTCCGGCTCCATCCGCTACGGCTCGACGCCGCTGACCCAGGAACCGAAGCTCTGGGGCGGCTACAGCCAGTATGTCTACATGCCGCCCCGCGCCGTCATCCACAAGGTGCCGGAAGGCGTGTCGCCGCGCATGGCCTCGATGTGCCTGCCGCTCGGCAACGGCTTCCAATGGGCCTATTTCGATTGCGGCGTCGGCCCCGGCAAGACCATCGTCATCCAGGGCCCCGGCCAGCAGGGTCTTGGCTGCGTTATCGCCTCGCGCATTGCAGGCGCCGACAAGATCATCGTCACCGGCCTCAAGCGCGACAGGGACGACCGCTTCGAGGTCGCGAAAAAACTCGGCGCCGATCACACAATCGCCGTGGACGAGGACGATCTTCTGGAAACCGTCGCCGATCTGACGGACGGCAAGATGGCCGACATAGTCATCGACACCTCCGGCCTCGGCCCGGACAATATCAACCCGTCCATGCGCCTGCTGCACAAGCGCGGCGTGGTCGCAACCCTGTCGCGCAAGGGCTCGGCGAAGGACTTCGACGCCGAACATCTGATCGGCTTTCAATTGACGCTCAAGGGCCTGCGCGGCCATTCCTACAAGGCCGTCGAAATGGCGCTGGCGACCATGGCTTCCAAACGCCTGCCGCTGGAACTGATGACGACGCATCTGGCCGGCATCGAGCAGGTGCACGAGGCCATCCTGATGCAGGGTGGCCAGACGCAGGAACGCCCGATCCACATGGCGGTGGACCCTTGGCAGGAGAAAGTTTGAGCGGAGTGTCATCGCGGAAAATCACAGCGCCACCGGCACAGCGGTTTACCCGGGTTGACACCAGGGCCGGGATAACACCAGGGCCGGGATAACACCAGAACAAGGAGGACATCATGCTCACCAGAGAAGATAACGACCGCCTCACGCGCGTTGGCGCAGGCACACCCGGCGGCGAGATGATGCGGCGCTATTGGCAACCGGCCTGCATGTCCTCCGAACTGCCGGAAAACGATGGCGCGCCCTTGCGCGTGCGCCTGCTCGGCGAGGACCTGATCGCTTTTCGCGACAGCGACGGCAAGGTTGGTCTGGTCGACGCATTCTGTCCGCACCGGCGCGCGCCGATGTTCTTCGGCCGCAACGAGGAATGCGGATTGCGCTGCGTTTATCATGGCTGGAAATTCGACCGGAACGGCGATTGTGTCGACATGCCGTCCGAACCCGCCGGGACGCCGCTGCAGGCGCGTGTCAAGATCAAGGCCTATCCCGTGCACGAGGCAGGCGGCGTGATCTGGACGTATATGGGCCCGAAAGACAACATGCCCGCCCCGCCGGACTATGAATGGATGCGAGCGCCCAAAGGCCACAGCAACGTCACCAAGACGTTTGAAAACTGCAATTATCTGCAAGGCCTTGAAGGCGGGCTCGACACCGCTCATTCCTCCTTCGCGCATAACAACAATCTTGCAACGAAGAACGAGCCGCGCCAGCGCGACAAGTCTCCGCGGCTCGACGTCGAGCGCACCGATTACGGCTATTACTACGTGTCCTTCCGCGACCTGAAGGACGGCAACTTCTACATGCGCATCTATCACTTCGCCATGCCGGCGCAGCAGTTCCGCGGCGGCATTCACAAGTTCAACGGCGAGAAGCGCGAATACCCCGAACTCAACGGCCACATCTGGGTGCCGATCGACGACAACACGACCTGGGTCTACAACTGGACCTGCGCCTACGACGAAAACTCCAAGTTCACCGAAGAGAACTGCATCGAGCGCGAATACTTCTACGGCCGCGGCCCCGACCAGCTCATCCCCGGCACCTTCAGGCTCAAGGCTAATGCGTCGAACGACTATTTCATCGACCGGCAGATGCAGAAGACCGAAAACTACACCGGCATCGTCGGCGTCAACACCCAGGACTTCGCCCTCCAGGAAGGTATGGGCCACATCGTTGACCGTTCCAAGGAAAACCTCGGCACGTCAGACAAGGCCATCGTCAACATGCGCCGCCTGCTGCTCGAAGCCGTGCGCGACGCCGAGGACGGCAAGGCCCCGCGCGGCTCCGACCCGGCAACGCACAGGAACATCCGCCCCTACGACGGCTTCATGAAAACCTCCGACGACTGGCAGAAGGTTTTTGCGGAAGACCTCAAACCGCGGTGGTGAACGATACTGCCCTCGTCCTTCGATACGCGCCCTGCGGGCGCTACTCAGGATGAGGGCGTCAGCAGGTCAGGCCTCATCCTGAGTAGCCTCGCATGGCGAGGCGTATCGAAGGACGAGGCCGTTATCGAGACATCACTCAGGAAACGCCCATGCCCATCGAACCCCTTACCCTCTCCATCGCGCTGTCCAACAACGAACGCACGCGGCCCGTTATCGAAGGGCGTTTCCAGCCGCAGGGCATCAACCTGGTTCCCACTGTGGTGCATCCGTCGGAGATGTTCTGGCGGCAGCTCAAGTTCGCCGAGTTCGACGTCTCGGAAATGTCGCTGTCCTCGCTGTGCATCGCCACCGCGCGCGGCGATAACCGCTTCGTCGGCCTGCCCATCTACACAGCGCGCAACTACTTCCACACCCGCATCTGGGTGCGCAAGGACAGCGGCATCGAAAAGCCGGAAGACCTCAAGGGCAAGCGCATCGGCGTGCCGGAGTACCAGCAGACCTCGGCCATCTGGGGCCGCGGCGCGCTCGCCGACGAATGGGGCGTGAAGGACAGCGACATCGAATGGCACATGGAGCGCACGCCGGAAATCAGCCACGGCGGCTCCACCGGCTTCAAGGCCCCTCCCGGCGTCACGATCAAACAGATCCCGCTTGAAAAGAACATCGGTCAGATGCTGCTCGACAACGAACTCGACGGCACTTTGCTCTACCTGACCAAGACCAACCTTGTCGACCGTTCCACTGCCGACATATCCGAAGTCTGCCGCCCGCTGTTTCCGGACAAGGCCGCCGAGTCGAAACGCTATTATCAGAAGAACGGCCTCTACCCGATCAACCATTGCATGGTCATCAAGCGCGACGTGCACGAAAAATACCCCTGGGCAGCCGTCAACATCTACCACGCCTTCATGGCCGCCAAGGAAGAGGTGGAAGCCTCGGCGCAGAAGACTTTGATCGACTACATCGACTGCGGCCTCCTCGATCCTTCGGCCGCAAGAATGTTCGCCGCCGACCCGAAAAGCTACGGCCTGCGCTCGACCCGCAAGGTGATCGAAAAGATCGCCCAATACGTGCACGAACAGGGCCTGGCCGACCGGCAGGTGAACGTGGACGAATTGTTCGCCCCGTCGATGCTGGAGATGTGAGCGGGGTTGAACCGCCGCGCTCACACCACGCGCTCCCTTCATCCTGAGGAACAGCGCGAAGCGCTGTGTCTCGAAGGATGAGGGCCAACGCAGCACGCCCCACGCGCTCCCCTCATCCTGAGTAGAGCTGCAAAGCAGCGCGTATCGAAGGATGGCGGCACGGAAACAGGCAGGACAGAAAGCAGCCCCGTTATTTTCCCTTGCCGGCGTGGTAGCTGAGTTCGCCGGGATTGGTCAGGTCCGGCACTTTCCAGCCCTCCAGATCGTATTCGGCCATGCATTGCTCGGCGAAGCCGCGGAACCTGTCGGCATTGCCGCTGGCCATGGCGCCGAACAGGGCGTAGCGGCGGATTTCCTCGGTCGAGCCGCCGTAGTTGATTTCGTACAACTCGTGGCGGCCGCCGAATTCCGTGCCCAGAGTGTCCCACAGCAGCTTCATCAGCTTGACGCGCTCTTCGGCCTTGTAGCCGTTCGAGCCGCGCAGATATTGATCGAGATAGGGGCGGATTTCCGGGTTCTGGAAATCGCGGCTGTGCGAATTGAGGTAGATAAGGCCGGACGCCACCGTCTGCTCGATGATATATTTGACTTTCGAATAGGCGATGGTGGCAATGATCGAATAGGCGTTGCCCGGGTCCATGTTCGGCAGAACATAATCGCCGATCCACGGTTTTGGGTCGCGCACCATCGCGTCCGACAGCGCCCAGAACAGATTACGCCAGGCGATCACCTCGCCGACATTCGCCTGCACGCCGCGGAAGTCCTTCGTGCCGGCGGCTTCCGTTGCCTTCAGCAGGAGGCCGGCGATGAAATCGAGCTTCACGGCCAGCCGCGTGCAGCCGTGCACGACGAAGCGCGGCAGGAAGCCCGTGCGCGGGAAGAAGTTGTTGGCCTTCTCCACATCGCCGTAGACGAACACGTTCTCCCACGGCACCAGCACCTTGTCCATGATGAACACGGCGTCGTTCTCGTCGATGCGGCTCGACAGCGGATAGTCGAAGGGCGAGCCCATGACGGTGGAGGTCATCTCGTAGGACGTGCGGCAGATGAACTTCACGCCCGGCGCATTGGTCGGGATCATGAAGACGACGGCGAACTTCTTGTCCTGCACCGGGATCAGCCCGTGATGCGCCACGAAAGTATAATTGGTCAGCACCGAGCCGGTGGCGACCACCTTCGCGCCGGAGACAATCAGCCCGGCGTCGGTCTCCTTCTCGACATGGCAGCAGACGTCGCCGACTTCGTTCGCCGGCTTGTCGCGGTCCACCGGCGGGTGGATGATGGCGTGGTTGATGAAGGGCACGCGCTCCTGGCTGAACTTGTACCAGCGCTTCGCATTCTCCTGATGCGGATCGTAGAAATCGGCATTCGCGCCGAGCGTGGCGAGGAAAGCGGCCTTGTAGTCCGGCGCGCGGCCCATCCAGCCGTAGGTCTCGCGCGCCCATGCGGCGATGGCGTTGCGCGAGGCGAGCAGATCGTCCATCGACTTCGGCGCCTTGAAGAAAGCGTGCGTCATGCCGCCGTTGCCGGTATCGGTGGGAACGAGAATCTCTTTCGACTTCTCCGGATCGTGCAGCGCGCCATAGAGCCGCGCCGTCATCCGCGCCGTGTTGCGGAAGGCCGGATGCGTCGTGACGTCATCCACCTTCTCGCCGTAGATATAGACGCAGCGCCCGTCGCGCAGGCTTTCCAGATATTCCTCCGCCGTCTGCGGCTTCGTGGCCTGGCCCTTGCCGGTGTTTTCCGGCTTGCCGTTGAACGAGGCGCGGGCTGCAAGGTCTGCGGCGGATAGATCGTCCATTTTTCCCTCTTTCATTATCGCCGGTCTCGCTCCTGTATGCGATGCAAAGCAACGCATATCGACCGCGCGTCCGGTTTGCGAACATGGGAAAAGTCTAGGCGCGGCCCGGCGAGGGGGCAAGGGGTGAGGGAGCAAGCGGCCGTTGCTCAATCCATGACGCCGCCCGCCGCAGAGCCATTGCCCGCATCGCCGTTGGCGTCCCTGTCTGCCTGAATGCGGTCGAGCCGCTCGGCCAGCTCCGCACGCAATTGCGCCAGACTGCGCGGCGGCTTGTCGCCGTTGGCGGCCTGCGGCTCGAACCCTTCCGCCTTGCCGCGCAATTCGCTCACCGCGCGCAAGGTGCGCACCAGCGAGGCCAGCGTGCGCGCATTGCGCTCCCCCGCCCCGGCGCTCGTGTCCTGCATCCGCGCGCCCATCATCGCGATCTCCCGCCGCACGGTGTCTTCCACGGAGCGCAACATCGCCCCGGCGGCGGCGCTTCCGGCTGCGGGCGCAGGCGCAGCACTTGTTTCCGGAGCGGGCGCGAACGCCTCCGGAACAGCAACATCATGCGGCGCAGCAAAGGATGCCCTGCCCGAAACCGCCCGTATCCCCGCACCTTCCCCGCGCAGCACGGCGACGGACCGCCGCCGCAGCTGCCGCCGCGACGGCCATTGCAGTTCCGCGATCCAGCGCAGCAGGGTCGACGTGGCGACGTCGAACACTTTCGCCACCTCCACCACCGTCAGCGCCGGATCGTAATACAGCGCATGCAGCTTTCTGACCTTCGCCGCATCAAACCCGCGCCACCCGGCGGGCACGGGAGCGGGCAGAGAGAACTTCCTGGGACTTCCCTCGTGCTGAGCAGCGCCCGGCGCATCAGCCTGAAATGTTGCAGAATTCTTGGATCCAGTTGAGGTGCAAACATTGTCGCCCTCATGCTGAGTAGCCGCCGCAGGCGGCGTATCGAAGCACGGGGGCGCGGGCGCGATGTCGGCAGACGGCTTTTGGGTAACGCCAAACACCGCCAGCCCCGGAATTTTCGGGAACGGCATGGAAATATCCTGATTTCAGGGGAGTTTATCGGACGTCATCCCGGCCGG
>JBFWRC010000052.1:0-25243 GCA_050249115.1 Beijerinckiaceae bacterium
CTTCCAGATACAGGGGCTCGAACCGGGCCCGACACTGCTGTCGGAAAAGCTCGTCGTCACCTTCTCGCTGGTCTGGACGCTGGCGCTCGCCTATATCATCGGCGCGGGACTTCTGCTGGCATGGGGCAAGCATGTCGCCAAAGTGACCTTCCTGCCTTCTTTCTCCATCGTGCCAATCGTGATCCTGTTCATGTTCATGGGCGCATGGCTGGGATCTTCGGCAATTGGCGACTGGATATCGCTGCTGGCTTTCGGACTTCTGGGCTGGCTGATGAAACTTGGCGGCTGGCCACGGCCACCCTTGGTTCTCGGCTACATACTCGGCAAGATCATGGAGAACGGGCTGCAGATCAGCGTGCAGACCAATGGCTGGGGCATGCTGACGCGGCCCGTGACACTTGTCATTTTTGCGCTGATTGCCGTGACGCTTGTTGCGGCCATACTACGCCACAACAAGGACAAGAAAGAGCTGGCGGGGCTGGCGCTTGCCGGAGCCGAACCCGGAACGGCGGCACAAAAGGGCGGCGAAGGCGAAACGGTCAATCCCACCGTGTCGCTCGGGATCGACTTTTTCTTTCTCGCGCTGTTCGCCTGGGCGCTCTATCAATGCCTCGGCATGCCGGCTGCGGCGCGGTTCTTCCCACTTGTCGCAATTCTTCCGGCGTTTGCTTTTCTGACGGTTGCAATCCTTCGCGACCTGCACGACCGCCGGGTGATGGCCGCCGACTGGGGCAATTCCCCGGTCATGCGCGGTTTTGTATTCTACCTCTGGCTTGTCGGCATCCTCGTTGTCATGCTCGCGATCGGACAATATCCGGCGCTGCTGCTGTTCGTGTTCCTGTACTTGCTGGTATGGGGCAAGACGAAATGGTGGATTGCGACGCTCTATACAGCTGGCTGCGGCATCATCCTTTACCTGATCTTCAATCTCGTCGTGCCGGTGCTGTGGTATCAGTCGCCGTTCTTCAGCCTGTTCGAATGATGTTGCGCAGCACCTGAAGGGGCGTACGCGGACGCTGGCCATGTGATAGCAAACGCGCTATCTGCCTGCTGTTCACCCGCTCACTCGCGCAGGCGATCCGTCATGTCCCAGGCAGCCGTTCCGGCCACGAAACACGTTTCATTCGGCGCCTTGCGCGATCCGGGCGGGCGCGCTTATCTCGGCGGTACGGCGCTGGTCATGATGGCGGACGCCATCGAACACGTCATCAGCTACTGGATCCTGCACCAGAAGTTTCACTCGCCGGTGCTCGGCGGGATCGCCGTCATCACCCATTGGGCGCCGTTCCTGTTCCTGTCGGTTTACACCGGCGCGCTTGCCGACCGTTTCGACCCGCGGCGGATCATCCAGATCGGCATGGTGTTTTTCATGCTGACGTCGCTCGGCTGGGCGATACTCTTTCTCACCGACACGCTGACATGGTGGAACGCCTCCGTACTGCTGACGCTGCATGGCCTCGCGGGGGTCTTCTGGGGACCGGCGGCGCAACTCATCATTCACGACATAGCGGGAACGGCGCAATTGCAGTCCGCCGTGCGCCTGTTGGCGATGGCGCGCACAGTCGGCCTCCTGCTCGGTCCGGCAGTCGGCGGCGTCATGCTGGTCTGGCTGAGCCCGGCGACGGGCCTGTTCATCAACATTCTCATCTACCTGCCGCTGACGCTCTGGCTGGTGAGTGCCCCATATGGCCCGAAATTCCGCAAGGGCGAGCAGCATCGCGTTCCGACGCGCAGCTTTTCCGATCTCGTGCGGACGCTGATGCAGATAACGTCGAACCGCATGATCGTATCGATGACGCTGCTGGCAGGGCTCGCCTCGTTCTTTATCGGCATGGCCTTTCAGCCGCTCATGCCGGCCTTCTCCGAACATCTGGGCGCGGCTGCTGCGGCTGGCGCGGCTGCTATCCCCGACGACGGGCATGGACATGCCGGCGTTCTGCTGTCCAGCACGACCCGCTATTCGATCCTGATGAGCGCCAACGCGGCAGGAGCAGTAGCGGCGGGCCTTATCCTGGAATTCCGCGGTCTGCTGCCCCCTGCCCCGCGCACGGCGCTGTCGCTCGTCATGCTCTGGGCGCTGTCGCTGGCGGGATTTGCCGCAACGTCGAATTTCGCGCTTGCAGTGATGTTCCTGTTCACTGCCGGGTTTCTGCAACTGACGCATCAGGCGATGACGCAGACGCTGGTTCAGATGCACGCGCCGCCGGATCTGCGCGGCCGCGTCATCGGCCTGTATCAGACGTCGGCGCTGGGATTGATGACATTCAGCGGCGTCACCGTTGGCTTTGGCGCCAGCCTGCTTGGCGTTCATACGGCGCTGATGCTGAGCGCGAGCATGTTGTTCGTTTGCGCCGCGGCTATCGTCTATCCGATGCTGGCGCGGCAAAACGCAGCGCGCGCTGCGGGCAAATAGAACTGCCGGGGGGCATTGGTTGGGTCAGCCCTGGCCCGCCGCCCGCGCCATCAAAGCCTCCGCATCTTCGGGCGCGCCGTCTGCGCACCAGACGATGTAATGATCCGGCCGGACAAGAATCATGCGGCATTCGTATTCGCGCAAACCGTCGGCGTATTCAGCACGCACCGTCTCCAACGGAATGCCGGCTCGCGCCGCAGCGTCCTGGACAGACCCGACGGCCGCGTCATCGGCCCCGAAAGCGAGCAAGGTAAAATCCTTGCCGAGGGCTTCAAATACGTTGCGCCCGTCCGGAAGGGGCTGGGGCGCAAGGTGATGCCCGGCGCGCGCTTTCATGGCGTGTTTGCCGTGCGCCGTGCAGACCCCGCCCGGCGGGCCTGCAATAACGGAAGACCCTTCATAGTTGGGCTCGTAATCCAGAACGAACCCGCTGCCGCCTGCGGCCATCTTTTGCCAGGCTGCTTCGAAATCCGCCTTGTCCCTGTCCGGATCGTGGCGCTCGAAGAAGGCTGCGTCGCGCTTGATGCGCCCTTCGATGAAATCCTCCGCGGTTTCCTTGAATATCGGCCGGCGTTCTTCGCTATAGGAATCCAGCAGCGCATCTCCGCCCCATCCGTCCAGGCGCGCGGACAGTTTCCAGCCAAGATTGCGCGCGTCTTCGAGCCCGTTGTTGACGCCATAACCGCCGTAGGGCGGATGGCTGTGCGCGGCATCGCCGGCGATGAATGCGCGGCCGACCCTGTAGCGGTCCGCGACGGCGATCAGCATGTCCCAGAACCCGACATACTCGAACTCGCATTCGAAATCGAAGCCGGCAACCGACTGCAGCAGCGCATGAAAATCGTAATTGTCGCGTGTCGTATCTGCCGGAACCGGCGCGTGGAAGAAAAACCCTTCACCAAGATCGACGCGGCCGAAGAACTGCCAATATCCCTTCAAGTCCGGATTCATGACCCGATAGGTCGAACGGTCCGGAAACCGCTTCAGGCCCTCATGAAACTGCTTTGAGCGGAAGACGATAAGAGCCATAAGCTGGTCGTGATCGGCGCCGCTGCGCGTGATGCCTATCTGCTCACGCACCAGCGAATGGCTGCCGTCGCAGCCGACGACATATTCGCCTTCCAGCGTCAACTCTTCGCCGCCGGCGTCTGCAACCGTAACGCGAACGCCGTTCTCATCCTGCACAATGCTTTTGGCCGCCCAGCCGAACAACGTTTCCGCGGCCGGCATATCTCCAAGCCTGGCGCGCAGCACTTTCTCCATCTGGTATTGGGGCAAACGGTCATTGGGCTGGAAGTAAAACTGCTTCACCGCCTCACGGCCTTCGATTGCGTACCAATAATCACTGGACAGCGTCTTGTATGTCGTGACCCCGCTTGTCGAAAATCCCGGCGGCAGGAAGCGCGCGGCGCGCATTTCGTCGGCTATGCCCCAGGACCAGAAATGCTCGATCGTCCGTCCCGTCAGGTTTTGACCCTTCGGAATGTTGTGCATGCCGGTGCGCCGTTCGACGACGACACATGATTTGCCCCGCTGCGCCAACTCGATGGCCAGACCGATCCCGACGGGCCCGCCGCCAACAATGATGACTTGAAATTTCCTGACCTGCACGTTCCTGCCCCGCTCTGGCTTATCCGGATCAGACAATACTCATTATCCCGTCTCAGACCCTAACCAAAAGCACACGCCAGCGGAAGCGCATCCTCGCATCGTCTACAGCGCCGCCAACTTAAAAATAGTTCTTTTGAATCTTTATACTGCGACCGTCCAGACGGCGCTGTTGTGTGCGAACGATGGCGGAGCGGCCCCAAGAGACACTCCACGCAGTCAACAACTTGCTCTGACAACATATGAGACTTTCAGCTTACGCCGGCTTCAAAAATACCCGACTTAATGTATGTGAACTGGAATTCTGGTGTGAAATGTGCTTAGCCTTATCTAATAAGTGAATGCCGCATTCGGCGGCGCAGACCCGTGCGGGGGTCCCCGAAATTCGATTGCTTTACCCGGGCCGACATGTATCTGCACGACCCTTATATCCGCGCGACGTCACTAATGGGCTTTATCGAAGTGATCGGCGGCGACACGCCGCTGGCGCTAAGCCTGCTCGCAGAAGCTGGAATACCCGGCAACGCTTTGCGGAACATAGATATTCTCGTTTCTTACAGGCGTTTCACCACGCTGATGGAAATTGCGGCACACCGCTTGGACAGACCGTCCTTCGGTCTCGAATGGGCACTCGGGCTGCCACCACATTTCCCGAATCTCGGCCCGATCGCCATGCTTTCCTACTTTGCGAAGAACGGCGCCGATTGGATCGCGCTGGCGCAAAGGTATTGGCACTTTCACTCCAACGCATTCACCATGAATTTGCTGGATCATGATGAAAGGCATGTTGCGCTCCGGTACAGCGGCGATTTCTATGCCTTCCCAGCCCGACAAGTCATAGAACACACGTTGGCTTGCGCGTGCCTGGTGGCGAGGAAGGTGACCGGGTTTGTCAACGAGCGCCCAGCATGCGTGAATTTCCGTCATGCAAAGCCAGCAGATGTAACATTTCACGATCAGGCTTTCGATTGCGAGATCAACTACAACGCGGACTATGACGAGATAATTTTAGACAGAAAATATCTGGAATATCCGACCAATCTCAATCTCTCACTGTTCAGGCCCTTGCTCGATCTCTACGTCAACGAGCGCTTTCGCCGGATGAACACACCGGAGCTTTCCATATCGAACATGGTCCGGCTTGCCATTCCCAGCCTGCTTGGCACGGGCCGCTGTTCGCTCGAGACGATTTCGACATCGCTGGGGATGAGCACGAAGAAATTGCAGCGTCTTCTCGCCGACGAAGAAACGACGTTTACCATCGTGCTGGAAGAAGTCCGTCAGAATCTGGCGCGCCGGCTTCTGATCGAGTCCGATGCGCCTGTCGAGCGCATAGCAGGGCTTCTCGATTATTCAGCGCCCACACCGTTCATCCAGGCTTTCAAACGCTGGGCGGGCGAGACCCCACTTGCCTATCGCAAGCGTCAACGCGAAGCGCTCTACAAGGACAATCCGAAAGCGGAGTAAGCGCGATCAACTGACCCACGCTGGGCAAAGCCGCCGAAAAATTTGGCTTTTCGCAAATACTTGTGTCCTCAATTCTCTATTTCACTGTGGTTCCAGCGCTCTTCCTGCCGCAATAATCCGCCGATGCATGTGATGCATCTCGGACGTTGGTCATCGCGACGACTTAATTTCAGCTTGCACTACGGGGGGTAGTTGCATTGAAGGATATGGACACAAGTTTGAAGCAAGATGAATCTGCCAAGGGGAAAACTCTGGTGCGTAAAGACATTGCGGAGGCTGTTTATTATTTGAGCGCCATGTCACGGGAAGAGGCTGCCGAGATTGTCAACCGGGTGTTTGATCTGATTGTGGAAACCGTAATTTCCGGCGAAGAGGTAAAATTGCATGGATTTGGAAAATTCGTGATCCGCGAAAAGAATGAGCGGATCGGGCGTAATCCCAAAACCGGCGAGGCGGCAACTATAACAGCCCGGCGCGTCGTGCGTTTCAGACCCTCGGTGAATCTGCTTGAGCGGATCAATAAAGGCTGAACCTTGGCTTTTCTTCGAGATGACAAGATCAAGCTTGAACCGCAGCGGGACAGGCTTCATATCCACATGAATTGATCCACGTCAAAGGCGTGATTTTTCCGTCCGTCCGGAGCAATGCGTTTGATTCCCGGCAAAGACAAAAAATCGCATTTTCCGGGATAGTCGCCTGACCGGCAATCGTGCCGGAACATGTGGCGCGCCCGCTGATCTTCCGAACACCTGCCGGCTCGCCCAATAATGCGAGGCAAAGCCATGCAGGCGAAAGACGTAATGACCACCAATGTGATTTCCGTTTCGCCGGATATGAGCGTTCGCGATGCAGCCGCCGCGATGCTCAAACACGGCATAAGCGGATTGCCCGTCGTTTCTGCAGAGGGAGACCTTGTGGGTCTCGTCAGCGAGGGCGACTTTCTCCGGCAGATCCAGTCTCCGAAAGAGCGGACGCGATCCTGGTGGCTGAGCATGTTTCAGTCGTCAGAAGACAGGGCAGCCGACTATATCAAATCGCATGCGAAGCGAGTCAAAGATGTCATGACGGCAAAGGTCTTGAGCGTCGGAGAAGATACCGACATTTCCGAGATCGCCTTTATCCTTGAAAAGAACCGTATCAAGCGGGTTCCGGTCGTGAAAGGCAAAAAGGTTGTCGGCATTGTAAGCCGCTCCAACTTGCTACACGGCCTTGCGGCCCAAAGCGACTTGCAAACTCCGGCGGCTGCGGACAAGGATCTGCGTGAAGCTGTCATGCGCCAGTTCGAGGAAGCGATCCCGAATGCGCATCTTGTGAATGTCGCAGTCAAGGATGGCGTCGTCTCCATCATGGGGGCTGTCGATTCCAGCGAAGAGAAAGCGGCAATCGACGTCGCAGTGGAAAATGTTCAGGGCATCAAGGCTGTCGAGAATCTCGTAATGATCATGCCGGTAGCGCCTGCTGGCGGCTGGGCCTGAGACTGTTTCGACCGGCGTGTATGGGTGAAGAAAAAAGACGCGCCGGTCAATCCCTGCAATGACAGCGCGTCCGCCGTCGAGCATTTTCGCCGGGCGACGAAGCGTGAGCGACCTCCCCGGCCCCGCTGTCCGTCAGGCAATGGATTGCCAAACGCGAACAAGGCTTTCTCCTCACGGCAACACAGCCTTTCGCGGATCAATTTGCCCTTGGCCATTCACGGCCGCACCATTTATGATTCCGGAAGACGAGACATTTGGACCGGATGTTCCGGGCTCTGCCGGAGCGCAGCCATGCGAATGTTTTGGCGCTTGCAGGATATCGGTCGTCTGGGATCGGGCGGAATTACTGTTGCCAATGAGCGAAGATACTTCCAACGTCAATGAAGCCACACGCAAGGCTCCGCCTCTTTCGGGCCTTCAGGTGCTGGACTTTGGCCATACGATCATGGGTCCCTGCGCCGGGCTGGTGTTTGCGGATCTCGGCGCGGACGTCATCAAAATCGAACCGGTGGGCGGCGATCCGACACGGCGGCTGCCCGGGTTTGCCGCAGGGTTCTACGCAACGTTCAACCGCAACAAGCGCAGCCTCGCTGTCGATCTCAAAACGCGACAAGGCCAGTCCATCGTCAGGCGGCTGGCAGCCCGCGCGGATGTCGTCGTGGAGAATTTCGCTCCCGGCACTATCGAGCGGCTGGAATGCGGCTGGGAGAATTTGCGCGCAGTCAATCCGCGGCTGATCTACCTTTCGCTCAAGGGCTATCTCAAGGGACTTTACGAGAACCGGCCCGCGCTGGACGAAGTCGTGCAGATGCAGACAGGACTTGCTTACATGACCGGCCCGCCCGGCCGGCCACTGCGCGCAGGGGCCTCGGTTGTCGACATTGTCGGCGGCGTATTCGGGGTCGTGGGGGTGCTGGCCGCGCTGCGCGAACGCGACCTTACCGGACAGGGGCAGAAAATCGGCAGCGCGCTTTTTGAAAGTTCCGCGTTTCTCGTGGGAACACATATCGCCGGCAGCGCGGTCACGGGTCAGATCATGCCGCCCATGCCCGCGCGAAAAAACCCCTGGGCCATCTACGATATTTTCCTGAGCAACCAGGCCGAACAGATATTCCTCGGCATCACCGGCGATGCGCAGTGGAAGCGGTTTTGCGATGCGTTCGCAATGGCGGAATGGTCGAAGGATCCGCGCCTGATCGCCAACGTCCAGCGGCGGGACGAGCGCGACTGGCTCATCCCGGCTATTGGCGATCTCTTCGCCAGCCTCGATACCGCCAGCATTCTCGATCGCTGCACAGCAGCTGGCGTGCCGCATGCCAGGGTCGGACGCCCGGACGAATTGCAAGGCGACCCGCACTTGAACCAGCATGGGGGGCTGCTTGGGACGGCTCTGGCGGGCTTTGGCGGCGGCGCGATGGCAGGCCTGCCGGCGCTGCCTTTGGAGTTCGGCGATGCGCGGCAACGGCCCGGACTGAGCCGGCAACCGCCGCGCATTGGCGAGCACACCCGGGAAATCTTGAACCAGCTCGATTATTCCGACGCAGAAATTGCCGAGATTCTGGATTCCGGCATCGCGGTTCAGGCCTGATGCAGTCTGTCAGGCCGCCGCTTCCGCTTTTTCGCAACAGAGCTTCGCGAACGATTCCACCGCGGTGAAAAGCTTGGCGCGATCGGCCGACGTCTCGAAATTGTGTCCCGCATCTTCTATGATTTCGACGTCGAAGAGCGGCTCGTTCTGGAGAAGCCGGCCACGGTGGCCGAGATAGGTATTCATTTCGTCTTCGCCGCCATCGCCCGCCGTATAGGCCATTCTTATGCGAACTCCGGCCCTCAGGCACTTGCGCATGTCGCGCAGTGCGTCCGGCCTTTCGGTGGCTGGTCTTGCAACGAAAGCCGGCGCCAGACGCTCGGCGCGGACTTTCACCATCGTCCAAACCTTTTTGGCCATATTGCCGGCAATGCCCGCCACATCGACTTCACCGCTCAGAATGCGTTTGAAGACGTCGCGATTTTTCAACATGGAGATATAGGAGCCGACCGAACGGTAAAGCACGGGCTTGTCGCCTTCCGTCCAATAGAACTTCTGCAGGTTGATCATCAGCAGCGCACCGGGACGTTTGTCCGCCAGGATCGCCTTGAAGCCGGCGTAGGCGCCGCTGCAGATGCCCACGAGGGCCGGACGTTCGAAGCCAGCGACCGCGAGCCAATCCACTGCCGCCGAGACGTCCGCGGCAGTCGCGTCCGTATAAACGAGCGGACGCGAGGGGTCGTCCGCATCGCGGGCTTCGCCAATCCCTGAAAGGTCGATGCGAAAGGTAACGTAGCCCTGCCGCGCAAGGTGGCGAGCGAGCAACACCGTCTGGCGCCCCCAGCCCGTGTGCGGATTGCCGCCCGTATTGATCAACACAAATGCGGGAGCCGGCAGGCGTCTTCCGGAAGGTTCGCACAGAATGCCGAACAGCCGCCCGCTCTCGCCGTAGTACGTCCCCTGCTCGCTGTAGCCATCGCCTTGCAACACGCTATCGAAGTCCGGCAGCCGCGTCTGTATGGGGCCTAGCGGCGGCGATCCCAGCCACGTGTAAACCGGTTCGAAGCCTGCCATAGGCGGAACCGACGATACGGGGTCGGCCATCATCGCGGCGAAGCCGTCGAATTCGCAAATCTCAACGTCCGCGCCGCGTGCGCTCCAGCTTTCGGCATATTGTTGCGCGCCGAAAGTGGCGGGGCCGGCCAGCACCAGAATGCGCATTGCGCTGTCGCCGGCCGATGCTCCTGCCGCCCGCGTCAGAAAATTGAGGGCCTTGATCTTGTCGTAGCTGGGGTTGCTGATCGTGTGGCCGAGATATTCGTGCCCTGTCTCAGATTTGACCGGCGTTGCGACATCTGCGCCAAAACCGGCGAACCGGAACAGAACATCCTGCTCGCGCAACCACGCGCGGCCGCTGACGACAGGTTCGATGAGGATCAGCTTCTTCACATTGCATGTCTCAGCCGCCAGAGCCGCGATGCTCGCACCCAGGCGAAAACCAAGAAAAACGACGTCTTCAACGCCGCATCCTTCGCGCAGAAAGTTTGCAGCCAGCTTCGCACCTGCTTCACGGCTGGCGAGAATGTCCGGAAGTCCGCTGTCGCCGCTCGAGTCTCCGGTTCCCGGGAAATCGAAGCGCAGGACCGGGAACCCCCTGGCGGCTATCGCTTCGGCCAGCAATCGAAAACTCTTGCAGGAGGCCATCGCCTCGTAACCGAACGGCGAGAGGATAACGACGCCGGTGCTGGACCTGCCGGGATGAAGAATGCCCGCGCATCCCTGAAAACAAACGGGGACAGGTGCGCATACCCCTACGCTCCGCACACGCGCGGCAACCGCCGGTGTCCCGCTTTCGGTCTCGGCAAAATCGATTTGGCTCAACATAGACGTCAAAATCCTGCACGTACCCGGCCTGCGCGGGCCCAACGACCGCCTTAGCAAGCCTCGTTCCAACAGCAGTCGCGTGGCACATGATTAACAAGGCATAACCTTGAAACTATCCAGCCCCGCAGAACTGGCCCGCCCATTGCAACGCCCCGGAAGGACAGCATCCTCGTACCAAAATGGAACACACCGATGATCGACACCATCCGCGGCATCCTCGAACAATATGGCAAACTCTCCGGGCCGGCAGCGAACCTGAAGCCGGACGCAAACCTGTACGATGCGGGCCTGACCTCTTTCGCATCGGTGCAGTTGATGCTCGCGCTCGAAGAAGCGTTCGACATCGAGTTTCCCGACGAAGCTCTCAACCGCCGCACCTTCTCCAGCATGACAACGATCGCCGACACGATCGCAACTCTGCAAACCGCCAACGCGTAAGGGAACGGAAATGGCCAGTCCGAAAGCATCGATCACCCATCTTGTACCGCCCGGAAGGCGGCTGGAAACCGTCCTATCGATCGTCGCAAAGCATGCGGACGATGTCGACCGCAACGCGCGCTTTCCGCAAGAGGCGTTTGATGCCCTGAAACGCGAGCGGCTCCTCGGGATATTGATTCCCAGAGATTTGGGCGGCGAAGGGACTTCGCTGGGCGAGATCGTCGAAATGTGCGCTGTGCTGGCGCAGCATTGCGCTTCGACGGCCATGATTTTCGCGATGCATCACATCAAGGTTTCCAGCCTCGTGACGCACGGCGCAACCGACAGCTGGCACCGCAGTTTCATGAAGGAGATTGTTGAATCGCAATTGCTGCTTGGTTCGGCGACAACGGAAGCTGGCATCGGCGGAGATCTTCGCAATTCGATCTGCGCGGTGGAAACGAACGATGGCCATTTCGAACTGACGAAACAAGCCAGCGTCATATCGTACGCTACCCGTTGCGATGCAATTCTCGCCACTGCTCGGCGGCACCGCGATGCAGCCGGTTCTGACCAGGTAATGGTTGTTCTCAAAAAGGATCAATACACCCTCACCAAGACCGCAGACTGGGACACCCTCGGCATGCGCGGTACATGTTCGGAAGGTTTCGTGCTGCAAGGACGCGCACCGGCAGAGCAGATATTTCCACATCCGTTCGCAGAGATTGCTGCGCAATCGATGCTCGCCATGTCGCATCTGATGTGGGCCGGCGTGTGGTTCGGGATCGCCGCCGATGCTGTGCAACGCACCCAGGGTTATTTGCGCGGCGAAGCGCGTAAAAGGCCCGGAACGACACCGCCGGGCGCCGTCGGTCTTGCGGCTGCGGTCGCGCAACTGCAGGCTCTCAAGGGCGCGGTCCTGGCCGGCGTTGCACAATACGATGCGGGCATCCGCGACCCCAATATCCTCTCCGGTATCGGCTTTTCCGTTGCGATGAACAACGTGAAGGTAACAGCGTCGACGAGTGCGTCGGCAATCGTTCACGCCTGTTTAACAATTTCCGGCATCTCCGCTTACCGGAACGAAAGCAAGTTCAGTCTATGCAGGCATATGCGTGACGTGCTCTCAGCGGCCATCATGATCAACAACGATAGAATCCTCGGCAACACGGCCAACCTGCTACTCGTCAGCAAGGCCGACACACGACTGGCGGTGTAACATGAATGCATTGGCGAAAGTTTCCATGGAACCGGCCAGGCCTTTGTCGGCACAAGAGCAATTTCTCAATCGGCTTTTCGATGCCGGCATTCTCTTCGACACCGGTGTCGACGGCCTGTACGGCCGCAGTGGCGATTTCGAAAACGTCATCAAGACGATGGACGGCCTGATCTCGGCCTATGCGAAAGCCGACGATGCGACCGGCATTCACTTCCCGCCCGGCATGGCGCGCCGCCTGTTCGAGAAAAGCGGATACATGAAAAGCTTCCCGCAACTCGCTGGGACCGTTCACAGTTTCATGGGCGGCGATCTCGACCATTGTTCTCTGCTCGCCGATATGGAAGCCGGCGAAGACTGGGCGCGCCAGCAAAAGGCAACCGACGTCGTTCTGACGCCCGCCGCATGCTATCCGCTATATCCGACCGTCGCCAAGCGCGGGCCTTTGCCGAAAGGCGGCAAGCTGTACGACCTGCAATCCTACTGCTTCCGTCACGAACCCTCGAAAGACCCCGCGCGCATGCAGATGTTCCGCATGCGCGAGTTCGTCCGCATCGGATCGCCGGAAGAAGTGCAGAGCTTCCGCGAGTCGTGGCTGGAACGCGGCCAGAAGATGATCGCATCGCTTGAGCTGCCGCTGATGGTCGATGTGGCAAACGATCCGTTTTTCGGCCGCGCGGGCAAGATGATGGTCTCCAGCCAGCGCGACACCGGCGCAAAATTCGAACTGCTCGTCCCGGTCACAAGTACGGAGAAGCCGACCGCGTGCCTTAGTTTCAACTATCATCAGAACCACTTTGGCGGCCTTTGGGACATACGCACAGCGGACGGCGAACAGGCCCATACGGCGTGCGTCGGCTTTGGCATGGAACGCATTGCACTGGCGTTGTTCAGCCACCACGGCGTCGATATTGAAAAATGGCCGGCATCCGTGCGATCTGTTTTATGGAACGATTGACGATGAAACATGTCACGAAAATCGATGTTTCCGCATGGCGTCCCCACGCGCTGCATGACAGCGAACGGATCTGGCCGCAAACCAACTGCTATACGGATTTGTGGATAGAAATATTGGCTTCGCGCGGGCTGGACCCGCGCGCCATGCTCGGCTTCACTCTTTTGCAGGACTTCGAGGGCGATCACTTCACCTTCTTCAAGCCATTCCTGGAAGATATCGAAACGCTTTACGGCATCCGTACCGGAGAACTGGCGCTTTTTGACGAACTGGACCGGCATCTGGCAACACAGGTCGCACGCGGGCGCATGCCGCTGGTCGAAGTCGACAGCTTCTATCTGCCCGATACAGCAGGCGTCGCATGGCACACGACGCACCAGAAAACGACTATTGGCATCAACGCCATCGATCTGGCCGCGAAGCGCATGGTCTATTTTCATAATTCCGGTCTCTACGAACTGGAAGGAGCGGACTTCGACGGAGCTTTGCAGGCACTGCCTGAACAGAGGATATTGAATCCGCTGCTTCCCTACGCTGAGTTTGTGAAGTTTCCGGCCGAGGTGCGCGCACCTTCGATCAAGGATGCGCTCTTCATATTGCATCGAAACCTCGAGAGGCTTCCCGGGGCCAACCCCTTTGCGGCTTATGCTGCCAGTCTCGATGCGCACATGCATGATCTTGCCGGCAGGCCGGGCGAATACTTCCACATCTACGCATTCAATGTGCTGCGTCAGGCGGGCGCGAACTTCGAATTGCTGGCCAGTCATCTGGCCTGGATCGACGAACAGTGCGGAATTGGCTTTTCTGCAGCGCAGGAATCGGCCATGCATATAGCCAACTGCACCAAGTCGATGCAGTTTCAGCTCGCGCGCGCGATGATGCGCGGCAAATTCGACGCAATGCATAGCGCGCTTCTGCCCGCCATTGGCGAATGGGACCGGCTGATGAACGACCTTACGCGGGCTGCAGGCCGGACGCCGGCAGCCGCCTGATCCGGGAGATGCCGGTGGCATCTGTTACGATGGGCTCCGGGATGTATGCGCAGGCGCTCGAAACCAACTGGCAGCTTTGCCTCCAGGCGGCCGGGTGCTGCTCGCATCCGCGCGAAATCGAGATAGATGCCCGATGGATCGCAGCGCAGGTTCCCGGAACGGCAGCCGGCGCCTTGCGCGAAGCCGGAGATTTCCGGCTGGGCGAGCCGCAACAGCTGCACGGCAACGATATCTGGTACCGGACAACCATCTCGGGCCGCGGACGCCACCGCCTCCGGTTCGACGGTCTGTCGACAATTGCCGAAGTCTGGCTCGGCGACGAACCGATCGCGCGCTCGGAAAACATGTTCGCGCCTGTCGAATGCGATGTGGAGCTTTCCGGCGAACACGAACTGTTCATCGCCTTTCGCAGTTTGAAAGCTCATCTGGCGGTTACAAACGGAAAGCGTGCGCGCTGGCGCACACAACTTGTCGACGACGCAAAACTGCGCTTTGTCCGTACAACGCTGCTTGGACACATGCCCGGCTGGTGTCCGCAAGTGGATTGCGTGGGACCGTGGCGTCCGGTCCAGTTGATCGATTGCAACCGCCCGTTCCCGGACGATTTGCGAATCCATTCGTCTTTCGTTGGCCGGGAGCGCGGGTGCATTGAGGCCGAATTTGCCTTTCCGGACGAAGGTAGCAACCCGGCCCAACCTGTAGAGCTGCGTTGCAACGGGCAGAGTGTGCGCTTTGCAATGCAAGGCGGACGATGGCGTGCAACGCTGGAGATGGAAGGCATACGCCCGTGGACCGTGCATACGCATGGCGATCCGGCTTTGTACAGTGTTGAGATCGTCATGGGCGAAAACGTCTTCACTGTGGGAAAGACGGGATTCAGAACTATCGAGGCGGATCGTGGCCGCGACGGCCGGGGTTTTGCGCTTCGCATCAATGGTGAAACAATCTTTGCGCGTGGCGTATGCTGGACGCCGCCGGATATCGTTACCCTATCCTGCGCAGAAGCAGACTATCGCCGCGAGTTCGAACTGCTGCGCGAGGCCGGCGTCAACATGGTGCGGGTCTCCGGTATAATCTATTACGAATCCGAGGCGTTCTATCGCCTTGCGGCGGAGTACGGCATTCTCGTATGGCAGGACGCTGCGCTCGCCAATTTCGATTATCCTTTCGCCGAGACGGATTTTGCAGCCTCTCTCAAAAATGAGGTGCGTGAATTTCTGCGCGGCGTGCAAATGTCGCCTGCACTCGCGATCTTCTGCGGCGGCAGCGAGGTGATGCAGCAGGCCGCGATGATGGGGCTTGCAGATTCTGTCTGGAACGAGCCGGAGCGGTGGCGGATGCTCGAAGACATCGCGCGTGCCGAGCGTCCGGATATCATCTTTGTGGACAACTCACCTTCCGGCGGCGATCTGCCGTTTTTTGTGGATGCGGGCGTTGGCCATTACTATGGCGCGGGGGCTTATCTGCAGCCGCTGGAAGACGCGCGCCGGGCGCAGGTGCGCTTCGCGAGCGAGTGCCTGGCCTTCTCGAACGTACCCGAGCCGGCTTCGCTGGAAACCGCGGGTCTCGCAAACGTCTCCGGCGGCCCGGTCTGGAAACGCGGTGTACCGCGCGACCGCGACGCGAACTGGGATTTCGAGGACGTGCGCGATCACTACGTGCGCGCGCTGTACGGCGTCGAACCGGCAGCACTGCGCCAGTGCGACCCGGAGCGCTATCTCGCGCTGGGGCGCGCCGCAACGGCCGAGGTCATGGAAAGCGTGTTCGGTGAATGGCGAACGGAAGGGTCCGTTACGGCGGGCGGGCTGGTCTTTCTCTGGAAGGACGTACAACAGGGCGCAGGCTGGGGCGTCGTGGACAGCTCAGGTCGTCCGAAATCGGCGTGGTACGGACTCAAGCGCGCCTTCCGCCCGTTGCAGCTTGTCATGTCGGACGAAGGCGTCAACGGCCTGCGCCTGCATGCTATCAACGAGACCGCACAGGCCAGAGAAGTTCTCGTTTCACTCTCCTGTTTGCGCGACGGACAGACAATTGCGGCGCAGGGATCGCAGAAACTCACTCTCCCGCCGCGCAGCACGCAAAGTCTGGCTGCGACGACGTTGCTTGGCGGCTTTTTCGACGCGGGTTACTTCTACAAGTTCGGCCCCCCGGCGCACGACATTGTCTGCTGCGTGATGACCGACGCGACGACCGGCGAGCAACTCGCCAGCGCATTCCACTTTCCGAATGGCAGGGGCAACGCGCGTTACGAGACGCACCTGCAGGCGCGGCTCGAGCGCGATGGCGGCGGCCTGTCTGCAATCGTGTCCGCGGCCCGCTTCGCGCAATCAGTGAACATCCAGATTGATGGCTACAGGCCGGACGACAATTACTTTCATCTGCCGCCTGGGCAGGAGCGCAGAATAGGCCTGACTGCAGAGGGCGCTTCCGGTGGAAGCCGCAAGGGCTGCGTGTCGGCGCTGAACTGCGTAACTACGATCAAGTTATCTGTTTGAGAGTTTATATCCTACGGCTCATCTTGACGGCACGTGGCCTTGTTTTCCTGACTTTCCGCCGCCGCCCCGTCTGTTCCGCGCGAACCGGCGGCACGGCGAAGGAACCGGGACAGCGGCAATAGGCACTTGTCGCAATGACTCTTGGGGAGGGACGTCGTCGATCATGGCCGATTGCATCCCGTCGCGGATTGAACGATAGAGACATCTGTCTGAAGCCAGACCGCCCGGAAAGGACGGTGGCCGCAGACGGCCTGTTGCAATCGAGCGCCCGGGAGGAAAATGTGGCGATTCAAAATCCGTATAGCGAGCTTGCCGCAGCCAACCCCGGCTTCTTCCGCGATCCGTATCTGGAGTGGGTCGAGGGCGAAGGCATTCCGGTGCATCTCGATTTCGGCCACGACCTGCTGGCGCTGGAGACCGGTTCCTGGGCACGCTACGACGCACGCGGCTGTTTCGCGCATACGCACGGGCGCGGCGATTTCTGCGCGAACTACGTTCTGGAGATAGCGCCTGCGAAGAAGACGCGGCCTGTGAAGCATCTCTACGAAATCTTCGTGTTCGTTCTGGCCGGCCATGGGTCAACAACGATCCAGTTGCCGGGCGGCGCGAAACAATCTTTCGAATGGGGACCGAAGGCGCTGTTCACGATCCCCCTCAATTGCGAATACCAGATGTTCAATACGTCCGGACAGGAGAGCGTGCGCTTGTCCTGCACCAACGATGCGCCGCTGGCGCTCAATCATTATCACAATCACGATTTCATATTTAACAACGCTCACGAGTTTCCCGAGCGCGTCGGCGCACCGAACCGCTTCGAGGGCGAAGGCGAACACCGTACCTACGAGCGCAAGGGCGCTGCGGCGACGATCAATATCTGGGAGACGAATTTCGTCCACGACCTGACGAGTTTCAAACTTTACGACCTCAATGCGCGCGGCAAGGGCTCGCGCAACGTTTTCTTCCAGCTCGCCGACGGGACGATGCACGCGCATACGTCGGAAATTCCTGTCGGGCGCTACAAGAAAGCCCATCGGCATGCGGCCGGGACGCATGTTCACGCCATCAGCGGCGAAGGCTATTCGCTGCTGTGGTACGAGGGCGACAGCACTTTCGTGGAAATCCCCTGGCGGCACGGCTTCATGTATACGCCGCCGTTCTGGATGTTCCACCAGCACTTCAATACGTGCGACATCCCGGCGCGCTATCTGGCCTGCAGCATCGGCAGCGCGCGCTATCCGTTCATTTCGCTGCGCCGCGTCAGCAACGAGGGCGGCGGCTCGACATCTGTCAAACAGGGCGGAAGACAGATCGAATACGAGGATCAGGATCCGCGTATCCACCGCAAGTTTCTCGAACACATCGCGAAGTCGGGCGTCGCCTCGGAAATGGGGGACGTCTTCGACGAAGCGGCGATCATGGCCATCCCGCAGGAACAACTGACCGGCGTCATCCAGAGCCCGGAGCTGAAGGGGCCGGCGATTTAGCCGCTTCGCTATCGCAGGCGATTGAAGACGTCTTTTGCCAGCTCGCGTCCGCGCCGGCGCAGTCGCTCCATGCCAACCTGCATTTCGAATTCCGCGCCCGCCTTGCGCCGGTCGACCGCCAACGCGATCGACCCGGTACGTACCGGCGCCCTCCACAGCTTCTCCAGCGGGTGCCCCGGCTGCGTGACGGAATCCAGAAGCGGAGTCCAGTTCTCGCGTTTGAGAGTTTCGCTGGCCGCCGCATCGAGCAGCAGTCCGGGCGAAAAGGCCGCGCAACTCTCGTCGTAGGCGGCCTTCACAGCAGCGGCATGATCGGACGTAACGAGATGGACGTTAGCGGCGATCGTTTTGCCGTTGTGGATCAACGTCTCGAAGCGCAGGGCCGGGCGCAGATTGTCTTTGGCGAAAGCCCGCCGTGCGAATTCCAGACTAACCGGATTGCTGGCGAGCGCCGTCTTGCGCGCGCCTTTCCAGCCAGCTGCCTCAAGCGCGAGAAAGTCTTCCAGCACGCGCGCATCGCAAGTCCCGCCCGGCAGGCTTTCGATGGACCAATCGCCAGCCTCCGCCAGCCGCTTGCGCCGCCGCCGCAGGTTTTTCGCCACCGAAGGCGGAATCTCGCTTTCGCCAACACCAGGCGTCACACCGGGCCGCGATTGGACGTCCAGCATCAAGGCCGGGCGGCCGCTGCGTTCGGAAGCGGCGAGCAGTGCTTTGGCCGCAGGCCAATCGAGGCGAAGATCGTCGAATATGACGATAGGACGGCGATAATGTTCGCATAGCCCGTCAAGCATGGCTTCGGCAGCAGCGACGGGATCGGCTGCATCGAGCAGAGGTGCGCCACCCACCATGTAAGGATGCCGCAGTGCGCGCAGGGGTGAGAGAAAACCTCGCCACGGCGCCAGCGGCATAAAGGCCGCCATGTTTTCTTTGTGCAGATCGTCTCGCCGCCACACCACACAGGCGCGCCAGTCCACACCCATCATCGGACCTTCGGCGAGCGGCATGAGATAGTCGGGACCATAAAATGGATTGGCTTCGGCGCAAGCGTCGAAGAGTGCAGACCACGGTTGAAGGAGCGTCGCTATCTCGCGGGCCGGCACCAGTTGCATCTTGTAGCGGGCGGGCAAAGCCGCGCCTGCGCCCGCCAGATCGTGTTGCGCTGCGTTGATCAAGACTGTTGAACTCCGAAAAACGTGTCCCGGCCGATGCCGGTGTAATGCCCGGTCAGGCGGCGAGCCGCGCAAACGAACAGGAAGCTGCGAATAGCTGCAGCGCAAGCCATCGCGGCAGCTGCACCGAGCGGACCGAATACCGGCGTGACGGCGAACGCCAGCCCGAGGGCAGCGACTGCGCTGGCCAGCGCGATTTTCGCGTTGGTGGCTTGATGACCCAACGCCACCAGCAGTTCTTCGGCATGTCCGCCGGCGGCGCGCGCGACCAGTCCCAGCGACAGAATCGTGAGGACCGGGGCTGCAGATACGAAATCGCGACCGAAAGACGACAGCAGCAAAGGCCCGGCCGGCAATAGCACGAGCAACAGCGCGCAACTGGCGAAGAAGCTCCAGCGGGTCGTTCGCCGGATAGCAGCGTGCAGATCGCCTTGCGCGCCGCGCGCTTCGTGCAACGCGAACGATCGTCCAGCGATCACCGACACCGCATAGGGCGCCATGGCGACAAGCGAGAGGATGCGCGAAGCGGCAAAATAAACACCCGTATCGCCGGCAGGCGCGGTCGCTGCCAGCGCCAGAACGTCCGCGTAGGCGGCAAGCTGATCGATCAGGAAGACGGCCGCCAGCGGGGCCGAACTACCCAACCATTGGAAAGCCCCGTATTCGCTGCGCGCTGCGAAAAGCTCTTTCGGGGCGGCCCGCCAGACAAGGATGACTTGCACCAGCATGGCGACTGCCAGCGCCATCAGGGTGGCGGCCATGGCCGTTCCGGCCAGCGGCCGTGACCCCGCCGAGACGGCGCCCGTCAGAACAATGGCTATCATGCAGGGGCGCAAAACATAGATTGGCGCCAGCGCCAGAATGGGACGACCGAAGGACCGCGCGATGCCTTCGAGCCAATCCTGAAATGCGAAAAAGGGGATGGCCAGAATTGCGAAGGTGAGCGGTACGGCCCAACCAACGGGAAGCAGTGCTGCGGACAAGGCCAGGATCGCGAGAGAGAGAGCACCTACAAGGCCTGAAAACGCCAGTGTGACGAAGGAGCCGAAAATCAGAAAGCCCCTGCCCCTGCCCCACTCGCCGCGGGCTGCATAGGTTGTGAAAAACCGGACAACGGATTCCGAAAAGCCGAAGGATGCGGCATGGCCGACCACCAGCAGCATGGTCCAGCCGCTCGCCCAGATGCCGAATTCCGCCGCGCCGAGACTACGCGCCAAAAGTATGTGCAGGACATAGCCCAGTCCGGCGCCAACAATGCGCACCGCAAAAGCCAATACGGCGCCGCCACCCTCGCCACCGCCGAGGACAGCCCCGATCCGGCCGCGTAAAGCCGCAACTCCAAGGGGATAACCTTCTGAATCGGTACCGATTACATTCGCCATCGCGCTTTCCCGGCAGGAAGCGCAGCAGATTAGCGGCAAATTCCTGCCAAGCGGTTTAACGCGCAGGCGTCAAACAGACTTTAGCGGTTTGGCGTGCCCGTGAATCCGGGACCGTGGCCGGCCTCGTGCGCTGCCCATCCTCCAGCGACCCGGCCGCTGAAAATCGACGGACCCAGCATGGTGCCCTCAAGCCCGGCCTTGCCGTTGATATGGCCGCCTGCCATGCCGGCGACTTCGCCCGCTGCATAAAGACCCTTGATTGGCTCGAAATGCTTGTCCAGCACCCGGCAGCGGATGTCCGTCTTGACGCCGCCGAAGTTCTTGCGCGCCAGCGGAAACATCTGGATGGCGTAATAGGGCGGCGTATCGAACGGCTTGGACAATCCCAGTGGTTTTCCGAAATCCGGGTCCGCTTTCAGTCCCTTCGCAAAAGCTTCGTTGTAACGCTCGACCGTTGCAAGGAAGGTGGCGGTGTCCACCCCGATTTTTTCGGCAAGCTCCCTCAGGGTATCGGCCTTGTGGATGAACGGCGAGTTTTCGAGCAGTTCCTCGATCCGCGTCCGGTCGACCTTTTCCCCGACATGGTAATAGGGATCGGCGACGGTCATGTTGGCGAGCATCGGACGGTCGGCGATCGCCCAGGCGTGGCGCGGCTTTTGCGCCATCAGCGCGGGGCCGCCGGAATTGCCGCCGGACAGGGCTTCGTTGTGGAAACGATGACCCTGCTGGTTCACCCAGATGTAGCCGGGCACCAGCCGGAAGGCGAGGCCGCGCCGGCCTGCCGGATCGCGATAGTCGGGCGTCGAATAGACGTAGAACCAGATATTCTCCATATGCGTGAAATAGCTACCCAGTTCGCGCAGCAACTTGTGGCCATCGCCGGTGGCGCCGAAGCCGGAACCTTCCAGCACACGGCTGTCCTTCAGTTCGGGCTTTGCTTCCAGCACCATGTCGAGATTGGAGTTGAAACCGCCGGTCGCCACAACCACGGCTCGTGCTTCGATTGCGATGTCGCGCCGTTCGCCGGCCTTTTCGGTCCGCGCCGTGATGCCCGTGACGCTGCGGCCCTGCACATTTAATCCGGTTACCGCTGTTGCGGTGAGAAGCTTGCCGCCTTTTTCTGTGAAGGAGGCGATCAGTTTGCTCATCAGCCCGTGGCCGCTATCGGCGGCCCGCGTCCAGCGCACAACCGAATTGCCTTCCTGCGGCTTGATATCGACCCAGCTCACGCCATTCTTCTCTGCCCAGTGATAGAGATCGTGCAGCGTGTGTTCGATGTAGTAACGGGCCCAAACGGCGTCTGCTGCCTGACCGCCCCATTTCATCCAGTCGTCGAAGGCAAGGTCCGGCGTATCCTCGATACCCGCCTTCTTCTGGATCGGCGAGCCGACAATCAGACAGCCGCCGCCGGAGGTTATAGCGGCGCCGCCAGGTTCGGACATTTTCTCGACGACAATGACGTCAGCTCCGGCGTCGAGCGCCTCGATGCCAGCCGCAATTCCGGCGCCGCCGCCGCCTACGATGACTACATCCGTTTTCATGTTTTCTCCCCGGCGCGCCCATCTGGCGCTGACCCTCTTGTTTGCCGGGAATGATGCCACAAGGCGCGCGGCAATGGATAGCCCCGTGTCGAGCCGTACAGAAGATACGGGCGGACCGGATGAATGTATTGCCGGCTATGGCCGGCGCGGGCGAAAAACATCGCGCTATGCGCCGGCGGTCAGGTTCCCGCGGACCCATTGCACGATTTGCTGCTGCGACAGCGCGCCGGAAATGCGCGCGACCTCCTTTCCGCTCTCGAAAAGGATCATGGTGGGAATGCCGCGAATGCCGAGCCGCCCGGCCGCCGCCTGTTCTTCATCGGAGTTCAGTTTGACCAGACGAACATCCGGCTCCAGCTCGCGGGCCGCGGCTTCGAAGGCCGGCGCCATGGCCCGGCACGGACCGCACCAGGGCGCCCAGACATCGACCAGAACCGGCGCGGAACTGCGTGCAATCTGCCGTTCGAATATGTCTGTGCCAACGTTTTCGGGATGGCCGGAAAACAATTTGTCACCGCACTTGCCGCAATTTGCATCGCGAGCGGAGCGGTTCGGCGGGATCCTGTTCACCGAGCCGCAGGTGGTGCAAACGATCAGCCTGTCCTTCATCTTCGTACCCTTCCGCATGCCTTGTAACAGGCGTTCGCGCAGCGCAGCCTGACCTCGAACATGATCGCAGCAGAACGCCCGGCGACAGGCGACAGCAGATCTGGCGCCACGTAAAGAAGAGATGGTCGCTGCCCTCGCTCAAATCAATTCGGCTGCGAAAGGCAGAGCTCGCCATAAGCTCAACAGGAATTACAGGAAGTGGCGGACAAAGCAGCTTAAAAACTGGAAAGTGGTGCCAGGGGCGGATTCACTTTATTCAGGCAACTTTCTAATTTTATTTGCAACCCTGTTTAGCTTTACTATTTGTGTCCCTGATACTACCCCACATTCCCAAATTGTTCTGTGGATAGATTCCGAAAGCAGTAATCGCACGCACAAAAAAGCTTGGTCTTTTGACTTATCTACATCCGATTCCGGCTTTCTGAAATCGCAATTTCTGCTCGGCGTCTTGCAATCCGATATGGGGATAATCGAACTTTCGCTGATTGAATTGCGATAGAATTTTCATATGCCTCCCGGCCAGCCCCGACCAATCGCGACAAGCTCCGACCAGTATTCACTGACCGTGGAGGAAGCCGCTGTTCGATATGAACATGCTGGCCATCCCCGAACACTGAGGACTATTCAACGCTATTGCGCCAAGGGCCATTTGGATTGCCTGCGACAAGAAACGCCCTATGGCGACAGGTTCATGGTGACGCCGGATTCTGTCGCACGCCATATTGCACAAATCGCCGAACTGGCGAGTGCGGTGCGTCCCGGCCAGCCGCGACAGGCCGTAGCCGATGTCGCCGAGGAGACGCTAGCATTGGCGCTCGCCTCATCGATAGCGACCGATCCCGACACGCCGCGGCAGGACGCGGCTGGCAATCGCTATGTCCATCGCTTGGAAGGGGAGGTCGAATTCTTGCGCGAACAGATTGTAACCAAAGATCTGCAGATCAAGGAACTGACTGAAAGGAGCCGGGAGACCAACGTGCTGATCGGGGGATTGCAGCGCATGCTCGCGCCGCTCCTCGGTTCACCCGACCCGCATCGCCGCTCTGAAAGCCACAACGTTTGAACCAGGTGCTGTATGACAGCACCAGTTGTTCGCGCCTGGGGATATCCAATATGGGCTGACCTACGACTGCTACAATATCTGCATGGACCACATTGGCACCCGCCTTTCGGATATCGCACAGAACATCGAAATCGTCGGAGCCGATCCGGTCACCCTGCATGGCTTCACCCAGGTTCCCAACTTCGTGTTAACCAAGAAAGAGCTTTCCGTAGGGGCCAAGCTCGCATATGCGATGTTGCTCAAATATGCATGGGGTGACCACGCCTGCTTTCCCGGCCAGGCGAAGCTCGCAGAGGACATGGGTTCAGGGGAGCGGAGCGTCAGGACCTATTTGAAAGAATTGGAAACTATCGGCATTCTCGAGATCAAGCAGCGTGGCCTCGGGAAGACCAATCTCTACCGGTTGCATCTGATCATCCGCAAGCCAAACAAACAGGGCAGGCAGGGAAGACCGCACCCATCCTGATCGGCAAATTTTGCCGGTCTTGAACGGCAATCATTGCCGGTCTGGAGCGGCAGATTCTGCCGGTCTCTCTATATAAGAATATGCATCTAACAATATTCATAAGAATAATATTCAGTGCGCATTCACTCTATTAAAGAGTGGCATGAAATGCAGCACAGGCAAGTAAAATCCAAGATGCGACCATGAAGAGAAGATGGCTTGACAGATGTTCAGGAACATTGTCGCACAATATCTGTTTTGCGACACGGTTTCAGACTCCTGTCAAGGATCCACCAACACAATGCGAGCATTCGATATGGTATCATACCCTGACGTATGGATTGCGCTTACAGCGTCAAGGGGTTTCAGCTTTATCACGGCGATGCGCTTGCCATCATGCGCAAGTTTGACGATCAATCCGTCGACATGATCTTCGCCGATCCGCCCTACTTCTTGTCGAATGGCGGCTACACTTTACACGCTGGAAAAAGGGCATGCGTCAACAAGGGCCAATGGGATGAATCGCGTGGCGTCGAGAACGATCTCAAGTTCCATCTTGCCTGGATTGAAGAAGCCAGACGCCTATTGAAGCCTAACGGCACAATCTGGATCACAGGGACCTATCATTCAATCTACCAGTGCGGATACGCGCTCCAGGCAACCGGCTTTCACATCCTCAACGATATCGCCTGGTTCAAGCCCAATGCCTCCCCTAACCTGGCCTGCCGGATGTTCACAGCGTCACACGAGACCTTGCTATGGGCGCGACGGGACAAGAAAGGCAGGCATTATTTCAACTACCGAACCATGAAGCATGGAGATTGGGCCGCCGATGCGCTCAAAAAGCCGGATATGCAAATGCGCTCGGTCTGGTCGATACCTGTCACCAAGCCGAGCGAGAAGGTCCACGGCAAACATCCGACCCAAAAACCTATTGACCTACTGACCCGGATCATTCTCGCCTCCAGTCAGGCGGGCGATGTTATCCTTGATCCATTTTCCGGCAGTAGTACGACAGGGATCGCCACTGCGGCCAGTGGCGAGCGCCTGGTTAGCGGTATCGAAATGGCGCGGGACTATATCGACCTCTCGATCAGACG
>JBFWRC010000053.1:0-24850 GCA_050249115.1 Beijerinckiaceae bacterium
CAGCGTCGCAGCCATGGCTACCCTGGCAGAGGGTGTGCAGGGTCTCGTCAAGCACATGCGCAGCGAACAGCAGATGATCCGCGACTGGGTGGAATCGCAAGCGCAGACCCAGCGCGAGCTTAAAGAAGCCATCGACCGCCTCGCCCGCGAACAGGAGCGGCGCTGATGGCCTATGCCCGCTCGCGGCGAAGAGCCTTCGGCTTCGACTATTGGCCGGGTTTCGTCGATGCGCTGTCGACCATGCTGCTGGTGATGATTTTTCTTCTGTCGGTCTTCATGCTCGGCCAATATTTTCTGTCCCGCGAGGTCACCGGCAAGGACACCGCGCTGTTGCGTCTCAACCGGCAGATCCAGGAACTGACATCGCTGCTGGCGCTTGAGCGCGCGCGCGGGGCGGACGCGCAGTCCAACATCGCGCAACTGATGTCGACCCTCGATGCGTCGAAGCAGGAAGCGCTTCGCCTGCAGGGCTTGATCGATTCCGGCAAGAGCAGCGCCGCCAGCGTGGAAGGAAAGGTCAAGGCCGCGCAGGCAGCTCTCGCCGCCGAGAAAGCCTTGTCGGCCCGGGCCCAGGCGCAGGTCGAGATCCTCAACCAGCAGATTTCCGCGCTGCGCCGGCAATTGGCGGCGCTGGAAGAGGCATTGGAAGCGTCCGAAAAACGCGACAAGGAATCGCAAACCCGCATCGCCGATCTCGGCTCGCGGCTTAACGTGGCGCTCGCCCAGAAAGTACAGGAACTGGCGCGTTACAGGTCGGACTTCTTTGGCCGCCTGCGCGAAATTCTCGGCAACCGCCCCGGCGTGCGCGTCGTCGGCGACCGCTTCGTGTTCGAGTCCGAAGTGCTGTTTCCGCCCGGTGGATCGGACATGAACAGCGAAGGGCTGAAAGAACTCGACAAGCTGGCCGGTGCATTGAAGGATTTGCAGAAGGAAATTCCGCCCGAGATTCCGTGGGTCATGCGCGTCGACGGCCACACCGACAAAACGCAAATCCGCAACAGCAAGAAGTCCAACTGGGAGCTGTCCGCCGAACGCGCCATCTCGGTTGTGAAATATCTTGTATCGCAGGGCATTCCGCCGCAGCGGCTCGTCGCCGCCGGTTTCGGCGAATTTCAGCCGATCGATCCCGGCGAGAGCCCCGAAGCCCTGCGCCGCAACCGTCGCATCGAACTGAAACTGACGGAGCGATAGACCGCATCCGCCTGCAGCGCGTTACTTGGCGCCAATCCCCATCATCCGCGAGACGACAGCAATCGTTTCCTTCGACGGATTACCGCTCTCTGCGAACATCTTGTCCAGTGCCGCACCGGACATCGGATTGATCGGCATGTCGCGCTTCTTCGCTTCGGCGAGAAACGCCTTGTCCTTCATCGTTGCGTCGAAAGCCGCGCGCAGGATTGCCGTACGCTCCGCCGGAACGCCCGGCGCGACGCCGACAGCTGTGCCGAATTCTGCAGCCAGCCCGATGAAGTCCATGATCGCCTGTTTTGCGGGGTCCTTTATCAGATCGCGCGCGCTGGGAACGCCTTTGATGGGCACAGGAATACGGTCCATTCCGGCGATCACATGGACCTTTTTCTCAGCCAGCCATTGCGGACGCAACCCGGTCAGCGTCGACCACGCCACCGTCGTCGCGCCGACTTCGCCTTTCTCGAGCGCGATAAGCGTCGGGCCGGTGCCGCGATATCCGGTGACCATTTTCATCTTCGTACCCAAGAGCTGGTTCATCGCTTCCGGGCCGGTATAGGTCGTGGAGCGGCGCGAGGACGCCCCGACGATCACTTCTTTCTTTTTCAGATCGTCTACCGAACGGACGCCCGTCGAATGCCAGGTCACCAGAACGCGGCCAAAATCGCCCATGCGCCCGACAAAGCGGAATTTCGCCGGATCGAAGCGCACCGCCTTCGGTTCCGTAAATGGCGTCACGTAGAAATTCGGCATCATGATCGCCATGACCGTGCCGTCCTTGGCGCCCGCGCTCGCCACGAAATTCAGTGAATTGATGCCGCCTGCGCCAGGCATGTGTTCGACCACCATGTTGGGCGTTCCCGGAATATGCCGCGGCATGTGCGTTGCCAGCAGCAGAGCATAGTTGCTGAAACCGCCTCCGGCCGCAGTGCCGACCATGAAACGGATTTTCTTTCCCTGGTAAAACGGAGCGCTTCCCGATTGCGCAAACGCGCCAGTAGCGGCAACCGGAAAAACAGCCGCTGCCAACAGGCCTGCGAGAATTCTGCCGGGCGCATGTGTGTCGGTCTTTCGCATTCCGTCCTCCCAATTTTCTGGCCGATTGCCTTTTCAAGACAAAATGAAGCACACTGCGCTCCGGATAACAACGCAAAGGACGCGAGCCCGAAGCATGCGCGACTACACGCTTCATTATTTTCTGCGCCCCGATCACCGCGACGTGGGGGACCTCTGGATGGCCAGCGGCCGTCATGGCGCGGCGCATGTCCAGGCAGATGCCGGACGCCGATGGCTGTTCCTGCATCTGGAGAACCTGCACCGCGACGGCGCGCAAACGACCTGCGCCATCGACAGCCGCACGGGTGGATTGGCCGGGTTTGTCACGCTTGTCCCCGATACCGGCTGGCTCGACCAGATCATCGTCGCGCGAACGGTGCGCGGCTCGGGCGTGGCGACGCTTCTTCTCGACGAAGCCAAAAGGCTGTCGCCCGGTTCCATCGAAGTCGACGTCGCCGAAGACAATAGCCGCGCAATCCGGTTTTGCGAACGCGAAGGCTTTCGAAAGACCGGTCTCGCTGCACGGGCTCCGGGTGGAGGACGCATGTGGAAGCTGCGATGGATTGCCGGCGAAGGTGAAACCCCGCCGGAACAGGGAGACTGGTGCGCATGATCTCTTACAAGAAACTGTCGCGGCACACCGGCGCCGAAATTGAGGGTATCGACCTGTCGAGACCGCTCGATGCTGCTACAGCAAACGAAGCATACGGCATATTCGTCGATCATTGCGTCGCCGTGTTCCGCGATCAGAACCTCACGATGGAGCAATTGATCGCCGCATCCGCAAACTTCGGGACTGTTGCCCGATATGCGCGTCCCACCGACCTGCAGTCCGAGACGCAGAAGAAAATTCCGCCGCAGATCATGCTCATCACCAATATCCGCGAAGACGGAAAGCCCATTGGCGCGCTGCCCGACGGCGAGATGTGGTTTCATCACGACATGATCCACGCCGATCTCCCGCACAAGGCCACCATGCTCTATTCTGTGCAGATACCCGATCGCGGCGGCGAGACCTGCTTCTCCAATCTGTTCGCCGCCTACGATGCATTGCCGGATCGGCTGAAGCACAAACTCGAAGGCCGCATGGCGCTCAACGCGTTCAACTACGGCAGCCGCTTCAAGGGCGATCCGGAAGGTTTCGCCACGCGCAAGGAGGCTGTACATCCCGCCATCGTCGTTCATCCCGACAACGGCCGCAAGGCGATCTATGTCGACCGGCTGATGACGCACGCAATCGTCGGAATGGATAGCGCCGAAAGCGACGCCGTACTGGCCGAAGTGTTCGATTTCATAGAACGCGATGAATTCGTCTACGAACACAGCTGGCGCAAGGGCGACGTACTGATGTGGGACAACCGCTCGTCGATCCACGCGCGCAAGGATTTCCCCGGCGATCAGATACGTTTGATGTGGCGCACGACCCTGGAGGCGCAGACCCCGCCCCGCTACGCCGTCTGAGCAGGGCTGGAAGGACGCGCCCGATGGCAAAGACTCTGGAGCACGGACACTCCCCCAAAGAGATTGCAGCCCGCCTCGCAGGCGGCGCGCCCTCGCTTTACCTTCGCGACTGGGTATACGGCGGTATCGACGGAACCGTGACGACATTCGCGATCGTCGCAGGCGCCATTGGCGCTGGATTGAGCGCCCGTGTCGTCATCATTCTTGGCGCAGCAAATATTCTCGCCGACGGCTTCTCAATGGCCGCAGCCAATTACAGTGGAGCAAAAGCGGAGTCCGACAATGTCGAACGTTTGCGCCGCATGGAAGAGCGGCACATCGACGCCGAACCGGAAGGAGAGCGCGAGGAAATCCGGCAGATATTCGCCGCCAAGGGCTTCGAGGGCGATACATTGGAAAAAATTGTCCAACACATCGCTGCCGACCGCAAGATGTGGATAGACACGATGCTGTTGGAAGAACACGGCGTCATGGCGTCGAACCATTCCCCGCTCGTGGCTGGGGCACACACATTCGCAGCCTTTGCCTTGTGCGGCATGGCCCCACTGCTGCCATATCTTCTGGGCTATCCTGCAGGACTGACCATCGCAACGACGACAAGTTGCCTTGTATTTTTCGCCATTGGCTCGATCAAAAGCCGCTGGTCGCACGAAAGCTGGTATTGGTCCGGTTTGAAAACACTGGCGATCGGGCTTGTCGCAGCAGGGCTTGCTTACGCGATCGGCTATCTGCTGAAAGAAATCGTCCCGTAGCCTATTCTCCGGCAGCTTCCACTTCCCGTCCGGTGTCGAACTGCAGCCGCGCTAGCCGGGCGTAAAGTCCGCCAGCTGCCGTCAGCGAGGCATGGGTACCTTCTTCGACGATCCGCCCGGCGTCCATCACCAGAATGCGGTCGGCCTTCAGAACCGTCGCCAGACGGTGCGCGATGACAAGCGTAGTGCGCGTCCCCATCAAATCTTCGAGCGCTTTCTGCACCAGCTTTTCGTTTTCCGCATCGAGAGCCGAAGTAGCTTCGTCCAGCAGCAAAATCGGCGCATCTTTCAAAATCGCGCGAGCGATGGCCAGCCGCTGCTTTTGCCCGCCCGACAGGGTTATCCCGCGCTCGCCCACTTTTGTCGCGTAACCTTCCGGTAAATTCGCAATGAACTGCTCGGCCTGTGCACGACGCGCTGCGTCCTCGACCTGCGCGCGCGATGCATCCATGCGGCCATACAGAATGTTCTCGCTGATGCTGGTGCCGAAGATCGCCGGCTCCTGCGGAACCATTGCGATGCGCCTGCGCAACGCCGAGGGCGATGCCGAGCAAATCTCTATGCCGTCGACCAGAATGCGACCGGCCTGCGGATCGTAAAACCGCGTCAGCAACTGAAAGATTGTCGATTTGCCGGCCCCCGATGGGCCGACGATCGCCACCGTTTCTCCGCTGCGCACCGAGAAGGACAAGCCGTCGACAGCGGGTTCGCCTGGCCGCGCCGGATAGGCGAAACGGACGCCTTCGAAAGCAATCTCGCCGCGCGGCGGTTCCGGCAGGGAAGCCGGCACAGCCGGTTCTGCGATCTTCGGCTTTACATCCAGAATTTCGGCGATGCGGCCTGCGGCGCCGGCCGCGTGCGAAATTTCGTTCCAGACTTCCGACAATTGGCCCAGCGAGCTGGCTCCGAACACGGCATAAAGAACGAACTGCGACAGCAGTCCGCCGGTTATGTGGCCGGCGAGAACATCCTGCGCGCCGAGCCACAGAACGCCGACGACGCTGGAGAAAGCAAGGAAGATGGCGATCATCGTGACAATGGCGCGCATTGCCGTCGTCGACCGCGCCGCTTCGAACGCCTCTTCGACAGCTTGCGCAAACCGCGCGCGCGTCGGCGCTTCCGCATTGAAGGCCTGCATGGTCCGCACGGAAGACAGGTTTTCCGCCGCATAGGCCGAAGCTTCCGCCAGCGTGTCCTGCGCCCGGCGGGATCGGGCGCGCACACCGCGCCCCGCGGCGACCAATGGCAGCACAATGACCGGGATGGCTATGAGCACGAGACCGGAGAGCTTGGGGCTCGTGTAAACCATCATCGCGATGGCGCCGCAGAACATGAAGAGATTGCGCAGCGCAACCGAAGCCGAAGAGCCGAAAGCAGCCTTCAACTGCGTCGTATCGGCTGTCAGCCGCGAAACCAGTTCGCCCGTGCGGGCGGTATCGTAAAACTCTGCGTCAAGCGTTGACAGATGGCCGAACACGTCCTTGCGCAGATCCGCAACGACGCGCTCGCCGAGCGTAATCACGAGGAAGTAGCGCGCCGCCGAAGCCAGCGCCAGCACGGCAACGACCGCAATCATGACACCGAAGTAGCGGTCGATCAGACCCGCGCCGTCGGCAGAAAAGCCATGATCGATCATGCCGCGCACGGCGACTGGCACCGTGAGCGTGGCAATAGATGCGACGACCAGTGCTGCAAGCGCTGCAAGCGCGCGCCCGCGGTAGCGCCAGCCATAGGGCAGCAACGGCTTCAGCGCCCGCAGGGGGGCCTTTTCGGCTCGGGGCTGACCACCTTCGGCCTTTTTCGAATTGTTTGCAGTTGCGTTCATCGATCCGCCTATTACGCCTTTTGCGCCCGGCCCGAAACACCCTGTAACCATTCGCCGCGGCGAAATCGCTCGACGGGCGAAGCCCTCAGGGCTGCGGATGCCGTTCCTCTTGTTTCGCCGCCCGTGCTCCTGTATAGGAGCGCATCCTTGCCGGACCGGGCCTTCCCTGTCCGGCATTCCGTATTAGAACTGGCCGCAGTGGCGTTCCGAACCGGGGCATCCGCAAAGGCCGCGCTTACCGCAGGCCCGGGCGCCGCGCCCGCCGAAACACGATCTGGGACACGAAAATGAAATCCGATACCCATCCGAATTACCACATGATCAAAGTTGTCATGACCGACGGCACCGAATTCATGACCAGGTCGACCTGGGGCTCCGAAGGCGACAAACTGAACCTCGATATCGATCCCAAGACGCATCCGGCCTGGACCGGCGGATCGGCCCAGCTTACCGACCGTGGCGGCCGCCTGTCGCGCTTCAACTCGCGCTTCGGCAATATCGGTTCGCGCAAGAAGTAAGCTTTCCGGCAAGCGCGGGGACGCCCGCGCCTGCGCAAGCCGGCGAACGTGCATCGCTGCAAAGAAAAAACGCGCCGGGGAGCAACCGGCGCGTTTTTCCATTTCAGATCATCGCTGCCCCTTTAGCGCTGTCCGGGCCGGCAGAGCGGGCCCGGCCGAAAGCAACGCATCAAGACATTGTCCAGACCCCTGCCCCGTCCTCGCGGGAACGGGCAACGGTCTAGGCGGGGGCGGCGAAGGCCTGTTCGAGCAACCGCAACTGCTGACTGACTGCCGGCGGAGCTTCCGGTACAGCCTCCACGCCCTTGGCGTAGATCAGCTTGTCGAGGTGGATGATCCGGTCCTGCAAGCGCATGGAACGGAAAACGAGTTCCTGCAGTTTGTCCGGCAGGCGGGCGAAAACTTCGGGTGTGGCGGAACGTTCCTGCCGCACCAGCTTGACCTTGTGCTTCTCGGCAGCGGCCTGCATCTGGGTCATTTCGCCTTCGTTGACGGCGCGCTGCAGCAAAAGCCAGGACGCGAGCTGCATCAGCCGGGTCGTGAGGCGCATGCTTTCCGAAGCGTAGGCGAGAGCGTCGGCGCGAACGAGGGTGCGGGATTCGGACCGTCCCGGTCCGTCGAGATACGAAGCAGCTTCCTCGACCAGGCCCATGCCTTCCTTGAAAAGACTGCGGAACGAGTCCGATTGTGCCAGCCGGGAGCCGAACGGGATCGTATCGGCCTTGCTAGGTAAACGCGTAATATTCGCCGCCATGTACTCTACTCCCTTGCGGGGGTGTCTCGTACCGAAACACCTGCCAGTTGCTTCAAACCGGCAGTCGCAATAATAGCGCCAAAATACGATTTTGGGTCGTTAAAGCTTTGGTAAGGTTAATTCGCCCGCCCGCCGCAAGCAATAGCGATACGGAGCCTGGCCGGAAAACGAAAAAAAAGAGCCGCAGAAGCGGCTCTGAAAGGTGGTAACAGGGAGGCGTCAAACAGAGTGGACAGGAGCCACTCAAATCCTGCAAAACAGGATGATTAATTTAATAGATTGGAATCGTTAATATCGCGTTAACAGCGCACTCTATTATTTACATCGTGTCCCGCGGCTGGACCAGGTGTATCAACCGGGAACAACGCTCCGGTGCGCGTAGCGACGCAGATCACGACTTGAAAAAGTTTTCGGCAGCTTGCTTCGACGCTTGCTTGGCCTGCTTCGCGCTTTCAAGCCTGACGATCTCCTCTTGCAGGAGCGCAATGCGTTCGCCGAGCTCTTCCACCGAAATTGCGTCGAGCGGTTCGCCGATTTCATGCGCCAGCTTCTTCTTCGCCGGCGCGAATGGATCTTCGTCGAATATCGCCATCGATTACTCCATGCTTCGGGACCGGTATTCAGACTACGACCTCGCGAGCCCATCTTGCAACGGTTGACAGCGCCCCCTGCCAGTGTGGATATGCTCCCAACCGGGAGGAATGCATGACCTCAATGCAACATTTCGAGTGCATGGGCGCAAAGATTGCGTGGCGAAGGCGAGGACCGCCGGACGGCGGGAAAGAAACGATCCTTTATCTGCGCAGCGAAGAATCGCTGCCGGGCGACAAGGCTTTCGAGGATGCGCTGGCGGCCCGTTACGATGTGATCGTCCCCGACCACCCGGGCTTCGGGGCGTCCGAGAACCCGGACTGGTTCCGCGGCATGGGCGACGTCGCCTATTTCTATCTCGACTTTCTGCAAAGCCTCGGCCTGCAAGGCATTCATGTCGTCGGCGCCTCGATGGGAGGATGGATCGGCGCGGAAATCGCGGTACGCGACGCCTCGCGCATCGCCTCGCTCAGCCTGATATCTCCGCTTGGTGTGCGCCAGCCCGGCGCAGCTTTCGGCGACATATTCCTCTGGACTGCCGAGCAGAATGTCCGCAACCGGTTCCACGACGAGGCCAAAGCCAATGCGTTTCTGCAAAGCGAACAGACGGCAGAAACCACGACCGCACTGTTGAAGGACCGCTACGCCACAGCCCGCATCGGCTGGTCGCCGCGCTTCCACAATCCGGAACTTCAACGTTGGCTGCACCGCATCGGCCGTCCGGCGCTTCTGGTGTGGGGCGAGGACGACCGTATTGCTCCCCTGGCGATGGCGCAGGCCTGGCAAGCCGGCCTGCCGCAATCGCGGCTCGTTACAATAGAAAAATGCGGCCATCTCCCGCACATCGAAACCGCCGGACGCACGGCGGAAGAAGTCTTGACCTTTATCGAGGAGGCGCAATCGTGAAGTCTTACGCCTTTCACCTGATGCCCTATCGCCATCTCGATTTCGAGAACGCGGACAAGTATCCCTCCTACTGGGTTGTGCTGCCATCCAAGTTCTACGATCCGAAGAAAGGCGCGAACCTGTACCAGGAATATATCGGCCAGCTTGTCCACGCTGCCGATTGCGGCTTCGACGGTATTTGCGTCAACGAGCATCACCAGACAGCATACGGCCTGATGCCTGCGCCCAACCTTATCGCGGCGACGCTGATCGAGCGCACGCGCGGGCGTGATACGAAGGTCGCCGTTATCGGTCGCGCGCTTCCGATTACGTCCAACCCCATTACGATAGCCGAAGAATTCGCCATGCTCGACAACCTGTCGGACGGGCGGCTGATCGCCGGCTTCGTGCGCGGCATCGGCTGCGAATATCATTCCTCTACCGTGAACCCGATCTATTCCCACGACCGCTTTCACGAAGCGCACGACGTCATTACCAAAGCCTGGATATCGGACGAGCCGTTCGACTTCGAGGGCGAGCATTACAATTACAATTACGCGAGTTGCTGGCCGCGTCCCGTGCAACAGCCGCATCCGCCGATCTGGATACCCTCTCAGGGTTCGGGCGAAACTATCGACTGGGCCGCGCATCCGTCCCGGAAATACCCCGTCATCATGGCTTTCTCTCCGACCGACGCCGTTATCAGGTTTCACGACGCCTATCGCCGCAAGGCCGAGGAATACGGCTACGAGGCAACGGGCGAACAGCTCGGCTGGTCGACGCCGTTATATGTTGCCGAAACCGACGAGATAGCCCGCAAGGAAGCGGCCGAGCATATCGAAACCCTGTTCAACCACTTCTTCCATATTCCCTTCGAATTCCTGTTTCCGCCGGGCTACACCGGCATCCAGTCGCTGCAGAAGATGATGGAATTCCGCAAGGGCATCGGCACGTCGAAGCTGAAACTCGACGACCTTTTCGCCCGCGGCAATTGCATCGTCGGCTCGCCCGACACGGTCGCTTCGAAGATTGCCGAAACGCACGAGAAGACTGGCTTTCAGATCATGATGCCGATGATCCAGTTCGGCACCCTGCCCGACGAACTGGTGAAGAAAAGCACGGAATTGTATGCGAAGGAGGTTATGCCGAAGCTGGCTGGTCTTTAAGACCGCCAGTTAGTGGATACTGCGGACCATAACCTGCCAGAAGAAACAGCCCAGATTCCGGAGGGATTCGAACTGCCTGACGGAGAACGCACGAGGACGATTGCATGACCAACTTGCCCGCCACCATGACCGCCATTGCCATCAAGGAACATGGCGGTCCCGACGTGCTGCAACCGGAGGAACGCCCCGTTCCCCAGGCCGGCAAGAACCAGATCGTCATCAAGGTGGAAGCCGCAGGCGTCAACCGGCCGGACGTTGCCCAGCGGCTAGGCCGTTATCCGCCGCCACCTGGCGCATCGGACCTGCCCGGCCTCGAAGTCGCGGGAACGGTCGCGGCAGTCGGCGAGGGCGTTACGCGCTGGAAAGCCGGCGACAAGGTTTGTGCCCTGTGCCACGGCGGCGGTTATGCCGAATATGTCGCGGTGCATGAGGGCCACGTGCTTGCCGTACCCGAAGGCTTCACCATGGTAGAAGCCGCCGGCATTCCAGAGACTTTCTTCACCGTATGGGTCAACGGCTTCATGACGGCCGGGCTGAAAAAGGACGAATGGCTGCTCGTCCACGGGGGCACCTCGGGCATCGGCACCACGGCGATCATGCTTGCCAAGGCGATCGGCGCCAAAGTGATCACCACTGCCGGCTCGGACGAAAAATGCGCCTTTAGCCGCAAGATCGGAGCCGATGTGGCGGTCAACTACAAGACGCAGGATTTCGTCGAAGAAGTAAAAAAGGCCACGGACGGCAAGGGCGTCAATGTCATCCTCGACATGGTCGCCGGCTCCTACGTGCAGAAGAACTTCGAATGCTGCGCCCGGGATGCCCGCATTTCGCAGATCGCCGTCATGCAAGGCTCGAAGATGGAACTCGACATCCGGCCTATATCGTTCAAGCGCATCGTCTGGACGGGCTCGGCGCTGCGTCCGCGCACCGATGCGGAAAAAACGGCCATCGCAGATTCCCTGCGCGAGAATGTCGAGCCGCTATGGGCCAAGGGACTTTGCAAGCCGGTGATAGATTCCACATTCCCATTGCGCGAAGCCAACAAGGCGCATGCGCGGATGGAAACCAGCCAGCACATCGGCAAGATAATTCTTACAGTATGAGGCTTGCGCAATGACCACCTACGTTCTCGTTCACGGCGCCTGGCACGGTGGCTGGTGCTGGCAGCGCGTGGCCCCGGACCTGCGCGCCGCCGGACACGACGTTTTCGCGCCGACCCTCACCGGCGTTTGCGAAAGCGCCCACCTCGCAACGCCTTCTGTCGGGCTCGACACTCATATCCTGGACGTGATCGGGCTCATCGAAAAGAATGAGCTGAAGGACATAGTTCTGCTCGGTCATTCCTATGGCGGCATGGTCATTACCGGCGTTGGCGAAAAGCTGCACGACCGGATCAAGACCATCGTCTATCTCGACGCCTTCATCCCCGAAGACGGCCAGTCGCTGTTGTCGCTGCAGAACGATCAGGCACGCATGGGCATGATCATGGACACGATCCAGAACGGCGACGGCTGGCTGGTGACGCCGCGCTCGCCCGAGTATTTCGGCGTAAAGGATCAGGCCAACATCGACTGGATCAACGCTCAGTGCACGAAACAGCCGCTGCTGACTTTCATGCAGCCATCGCGCAATGCGGGCACGTGGAAGAAAATTCCGCGCAAGGCCTATATCCGCGCCGAAGGCCATCCGGGCGCGGTATTCGCACCCTTTGGCGATATGGCGAAAGCGTCGAAAGACTGGGACTACCACGGCGTCGCATGCGGCCACGAAATCATGATCGAGATGCCAAGGGAACTTTCAAAAATTCTGCTCGGGCTCGCGTGACCGATTCCGCTTAGAGCTTCCACGCGACCGCGGACAAAGCTTCCTTCGCCGCGCGCAATCCGCTTTCGTAAGCCCCATGCGCCGTCGAAAAATACTCCGGCGAGGTCGCTTCGCCAGCGAAGAAGATGCGGTCCTCGATTGGCGCCGCCAGTACCGCCCGCTTGTCCGCATGCCCGGGCAGGGCATGCGAATAGGAGCCCAACGCGTATGGATCGCCGCACCATGCGCTTGCCGCGACGGGCTTCAGCCGGCTCCGCCACGCATTGCCAAAGACACCGCACAATTCCGAAATCGCCTGCTCGGTAAAGGCGATCTCACCTTCGCGCTCAAGCTGGCGGGCGAATGCGCCGCCGAAATAGCCTTCGATAAGCGGCCAACCGAATGGCGTCAGATGATAACTGCCGGTCTGCGTGCGATCGCGCCGCCCGAACACGAAACTCGATTGCGGCAGTTCCCCCGCCCCCTCTACGGAGAGAAAAATCTTGTTGTCCGCACCCAGTGGCAAATGCGAAGCCGCATCCAGGTGTTCCTGCAGTTCGGGTGTGAAACGCAAAGCGCCGCTGGCAAGTGTGTTTGTCGGAACCGTCACGATGGCGCTGCGAGCCGATACTTCGCCTTTATCTGTTGCAAGTCGCAACAAGGCGCCGCGCCGGTCGACGGACGAAACCGCACAATCGTAGACAACCGGCAGGTCCTTCGCCAATTCTGCCAGCAAAGTTCCCATGCCTTCGGTGACGCGATGATTTACTTCGCTGTCCCGGTATCGCGTTACATCGTGTACGGAGAGCCGGTTCAGTTCGACACCGTTCACGAAAGTGCAGACGGCGTCGAGCAACGGATTGAAAGCGCATCCCGCTTCCAGCAATTCGCTGGCAGGACAATCTTCCTCGCGTTCGCCCGCTGCAAAAAGGCGTTGCTCGAACGTGTTCATCGCTGAACGGAATGCGGCATGAACCTCGGGCGCCACCACACGCCGGTCCGGCTCACGCTGCCAGGGCGGCAGACTTTCGTCGACCGTAAATCCGGCTTCCCGCGCCAGGGCCGGAAGCCGACTGACGTCGGCGGAATGCAGCCAGCCGCACCCCATGTCCAGCGCACGGCCATCGACGATCCGCGTCCAGCCGCGTCCGCCCGGGCGGCTGCGCGCTTCCAGCAGCAAAACATCCACGCCAGCGCTGCGCAGCGCCCGGCCAGCCGCAATCCCCGCTGCGCCAGCGCCTATCACCGCAACATCGTAACTTGCTTCGGCCATACCTATTATTTACTACTATGCTTAATTCGGGTTTTTTGTTCTATATGCGAAACAAATTCCCGTGATGATGCGCGGCTGGCGGAACCCTAGCCGAAAGTTACGCGTCAAATCGCACGAAGCCGCTTGTGCCGGCAATGCGCAAATGAAAATATCCCATGATTGAAGACCGGCCATGCGAATAACCTCCAACAACCGGCGCCGGCTTCGAGAAGGGACGAGGAAAGGCATAAAGATCATGACAAACGGAAAGAAAAACCGCACGCGGGCCGCGCGTGAGACGGCATTCGCCTTGGCCTTGACGGCAACTGCCGGTCTGGTCGCAAGCGCGCACGCGGCCAAGGCCGAGACATTTATCAACATACTCACCGGCGGCACCTCGGGCGTTTATTACCCGATGGGCGTCGCGCTGTCGAAAATCTACACCGACAAGGTGAAGGATGTGCGCCCGTCCGTGCAATCGACGAAAGCATCCGTCGAAAATCTCAATCTTCTGCAGCGCGGCCGCGGCGAAGTTGCCCTGACCCTCGGCGATTCGCTGAAGGCCGCCTGGGCCGGAGATGCTCAGGCCGGGTTCAAGAGCAAGCTCGACAAGCTGCGCGTTATCTCGGCCTTCTATCCCAACTACGTGCAGATCGTCGCGTTGAAATCGTCCGGCGTGAAAACGCTGGCCGATCTCAAGGGCAAACGCCTGTCAGTAGGCGCGGCGCGTTCGGGTACAGAGCTCAATGCCCGCGCCATATTCGCCGCCGCCGGCATGACCTACAAGGATCTCTCCAAGGCGGAATATCTGCCCTTTGGCGAATCCGTGGAACTGATGAAAAACCGCCAGCTCGACGCGACCTTGCAATCGGCCGGTCTCGGCGTGGCTTCCATTCGCGACCTTGCCAACTCGGTGGAGATCACCGTCGTCGACGTTCCCGGCGCGCTGGTCGACAAGATCGGCCCGCCCTTCGTGAAGGCCACAATTCCGGCCAACACCTACAAGGGTCAGACCGACGCTGCACAGACTGCCGCCGTGGTGAACTTCCTCGCCACCCGTTCGACGCTGAAAGACGAAATCGTTTATCAGCTCACGAAAGCGATGTGGGAGAATGTTGGCACACTCGCCGCCGCCCATGCGGTCGGCAAACTCGTGAAGCTCGAAAACGCTACCAAGGGGTCGCCCGTACCGTTCCACCCCGGCGCCGTGCGCTATTACAAAGAAAAAGGCCTGATGAAATAGGCCCGAAACTTCGGCCGTGAAAGCATCTACATGAGCAGCACACCTGCAAGCGGACCGGCCTCAGAAACGAACGGGGCGGCACAAGCCGCCCCCAATCAACCTCCCGCGGTCGATGTCGAGCACGGATTGCCGCGCGGATGGGGACACGGCACGGCCGGCCGGTTCCTGTTTGCTTTCGCCCTGCTGTTTTCGGCCTACCAGATTTCCGTCTCTCTTTACGCCGGCCTGCCTGCGGTCGTGATACGCGCGCTGCACGTCGGCTTCCTGCTGCTGCTGTCGGCCGGCCTGTTCGCCACCCTGACAACGCGCAACAACGCCGCGAAATATGCGCTCTGGCTCACCGGCATCCTCGGCGCGGGTGTCGCGCTGTATCAATGGGTGTTTCATGACGCCCTGCTGCTGCGCGCCGGCGATCCGTTGCCGCTCGACATAGCCGTCGGCATTGTTTCCCTGGCGGCGGTTTTCATTCTGACCTGGCGGATGATGGGCGCAGCCCTGCCGATTATCGCCGGGACCTTCCTCGCCTATGCCCTGTTCGGGGAATACCTGCCCGCGCCGTTCAACCATCGCGGTTACGGGCTCGATCAGGTCGTGGACCAGCTCGCCTACGGAACCGAAGGCATTTACGGCACGCCGACGGGCGTTTCGGCAACCTACATCTTTCTGTTCATCCTGTTCGGCGCATTCCTGGAAAAGGCAGGCATGATCGGCCTGTTTACCGACGTCGCGATGGGCCTGTTCGGTGGCGCGCGCGGCGGGCCCGCCAAAGTCGCCGTCTTTTCCTCCGCCCTGATGGGGACAATTTCGGGCTCCGGCGTCGCCAACGTCGTCGCAACGGGCCAGTTCACCATCCCGCTGATGAAGCGCTTCGGCTATGTACCGAGCTTTGCCGGCGGCGTCGAAGCCACCGCCTCGATGGGCGGGCAGATCATGCCCCCCGTCATGGGCGCAGTCGCCTTCATCATGGCCGAAACGCTGGACGTTCCCTATGTCACGATAGTCAACGCCGCGCTCATACCGGCCGTCCTCTACTTCGGGGCGGCGTTCTGGTCCGTGCATCTCGAAGCCGGGCGCCGCGGTCTTGTCGGCCTGCCGCGGGACGAGCTTCCGGACGTTCTCGATGGACTGAAACGGCGCTGGTTCCTGCTTCTGCCGCTCGCGGTTCTCGTCTGGCTGCTGTTCGGCGGCTACACGCCTTTGTTCGCCGGCTCGGTCGGTCTCGCCCTGACAGCCATCGTCATACTCGGCGGCACGATTTCTCTCGGCATCGGCTCGACCGCGTTGCGAATTGCCTTTTGGGTTGCCTTGGGTATTGCCTGCGCGACGTTCCGCACATGGGGCGTCGTCGCCCTGATCGCCGTCATTGCCGTGCTGATCGCGATCAACGCCTTCGTCAGGGGAGGGCGAGAAACACTGGTCATCTGCCGCGATTCTCTTGCCGAGGGCGCACGTCAGGCGCTGTCGGTCGGGCTTGCCTGCGCCTTGGTCGGCATCGTCATTGGCGTATTGACGCTCACGGGTGTAGCGACAATCGTTGGCAACGCCGTCATCGGCATCGGCAAGGACAGTCTGTTTCTCGCGCTGGTGCTGACCATGCTGTTCAGCCTCGTGCTCGGCATGGGTATCCCGACCATCCCGAACTACATCATCACCTCGTCCCTCGCCGCCCCGATCCTCGTCAAGCTCGGCGTGCCGGAAATTGTGGCGCACATGTTTGTCTTTTATTTTGGCATCATGGCGGACCTGACGCCGCCTGTTGCGCTGGCGGCTTTCGCCGCTTCACCGATTGCACAGGCCCCTGGCCTGACCATCGGCCTGCAGGCGATGCGTATCGCCGCTGCCGGGTTCATCGTCCCGTTCATGGCAGTTTACGCTCCCGCGCTTATGCTGCAGGACGGCGGGCCGCTCAGCCAGCAGTTCGGCTATCCGCTGGCGGTGGCCTATATCTTTGGCAAAGCCCTGCTCGGCATGGGTCTGCTCGGCATAGCCTCCATCGGCTATTTCCGCGCCCATCTGCCGGTTTGGGAGCGGGTGCTTGCCGCCGCCGCGGCAGCGCTTTTGATTGTCGCCCTGCCCCTGACGGATGAAATCGGCTTTGCCACCGCCGCCATATTCTTCGCCCAGCATTGGTGGCGTGCGAGACAGGCCACACCTGCCGGGGCCTGACCCATGCCGCTTTGTATCGCCAGCGCTGGCGGCATCGCCAAGGTCTCGGCACTGGCTTTCACGCTGGCCTGGACCCATTCGGTCGAAAAGACACGCTGGGAGGAAGACTGGCGCGTAACACCCGCCGGGCTTGAGATCGTCGAGGCCAGGATCGAGGGTTCGGGAGCCGGCATGGATCCGCCGGACAACGCCCGCTTCGATGGCAAATTCTGGCGCTGGAAGCCGCCGCTCAAGCCTTTGCCGGAAGTATTGCTGCGCCGCTCGGAAGCCGTGCCGCAAGGCTGGACCTTCTGCGCCGCCGGTTCCTGCCGGCAAATCGCGACCGCCGCCGAAAAGGGCGATTACGTCAGGTTGAGCGTTTGCGAGAAGTGAGAAATCAGCCGCGTATCGGCTCGGCCTTCAGCGCCGCGCGCATGAAGTAGTAAAGGCCGGCCACCCCGAGCGCGAAGCCGGTGACCTCGAAGATGCGCCGGAACAACGGCGGCAATTCGAAAATACCGCCCAGCGCCCAGCCGGCTGCCCAGGTCATCACAATCAGTTCCGTGCCGACCAGAATGCCGACGCTGACAATGGTGATGAGGTTCTGCCAGTTGATGGGCTTTTTCTCGGCCAAGGCTGTGTTCCGTAATCTGTGTTTTCGAGTTTCGATCTACCGCATGGAGCGCTTCCGGGCAAGTTGCTGCTAAAAATCTAGTTCCACTCCGCGCCCAGAAACAACAGGACACCCAGCGCCAGCACCAGCAGCGCAGCGATAAATTCGAGCAGAGGAACGACACGCAGGCGCGCAAAAATCCCGCCTTCGCGCCCCTCTGCAAAACGGACCGCCATTCCCTTCGCCAGGACAGCAAGCGCCGCCAGCGCGCCGGTTGTCATCGCGGTCCCCATCGACATGGCGAAGGTCGCAGCCACGCCAGCGAGAAAAATGCCCTGCGCCAGTGCGAACACCAATACCAGAATTGCTCCCGAACAGGGTCTCAGCCCAGCCGCGAATATCGTGGCGATGCCTGCCCCCCAGGTAAACCCTTCACCCAGCGTTTTGGGGTCAGGGGCATGGAAATGTCCGCAATGTTCGTCATGGATATGACCAGGTTCACCATGCGGCGGCCCGGCTTGGGCATGGGCATGGGCGTGGGCGTGGGCGTGGTCATGTGCGTGATGAAGGGTGTGGGCGTGGGTGTGGGTATGGGTATGCGCATTGCCATGGTTGTGGCTGTCATCGCGAGCCGGAGCCCGTTCGTGCCGATGTCCATTCGAAAAACCGAACAAGGCCCGGCCTTTCCGCCACACCAGCCATGCCCCGAGCAAAGCGACTGCGGCATAGCTCGCGACTTCGACAAAGTTGGCCGCTGATCGCATACGGGCGGAAGTCGCCTGCAGCACCACCGCCAGGACACCGACGATGGCAATGGCGACAATACCCTGCAGCAGCGCCGCCAGCAGGGACAGCGCCAGTCCGCGTTTCAGCGCCTGTTCGTTGGCGATGAGATAAGAAGCGATTACCGCCTTTCCGTGCCCCGGACCGGCGGCATGAAACACGCCATAGGCGAACGCAATGCCCATCAGCGTCCAAACCGCATGGCCATCGGCCTTGATCGCCCGGACGGCGGCGGACAGCGAATGCTGGAACTCAACCTGCTTCGCCAGAATCCACCGCGTCAGGGCGCTGCCCGGCGCTCCGCCGCCCTCGGAAATTCCGACGCTGAAAGGGTTTCGCCCCTGCGCCAGCGCATCGGCATGCGGAAGCAGAATGATCGTCACCACTGCCAGGAGCGAAACGAGCGCAAGCAGTATTGTCCGTCGGGAATATCGCATCGGCCGAAGGTCCAGTTCAGGGGCAAGCGAGGATGGCGCTCGGGGCAAGAAAAAAGCCGAAATTTTCTCCGGGCGAATCGTTGGTGCCCGCAACTGCGGCAAGGCGCGCTTCCTGCTGCGGCGTCAGCGGTTTGGGAACGGCGACGCTGACCGAACATCCCTTTGGCGCGTTGTCCAGACCGGTCGGCGCCTGCTTAGCGTAATCGAATGCAACGAAATAGGTCGGATCATACACCTTCAGCACGGAAACCCGTGGCGCCTTGACGGGTGTCTTGAGCATCACGGTGAAATGCAGCGTAATGATTTTTTTCGCGTCCATGGTGATGTCGTGATTGATGGCTGGCTTGAACGCGGCCTGCTTGCCGTTGATCCGCAACACGGTGAAATAGCCATATTCGGCCAATTGCGTGACATTGACCTTGGCAAGCGCCTTCAAGGCCTGATCGATGGGGACGCCATCCTTGCCAAGCCCCTGAATTGCAAAGGCCGAATACATGTCGTCGAACGTCCAGGCATGGCGGACGCCAGTGATCTTTCCGTCCGCATCGAACAGAAAATGGCTTTTGACCTTGACCCAGACATGCGGGTGGGCGAGCGCCTGAACCGGCGCCAAAGCCATTGCACAGACAGCGAAAATTGCTGCAACCGCACGTTTCCAACTCGCCATGCGCGTCCGAACCTCCGCAGATGCATGAGAAAGACCCGAGAATCAGCCAAACCTTATCACACTTGGGTGATTTGGCCGCCGCAACGTTCACCCTGCCTGCTTTGCCCCCTATTTATCGCAGAACTTGGCATAGCGTGCGGATCACGCTGTCGCACCTTGAAATAGCGTCCGCTGCTGACATAGTGGGTCGGGCATGCGGTGCGGGAGGAAGCGGCATGAACGACACCGGCACTGGCTCGAAACCGCTGGGCTCGACTGGCATAGCCGCAGGGACCGCGGCGGTCCCGGCGCGCCGCAACGCTGTATCCCTCGACGACAAATACGACCTGACGAAAAGCCGGATTTTCATCACCGGCACGCAGGCCATCGTCCGCCTGCTGCTCATGCAAAAGGAGCGCGACAGGCGCAACGGTTTGAATACGGCCGGCTTTGTTACAGGTTACCGCGGGTCGCCGCTTGGCGCTGTCGACATGCAACTGCAGGCAGCGGCCGCCCATCTCGCGCCGGAGGAAATCGTTTTCGTCCCGGCACTGAACGAAGATCTCGGCGCAACCGCCGTATGGGGCACGCAACAGGCCGAAATGCGCGGCGAGGGTCGCTTCGACGGGGTTTTCGGACTCTGGTACGGCAAGGGACCCGGCGTCGATCGCTCCGGTGACGTCTTCCGCCACGCCAATCTGGCCGGCACGTCGAAAAACGGCGGTGTCATCGCACTGATGGGCGACGACCACACCGCGGAATCGTCCACGACAGCGCACCAGTCGGAATTTCACTTCGTCGACGTGATGATGCCGGTGCTACATCCTGCCGGCGTGCAGGAAATCGTCGACTACGGCCTGCTCGGCTGGGAGTTGAGCCGATACGCCAGCGTCTGGGTCGGCATCAAGCTGATCAAGGACACGGTCGAATCCACCGCCTCTGTCGACGTGTCCCTCGAACGTATCCGCCCTGTTGTTCCGAAGGATTTCGCCATGCCCGAAGGGGGGCTGAATATCCGCCCCCGCGATCCCGTATTGACGCAGGAAGCCCGGTTGCAGGACTTCAAGCGCGACGCCATCGTCGCATGGGTGCGCGCCAACAAGCTCAACACAACGATTTTTTCCGGCGGCCCTGCCCCCAGAATCGGCGTCATCACCACAGGCAAACCCTATCTCGACGTCCGTCAGGCGCTCGACGATCTCGGCATCGACGAGAAACGGGCGAACGATCTTGGCCTTCGGCTTTACAAGGTCGGCTGCCCTTGGCCGCTGGAGCCGCAAGGCCTGAAGGAATTCGCCAAAGGCCTCGATCTCATAATCTGCGTCGAAGAAAAACGCGCGCTGATCGAAGTTCAGGTGCGGGAAGAACTCTACGGCTCACCCCATCAGCCCGTATGCATTGGCAAGAAGGACGAAAACGGCACCTGGCTTTTCCCCGTCAAGGGCGCGCTCGACGCCAACGACGTTGCGGTCGCCATCGGCGAGCGGCTGTTGCGCTACAATGCCGGCGATGGGGACCTTGCAGCGCGCGTGGCGGAGTTGCGCGAATTCCAGAAGCGGCTTGCAACAACGCCTGATGCAGCCGTTCGCATTCCCTATTTTTGTTCGGGCTGTCCGCACAATTCCTCGACCAAAATCCCAGATGGCGCACGCGCCTATGCAGGCATTGGTTGCCATTACATGGTTCAGTGGATGGACCGTGGTACCGAAGGTTTCACCCAGATGGGTGGCGAAGGCGCCAACTGGATTGGCGAATCCTTCTTCTCGAAACGCCCCCACGTTTTCCAGAATATCGGCGACGGCACATTCAACCATTCCGGCATCATGGCGATCCGCTGGGCCGTTGCAGCCGGAACCAATATGACATTCAAGCTGCTGTACAACGATGCCGTCGCAATGACAGGCGGGCAGCGCAATGACGGAAATCTGACGCCGGGCAAGATCGCCCGCCTGGCCGATGCCGAAGGCATTTCCCGTATCGCGGTCGTTACCGACGAGCCGGAAAAATACGGCGCGAACGAAGCATGGCCCGCCGGGACAACCATTCATCACCGCGACGATCTCGACGCAGTACAACGCGAATTGCAGACACGCCCCGGCGTGACGATGCTGATCTACGACCAGACCTGCGCCGCCGAGAAACGCCGCCGCCGCAAGCGCGGAACTTTCCCCGATCCTGAGCGCCGCGTCGTCATCAATCCTCTCGTCTGCGAGGGCTGCGGCGATTGCTCCGTGCAATCCAATTGCGTGTCTGTGCAGCCGCTCGATACCGAGTTCGGCCGCAAGCGGACAATCGACCAGTCGAGCTGCAACAAGGACTTCTCCTGTCTCAAGGGATTCTGTCCATCCTTCGTCACTGTCCACGGCGGCAAACTCAAGTCACCCGATATCGCGGCCCATCCCGAGGCGCTGGCGAAATTGCCGCCGCTGCCGCAACCCAAGGTTCCGCCTGTCGGCGATGATCCTTTCGGCATTCTGGTAACCGGCGTAGGGGGAACGGGCGTCGTCACGATCGGCGCGATCATCGGCATGGCTGCGCATATCGAAGGCAAGGGTTGCGGTTCCATCGACATGGCCGGCCTTGCGCAAAAGGGCGGCGCTGTATTGTCCCACATAAAACTCAGCCGCTCGCCGGAGACGATCCACGCCATTCGCGTTGCCGCCGGACAGGCCGATCTCGTGCTGGGCTGCGATCTTATCGTATCCGGATCGCGCAAGGTTCTGGCTGCGGTGCGCAAGGACAGGACCAGCGTTGTCGTGAATACGGCAGAGGTCTATCCCGGCGATTTCACCCGCAACGCCGACTGGTCGTTGCCCGCCGCACGCATACGCCGCGCCTTGAACGAACATGCCGGCGAAAACGTGCGGTTTCTCGATGCGACGAAGATAGCCACCAGCCTGCTGGGCAATTCCATCGCCACGAACATGTTCATGCTCGGGTACGCCTGGCAGCTCGGGCTGTTGCCGCTGGAAGCAGCTTCGATCGAACAGGCGATAGAATTGAACGGCCAGGCAGTTGGCATGAACCTGACGGCGTTCCTCCTCGGCCGCCATTTCGCCCATGCGCCGGATGCCGTCGAAGCCATGTTGCCCGCAGCGCAATCAGCGCAGGCCGCCGCGCCAACGCTCGACGATATTGTGGAACGGCGCGCCCGGTTCCTGACAGCCTATCAGGACGAAGTTTACGCACAGCGTTATCGCGCGCGCGTGGAGGCCATACGCAAGGCTGAAGCCGAGCGCGCTCAGGGCAAGTCCGGCCTCGCCGAGGCAGTTGCACACAATCTGTTCAAGCTGATGGCCATCAAGGACGAGTACGAAGTCGCCCGCCTCTACACGGACGGAAACTTCGCGCGCCAGATCGCGCGCACCTTCGAAGGCGACGTAAAGCTGGAGTTTCATCTTGCGCCGCCTGTTCTCGCCCGCCGCGATCCGAATTCCGGGTTGCCGCGCAAATCCCGCTTCGGCCCGTGGATGATGACGGCGTTCAAGATACTCGCAAGCCTGAAAGGCCTGCGCGGCAAGGCATTCGATATCTTCGGCTATAGCGCCGAACGCCGCCGCGAGCGAGCGCTCATTGCGCATTATGAGAATACGCTCGACGAAATCTCGCGCTCGCTGGACCCGGGCAACCATGCTGCAGCCGTCGCAATCGCCGCGCTGCCCGAAAAGATTCGCGGATACGGATATATCAAGGAAGCGGCGATGGATCGCGCAAAGACCGAAGAAGCCGCCTTGATGGAGAAGTTTCGCAGCGGAAAAGCCGCTATTGGCATGGCGGCGGAATAGACGTCACACCGGGGGTTTTCCCGCCGCCGCTTTGGTAGTATCGCAATGCCGGACCGGCGGGGGATTGGCGATGCTGAATGTTTACATCCGCAACAACGATCACATTTCCCCAGTGAGCCTGGTGGTGTCGGGAACACTCCAACCGCCCATGCCGCCGGGCGCAACACCGTGGATAGACATTCTCAATCCGAGCACGGAAGAGGACCGTTATGTCGAAAGCGTAACCGGCGTTTCGATCCCGACCCGCGAAGAAATGCAGGAAATCGAAGCTTCCTCGCGCCTTTACAACGAGAACGGCGCGGAGTTCATGACCGTCAGCGTCGTGGCCAATATCGATTCCGAGGAACCGGCGCCCACGCCGATCACATTCGTTCTCGCCGGGCAAACTCTGGTTACGGTCCGATATGCCGAGCCTCGGCCCTTCTCCATGTTCATCGCGCGTGCGCAGCGCTCCGGCTCCGTTCCCTGCGCCACCGGCGAACAGGTCATGATGGGCCTGCTGGAAGCGGTCATCGACCGGATCGCCGATGCGCTCGAACGGATTGGTACGAAGATCGACACCATCTCTCGCAAGATTTTCGTGCAGCAGGATTCGAGCCAGAAAGTTCGCAGCGCCGACTATCAGCGCGCCATCGTGGACATCGGCCGCGAGGGCGACCGGCTGTCGATGATCCGCGAAAGTCTGGTCAGCATCAACCGTGCTCTGACCTATCACAACGCCGTAACTGCCGAAGGCAAGCGCGCCTTGAAGGAAGCGCGCCAACGCTTGCGGACGTTGCAAAGAGACGTGGCCTCGCTCACCGAACATTCGGCCTATCTGGCCAACAAGGTGACTTTCCTGCTCGACGCAACCCTCGGCCTTATCAACCTCGAGCAAAACCAGATCATAAAGATTTTTTCCATCGCCGCGGTGTGCCTGATGCCACCCACGCTGATTGCCTCGATCTACGGAATGAACTTCAAGTTCATGCCGGAACTGCAATCGGAATACGGTTATCCGCTGGCGCTGCTTGCGATGATCGTCGCCGGCATTCTGCCTTTCGCATATTTCAAGCGCAAAGGCTGGCTGTAACGAAAAAGGCCCGGGAAACGGGCCTTTCCGGTATCCGGGTTTAAGGTGTTACCGCACCAGCACGTTGCGGAACTGCCAGGGATCGCTCTCGTCGATGTCTTCGGGGAATAGCCCGGGACGGTCCTTGAGCGGATGCCAGTCCGTATACTTGCCGACAAGCGGGCCGAGATAGGGCGATTGCACTTCGAGGCAACGCTTGTAATCCATCTCGTCGGCTTCGACGATGCCTGCCTCCGGATTTTCCAGCGCCCAGACCATGCCGGCCAGAACAGCCGACGTCACCTGCAGGCCGGTGGCGTTCTGATACGGCGCGATCCGCCTCGTTTCCTCGATACCGAGCTGCGACCCGAACCAGTAAGCGTTCAAACCGTGGCCGTAGAGAAGCACGCCGAGTTCGTCGACGCCATCCACGATCTCATCCTCTTCGAGAATGTGAAAATCCGGCTGCGTCACCCCGGCCTGTCCGAACATCTCATGCAGCGAAAGCACTGCATCGTTGCAAGGATGATAGGCATAGTGGCACGTCGGCCGGTATACGGCCTTGCCGCCAGCGTCGCGCACGGTGAAATAATCGGCGATGGAAATCGACTCGTTGTGCGTCACCAGAAATCCGTGTTGCGCCCGCGCCGTGGGCGTCCACGAGCGCACGCGCGTATCGGCGCCTGGCTGCAACAGATAGATCGCAGCCTGGCACCCTGTATCGTAACCGGACGCGTTCGGCGGCATCCAGTTTTCGTGCGTGCCCCACCCCAGTTCCGCCGGCTGCAACCCTTCGGAAATGAAGCCTTCGACAGACCAGGTGTTGACGAAGGTCCGCATCGGCTTAGGATATTTCGCGCGCTGCGTATCGCGATCGGCAATGTGCACGCCCTTTA
>JBFWRC010000054.1:0-22137 GCA_050249115.1 Beijerinckiaceae bacterium
GCGAAGCCATCCCGCCGAAAGACGAATTGTTTTCATGCGTCAGAGATCGCAACGTGATGATCACCGGTGCAGGCGGCTCCATCGGCTCCGAACTTTGCCGGCAGATTCTCTCCCGGTCGCCCAAGTCTATCGTTTTGTACGAAATGAGCGAATTTGCGCTCTATTCCATCGATCAGGAATTACAGACCTTCCCGGAATCCAGGAACACGCAGATCATTCCGGTGCTCGGCTCGGTCTGCAACGGCGAGCGGCTGCGGGAAAAGCTCAAGAAACACAAAATTCAGACGCTGTTTCACGCCGCAGCGTACAAGCATGTGCCGCTGGTCGAAGGCAATCCACTCGAAGGCGTGCGCAACAATACGATCGGGACGCTGGAAGTGGCGGATGCTGCTCTCGAGGCCGGCGTCGAGCGCGCGATCCTGATTTCGACCGACAAGGCAGTCCGCCCTACAAATGTCATGGGCGCGACCAAGCGCATGGCGGAACTTGCCTTTCAGCTTCGGCAGAAAAACAGCAACGGCACGGTTCTGTCGATGGTGCGCTTCGGCAATGTGATCGGCTCGTCCGGCTCGGTCATCCCGCTGTTCAAGAAGCAGATCGAGGCTGGCGGACCGGTCACCGTCACCCACCGCGATATCGTGCGCTACTTCATGACGATCCCCGAGGCTGCGCAACTGGTTGTGCAGGCCGGCAGCATGGGCGCGGGCGCCGACGTATTCCTGCTCGACATGGGCCAGCCCGTCTCGATTTACGATCTGGCGCGGCGGATGATCCATCTGGCCGGGCACGACGTGAAGGACGAAGCAAACCCGGACGGCGATATCGAAATCCGGTTTTCGGGGCTGCGGCCGGGCGAGAAGCTTTACGAAGAGCTGCTGGTGGACGGCAATTCCAGCGGCACGGCGCATCCCAAGATCATGCGCGAAGCGGCCGGAGATTTCGATGCTGCAGAGCTGGAACGGGACTTCGCCCGGCTGCGTCAGGCCGTCGACAGCGCCGACGAAGCCACCGCGCGGGACATCCTGGCCCGGCATGTGGAAGGCTTCGCGCAGATCGCCACGCCGGGGCGCAAATCGGCGTAACGGAGAGCACCGGCCGGCGGATCGTGGGGGTAACCGGTGGGTTCCATCCCCGGAACTGGCCCATTGACAAGCAAGACAGCGGGTCTATGAACAGCCCGATGCGCGGGGCGCGCCGCTTTCGGGAGGCCTGACCTGCATTCGCGCAAGGCGCACGCAATTGCCGCGCCGGGACCGGAGGCAGCCCTGTTATTGTGCAGGCGCAGCGCCGCCCGCCGGAGAGGAAACCAGAAAGGATAGTAAATCCAATGGCCAAGGACGCAAAAGTTTCCGACGAACTCGCCAAGAAATTCGCCAGCGAAAAAGATACGCCCTACGAGGCATGGGTCCGCGGCGAAGGCCTCGACATCATTTCCGCCCATTACGTCCAGAACTTGCGCACGGTCGAGCTGAAGGACTGGGCGCGGCGCGGCGGAAAGGGCATCTACATCAACCATGAGGCGTCGCGCACCTCGAACGACTGTTACGTCTGCGAAATTCCGGCCGGCGGCAAGCTCGCCCCGCAGCGGCAGCTTTTCGAGGAAATGATCCTGGTGCTGGAAGGCCGCGGCTCGACCTCGGTGTGGAACGACGCCGGCGACAAGATCACCTTCGAATGGACCTCCGGCGCACTCTTCGCCATTCCGCTGAACTGCCATCACCAGCACTTCAACGGCTCCGGCCAGCAACCTGCCCGTTTCGTCTCGGTGACCAATGCGCCGCCGGTGCTGAATCTCTACGAAGACGCCGATTTCGTATTCAACACAAAATTCGACTTCAAGGGCCGTTTCAACGGCGAGCCGGATTACTTTTCCGCCAAGGGCGAACAGCAAGGCTTCAAGCTGGTGACGAACTTCGTGCCGGATGCGGTCAACCTGCCGCTCATCACCGCCAAGGAGCGTGGCGCGGGCGGCGGCCACATCCGTTTCAACATGGCCAAGGGGTCGATGAACTCGCACATCTCGCAGTTCCCCATCGGGACCTACAAGAAAGGCCATGCCCACGGCCCGGGCGCGCATGTCATCATCCTGTCCGGCGAGGGCTATTCCATGATGTGGCCGGAAGGCGACGAGCCCAAGCGCTACGATTGGGAAGTGGGCACCATGATCGTGCCGCCGAACATGTGGTTCCACCAGCACTTCAACACCGGCAAGACGCCGGCCCGCTATCTCGCGTTCAAGCACGAGGGTGTCTCCATCCGCAATGCGCAAGGCGTGCCGAAAGCCTGGATTTCCAAGCGCGTCGGCGGCGACCAGATCGACTATGCGGACGAGGATCCGGCGATCCGCTCGGAGTTCGAGGAAGAACTGGCGAAGAAGGGCCTCAAGACTGCGATGGACACCGCGTACGAGCAGGAAAAGGAAAGCCTGCCTCCGAAGGCGGCTTGAGGCGCTAGACTCGTGCTTCGATAAGCCGCCTGCGGCGGCTACTCAGCATGAGGGGGTCTCCCTTCTCCCCTCCGGGGAGAAGGTGGCCCGCAGGGCCGGATGAGCGACCGGTGTGCAACCAGAAAACGCAGCGGCAGGCCTCAAGTCCGTTGTCCCTCATCTGTCACGCTTCGCGTGACATCTTCTCCCCGCAAGCGGGGAGAAGGGAAGCGCGCCGAAAGGCTTCAAGAAGAACAATCGCCGAAGGAGGACGGCATGAGCCAATTCGCAGCGCCGCTGGTGACGCAGGATCTGGCGAAGAAATTTTCGACCGAGGTCGATACGCCCTATTACCGCTGGGTGCACGAACAGGGACTCGATATTGTCCCGGCCAATTACATTGCAGACCTGCGCACGATCGAATTGAAGCCCTGGGCGCAGCGCGGCGGCCGCGGCGTCATCATCAACCACGACGACAGCCGCAACACCAACGATTGCTACGTGTGCGAAATCCCGGCAGGCGGCAAACTGGCGCCGCGGCGGCAATTGTTCGAGGAAATGGTTCTGATCCTGTCCGGCCGTGGCTCGACCAGCGTGTGGAACGACAAGGGGCAGAAAATCACCTTCGAGTGGAAGGAAGGCGCGATCTTCGCCATTCCGCTCAACTGCCACCATCAGCACTTCAACGGCTCGGGGCAGGAGCCGGCGCGCTATGTCGCGACGACTTTTGCGCCCTGGGTCATCAATCTCTACGAGGATGCGAATTTCGTCTTCAACTGCCCGCGCGACTTCCCCAAACGCTTCAACGGCGAGCCGGACTATTTCGCCGCCAAAAGCGAAAATTCGGGCTTCAAGCTGCTGACGAATTTCGTGCCGGACGCGGTGAACCTGCCACTGTTCGAATCGAAAGAGCGCGGGGCCGGCAGCGGCCACGTGCGCTTCAACATGGCCGGGGGCACGATGGCTAGCCACATCTCGCAGTTCCCGGTCGGGACCTACAAGAAAGCGCATGCCCATAACGCCGGGGCGCATGTCATCGTGCTGTCGGGCGAGGGCTATTCGCTGATGTGGCCGGAGGGCGACGAGCCGAAACGCTTCGACTGGAAGCCGGGCTCGCTGATCGTGCCGCCGAACGCCTGGTTCCACCAGCATTTCAACGCAGGGGCCAAGCCCGCCCGCTATCTGGCGTTCAAATTTTCCTCGCCGCGCAATGCGCAGGGCGTGCCGATGTCCTGGATCAGCCGGCGGATCGGCGGGTTGCAGATCGACTATGCGGACGAAACGCCGGAAGTGCGGCAGATGTTTTCCGATGCACTGGCCAAACACGGGCTCAAGCCGCAGATGGACGCATCCTACGCCAAGGAACTGGAAACCCTGCCGCCGCTGCCCGCGTAGGTGCAGGCCGCAGGTCCAGGAGCGTGGGCGCGTGGCCTTTGGTACGTTGCATTAAAGTGCCGTTTCGTGCTGTATCCGCGGCATATCCGGCAGAGGACAAACGGACAGGAGACGAAGCATGAGCGAAGCCCGCGTGACGCCGGCGACCGAAGGCGGTCCCGGCCACAACAGTCAGGCCGACCGCGAGGAAGTGGTCTGGGAGCGCTGGCAGCGCAAACGCGTCTTCGTGCGCGCTCTGGAGGGCACCTATGGCGAGTTGGTGAGCGAATTGTTCAGCCAGCCGCGCGTCTATCCGACCTCCGACCACAAGTGGAAGGGCGGGCCCGGCCACTACGGCAAGAAGATCATCAATCCGCAGGCCGTGCGCGTGGCGCAATCCATCGAGACGCATATCGAGGTATTCTCGCCGATGGGCTATGGCCAGAAGCACGGCCACATGAACAGCGCCGTGTTCTTCGTGCTGAAGGGCAACGGCTACGACGTGCACGACGGCCGCCGGATCGACTGGTCGCCGGGCGATGCGCTGATCGTCGAGAACGCCTGCGTGCATCAGCACTTTTCCGTCGAGGAAGACGACGAGTGCATCACGCTGGTGATGAAGGCCAAACCGCTGTTCCTGTTCATGCATCTTCTTTTCCAGAAGATCGCCGAATATCCGCCGAAGGACGGCACGCCGAAGCAGCTCGCCTACAAGCCGCCGGCGGAGCTCTGAGAGGCAGCGGCTTTCGAACCGCACGCCCTCGCCCTTCGATACGCGGGCTTCGCCCGCTACTCAGGGAGAGGGCTTACTGGGTGAATGAATTGTGCCCTCATCCTGAGTAGCTCCGCGCAGTGGAGCGTATCGAAGGATGAATGCAGCATACAGAGGTAAGACGATGTCCATTCTCGATCCACGCGAAAAAGACGCTGCCTACAAGCAGGTCAAACACGCCAATTTTTATCAGGAAGCCCTGAAGGCCAGCGAAGAATTCCGCAAGGAATACGACGGCCGCATCAATGTAGTGAAAGCAGCGGACATGCCGTTCGAGCGCTCGCCCGACGGCCTGATCAAGCACATCATCAACGAGCAGATGAACACCAAGGAGATGTGTCTCGACATCTACATGCAGTTCCTGCCGCCGGGAAAGGCCTCTGGAAAGCACCGGCACCTGTCGGAAGAAGTCTTCTACGTGGTCGAGGGCAAAGGCTACGACCTGCATTGGGACGTGAAGTTCGATGTGAAGGACGAGATGGAGTTCGAATGGGAGACAACGCCCAAGAAATTCGAATGGAAGCAGGGCGACTTCGTCTACATCCCGCCCTACTGCGCGCACCAGCACTTCAATGCGGACAATGCGAACGACGCCCGAATTATCGTCATCAACAGCCGCATCATCAAGGCGATGGGCTTCGACTGGTTCGAGCAGCTCGAGAATGCGGAAGGGTATTAAAGGCAGTAGGCAGTAGGCAGTAGGCAGTAGGCAGTAGGAGCTTGCACGCTGGCCGGTGTTGTAAATTCATTTCCTGTTGCAGTGTCCGTAACCTACTGCCTATTGCCTACTGCCCAAGTCAATGCATGGGCAACTTGCTCCGGAGTTTCACAATGTGCGGCGATTTCGAAGAAGACAGCAAACTTGAGGACGTCCTGTACGACCGCTACCAGGCGCATGCCAAGCGGCTGCTGGAGCGGCAGGCCGGACAGAGCGCGCCGGAAGATGGCGTCGTTGCAGCGATCGACGCCTTGTTCACCGCAGCGCTCGGGCGCGCGGTGAAGGATACCGAGGGCGCAACTGATACCGACCGCTACGAGATGCTGTCGATGCAGCCGCTCGTTTTCGCGCGGCTCGCCGGCTATCTCGCCGGCCACCTGGCACTGCAGGAAGACCCGCTGCACAAGGTGATGGACGCGCTGATGCACGGCTACCGGGAAGCCGGCGAGGCGCAGCGCAACCACGATCACGATCATCACCACGATAACGATCACTCGCACGATCACTCGCACGGCCACGGCCACCACCCTCATTGATCGCAGGCGATGGGCAAGGTCAGGAACATCCTGTTCGTCATGTGCGACCAGCTCCGGTGGGACTATCTGTCCTGCTACGGGCATCCGCATCTGAAAACCCCGAACATCGATGCTCTTGCCGCGCAAGGCGTGCGCTTCGACAGATGCTATGTGCAATCGCCCGTGTGCGGCGCATCGCGGATGAGTACGTATACGGGCCGGTATGTCCATTCGCACGGCGCGAGCTGGAATTTCGTGCCGCTGAAGGCTGGCGAGATGACCATCGGCGATCATCTGCGGCCGCTTGGCGTGCGCTCGGCCATCGTCGGCAAGACGCATATGCGCGCCGACAGCGCCGGCATGGCGCGGCTCGGCATCGACCCCAATTCGCTTGTCGGCGTGCGTATTTCCGAATGCGGCTTCGACCCGTACGAGCGCGATGACGGCATTCATCCGCGCTCCGGGCATGACCCGTATCCGCGCTATAATGAATATCTGCGCGAGCAGGGATTCGAGGGTGAGAACCCCTGGGAAGACTGGGCGAATTCAGCGGTCGGCGAAGACGGCAAGATCGTCTCCGGCTGGTATCTGAAGAACGCCAATCGCCCTGCCCGCGTGCCGGACGAACATTCCGAAACGCCCTATATCACGCGCCGGGCAATGGACTTCATCGACGAGGCCGGCGATCAGCCGTGGGTGCTGCACGTTTCCTATATCAAGCCGCACTGGCCCTATATCGTGCCCGACCCTTACGCCAGCATGTACGGACCGGAACATTTCCTCCCCGCGGTCAGGGCCGAAGGCGAGCGCGCCGATCCTCATCCGGTCTATCGCGCCTTCATGAACCACAAAGTGTCGCGCTCGTTCTCCCGCGACGATGTCCGGGAGACTGTGCTACCGGCCTACATGGGGCTGATCAAGCAGATCGACGACCAGATGGGCGTGCTGTTCGGCCATCTCGAGAGCAAGGGCCTGATGGACGAGACGATGATCGTGTTCACCTCCGATCACGGCGATTATCTCGGCGACCATTGGCTCGGCGAAAAGGACCTGTTCCACGAACCGAGCGTGCGGGCGCCACTCATAATTTACGACCCCGACGCGCGCGCCGATGCGACGCGGGGCAGCGTCAATCGCGACCTCGTGGAAGCCATCGATCTCGCGCCGACCTTCCTGGATGTCTACGGCGGGGTGCAGGTGCCACACATCATCGACGGGCGCTCGCTGCGGCCCCTGCTCTTCGGCGAACGGCCCGCGAACTGGCGTCACTACGTTGTCAGCGAATACGATTATTCGTTCATGGATGCAGGCAAGGAACTACAGAAACCGGCCATTGAATGCTGGCTGCGCATGGTCTTCGACGGCCGCTACAAATACATGCTGGCGGAAGGCTATCGCCCGATGCTGTTCGATCTTGAGAACGATCCGCAGGAACTTGTCGATCTGGGCGGCGACCCGGCCTACGAAGCCGAGCGCTTGCGCCTGCGCGAATTGCTGTTCGAATGGGCGCGAAAGCCGCGCCAGCGCGCGACAGTGCCGGACAGCATGATCGATTCCACGCCTGTCCAGCAGCGGATTGCGCAGCAGGGCGTGCTGATCGGATACTGGGACGAAGAGGACCTTGCGCAGGAGCGCAAGAACTGGCGGCCGGTGTTTGCTTCGTGGAATCCTTCGACGCAGCAAGCGCTCAGTGCGCTTGGGCAGAAACCGCGCGAGAAGACGGGAAAGGACGATCCATGACGGTTGAAATTGCCGGCATTACTCCCGCGGCGGAGGGTCTGGACGGCGTCCACTGGAACGTCCTTGGGCAGGTCTACACGCCCAAGCAGATTACCGACGAAAGCTTTTCGTGGCACGCCACGTTCCCGATCGAGACTTTCGTGCCGCCGCATATCCATGCCGATCAGGACGAGTATATCTACATGATCGACGGCGAGTTCGATCTTCTGCTCGACGGCCAGCACCGGCAGGCGCGCACGGGCGATCTCATCCGCATGCCGCGCAAGATTCCGCACGGCATATTCAACAATTCCGGGCGCGTTGTGACGTGTCTGTTCTGGGTTACGCCGACGGCGCAACTGGTAGATCTTTTCCGGGCGCTGCATAACGTCGGCTCATCCGGCGATGCCGTGCGCATATCCGCCAACTACGGCGTGACGTTCCTTGAACCCAAACTAGCCTGAGACCCGTTCACATGCGCTTTCTCGTCACCGGCACGGCAGGCTTCATCGGCTTCCACGTTGCAAGCCGTATCCTTAACGAGGGGCACGAAGTCGTCGGCGTCGACGGTTTCACCGACTATTACGACGTGACGCTCAAGGAAAGGCGCAACGCGATCCTTACCGGGCACAACGGCTTTTCCGGCGAACGGCTGATGCTGGAGGATTTTGCCGGCCTCGAACATGTATGGCGCAGTTACAAGCCCGACGTCGTCATCCACCTCGCGGGTCAGGCGGGCGTGCGTTACAGCCTTGAAAATCCGCGCGCCTATGTCGATTCGAACGTTACCGGCACGTTCAATCTGCTGGAGCTGGCGCGGGCCGAACCTGTCCGGCACTTCATGCTGGCCTCAACCAGTTCGCTTTATGGCGCCAACGAAAAAATTCCGTTCGCTGAGACCGATCTCGCCGACCATCCGCTGACGCTCTACGCCGCCACGAAGAAGGCGACAGAGCTTATGAGCCACAGCTACGCGCATCTGTTCGGGATTCCGGTTACGGCTTTCCGGTTTTTCACGATCTATGGAACATGGGGGCGGCCGGACATGGCCTTCTTCAAGTTCACGCGCAATATCCTCGAAGGCAAGCCTATCGACGTCTACAACAATGGCGACATGCGGCGCGACTTCACCTATGTCGCGGACCTTGTGGAAGCTATCTGGCGCTTGCAGGTGGTCGTGCCCGAAGCGCCTGCCGCGCGGACGCGCGCGCCGCACGCCGGAGACACCCTGTCACCACAGGCGATAGACTCCATCTCGCCGCAGGCGCCTTGGCGCGTGGTCAATATCGGCGGCGGCTCTCCCGTGGCGCTGATGGACTTCATCGCGGAAATCGAGAAAGCCTGTGGCAAGAAGGCAATCTGCAACATGCTGCCGATGCAGCCGGGGGATGTGCCGCAAACCTATGCAAGCTCCGGGCTGCTGGAACACCTGACGGAATACAAGCCGTCCACGCCGCTTTCCGAAGGCATTCCCGAATTCGTCAAATGGTGCCGGGAGTATTACGGGATTTAGAAGCAGACCTCCGCGCAATAGTGCCAGGAATTCGGCCTGCCGGCGTCCGGTCGTGACAACCGCCGTCTGTTGACCTTCACCACGAGATGGTACAGGTGCTGTCTGCGGTAATCAGAGGTAAAAGGTTTGCTCAACCCTACGTCCCTGACTGTCTTGTTCCTTCTGCTCGTCGCCACAGGCCTCACCTGGCTGGTGCGGAGCAATCGCATCGTCTTGATCGCATGCCTTTTCCTGGCGCCGCTGCCAGCCGCCGCCGTCATGGCGTTCTGGGCCGAACGTTTTCCCAGCGACCCGCCGAACGCCGACATGTTGCGCATAGCCGTTGCCGTCCCTGTCTGTTACGCAATTGTCTGGCTTTCGCTGCTGGCCGGCTGGTTGAGCGGCAAGATTCGGGACGCCTGATTCCCGCCCTGCGCAGCTAGCCGCTCTGCCGCTTCTGCCCCTCCCCGGGCGCTCGCGCATAATCTACAGAATCCACGCGACTTTCGGGTGAATGCTGCCGAATATCGCCGTTCGTTCGCAATCCGCAATTTCCGCTACGTATTGGGTAATTGTTTAACTTAATTGAGTAATTCTGCTCTTAGCCCGGTCTGTCCGCGCCGGGCGACGGACTGGGGACCTCAAAGCGGACTTCAAGTTTTCGGCCACCCAGGGGCCGTGTCGGATCTCTCCATGCCGTTGATCGTCATCATCGACGACCGGGTCAGCAACCGGAATATTTTTGCCAAGCTCGCAGCTTCCATCGAAGCCGACTTGACCGTACGCACGTTCGGAGATCCCAAAGAGGCGCTCGAATGGCTGCCCCGCAACACGCCCGATCTCGTTATCACCGACTACAAGATGCCGAATTACAATGGCGCGGAATTCATTCGCCATTTCCGGGAATTGCCGGGCTGCGCGGATGTGCCGGTGATCGTCATTACCGTGTATGAGGAAAGAAGTTTCCGGCTTTGCGCCCTCGAAGCGGGCGCCACCGACTTCCTCCATTCGCCGGTCGATCACTACGAATTCGTGACCCGCGCGCGCAATCTCCTGAAACTCCAACGGCATCAACAGCTTTTGGCGGAACGGGCCAATCAGCTCGAGCATGACCTGGAAATTTCGGAACGCACACGCCAGAGAGCCTTGCGCGATTCGTCCGAACAGCTTGGCCAGGTCATCGATACCATTCCTGTGATGATTTCGGCTGTCGATCCTGCCGGCCGGGTCCTATTCGTGAACGCATTCCAGGCCGGAATTGCCGGGCTCAATACTGCCGACATTGTCGGAAAGCCAGCAGCGGAATTCTTCGGCGGCGAGCACGCGGCGCGCCACATGGCGCTGGACCGTATCGTATTCGATACTGCCAAAGCGCTGCCGCCGTTCGAAGAAGAGTTGCACGACAGCAAGCATGGCGAGCGGATTTTCCTCACGACCAAATCTCCGCTGATGGACGCGTCGGGGGGCGTTTCGGCAGTGGTGACCAGTTCTCTGGATATCACTGCCCGCAAGCGTACAGAAAGCCACTTGCGGCACCTTGCACAGCACGATCCCCTCACCGACCTGCCGAATCGCGCCTACCTGCATGAAGCCATGCGTCGGCTCATTGCGAGAGCCCGGCGCGGCGACAAGCTCTTCGCCTTGCATGCGATCGATCTCGACGGCTTCAAGCTCATCAACGATCTGCTCGGCCATGCTGCCGGCGACCGCTTCATTGTCAAGCTGGCGGAGTGCTTGCGGACCCACCTGCGCGAGGAAGACGTGGTCGTGCGGCTCGGCGGCGACGAATTCGCCGTCCTGCAAACCGATGTCAGCACCAGCGAGGATGCTGCAGAATGCGCTGCGCGGATTTTGCACATCATTGAGAACGATGTGGATTTCCACGAAACGCCTGTAAAGGTTACGGCGTCGATCGGCATCGCCCTGCATCCGCTCGATGGCGTTCAGGACGAAGAACTACTGAAAAACGCGGACCTGGCCATGTACCAGGCCAAGCGCGAAAGCGGCAATCACTTCTGCTTCTATGCATCGGACATGAATGCACGTGCGCGCGACGCCGCCTTGCTGGATTCGCGCCTGCGGTCGGCGATCGAGAACAACGAATTCGTCCTTTATTATCAGCCTCTGGTGGATATCGAATCGGGTCAGACCATCGGCGCCGAAGCCTTGCTGCGCTGGCAAGACCCCGAGAGAGGCATCGTTACCCCGGCCATGTTCCTGGCGCGAGCCGAAGAAAACGGAATGATCGTGCCGATCAACGAATGGGTGCTGGAACAGGCCTGCAAGGATGCGCAGGGGTGGCCGGCCGACGCCGCAGGACAAATCGGCATCAGCGTCAACCTGTCGCCGGTACAGTTCCGGCGCCGGACGGTACCGCTGCACGTGGCGCGGGTTCTGGCGGCTACCGGGCTGAGGCCTTCCCGGCTGACGCTCGAGTTGACCGAAAGCATTCTGATCGACGACGTCGATTCGATTCGAAACGACCTGCACCAGCTTGTCGACATGGGCATCCACTTGTCGATCGATGATTTCGGAACCGGTTATTCCTCGCTCAGTTACGTCAAACGCCTGCCCGTATCTGCGCTCAAGATCGATCAGAGTTTCGTCCGCAACGTACACGATGACCTGAACGATGCTGCAATCATTCGCGCCATCGTGACACTCGGCCACAGTCTGGGTCTGAAAATCGTCGCCGAAGGCATCGAGACGAAAGAGCAACTGGAAAAACTGCGTCAGGAAAAATGCGACGCAATCCAGGGATATCTGTTCGGCAAACCCATGACCAATGCAGACTTTATCCGTTATCTTGAAGGCGGAGACAGCCGAAAGCGCCTGATTGCGTGAGAGCTTTATTTGGCCACGGCATTTCCGGCCAGCGCGATCGCGCTATATTGTCCTTGTGACGTTATCCTTGCGGAAAGTTTCGTCGTCATGAGCAGTCTGACAACATTTGGCGAACCGGAAATCGCGGCGCGACTTGCCGGCCCATTGCGGCACTGGCGTCATGCGGACGGCGCGATCCGGCGAACATATAAAACCCACGGATGGAAGGGCACGCTGATGGCCGTGAACGCCATCGGTCATTTGTGCGAAGTCGCCTGGCATCACCCCGAATTGCAGGTCACATACGATGCGGTCTCCGTGGCCTTGTCGACGCACGACGCCAACGGCGTCACCGAACGCGACTTCGCCCTGGCAGCGAAGATCGAAGACTGTCTGACATGGCAACCGGGCGCGGAAGCGGGCGCACTGGAGGGAACGCCCACAGACCCCCGCCATGCCTATCTGCGTTTCGATTGATCCGTCTGCGCTCAGCTCGTTTGCTCGCAGCGCTTCCAGCGCACCGGTTTGGCGACCGGCGAGCCGGTATGCACATCCAGCTCTTCCTCGCCCATCAGCGACATGTAGATTTTCGTGCCGGCGCCAGCTTCCTTTTCCGGGACTGTATAGGTGAAGGAATGGCGCGAATAGTCTCCCTGCATCACCGTGCCGCCGGGCGTCTTGATCGTGGGCCCGTCGATCTTCATGTGCTTGCCCTGCGGATCGCACCACTGCCCGTCGATTGCGTCGGCACGCGCCGGGGTCGCCAGGCACGCAAGCAAAACAGCGAAAGCTGCAGCGGCAGCAGGTTTGCGCGAAAATGTCTCAGGCAGAAAGTTCACGGCAACCTCCGGGCATTCAATAGAGAGCGGACACTATCGCTCAAGCGTATCCCGAAACAGCCAGTGCGCAAATTCGAATTATCGTGAACTCTGGATCGCTTCCTTCTCATGACGGCGGCGAAACGAGCCGCGCGTCTGCCCTGACCGGTCCGCAACGGACGATCCCCGTTACCCTGCCGCGCGCCCGCTTTGAATGCGCCAACAAAACGCCCCGAGCCTGGCGGTTCGGGGCGTTTTTCGGGCGTTTCGCTTTTACCTCAAAGCACAGCCGTTATTCGTTGGTTTCGCGATTTTCCTTGTGAGACGCTTGCCCGCCCTTGCGTCCGGCCTGGCTCGCAAGCTCGTGGTCGCGGGAGAAGCTGCGCATCGACGGCCGCACGCTCAGCCCACCCTTTCGGCCGGCATTGGCGGCGAGTTCGCGATTACGGGAAAAGCTCCGTTTCTCCTTCGGCACGCTCGTACCGCCCTTGCGCGCGATGGCGCGCTGCTTTTCGGGATCCATCGAGGCGAAGCCACGGGTGGATTTGCGGGGTGTTTGCGTATTGTCCATGGGGAAGCGTCCTTATGTTGCGGCCGAACGTTGCTACCAGTTAAGGCTTCATCAGCCTCATAGTTCCACGGGAATATTGGGTCGACTGCGCCATATAGGCCTCTAGCGCCCAATTTTATGCTACGCTTGCAGCGCTGTCCGGGTGGTTGCGTTACAGTCCACTTAGAGCTGAGAGAACACAACCATAATGCGGCGGTTCTGTGGCCAAGCCCTTACGAAAAATGTCATTGAATTCATTAATGTACATTCAATTTTCGTTGTATTGCCCTGGATCAGGGCCGGCGTGTCGCGGCGAAGCCTTCGAGAGCAAAATCCGGTGCGCTCAAGTTGTGACGGGAGGGTAGGCGACGCCCGGCCCAGAATTTGTTTGCCGAAACGGCGCCAAAACCGAGCACGGGCCTTTCGAACCACTTCGATCCGTTCAGGCTGCGCCATGCGACCCTCGCGACGTCGGAGTTGGTCTCGGTTACGTACATCGAGCGCAGGGCAGCGAATGGAAGCGTCCGGTCGAGGCTGCCACCAAGCGCAACATTGAGGAGGATCTGTTTCTGATCGACCGCAGCAAGGCGAAGGGTCGCCGCGCCGCCACGCTCGAAACTCAACGTGAAGCTCCGGGACGCCGGATCGAAATCTATCGACTTGTAGCGCACCAGCGGCCGGCCAATCTGTTCCACCGGTCCAACCAGAAAGGACGTACCGTAGGCAGTCCAGCGCAGGTCGGCATAGGGGAGCGGGCGCGCGCGCCAATATCCATCGGGCGGATAGAACACCAGGATTTCCTCTGCCCGCTCGCGATGGACCATCCAGACCTGGATCATATGGAAATGATAGGTTTCCTTGCCAACGCGGATCGGCACGCTGTTGGGACGCCAGAAGCCGGGAATCGTGTAGCCGGTAAGCCAGAACTTCGGCGTCTCGGCGAAGGTCTTGCGCGTGGGACTGGTTGGATAAACCGGATTGCGGTCCATGGCGCAGGAGGTCAGATCGAATCCCGGTTTCTCGGTCGCAATGGCGCCTATATACGCGGGATGGACAGAGCGGATCGTGAAGCTGCCGACGTCCGGCGAAACGAAGTCGATATGAACATTGTCGTTTTCCGCGCAAAGAGTAGGCTCGCTACGGTCGACGGCCTGAACGTCGATGGGAGATGCCGCAGCGCCCGGCGGAGTCGATACCTGTTGCGCGGCGGCTGACGGGGCAAGACATGACGTCAACACTGCGCCGGCAAAGAATGCCAGAGCAAGAACGCTTGCCCCGTTACGTGTCGGTCTATCCGGCAACGGCCCATCCTGCGGAAGTTTTCGGCCGCGCATCGACTGTCACTGCGATAGCGGCGATTTCGGGAGGCGGCGCAAGGTCTTCGGGGATCGCGCATATGCCGTTGCGCTTCGTCCATGCGCCGAGGGCCGGAGAGGCCGTCGCCATTGCGAAGGGAATTCCTGCGACGTATCCGAACGTGAGCGGCAGCGACCAGAGTATGAGCGACGGGTTCGTATAGGCGGCGACAGCGTAGAGCGACAGACCGAAGAGCAATTGCGGCCACAGTTTCGCAAGCGCATCGGAAAAGCGCACGACGTGGGCATCGCGCACCTGCCCGCCCCAGCCGATCGTCTTGCCGAAGGCAAGCCCGATCATAAAGACGCTGGTCTGGAACGAGACCACGGCCGCGACCAGAAACGAGAACAGGATCTCGACGAAGGCGCCTGCAGCAAAGCGCAAGCCGCCGCCGTAACGGCGCAACTCGCCCGGTGTCAGCGCGATGTCGATATAGCCCGCGAGTTTGGGCGCGAGGAACATCGCCAGATAGAAGAGATAGAACGCAATCGCGGAGCCAACCGGAAATTGCGACAGGTCTTCGCCGTCGAGCGGCTTGAACGCCGCCAGCGCTATTATGGCGGTCCATGCCGGCAGACCGGCGAACATCATCACCGCCCAGACGAGTTGAAAACGGCTGGCGGGTTCGATGCCCGGCAGGCGCAGCAGGTGGACATATTGCATGTTGCCCTGACACCAGCGGGTATCGCGTTGCATGAACTCGAGAACACCGGGCGGATTGTCCTCCCAGCTTCCCGCTTCGACCGGCAGGACGCGCACTTCGTATCCGGCGCGGCGCATCAGAACAGCTTCGAGCTGATCGTGCGACAGGATACGGCCACCGAGGAAGACATCTTCCGGCAGGCTCGGCAGATGACAATGTTCGCGAAAGGCGTCCATGCAGACGAGCGCATTGTGGCCCCAGAACGGCCCGCAATCGCCCGTCCACCAGGCGCTGCCCATCGTGTATGGCCGCATGCCTTGCCGCATGCCGAACTGGAATACGCGGGCGAAAGCCGATGAGGAGGGCGCGCCCACCGCGAGGCTCTGCAGGATGCCGAGCCGGGGATGAGCCTGCCCGATGCGCACCATGCGTTCTATCGTCTCACCCGCCATCAGGCTGTCGGCGTCAAGGGGTACGAAAAAGTCGAACGCATCGCCCCAACGGTCGCAAAATTCACGAATATTGCCGGCCTTGTAGCCCACGTTGTCGTTGCGGCGGCGGTAGTGCAAGCGCGCGCCCGGACCCATGCGCAGTTGCAGCGCGGCATAGGCGGTTTCCTCGGCGGCGGCGATTTCGGGGTCGCGCGTGTCACTGAGAATGAAATACGAATAGGCTTCCGGAGCGCTTGTTTTTTCCAGGCTGTCGCGCACGATTTCGAGACGGCGGAAGGCGCGTTCGGGGGCCTCGTTGCAAACCGTCATGACGATGGCGACCCGGGCCGTTACCGGAGCCTCGTCATCACCGGCAGCGGCATAGGGCGCGACGTCCTGCAGGGCATCCCTGCGTCCGTGCAGCAGCCACAGTCCAATCAACGCATTCCATATGCCCATGACGCCCCAGGGAGCCGCCAACGCAAAGCAGGCGAAAATGGCGCTGTCGATTGCACTCCATCCTCCTGCCGACAGGATCGACCACATCCAGCCCAGCAGGCCGACATACGTACCGATATTGAGCGCCGCGAAAACGATTCGCCGGCGCATCAGCATTTTGCGCGGCTGCAACCCGGTCGGCGTCAGACCGCGGGCTGGCGCTCCCGGCTCCAGGCCGCCGAGCGAAAGCGGAGTTCCTGTTTTTTCTAACGGCTGATGGATGGTCATCGGCTACTCATGGAACTAGTTTGTCGAGAGCGGGCGAATGCCAGCGCAAAGCGACGATTGTGTGTTTAGCGGAAAGCGACGTTGTGTGACTTCACAAGTTTGTAACAATTTCTCTACCGCCGAAGCCCTTTGGTACGATGCGCCGGGTTCGGCCGTCTTGCGGCAGGAAACGCTTGCCGTAGCGGAAACGTTGCATGACAGCAGCAAAGATGCCTCCGGCGCGCTGGTGCGGGTGCGCACCCTGTGGAGCGGCATCAGCCGTGGCACAGAGCGGCTGGTGTCGTCCGGGCGCGTGCCGCCAGAGGAATATGGCCGCATGCGCGCGCCTTTCCAGGGGGGCGACTTCCCGTTTCCAGTCAAATACGGCTATTGCGCGGTCGGGGAAGCGGTTTCCGGGCCACCGGAAATCGTCGGCAAGACCGTATTCGCGCTATATCCGCATCAGACGTGTTTCGATATTCCTGCCTCCAGCGTTGCTGTCGTATCGCCGGGCATACCTCCGCGGCGGGCGGCGCTGGCGGCAAATATGGAGACAGCGCTCAACGCTGTCTGGGATAGCGGCGCGGGTCCGGGCGACCGGATCGTGGTGATCGGCGCTGGCATCGTCGGATTGCTGATCGCCTGGCTCTGCGCGCAATTGCCCGGCGCGGACGTGACAGCTGTCGATCCGCAAGAGGCCCGGGCCGAAGTCGCGCATTCGCTGGGGGTGGGCTTCGCATTGCCCGGGGCGCTGGAGGCGCATGCGGGCTCGGGTCCAGCCGCCGGCGGAGCCGATATCGTGTTTCATGCCAGCGCCAAAGCCGAGGGCCTGGCGAGTGCGCTGTCGCTTGCAGGCTTCGAAGGCCGGATCGTCGAGGTAAGCTGGTACGGCAACGGGGAGACCGCCATACCGCTCGGTGGAGCCTTTCACAGCCGGCGACTGCAAATCGTCTCCTCGCAGGTCGGCAGCGTTTCGGCGTCGCGCCGCGCGCGATGGACATACGGGCGGCGGCTGGCCAAGGCGCTGGACCTGCTCGGCGACGACCGGCTCGACGCCCTTATCACGGACGAATTCGCGTTTCACGACCTGCCGCGCGTCCTGCCGGACTATCTCGCCGGACCAGCGGCCGGACTGGCCGCGGTGGTGCGCTATCCCTGAGCATGCCCGGCAGGGCCCGCCCTTGAAACACGGCGGCCACGCGTTATCCCTTCAGCCAGCTGTCATATTGGAGAAAAAGATGTTCGCCGTCGAAGTCCGCGACCACATCATGATTGCCCATTCGTTCAAGGGCGAATTGTTCGGTCCCGCCCAGCAATTGCACGGCGCCACTTTCGTGATCGATGTCGCGTTTTTCCGCCAGGAACTGACGTCCGACGGTGTCGTCGTCGATATCGGCCGTGCGCATGACGCCCTGAAAGCCGCTATCGCGCCGCTGAACTACCGCAACCTCGACGATCTGCCGCAATTCGCCGGCAAGCAGACGACGACAGAGTTTCTGAGCAAGCATGTTTTCGACTGCATGGCGGAGGCCGCGCGCAGCGGCGCGTTGGGTCCGGGCGGCGAGGGCATCAATCGCATCCGCGTCTCGCTGCACGAATCCCATGTTGCGCGAGCCTGGTACGAGGCGGCGCTGACGTGAGCAATGCGGAAGCGGCTTTCGCCATACCCGGCGACATCGAAACGCGCACGGGCGGATATATTTACGATCGCCGCGTTCTCGAGGAATTGCGCGCGGCCGGCCACGCCATTGCGCATTGCCAATTGCCGGGTTCCTATCCAAACCCGGACGCGGCGGGCGTCGCCGCAAGCCTGGACGCACTGAATGCATGCGAAGGTTCGGTACTTGTCGACGGCCTCGCCTGGGGGGCCTTGCCGCACGACGCGGCCCGGCGCGTAGCCCCGCCCGTGATTGCCCTTTGCCACCACCCTCTCGGGCTTGAAGCGGGCCTGAGCGAGGAACAAGCAAAATGGTTCACGGACAACGAGACGCAAAACCTGGCGCTTGCGCGACGGGTTGTTGTCACCAGCGCCGCGACCGCAGCCACTTTGACGCAAGACTTTGCGGTTCCCGGTGAAAAGATTGCTGTAGCCGAGCCCGGCATTGATCCGGCGCTGCGCGCAACTGGTTCCGGCGGAGCGGATGTCGAACTGCTGTGCGTCGGCGCCCTCATCCCGCGCAAAGGCTACGACGTGCTGATCGATGCTCTCGCACAATTGACCGATTTACCCTGGCGCTTGCGTGTCGCCGGATCGCACGCGCGTGCGCCGAATACGGCGGCGGATATCACGCGCCGGATCGCAGAGGCTGGCCTGGGCGGACGTATCCAGCTTGTGGGCGAACTCGAGCGGAAAGAGCTCGACGTAGTTTATGCGCGGAGCGATGTCTTCGTGCTGTCGTCGCACTATGAGGGCTACGGCATGGTGCTGGCCGAAGCCATGGCGTGCGGATTGCCCGTCGTGACGACGACCGGCGGGGCTGCCGCCTCGACCGTTCCCGGTGGGGCGGCCCTGAAAGTGCCGCCTGGTGATTCTGCGGCCCTTGCGGACGCCCTCCGGCGGGCCATGATCGACAGCGATTTGCGCGAGCAACTCGCAGAGGCCTCGTGGAAGGCCGGACAAGAGCTGCCGCGCTGGAGCGAAACGGCGGCCATTGTCGCTGCGGCGATCGAAGACGTGCGGAGACAGGCCCAATGAGCGGATTTTCTGCCGATTGGCTGAGCCTGCGCGAATCTGCCGATCACGCCTCGGTAAATCCCGGTGTTCGCGCCGCCTTTGCCGGGTATTTTGCGGACGCCGAAACCGTGACGATCGCCGATCTGGGATCGGGCTCCGGCTCGAGCCTGCGTGCGCTGGCGCCCTTTCTGCCGCAGCGGCAGGTGTGGCGGCTCGGCGACCACGACCCGAAACTGTTGCGCCACGCCCGCGCTGCGCTTGCGCAATGGGCGAACAGCGCGCGCGAGGAAGGCAGCGTTTTGCACCTGTGCAAGGCGGGGAAAGATATTGCCGTCAGTTTTGTCGAAACCGATCTGTCGGCAGGCGTTCCGGACGCATTCGCGGATGGCGCAGATGCGATGACTTCGAGCGCGTTTTTCGATCTCGTTTCGCGCGATTGGATCGAGCGCTTTTGTGCTGGTCTTTCTGCCCGCCGTTTGGCGTTCTACGCGGCGCTGACCTACGACGGACGCGAACAATGGCGGCCGCCGCATCCTGCGGATGCAGCCATGCTGGAAGCATTCCACGCCGACCAGCATCGCGACAAGGGCTTTGGTCCTGCCGCCGGGCCGCAGGCCGCAGAAGTCCTGGAAAGCGCTTTGCGGAAGCTGGATTACCGGGTCATTGCAGGCGAGAGTCCATGGCGTCTGGGCAGCGGCGACGCAGTTCTGATGCGGGCGCTTGCCGAAGGCAGCGCAAACGCCGTAGCCGAAAGCGGGCGCGTATCATCCGAAGCAACGGCAGGCTGGCGGAACGCCCGCATTGCGGCAAAGAGCTGTCTCATCGGCCACAGGGATATCTGCGCCCTGCCCGCATGAGTGAGGCAAAGCGGGCCGCTCGGCTCAACTCCAGTTGCGCGGCAACATGCGCCACAGAACCGTGTCGCGTTTGACGAATGTGTGCATCAGTGCGCCGGCGACGTGGAAGATCACCAGGATCGCCATGGCGATGCCGCCAAACTTGTGTAGCGGCTGCAATATCTTGAACAAGTCCATGTCCTTGCCGACGATATGCGGCAATTTGAACAGGCCAAACACGGTGATGTCCGCCCCGAAAGCCGAGGTCATCGCCCATCCGACAATCGGCATGGCCAGCAGCAGCAGATACAAAAGATGGTGCACCGCCGTCGACGCTATCCGCTCGAAGGCGGTCAGACCGATATAGGGGGGCGGTGCTCCATACGCGCCGCGCACGGCGAACCTGAGGACTACCAGTATCAGCACGACGAAGCCGAGGGAGCGGTGCATGTCGTAAAGCTGGTTTTGCAACGGCCCGGGCTTCATCTCGTGCATCGCGATGCCGACCGGAATGATGACAAAGATACAAAGGGCTGTCAGCCAGTGCAGCCATTTGGCGGCGGACGCATAATGTTCCGGACGCGTTCCCGTTGCCGTATCGGTCATGAGGCCCCCATCAAAATTCTCACGCGATTCCTAGCGCACCGGGCTGCATGCTGCAAATTCGACATGACGGTTGAATTACGGCGGCTGCGGGCGGTCACAATCGGACATTCAGCCGCGCATGTCGCAGTCGAACAGGACTTCGCCGCCGGCAAACTGGAATGTGCGGGCCGGGGGACGCAGGGCCTGATCGAGCTTTTCGATGGGAGGCAGATCGATCGCCGCCTTACCCGAACCGATAATGACCGGCGACACGAATACATGCAAGCGGTCTATGCTGCCGGCTTCCAGAAACGCAGCCAGCGTTGCAGGTCCGCCTTCGAGCAGAATGATGCGCATGCCGCGCTCGAAAAGGCTCCGAACGACAAGGGCGGGATCGATGCGTCCCTCCCGAGCAGGCAGCCGAATGACTTCGTCGCAGTTGTCGGCCGCGCCCGTCGCAGTAATGAGATACCGTTTCACGCCGTCGGCCGCGCGCCATCTGGCGCAGCCAGCCGTGCGTCCGCCCGGGTCAATCACGGCTCGCGCCGGATTGCGGCCATCAACGCGGCGAACGGTCAGTTGCGGATCGTCTGCAGCTGCAGTGCCCGCCCCCACAACCACAACATCGGCGCGGGCCCGCAAGCGGTGGAGATGGTCCAGCCCGGCCTTGCCGCTTACGTTCGCCGCATCGCCGCTATGCGTCGCGACGCGCCCGTCCAGCGACTGGCCCAGTTGCGCCACAACGAAGGGGCGGTCTGGCGGGGCGCGATCGAACGGCGCGAAAATGTCTTGATATGACGCAATAATTGTCACCGGGCAGCTTTCCTGCAGGCTTTCCGAAAGGACTCCGGTAGCATAATGCACAAGGTCTGGTTCTCACAAAAATGTGTAGCGCGAATTTTGGTTCCTCCAACTGGAACCAAACGATCTTCTTCCTAATTTGCCGACCGGGTATTACATTGTTCCAGCCGAATTGAGGTTCCCGTGTCATCCAGTTCCGAAACTGCCATGGAAGGCGCCGTTGCGTCGCATGTCGCCGTAGAGCGCGCCATATCCGAAATCCGTGCCGGTCGGCCTGTCGCCATACGCTCCGGCAGAACTGTCATGGTGGCGGTTTCGGTAGAGGCATTGACGGTCAGGCTCGCGGCACAACTGGAAAAGCTTGCGCGCAAGACGCCAAGACTGGTGTTGCCTGCCCCGCGTCTGCGCCGGCTCGGGTTCGACCGGGACAAGCCGGGCGTTATCGCTGTACCGCGCGTTGATCTTACGCGTATCGGCATGCTCGCGCTCGAGCTGAACGCACGGTACGATGCTCCGGTCGCGGCTGCCCTGAAACTCGATCTCGCCGGTCTGGAGCTGATGCACCTTGCGCTGGTGCATCCCTCGGTTCTGGTCGTTCCGGTTCCGGCCCGGCACATTGCCGGTCTCGGCCTGCTGGAATGCGAAGCGAGCGCAATCCTGCGCTATCGCAGCGAACGGGTGACCGAACTGACGATCATCTCGCGCGCGCCGGTGCCCCTCGAGGATGCGCCATCGTCCGAATTTGTCGTGTTCCGCGGCGGCGAAGGCCTGCGCGATCAGGTCGCCATCATTGTCGGAGAGCCGGACCTTTCAGCGCCGGTTAGCGTGCGGCTGCATTCGGCGTGCCTCACGGGCGATCTGTTCGGCAGTCTGAAATGCGATTGCGGCGACCAATTGCGC
>JBFWRC010000055.1:0-17828 GCA_050249115.1 Beijerinckiaceae bacterium
GCGACGCGGCAGCGAAAATCGGCCTCGAAATCCCTGAATCCGTTTCCTTCGGTCCGTGAGCGAACGCGCTCGCGTCATCACCGACGATGCGAGCCGAAACACCATTTTTGAGTGGCGGCAACTGCCGCCACCGAACCACCCGGGGCAATGGGGCAATGCAGTACAACTGGGACTTTGGGATCGTGCTCCAGTATGCCAATTTTTGGCTGCGGGGCCTCGGAATTACGCTCGCATACTCGGCTGGTACCATTATCGGCGGGTTGATTGTCGGCCTCTTTGCCGGGCTGATGTTGCTATCCCGTCGAAAATGGATTCGCCTGCCCATACACGCCTATGTCGAGGCCTTTCGATGCACCCCTCTACTGGTGCAGATCATCTGGTTTTATTATGCTCTTCCGGTCGTGTTGAAGGTTGATATGCCGGCCTGGTTGGCGGCCGGCCTAGGCTTGACGCTCTACATGGGAGCATTCGCAGCAGAGATCTTTCGAGGAGGCATCATCTCGATTGATCGTGGCCAATGGCAGGCGGGTCGCGCCCTTGGCATGACCGATTTTCAACTGATGCGGAACATCGTTCTTCCGCAGGCGTCGAAAAGAATGGTGGCTCCATTCATCAATCAATCTATTACTCAGCTTAAGAATACGTCGTTGCTATACGTCGTGGCAGTACCCGATTTGATGTACACTGGCTCTGTGATTGTTGGATACACATTCAGGCCACTCGAGGTTTATACCAGCGTCGGGATTATGTATTTCGCGATCTTATATCCGCTCACGCTTTGGGCGGCGCGGCTGGAGGGGAAGCAATGAGCGAGTTCAAGCGGGCCGACAAGCTCATGGTCCACGCCGAGAAACTGCAGAAATTCTATGGCGAGGTTTCAGCGTTGCGGGGCGTCAGCTTCGATGTACGCAAAGGCGAGGTTGTAGTGCTCCTTGGCCCATCAGGATGTGGAAAATCGACCCTGTTGCGCTGCTTGAACCTCCTTGAGGAGCCTTCGAACGGAAGCCTGATGGTCGTGGATCGTAAGTTTGCATTTGGAGAAGCAGCAGGTTCCCTTCAACCAAGGCAGCAGGAGTTACCATCCTTCCGGGCGCGGATCGGAATGGTCTTTCAGCAGTTCGATCTGTTCCCGCACATGAGCGTGCTTCGAAACGTCATGGCCGGCCCGGTGATCGTCAAGAAAACGCCCGAGGCTGCTGCGGAGGTGCTCGCAAGGCGGCTTCTTGCGAAAGTGGGTTTGGCCGAATTTGCGGATCGTTTCCCAAAGCAGCTATCCGGCGGACAACAACAGCGAGTGGCGATTGCCCGAGCTTTGGCGATGGAGCCCGAGATCATGCTGTTTGATGAACCTACGTCGGCGCTTGATCCCGAACTCGTCGGCGAGGTCCTGGACGTCATGCAGCAGCTCGCCCGGGACGGCACGACAATGATTGTCGTGACCCACGAGATAAACTTCGCCCGCGAGGTGGCGGATCGGATCGTTTTCATGGAGCAAGGACATGTAGTCGAGGAAGGTGAGGCCGAGCAGATCGTAATGCGGCCTAGCAATCCCCGTACAGCGGCCTTCCTTGCGAGGTTCCACAGCGCCCGACAGCAATAGGAAGGGCTGGACCTCAATAGATAGCTTTGTAGGCGGGGTTCGTTGCAACATGCCTGTGCCGCCGCTATCGTAGTTTTTTCTTCTCATTTGGGCTGCCTCGAAATGTCAGGGAAAAATGCTCGGCAGACGCTAACGGTCATGGAGGGCGGTGCTGTCGCAGACGGCGTCGAGACCTCGCCCGCCGAGTTGAAGCTGTCTGATCGCGCTCATAACCAGATTAAGGAGCTTATCGTACGTTGTGAGCTCAAGCCGGGTTCCGAGGTTACGGAGGCCTCTCTGGCAGAACGCTGTGGTCTCGGAAAAGCGCCCATTCGCGCGGCGTTGACCCGCCTAACCAACCAGGGACTAATCACGCCTCTGGACCGACGCGGCTATATGGTCACGCCGATCACCATGAGGCACGTCAACGATCTGTTCCAGTTGCGGCAGTTTTTGGAACCGGCAGCTGCAGAAGCCGCCGCCGTAACCATAAAAGATCCGGCGCTTGTCGAGAATCTCAGGAAACTAAGCTCTGAACAACTGGCTCGGCTCGACGAAGTCTCTTTGACAGAGTTCCTGGCGATTAACCGCGAGTACCATGTGACCATCGCCAATATGACCCGGAACGAGCGGCTCACCGCATTGATGGGGCAGTTGATGGACGAAATGGAGCGCTTGATCCATCTCGGGCTGGCCCCTAGGATCCGGGTTGGAGCGGCCTGCAAGTCTCATATCGAGCTGTTCAATGCTATCAAGGACGGCGAAGGAAGTCGGGCGCGTGAGATTGCTGCTGCTGAGATCGAAAAAGCCAGGCAGATGGTGATCGACGCGATCATGCGTGACTCGCGCCTGCTCGACTTGAACCTCGCTGCAATCTAACGCGCAGAGTTCCAAGCAGCCGGCTGCTGCATCACCACGACGGCGGCTGCCCAAGGTCCTGATTGCAATTGAAGCCAATTGGCGCAAATTGCCACTATGGCTGCGCCTGAGCTCAAATAACCGGTGAAACTAACATAGCGCCTCGCGACGCGCCGAAGTCCTGAGTTCACGCCGTGTGCGATCACATGTTTGCGAATTCGCAGGCGGCCAGCGATAGCTGCCTGCGGCACAAGAGGGGCTTTCTATCCTGTCTGCCGCTAGCGGCCCCTTGGGATTAGGGTATGCGCTGTTCTCAGGTCACGGCCTTGAGCGGGGCCGGTGCATAGGCCCACGGCAGGAGCTCGTCGATCTGGCTTTGGGGATGGCCGTCGACGATGCGGGCGATGACGTCGGCGAGGTAGGCTTGCGGGTCGACGGCGTTGAGCTTGCAAGTCTCCACGAGCGAGGCGATGACGGCCCAATGCGCGGCGCCGCCGTCGCTGCCCGCGAACAATGCATTCTTGCGATTCAGGGCGATCGGTCTGATGGCGCGCTCGACGACGTTGGAGTCGATCTCGACACGGCCATCGTCGAGGAAGCGGGAGAGGCCCTGCCAGCGCGAGAGGGCGTAGCGGATCGCCTCGGCGAGCTTGCTCTTTTGGCTGATGAGGACGAGCTTCGCCTTCAACCACGGTTCGAGCGCATCGACGATCGCGCGGCTTCTCGCCTGGCGGATATCGCGACGTTCCTCGGCGGAGCGGCTGCGGATTTCGCCCTCGATGCGATAAAGCTCGGCGATGCGCGCGAGCGCTTCCGTGGCGATCGGCGCGGGACCACCCTGCGCGAGGTCGTAGAACTTGCGCCGGGCATGTGACCAGCAGAAGGCCAGGTTCACGGCGTTGCGGTCGGCCAGTACCTTGTAGCCTGCAAAGCCATCGACCTGTAGCGTGCCGACAAAGCCTTGAAGATGGCGGAGCGCCTGCTCAGCCTTGCGGTCGGGCGCGTAGAGATAGGCGACGCCGGGCGGATCGCCGCCGTCCCAAGGTCGTTCGTCGCGGGCGTAGGCGAAGAGCTGGCCAGTCTTGGTCCGGCCGCGGCCCGGGTCGAGCACCGGCGCCGTGGTCTCGTCGGCGAAGAGCTTTGTCGATGCCTTCAGGCGCTCGAACAGGCGCGCATGGACCGGCCGCAGCAGGAAGGCTGCCTTGCCGACCCAGTCGGCCAAGGTCGAGCGATCCAGGTTGACGCCCTGCCGGGCATAGATCTGGGACTGCCGGTAGAGCGGGAGATGATCGGCGTATTTTGCGACGAGGACATGGGCGACCGTGGCCTCCGTCGGGATGCCGCCCTCGACGAGACGAGCGGGTGCCGGCGCCTGCACGACGACCTCCTCGCAAGCGCGGCAGGCGTATTTCGGCCGGCGCGTCACGATCACGCGGAACTGGGCCGGCACGATGTCGAGCCGCTCGGAGACATCCTCGCCCATGACGTGGAGCGGCCCGCGGCAGCAGGGGCAGGTCTGGTCCTGGATATCGACGATCCTCTCGATGCGCGGGAGGTGCGCGGGCAGCGAGCCGCGGTTGGCGCGGCGCTTCCTGACCCGGTCAGCGCGCTTGGCGGGATCAGCCGCCTCCTCGCCGGCGAGGCCCTCGGCCTCGATCTGCTCGGCCTCCTCGAGGCCCAACAACAGCTGGTCGATCGGCAGGCTCTCGGCCCGGCGCCCGAAGCGATGGCGCTGCAGCTCCTTGATGATCTGGCGCAGCCGCTCGTTCTCGGCGCGCTCGGCCGCAAGCATCGCCTGGAGGGCGGCAGGGTCGCGGGTCAAGGGCTCGGGCGAGGTGCTCACAAAGCCGATTCAATCATGGATTACAGCGGCTTGCCAGTGCTGAACGGTCAACTTGCCGCGACGGGGATGCGCGTCTCGCGCCGTTCATGCACCCGGCGCCAGTCGAGGCCTTCAAGCAACGCCTGAAGCTGCGCCGCGGTCAGCCGCACGACGCCATCGGCGATGGCAGGCCACTGGAACTTGCCGTCCTCCAGGCGCTTCGAGAACAGGCAGACGCCCGTCCCGTCGAAGTAGACGAGTTTAATCCGGTCCGCGCGCCTCGCCCGGAACACATAGACCGCGCCCGAGAACGGATCGGCGCCCATGCTCTCGCGCACCAGCGCGGCTAGGCCCTCCGCGCCCTTGCGGAAGTCGACCGGCTTCGTCGCCACCATGACGCGGACCGCACCGGTCGGGCCGATCACGAGCCGGCCTTCAACGCACCCAGCACCGCGGCGATCGTGGCCGGCGAGGCCCCATTCTCGATCGTCACCTTGACCCCAGAGACGTCGATCTCGATCGCCGCCGCGCGCCGATGTTGTCGACTGCGCCGCTTTCGGCGCGGCGATGCTGCCGGCGGCTCCGCGGCGGGAACCGGTTCGGGAGCGATGACAGCCGGCACGAAGGCCGGCACCGCCTCCGCGGCCTTGCGCGCCTCGCGGCGCCAAGTGAACAACTGCTGCGGCGTCAGGCCATGCCGGCGTGCAACCTCGGAGACGACCGCTCCGGGAACCAGCGTCTCTTCGAGAATCCGCGCCCGCTCGTCGATGCTCCAACGCCGTCGGCCTATCGCGCCGGTGATCACCTCGAAGCGGCGCACCTCGCCCTCAGGCTCAAGTCTATGGTCAAGCCTAGACACAAAACGATCCTCCAAATCAGGATCGTCAGAGTGAGCGATCAACCCGCGGCGAAGAAGGTGCGGTCGGAACACCGCTTACGGATTAGGGCGTCTATCGCTGCCCTACAGGGGCCTTCCAAGCACGAGGCGGACGCTAGCCCTCGTTGGGGGCTCTAGCGCCAGCAATCATCGACACGGTCGTAGCTGCCCAAACGAAGATCCGCCGAGGCCTTTATGATTAGGTGTTTGGCGATCCGATCCGAGGGCGTCTTGGGAAAATCGGTTGCATACGCTACATAGCGCGGGATCTTGAAGCGGGCGAGGTTTCGCTCGCAGTGCTCGATAATGAGCTGGGGCGGTACCTCATCTGCCGACAAACCTGGTTGCAACACCACGTAGACTTTGACCTCCTCGCCCCGGTCTGGGTCCGGGACCGGGAGCGCGGCAGCCTCCACAACCTCAGGCATCATTCGTAGAACCGCCTCGATTTCGCGAGCTGCGATATTCTCGTTGGCTCGGCGGATCATGTCCTTGACCCGGCCCTTCAGATAGAAGTAGCCGCGCTCGTCCCGGCGGAAGATGTCGCCCGTGCAGAACCAGCCATCCTTGAAGGCCTCGTTTGTCGCGGACTTGTTCTTGTAGTAGCCGTCGTAGATGCCCGGCCCCTTAACCCGAAGCTCCCCGAGCTCACCTGGCGGGACGACATTCCCATCTTCGTCGACGATCTGGGTCTCACGGAACGCGCACACCCTGCCGCAGGAGCCTGTGCCGACTGTGCTGGGATCTTCAATCGGAGTGAAAAGAACGGATCCCACCTCAGTCATGCCGTAAGACTCGCGGGCAACGAAATCGTACCGCTCCTCAATTTCAGCGTGTCGATCTGGAGTTATGCCATACATCGTCACTCGAACGAGTTCGTGTTCCTTGTCCAGAGGGGAGGGAGGTTGCTTGGTTGCTACTTCCGGAAAGAGGCAGAACTGAATTTGGTATTTTCGGACCCAATCCATCAGTCGGCTGGCACTCGGCTTCGTCGCAACGAAAACCGTGCCTCGCCGGTAGATCGCCATCAGAACCTGCCAGCGGGGATCGACATAAAATAGCGGCATCGTCGTCAGAATGCGCTGGAAATTTCGCCCGTCCCGGTAGGTGTTGACCAAGCCAATTACGGTATAAAACCGATGCGAAAGCATGCAGCCTTTCGGAAAGCCAGTGGTACCTGACGTGAAGGCTATGCTCGCCAAATCTGTTGATCGGACGTTTTCGACCGGCGGCAGTTCAGCCGCGGATGTGTCGGTCTTAAAAACCGCATTCCACGTCTGATAGATTTGAGATTCCTCTCCGCAGTAGATAATGCGCTCAGCGGGAATCAGGCGATCCAGCGACTCGATTTGCTGCAAGGTCTCCAGCCCGCTGGCGCCGACAAACAGCCATTCCACGTCGCCGGTTTCGATGACGAAGGCCACCTCGCGGGTGGTGTACGCGGGGTTAATCGGCACCAAGACTGCTCCAATTCTGCTCAGAGCGAACCAGGCGATCAGGAATTCAGGAACATTGGGGAGCATCAAACCAACATGCGTGCCTCGGCCAATTCCCCGCTGGTGAAGCGAGGAAGCCAGCTGCTCCGTGGACGCGTGAAATTCCCGGTATGTGAAAGACCGGTTCAGCTCAAAAAAATTACAGAATATATGGTTCGGTGCTTCTGCTGCAGCGTCCGCAAGCAATCTTGGCAGGCTTTCGGGCAGTGGCATTGACTCGATTGAGCGCATGCGCTGCTCGAATGGCTCAATCGGCTCGTTGAGAATACTTGCGCGCGACAAGGGTGCCTCCCCAGGGAGTCAAGTTCAAAGATCAGGTCATCCGCCTGCTGCCATTTGACGAGCCGGACGCTTGAACAATGAGACAAGCGGAAAAGAAATGTCAATTCTTGAAATTGAAATACCAAACTGCGCATTTGGCATTCCAGACTCATCCATGTTCGAGCGCCTGTTTTGGGATGGATACCCGTAGCAGCTCCATCACGGGCGTGAAAACCGCGTGGAGGGCTAAGAGGGCCAAGCCAAATCGAATAGCTTGTCGATTTGGAGCGTTTGTTGGCCTCGGTGGTCCGGGTTAACGCCATCTGACATTAGGTCAATGTGTCGGCTTCCGAGATTCTGCCAAGAAATGCGGGGCTGTCCGGCGCGGCCAGCGCCTTCGAGAATGCGCCCGGCAGAGGCGCTAACCTCGAATGCGCGTTGGGAGGCAGAACCCCGGGGCAGGGCGTATCTGTTCGGGCGGGGCTGGCGGTTCTAGATAGATTTCAGCAGGGCTCGACGCGGGTTTGGCGCGGCGCGGTGAACTCAGACTTTGAGTGTATGATATGCTGGTTCCAAGTAAGCCCACGGTCAGCCGACTGCCGCGCGGGCCGATGTTGACCATGGCACCCGGCACGCCGGCGCTCACGCTGACGCCGCTCAGGCTGAAGTTCACCCTGACGCCGGGGAAACGACGAACGGAACGCCGAGACCTAAATCCCATGAAGCGCCCTTTCCGCTGTCACGATCAGGCTGACGCGGCCGCTGGATTAGAGAGTAGGGGAGTTTCTGGAGCTCTCGGCTGGCTTTGCAGGCGTCTGCTGTTCTTTCAGGTTCTTCCCGATCAGATCACCGCGCGACCGGATGACGTAAGCCGTGACGACGTCACGCACACGGTCCTCCGCGATCTTCCGGACCAGTGATCGATCCGAGGGCCCGCCGGACTCATTCTCAACCAGCTCCGTCGTGACCTTCACGAGCGCATCGATATCGTTCTGGCAGAAGATCATCGCCGCCTTCGCGACGACCTCCGCTTTCTCGTCGGTCAGGAGCATGGTCGCACCTTCCTTGCCGATGCAGGCGAGCGTCTTCGTCCGAATGAGGTCTCGTGTCTTTTCCAGGAGTTCAGTCCGTTCGGCGCGAGCCACCTTGGCGCGTGTCTCGGCTTCAATCCGCTGCGCTTCGGCGTGCGCGGCAGCGGCCTCCCGCTCGGCCTTTTCCTTCGCCAGCCTGGCTTGCCGTTCCGCGCGCTCCCGCTCTTCATTGGCCTGACGCTCGGCCGTCCTGCGCTCAGCATCGGCCCGGGAAGATGCGATCTGACTGGCCAAGCGCACGCGCACGGCTCTCTCCAGATCCGTCAGATACGCACCGGTGTAGAATGCTTGACCGCCGAAACCGTAGATTGCGTCGTGGGTCGAAATCATCACCGAGATCGACTGAGAGCAGATCGCTATGGCCCTGTTGATGAGCGGCTGGAAGCTGTCATAGGCGACAGCTCCATCAAAGCCATCGTCGCGGCGGACGACGGCCGCTACGCAATCGGTCGCTGCTCGAACATAGGGGACGTGCTGCTTTCGCTTTTGTGCTTCTGACTGCGCCGGTGTCTGCGCCACTGCCGGCAAAGCCGATGCCACCAACGCGGCGAGCACAAGAAACGTACGCATAGTCCTTCCCCCAGAGCGTGTGTGTTTTACCAATCCTTAACCGCAAGTCGAGTCGGACATCGCGCTTCGGTTAAGACGCCAGCTCGCTCCGAAAAACTGGAAATGCGTCCCGCGGAAACGGCCGCAGCGAATTCTGGGCGAGAAACCAGAATCGGCGAGGCAGGCGCAAAGGCGTGGCAGCGTCGTCACACGAGCGGGGAGCGTGGCGGATCGCTTTTCATAGGGATTGCATCTTGGGGTGTTGGGTCTGAAGCTGAGCTTCAAGGGAGGCGAAGTTATGTGTCCGCCTGACAGCTCAGAAGCCTCTATGGCTCGGATCAACGGCATCCTCATTCGCGGTGCCATCGCCGTGGCGATCGCTGCGGCGACGGTGCTTCCACTGATACGCTAGTGGTTTCAAGCTGCAGCCGCGCTTCAGAGCCAGCGCCATCTGCGAGGCTCGCGATGACGGAATGCCTTTGAATCTGACCGAGATTAAGTCTTTGAATGCCCTGGAGCTTGCTCCGCGGCTGATCGGTATGAAGCTGTTCGTCGAGGGCGTCGGAGGAACGATCATCGAAACCGAGGCCTATCTCGCCGACGACCCAGCTTCGCACAGCTTCCGCGGTCCGAGACCCCGCAATGCGGCCATGTTCGGCCCTTCCTGGCACACTTACGTCTATCGATCCTATGGGCTTCATTGGTGCCTGAATATCGTTGCTGCGGGCGAGGGCGCGGTGTTGATCAGGGCCATCGAGCCGACTGACGGCCTGGCTCATATGCGGGCGCGTCGCGGCAGCACGAACAACCTCTGCAACGGGCCAGGGCGCTTGGCCCAGTCGCTTGGGATAACGAGCGTCCATAATGGACTGAGTTTGGAATGGTGTCCGTTCTCGATCATCGATCGATCAAGCGCGCCTGAAATTTCCTGCAGCACTCGAATTGGGATTTCGAAAGCCGCCGAGCAGCCATGGCGATATGGCCTAGCCGGCTCGCGCTTTGTGAGCAGGGCATTCCCAAAACCATAGCTCCGGCCGCCAGCTATCCCGGGTCTCGGTCAGTCTTTGCGAAGCTTCCCGAGATTGCCAGGCAGCCCCGAGAACGGGAGACCATCGGGCCGCAACAAGCTCTGATCCGGCTCGGGGCCGCTCGCATTCTCGCCCTTGTGGGCCTCGTCCCATTCGCAGATTGCTGACGTCAGCCTCTGGAACTCGCGACCTGCCTATCGTCCTCCGTGCTTTTCCGAGGGGGGGCTCGTCGAAACCACGCCGCGCCTAGCGTACGGCTGCAAAAGTAGTCTCAGCTATCGCCATCTCGCATCCGGCCATTACGTGGGTTTGCGCGATCTCGCAAAAAGTGGTGACCGTCAGGCGTGGCTTGCGTGTTCGAGAATGCTCTCGGGGATCGTAGCATACCGCGAGGGGCGCTGGGTGGCAGGACACTTCAGTAGTTGTCCGTCTGCGTCCTGACGTTCCGGGCAGACGTTTGGGAATGGTCAGAATTTTCCGGGCGATGCGCCGCCGGAGAAAATCCATCCACCGAAATTCTCTGGAGGATGGCGCGCATCAGCCTGCCAAAGTGTAATTTGCTTGGCATGCTTGGCGAGCCATTCTGCTCAGCAATTGGCGGTTTGGACCAGAGACACAGGCTTCATGCGGGCGGACAAGGCAAAGGCAGTTCAAGTTGATCCGGAGCAGTCGCTAGGCGCCGATCTCATCGCGGTCGTGGCAGCGGTCACAATGGGCGATCCGCGCATCCTCACGATCGATCGTTTCGAATCATTGCCGTCGGGCCCATTCGAACTGGGCCATCGCTCCCTGCAATCGGGCCTGCGGGCCTGGGTCGAACGCCAGACTGGCCTTTCGCTGGGATATATCGAACAGCTTTATACCTTCGCTGACCATGGCCGCATCAGCGATGAGCGCGTTCAGATCTCGATCAGCTATCTGGCTCTAGCACTGGAGGAGCGCACCAAGAGCTCATCAGCGCATGGTTGGGGCAGGTGGTACGACTATTTTCCTTGGGAAGACCACCGAGCCGGGGAGCCGAGCATTCTGCTCGAAGCGATCGTGCCCCAGCTCTTGTCATGGGCTGAGAGTGCAGACAATCGGGCGGCGAAAGAGGAACGCCACCGGCGCATGACGCTCAGTTTCGGGTTGAATGATCACGGCTGGAACGAGGAGCTCGTGCTCCAGCGATATGAGCTGCTCTACGAAGCGGGCTTGGTTGCCGAAGCGATCCGGGATCGCAGCGCTGGCGGTGAGCCGACCGTTCCCGGCCGGTCGATGATCGCCGATCATCGCCGTATCCTCGCCACGGGGATCGCGAGGCTCCGCACCAAGATCAAATACCGCCCGGTCGTGTTCGAGCTGATGCCGCCGACTTTCACGCTGCTGCAATTGCAGCGCACGGTCGAAGCCCTCGCAGGGCGGCTCGTGCACAAGCAGAACTTCCGCCGCCTGATCGAGCAGCAAGACCTGGTCGAGGAGACCGGAGAGACGACGGCGGATACGGGTGGCCGGCCAGCCAAGCGCTTCCGCTTTCGGCAGGCCATCCTCGCCGAACGAACCGTCGCCGGGACGCGATTGCCGCTTTCTCGCGCTTGACATCTCTTATGCTCATAGTAAGCATATGCCCTCATTATACTCATGTAGAGCATAATGAGGGCATTCGATGTTCCAAGCCTCCGCTGTCACGACCGCACTCTACGAGCGCGTGAAAGCCGTCATCCCGCCGGCCGAATGGCTGAGCTTCGCCGACGACATCGAAGCCATTCTCGCCCTGAAGCGGCAGCGCAACGCCGTCATCCTCGCGCATAACTACCAGACGCCCGAGATCTTCCACGGCGTCGCCGATATCGTCGGCGACAGCCTTGCGCTCGCTCGCAAGGCGATGTCGACCGAGGCCGATGTGATCGTGCTGGCCGGCGTGCATTTCATGGCCGAGACGGCGAAGCTGTTAAACCCGCAGAAGACGGTGCTGATTCCCGATCCAGGTGCAGGCTGCTCGCTGGCGGACTCCATCACGGCGGCGGATATTCGCCTGCTGCGGCAGCGCTATCCGGGCGTTCCCGTCGTCACCTATGTCAACACCTCCGCCGAGGTGAAGGCCGAGTCCGACATCTGCTGCACCTCCGGCAATGCGAAGGCGGTCGTCGAATCCCTCGGCGTGCCGCGGGTGCTGATGCTGCCGGACGAGTATCTGGCCCAGAACATCGCGGCCCAGACCGACGTCCAGATCATCGCCTGGAAAGGCCATTGCGAGGTGCATGAGCGCTTTTCGCCGGCCGATATCCGCGCGCTGCGGGAGAACCATCCGGGCGTGACGGTGCTCGCCCATCCCGAATGCCCGCCCGAGGTGGTCGCCGAGGCCGATTTCGCCGGCTCGACCGCGGACATGTCCGGCTATGTCGAACGGCACAAGCCGGCCCGCGTCGTGCTGATGACCGAGTGCTCGATGAGCGACAACGTCGCGCTCCAGCATCCTGATGTCGAGTTCATCCGCCCCTGCAACCTGTGCCCGCACATGAAGCGGATCACGCTCGCCAATATCCGCACCGCGCTTGAGCAGAACCAGCATGTCGTAACTGTCGATCTGGAGATCGCCGGGCGGGCGCGGCTGGCCGTCCAGCGGATGCTCGCCGTATGAGCCGGGACGTCCTTGATCTCTATGGTCGTCCCGTCATCATCGGCGGCGGCATCGCCGGGCTCCTGACGGCTCTTCATCTTGCGCCAGAGCCGGTGGTTCTTCTGACGAAGGCACCGCTGGGAACCGAAGCCTCCAGCGTGTGGGCGCAAGGCGGTCTCGCCGCCGCCATGGGCGATGACGACGATCCCGCTCTGCACCTGGCCGACACCCTCGCGGCCGGCGACGGCCTCTGCGATTCCGTCGTGGCCAAACGCATCCTTGAGGCTGCGCCCGACGCGGTCGCCGGGCTCGAAGGCTTCGGCGTTCGCTTCGATCGCACGCCGCAGGGGCGATGGCGCCTGGGGCTGGAGGCCGCGCATAGCCGGCGGCGGATCATCCATGCCGATGGTGACGGCAGCGGTCGCGAAATCATGCGCGCCCTCGTCGCGGCCGTGAAATCCATGCCTTCGATCGAGGTCGTCGAAGGCATGGAGGCGTGTCGTCTGGCCGTCGCTGATAACCGGGTTCACGGCGTTTGGGTGCGTGGTCGGGATGGACAGGCATTCGTCGCGTCGAGCCGGGTAGTGTTAGCGTCCGGCGGACTTGGCGGATTATTCCTCGAATCCACCAACCCGCTGGGGAACTGGGGACAGGGGCTCGCGCTCGCTGCCCGTGCCGGAGCACTCCTTGCCGATCTTGAGTTCATTCAGTTCCATCCCACGGCGCTTCTCGGATCAGGCAGCCCGGCGGCGCTGATCAGCGAAGCGGTTCGCGGCGAAGGAGCGATCCTCGTCAACGAAACGGGCCAGCGCTTTCTCGCGGAGGTCGATGGGGCCGAACTTGCCCCGCGCGACGTCGTTGCGCGCGCAGTCTCGAAACAGCTGGTTGATGGGTACCAGGTCTTTCTCGACGCCCGCGGGACGATCGGCCCGGCTTTCGGAAAGCACTTCCCGTCGATAGCCGCGGCATGCGGCAGGATCGGCGTCGATCCGGGGAGGGATCTTATCCCGATCCGACCGGCTCAGCATTACCACATGGGCGGGGTCGCCGTGGACGAGTTCGGCCGCAGCTCGGTCTGCGGATTATGGGCCTGTGGTGAGGTTGCCTCGACCGGCCTACAGGGCGCGAACAGGCTTGCCAGCAACTCCCTGACTGAAGCCGTCGTCTGTTCGCGTTGGGTCGCGGAGGACCTCGCTGGGACTGCTGCAGAGCCTAGCCGCTCCCTCCCGGCACCCATGGCAATGTTACCCGATCCGGCACCCATTCGGTCGGTCGTTTCGCGTTCGCTTGGCGTTCTTCGCAATGAAGAAGCCCTGTCGGCTGCCTTGCAGACCTTGTTGCCTCTATCGGAGCAAGAGGAGGCCGCCTCCGACCCGGCGAGCGTTGGTTTGATGATCGCGGCGTCAGCGCTGTTGCGACCGGAAAGCCGCGGGGCGCATTCTCGCGCCGATTTTCCTCACCAGGCACGGGTTGCCACGCGATCCAGGATCACACTTGGCGCCGCGCTGACGGTCGCCCGATCCCTCGGGCGCATGCCCGTTCTCGAAAGTCTTTCAGCATGACGCAGCTCTTCCCGCTTCCCACCATCATGCTCGAACCTCTGGTCCGATCTGCCCTGCTCGAAGATGTCGGCCGGGCCGGCGACCTGACGACGGATGCAATCGTCCCGCGGGAGCAGCAGGCCACGACCGTCCTCGCTGCGCGTCAGCCCGGGGTGGTCGCCGGTCTCGATCTGGCCGCGCTAGCCTTCAAACTGATCGATCAGGATGTCGCGATTTCCGTGCAGCGAGGGGATGGCAGCGTCGTAGCGGCGGGCAATGTCGTCGCGACCGTGAGCGGGCCGGCCCGAGCGATCCTCACAGGCGAGCGGACCGCCCTCAATTTCCTCAGCCGCCTGAGCGGCATCGCCACGGCAACGCGCGCCATCGTCGATGCGGTCGCTGGGCACAAGTCGAAGATCGTCTGCACGCGCAAGACCACTCCAGGCCTGCGCGCGATCGAGAAATATGCCGTACGTGCCGGCGGCGGCTCCAATCACCGCTTCGGCCTCGACGACGCCGTTCTCATCAAGGACAACCACGTCGCCGTCGCCGGCGGCATCCGCCCGGCGATCGAGCGCGTGCGCAGCAGCGTCGGCCATCTCGTCAAGATCGAGATCGAGGTCGATACGCTGGCGCAGCTGGAAGAGGCGCTGGATCTCGCTCCCGACGCCGTCCTGCTGGACAACATGACACCGGACGAGCTGCGCCGCGCCGTCGCGATGGTCTCAGGCCGGGTGATCACCGAGGCATCGGGCCGGATTACCGCCGCGACCGCGCTGGCCGTCGCCGCAACCGGTGTCGATCTGATTTCCATCGGCTGGCTGACCCATAGCGCGCCGATCCTCGATATCGGCCTGGATTATCAGTCTCTCTGATTGCGGCTCCGCTGCAGTCTTGGAGTTGCTCCACTCAAGCAGGAAGAACGAGACCGATGCGCAAGATCGTCGCCGGTAAGCTGCACGGCATCCATGTCACCGAGGCCAATCTCAACTATCACGGCTCGATCACGCTGGATCCGGATCACTGCGAGGCGGCCGGAATCCTGCCGATGGAGTTCGTCGAGATCTGGAACAAGAACTCGGGAGCGCGCATCTCGACCTATGTCATTCTCGGCGAGCGCGGCTCGCGATGCTGCATCCTGAACGGCGCCGCGGCCCGTACTTGCCAGGCCGGAGACCAGATCATCATCTGCAACTCAGTCTATGTCGAGGAACGGCAGCTCACGTCGCTGAAGCCGCGCATCCTGACCTTCGACCAGGACAACCATATCCGCGACCGGCTGAGCTATGCGGTCGAGCGGGACGGGCAGGGGCGGTACAGTTTCTCCATCCTGGACGAGGCGGAAACGGCACTGGCCATTCCTGCCATGGTCTCCAGAAGCTGATCGGCTTCGATGTCGACCGAGCTGCCGTGCGAGGAGCGTGCGCTTGACGGAGCCGCTGCTTCTGACCGCTGGCCCTCTCATCCCTTCGTGTTGTTGGAAGACCGTCATGGGGGTGAAACGCTGTGCTTCGCCCGCTGTCATCAGGTCCTCGAGGCACATTCCTATGACGCCGTGCCAGCAACTTTGGCCGCCATGCTTGAGGCTCAGAGCGCAGGATACTTCCTGGCGGGCTATGCCGCCTATGAGCTGGGCTACATGTTCGAGCCACGGCTTGCGCCCCTTGCTCCGGCATTGAGCGGGCCCCTGCTTCAATTTGGTGTCTTCGACGAACCTCGACGCTTTGATTGGGCGGAGGTTCGCGGTTCCGCCGGCATAAGCAGCTTCTCTCCACTCTGGACGTTCGATGCCTATGCCGCTCGCTTCAGGCAGGTGATCGACTATATTCGGGCTGGCGACGTCTATCAGGTCAATCTGACTTTCCCGCTGATCGGGGCATGGTCAGGCGATCCCATAGCGCTCTTCGCCGCACTGCGCTCTCGCCAGCCAGCTCCCTATGGCGGCGTGGTCTCTCTCGGTTCCGAGACCATTCTGTCGCTATCTCCGGAGCTCTTCTTCGAGCGAGAAGGTTCGCTCATCCGCACGCGCCCGATGAAGGGAACAGCGCCACGGGGCATGTCTCCCGAGGATGATCACCACTTCGCGGTAAGCCTGGTCACCAGCGAAAAGAACCGCGCAGAAAACCTGATGATCGTCGATCTGCTGCGGAACGATCTCGGCCGCGTCTCCGAAATAGGATCGGTGCGCGTGACGGATCTCTTCAGCGTCGAGACCTACCCGACGCTGTTCCAGATGACCTCGGGCGTTGAGGCGCAACTGCGGCCCGGTCTACAGCTTCCCGATCTGCTTCAGGCCCTGTTTCCCTGCGGATCGATCACCGGTGCGCCCAAGATCAGAGCCATGGAAGTGATCCGTGAGCTCGAAGCGCGCCCGCGCGGTGTCTATTGCGGCAGCATCGGCATGCTCAATCCCAATGGAGAAGCGCGCTTCAATGTCGCGATCCGGACGCTGACGCTCAGCCCCTCCGGGCAGGCGACATTCAATGTGGGCTCCGGGCTGGTCTTCGATTCTGAAGCCCGCAGCGAATACGACGAGTGCCTGCTGAAGGCAGCCTTCCTCGCTGAGTGCGGGCTTCGCGCCGTGCGACCTTGCATGTCTGATATCGAACAGGGAGAGATGCCATGAGTGCAACGACTGCGAAGAGCGCCGTTACCCCGCTGGACGTGCTGGCCCGCAAGAATGGGACCCCGCTGGTCTGCCTGACTGCCTATACGACGCCGATGGCGCGGCTCGCCGATGCTCACTGCGACATTGTGCTGGTCGGAGACAGCGTCGGCATGGTTCTGCACGGCTTGCCGTCGACGCTCGGCGTGACCATGGAAATGATGGTCCTGCATGGAAAAGCGGTTCGGCGCGGCCTGGATCGGGCGCAGATGGTCGTCGACATGCCCTTTGGATCCTATGAGCAGGGACCGGCACAAGCCTTCGAGAATGCGGCGCGCCTGATGGCGGAAACGGGCTGTTCCGCGGTGAAGCTCGAAGGCGGTGCCGGGATGGCAGAGACCATCCGGTTCTTGACAACCCGCGGAGTGCCCGTGATGGCTCATATCGGCCTGACTCCTCAGGCGGTGAACACGCTTGGCGGATATCGTGTCCAAGGCCGCGGTGACGACGCCGAACGCATCCACGGCGATGCCATGGCGGTCGCGAAAGCGGGAGCTTTTTCGGTCGTCCTGGAGAAAATCCCCGAAGAACTGGCCCGCATGATTACCGGGGTCATCGATATTCCGACGATCGGCATCGGCGCGTCACCCGCATGCGACGGTCAGGTTCTCGTCGTGGATGACATGCTCGGCCTGTTCGGAGATTTTCGCCCGAAATTCGTCAAGCGATACGCCGAACTGGCCACCGCCACGGACGCCGCCATGTCGGCCTATGCGGAGGACGTCCGCGCGCGCCGGTTTCCCGGGGCGGAACATGTTTTTGCCGCCGCGTCCAAACCGGCCGGATAAACGCCAGCCGTTCGGCCGGCACCGACAATGGCCCGAGCGCGGAGCGCCAACTATGTCGAGGAAGCGCCGGTGGTCGACGGCTGGGTCGTGATCACCGGTTCGGTTGTCGCCTCAGACACCGCGTAATCCGCGGCAAGTCTCAGCTCGCGCAACGGCCGGACGTGCCTGATGGCTTCGGCATAGAGCTCATGAGCCTTGTACGCCGCCAGCGCCGCGTGATCTGCGAACTCGCCATAGACGACGATGTCGACTTCGGAGCTGATTGGATCCGACTTGCGATTCTCAGCGATTTCAAGCTTCAGCGCATGCGGTATGCCCGTCAGGATCGACAGACCCCGGCGGATCTCCTCGATCGCGTCCGGAGTCTTGGCGCTGAAGAACACGATATGCCGGATCATGGGGAGCTACTTCTCGACAAAGGCTTTTTCGATCACGTAGTCGCCAGGCTCCCCGTGATTGCCCTCTCGGAGGCCCTGCTCCGTGAAGATCGTTTTGAGGTCGGCCAGCAACTGCGGCGAACCGCATAGCATGAAGCGGTCGTGCCTGGGATCGAGGCCGCTTTGTCCGATGTCGGCGAAGAGCTGGCCCGAGGTCATCAGATCGGTAAGCCGAAACCGCCGCGCCCGGAGCAGACCTATGCGGACATGTACGATGGCGATCTCTTCGCCCCCGCG
>JBFWRC010000056.1:0-14140 GCA_050249115.1 Beijerinckiaceae bacterium
CCGCTATCCGCTGGATGGCGTGACCTTCGATGCGGGCAATCCCGAGACATTTCTCGTGGTCGCGACGACGCGGCCGGAAACCATGCTCGGCGACACGGCGGTAGCCGTTTCTCCGGAGCATCCGAAATACGCCCCGTGGATTGGCCGATTGCTGACGCTGCCGCTGGTGGGGCGTAATATCCCCATCGTGGGGGACGACTACGCCGACCCCGAAAAGGGCACCGGCGCAGTAAAAATCACGCCGGCGCACGACTTCAACGACTTCGAAGTCGGCAGGCGGCACGCGGACAAGCTGATCGATCCGGTCAACATTTTCGACGAGCACGCCTGCCTGAACAACGATGTGCCCGAAGCGTTTCGCGGCATGGAGCGCTTTGCCGCGCGCAAGGCTGTTGTCGAGGCGATGCATGCGTTGGGTTTCCTCGAGAAAATCGAAATCCATCCGCACACCGTGCCGCACGGAGATCGTTCGGGCGTCGTCGTGGAGCCCTATCTCACGGATCAGTGGTATGTGAATGCGGGCGAACTGGCGAAAGAAGCGCTGGCTGCAGTGCGCGACGGGCGTACGAAATTCGTGCCGAAGAATTGGGAAAAGACCTATTTCGACTGGCTCGAAAATATCCAGCCCTGGTGCATTTCGCGTCAGCTCTGGTGGGGACACCAGATCCCGGCGTGGTACGGGCCGGACGGCGAGGTGTTCGTCGCCGAGACCGAAAATCTCGCTCTTGGCGCAGCGGAAAGCCATTATGGAACGCGGGTCAGCCTGACGCGCGACGAAGATGTTTTGGACACCTGGTTCTCCTCGGCGTTGTGGCCATTTTCGACGCTCGGCTGGCCGGACGAAAGCGATCCGGCGCTGAAGCGCTTCTATCCGACGAGCGTGCTCGTCACGGGCTTCGACATCATTTTCTTCTGGGTCGCGCGGATGATGATGATGGGCCTGTATTTCATGAAGGACGTGCCGTTCCACGACATCTACATCCATGCGCTCGTTCGCGACGAGAAGGGCGCGAAGATGTCGAAGTCGAAGGGCAATGTCATCGACCCGCTGGAGCTGATCGATGCCTATGGCGCCGATGCGCTGCGTTTCACGCTCGCCGCAATGGCGGCGCAGGGACGCGATATCAAGCTGGCTACGAGCCGGGTCGAAGGCTACCGCAGTTTTGCAACGAAGTTCTGGAATGCTTCGCGCTTTGCAGAAATGAACGGTTGCGTCCGCGTGGCGGGATTCGATCCGCACGCATTGAACGAGACGCTCAACGTGTGGATTGTTGGCGAGCTGGCGCGCGCTGCGTCCGAAACTTCGGCGGCTATCGAGGCCTACCGTTTCAACGACGCCGCCAATGCGGTGTACCGCTTCGTCTGGAACGTTTTCTGCGACTGGTATGTGGAGCTGACAAAGCCCGTGCTGCAGGGCCCGGACGGGCCGGCGAAAACGGAGGTGCGGGCGGCGACGGCATTTGTCATCGACGAAATCTGCAAGCTGCTGCATCCGTTCATGCCTTTCATCACGGAAGAGCTCTGGGCGATCAAGGGGAGCGAAGGTCCTGCCCGTGAAAGCGTGCTGGCGCTGGCGCAATGGCCGTCATTCGAGGGGCTGGAAGCGGCTGCGGCAGAGGCGGAAGTCGGGTTCGTTGTCGACCTTGTTTCGGATATCCGCTCGGTGCGCGCCGAAATGCGCGTCCCGGCCGGCGCGCAGATGCCGCTGGTGCTGGTGAATGCGAGCGAAGAAGCGCGTGGCTGGACGCAGAAGTGGCGCGACATGATTGCCCGGCTCGCGCGGCTGTCGGACATTTCCTTTTCCGCCGAGCCGCCGGCGGAATCGGCGCAGATGATCGTGCGCGGAACGGTCGCGGCGTTGCCGCTCGCCGGCGTCGTCGATATTTCCGCCGAAAAGGACCGGTTGGCGAAAGAAATCGGCAGGGAAGAGGGCGAGGTCAAAAAGATCGACGCGAAGCTGAATAACGAAAACTTTGTCGCGCGCGCGCCGGAGGAAGTGGTGGAAGAAAACCGCGAACGGCGCGAGGACATCCAGTCGCGAATCGCGAAGATGAAGCTGGCGCTGGAGCGGCTCGGATAAACGCTCCGGCCGCAGACGCTGCGAGGGGAACGATGACCGCTTGGAGCAAGTCCGGGACCGTGCAAACGGTCAACACGATAGTGACCTTCGTACTGATTGCAGCAGTCGTTCTGGTTGCCATCTTCGATCCCGATGCGACAACCGGCAAGCCGAAACTGCTCGCGGGCGCAATCAGCGTCTATGCGCTCTATCTTTCGCTCAGCAGTCTCGTGACGCGGAAGATACTCGGTCAACTCGTCTTTATTTCAAGGGATGCGCAGCCCGGCCAGTTCCGTACGTTTTTCCTAGTCTATCTTGTCACAGCCGCGCTGACCGGCGCGTTTGCGCTGTTCGCTTGACCGCCCATGGCGATGAATTCGCATAGAAGGCGGACGTTGCTGGCCGCATGTGCGGCGCTAACGGTTGCAGCCGGACTGACCTGGCGCTTCGCGATTCCGGGCTTGCCCTGGTTCGCATGGAAATATGGCGGGTCGGTGCTTTGGGCCAGCCTCGTTTATTTTCTTCTGGCTTCTCTGCTTCCCCGCAGCGGCTGGCGCGTGATTCTCGCAATGGCTTGCGTCACTGCTCTGGGCGTCGAATTCTCGCGACTTGCGGACGTCGCCTGGTTGAACGCTTTTCGCGGCACGCTTGCGGGCAGGCTGACAATAGGTGCGGTATTCTCGTTGTGGAACTTGCCCGCCTATTTTGCCGGAGCGGGGCTGGCGGCCTTGATCGACGTCAGAATGCTGGATCAGGGCAGGCGATAGCTACAGCCGGGCACTGCGGGAGTTGTTGCGCCTGTTCCCGGTTCATTGCGGCGATGCAGGCAGGAATTGCGCCGATCCGTGAGGCGCTTATTTGAACAGAACAAGGCTCAGCGCCATCGCGGCCATGCCGACGACGATGCCATATACCGTCTCGTGGCCCCTGGCATAGTTGCGGGCGGCCGGGAGCAATTCGTCGAGAGCCAGAAACACCATTGCACCGGCGATGACGGCGAATACCGCGCCAAAGACGAATGGCGTCAGGAATTGCGCCAGCAGGGCGTATCCGGCGATGGCGCCGACCGGTTCGGCGAGACCCGATACAACCGTCGCCCAGACGGCCTTGGATTTCGAACCGGTTGCGTAATAGACCGGTATGGCGATCGAGACACCTTCGGGGATGTTGTGGATGGCGATTGCGAGCGCCAGCGGGGCGCCGACAACCGGATTGTCCAGCGTGGCGAAGAAAGTCGCCAGACCTTCGGGGAGATTGTGGGCGGTAATTGCGAGAGCAGCCAGCAGACCGACGCGCGCAACCAGCCTCCGGTCGGTATGGGCCGGCACGGCCACTTCCGTCTGCCCGGGCCGGGCCGGGGTTTCGAGGTGGGGGTGAAATTCGACGGGGGTGAGCGGCCCGCCTTCGGCTATGACCTGTGCCCGGTCGCGGACGTCGGCCTCGGCCATTCCCGGATGGGGATTTGGGACAAGGCGATCCAGCGCAACCAGAAGCGCGACGCCCGCAAAGAAGAAAAGCGTGGCCCAGGCATAACCCGCCTTGGCCCCGGCGGCTTTTTCGAACGAGTCATTCGCCTTGACGAAAATCTCCACCAACGACACGTAAACCATCGCCCCTGCGGAAAATGCCAGACCGAACGAGAGCAGCCGAGTGTTCGTTTCGCGGGCAAAAATGACCATCAGGCTGCCGAGAACAGTCGCCAACCCGGCCCCAAAGGCAATTGCGAGGGCAATCAATACGGCCTCTGACGAAAAATCCATGTTGCCTGCGCCCCGGTTTCCTGAACCTGTACCAAGAAATGTAGCAGAGGCTAAGAATTTCGCAAGGGCGATATTTGTCCCATGCCTTGGCCTTCCGGCGGCCGCCGGGCGCAAGGACAAGTGGCAATGGTTAATTTGTTGCCCGCGTGCAACAGTCGCGAAAACTCTTCGAAGCGCTTGATTTTGGCCGCCTGATGCGCCGCTATTGTGCCATAAACTCCGCGCTTACCTGATGTCAGGTATGCTCTTCTCAGATCAGGTTCGACTCGAACGCTTCTGCCCGGCAGCACGGAAACGGTTGCAAGCTGACAGACAGGCGATTTGAGCATTCAGGTCTGGCAGAGTTTGTTTGCCTGTTGCGGGCGAATGTAAGTGAAGCTGGCCCGCATGGGCCATAACAACGGTCCATGGGGCCGGGCGTGCGATCCTGACGGGTTGGCTGCGCGTTTCGCGGGAAAAAAGGTTCTATGGACGCCAAAGTTTTCGACAAGGCGAAATTGCCGAGCAGGCACGTCACGGAAGGCGCAGCGCGGGCGCCACACAGGTCTTACCTCTATGCGATGGGTCTGACCCGCGAACAAATTCATCAGCCGCTGGTGGGTGTGGCCTCGGCCTGGAACGAGGCGGCGCCGTGCAATATCGCGCTGATGCGTCAAGCTCAGGCCGTCAAGAAAGGCGTCGCGGCCGCCGGCGGTACACCGCGGGAATTCTGCACGATTACGGTCACCGACGGCATCGCCATGGGCCACCAGGGCATGAAGGCCTCGCTCGTGTCCCGGGAAGTCATCGCGGATTCCGTGGAACTGACGATGCGTGGCCACTGCTACGATGCGCTGGTCGGTCTTGCCGGCTGCGACAAGTCGCTGCCTGGCATGATGATGGCGATGGTGCGCCTGAACGTGCCGTCCGTTTTCATCTATGGCGGTTCGATTCTGCCCGGCACGTTCCGCGGCCAGCCGGTGACGGTTCAGGACCTTTTCGAGGCGGTCGGAAAGCATTCTGTCGGCGAGATGACGGACGAGGATCTGGACGAACTGGAAACAGTCGCATGTCCGTCCGCCGGAGCATGCGGCGCGCAGTTCACCGCCAATACGATGGCGACGGTATCGGAGGCTATCGGCCTGGCGCTGCCGTATTCGGCAGGCGCTCCGGCCCCTTACGAGATCCGCGACCGGTTCTGCATGACCGCCGGCGAAATGGTGATGGAACTGATCGCCCGCAATATTCGCCCGCGCGACATCGTCACCCGAAAGGCGCTGGAAAATGCCGCGACAGTCGTGGCGGCCTCGGGCGGTTCGACGAATGCGGCTTTGCATCTGCCGGCGATTGCGCACGAATGCGGGATCGAGTTCAGCCTGTTCGATGTGGCGGAGATTTTCCACCGCACGCCTTATATTGCCGATCTCAAGCCGGGCGGAAAGTACGTCGCCAAAGACATGTTTGAAGTTGGCGGCATCCCGCTGATGATGAAAACCCTTCTCGATCACGGGTTTCTTCATGGCGATTGTATGACGGTGACAGGCCGTACAATTGCCGAAAACATGAGTAAAGTTAAATGGAATGACGATCAGGATGTCGTCTATCCAGCCAATCAGCCGATTACGCCGACCGGCGGTGTCGTCGGATTGAAGGGTAATCTTGCGCCTGAAGGCGCAATTGTGAAGGTGGCGGGCATGCCGCTTGAAGCGCAACGTTTTCGCGGACCAGCGCGGGTGTTTGACACCGAGGAGAAGGCTTTCGAAGCCGTCTCGAAGCGCCAGTACAAGGAAGGCGATGTCTTGGTCATCCGCTACGAAGGGCCGAAGGGTGGACCTGGAATGCGGGAAATGCTGGCCACGACGGCGGCGCTGTACGGGCAGGGCATGGGTTCGAAAGTGGCGCTCATTACCGATGGCCGGTTTTCGGGCGCAACGCGTGGCTTCTGTGTCGGGCATGTCGGGCCGGAAGCAGCCGTTGGCGGTCCGATCGGTCTGCTCAAGGACGGCGACATGATCGTGCTGGATGCGATCGACGGAATTTTGAGCGTCGAGCTCAGCGACGAGGAACTGGATGCGCGGCGCAAGGAATGGAAACCGAGGGCCAACGAGTTTGGCTCCGGAGCAATTTGGAAATATGCGCAGACTGTAGGTTGCGCGCGCGATGGCGCGATTACGCATCCAGGGGCTGCTGGAGAGACACAGGTCTATGCGGACGTTTAGTAAAACGTACATCGTTCCGGGCGTGGTTGCAGCGTGCTTCATGGCTGCGGCAGGGCCCGCTTTTGCGCTCGACGGGACGCCTAATTCGCGCGCCGCGTCGATGGCGCCGCTTGAGCTGTTCAAGAACCCGCGCATGGCGCTTCAGCGCGGCATGGAAACGTATCAGAAAGGCGATGTCGCCAACTCGCTGGCTGCGCTGAAATACGCCGCAGAGGGCGGTGAGCCGCTGGCGCAATGGAAGCTCGGCCGCATGTATGCCGATGGCGAAGGCGTGCAAAAGAACGATGCAGAGGCCTACAGCTATTTCGCTCGCATCGTGCGGGATTACAAGGAAGACCAGCTCGACCCACGCGAACGCTCCGTCGTGGCCAGCGCGTTCGTAGCGGTCGGCGTTTACAATCTGACGGGCATTCCCCGCTCGCGCGTACACAAGAACGTGCAGCGCGCCTTGCATCTGTTTCACTATGCCGCGACTGTGTTCGGCAATGCGGACGCCCAGTACAATCTGGCGCGGATGTATCTGGACGGCGCGGGGACCGAGCGCAATCCGCGACAGGCGCTGCCCTGGTTGCGCTATGCAGCGGAGAAAAACCATGTGGAAGCGCTGGCCGTGCTGGGCAATCTTCTGTTCGCCGGCGACAGCGGTGTGGCGCGTCAGCGGGCGAAGGGCCTCATGTATCTGACGCTGGCGCGGGAATTGGCCGGCGCGCGTCAGAAGCTGGCTTGGGTGCCGCGGCTGCACCAGCAGGCCATTGTCGCCTCCAGCGATTTCGACCGCGACATGGCGCATGTCGAATTGAAGAAATACCTTCGCCGCAGGGCCCGCGGTCGGTAGTCTTACCGAAAGATGTTTCGAAAGGGCCGTGCGTCAGCTCGGCCTTTTTTGCGGTCTTCTTTTGCGGCTTGGTGGTACGCCGTAACCCGTCTGCAAACAAAAAGGGCCGCTAGGACGGCCCTTTTCGATTCTTCCGGGGTTTAGATGCGCCTACGAGCGCTTGCCGATCGGCGTGTAGTCGCGGCGCTCCGAACCGGTGTAAAGCTGGCGCGGACGGCCGATCTTCTGGTTCGGATCCTCGATCATTTCCTTCCACTGCGAAATCCAGCCGACCGTGCGGGCCACGGCGAACAGGACGGTGAACATCGTCAGCGGGAAGCCCATCGCACGCAGGGTAATGCCGGAATAGAAATCGACGTTGGGATAAAGTTTGCGCTCGATGAAATACTCATCGTGCAGCGCGATGCGCTCGAGTTCCATCGCGACGTCCAGCGTCGGGTCGTCTTTTACGCCGAGCTCGGCGAGAACTTCATGACAGGTCTTCTGCATGATCTTCGCGCGCGGATCGTAGTTCTTGTACACGCGATGTCCGAAGCCCATCAGGCGGAACGGATCGTTCTTGTCCTTGGCGCGCGCGATAAACTCGGGGATCCGGTCTACGGTGCCGATCTCTTCGAGCATGCGCAGGCAGATTTCGTTGGCGCCGCCGTGGGCGGGTCCCCACAGCGCGGCAACGCCGGCAGCGATACAGGCAAAGGGATTTGCACCGGTCGAGCCGGCCAGGCGCACGGTCGAGGTCGAGGCATTCTGCTCGTGGTCGGCATGCAGAATGAAGATGCGATCCAGCGCCCGGGCAAGGATCGGATTGATCTTGTAGTCTTCGCACGGCACGGCAAAGCACATGCGCAGGAAATTCGAAGCATAATCGAGGTCGTTCTTCGGATACACAAACGGCTGGCCGACGTTGTACTTGTAGGCCATCGCGGCAATCGTCGGCATTTTTGCGATCAGGCGCATGGAGGCGACCATGCGCTGGTGCGGATCGTTGATATCCGTCGAGTCGTGGTAAAAGGCCGACAGGGCGCCGACGCAACCTACAACAACCGCCATCGGATGCGCATCGCGGCGGAAGCCGCGATAGAACTGCGCCATCTGTTCGTGGATCATGGTGTGGCGCGTGACGCGATAATCGAAGTCAGCCTTCTGCGCCGCCGTCGGCAGCTCGCCATATAGCAGCAGATAGCAGGTTTCCAGAAAGTCGCCGTGTTCGGCCAATTGTTCGATCGGATAGCCGCGATGCAGCAGGACGCCTTCGTCTCCGTCGATATACGTGATCTTGGATTCGCAACTGGCGGTCGACAAAAAGCCGGGGTCGTAAGTGAAAGCGCCTGTCTGGCCGTAGAGTTTGCCGATATCGACAACTGACGGTCCGATCGTGCCGTCGAGAATCGGCATCTCAACCGTCTTGCCCGCAATGGAGATGTTTGCTTTGTTTTCACTCATGTCGCCAGCCTTCAACTTTTGCGCCGACCGAAGCAGCGCCAGCCTGAATTTCGATGTCGAATTTGATGGTTGACGCTAGCTAGCCGATTGGCGGCTTCGCATCAAGCCCGCGATTGGTCGAAAAGACACTGCTGTCCAATTAATCATGCTGCGACAAATACCTGAAATGTCGCAGTTAATCGTCATCGGGTTGATGTATAGCGAAAACGAAATGTGAGTTTCCCGCCTGCAAAAACGGCAGCGCAGCGGATGCCTGGTTCAAGGTGTGCAATCGCGCAGGCGGCCGAGGCATTCGTCTCGGCCCAGAACCGCGAGCACGTCGAAAATCCCGGGTGAGGTAAGCTGTCCGGTCAAGGCGGCGCGCAGGGGCTGGGCTACCTGCCCGAGCTTTGCGCCGCATTCTTCGACATAGGCGCGCACTGCGTCTTCGGTGCTGGTGGCGGTCCAGTCCGACAACGCTTCCAGTTTCGGCAAGAGCGCGCGCAAATGTGCGCCACCGCCATTTTCCAGAACGGCAGCTGCCTTGTCGGACATGGCCAGCGGTCTGTCGGCAAACAGAAACGCGGCCCCGTCGAGCAACTCCTGCAAGGTCTTCGACCTTTCCTTCAGGCCGGGAATTGCCGAGCGCAATTGCACCATGCGGCGCTCGTCGAGCTGTGCTGCGACTCCCGGGCCGCCCTGAAGATAGGGCAGGGTATCTACCAGCGACTGCATCAGTTCGTCGTCGCCGGTAGCGCGCATATAGTGCCCGTTCATGTTTTCGAGCTTGGCGAAATCGAAACGCGAGGGCGAGCGGCCGATCTGCGGCAGGTCGAAAGCAGCGATCATTTCTTCGGTTGTGAAAAATTCCTGATCGCCGTGGCTCCAGCCCAGGCGCACAAGGTAATTCCGCAACGCAGCTGGAAGGTAGCCCATCGCGCGATAGGCCTCGACGCCGAGCGCGCCGTGCCGTTTGGACAATTTCGCGCCGTCAGGTCCATGAATGAGCGGGATATGCGCCATTACCGGCACATCCCATCCAAACGCCGCATAAATCTGCGTCTGGCGTGCGGCGTTCGTGAGGTGATCGTCGCCGCGCACGATATGGGTGACGCCCATGTCGTGATCGTCGACGACGACAGCCAGCATGTATGTTGGCGTGCCGTCGGACCGAAGCAGGATCAGGTCGTCGAGATCCTTGTTCGGAAAAACAACGCGGCCCTGCACCTGGTCATCGATGACGGTGTCGCCTTCCTGGGGAGCCTTGAGGCGGATCACAGCTTTGCGGCCGGCGGCTTCCATCTCGGCGACGTCCGCTGCGCTGCGGTCGCGCCAGCGGCCATCGTAGCGCGGGGGGCGCTTTTCTGCGCGCGCCTGCTCGCGCATGGCTGTCAGCTCTTCCGGCGTTGCAAAGCACTTGTAGGCCAGCCCCTTGTCGAGCAGGGAGAGGGCCAAGTCGCGATGGTGTGCTGCTCTGGCGAACTGGAAAATCGTTTCGCCTTCCCATTCGATGCCGAGCCAGCGCATGCCGTCGATGATGGCGTCGATTGCTGCCTGGGTGGAGCGCTCGCGATCGGTATCTTCGATCCGAAGCAGCATTTTGCCGCCATGACGTTTGGCGTATAGCCAGTTGAACAGGGCGGTGCGGGCGCCGCCGATGTGAAGAAATCCCGTGGGAGACGGCGCGAAGCGCGTAATCACCTGTTTCGAAGCCTGTTCCGTCATGTCCTGTCGCATCATCCCGTTCGGCCCGTGCTGCGGGCGTCAAAATAGTAGCAACTTCCGGCGTGTCCGCGCACCACCCGGGAGGTCCACGTTCGTCCCCAGCGGGTACTGGACAATTACCGTGACAATTTTGCCGTTCAGGCCTTCCGGTCGTGCGCCGCATTCCGTACGATGGCCCTGTAACATGATGGGCCGGCGTCCGTGAACCGGCGCGCGGAACTTTTTAGGTTCCGGATGCGGGCTCTTGTGCAACAGGCTGAAAGCCGTCAATGCGACAGGGCTGGGGACCAAAGCCCCGCGCCGGCGCGCTTGCGGGTGTATTCGCAGGCGCTGGACGGGTGCATGCCGGGCGTGGCATCGCAGGCGTGCTGGCTGATGGCCGGCGCGCTATTCTCGGCTGGGCGGCCGCATGTGCGCGCGAAGAAGCCGATCAGCGGCGGCTGTTTCTCTGGCTTCCGGTATTCTTTGGCGCCGGCGTGCTTTTGTATTTCGCGGCGGAAGCCGAACCGGCGCTTTGGGCCCCGCTCGCGGGGGCCAGCCTGTCTTTCGCCGCGGCTCTGCGCTTCCGGCAAAACGAAGCCCAGACGGCTTTTCGGGCGTTTCTGGCTCTTTCTTTCCTATTTGCCGGATTTTCGGCCGGTAGCCTGAAGACTCAGCGTTCGAATGCGCCGGTTATCCAGCGGATGACGATCGCCGCGACGACAGCCTATGTCGAGGCGATCGACTTCCGCACCAACGGCGCGCGATTGCTGTTGCGTCCGCATTCCATTGCGGGCCTTGAGGCCGCGGGTCTGCCCGAGCGTGTCCGCGTAACCATGCGGTGGCGTCCGGATTTTTCCGCCGGCGCGACAATCGAGGCGACATTGCGTCTGCTGCCGCCGCCGGTGCAATCGGAACCGGGAGGCTACAATTTCGCCCGCGACGCCTATTTCGCCGGGATAGGCGGTGTCGGGAACCTGGTTTCGCGTCCACAAGCTGTTGCGGGGCAGGCAGTTGAGCTGGATGCGCGCATTAACGCCTGGATCGACCGCGCCCGCAATAGGTTGACGGAGCGCATTGCCAGCGTCATCGGGGGGGCTGACGGGGCCGTAGCGGCGGCATTGGTAACCGGCAAAAGGGGCACAATTCCCGAAAGCGCGAACGAGCAACTGCGGGCAGCCGGGATCTATCACATCGTGTCGATATCCGGCCTGCACATGGTGCTTGCGGCAGGGCTGTTCCTCTGGGCCATGCGGGCGGCCTTCGCATTGTTTCCGGATCTGGCGCTCTCGCGACCGATCAAGGTCTGGTCGGCAGTTTTCGCCATGGCGGGGGCAGTCGCCTATTGCCTGTTCAGTGGTGCAGAAGTGGCGACGCAGCGTGCGCTGATCATGACGCTGGTGATGCTGGGCGCGATCGTGGCCGGCAGGGCGGTATTGTCGATGCGCAACCTTGCGATTGCCGCGCTCATCGTCATGGCGCTCGATCCCAATGCGCTGCTGGGGCCGTCTTTCCAGATGTCGTTTGCAGCGGTCGCGGCGATGATCGCTGCTTTCGAACGTCGCGCGGGTACGCGGGATGACGGCGCTTTCTGGGGAGTCAGGAAGGAAAGGCCCGATCCGGCGTTGGACATGCGCGCCAGCCCGATCAACCGCGTGATGCTGGTTCTGTTTGCGATGGCGCTGACGACGCTCGTCGCCTCGTTCGCAACCGATCCTTATGCGCTCTACCATTTCCATCGCATCACGCCCTATGGGCTGCTGGGAAACATGCTGGTTCTGCCGCTGGTGGAATTTATTGTGATGCCGGCTGCCGTCATCGGCGTCGTCGCCTCGCCATTCGGGCTTGATGCGCCGGTCTGGTGGCTGATGGGGCAAGGCGTCGCCTTCATGATGGACGTGGCGAAATGGGTCGCCAGTCTCAAGGGCTCGACGCTGATGTTGCCGGCGTTCGGTTACGGCGCATTGTTGCTTATGACGCTGGGTTTGCTTTGGCTCACGTTGTGGCAATCGGCGATACGCTGGGCCGGGATCGCGCTCGCCGCTGCCGGCGTCGCCCTGGCGGCAACCGGGAATGCGCCCGATCTTGTCGTGACCGGGCAGGGGCGGCTCGTTGCCTATCGCAATGGACAGGGCGCGCTGGATATTCTGAACGCGCGCGCCAACCGTTTCGGCGCAGCGCAATTGCTGGCCGCCGATGCGGACTTGAGAAAGCCGGACGATGCAGCACTAACCGGGGCCGGTCGTTGCGATGCGCAGGGATGTACGGCGCGGCTGCGCGACGGCCGTGTGCTGGCGCTGGCGCTGACACGCGAAGCGCTCGCCGAAGATTGCAGCCGCGCCGACATTCTTGTGACGCCACTGTATGCGGAAGCCTTGTGCAAGGGGCCGGAAAAACTCATCGACAAGACGTGGCTCGAGGCGCATGGCGCGAGCCGTTTCTTTTTGCTGGCGGACGGCAGGCTTGCCGCGCAATCGGCGCGTTCGCCGCGATACGACAGGCCGTGGTCGCGCGCGACCGCAGCACAATCGAAGCCTCGAACTTCGGGAGTTTCGACGAACAATACCAATAATAGCGACGGCTGGATGAAGGCGCGTTGATTGCCGGATGAAGCGGGTCGCAGGAACCCGGGGCAGGCGCCTCGGCGGTGTCGACGGCATCGAACGCCAAGGCTCCGCGGCAAGGCCCCGCGGCAAGCCTGCGCCTGTATGTCTTCGAATTGTTATCTGGCGGCCGCAGCCGCAGGTCCGACCGTTGCCTCCACGAATACCGGCAAGTCCAGGGTCAAAATGTACGTGACCCAACAAAGACAGCCCGCAAACGAAAACCCCGGAGCGCCAGCGCTCCGGGGTTCCTGCCGTCCGGAATTCGGAATCAATATCTGCGGATCAGACTGACCAGCTTTCCCTGGATTTGCACACGGTCGGGGCCGAAGATGCGTGTCTCGTAAGCCTGGTTCGCCGGTTCGAGAGCAACGGACGCGCCGCGGCGGCGCAGACGCTTCAGCGTTGCTTCCTCGTCGTCGACAAGCGCCACGACGATATCGCCGGAATCCGCGCTCGTTTGTCTCTTGATGATTACGACGTCGTTATCGAAAATGCCCGCCTCGATCATGGAGTCGCCACGCACTTCCAGCGCGAAGTGTTCGCCGGCCGAGAGGAATTCGGGCGGCACGTTGATCATGTGGCTTTGGGTCTGGATGGCGGAAATGGGCGTACCGGCGGCGATGCGCCCCATGACGGGGATGGCCACATTGTCGTTGCCCGGCTCGGCGGCAGGTTTGGCAGGTGTGCGCACCTTGCCAAGGTTGCCGTCGATGACTGACGGCTCGAACTTGCCACGGCCGGTTCCCATGGGCGTAGAAGCCTCCGGCAATTTCAATACTTCCAAAGCGCGGGCGCGGTTGGGCAGGCGACGAATGAAGCCGCGCTCTTCGAGGGCCATGATGAGCCTGTGGATGCCCGATTTGGAGCGCAGGTCGAGCGCGTCCTTCATTTCATCGAAGGACGGCGGCACGCCAGTTTCCTTTAGCCGCTCGTGAATGAACCGCAGCAATTCGCTCTGTTTTCTGGTCAGCATTTCACTAGCCCCGCATCCAAAAGCAGCTATCCCCGCCTCTTCCGGGAAGTGTCCCGGTCAGCAAGCCACCGGTCGAATCGCCGGGTGCGTTGAAATTGGCTGGAATCGCTAAACAAACCATGAACAAACATATCGTTCATGATGTGTTCCGTGTCAATGGCAATAGACGCTTGTGTGATATAGATTTGAGGACGCTGCTTAAGACATGTTTTAACAAATATGTGAAAGTTTATTGATGCCAAGCGTGGGCTACGTTATTTGTTCACAGTCTACGATATTTGTTAATTCGTGTATTTGTGTGAGTATGTCGCCATGTCTAATCGAAGAAATGCGTGGGTTAACCCGTACGAAGACAAAGCGAAAGTGAAAGCAAAGCGTTTTAACACGTTATTTTATACGCTTTGCTTCGCCGCTATCATTGCCGTGCTGTTGCCCATCCTGTTGATATTGTCCTGAGATAAATGGCCCTGTCTGTACAGAGTCAGTAATCACCTGACAGTTTCCGCGTTTTGCGGGTTGTCAGGCAGCCTGTTTTTCTGGCTTTGACTTGGTCGGTTTTTCTCCTTTCTCCTGAGCGGGCTTT
>JBFWRC010000057.1:0-14002 GCA_050249115.1 Beijerinckiaceae bacterium
GCAGGTGTTCGACGGAACGCCCGCCGTGATTGATCCCTGTGCCGTAGGGTGACATGAGGCTCGTCAGGATGACCTTCGAGCCGATCTTGAAGCCGTCATGCGTCTTGAACCGTCGATCGAGGTTGGAGAAAGCGACCGCGACCCCACGCCGGAACATCATGCCGGAATCCGCCACGAGGCTCTCAAGGGTCGCAAAGCAGTTTTCGACGGTCGGCTCCGGCGGATCGTCTTGCTCCATCGCCTTGCGGAACTTCTCGCGGGCGGTGTGATCCATCAGCTTCTCAAACTGGCCCATTTCCATCACGGACCGCCAGAAAGCCTTGTCCAGTTCCTTCCGAACAAGGGTCATCCACTCGTCTTCGTTGCTCGGCAGGTCGAGAAACGGATGGCCGCGGTACCGCTGCGGCAGGCCGAAGCGCCCCATCGGCGCCGACGCCACTGCGGCTACGATCGCCTGTTTGTTCAGGACGTGGATTTCGCGGAAGCGTTCAAGAGCTTCCGCGCGGTGCTTCAAGAGTCCTTCGACACTCTCGCGGGCTACAAGGTCAAATGGCATTGTTCTGTCTCCGTGGCAGGGTTGGTTTTCCGTCAACTTCAGGATGCGAGGGCCGGGCGTTCCGGCCTTCACGTTTCGCGCGTCTGATCGAGGTGAGGCACCACGATCCGAACTCGGTGGTTTCCGACTCGATCCACCGGCTGTTGGAGTGCATGGCCTTGCAGCCGCTGCACCACCAAGAGTTTCGATAGCGGAAGGTCACGAGCGGGCTTCCTGGCTCTTTGTGATGATGGTTGCCCGCACACCGAACCATTCCAGCAGGTATTTCTCGATTTCGAGAAGGTGGTTGCGGGTGTTGTCGATTTCCGGCGCTGCATCCTCCCAATTCTCGCCATCGGGCACGTTGTCCATGAGCCAGTTCGAAAGGGCGTCGATACCCTCGCGCACGGCGTCGACCATTTCCTGATTGGTTTTCACTTGCGGTCCTCCTGATTGAGTTCCCGGCAGCGCCGCTCCATTTCGGCCTGCGTGCCGGTCAGAACGATGCAGCGGCTCGCGGCGGCCCAGATGGCCCACTGCTTGCCGTACCGGGTGACAGTGAATTGAGGGGTGTAGGAGCGCCGCAGGCGCTCCATTTCTTGCGTCTGACGGTCGCTCATACCAGCAACCCCAACTGCGCGCTGAAGGCCCGGTGGCTGGCATCGAATTTCTCCCGCGTGCCCGCCGCCTGCTGAAGGAACAAGTCGACTTTCGAGCCGCCCCACGGCAGGCCCCAGCGGTCGGCGCACACCTTGCCGTAACCGACATTCGTGGACCGGGGATCGGTCAGCGCCCGGTTGCAGAAACAGCACTTGCCGGACATGCGGCCATGCTCGCTGGCGACCTTCGCAGGCTCCGCAGCGAAGCGCTTGAGACCATCGACCAGCAAGGCCGGGGTCTCGCCCTTGGGCTGGAACTCGCCTTCGCGGGTGATGCGGCCGTACCATGTCGAAGCGCCGTAGCTGTCGTTTGTGGCGACGTTGACGGAACCTGGCACCCGGGCGCGCTCGCCGGCGATGCTCAACCGATACTCGATCCCGCCGAACTGGATCACGACCGCCGGGCTTTTGAGGTGCTTCGCGGCATTGCCGAACAGCTTCATAATCCCGGCCATGTCGCCCAGATCAACGCTTTCCGGCTTGCCGCGCTGGGCCTTCGCCAGCATCTTTTCGAGCCAGTAGCGCTGCTTGTCGGTGGGAATCCCGCGCCGTTCAACGCTGGAAATAAGCGACTCGGCGAAGGAAATATCCGACGATCCGAGGTTGGAAATTGCGGCGCGTAACTGCGCCAAAAGGTCCGAAAGTGGCATCGTTTGTCTCCGTGGCTGTATAGCATTTCGCTATACCATGACTATATAGCACGGAACCCAGAAAACAAGGGAAATATCCTACAGGACTGGAATAATGATCGAATATCGCAAATCCGGAGCCAGCCCCACGCAGGTCCGTCCGATGTTCCTCGACCGGCACAAAGTCGCCAAGGAAGCGCTCGCCAAGGCGGAAGCGAAGGCGAAGGCCCGCAAGAAAACGGTTGCAAAGCGCTCGCGCGGTAAGTAGGTTTTTTCCCTCAATAAGAGGGATTACAATGTTTCCGACCCAGACGCAGCAAAAGGCCATCGACTATTTCAATGCTGGCCGCGAGGTCGCGTGGATCGCCCGCGTTCTCGGCCTCAAGACCAGCGAGGTCAATCAGACCATCGACTCCGCGAAACGGCGTGGCCTGCTGAAAACGGAAAGCGAGAGCCTACCCGGCGCACCGGCTGCGATCGTTGCAAAAGCGTCTGCGCAACCAAATCCGAAATCCGATCCGACTGCGCAACTGTCTCCTGAGCTTGAAGCCTGCCGCGGCCTCGATACCGAGCGCGGCGACCGCAGGACCAAAGCCGCAAAAATGCTGGCCGCATTCGAGGCCGGAGCCACGCACGGGCAGATCGCGAAGGTCTCCCGTTATACGAAGAACACCGTCTCGAACATGATTAGCCACGCAAGAGCGTGGCGAGAGGGTGATAAACCAGTTGCGCAGCGCCATCCGGCTCCCAACCCACTACAGACCCCACCTGGCGATCCCGACTTCGCCGAGGTGGACGAAAAGCCCGCCGAGGTCGCGGCACCGCAGAAGCTGCCGACACGCTTCATCGTGAAAACAGCGCCCGAGCCAGTCGATTTCAAGCGCGGCGACGTCGTGACCCTGAAATCTGGCGGACAGGCCTGCACGGTTGTCGACACGTTCGACGACAACGGCACGCCGACCGTGAGGGCTTGCCTGATCGGGGCTTGGGGCTGGGAGACGTTCGAGGCTCCCGAATGGGTGTTCCGCCATGCACCTTGAAGCGCAGGCGGACGCCGCGAAGGTCTGCTGGCAGGAAAAACGGGACTTCGCAAGCACCATCAAGGGCCTCGTCGAGACCCGCCGGCGGCCGGAAACAGAATTGGCTCGCGCCACCGAGCGCGCCGCCGACATGCACCACATCGCCCGGACGCTGGCACTGCTGGTAAAGAACAAGGCCGCGCTGCCGCCCGAATTGCTCGAAGCTATCGAACGGGAGGAAGCATGAAACGGCTTGCCCTCTGCATCGGATTTATCCTTGCAACAGTCGGTTTCGCACCCGCGCAGGAAAGCGCGGCGGAATTTTTCAGACAGGATCGGGCGCGCCTCGCGCTCGCCGGGCACCGAGCACTGGCCTCCGTTCGGACCCGGAAGGCCCGGCGTATCCATTCCCTGCGCCGGGCCAAACGTTCATGCACCCCGGCGCCCCTGAGAGCGTTCGTGGCGCGCTATGGGTTGACGGTGGTTTCCGGGTTTCGGTCGCATGCCCGCGTGGCTGGGACACGCCGGACGAGCCTCCACGCCCACTGTAATGGCCGCTCCGGGGCCGTCGACGTTCGTGGCTGCGGGTCAGCCTGTATGCGTGCTGCTTTGGCTCGCAACATGGGCGTCGGCACTTACGCGCGCTGCACTGGGCATTCCCACGTACATCTGAGCGTCGGCGGTCGTGAGAGGCGCTTCCACACCGGTTGCGGGAGACGCCGCCGGTGACTGACACGCGGGAAAAGAAAGCGCACGTCTGGGAACGTGGCGAGCTCGATTGGTATGTGGAGCCGGTCAGGGCGACGGAACAGCTTCTTCAGGTCGAGAAATTCATCGGCGGCATCTGGGACCCATGCTGCGGGGGCGGCAACGTTTTGGAAGCCTGCAATGGGGCTGGATACGCGGTCACCGGTACCGATATCGTGCGGCGCGATAGCCGCTACTGGTTCGTTGCCGAGGGCGACTTCCTGGCATACGAAAAAGCGGTGCAGCCCAACATCGTAATGAACCCGCCGTATTTCCGGGGCAAGGGCTCCGAGGCGTTCATCCGCAAGGCCGTCGCGCTCGTGCCGGGGAAGGTCTGCGCCTTCGTTGACGTGCGGTTTATGACCGGGGCAGGGCGGGCCAACGGGCTTTACAAGGACCATCCGCCGCACAGGGTCTGGATGGTCACGCCGCGCGTTTCGTGCCCGCCCGGAACCTTCCTCGCCAGTGGCGGGAAGGCCGGGAACGGGTCATCGGATTACGTCTGGCTGGTCTGGGACAATGCCGCGCCGTTCACGGGCACGGCATTGGGGTGGCTGCGCTAGGCGTCCACCTCCGGCTCGATGGTGAAAATCCTGCCATCCGTGGTCAGCAGGTCGTAGTGATCGGGATAAGCAGCGTCCTCCGCGCACGTCGCAATCGTGCCGGGGATCAAGGCTTTTGCGACTTCGAGAGTCTCCGCGCGCCCGATGATCCTGAAGGGCTGCGCGAACGGGCTCTGCATCAGGGTAGGCTCTGAGACTTTGTAGGCCATGATCTAGTCTCCGTGGCTGTCGTTTTTGATGGGCTTGCCGGACCTCTCATTTGAAGGTCGGACCGCTATGGTTGGCGGCGTAATCTACTTCCATGCCCCCGCTGCGGCGTCTGGATTAACAGAGGGTATTCCGCAGCGGCCCGGGTGGACTTGATAACGTCCGGCTGGCCCATCGGGAGAGCGGCCACGCGGACCGCTCCGGCCGATGGGTCAGGCGTTTTCGAGGCCGTTCACGAAATCCTCCGCATCGCAACGATCATCGAAATCAGCAACCCACTCGCCGTCCACGTAGACTTCGAAAGTGATGGTGCGGAGCGAGACGTTTTCTTCCTGCGTCGAGACTTTCTTGATTTGGACGTTCATGGCTGGTCTCCGTGGCTGGTAGAGTTGATTTGCTATAACTACACAATAGCATATTGACGGGTTACGTCAATAAAAAGCGGGAAATATCCTACAAAAAAAGGACACCGAAGCGCCCTTTTTTCGAGGCTTTAGCCCTCACTTGTAGCTGACGACGAGACCCTGATTTTCCAGAGCGCCGAACCGCGTCATGCGGCGGTACCCCAGTTCCTCGACTTCGATGCCGAGGCGATCTTCGAACCATTTTGCGACCATGTGCCGGTGGCACCAGTCCTGGCCCCTGTCGATCTTCGTCGGGCTCTCGTAGCAGCACATGACCGGGATGCGTTCGCCGGCCAGATCGAGGATTTCCTTCGCGGTTTGCTCCGGGTCCAGCGGCCCCAGAATCTCGTCGTTGAAGCGCCGCAGGTATTCCGGAGCATCGACGGATCGAAACCAGTCACCGGGAGCGAGCTTCTTGAACAGCCGGAAACCGGCTGACTGGCCTCGCGGGACACCCCGCGAAATGCCGATCTTGATGTGAGTGGAAGGCGCTGGCGTGAACCAGCTACCCGTCATAATTTTCATCATTCGACCTCTTGCTTTCGAAAAGAACTCGTTGCATACACGGTACTCAAGCGTCCATAGCTCAAAGGTAGAGCGCCGCGTTTCCAGCGCGGAGGATAAGGTTCGACTCCTTAAGGACGCTCCACAGACACAAAGGGCGGCCTTGTGAGCCGCCCTTTTCTGTATAGCGCAGAACAAGCAACGCGGCAAGGGAAAAATCCCACATCATGCCGCAACGACCTGCACTTCGGCGGTGGCTGCGCGCAACTGGCTTTCCATCCTGGCCAGCGCAACCCGCATGTGCTTGATCTTGTCGGCCATCGTCAGAGCCCGGTCCGGTGAGACCTTCGTGGCAACGACGCATTCGCCGTCCTTCCATCCGGCTGCTGCCAGTGTCGCCATCCGCTCGATCTTCGCTTCCATCGCATTGAGCGCTTCGGCTTCTTCGTCGGACACGCGAGGCGCGCTGTCGCCGAATATGTCCTGCTGGGTCTTGCCCTCGACAATCGCTTCGACCGCAGCCCTGACGGCCTTCCAGCCGGTGAGTTGGCCTTTCGCGATCATCTGGACGATCCGGGTCTGGTCGGCCTCGTTTTCGAGGCGGGAAATCTCGAAGGCCTGCTGGCGATCCAGATTGCCGCTCTCGAACAGTTTGAGATGGACCGGGGCGAGGTTCAGAAGCTGGGTCCGCTCCCGGACGCGGAAGGCGGCAACACCGATCTTCTGGGCGAGGTCTTCGACGCTCATGCCGCCTTCGATCATCCGCTGGTAGGCGCGAGCCTCTTCCAGCGGCGTAACGTCGGCCCGCTGCAAGTTCTCGATGATGGCTTCAAGGTCGCGTTGCTCGTCATCCATCTTGCGGACGTGGCAGAGGATCGTGCCGCCCTCGAGCAGGCCGCGGTCCTGCAGGAGCTTGTGAGCCCGGTACCTCCTCTCACCCATCACGATTTCATATTGTCCCTGACCCGCAGGCCGGACAGTGATCGGCTGTTTCAGGCCGGCGCTCTGGATCGACTGAGCCAGTTCCTCGAGCTTCTTGGCGTCGAAGAGCTTGCGGGGCTGTTCTGGGTTGGGTGCGATCAGTTCGAGCGGAAGGCGCTTAAGCATCGTTGGTCTCCGTGGCTGGAATAGGGTGTTTCCCTATGACTTAACAATAACATAGAGCCTTCACAGGTCCAAGGGAAAAATCCCACAACGTCAGGAAAAGCGCATGTTTTTCGGGGCCGTTCCCGCCAAGTGCATCGAGCAAATCTTCCGCCTGTGCGATTTCCGCTCCTGGCGCGAGGTTTTCGTCTGCTGTTCCGGTGGATTCCGTATCGAACGGGCCTTGCTCGACAAATACCCGGAGCTTCAGGTCTTCTCGAACGACGTGTCGCTGTATTCGACGGCGCTGGGCCAGGCGCTCGCTGGCCGGGAAATGCCGATCACGTTCAAGGGTCCGTTGGAGTTTCTCGAAGAATTTATCGCCCCGGACGATTATATCGGGCGCGTGGCGGGCGTTCTGATCGCATCCGATATATCCCGGTACGCGATGGGCAAACCCAGCCCCTACAAGACCAAGCACCTGAAGCACTTTCGCGACACGATGCCTGCGCGCATCGACAGCACGAAAGAGCGGATCGAGGCGATGGCGAAGGCCTGCCCGATCGCGGACTATTCGCCGGTGGATTGGCGTGTGCATGTCGATCATGCCATAGAGCGCGGCGCCGGAATCGCAGCGTTTCCGCCGTTTTTTTTAGGAGATTACGAGTCCCAGTTCAAATTCATGCACGCCAACATCGAATGGCCTGCACCGAGCTATGACCTCTACGATCCACGTCAGCTCGAGAGCATCGTCGCGCGCATTCGCGATAGCGGCGTGCCGTACTGCGTCCTGTCGGACCAGCTATTCAAGGACCAGAAGCCCGTCATGGAATACGTGCAGGGCCGCAAGGTGCCACACTATTGCTATGCCAGCACCGCTCGGTCCTCGCTGCGCCATGTCGAACAGACTGCCATGCCGACGATCTACAAGCGTGTCGACCTGGCCCGCGTCACCGCGAAATCGAAGGTGAGCGTCGTGCCCTGCGACTACCGGGCGGCCAATTACATCAAGGACATTTACCTGCAGAAGACCATCACCCACACGCCCGGCATGTTCAATTACTTCGTCTACATCGACGACATGCTCGCTGGCGCGCTGGTCTATTCGATGGCGAAGTATCAGGCCGCATTTCCGGCCGGCACGATCTACCTGCTTTCGGACGTCACCACGTCCCGGGAGGCGAAGCTGTCCAAGCTCGTCGCGCGCATGGCGTGCTGTCAGGTCATCCTCGACCAGATATCCGCGAAATTGCTCGACAAGATCGGGCATGTGCTGACCACAGCACGATCAGACCATCCGGTCTCAATGAAATACAGAGGCATCTACAATGTCCACAACCGGAAAGAAACGGACACCCCCGGCGAGCGATACATCATTAACTACATCGCCGCAGCCATCCCCGACACCCCCGATGACATCTTCAAATGGTGGTGGACCAAGTGGGGACGCGCAGCCGTGGAGCAAGCTGCAAACCGAGATAAGGCAGCTTGATCCAAAGAGCCTGCGCCGCCAGAACCTGAATGCGCGCTTCATGGACAAGGGCCAGTTTGAGCGGCTCGTCGAGAACGTGCGCACGGACGGCCGCCTGACCGGCGCCATAACCTGCTACCAGCCAGAGCCAGGTGCGCCCGTGGAAATCCTGTCCGGACACCACCGCGCCGAGGCCGCGATCGCAGCAGGCGTCGAAATCGTCGATTGCGTCGTGATCGTCACTCCGCTCGATGACCAGCGCAAGAAGGCCATCCAGCTTTCGCACAATGCCGTCGTGGGCAAGGACGATCCCGGGATCCTCTCGGAAATGTATGATGGCCTCGATCTGTTCGCCAAGAAGTTCTCCGGCCTGACCGATGACATGCTGGGCGGCTTCGACAAGGTGAACCTGGCCGGAATATCCACCGGGGGCATCGACTACCAGAACGTCTCCATCAACTTCCTCCCAGACGACAAGATCGCCTTCGAAGAGTCCCTCGAACGCATATCCCGCTCCAAGAAGATAGAGAACCATGCCGCGGCCCTCATAACCTTCCAAGCGTTCTTCGACACAATCGTCCGCACCAAGCGCGACCTCAATATCGTCAATTCCGCAATCGCCATCGCAACCATGACCGAACTCGCTATCGAACGCCTCAATCAACTGGAAGGGGAGAAATCCAACAGCACCAGCAGCGCGCCGGAAGCCGAAATTGCCGACGTTCGCGACTCTCGCGCGGGAGAGTGATCGTGGCGGACACAACCCACAAGCGCAGCGATTACAGCAACGACGTCATCAAACAGGCGCTCGAGAACTCCGCAGGCGTTGTCGCAGCCGCTGCGAACCAGCTTGGCGTTCACCGCACCACGCTGGCAAAATGGATCGAGCAGGACGCCGAGCTTGAGGCGTTCAGGTCCGAGATTCGCGAGAGCGTGATCGACCTTGCCGAGAGCCATCTATTCCGGGCGATCAAGGCGGGCGACTTCAAGGCGATCGCGTTCTTCCTGCGGTGCTTCGGCAGGCCGCGCGGCTATGTCGAGCGCACCGAGATTACCGGCAAGGACGGCGGGCCCATCGAGGCGCGCGTCGTGCAGGAAGTCGACCTGTCCAAGCTCTCCCGTCAGGAACTCAAGCAGCTTGCGGCTCTAAAGGAGAAGGCGCGTGGACGATCTTCTTCAGACGGATGACGACGAAATCCAGCGCTGGATCCACGAGACCTCGCTGGAACAGTTCACGGCGCGAAGCTGGAAGGAATACGAGGCGCGGCCGTTCCTGTCGAATTGGGACGGTGAGGCGATTTCGGAACACCTCGAAGCCGTCGTCGCCGGGCAGATTCGCCGCCTCATCATCAACATTCCGCCGCGCAAGTCGAAGTCCTCGCGCGTCACCATCGCCTTCCCGGCATGGGTCTGGGCGCAGCGCACGCCGCTCGATCCATCCGATCCGGAGGGCAAGCGGCGCATGGCCATCGAGCCTGGCACGCTGAAGGGTCCGGGCGTCCGCTTCATCACGACGTCGTATGCAGACCGTCTGGCGCGCGGCCATTCCGGCCGGTCCCGGCGCATTCTCAAGAGCGCGTGGTACCAGCGGCTCTGGGGGCATCGGTTTTCATTCCTGCCGTCACTGGATGGCGTGACGAACTTCGGCAACGACCGCGGCGGCCAGCGCTTCACCACCTCGACCAACGGCACGATCACGGGCGAGGGCGGCGATATCATCATCATCGACGATCCGCACAATACGAAAACTCTGGAATCGGACGTCGAGCGCGAAGCCGTCATCATGTGGTGGGATGAGGTTATATCGACCCGCCTCAACGACGTGCGCTCCGGCGCCTTTATCGTCGTGATGCAGCGCCTGCACTCGCAGGACCTGACCGGGCATATCCTGGCATCGGAAACCGGCTGGGACCATCTGTGCCTGCCGATGCGCTACGACAGCGAGCATCCGAACAAGACCTATTCGAGCATCGGCTGGGTCGATCCGCGCACCGAAGACGGCGAACTGCTCGACCCCGAGCGCTTTCCCGCCGACGAGCTCGCCAAGCTGGAAAAGCGCCTCGGCTCGTACGGCACGGCAGGCCAAATGCAGCAGCGGCCCACGCCGCGCTCCGGCGGCCTGTTCAAGAAGCGCTGGTTCGAGACGGTCGGGGCTGCGCCCACGGGCGGGCAGCTTATCCGGGCATGGGACTTCGCGGGCTCGAAAGACCGGCGCTCGGATTACACGGTCGGCGCTCTCATGCTGAAGACACCCGACAATGTGTTCTACGTCCTCGATATCGTCCGCGAACGGGTCGAAGGGCCGGAGGTCAAGAAGCTCCTGCTCAACACCGCCGCGATGGACGGGCCCAATGTGCGGATTTCCATCCCACAGGATCCCGGCAGCGCTGGCAAGACGCTGGCCAACGACTACGTGCGGGCGCTGGCCGGATATTCGGTCAGGGCTACTGCCGAAACCGGGGACAAAGAGACCCGGGCCACGCCTCTAGCGAGTCAGGCTGAGGCGGGAAGCGTTAAACTGGTCGCGGGTGCATGGAACAGGCTCTTCCTCGAAGAGCTATCGCTGTTCCCGAATGCGCCGCACGATGACCAGGTCGACGCGGCCAGCCGAGCATTCAACGAGCTCGCGGCCAAGGGCAAGGTGGTCATCATCGTACCGGAGTAACGTCATGGACGATTTGAAGATCGCGAAACAACGTATCGAGCACCTGTCAGCCGGCCTCCCGGCGACGGCTGCAAATACCTACCACATCGAGGCCACCGAGGACGGTCTGCGGGTCGCTCTGCTCGAGAGCTTTTCCAATGACCTCATGATGCCGCGCGCCGCGTTCCTGCTGCCGTGGCACATGGCCCGGGACCTAGCGAAATCCATCGGAGAGCTCGATGCGGAAGTGGCCAGCGTATCAGAATAGCGGCGGCCAGCCCCTGACCAAGGGCCTGATACGACCGCACACGCTGGGATGGCTGCGCAGGCCCGAATGCGAGGCGCTGCCGGGCTGGCAGGTCTGGGAGAGGCCGGACGGCACGTTCGCCGTCTTTCCACGCTGCTTTGTCTGGACAACGCGCAAGGGCACGGTCGGCCACAGCATCGAAATGGAGCCGGGCGAGATTCACGAAGCGGCCTTCCGGCGCTACTGCGCCAAGAACAATCTGACGTTCGTCGACACGGTGAAATAATCGAATAGCGCGGAGTTTCATTCCTTTGTCCGCGCTACGGCTCCGTGGGGAACTCCTGCCCTGCGGAGCCACCCTTTCTGGCGGGTACAGCGTTCGCGCTTCGGGAAGTCCGCGGGTTGCAGCGTCGACCTGTCCGCGCCGTCCCGGGCCCGCCAGTTCCAGCGTGAGGCTATAGGAGCCGATCAGGCGGGGAGGGTCCGCCCGCAGGACCTTATTCAACGTTCCGGGTGGGAAGCCTCGGCCCCGTCAGTCTTACGGCTGGCGGGGCTTCTCATATCGGGCACACTATCGGAGCATCCGCATGGACTATCGCGCTTTCGAACCCAAGGCGAGCCTCGCCGCTACACCTGACGCCGCGCTCGTGACCCGCACGCGCAAAGCCGGCAGTGCCAAATACACAGGCATCACCGTCAGGACGCCGCCGGTCGCTCTCGTTTCATCGCTGACGATCACGGCCACGGCCAACGCCTGCGAGGTTTCCACTGACGCCGGCGCGACCTGGCTCCCGATCCCGGAAAGCGGCTCGCGCACCTTCAGCGACAGCCCTGTCGACGTGTCCAACGTCCGGGCGCGTGGCGTCGGGGCGCTTTCGGAGTTCGACTTCACATGGGAAGCGTAGCGCCAGCCATAAAGGTCGCTGAAAAGACCGGCATGTCTCTGCTGGAATACGGTATCGCCGGGATCTTCATTCTGGCGTTGATCGTAGCCGTTGGTGTGCTGTTTTGGGTGCTGCGATGCGAAACCAAAGACAACGCCAAGGCGTTAGCCCAGTTTATCAAGGACACGCACGAGCGAGAGAAGGAATGGATCGAGGCGGTCAGAACACTTTCGGCAAGCGTTCAGCACTCAGCCGAGATAACCGCCGCCCGTCTCGAGGGCTTGCGCAAATGACCTTCCTCGAGCGCCTTCGGAAACTCATTTCAGGTCGCGACCCTCGCGGCACGCAACAGGCGATCGCCACATCAGCGCAAATTCGCGACCGATCATGCGCGATTGCTCAGAAAGCAGTAGCTGACGCGCAGCGAAGTCGCAACATGCTGGACGAACTGCTTCGCCGGTACGACGAACAGGATCGAAGTGATGAGCGGTGATATGAACGAGCAGCGCAGGTTGTCCGGGATTTTTTGGTCCATTGTGGCTGCTTACGTGCTGCTCGCCGTGGCTGGATTTTTCATCACACCTTGGCAAGTCGGCGAGTATATCAACATCGTCGCGGCCTCGATCTTCATTTCGATGGCTATTGCCTTTGGCGGCATGGGTTTCCGCGCATTCTGGGACGGTTACGAGCGCTGGCACGTCATGGCGCTGGGCCTGTTCTTCATCGGCCTTGGCATAGCGCAGACGCGGGGCGTGTATTCACAGGCCCTTCGCGTGTTCGGCTGGGAGCACCTGCGCTTCACGATGTATCCGCCCTTCGTCTTTCTGACGCTGGCGCTTGGTGGCGGCTTGATGATGCTCTCGATCATCATGAAGGGGAACAACAAGGTTCCGCCGAAAATGCTCTGGTTCGGTATCACAGTCGGCGGATGCTCCTTCGTCTCGCTGATGCTGCTCTCGATCATCTTCTGAGGCTTCATGCTCTACGTGTTCCTCGTCTACGCCTGCCTCGACATGCAGTGCGCACCGAAACGCTATCCCAACATCACGCGGGACGAGTGCATGCGGGCCATGCAGCTCTACGTGGATTGGGCATCGCGGGAGAAGCCTGGCTCCACCGTCCGGGTCAAATGCGAACCAATGGAAAAACGACATGACAACAAAATCCGATATCGTGAAGGCCGTAGCCGCTGACCCCGCTCTCGCCGGCGTCCCGCGCGAAACCGTCGAGACCGCCGTCAACGGCGCGCTGAATACCATCGCCGGCGCGCTGCGCTCTGGCGGCAAGGTCGAACTGCGGGGCTTCGGCACCTTCGCCGTCAAGGATACGAAGGCGCGCACCGGGCGCAACCCGCGCACGGGCGAGGCCGTCCAGATCCCGGCGGGCCGCAAGGTCTCCTTCAAGGCCTCCAAGGACCTGCTGGGATGATCCCGACGCGCTGGAAAGAGGCCGCGATGGCCGATGGCGGCATCCTCGATCGCTACATCAAGATGCTGCAACGGCACGCGATGATCGACGGCGAGGTGTGCCCGTTCTGCCTCACCATGCGCTCGATCCTGTACCCCTTCGTGGCTGGCTTCGCGCTGGCCACGATCATCTTCAGGGTGATCTTATGAAGATCGACATGCCCGAGGGCATCGACGAGGCGACGCTGGATGCCGCAATCCGTATGGGCCGCGACAATCTTCACGTCAAAGAACTTTCCGTGGCTCCAGATTTACCGACCATCGCTGAAGTTATACCGATGGAGGGCGATGACTACGATCTGCTGCGCCGCATCCTGGCAATCTTCATCGACGCCTATATGGTGAAAAGACGATGTTCGCTGTGTTGACGCTCGCGACGTTTCTGGTGCCGGCAACCCCGCGACCACCGGAGCCACCCCGCATCGCATTCCTGAAGGTAGAGCGGCGGCAAAATCCGAACCGGAAAGATCGTCGCAAGTCCCGCTGGAAGCGCGCTGTCCAGTAACCAGCATCCAAGACAAGCCACAAGACAAGGAGTCCCCCGATGGCCTGCCGATCCTGCGGCGGCGGCACGAATATGTTCACGCATATTACGCCCGTCCAACCCGCCCCCCAGCAAATTCCCGTCGCGCCGCCGACCCCGGCGCCAACGCCCCAGCCTGAAACGACCACCACCGAAAATCCTTCCCTCCAAGGTGTGAACGATCCGAATGCTGGGACAATATCTCGATAGGTTCCGGAAGGCGGCCGCAGATCATCTGACGCCGGCGGCGCCGGTGGAACAGAAGCCTTGCGAGCCCTCGAAGGTTTCCTTTCAGGATTACGACTACGACGACTCGGCCTTCCAGATGGCGCAATATCTGGTGCAGGCCGGGTCGCTCAACTTCGCTGCATCACTGGTGCAGTGGAACCCGATCCTTTCGCGCGCCGTCTCGCTGGT
>JBFWRC010000058.1:0-11868 GCA_050249115.1 Beijerinckiaceae bacterium
GGTTGTGCTTGCGTGCGGAGGTTTCGAAGCCAATGCCGAGATGCGGGCACGATACCTCGGGCCGTCGTGGGAACTCGCCAAGGTGCGCGGTTCGAGGTTCAATACCGGCGACGGTTTACGCATGGCGCTGGATATAGGGGCGATGCCGTTTGGCAACTGGTCCGGCTGTCATTCCTCAAGTTGGGACCTGAACGCGCCGGATGTTAACGAACTTGAATTCGGCACAATCTTCAAACGCGACGATTATCTGGAAGGGATTGTCGTCAACGCCGAAGGGAAGCGATTCTTCGACGAAGGCGCCGATATCCGCTCGCTCACCTACGCCAAACTCGGTCGCGCGATCCTCGCCCAGCCAGGGCAAGTCGCCTGGCAGATATTCGATGCGCATGGTGCTGGCCGCTTGCATGGCGAATATCGCGTCAGGCAATCCGCACGTTTCAGAGCCGATACGCTGGATGCGCTGATTGGGCAGCTTGACGGAATCGACGCACAAGCATGCCTTGAAACCATCGCAGCATTCAACGCAGCTGTGCGCGACGATATTCCCTACGATCCCGGCAAAAAAGACGGCCGCTGTACGCAAGGAATAGCGCCGCCAAAATCGAACTGGGCTCTGGCGATCGGGACGCCGCCGTTCGAAGCCTATGCCGTTACTTGCGGCATTACCTTTACATTTGGTGGGTTGCGCGTCGATCGCGATTGCCGCGTCATGGACACCGGCAATGCTGCCATACCCGGACTTTACGCCGCCGGAGAGATGGCTGGCGGGCTATTTTATTTCAACTATCCGGGCGGCTCGGGGCTGATGTCGGCGGCGGTATTCGGCCGCGTTGCAGGAGCTGCAGCGGCGAAACACAGAAAATAAAAAACCGCCGTACGCGAGCGTACGGCGGTTTTCCACAAAAGAGCTGTGCCTTCAGGCCTTACTTCTTCTTCGATTTCTTCATCGACGCCTTGAGCAGCTCGACGGTGTCCTTGTCCTGCTGCAGCGCGTCTTTCACCATCTTGGCCACGGCTTCGCCATACTCGGGATCCAGAGGGCGGCCGAGCTTTGCAACCTTCTCTTGCGCATCCTTGTCTTCCATCGCCTTCTTGTAGGCGTCACGCAGAGCCGCAAGGCGGTCGGCAGGCATTCCCGGTGGTCCGACAGTCAGACGCGAGATATCGCCCTGCGATTTGAAAAGGGCTATGAGCGCCTTCGATGCGGGTTTTACCGCGAACGTGTCGAGTTGCGGTACGTCGGTTTCCTTGCCGCCAATCTGAGCGATCATGCGGCCATAGCCGTTCTTGACGAAATCCGCCCATGACGAACGCGAGCCGATGCTGCCGACGATTTCCTTGCGCCGCATGGCGAGCTGATCTTCGTTACCATTGTAGCCGGACAATATCTTGATCGGCAGGTCCATGGCCTTTGCGAGAACGACCGTCTCCACATAGGCCGCGCTGCCGACGCCCGCAGTTGCGAAATTCACTACGGCGGACTGCTTTTGCAGTTCGGGGAATGTCTTTATCGGCGAATGGGCGGCGATCACGAAAACGCGCGGGTCGGACGCAGCCTTGCCGATCCACGACATTTTCGTCAGATCGGCTCGCATTGCAGGCAGTTTGATGATCTGGCTGTAGATGAGGCCTGTGTTGAAGGAGCCGATCGTGAGCCCGTCCGCCTTCGAAGCGTAAATGGCGTTTGCGCCGATCAGATGTCCCGCCCCGGGCATGTTCTTCACGATGAAGGTCGAGCCCGGCAGATATTTCTGCATGTATTCAGAAACGAGACGACCGTAGAAATCGTAACCGCCCCCAGCCTTGGTGGCAACGATATAGGTGACCGTCTTGCCCTTGAAGAAATCCGCACCCGATTGAGCCGCCGCGGGTGTAGCGATAGCAAGCGCCAATGCGCTGCATGCCAGTACCCTGGTCAAAATTCTGACTTCAGTCATTCTCGTTCTCCCTCCGTCGTCACCGCAGCGAAACGCCTGCCGCGTCAAAACATCAGTTCACGCCACGAAGTATTCCACAAGCAGCCCGCGGTGCAATTCCGTTTTCAACACGTATTCGAACACGCCCATCATCGCCAGCGAGGCGATGACCGCATAGGAAATGGCCTGCAGCCACGGCAATTTTGCGATAAATCGCAAAAAGCCCGCCAGAAACAACGGGACGGCGATGTGAAAGCCGAAAAGGATCACAACCGCCAGAAGCCCTGCAAAAGCCAGCCAGACCGCCTTCTCGCGCCGCTCGGCCGTAGCCTCCGAGACGATTTCCTCTTCCGGCAGATCCGCATCGTGTGCGACCTCGAAGTGCATGGTGCGTCCGGTCATTCGTGACACGCGCGCCTCGGCGGCCTGCAATTCCGCGCTCATGCTCCTGTGTTCGCCAGGCTCGTTATCCGCCGCCCGCAAATCGAGAAAGACCTGCAAGAGACAAAGGCCGATTGCAGGAATGCCCAGCACGTTGGGCATGAAGCGCGCCTCCTCGGGCCATTGCGAGGCAATAGCGACCATTGCCACAAAGATCGCTAGCATGACGAGTGTCATCGGGTGTTTGAAAATCCTCATGCTGCAACTCCCGCCGCCCTTGCACGCCGTTGCCGCGCATTGCGAACCTCGCGATACACCGCGTAGAAAATCGTAACTGCGATCAGTGCGATCAGAACCAGCGACAGCGGCCGCACGAAGAAGGACATGCCCCAAAGTTCGAGTGCCTTGTGCAGGGAATCTTCGGCTATCTTGCCGAGCACCAGGCCGATAACGAATGGCGCCCGCGGCCAGTCCGCTTTCAGCAGGCCATAGCCGATGATGCTGAGAACAAGAAGAACGCCGAGATTCTGCCATTGCCCCTCGCTGACGTAGGCGCCGGTCACGACCAGCGTCAGAATGAACGGTACGAGAATGAGGCCATTGACGAAGGTCAGACGCGCCGCCCAGCGCACGACGAAGAACAGGATCGCGATGGCCATGATGTTGCCAACGACCAGCGCCCAGATCAGCGTCCAGACCAGCGGCAGATTGTCGGTCAGCATGGCCGGGCCGGGCTGGATGCCGAGTATAAGGAATGCGCCCATCAGCACCGCCATGCCAGACGACCCGGGAATGCCGAAGAAAAGCGTTGGCAGCAACGAGCCGCCCTCCTTCGCATTGCTGGCGGTTTCGGGCGCAATCACACCCTCGACAGCGCCGTGGCCGAATTGTTCAGGATGTTTGGACGTCTGCACGGCGTGCCCGTAGCACATCCAGGCCGCCGCCGAGCCACCGAGGCCGGGAATCATGCCGATCACTGCGCCAATGATCGAGGTGCGCAGTACAAGCCACCAGCGCCGCGGAACTTCCATCGCGCCGTCGAACAACTGCCTCCATGAATATTTCGCGGTCGCCATCGAGACTTTGGAAATCGAGCCGCCGCGCGCGCCGAGCGCGATCATTTCCGGCACAGCGAAAATCGCCAGCACGGCGGTGACAAGGCTCAGACCGTCCCACAGGAAGAGAAAGTCGCCGGTATAGCGGCCAACGCCGGACACCGGATCCAGGCCAACCGTCGACAGCATCATGCCGAACAGACCGACGATGATGCCCTTGAAAATCTGCCCTCCGCCGGACAGGAAGGCTATGAATGTGATGCCAAGGATCGCCAGCAGAAAGAATTCGGCAGGGCTGAAGGACAGGATCACCGGCTCCAGCACGGGGATCATGATGGCGAATACTATAGCGCCGATTATGCCGCCGACGCCTGATGCCGTGATCGACGCGCCAAGCGCCCGGCCGGCCTCGCCCTTCTTGGCCATCGGATAGCCGTCGATCGTCGTGGCGGCGTCGTCGCCATCGCCCGGCACGCCGAACATGATCGAGGAGATCTGTCCGCTCGTGCCGTTGACTGCATGCATCGTCAGCAGGAAGACCGCGCCGGCGACCTTGTCCATGCCGAACACGAATGGAATCGCCAGGGCGATGGACAGCCTCCCGCCAATACCGGGCGTTACGCCGACCACAAGGCCGATCAGAACGGCGACAAGCATCAGCCCCATGATGTGGGCCGACGTAAGCATCGCAAAAAGCGAGCCGAACATTACTTCGATCATGCGCGACAGCCGCGGTGAGAGTGCGGTAGCTAAATGGCCGGCCCGATGGATGTGGGCTGCTGGATGACGCCGGTCAACTTGTCTTTAGGAATTTGCATGATGGCCGGCTCGTCGAAAACGTCGCCCATGTCCGATCTGACACCGCTTTCGGCGATCGCTTCGAGCCATTTGCGATGAATGCGCGGATCCTGATCTTCGTATTCGATCTGGCGTCCGCCGTTCTGGATCGAAATCGATCCGCCGCCCTCGGCGCTGCGGCGGCGCAGCGCGATGAACGGATAGCGACGGCTGCCGAGTGAACAGGCGAGATATCGCGCCGGTTCTTTCGAAGTGTTGAAATGCTGGTGGAACATCCAGAACGGCGGCGTGTACATGATGCCATGCCGCCAGGGCACTTCGCGGAACTCGCTGTCTCCTTCGTACCACAGCAGAGTGTAGCCTTCGCCGGTCACGGCGTGGACGTGCGTGCCGGCGGCGTGCCGGTGTGCCTTCTTGTAGCGGCCCGTAGGGATCTGCGACATGTGCGAATGCATCGTCCCGTCGGCGAGGATGAACGAAACGTTGGTCGAACCCTTGCCGCGCGATTCGAGCGCATAGAGTTTGAAGTCCGGTAGTTCCGGGACGAAATTCGTTTCCCAAAGATTTACGGGATTGATATTCGAGCCGCGATTGATGGCCAGATGCTCGCCTTCGCCGCTGAAGTGGTTGGCTTCGCCGATGCGTTCGGGAAATTCGAACGGATTGTTAAAGACGAAATCGACGTTGTGGTAGAGATTGAGCGTTAGAGGCGCATCGCTTGTCACGGAAATGCGGAGAGGCTCGATGCCGGAAACGTTGAATATTTGATACTCGCAGTTGAGCGGGATCGCGAAGATCGCCTTCGGGCCCCATTCGAATGTCTGCTTCTCGCCGGTCGGTAGCCAGATAGTCGTCGCGCCATGCCCGCTCAGCGTATAGAAGAATGCCTCGTAGAGGTGTTTGACCGGCGCGGTCTTCTTGCCCGGTTCTACTTCGATGACGTAATTGGCCATGAAGTCGCCACGGCCGTGCGTGTGGGCGAAACATCCGCGGGCGTCGTAGCGGTCCCAACGCGCTGTTTCCAGCGCCAAAAGGTCGTGGCCGAAATCCAGATGGATCGGAATGCCCTCGCCCTCGGCCCAGCGCATGTAGGGATCGACCAGAAAGCGGCCCGTGATATCAGGCTCGTCCTGGCGGTCGGCTTCGTCGTCCATGTTTGCCCCCTGTTTGGTATCGTCCCGCCGCTCTCTGACCGAAGCAGCGCTGCAATTTCCTCGCGTCCTCATATATCGGAGCAGGACCGTTGACCAGCGGCCTGGCTCGATTTTCGAACTGTCTGGACGGCGTTGACAATCGGTTTCGGGGGGCCGACACTCACTCCAAGACATAAAGAGCCTGCAACGAAAAAAGACACACAGGCAACAGGAGGAACGCACCATGCCGGTTTTGCGCAAACCCCTGATAACGGGTGGATTCGTCATCGCTTTGAGCACTAGCGCCGGACTTGGCGTGCAAGCGCAAGAAGCAATCGTCTTCGGCACGTCGAGCATCGGCAGCACCTATTACGTGCTCAGCGTCGGCATGTCGGAAATGATCAAGAAGCACGCAGGCATCAGCACGACCGTCCAGCCGGTTGGTGGCTCCATCCCCAACCTGTTCGCACTGGCGACCAAGAAGACCGACATCATTATGTCGAGCTCGCTGGCGATGCAGGACGCCTATCTCGGCAACAAGCCTTTCCGCAAGCCGAACGACGTGCGCCTGATCGCGCAGGGGCAACCGAATTTCCGGGTGATCATCGTGCGCAAGGGCTCGGGCGTTACAAACGTCAAGGATATTGCCGGGCATACGATGATCGGCAAACGCCGCGCCATTCCCGATATGGCGATGATTACGGACGCACTCTTGAAGGTCCACAACATCCCGCCGTCGAAGGTCAAGGTGGTCGATACGGTAAATACCGGACAGGTGGTTAAGGCGTTGCGCGCCGGCACCGTCGATCTCGCCGTCTATCCGGCTGCGCTGAAACAGCCGGCGTTGACGTCGATGTTCCAGGACGATGTTGTCGACTTCCTGTACCTGAGTGCGGAGAGCCGCGACGCGATGCTGAAGCACCTGCCCAAGGCTTTCTACAAGGGCGAGTTCAAGGCAGGCTCCTTCCCCGGTCAGAAAAAGGACCTGAATGCCTTCGGGCTCTACACCGGGCTCGTCGTGCGCGCCGAGATGAATACGGAGACGGTCTACAAGCTGGTCAAGTCCATCGTCGGCAACGTGAAGGAATTTTCAAAGTATCACGCTGCGGCGCGGCTGTGGACGATCCCCAACAGCCTGAAGCACCCGGCCATTCCCTTCCACGACGGCGCGATCAAGTTCTTCAAGGAGAACAACGCCTGGACGCCGGAGATGGAGGAGATCCAGAAACAACTTTTGGCGCGCAAGTAGCGTTGCCGGGACAAAACAGGGGAAACCCGTAGATTCGACGAGGCGGCCGGGAGCAGCGGATGAGGAAATTTACGCCGGTGACCTGGGCCGCAGCCGCCATCGCCATCTACCATATCGCTATTCTAAGCGAGGTTCCGGCGCTGCTCGGCTTCTTCATGCCGGGTGAAATCCATCTCGGCCTCAGCGTCGCCAGCGCGCTGATCCTGATTTTCGTGTTGCGCCGGGCCGGCGCCTCGCACGACGCGGCGAACGAAGATGTCGCGGCGGGCCATTCCCGCATCGCCTGGTATGATTATCTGCTCATCGCCATGACGATCGTGGGGGTTGGCTATATCATCGTCTTTTTCGAGCCCTACCGCGATTACGGCATGTATGGCGAACTCGACACACCAGGCATTTTGGTCGCTCTGTGTCTCGCCATACCGCTGATCGAAGCAGTTCGCCGCACCACGGGCATTGCGCTTCCAATCATCATCGTCGGTTTTGTACTGATGACGATTTACCAGCGTTTCCTGCCTGGCCTGTTACACGGGAAAGGCTATCCGCTCGAACGTCTGCTCTACAGTTCCTATGTCGGGGAAAGCGGCATTTTCGGCCTGCCGCTTAATGTAGCCGCCAATATCGTCATCATGTTCTTGATCTTCGGGGCGGTGATGCAGGCCATGGGCGCCGGCCAATGGTTCATCAACATCGCACTATCCCTGACAGGCTGGAGCCGCGGCGGACCGGCAAAAGCTGCGGTGCTCTCGAGCGCCCTGTTCGGGTCGATATCCGGCTCGCCTTCCTCCAACGCAGCCACGACAGGCGTATTCACGATCCCGATGATGATCAAGGTCGGCTATCGTCCTTCCTTTGCCGGCGCCGTTGAGGCCGTGGCGTCTACCGGCGGACAGATTTTGCCGCCGGTCATGGGTTCCATCGCTTTCGTCATGGCCGAGTGGATCGAGGTATCCTACGCCGATGTTGTGATAGCCGCACTGATCCCGGCGCTGCTCTATTACATGATTGTCTTCGTCTCCGTGCATTTTCAGGCGCGTCGTTCGAATATCGAAGCCCTGAAGCGCGAAGACATGCCTGCCTTCTGGTCTTCGCTCGTTACCGGCTGGTATTGCATGATCCCGATCCTCGCGTTGATCTGGTTCCTGCTCGTGAAAAAATATCCACCGGGTATGGCCGCGATGTGGTCCGCGCTTGCCGGCGTCGCGGCCAGTTTCCTGTCGAAGGATCGAAATCATTGGCTGACGCCTGCAAGGATTGTGCAATCGCTTGAGGAAGGTGTGCGCCGATGGGTGGTCGTAGCCGCCATTACGGGCTCGGTCGGCATCATGATCGGCGCGCTGGAACTGTCCGGCATCGGTATCAAGATGTCGTCTTTCATCGTCGATCTGGCAGGCGGCAACCTTTATCTCGCGCTTTTCCTCGTCGGGTTCGCGAGCCTGATTGTCGGCATGGGGCTGGATGCGATTCCCGCCTACATCACACTTGCCACGCTGATGGCGCCAGCGCTGATCGACCTCGGCGTCCCGGACATGGCGGCGCACCTGTTCGTTATCTACTGGGGGCTGGCGTCCTTTTACACGCCGCCGATGTGCATCGTGATCTATGTCGTTATCGGGATTTCCAACAGCAAGGTCTGGGAAACCGGCTGGGAAGCTATGCGCGTGGGGATAGCGGCGTTTCTCATTCCATTCGCATTCTGCATCAACCCGCATCTGATGTTGCGCGGGAGCATCGCCGAAATCGCATTTGCGACCGTTACGGCTTTCGCCGGGGCCATCTTTGTCGCGGCAGGCGTGCAGGGCTTCTTTCTGCACCGGCAGAATGCGGTGAGCCGAGCTCTAATGATCACGGGCGGCATAATGCTGATCCTTCCGGGGGTCTGGCTCGCCCTGGCGGGCGTAGCACTGGCGGCAATCGCCGCAGGACTGGACCGCTTGCGCGGCGCCACGCCGGAAACACAAACCCAAACTGCGGCAGCGGGTTGATGCGCCGTTATTTCCATAATGGTACGACACAAATCTGAAACACAGGACTTACGGGGAGGCAGGAATGAACGGGATCGGTCGCGTCAGAATACTCGCTGCATTCGGTACCGTGTCGATTGGCCTGTCGCTCCTGGCCTCGGCGCAGGCTGCCGATTTCTTCGAAGGCAAGCAGATTAAAGTGATTGTCGGCTCCTCCGCCGGTTCAGGATACGATATCAACGCGCGACTCTTCGCGCGCCACTTCGTCAACCACATCCCGGGAAAGCCGGGGATTGTGGTGCAGAACCAGCCGGGCGCCGGCAGCGTCATCCTCGGCAATTCGATCTATAATACCGCGCCGAAAGACGGCACGACGATCGGTGCCGCCATCAACGGCATGCCGACTGCTTATCTCTTCAAGCCAAAGGCCGTGAAATACGATCCGCGCAAATTCATCTGGCTCGGCAGCACCAATCGCGATACCCAGATTTCCTATGCCTGGCACACCTCCGGCATCAAGACTGTCGACGACGTGTTCAAGAAGAATTACCTCGTCGGGGCGACAAACCCGGGCACAACGCAGGTCGACTTTCCTGCAGCGGCCGCCAAATTGTTCGGAATGAAATTCAAGATCGTTTCCGGTTACAAGGGCACCACCGACATTCATATCGCGATGGAGCGCGGCGAAGTGCAGGGCATGGGCTCGAACGCCTGGCTCAGTCTCAACGCGCTGAAGCCCGACTGGGTGAAGGACAAGAGGGTCAATATTCTCGTCCAGTTCAACATCAACCCCAACCCGCAATTGCCCGGCGTGCCGACGATCTTCAAATTTGCAAAGGACGACAAGGACCGGCAGGCGCTGACCTTGCTGGTGTCGCGCCTCGAATACGGCCGACCATTCTTTCTTCCTCCGGGCGTACCGGCAGAGCGGGTTAAGACGCTGCGCAGCGCGTTCGATGCGACCATGAACGACAAGGCCTATCTCGCAGAGGCGGACAAGGCGAAAATCGACGTCAACCCCATGTCAGGCGAGGATGTTTCGGCGTTGATCGCCAAGGTTATGGATACGCCGACAGATGTGGTCGCCAGGGTGGTCGACGCACTGGCGACGGGCGGGAGGTAAGGGCTTCGTTGCTTTCCCATTTCTTGCCAAGCTATCGCCGCACGCCTGTCATTGACCAAATCAAGAACTGCCGTGCCGGCAGGGGAGGTTGCCCGTGATCGTTCGCGAGTTTTCGCTGCATCCCAATGTCATGCGCAAGGAAGATCCGAACTGGAAATTTGCGCTGGGCGCGAGTCCGATCACCGAAGGCGTTATCCTGCGCCTCGTGAGCGAGGATGGCGTAGAGGGCTTCGGCTACGCATCGGCAACACCGCATATGGGTTCGATAAACGCAACGCTGCAGGCAGAGTTGAAATATCTGGAGCCCGAAGTCGTGGGCAAGGATGCGGCGAACACGGACGCCATTCTGGCCGGACTGAACCGCCGTCTGCGCAATGCGCCGCAGGCGAAAGCGGCCATCGACTGTGCGCTGCACGATTTGCTCGCCCGAAGTCTCGGCATTCCACTTTGCAACCTCTTTGGCGGACGCACACGGGATACCGTGCCATTGCTGCGCATTCTTGCCATCAAGACGCCGGACGAAATGGCGGCGCAGGCGCAGAAGCTGGTCGATCAGGGTTATAATTACCTGAAGATAAAGGTCCACGGCGAGGTCGACGAAGACGTCGCCCGCGTGCGCGCCATTCGCAAGCAGGTCGGTGACAGCGTCAATCTGACTATTGACGCCAATCAGTCCTACAACGCCAAAAGCGCCATTGTCGCGCTCAACCGGATGGCTGAATACAAGATTGATCTGGCCGAGCAGCCTGTGCCCGCGGGCGACATGGAAGGACTGGCGCTGGTCACGAAGTCCGTCCCCATAGTTATCGAAGCCGACGAGGCCGCGGGCTCTCTGGACGAGGTGTGGCGCCTGGTGACGACACGCTCCGTCGATGCAGTGAGCCTGAAAATTCCCAAGCTCGGCGGCCTGCGCAACACGGTGGCCGCCGCGCGCATCTGCGAGCAGGGCGGCGTTGCCTACCGCTTCGGCGCAGCGGTCGGCAGCCGCCTGCTTGCCGCGCACGGGTTGCACCTGGCCTGCGCGCTTGGCGGCGTCAACTACGCTTGCGAACTGGCAGAGTTCGCGCGTCTTCTGGACGACGAATTCTCCGGACTGGAAGTCGAGAACGGGCGGCTTGCCTTGCCGAAGGAAAGCGGCAGCGGGGTCGTCTGGAGCCGGAATGAAGCAGCCAACGCCGCGTGAGATTAAGCGCCGGAAATAATTAAGGCCGCCCCGGGCGCAGGTCGATCTGAAAAAGCCGACCGGCGCGAAAACCGGCACAATGCGGCAACAGGGAGGATATGCCATGAAGTCTCGGACAGTGAATTTCCGCTTCGCAGCCCCCGCATTCGCCAGCGCCATTGCGCTCGTAATCGCAACCGGGGAAGCGGCAGCGCAGGCCATTCTCACGGATCAATCGCCGCAGCGGCAGGAAAAGCTGATCGCCGGAGCCAAAAAGGAAGGCAAGGTGACGATCTATTCTGCCATGATCGTCAACCAGGCCCTGCGTCCGCTGGTTACAGGTTTCATGAAGAAATATCCTTTCATCAAGGCGACGTACTGGCGTGCGGCTTCGGAGAACATCATCGCCAAGGTATCGGCCGAAGTGCGCGCCAATAACCTCGTCGCCGATGTGGTTGAAGGCACCGGCATCGGCGAATTGGCCGGACAGGGTAATCTGGTCGTGCCCTATCACACGCCGATGTTGAAAGATTATCCGGAAAAGCTGCGTGACAAGGAAGGCCTGTGGACACCAACCCGGCTCAGTTATTTTTCCATCGCCTACAATACGAAGCAGGTTGCGAAGGATCAGGTTCCGAAAACCTACGACGATCTTCTGAAGCCGCAATGGAATGGCAAAATGGCCTGGCGTATCGGCACCAGCAGCGGCACGCCATTATTCATCGCAAATCTGCGTCTTGCCCGTGGCGAAGACAAGGCGATGGATTATTTCAAGAAACTGAAAGACCAGAAGATCGTCAATTTCGGCGCCGGAAGCGCCCGTACGCTTGTCGATCGCGTGATCGCTGGCGAGTTTGCAATCGCCCTGAATATTTTTGCCCATCATCCGCTAATCAGCAAAGGCAAAGGCGCGCCGGTGGACTCGGCGCTGCTCGATCCGGTGCCTGCAACCTCGGCGACGATGGTCATCCCCAGGGGCTTGAAGAACCCGCACGCCGCCCTGCTGCTGATCGATTTCGTTCTGTCGAAGGAAGGTCAGGAAATAGTGGCGAAGGCGAATTATTTCCCGGCGCGCCCGGACGTGGAA
>JBFWRC010000059.1:0-11375 GCA_050249115.1 Beijerinckiaceae bacterium
CGGCTTCGGCTCCGGCACGGTTGCCACCGCCGGCAAGGTTGAAATTCCAACCGAAGAGTACCGCGTCGAATACCAGACGGTGCTGCAAAACCTGCAGCGGCAGTTGCGCCGGGTTATCACCAACGATCAGGCGCGCGCCGAAGGGATCGACAAGCTCGTACTCAACCGCATGATTTCCGAGGGGCTGCTCGACCGCCGCGCCAAGGAACTTGGCCTGGCCATGAATTACGAGGCCATCGCCAAAGGCGTCATGAACGACCCGCAGTTCAAGTCGCCTGCTGGCACCTTCGACCGCCTCGCCTTCCAGCGGGCGCTGAGCGATGCCGGCCTCAACGAGCAGCGCTTTCTCGACAAGCAGCGTTCCACCTACCTGCGTCAGCAACTTGTCAATTCCTTCGCTGAAAGTCTGCCGGTCCCGCGCACCATGCTGGAAATCCTGCACCGGCTGGCCCTTGAAACCCGCAGCGTCGATTACTTCGTCCTGACTGCCGCCAGTGCGGGCGACATTCCCAAGCCCACGGACAAGGACCTCGAGACCTTCTTCAACAGCCGCAAGAGCGCATACCGTGCGCCTGCATATCGCAAGCTGGTAACCCTGACGGTCACGCCCGCTTCGCTCGCCAAGCCGGAACAGATCAGCGACGACGAAGCCCGCAAGTCCTACGATGCAATCAAGGCGACGAAATACACTTCGCCCGAAAAGCGGCAGGTGCAGCAGATCGTGTTCAAGCCGGGCCAGAACGCCGAAGCCCAGGCCGCATTCGACAAGCTCAAGGGTGGCGCCAAGTTCGAGGATGTCGCCAAGGAAAACAAACTCGAAATCGCCGACCTCGGCGCGCTGGCTAAAAAGGATTTCATCGATCCGACCGTGGCCGAGGCTGCTTTCAAGGCCAAAGCGGGCGAATACGCTGGTCCGGTGAACGGTCAGTTCGGTCCCGTCGTCCTGCGTGTCTCCAAGGTAGAGGCAGAATCGACCAAACCATTCGACGAAGTGAAGGCCGAAATCAAGGCGGACCTGGCCCTGAAAAAGGCGCAGGAAGAAGTCCGCACCATCTACAACAAGATCGAAGACCAGCGCACGTCCGGCAAGGTTCTTGAGGAAGCTGCCAAGTCGATAGGTCAGAAGGTCCGCGTGATTGAAGCCATCGACGCCAACGGCCGCGACAAAAAGGGCGAGCCGGTCGGGGATATCGTCGAACAGAAACAGCTTCTGCAATCGGCCTTCGCCTCCGACATCGGCGTCGACAACGAAACGCTGACCATTCCCTCTGGCGGTTATCTCTGGTTCGAAGTGGCGGCCATCGACGAGGCCCGCGACCGCAAGCTCGACGAAGTGAAAGAAAGCGTCGAAACCGCCTGGCGCAATGCCGAAATCTCCAAGCGCCTGCGCGAAAAGGGCGAAGCTCTGGTCAAGGAAATCGAAGGCGGAAAAGCGATAGCCGAAGTGGCCAAGGGCGCCGGCCTGCAAATACAAAATGCGCCCGACGTCAAGCGAACGAGCCATCCCAAACTCGCGCCGGCCGTCGTCAACCGCATATTCTCTTTGCCTGTGGGCTCCACCGGCACGGCGCCGGGCAATGCGGGCGACCGCGTCGTGTTCAAGATCGTCGATGCTTCCACCCCCCCTCTGGTCGACAAGAGCGAAGAGCTGGAAAGGATCGAAAAGCAGCTTGAAAGCGCCTACCAGCAGGAACTGACGGAAGAATACGTGGCTCAACTGCGCCGGGGCGTCACGATCACCTACAATCCCGCGGCCATCCGCAATGTCGTAGGCGGCGAAGAGAACTGATCACCGGCATGGCGCAAACAGATTTCGACACCTTCAGCCGCACATACGATGCCGGTGCGGCCAGCCTCGTCTCGACCACCCTGATCGCGGACCTGGAGACGCCGGTTTCAGCATTTCTGAAGCTCACGCAGCGGCGCAAGGGCAATGTCTTCCTGCTTGAGTCGGTGGAAGGCGGCGCGACACGCGGCCGTTATTCGATCATCGGAATGGACCCGGATATCATTTGGCGTGCACAGGGCGACCGCTGCTCGATCAACCGGAACGCCCTTGGCGACCCCTATGCATTCGAGGAACTGGACGTAAGGCCGCTGGACGGCTTGCGCGCCCTGCTGGCGGAATCGGCAATCGACGCGGACCCTGAACTGCCGCCGATGGCCGCTGGCGTTTTCGGCTATCTCGGTTACGACATGGTCCGGCAGATGGAAAAGCTCGCGCCGGCCAAGGCCGATCCGATTGGCGTTCCCGACGCAGTCCTCATCCGCCCGACTCTTATGGCGATCTTCGATTCCGTCCGCGACGAACTTGTCGTGGTCACGCCCGTGCGGCCGCGGACAGGCGTATCGGCGCGGGCGGCCTGGGAAAGCGCTCAAGCCCGGCTCGAGGCGGCCGTGGCGATCCTCGACGGTCCGCTCGACCACACGCCCCCGGAAGCCGATCCGCATCTGTTGGCGGCCGCAGCAAGAAGCAACACGGACGAGGTCGAATATCTGTCGATGGTGGAAACGGCGCGCGAATATGTGCGCGCCGGCGACATCTTTCAGGTCGTGCTGTCGCAGCGTTTTTCCGCGCCGTTCGACCTGCCCGCCTTCTCGCTCTATCGCGCGCTCCGCCGGGTCAATCCGTCGCCGTTTCTTTGCTACCTCGACTTCGGGCAATTCCAGATCGTCTGTTCCAGCCCAGAGATTCTGGTCCGCGTCCGCGACGGCAAGGTCACCATCCGCCCGATCGCGGGAACGCGCTGGCGCGGCAAGACCCATGCAGAGGACGAAGCACTGGCGGCCGAATTGCTCGCCGATGAAAAAGAGCGTGCCGAGCACCTGATGCTGCTGGATCTCGGCCGCAACGACGTCGGGCGGGTTGCAAAAATCGGCACGGTGAAAGTGACCGACCAGTTCTTCGTCGAACGCTATAGCCACGTCATGCATATCGTCTCGAATGTCGAGGGCGAACTGGATACCAAACACGACCTGATAGATGCGCTTGCTGCGGGCTTTCCGGCTGGCACGGTCTCGGGCGCGCCAAAAGTCCGGGCGATGGAAATCATCGACGAGTTGGAGAAGGACAAACGCGGCATCTACGCCGGTTGCATCGGCTATTTCGGCGCATCGGGCGAAATGGACACGTGTATCGTCCTGCGCACCGCCGTCATCAAGGATGGTCAGATGCATGCCCAGGCCGGCGCCGGTATCGTCTATGATTCCCAGCCGCAATACGAGCATCGCGAATGCGTCAACAAGGCCATGGCGCTGTTCAAGGCCGCGGAAGAAGCCGTACGCTTTGCGACTGGCGGAAAACGGGGCCAATAGCAAAACCGGAAAATCGCGATGCCAAAAGTCCTGCTCATCGACAATTACGACAGTTTCACCTTCAATCTGGTCCACTACATCGGCGAATTGGGGGCGGATGTCGAAGTCTGGCGCAACGACAAGATCACTCCAGCGGACGTACTGGCCAAAAGTCCGGATGCTATTGTCTTGTCGCCTGGTCCCTGCACGCCGAACGAAGCTGGCATCTGTCTCGATCTGATCGCTGCCGCTGCGGGAAATATCCCGCTTTTGGGCGTTTGCCTCGGACACCAGTCTATTGGCCAGGCCTATGGCGGCAAGGTCGTGCGCGGCCCCCTGCCTGTTCACGGCAAGCTTGCCGAAGTCCATCATACGGCCAAAGGCCTGTTCAAGGGTATCAATGGCCCGTTCATGGCGACGCGTTATCACTCGCTGGTGGTGGATCGGGCTTCGCTCCCGGCTGAACTCGAAGTCACCGCCGAGCTGGCCGATGGTCTGATTATGGGCCTGCAGCACCGCACGCATCCCGTATTCGGCGTGCAGTTTCACCCCGAAAGCATCCTGTCCCAGCACGGTCATCTGATGCTGCGCAACTTTCTCGACCTGGCGGCCGAATTTTCCGCACAGGCAACGGTTTGAGGCCGGCGCTGTCGCTGCGGACCAGCGGTGTGGCCGTTACTCTTGACTTGAAGGCCCTGCCGCTTGCAGATGCATGAAAAAGTCCGGAGCTGACGGAAGCGCCGGGCCGCAGATCGACTGGAGTAACTTATGGACGCGTTCAAGCCGGTTCTGGCCAAAGTGGCATCGGGCAAGAGCCTGAGCCGGAGCGAGGCGGAAGCTGCTTTCGAGGATCTGCTGTCGGGCGACGTGACGCCGGCCCAGATGGGCGGTTTCCTGATGGCCCTGCGGGTGCGCGGCGAAACGGTCGACGAATATACCGGCGCAGCAGCCGCCATGCGCGGCAAAATGTTGAAAGTCCGCGCTCCGCAAGGCGCCATCGACATAGTCGGTACAGGAGGCGACGGTTCGGGCTCCTACAACGTCTCGACGCTCGCATCGATTATAGTCGCGGCCTGCGGGGTGCCCGTCGCCAAACACGGCAACCGCGCCCTGTCGTCGAAGTCGGGCGCGAGCGACGTGCTGACCGCCCTTGGCGTCGTCGTCGGCCAGAAACCCGAGCAGATTGAGGCTTGCCTGAAAGAAGCAAACATCGGCTTCATGATGGCGCCGAACCACCATGCCGCGACCCGCCATGTAGCGCCGGTGCGCGTCGAATTCGGCACGAGGACCATATTCAACATCCTCGGCCCGCTATCCAATCCGGCTTCGGTCAAACGTCAGTTGAGCGGAGCCTTCTCGCGCGAACTCATCGAACCAATGGCAAGGGCGCTGGGCCAACTCGGTTCCGAGGCAGCCTGGGTCGTTCACGGTTCGGACGGGCTCGACGAATTGACAACGACCGGCATCACCTATGTCGCGGAACTGCGCGACGGCAAGGTCGAATGCTTCGAAGTCACGCCGGAAGACGCCGGCCTCGCCCGGGCAAAACCGGAAAATCTCAAGGGTGGCGATCCGGAATACAATGCCAAGGCTTTGCGCGATGTCCTGGACGGCGCCCAGACGCCCTATCGCGATATCGCCCTGTTGAACGCGGCGGCCGCGCTTCTGGTCGCCGGAAAGGCCCAAACGCTCAAGGAAGGCGTCGCGATTGCCGCAGAGGCGATAAGCGATGGACGCGCCCGCCAGACACTTGATAAGCTGGTGGCGGCGTCGAACAATACTTGAGCTGACGCCGGAAACACGGCACGGGGACATCCTAAATTGGCCGATATCCTGCAGAAGATTGAAGCATACAAGCGGCGCGAGATTTCCGAAGCCAAAGTGCGGGTGCCGTTCAAGACCCTGGAACGGCAGGCGCATGACCAGACGCCTCCGCGCGGCTTCGTTCACGCCATCGCCGACAAGATCGAGGGCGGCGACTTCGCCCTGATTGCCGAAATCAAGAAGGCCAGCCCCTCCAAGGGACTGATCCGCGACGATTTCGATCCGCCGGCGCTGGCCAAAGCCTACGAAGCCGGCGGCGCCGCCTGTCTGTCGGTGCTGACCGACGAACCATCGTTTCAGGGCAAGCCCGATTTCCTGACCGCCGCCCATGCTGCCGTCCATATTCCGGCGCTGCGCAAGGACTTTATGTTTGAGCCGTATCAGGTCTATGAAGCCCGCGCCTGGGGCGCTGACTGCATTCTGATTATCATGGCTGCGCTGGACGACGACGAAGCCCGCGAACTCAACAAGGCCGCGCACGACCTGCAGATGGACGTCCTCGTGGAGGTTCACAACGAGCAGGAACTGAAACGCGCCCTGGAGCTGGAAACGCGGCTGATTGGCATCAACAATCGCGACCTGCATACCTTCGCTACATCTCTGGAAGTCAGCGAAAGGCTGGCCGAACATGTCCCGCAGGACCGGATTATCGTTGGCGAGAGCGGCATCAACAGCCACGACGACTGCATGCGTCTGGCCCGCGCCGGGATCCAGACGTTCCTCGTTGGCGAGAGCCTCATGCGCCAGGCCGACGTGAAGCTCGCGACCCACGATCTTCTGCACGGCAAGATCGGCGCGGAACACGCTGCGAAATGAGCGACCTGACGCATCTTTCCGCCACAGGCGAAGCGCATATGGTCGACGTGTCGCCAAAAGACGATACGAGCCGGATCGCCGTCGCCGAAGGGCGCGTGACAATGAAGGCAGAAACGCTGGCGCTGATCCGCGCAGGCGATGCGAAGAAAGGCGACGTCCTCGGAACGGCGAGGATCGCCGGCATCATGGCTGCCAAAAAGACGCATGAGCTTGTTCCACTGTGCCATCCGCTGATGTTGAACCAGATCGCCGTCGATCTTGTTCTGGATGACACGTTGCCGGGCGTGCGCGTAAAGGCCACTGCTAAAGTCACCGGCAAGACAGGCGTCGAGATGGAGGCCCTGACGGCCGTGTCCGTCGCATGCCTGACCATCTACGACATGTGCAAAGCAGTCGATCGCTTCATGCAGATCGACGGCATCGGCATGGTGTCCAAAAGCGGCGGCAAGTCCGGTGACTGGATGCGCGAGAGTCTCGACGTCGCGCAGGACGGCGGCTGATGGCCGGTTCCCCGCTCCTGCCCGTCACCGATGCCCTCGCGCAGATTCTCGCCAGCGCACAACGGCCGCTGGAAGCGGAAACCATTCCGCTCGCGCAAGCCAACGGACGGATACTCGCATCAGATCTTGCGGCGATGCGAACCCAGCCGCCCGCCCCCCTGTCCGCCATGGACGGCTATGCCGTGCGCCGCGCCGATATCGAAACCGTGCCCGCCACCCTGAAATTGACCGGCACGAGCGCCGCTGGCCACGGCTTTGCCGGCAAGGTCTGCCAAGGCGAGACGGTCCGGATTTTCACCGGAGCCCCCCTCCCCGACGGCGCCGACACGATCGTCATTCAGGAAGATACCGAGGCTGACGGCGACCGGATCGTCATGAAGGAGAGCGAGCCTCTGGGCCGGCACGTCCGCCTGGCAGGGCTCGATTTCAAAAAGGGCGATGTCCTTCTGAAGGCCGGCCGGCGCATGGGCCCGGCCGAACTGGCGCTCGCCGCCGCGATGAACCATCCAGCCGTACCGGTCGCGCGCAAGCCTAAGGTCGCCCTGCTCGCGACTGGCGACGAGCTTGTGCCGCCGGGCGTCGAACCAGGTCCGGACCAGATCGTCGCCTCCAACAATTTCGCAGTCGCGGCCCTTGTAGAGCGGGCGGGCGGAGCCGTGCTGGATCTCGGCATAGCCGGCGACAATTTCCCCGCCATCGAAAGCGCGATCCGCCGGGCGCGCGAAGCCGGGGCGGATATCCTCGTCACGCTCGGCGGCGCCTCCGTGGGCGACCATGACCTCGTCCAGTCGGCGCTCAAGAACGAAGGCATGGAACTGGGCTTCTGGCGCATCGCCATGCGCCCCGGCAAGCCGCTGATGCACGGCCGAATTGGCGAAACGCGCATCCTCGGGCTGCCGGGCAACCCCGTCTCCGCCATCGTATGCGCGATTCTGTTCCTCGTGCCGCTTGTCAAGGCGCTGACGGGCGATCCGCACGCCGGCGAGGATCCCTCCATACCTGGCGTACTGGGCGCCGGCATGAAGGAGAACGACAATCGTCAGGATTATGTCCGTGCGCGGCTTTCCGGATTGAGCCAGGGAATCGCCACCGCGACCCCTTTCACGCGGCAGGATTCCTCCATGCTCGGCGTGTTGGCCGATGCGCAGGGTCTGATTATCCGCCCGCCATTCGCGCCCGCGGCACATGCCGGAGACGCCTGCCGGGTGATCCTGATGAACGCGTGAGCCGTAAAACCTCGAAACTCCGCCTTCCTGCGGCAATTTCCACTGCCGGTTCGATTGCCTATTTCGGCAACCCGGATTAGTAAACGGACAAAGATCGAAACAACGTCGGGAGAAACACATGCGCGCCTGGTATTTCACCGAAATGCCCTACCCCTATCTGCCGCCGTTCGAGGAAATCCCCTCGATCCGCGTCAATCTCCCCAGCAAGCATTTCGACCCGAAGATCGGCGCCGACCTCTACAACCGTTACCTCGACGAACACATGATCGCCGACGAGGCGGGGCTCGACCTGATGGTCAACGAGCATCACCAGACCGCCACCTGCATCGACACCTGCGCGCCGCTGTCGCTGGCGATCCTGGCCCGGCAAACGAAAAACGCCCGTCTGTGCATCCTCGGCAATCCCATCGCCAACCGGGGCGACCCGATCCGCATTGCCGAAGAAATGGCGATGGTCGACTGTATCTCGTATGGCCGCCTGGAAGCCGGTTTCGTGCGTGGCGTGCCCTATGAAATCTTCGCCGCGAACACGATCCCGTCCCAGACGCTGGAGCGGCTGTGGGAAGGAGTCGATCTGGTCGTAAAAGCCTGGACGACGACCGATGGCCCCTTCAATTTCGAAGGCAAGTTCACACACAAGCGCGCGATCAACATCTGGCCCCGCCCCTACCAGACGCCGCATCCGCCCGTCTGGGTGACCGGATCAAGCGATGTCGGGTCGGTCCGGCACGCCGCCTCCAAGGGTTTTGTCTTCGCCACCTTCCTGCAGCCTTATGAGAAAGTGCGAGTACTCTTCGACGCCTATCGCGAGGCCTACAAGGACAACGGCCAGCCGGGCGGCGGCGGCCTCGCATTCATGCCTCTCATGTATGTCGCGGACAACGAGGCGGAGGCCCGCAAGGGCGCCGAAGAACTGGCCTGGTACCTGAAGGCCAAGACCGAGCCGCAATTCCGCAACCCGCCAGGATACGTTCCGGTGCAGTTCAACGTCGCAGCGATGAAGTCGGCCGACGATACCCGCGCCTCCCGCACCGACGGCATGCGCAAGATGACGCTGGAAGACCAGCGCGAACAGGGTGTCGTCATGTACGGCACACCCGATCAGGTTGTTGCGCAGATCGAGCGTGAATACGAGCGCATCGGCGGCTTCGACCATCTGCTGATGATGATGCAGGCAGGGTTCCTCGATCACAAGCGCACGGTCAGCAACATCAAACTGTTCGCGAAAGAAGTCTATCCGCGCATCAAGCATCTGGCCGGCACGCGCGAGCGCCTCGGCCTGCAGGCGGCGGAATAGGCCGGACCCGGATAATGAACGACACGATCCGCAACCAGCTCGCGCCGACAGGCGTACTCCGGGCTGCCGTCAATCTTAGTAACCCGTTGCTCGTTACCGGCAAGGCAGAAAACGGCGACCCGCAGGGCGTCTCGCCCGAGATTGCAGCGGCCATCGCTGCCGCGCTTGGAGTTGACTGCAAGCTGGTGACCTATTCGAATCCCGGCCTGGTGGCGGACGGCATGGCCAAGGGCGAATGGGATATCGGGATGATCGCGATCGAGCCGGAGCGCGCCGCGACCATCGCCTTCACCGCCGGCTACGTGCAGATCGAGGCGACCTACCTCGTCCGCGCCGACGCGCCGTTCCGGACGGTCGAGGAAGTCGATGCGCCCGGTGTAAGGATCGCCGTGTCCGGGCGCAGCGCCTACGACCTTTACCTGACCCGCACCCTGAAGCACGCCGAGCTTGTGCGCGGCTCCAATCTGGCGAACGCAACATTGGTGTTCGGCGAAGAGGAGCTTCCTGCTTTGGCCGGTCTGCGCCCAGCGCTGATGGACGATCAAAAGAAGTTCCCTGGATCGCGGGTTCTCGAGGGCATGTTCACGGCGGTAGCGCAGGCGGTCGGCTGCAATCCGGCCAACAAGGAGGCCGGCGCCTGGCTGTCCGATTTCGTCGAAAAGCTGAAGGCCGACGGGACAATCCAGAAATGGATCGACAAGCACGGCGTCACCGGCCGCCTGATGGTCGGCGACCCGCGATAGCTTTTACGGGACTTTCATTCGCCGCAGACCCCGGGGTTTTCAAGCGCGGTTATCCTAGCGTCTCTTCGCGCGGTAGCGGCGCGTCCTGCGCATGGCCGGCAACATCGCGGTCGAACCCGTAGAGGTTCGTGTTGTCGCCGGTCTGGCGCGACGCAAGGTTGTATTTGTCGAGCAGGTCCTGAACCAACGTCTCCTCTTCGATCTGTTCCTTGACGAACCATTGCGCGAAATTGAATGTGGCCCAATCCTTCTCGTCGTGCGCCAGATTCACAAGGTCGTCGATCGAGGCCGAATTTTCGATCTCGTGCTGCATCGTGCGGTTCAGGCAATCGCCCAGGCCGGATGGCTCTTCGCCCGGCGCATCGATGGCGGCAATTACGGGCGTGCCGCCGCGGCTTGCGATGTACTTGAGGAACTTGAACATGTGGTTCCGCTCCTCGGTCGCGTGGTTGTAAAGAAATTCGGCAACGCCGGTGAAATGATTGGTTTCGGCCCACACACCGAAAGCCAGATAAACCTGCGCCTGAAAAGCTTCGCGCGTGAGTTGAGCGTTCAAAGCCTTTTCCATCTTGTCGGAAAGCCGTTTGCCAGCCATGGTCTGCCTCGCTGTTTGGCGCGAAAATCGTTTCGCGTCTCGTTCTATCGGGGCAACGCCCCGCGGCAGCGCAGGTTCCGCCCGCGAGGCTAATTCGCACATTCATCAGCAGGTGCAGCGCATTACGGAGTCACGCATGCCGCTCAAGCTCTACAACTTCGCGACATCCACCTGTTCGCAGGCCGTGCGCTTCGTGCTGCACGAAAAGGCGCTGGAATTCGAAGATTACCGGATGCAATCGGCGACCGGCGAGCACTTGAGTGAGCCCTATCTGTCGCTGAACCCGAACGGCGTCGTGCCGACGCTGGTGCATGACTGCGAACCGGTCTGCGATTCCACCGTCATCATGGAATACCTCGACGAAATCGCGCCGCAGCCCGCCATGGTTCCGCCGGATGCCCTGGGCCGGGCCAAGATGCGCGAATGGCTGCGCTATTTCGAGGAAGTGGCGCACCCGTCAATCCGCTATCCTTCATTCCACTATTTCATCGGCAAGAAACTGGCTGGCAAGAGCAAAGCAGAGCTCGACGCCTTCGCCCAAAAGCACCCCAGCCGGAAGGAACTATATTCCGCTCTCCGCCCCGAAGGTTTCGCGCCGGAACAGGTTGCAGAAGCGGAAAGACGGCTGGAAGCCACGCTCGACCGGGTAGAGAAAACACTGTCGGCGCCCGGCCATACCGGCCCGTGGCTGCTCGGGGAGCAAATGACAGTCGCCGACGCCTGTCTGATGCCGGTCATCGACCGGATGGCCGATTGCGGCATGGCGCATTTGTGGGAGGACGGCGCACGTCCCGGCGTCGCACGGTGGTACGCGGAGATTCGCAAACGCCCGGCATTCGCAAGAACATATTATCCCGGCACGCGTTCGTCAGAGGTCTACGGGGAGCCGCGCAACAAGGCCTGACCGCGCCTATTCGCGCGCAACTTGAACGCCCGGCCTAATGGTGACAGGGTGTCCTGAGTCTGTATTCGCCTGACATCTTGACCATACGGAGGGCGCGCGGCCGGCAGAGTCTGGCGCGCCCGGGCCGGGTGTCCCGGAAAGTGTGTGGTCAAGCCGCGTTCCTGCGGGTTTGATGG
>JBFWRC010000060.1:0-11364 GCA_050249115.1 Beijerinckiaceae bacterium
GCTGGCGTCAAAAAGGTCGACCAGTCTGGCAAAGTCGGACAGGGACCCTGTCAGGCGATCAACCTTGTAGACGACGACAATGTCGATTCGGCCTGCCCTGACATCATGGCGCGATTGGAGAACGCCAAGAATTGCATCTCCGACGCTTCGAAGATGATCGCCGACGTCAATCCGCAGGTCATCGTAATGGGTGGAACCGGAACGAGTTTTATAGGCGGAGTTGGCTATGATCAGACGCTGATTGAAAAAATGCAGACAGCAAATGGGAATATTCCAGTGACAACGACGGTTACGTCGGTAATCGCAGCATTGAAGGCATCTGGGGTAAAGAAGATTTCGGTCGCAACGCCCTATATCGAAGAGCAGTCACTCATTTTCGTAAAGTTTCTGGAAGAAAGTGGCTTTCAGGTCGTTCGCGCGAAATGGCTGGAACAAACCGTACCCAATTCCGAATTGTCGCGGGAAAAGGTTTATCGATTGGCGTGCGAAGTCGACGACCCCGATAGCGAAGCTATATTTATCAGTTGCATTGCATACTGTCGAATTCATGGATTATCTCGAGCGAGATGTGGGAAAGCCGGTAATAACCAGCAATCAAGCAACGATATGGAACGCTCTTCGCCTCGCAGATATTCGAGATAGAATCTCCGTATTCGGGCGACTTCTGTCTGACCTTTGAGCCCATTTGTTCGAAGCGATGTCGTCTTGGCCAATATGGCGGTATGAGCAGTCGGCTTCACCACTATTCGTCAGTTAATGTAACAGGGCCATCTCTACAGGTGAAGGCAATGAACCTGCGCGGGACCTTGGGAGAAAGTTGTTGGGTCTGTTTCGTTAACCAGTTCTACCTCTATGCTTAATGCAACTGGCGCGGTCTCCGGCTATTTCTGCGGGGTTGTGACTTCAAGCGCACGTTTGACGACGGCCGGCGGCGTGGCCCCGAATTCTGCCCACATCCTGGCCACCTGTTCACCGGTCATGGGTTCAATGTCGATGCCGGTCTTCTGCGCATCTTGCAGGAACTTCGGGTCCCGCATCGTCTCCATGAAAGCGGTGCGCAGTGCTTGAACACGCTCCTTCGGGGTTCCGGTTGGAACCGCATAGACACGACCAAGCGCTTGAACGCCAAACACCAGGCCGAACAGGGCACGATCTTCATCCGTCTTGATGAAATCTCTGTAGTGCGGGATGTTGCCGAGGTCCTTCCGCTTGTCGCCGCTCAACTGGATGATCGGCTTGAACTCGCCGTTCTTCAATTCGTCACGCCAGAACGATTTGACCGTTGACCACGGGAGTCCGCAGATTCCGGCCACTTCTCCTCGATTCATGGCGAGTTTTACCGCTGCCGAACCCTTATAGCCCGGAACAACCTTCATCTTGGCACCGAGTACGTTCTTAACGGCGAGCGCGGACTTCAAAAGAGGGCCCGTCGGGCCGGTGGCGCCAAATATCGCTTCTTTTTCCCGAAGCTGGTCGAAACTCGTGACACCAGAGGCCCTGGTCACGCCGCAGAGGGCGACGCTGGATTCCATATTCCCAATCCAGGTAAAGTCCTCGGACTTGTAGCGCGCCTTATCATTGCCAAACAGCGGCTCAAGGGGAACGGTCTGGACGAAAGTTCCGAGTGTTGTGCCATCCTTCGGTGCGACGCGCGTAAGCCAGTTGGCAGATACTACGCCGCTGGCGCCATTCATATTCTGAACGACAACATTGGGTTTGCCTGGAATATGCCGGCTGAAATGTCGTGCGAGCACGCGCGAATAGACGTCAAAGCCGGTGCCGGCCTGATGGCCGACGACAATGTTGAGCGTCTTTCCGTTGTAAAAGTTTGCCACGGGGTTGGCGTGGGCCGCAGATATGAGGGCCAAGAGGCATCCTACAGCCGCGGACGAGACAGCGGCGACCATAAGCTTTGCATTTCTCATGACTTCCCCCTCATCTGTTACGTGAATTCTTCGTACTGAGAGAAGTTAGGGCGCTGCAACGGATTGTCTATACGCACAATATTTCGCGGCTTTCATAGCTTGAATAGTTTGCATGCTAGGCCGCCCAGGATTGATTCCTTCTCCGTATCTGACAAACGCGCCTCTTCCACGATCTGCAGAGACCTTCTTTTCATTGCATTCAGCATCGGCGCGTCTGAGCCAAGCAACAGTCGATCGGCGCCGAGGGTAGCGGCGGCGCATTCGAGTGCCGGAGTATGGTAGCACGTCGTATCGAGGTACATCTGCTTCAGATATTCGCTCGGTTTCTTCATTATCTTCATGGGCTCGTAAGTACCCAGAAAGTAGGCTTCGTCGCCGAGTTCATAGGCATAGTCAAGCCTGCCGATGATCTCGCAGATGCCGCCGCCCAGATGCGTGCCAACCAGCTTGAGATTGGGAAACTCCTCCAAAATGCCGCTTACGATCATGCGGGCGAGCGCCAGACAATTGTCGAATGGTCTGCCGACGCTTGACGCCAACCGGTAAACATCCATCCGTTCTTCCCCGAATCCGACGGCCGGTGGATGGACGAATACGGGTATATCGAGTTCACAGGCGAGGGCAAAGAAAGGGCGCGCATCGTCGTCGTCCGGATAGGCGCCTCGGTGACTTGAACTGATTAGCACGCCGCGTAGATCGTCCTGTTTCACAGCTCGTTCGAGCTCTCTGAGATGGGTATCGCCGCCGCCGGGAATACTTGTCGCCATTGCGATGATTTTCCCCTTGTGAGAGTCGCGCAATGACGCAAGATATCGATTGGACGCGCTCAGTGCGGCGACGGCTTCGTCTCGGGAAAGATTGCGAAGGTAATGGGCGGCGCTCGAAATGACGCTGATGTCAAGACCGACCTCGTCATGGAGGGCGAGCACGTTCTCGATGGTAGCGGGACAGCGGCCTTTCCACACCGCGCGCGCCTGCTCGGCCGGTGGATGAACGTGGGTATGACAATCTACGATCATGAAATTTTGCCTCCTGAGGTAAAGGATAAATGTCGAATTTGAAGTATGTTATTGCCATACGACGGCCGGTTACAGGAGAAAGTTGCTGACAGCGTTCCGCCAGCAGGTACTGTACGCTGCGATGGGATAGCGAATACCGGTGAAACCAGGCCCAGAGCCGGGCGCCGAAGATTCAGGCCAAAGGATCTGAGCAAGACGGTAGCAGTACTGCGATCATGCATGCCGGAGAGTGACCCCGGCCAAGCCAAATAGCCGATCTCTCTGCTATTCACTTCAGTCCAGATGTGTTCGTAGCATTGCTCATGACAGCTCCACCTTCTCAGGAGTTGCAGGCTCCGGCAAACATGGGGCGGTTCATTCCTTGGGTCTCAAGCAATCTGTTCAAGAGAGTCCGAAAGCTGAAATCAGGGGCCATTCAAACAACGCGCGGGTTGACCTGAATGTTGCCACCCGTTTCAGCGGCTGCCGATACTTTCTGGCGCCGTCGGGGCTAACATGAGCAAAGTCAAAATGATCGTCCAGCCAGCTGGATTTACTCGGAGCTGCCCAGGCCGTATTTTTTTGTCGATTTTGCGTTGCAGCGAACCATATCAGGGTTAAGGCCGTCGGAGCTGCATCTACCAGGAACGGGAGTATCGGTTGCACATGTCGCCCCCAAGATCGACCATGCACGTAATATTGCTTGCAACGAGCGTCATCGCCGCCGGAATCGCATGGCAGGCCGGACAAGCCGCAGGTCAACCGGCGGCTCAGCCGCCGGCGGTTGTCGTCGACAAGGTTGAATTGAAGGCTCTGACGGATTCGGAAAGCTTTACCGGACGCATCGAGGCGATCGACACGGTGCAAATTGTGGCCAGGGTTTCTGGCTTCCTCAAGGGCCGGCATTTCGTGCAAGGGTCGCTGGTCAGCAAGGGCAGCCTACTGTTCGAGATCGAGTCCGAACCTTTCCGGATCGCGCTCGATCAGGCGCAGGCGAACCTGGCAAGTGCGAAAGCCGGGCAAAATCTTGCCCAGCAAACCTTCGACCGCAACCAGACCCTCAGTGAGCGAAATGTCGCCTCCAAGGCGCAACTCGACAGCGCCAGAGCGGCGCTTGAACAGGCCAAGGCCGTGGTGGCCGCCCGCGTGGCCGACGTGGACAAGGCAAAACTGGACCTGACCTATACACGCATCCTCGCGCCGATCGATGGCCTGATCGGGCGCGCCGCTGTTTCGGAGGGCGCGTACATAACCGCGTCAACGGGCGCCCTCGCGACGCTCGTGCGCCGGGATCCGATCTATGTGACCTTTCCGATTCCCCAGCGGCTGCTTCTGGATGTGCGCAAGGACCGAAATGCGGAAAAGAATGCCGCTTCCTCGGACAGTGTCTTCGTTGAGCTGGTGCTTTCTGACGGCTCGAAATACCAGCACAGGGGCAAGATCAAATTCGTCGATGTGCAGGCGACTGTTTCCACCGATTCCGTGCTTGTTCGCGCCGAGCTTCCCAACCCGGACGGCGTGCTCGTGGACCGGCAGGTCGTCGAAGCCCATGTCGTTCGCAAGGAACCCGAACGCAGGCTGGTGATGTCGCAGTCTGCCATGCTGCTGGACCAGAAGGGCGCCTATGCGCTGGTCGTCGGCCAAGACAACAAGGTTGCCATGCGGCGTATCGTGACCGGGCAGCAAAAGGGGCCGCTGATCGTCGTTACCGAAGGTCTAAAGGCCGGAGAAAAGGTGATTGTGAGCGGTCAGCAAAAAGTCAGGCCCGGCATCATGGTCGCGCCCCAAATGGCGTCCGCCGAGACCGCCAAAGCCAAATAACCTTTTGGAAGCGTATCCAAAGCGCAAGCTCCTCATCCTGCAGAAACAATCATGATCTTTGACGTTTTCATCCGCCGCCCGCGCCTTGCAATGGTCATATCGCTGATTATCTCGCTCGCGGGCGGGCTGGCGATCATGACGATCCCTGTCGCGCAATATCCCAGCATCGCACCGCCTACCGTGCGGGTGAGCGCAAGCTATCCCGGCGCCGATGCGCAAACGGTCGAGCAAAGCGTGGCGCAACTGCTCGAGAACGCCATCAACGGCGTCACGGGCATGCGCTACATGCGGTCCACATCGGCAAACGACGGTTCCTACACACTCAATGTCAGTTTCAGTCTTGATGCCGATCCGGATATTGCAACGGTCAACGTGCAGAACCGGGCGGCGCTTGCGACACCCAAACTGCCGCAGGAAGTACGGACCAACGGGCTGACCATCTCGAAGGTTTCGACGGACCTTCTGCAGGTCTTCATGTTCACGTCCAGCGACGACAAGCACGATCAGCTCTTTCTGAGCAATTTCGTGACGTTGAATATACTGGACGAACTGAAACGCGTGCCAGGGGTTGGCGATGCCTCCGTCTTTGGCGCCAATGACTATTCGATGCGAATCTGGATCGATCCCCAAAAGCTTGCCAATCTGGGACTGACGCCAGCGGACATCATCAGCGCCGTTCGCCAACAGAACGTGCAGGCAGCCACCGGTCGCGTGGGCGCTGCACCGCTGAGCGCTGATCAACGGCTGCAACTGACGATCACCACGAAGGGCCGCCTAAACTCGGCGCAAGAATTCGGCAACATCGTCATCCGCAGCGCCGATGACGGATCGCTTCTGCGTCTGAGGGATGTGGCGCGCGTCGAACTAGATTCCGCCAACTACGATGTTATCGCGCGTTACAGGGGCAAGCCGGTTGCGCCAATTGGCGTGTACCTGTCGCCCGGGGCAAACGCCGTGGCCGTCGCGCAGGCGGTTTCCAAACAGCTTGAACAGCTGCGCCCGCGTTTTCCTGCCGGTGTTACCTATTCGTATATCTACAACACCGCCTCGTTCGTTTCGGCGATGATCGAGAAAGTGGTTCACACGCTGCTGGAAGCGTTCGTTCTTGTGGCTCTCGTCGTATTTGTCTTCCTTGGCCGCATCCGTCCGACCCTCATACCGCTGATCGCCGTGCCGGTTGCCGTCGTTGGAACCTTCGCCATTCTCCTTGCCTTCGGATACTCGGCCAACACGATTTCGCTGCTCGCCCTGGTCCTAGCAATCGGTATCGTGGTCGATGACGCGATCATCGTCGTGGAAAACGTCGAACGTGTCATGGAGGAGGAGCCGCATCTCACTCCGGCTGAGGCCACCCGCAAGGCCATGTCGGAAATTGCCGGGCCGGTGATTGCAATCACGCTGGTGTTGCTGTCTGTTTTCGTTCCGGTCGCGTTTCTTCCCGGAAGCACCGGGGTATTGTTCCGCCAGTTCGCCGTAACGATTTCCGCGGCGATGGTCATTTCGGCGATCAATGCGCTGACATTGTCGCCCGCCTTGTGCGCCCTGCTGCTGCGTCCCGGCAAACCTGCTAAATTCATGCAGCGAATAACTGGATCGATAAACCGGCTGGGCGACGGCTATGCAGCGATCGTCAAGCGGCTTGTGCGCGTGTCGCTTCTCAGCCTGCTCGTTCTTGCGGCCACCGGCGGCGCGCTGGCCTATCTGTTCAAGGCTACGCCGTCCGGCTTTCTGCCCGAGGAAGACAAGGGCTTTCTCATTGTCATTTTCAACCTGCCTCCGGCCGCCTCGCTCAACCGGTCGCAAGCGGCAGCCAACAAGGCCGAGGCCATCATCGAGAAGGATCCGGCTGTTGACAGTGTCGTTTCCATCATAGGCCTGGATTTTCTGGGTGGCGGCACGTCCTCAAGCGCCGGTGTCATGTTCGTGCGGCTGAAGGATTACAATCTGCGCACAAGCAGGGGCATGCATTCTTCCATTGTTGCCCGTCGCCTGTATGGAGCGCTGGCCGGAATCCCCGACGGCTTCTTCCTCGCTCTCAATCCGCCAGCCATATCCGGCATAGGCCAGGCGGGTGGCTTCGAATACATCCTCGAAGGTTTGCAGGGGCAGGAACCGACTGCGATGGCGGCCACGATGCGCGGCCTGATCGTTGCCGCCAACCAGCAACCGCAGCTCGCGCGTGTCTTTTCAAGCTATGAAGCGCAAACGCCGCAGGTGAGCCTTCAAATCGACCGGGACAAGGTCGAAGTGCTGGGTCTTACGCTTTCGGATGTCTTTTCGTCGCTGCAGGCAACGCTTGGTGGCTTTTATATCAACGATTTCAACCTGTACGGCCGCACCTGGACCGTTCGCATGCAGGCCGCACACGATTTTCGTTCGTCGATAAACTCGATTTATTCGGTACAGGTCAGGAACAAGAAGGGCGAGATGGTGCCGATGTCTTCCATCGCCCGCGCAAACCTCAGCACGGCGCCGAGAACGATCGTGCGTTACAACAACTACCGCGCGATACCGATCAACGGGTCGGCCGCCCCCGGATATGGCGAAGGCGCCGCCATTGCCGCAATGGAGAATGTATCCAAATCGACGATCCCCGCCGGTTACGGCTTCGAGTGGACAGGGCAGGCGTTGGAGCAGAAGCTGTCCGCCGGTCAGACGCCGATCGTGATCGGCCTCGCCATCGTGTTCGCGTTCCTCTTTCTGGTTGGCCTGTACGAAAGCTGGAACGTGCCGATTCCGGTCCTGCTGTCGGTGTCCGTCGCCGTGCTCGGCGCCATGACGAGCCTGTTCTTCACCAGTTCGAGTTTTGTGCTCTACGCCCAGATCGGCATCGTGGTTCTGATCGCACTTGCCGCCAAGAACGCCATTCTCATGGCAGAATTTTCGCTGGAGCGGCGCGCCGAGGGCAAGTCCATACGCGAATCGGCCATATTGGGCGCTCATCAACGGTTTCGCCCGGTCATGATGACCAGTCTGGCCTTCATTGCAGGGCTCGTCCCGCTCGTGCTGGCGCGAGGCCCGGGCGCCGATTCGATGTATGCGGTCGGACTCCCGGTCCTCGGCGGCATGATTGCCGCGAGCTTTTTCGGCATCTTCCTTATACCGATGCTTTACGTAGTCTTCCAGACCGTGCGCGAAGGCAGTAGCCGCTGGGGCAGGAAACAACCCCAACCGGACAATGAGGAAGCTGCTCCGCCAGCGATCGGAGATTAAACCATCGCCGTTTTCACGGTGGCAGACCGCGGCGACTGCGTGCCCGCAGTAGCCTGGAAGCTGGTGCTACCTGTGGAAGCCTCTGATCAATTCGGTCAACTCATTGGCTTCAGATTGACGGTCCAACGAAATACGGCCGTCGCCAGGGCATTCTTCGGACAGGCCTGACCTGGCGTGGACGTTTCATCCAGTCGCGATTAGAGCCTCGGGTTGTTTTTCGCCATCTGGCGCGGTGGGCCGGTAGGCGTCCGTCCCGGTTCCGCTTCCCCCTTGTCATTTTCACGGCAATCGCAGAATTTGTCCCGGATAACATTAACGAGGGAACCCCATGCCTGCCTCTTACGCCAATCATCGCGCCCAGTTGAAAGCCATCCTGCTCGGCTGGGGAATGCCCGAGGACAACGCGGAAATAACGTCCGAAATACTGTCCTGGTCCGATCTGCACGGCGTCGACAGCCATGGCATTTCGATGATTCCCGGCTACAACCGCCTGCGCCAGCAGGGCCGCGCGAAGATGGATGCGCGCCCGACCATCGCGCAGGAAACGCCGGTTACGGCGCTGGTCGATGGCGGCGGCGGGCTGGGCCATGTTCCCGGCCATTTCGCCATGAAGACAGCTATCGCCAAGGCAAAAGCTGTCGGCATGGCGGGAGTCGCGGTGCGCCGGTCGGCGCATTTCGGCGCGACCGGCTATTACACGCTGATGGCCGCGAACGAAGGCCTGATCGGCATGGCGTGCACGGCCTGTGCCGGCATTCAGGTCGCGCCGACCTTCGGCAAGGAGGCGAAACTGGGCACCGACCCCTGGTCGTTCGCCGCGCCCACCGCCGATGGCAAGCCCTTCCTGCTCGACATGGCGACGACGACGGTGGCGGCCGGGCGCATCCGCAACAAGGCGAACGAGGGCCTGCCGACGCCCGACGGCTGGGTGCTCGACAAGGAGGGCCAGCCCTCGAACGATCCGGAAATCGTCGCCAAGGGCGGCTTCCTGACCTCGCTCGGCGGCTCGCCGGAGAATTCCAGCTACAAGGGCTACGGTCTGGCGACGATGGTCAACATTCTCGGCTCGTGCCTGTCCGGGGCGACGCTCATCACCGAACGCCCGGATGGTATCCGCACGCCGGACAGCAACGACATCGGCCATTTTTTCATGGCGATCGATCCGAAAGTGTTTCGTCCCGCCGGGGAGTTCGAGCACGACGTGTCGTTGTTCCTCGGCCACCTGCGTTCGACCGCGCCGATCGACCCGGACCGGCCTGTCATGGTTGCGGGCGACCCGCAATGGAAGCTTGCCGAAGAGCGCATGCGCGACGGCATTCCGGTTGGCGCCGGGCTGCTGTCGCAACTGCGCCAGATAGCCCAGGCCGCCGCAGCGCCGTGGCTGCTGGATTGAGGCGGGCTGACCGACACACCGCCTCAGGCGTCGGCTGTTTCCCGCGCAGCCTGCGCAGCGCTGCCGCCCGCCAGACCGAGCGCATCGCGCAGATATTCGTGTTCGTACTCGGTGTGGAAAAGGCCGCGCCGCTGCAGTTCCGGCACCAGCAGGTTGACGATGTCCTCGACGCCCCAGGGCAGCATGTCGACCATCATGGTGAAACCGTCGGCGGCTCCAGCCGCGAGCCGCTCTTCCATCGCGTCGGCGACATCGGCGGCCGTGCCGACGATGTGCTGGTGCGAAGATGGCGAGCGTGTCAGCAGTTCGCGTACCGTCAGGTTCTCTTCCTTGACGAGATCAATCACGCTCTGCCGCCAGCCGGTGCCGTTTTTCAGCTCTTCGTCCGGCGGCAACAGGTCGAGTGGCACCGGCTTGTCGAGATGTGCGCGCAGCACATCCGCGCCGACGCCGCAGATGCGCGCCATCGTCGCCAGCTGCTGGTCTAGTGTCATGCCGTTGTCGAGGGCGAGTTTCTTCGCCTTTGCTTCCTCGCGCGTGGCGCCGAGCACCACGTTCATGCCCGGCAGGATCTTGATGGAATCCGGATGGCGGCCATGGCCTTGCGCGCGCCGGCGCAGGTCGTCGCGAAAGGCTTTCGCGCCCGCTGTCGTATGCTGCGCCGTAAAGATGACGTCCGCGAAGCGTGCAGCCTGATCGCGTCCGCGCGGCGAGGACCCGGCATGGAAGATCACCGGCCGGCCCTGACGCGAACGAATGAAGGGCAGGGGCCCGCGCACGGAAAAGTATTGGCCAACAAAGTTGATCGGATGAATCTTGTCCGGGTCGGCGAAGCGGTTGTTCGCCTTGTCGTCGACCAGTGCGTCCGGCTCCCAGCTTTCCCAGAGTTTGATCACGACTTCCAGAAACTCGTCGGCGCGGGCGTAACGGTCCGCGGCTTCCGGATGCTCCGCTGTTCCGAACATTTGCGCCGCAACGGCATGGGCAGTCGTGACGCAGTTCCAGCCGACCCTGCCCCTGGAAAGATGATCGACGGTCGCGAAGCGCCGGGCGATGTCGTAGGGCTGGTTGTAGGTGGTCGAGGCGGTGCCGACGAGCCCGATCCGGCTGGTCACGGCGGCCATGTAGGACAGGACGGCGGCCGTATCCATCGCGCCGCAGGGGCGAGTGGCGCCGACTTCCTGATTTGTGATCTGCTCGGCCAGAAAAAGGACGTGGAGCTTGCCTTCCTCGGCCTTGCGCGCGATCCGGGCGTACATGTCCGGCGAAACGTAATCCGAAGAGGGGCCCTTGCGCGCCCGCCAGGCGCCGGGCTGATGCCCAAGCCCGTGCATCAGCGCCGCCGAAAGGATCATCTTGTTGTTTCCCGCCATATCAATGCCTTGTCGTTAACCAGGCAGCGGCGTCCGTGAACGTGCCGCCCGGGCTGGTTCAGTGATCCTATTCCTAACCCATGCACAATATGCAAGTCTATCCGCACGCGGCCCCGCGTTGACAGCATAAGCGACTGCGCCTAGCTTTTCCGCCATAACAAGCCTGTAAAACGCATATTCGCAGCGCCGCCGCCCAAGGCGCGCCTTCGCCGGGAGTGAAGCCCAATGTCGACAGCTACAGCAGAACGTACATCAACCAAGCTTGAAGTCCGCAAGCTGCACCCGCAGATCGGCGCGGAAATTTGCGGCGTCGATCTGACCAAACCCATCGACGACGAAACCTTCGCGCAGATTCGTCACGCCATCGGCCAGCACGGCATGCTGGTGTTCCGTAACCAACCAGGCTTCACCGGCGAGCAGCAGCTCGAATTCGCCGGCCGCTTTGGCCCGGTTGCCGAGCGCCTGATCCCGCCGAAGCAGGAAACAAGGGACCGCTCGGTGCAGTGGAAGCACCTGATGCTGATTTCCGACAAGATGGACGAAAACGGAAAGCCCATCGGTTCGCTCGGCCATGGCGAGATGTGGTACCACACCGACAAATGCTATGTGGAGCGGCCGCATCGATTTTCGTTCCTGTACGG
>JBFWRC010000061.1:0-10812 GCA_050249115.1 Beijerinckiaceae bacterium
AGGTTGGCTCGTGATGTCCGTTTGCGGCCGCCAGCCGAATGAGGTATGCATGCCCACCTCAGGAGACCCTGATGGCCCGCGCAGGCACCCGTAGCTCAGCTGGATAGAGTGTCGCCCTCCGAAGGCAGAACTAAGTCAAGTGGCTTCGTTATGGGTGTGGAGAATATCGATAGAAACCAAGGGTTTGGTGGAAGTCGGTGGAAATGTGAAAATCGCTCTCTTGGTCGCGGAAGCACCACGGAAGCAAACTTTAAGGAGGTTGTAGAGTACGAACGACGGAAGTGGGCGGCCCTCGGAACCGCACGAATGACGTCGATTCGAGTATTCTTGTTCCGGGATTGACCTTGGTTGATCTCGCACACTATCAAAACAACGATGCACCCGTAGCTCAGCTGGATAGAGCGCCACCCTCCGAAGGTGGAGGCCACACGTTCGAATCGTGTCGGGTGCGCCACCCTCCTTGAGGGTTGGCTTCATGGGTCGAGCCTCGCTCCCCTAAACTAATTTCAAATTCACAGCGTGCTTGTCGCAACCATCATATGGCGGCGACTGCTTAACCCACGAATGTTCCGCTATGGAATTTGAAAAGCTCGGCGGACGCCAGCTTGATACCAAGCTGTGTCTTGCCGTTAGGCCACAAGCCGTTTCCATGCGGAGCCTATCCAACACGGGAATACGGATAAGCGTTCCTGATATAGGTGTTGAGGAATTGCCCTTTTGACGGAGCCGCCATTAGCTGCTCATGCAATCCGGAAGGTACGTTGAAATACCGGTATATCGAGCCGTTCGTGAACTCGATTTCCAGCGTTTCACTACCGGGATCGTAGCCGATGGACGCGATGTTGCTGGAGGAAACAGGGTCTCTAAGCATGTGTCTTCCTATTGCTCATCTTCGTTGATGGGAACTCGATCAATTGCAATGTTCCGTACGACAGCGGTTGTTCGCTGCGCCCGCCACGACGCCACCATGCGATCATAGCCCTCTGCCACGCGGCGGGTCCTCCAAGCTGCGCTGACTTCGGGGTCAGAACTGCGGGGCAAGCGATCTGCGGGGGGAAGCGATACGCGGCAGCGGACGGGTAGTCGCGCGGCTTCACCAGAAATGATTGTCTCACCCGTCCGCAACACTGGCAGAAGGTCCATGAGCCCCGATAGATTGTCGGGAAGTGCGCCCTTCACGCGACTGCGGTCGGCTGGGTTGGACAGACGTAGCGCTATCAGCGTTCCGCATTGGGAGAGTACGGTCTCATCGATTTCGGAGGGTCGCTGCGAGACCAACATGGCTCCAACTCCGTACTTGCGACCTTCCTTTGCAATGCGTTTCACAACGTCCGCAGCGACATTACCGCTGTCGGGGCTGACGTACCGGTGGGCTTCCTCCATCACCACTAGCAGGGGCCGCAGTACCCCTCCCTCTGTCTTCTCTCGGCTCCAATAGAGCGCTTCATAAACAACACGGAGTATAGAGCCAATCAGCCGGACCAGGACGCTGCTGGGTACGCCCGAGAGATCGAGAATTGTGATTGGACGGTCGTGACCAAGCCAGCCGGCCAGAAGCGTATCAAGATCCTGTGCCGTTTGTCCGGCAAGATCGGGTTCCCAAGGACCGGGGTGAAGGACAAAATCGTACCTCCGGTCTAGAAGGCGAGAGCGCAGCAAATTGAGCGGGCGGCGAATGCCTTTGGCAGCCTGATTGAGGAATGGCCCAGCCGCCCCCATCGCGTGCGGTGTATAGCGAGGAGCAGTTAAAGTCGCCGGGTCGCCCGCAGCCTCGAGTGCAGGCTGGTCGCGCTGTGGCCCGGTGAATGTGGCCGTTTCAAAGTCGATCAGGTCATACCAAAGCTGCTTCAGCGAAAACGGCACAGGACTATCAACCGTGAGGGATCGAGGGTCCAGACCTGGCAGTGCGCCAGCGATCAGCCGGTTATGCTTCAACTCCTGAATCTTATCGGTAAACGCCATCAGATGATTGTCGCTGAGGCCGCCAGCGATGAAGTCGAGCAGTTCTTCAGCTTCCAACGCCCAGTAGGGCACGAACAGAGGTTCCTCGCCAGGAGACGGTGTAGCACTGAATGTTTTGGCGAGATCCCCGAGCGCAGCCGAGTATTCCCCGTGCACATCCAATAGCAGGATCCGTGCGCCGCTAGTGGCTACGCTCTCCGATGAGCGAACTATGGAGCGAAGTATACTCGCAACGGTGGTGGACTTGCCTGATCCCGTCGAGCCGACGATGGCGCTGTGCCTGGTGACGAGCGCATCGAGTGACAAACGCACGATGATGTTCTCGGCGCTTGAGAGCGTCCCAATTTCGACCTGATCTTCTTCCGCGCCGCCGTATATGCGACGAAGGTCCTTCTGGGTGACCAAATGGACCGCATCGTCGACATTGGGATGTTGACTGAGGCCACGTTCAAAGTACTCGCCGGTGGCTTCGCCCGCTAGCTCCACGCGCATCCAACGCCCGGTGTCTTGGCCGTTCATCTCTAAAACTACGATTGGCTCGGCCGCAGCTGCGGCCCCGATTTCGGCAACGACACCGTAAAGATCCTGATACCCAAGAGGGATACGGACAAAGCTGCCGACCTGGCCAACGCGGTAGGTATGGCCATCGATCATAGCCAGTCCGGACGAGAGAGACTCAGCCAACCTTACAGTGATGGTCGAGCCCGACACGGCGCTCACACGCCCGAGATAAGTTGGATCGGTCGCAGTCATGCGGATACCTCGGTCGGATCGGTACCATCGATCGACACACTTGCGGCGCTCGGGTGAGCAAGGTCGGGGGAGTAGGACAGCGCACAGAAGCGACTAAAACTTGCGAAGTCGCCTAAGAGGAAGGCATCTGCGCTGCCACGCTTGCCCCAGAAACTTGAACGAATTTCCCCCCAATTCTTGGGCAAATCACCCAAACGCCACTGACCAGGAATGCCGCCGATCACAGCAGCATCGCTGGCGTAGACCGAAAGGTTCGGATGTTCGAAGGCAAGCTTCCGCGCGGGCTCCTCTTCGGCAAGATTTTGGAATTGCAACGCGATGACTGCTGCATTGGCATTCATTGCGAGCGCCTCGCCTAGCACTGCGCAGATATGGGCGTCACGAAACGAAAACCCTGTGGTCAGAAGGACAGTATCCGGCGTTAGCAGAAACCGTTTCAATCGCTCAAACAGCGCGGCGTAAGGCTGTTTTTGTGTAAGATCGTACTTCAGGTGGTCGGGGTAGACGAGTTCGGTGCAATCCACGCCGCCACACCTGACCACAGTTCCACTGTCACTTTTCCAACCCAATGATCCATGAAGTTTCCAAACGCGCGACCAACGCGGGGGCAAATCGTTGCCCGCTACAGTGACTGGATCAAAGAAAGGTGCATGTCCTCCTGAAAAGCCATCAAAATACGGTGCCTTTGCCTGCTCAAAGGCAGATTCAATTAACAGGTCGTAGTTTGTGGTGAATATTTCGACGGGGTGGGATCTCTGTGTGCCGCTTACCCAAGAGACAAGCTCGTGATATGGGGTTCGCCCGTCAGGTAGCTTCGCACCCACGATTTCTCCGATTGCTCCGCAGATCGCTTTCCCCAGCGCGGCATAGCCGGGGCCGTCAAGGCCATGCATTGGCGTGTCTCCAAGCGCGGTCTGCAGAAGACGAACCTTGGACAATATCGTCTCGATGTTGCCGCCATCTGGCAGGGAATCACGGATTGCAGTCGCTGCGGCAGCTTCCTTCCCGGTCAGATTCAGTAACGCTTGGTCGGTTAGAACATTTACTCCCGGGATCAGCGGCTTCCCTGTAGGGTCAAGTTTGCCATGCGCATCTACTCGTACGGAGAGAGGGCCGCCCGCACCGATCAGAATACCAATGCGTTTGCGTCCCTGTGACAGGATCTGGCGAAGATCTGCCATAAAGCGATCCGGATTGTGTACGGTATCCAATGCGCTCATCTTCCTGCTACCTCCCCAATACCGTGATTATCAGGTGTGAAATACGAGTAAGAGTATTCATTTAACCGGTGTCACAATGCGACGCCTTGTGAATTCAGGACGGGTATGACTTCGCCGGAGGTCATCAGTACGATGAGTCCCCGCTCCGCGCCGGTTATGTCGAGATAGGCCCGGACCTGCGCGCTGTAGTGATCGAGCGTCGCAGGCGCTGGCGTCACATCGCTTTTCCAGTCCACGACAACGGCAGGACGGCCTTCGGTTGTCAGGGTCAGGGCGTCTACGATCCCGGCCGTAGCTGTTTCCACGCCGTCATTTGCCTGGGCGGCATAAACGGGAAATTCTGCCATAAGGCCGGGTCGCAAGGACACGATGTCAGGCAGGGCCAGAGTGCGCGCGACACAGGCCGCCATTTCGTCGGCCGACAGCCCTGTCGCGGGATCGGAGACAGGCGACCGGCCAATCGAGCGGATGAGGTCGGTCGCCCGCTCGATCAGCGCTGCGTCGGCTTCCGGGGTTTCCCCTGTCAGGACCTCTTCGATGAGCTTGTGGAGGATCAGCCCGCGCTCGCGGCCTCCCTGCACCGGGGCGACGAATTCCAGTTCGGGAGGCAGGTCGTCAGCCGAGCCGGTCCAGAGGGACGCCTCCTCTTTCCGGAGCACTGTCTCGGCGGCGTTTTCATCGCGGCTGGGTGCAAGCCAGGTCAACCGCGTTTGCGCAGCCGCGATGGCTTCGGCTTCGGCAGCGAAGGTCGCGCGTGTCTGAGCGTTGTCCATTCCCGTGCCCGCGGCAGTAAGGCCGGGGGGCAGATGCGAGACATCGAGGCCGGGAAGTTCGGCGAGCGATAGATCGACGAGACCGATCCATGCCGATTTCGACGGCGTGGTATCGAGCCGGGGGAGGACAAGAAGCTCGCGGGCACGGGTGGCCGCGACATACCAGAGCCGGACGCGTTCGCTGTCCAGCTCTTCCTTTTCCGCCTGGCGCGCCTCGTCATAGCCTTCGGGCGGGACGCCCAGGACCGGGCAATAGAAGGTCTCGGTCTGGCGATCGAGGACGGCGCTTTCGGGCGCCATCACGCCGGTCATGGTGTTGATCGGAATGACGATTGGCCATTCCAGCCCCTTGGCCGCGTGCATGGTGAAGAGAGCAACTGCTTCCTCCTGTGCATCGGGTCGTCCCTCGACGGCGCGGGCCTCGTCGGACCACGCCGTCGCCATGGCCTCGGCAAAGGCGCGCAGACCGCGCACGGCGTAGCCGGTCGACAGGCTGAGATAGAGATCGACGTTGGCGAGCGCGCGCTCGGCCTGGCCGCGATGCCGTTCGAGGAGAAGCGGACGGACGCGCATGACGTCCACCGCCTGCGAAAGCAATTCGTGCGGGGTCGTGCTGTTGCCGCGCCGGTAGAGCGATTGCAGCCGTTCGATGACCTCGCGCGCGAGCGGGTGGTTAATGACGGCCGGGTCGATGCCGAGATCCAGGCGTGGAATCCGGTCAGGCTGGTCTTCCGAGCGGGGAAGCCCCCAGATGATGTCGAGTAGCTCTTCCTCGGACAAGCCGACCAGAGGCCCGCGCAGCAACGCGCCGAGCGCGAGCGTGTCGCGGCGATCGGCCAGGACGCGGGTCAGCGCGATCAGGTCCTGGACTTCCTGGCGGCGGAACAACCCCTTGCCGGCCTGGGTTGCTACGGGAATGCCGCGCCGCTCCAGAGCTTCCTCATAGCGCCAAAGCTCCGCGCCGGTTGGCGCCAGCAAGGCGATGTCGCCCGGTTGGCAGGGGCGCTCCGCACCGCTGCGGCGGTCGATTATGGGGTGGCTTTCGATCAGCCGGGCGCATAGCTCGGCGATGGCGTCGGCTTCGGCGTTGCGCTGCTGTTCGGCGCTGGCCTTGCCACTTTCGTCGGCCACAGCGATGTCGAGGGCGGCTACGCAAACGCCGCCCCGGTCATCGTGGAACGGGTCGAGCGCGGTGAAGCCCGGCTGTCCATCGGCCGAGAGCGCGGCCTCGAAGCGCTCGTTGACGAAGGTGAGGATCGAGGCGCAGGAGCGGAAGTTGGTTGAGATTGACAGGAGGCTGTCAGCGTCCTGGGCTCGGAAAGCATCGCGGGCCTGGACATAGGCGCCGACATCAGCACCCCGGAAGCGATAGATCGCCTGTTTGGGGTCGCCCACCAGGAAGAGCGCGCCCGGCCGGATTTGGAACCGCGTCCAGTCGTCATCGCCATCGACCGGATCGCCGCACAGACGCCAGAAGATCTCGGTTTGCAGGGGATCTGTATCCTGGAACTCATCAACGAGGACATGGGCGAAACGCTCTCCCAGCGCCTGGCGGATGGCATCGTGATCGCGCAGCAAGGCGCGCGCGGCGAAAATCAGATCGTCGAAATCGAGCTGGGCGCTGGCGCGCTTGTGGTGGCGATAGCGTTGCAGGATGGGATGCGCCTCGCCGACCAGCGCTGCGAGGGCATGGCCGGCGGCGGCCTGCACAAGCGCGGTCCAGGCATCGCAGCAGGCGGCGTAGTGGGTCTCGGCCGCGTCGTTCAGCCGATCGCCGTCGGCCTTGGAAAGACCGGCCTGTTTGGCGGAGGCGGCCCACTTTCCCTTCTTGCGATAGGACGCGAAGGTGCCGGCTTTGGTGCAAAGGTCCGGGTGAGGCCGCGAGGTCAGGAACTGGACGAGGCCCGGGGGCGTCGCCGGGTCGGGAGCGGCCGCCAGGGCTGCGGCCATTTCGGCTAGCCGCTCGACGATCGCCACAGTTTCCGGCTCTGTCGCCGCCGTGCCACCCATGAAGCTGGCAAAATCCGCCACAGCCTGCCGGAACGCTGTCAGGTGGCCGTCAAACGGAGAGACGGCCGGGCCCGTCAGCGTGGGGCGGCGGCGCAGGTTCTCCGCGATCTTGTGGATTAGCGCGACCGTCTCGCCGGGGCTATGCAGCACCATCTCGGCCAGGATGCCACCTTGTCCGCCGGACAGGCGCTCGCGCAACCAGCCATCCACAATCTCAAGGAAAGTAAGGTCGGCCTGGTTGCGGTCCATCACGCCGGCGCCGGGGTCGATGTCGGCCTCCGCCGGATAGGGCTTGATCAGGCGCTGGCAAAACCCGTGGATCGTCGAGCAGGTGATTTCGTCGATCGCAGCACTGGCGGCGGTGAGATTGCGGCGATGGGCCTCCGACAGGCCATCGGGCAGCGCCACGCGCAGTTCGGTCGCGATCACGCCGGCCGAGAGATCGGCGACGAACTCGCGGACACGCGACAGCAATTCGCTTGCGGCAAGTTCGGTGAAGGTGACAGCGGCGATGGCGCGCGGGGAGACGCCTTCGGCGAGCATGGCGGCGATACGCCCAGCCATGACGGCGGTCTTGCCTGAACCCGCGCCGGCCTCGACCAGGATGGAGCGATCATGAAGGCTGATCGCATGGCGACGCGCATCGTCGTCGTTCAGCACTTTGGACACGTTGCTCATCATTCCGCCTCCCAGACCTGAGTGACTTCGCCGAGCCGCTCCGTGGCGGCCGGCATCTTGCGCTTGCAGTAGGTGGCGCTGGCGTTGGCCGGCAGAGCGAAGGCGAGGTCGTCGTAGTCGCCGCCGGTATCCGGTCCAGGCAGGGCCGCGCCGCTGGCGAGACTTGCTCGTGCCGCCCGCAGATAGCCGGTGATCTCCATGAGCACAGCCTCGGGGTCGTCGAGTTGAAAATCGACGGGATCGCGCGGATAGAGCAGCGAGGCGCTGATCGCGACGTCGTCGCCGAGCAGCGCCTTGACCGCGAACGCATAGAGGCAGCGCTGAAGCTCGCGTCCGCCGTTCAATCGGATGTCGCCGCGCGGCGGGCGTCCAGTCTTATAGTCGCGCACGAGGGCGCGTTTGCCATCGCCCGCGATGTCGAGCCGGTCGATGTAGCCGGCGATATTGAAGCTGGCATCGGGAATCGTGACCGGCGCGCTCGCATCCCAAGGCGTTTCCGCATCGGATTTCGGTGGCGAGCCGCCGAAGGCAACCTCGCCGTAGGAACGCGCGCCTGGCAGAAGGTCATCGCCATAGGATAGGGCGCGGTTGGCCAGCACGCGGGCGTCGTCGAGTGTGCGATCCCAGATGACCGCTGGCGGAACCGGGCGCTCGCTCTCCCAGTCGGCGGCGACGGCTTGCGCGGCCCGCGCTACTGCGGCTTCGATGGTATGCGCGTCGGCGGCCGCAAGGCCGCCTCCGGTTTCGAGGTCGCGCAGGGCTTGGTCGAGAACGAGGTGGACAAGATCGCCGATCCCGAGCGCGTCGAGCACGAGCGGTTCGGCGCTGCTCTGGGGTTCGCGCCATCCGAACGCATAGACCCACAGGAAGCTCAGCGGATTGCGCAGCAATCGGCGCAGCGAACTGGCGGACTGGGTCCGATCGAGGATGGCGAGGACGAGGGGATGGTCCGGCCGCACCAGACCATCGTGGGACGTGACCTCCATCTGCCGCCAGTCGCGCCAACAGCCTTGCGCACTGACGGCTTGCGGATCTGCGACGAATTCCTGGGGCCGGGCCATCAGGCGGTCGGTCTCGCTGAAGGCGTGCGCTGGCGTCGCGTTGCGGCGCAGATAGGTCTCCTCGCCATGTCCGGCGAGCAGAGGGCTGCGACCTAGGAGGCGCCCGTCGCTGTCGCGCCGTGCGCGCGAGAGGACGACGGTGCCGCCTGTCGTGGTGAGGATCGTCTCGAAATCGCGCCGGTCGGCGAGATTGACCGGCAGCGGATCGAGCACCTGCGTCGGAATGATATGGTCGGGGATCAGCCGGTCTTCGGCGATCCCGCGCGGCCAGCGGGACGAATTGAGGCCAAGCAGCCGCACGAAGCTGCGGGGCGACGCCGCAAGCGCGCTGGCCGGCATCCAGACGATGCAGACGCAGGCTTCCAGTCCGTCGTCCTGCTTCAGGGTCTCGAGCGTCGCATCGACCGAAGCGGCGGGGCCGGCGAGCAGCGCCTTGCGCCAGATCGCGAGGGCTCGGCCCTTGAGAAAGGCTTCTCCAATATCGCCGGCGGCCTCTGGCCCTTTCGCGAGCGTCTCGACTGCCTCGCGCAAAGCGGGGGTATGGTCGGCGCCATCCGGCCAATCCTCCGCCGCCAACCGGGCCAGCAGACGGTTCCAGGCGCCGGGCGTCGAGAGCGGCGCCTCGCTTGGCAGGACGCGCAGCCAGCCTTCGGGCAGCGAGTCGAAAGGCCCACTGCCCCGGCAGAGCGCTGCGAGCCGCCGCAACCGCGACTGCGACAGACCGCGAACCACGATGTCGGCCAGCGCCGCCGCGGCCTGACCATCGCGGGTGCTGACGGTGCGGACGCCGTGGACGAAGTGCAGGTCGATATTGGCGTCAGCGCGCAAAGCCAGGAAATGATCGTCATAGTCGGCTGGCGAGGCGGTCGCGATGGCGATCTCCGACGGGGCAACGCCCGAAGCGAGCAGGCCTCGCGCCCAACGCATCGCCTCAATGGCCTCGTGATAGGCCGTCGCCGCGCTGACCGCGTTGATCCCCGGCGCTTGCGCCGGTGCGCGTGAGATCGTGACGCCCGTATCGTCCAGCCATGTGGGAACGCTCCTCGGGCCGGCCGTCCACTGTACGGGAATATGGGTGGTGAGTGCCTGGAGCAGCGGCCGCCAGCACGGCGAAAGTTCGGTGAGCCCGACGATCTCCATCGGACCAAGGACCGCTGGCGCATGGGCGAGGCGCTCAATCGCGGCAGCGGCGATGTCGAGTGGGCGCAGCATGCCGGACGGAAGCTGGTCGAGGACGGCCGCCTCCAGTCGTGCGATGGCGGCGAGGCGTGGATGGTCATCGGCCGCATCTGCGGCAAGGTCGATGCCCGCGCGCCAGGCTTTGTGCAGCGTGTCAGCCGCCGCATCGATCATACCGGGCAGCGTCTTGATGCTCTCCAGTTCGCCCATCGGCGTGGCGGACAGGGCCGCCTGGATGGCCGAGCGCAGACTCTCGTCATCGATCGGGCGGACAAAACCGCCAGCCAGCCGGACGGCGGCCTGCTCGAAGGACATGATCTGGAGGCCGTGCCGACCGGCGCGCCCCGCAGCAAGGCGACTCTCCCGCATGGCGAGGCGGCCGTGAACAACCAGGGTGGATCGATGCGCGATGGTCATGGCCGTCCTCCTTCCGGGTTTTGCTCGGGGTTGCGCGCTGCGCCAGAGATCCGATCCATCAAGCCGTGCCGCTGCACGCTTTGCATCGATGGCTGTGACCGATAGACCATTGACGAATCCCCCTAATGGGAATAATAATTACACGGACAACGATGTTGTGTCCATATAGTTTTAATCCTCATTAAGGCGAGGCGAGGCACATGGCGGAAGCCGCGACGGCGCTGAAGTGGGGGGTAGGACGCCGACTCGAGTTCATCGAGTTTCGGCTGTTCTGGGAGGGCTCGATCAACCGGGCCGACCTTGTCGAGGTGTTCGGCGTGTCGGTTCCGCAGGCTTCCAAGGATTTGACGCTCTATCAGGAGCGGGCGCCTGGCAACATGGAGTACGACACCCGCGCCAAGCGCTACGTCGCCGCCGAAAAATTCGTGCTGCGGTTCCTTGAACCGGACCCCTACATCTATCTGTCGCAGCTACGCTCGGTTGCCGAGGGGGCTGTGCCCGCGAGCGACTCGTGGATCGCGGCGCTCCCCAGCGCCGATGTGACGCTGACACCCAGGCGGGACATCGACATCAAGGTTCTACGGAAGATTCTCGACGCGAGCCGGGAGGGCACCTCAGTCGACGTCTTCTACCAGTCGATGAACAAGTTGCGGCCTGAACCCACTTGGCGGCGGATCACGCCGCATGCCTTCGGGTACGATGGTTTCCGCTGGCACGCGCGGGCCTATTGCCACCTCGAACACAAGTTCAAGGATTTCT
>JBFWRC010000062.1:0-10556 GCA_050249115.1 Beijerinckiaceae bacterium
AACGCCCAGTGTATCGGACAGCAGAATGAACTCCTGCCGCGCGCCGTCGCACATTTTCCCGGTGCGCGTCAGAAAGTCGATCGCATACGCCCATTCGTCCTCGCTCGGCCGAATGTCGCGCACGAAATCGTGCATGTGCTTGACCAGAGACGTGCAGATTTCCTTCACGCGCGGGTTCGGCGCGTCCTTGAAACGGTCGATGACGGCCTGGGTGATGCTGTTTTCGTCGAGTTCGCGTGCGCTCATTTTCTCAATCCTCGTTGATCGGCGTGTGCGCAGGCCGAAGGCCGGCGCTCTGGAAATTGGAAGCCTCAGTCGTGTCCCCACGAAAGCGCCTTGCCGTCCAGCCATTCCTGGCCGGACCGGTACAGCGCTTCGACCCGCTCGCCCTTCAATCCGGGCATATTGTCCTTCACCGGAAAGCCGATCTTTGACTGCAGATAAGCCAGATGGCGATAGCCTTCGGGAAATTTTGCCAGCAATTCGGGATCGAGCTTTGGCGCTTCCCCCGGCGTCACCGGATCGATCCGGTCTTTCTCGTAGATTGGCTGGCGCAGCACGAAACCCCACTTGCCGTCGCGCTTCTCCAGAAAGTCGTAGAACCGGCCCGTGCAGACGACGTCGACCAGAACGCCCTCAACGGTTGCGCGCTGGTTAATGTGCATCTTGGTCTGCGCAATCGCGCGATGGCCGTTGATGTCCGAAAAATGCGCGCCCTGAAAATGCAGGATGCTGACGCCCGCGTCCCAGCCCTTCTTGTTCATTTCGATGAACTCGTCGCCCGTTCCCTGCGTCCAGGTTGCCAGCATGCGCCCTTCCGGATGCCAGACCGTGCGGAACCGCTCCCAGAAGCCGCTGTCGCGCCACAAAACCCAATTATCGATCAGCTGGCGTATCGCCAGCCGGTCCAGCAGCTCCGAGTCCATCCCGTTATGCTCCCCAAAATTCCCGCGTCCACGATGCCCGCAGTCATACATGGCGCAACCGGCCATTTCCAGCGGTTAAAGCCGGGGCTTTCCCCGGCTGTCAGACTGGTTTAGCGTGGGCGTCCCAATGGGAAGCGTCCACCCATGCGGTGAAATTCAAGGGGAGCGAACATGAGCGACGAAACAGCCCAGCCCACCGGATTTTCGACCCTTGCCGTTCATGCCGGCGCCCGCCCGGATACGGCCACCAATTCGCGCATCACGCCGATCTACCAGACCGCCTCCTACGTCTTCGACGACGTTGATCACGCCGCTTCCCTCTTCGACCTGAAGGCCTTCGGCAACATCTACACCCGCATCACTAACCCGACGAGCAGCGTACTGGAGGAAAAGGTCGCGGCCCTCGAAGGCGGCACGGCGGCGCTCGCTGTGGCATCTGGACACGCTGCGGAATTTCTCGTCATGCACGCACTGATGGGCCCGGGCGATAATTTCATAGCTTCGACAAAGCTTTACGGCGGCTCGATCAACCAGTTCAACCACTCCTACAAGAATTTCGACTGGCATGTGCGCTGGGCAGATCCGGCTGACCCGGCCGCGCTGGAAAAGCAGATCGACAGCCGCACGAAAGCGATTTTCATCGAATCCATCGCCAATCCGGGCGGCATCGTATGCGATATCGAAGCCATTGCGGCCATCGCCAAAAAGCACGCCGTCCCGCTGATCGTCGACAATACGCTTGCGACCCCCTATCTCGTGCAACCTTTCGCCTGGGGCGCCGACATCGTCGTCCATTCCGCGACCAAATTTCTCGGCGGTCACGGCAATTCCATCGGCGGCGTCATTGTCGACGGCGGCTCCTACGACTGGATGGCCAGCGACAAATATCCCATGCTGTCCAAGCCCCGGCCGGAATATAACGGCATCGTCATCGGCGAGACGTTCGGCAATTTCGCTTTCGCCATAGCCTGCCGCGTGCTTGGCCTGCGCGATCTCGGACCGGCGATTTCGCCGTTCAACTCGTGGCTCCTGCTCACCGGCATCGAAACGCTGGCCCTGCGCATGCAGCGCCATTGCGACAACGCCCTCACGGTGGCCGAATATCTGAAAAACCACGACGCCGTGAGCTGGGTCAGCTATTCCTCGCTGCAAGGCGACAAGAACTACGACATGGCGCAGAAGTACTGCCCGCTTGGCGCCGGCGCAGTCTTCACCTTCGGCCTCAAGGGCGGGTACGACGCCGGCGTGAAATTCGTCAGCAACCTGAAGCTCTTCTCGCATCTGGCCAATGTCGGCGACACGCGCTCGCTGGTCATCCACCCCGCCTCGACCACCCACCGGCAGTTGACCGACGAGCAGAAGGCAATAGCCGGCGCGGGGCCCGACGTGGTCCGCCTGTCCATCGGCATCGAGGATGCGGAAGACATTATCGCCGACATCGAGCAGGCGCTGGCGGCAACGGTCTGACAGGCGGCATGACGCTTCTGATTGCGGGCCTCGCCATTTTTATCGCCGCGCATGTATTTGTGACCATGCGCGGCTGGCGGCAAAGCGCAATCGCGACACTGGGAACAGGTGGTTATCGTACCGCCTTTTCCGTTTTCGCCCTGACCGGCCTTGTGTCGATCGTGTTTGGCTATGCCCGCTACCGCGCCTCCGGCTACATACCCGTCTGGGAACCGCCACTCTGGGCGAGCCACCTGGCCATCCCGCTGGTCTGGATTGCCTTCGTCTTCGGCTCCGCCTTCTTTACGCCGCCCGGACGCATTCGCGTAGCGCTGCAGCACCCGCTGCTCGCCGGTCTTGCGGTATGGGCGTGTGCGCATTTGCTGACGAATGGGGATCTCGGCTCGATCCTTCTGTTCGGTTCGGCGCTTGCATGGACCCTGTACAGCAGTTTCTCGCTACGTTGGCGCGAAAGGGTGGATGCAAGCGCTGCCGTCCCGTCTGCGGCCGGCGACATCCTGGCGCTCGCAATCGGAACGCTCCTGTTTGCCTGCGCTTTCTGGCTGCACCCCTATCTTGTCGGGGTCCCGATTCTGCTGTGACGCAAACCGTCAGAATCCATTCCGGTACATCCAGTCGAAAAGCTTGTTCTGGGCGGCGGCCCCGGCGCCGTCGGACATGATGCCCGGCGCAATCCGTCCCTTCTGCCCGAAATCGGCGATTGCCCGGCGGCAGATCGCCGCTTCGCCGAGCCCTTTGAGCCGCGCCGCTGCCTTCCTGTAATAAACGACCTGCTTTGCCAGTTGTTGTTTCGTCGTCAGTTGCTCCATGTCGACGCCGGCCTTGTCCATGAACATCGAAAGCCGGATCCAGTCGACCTTGAGCGACTTGCATTTGTCGGCGTAAAGCGTGGCTAGCTGCATGGCCTCGGTGGCCCTGACCGCGCGGGACTGCGCCCCGGCAGAGCAGGTCGCCGCCAGGCATAGCGCTGCTGCCGCCACCGGCGCCACCGCCATTGACCGCAATGACATCGCAGTATCTCCGTCGGTGCGTGACTTTCACACACTGGTCATGCCGGACGCAGTCGAGCAGCGGCGTGTCCGCACGCACATCGCGAAGCCACGTTGCAGGAGCCGGGTCAGGTCGCGATTGCGGTATCGTTGGAAGGCGGGCTCGAAATCGCATATTGCGGCTCGGCCGGTCCTTTGCCGCCGGTATGCGAAGGAGCGGACGTCTCCGGCGGCGCCTGAGGTCCCATCGCTGCACGATGCACGACCGTCATCGCCAGCAGCACCATAGCCACGCCCTGATGGGTCAGCGCCACATGGATCGGTATCTTGCCTGCCGGCAGAACCCACAGCAGCGTCAAGACGCCAAGCGCAACCTGCACGAGACTGACCAGAAACAGCCCCCAGGCATGCCCGACCCGCCCGCGCGGAGCGGCCGATTTCGCCGCCTTGAGCGCGTGGCCGAACAGCAGCAGCACGACCAGATAGCCCCACATCCGGTGCTGAAACTGCAGCGTCGTCGGGTTTTCGAGGAAGTTCAGCCACAGCGGCTGCAGCTTCGTCAGCGCTTCCAGCGGCGGGACCAGATGCCCGTCCATAAGCGGCCAGGTATTGTAGGTCAGGCCCGCCCGCGCGCCGGCGACGAGCCCGCCAAGCCCGATCTGGATCAGCACGACGACGATCAGCGCCGTTGCCTCCGCCCGCATGTCGCGCGGCGCACCAGCGCGGCGTTTCGGCGACAGCCGCATGGCGATCCAGATCAGCAGCACGAACGTCAGCGAAGCCAGCAGCAGATGGATCGCCAGCCGCTCGGCGGCGACTTCCGTGCGTCCGGCAAGACCGGATTTGACCATCCACCAGCCGACGCCGCCCTGCACGGCCCCCAGAGCCAGCGCCCCGGACAATTGCCAGAACAGCCACCAGCCGATCCGTCCGGTTGCCAGGAAAAAAAGAAACGGCACGATAAAGACGACGCCGATCAGCCGTCCGAGTACACGATGGCCCCATTCCCAGAAGAAGATGACCTTGTACTGGGCCATCGTCATGCCGGAGAACATCTCCTTGTACTGGGGGATCTGCTTGTATTTCTCGAATTCCGCCGCCCATTCGGCGTCCGACAGCGGCGGGATCACGCCGGTGACCGGCTTCCACTCTGTAATAGACAGGCCGGACTCGGTCAGCCGCGTCGCCCCGCCCACCAGCACCATTGCAAAGACCATCAGCGCCAGCAGCCACAGCCAGATGCGCACCGGCTTCATCCGGTCGCGCGGCGTGCCGGCGGCAGCATCCGGCGCAGGTTCGGCGGGCGCAGCGTCGGGCGACAGGTCGAGCGGGCTATTTGTCGCCGGAACCGGGATCGTCCCGTCCTCCGGCACAGGACCGGCGAGTTCGCCTGCAAGTTCTGCGGCTTTCGGCTGCTGTTCGATCTTCTGCGAAACGTTCACGGGCTGCCCCAGGTTGATTGCGGAAGCAGAGTGAGACATATGCCGCAATGGCTGCCCCGTCCACAGGCATGGCGCGCGGCGGCTGGGCGCACAGAACAGGAGAGCACATGCGGCGGCGGAACCGGAAATTGGTGGGCGCTGTAGCCATGCTCGCGTTTGTCGTCGTCTACGCTTTGGTGGCGATGGCGCTGGCGCAGGCCCGGCCGTTGCAGGAGGCGAACAAGGCCATTCAGGCGGTGTGCTACGCCATTCTCGGCCTCGGCTGGATTGTGCCGATCATGCCGCTCATCAAATGGATGGAAGGCGGCGGCGACTGAACCGGCAGCTCAAGCGGCATTCACCTTGCGGCCGCGGTTCCACAGCGCGAAGGGCGCGCCGGACAGCAGCACTTCCAGAGCGGAGCGGTCCTGCCAGTTGCCGTTGACCGACAGCCGCGGCAACGCCGTCAGGCTCTCCGCATGTTCGGCGAAGACCATCCCCGGCCGCGTCGTCACCGCACTGGCAAACCCGAGCTCTGCCGCCACGGCAAACTCGCGCGGCCCGGCCGAACCGGGATCGCCGACCGGGTAGGCAAAATGCCGTGGCCGCACCCCGAGCCGCCGCTCGATGGCGTCCCGGCTCTCCGCAATCTCCGCCCGCATCTCGGCCTCAGGCAGCTTGGCCAGCATCGGATGGGTCATCGTATGCGCGCCGATGGTGCAGAGCGGATCGGCAGCCAGCTCGGCGAGCCCCTCCCAGCCGAGACAGGCGTCAGCCACCAGCGCGCACCAGTCGACCCTCGCCTGTTCCGCCAGAGTGCGGATCGCGGCGCGCATCTCATGTTCGGGGAGAGCTCTAAGAAGCCAGTACAAGCTGTTGAAAGATTCTGTTTTTTCCGAGTCGTTTGAATCACTTAGTGAGAACGACCGGCCGCCGATATCGAGCCTGCCGCCGCCGCGCCGCACGGCCTCTTCCAGTTCCACCCACCACAGTCCCACCGTCCGGTCCGCAAATCCCGGCGCGACATAGACCGTGAACGGCGCGCGGTAGCGCTGCAGAACCGGCAGGGCGAATTCGAGATTGTCGCGGTAGCCATCGTCGAAGGTCAGCACGGCAAAGCGCTTCGCCGCCGCACCGCCGCCCTGGCTGATCCGCGCCAGCGCCGCATCCAGGGGCAGGATATCGAACCCCTGTGCCAGCAACGTCTCGATGGTCTCAGCCAGAAACTCCGGTGTGATCTCCAGCAGCCGGTTGGGCGCGAAGGCGCCGCCCGTCCACGGCCGCACACGGTGGAACATCAGGATCGCGCCACGCCCGCCCGTCCAGCGGGCCGCGACCCGGTGCGCCCCGGTCGAGCGGAACATGCGGAACCCGGCCCCGATGGCCGATTGCTTCAGAATGGCTATGCGCGACGAACTCATGCCCGTGTCGATCCCCTCTGGCAGCGAAAGCGGATGTTGACGATTTCGCCCTAGGCTGGCGGCCAGACTAACCCAAGAGTGCAAACAAAGTGTCGAAGCCGCATCCGGGCACAACCGCCATTTCGGGACGCAAGACGTGGGGCCAGCGCCCATGAGCCTTGCCGCGCCCGAAACCGCCAGAACCGTGCAGCCTGCCGATGTGGCCGCCGCGGCGACGGCTGCCCATCCGCCCTTCACCATCGGCCTGCATGCCGACCCGGCCGCCGTGCTCGACGCCTGGGCCGAGCTGGAAGCCCTCGCCCCCGCCTCCTTCTACCAGACGCGGCGCTTTCTCCTGCCGTGGATCGCGACTGTCGGCAAAGCCGGCGGCGTCGAGCCCGCCTTCATCCTCGTCCGGGGCCAGACCGGCTCGCCGCTCGCTCTGTTTCCGTTCGGACTGAAACGCCGCCGCGGTCTGGCGGCGCTCGAATTTCTCGGCGGCAGGGATTCCAACGCCAACCTGCCCCTCGTGCGGCCCGGCGCTCAGCTTCCCCCCGACACGCTCACAGCCATCCTGCGCGAAGCTGCACGCCTGACCGGCGCCGATTTCGTCCATCTGAAAAACCAGCCCCTGACCTGGAACGGCTGGACCAATCCGCTGGCGCAATTGCCCGCGCAGGCAAGCCCCAGCCAGTGCCACAGCACGGCGCTGGACGCCGACCCGGAAATCTTCCTCAAGCGCCAGCTTTCAAAAGACGCCAGAAAAAAACTGCGCGGCAAACAGCGCAAGCTGGAAGAGCTTGGCTCCCTGCTGCACACAATCGCCCGCACGGCGGACGAAGCGCGCCACATCCTTGAGGCTTTCTACGCACAAAAGCTGCAGCGCTTCGACGACAAGAACATCGACGCCGGTTTCGACGCCGCCCACTACCGCAGCTTTTTCGAACAATGCTGCCTGCCGGGACAGGACGGCGCGGCCCCCGCGCTCGAACTGCACGCGCTGGCGTTAAACGGGAAGGTCCTCGCCACCTACGCCGGCGGCGTCCACAACGGCCGCTTTCACGGCCTGTTCAATTCCTTCGACACAGATCCGGACATCGCCCGCCACAGCCCCGGCGACCTGCTGCTGAAAATGCTGGTCGAAGCCAAGTGCCGCGAAGGCCTGCACACCCTCGACCTCGGCATCGGCGAGGCCCGCTACAAATCCACATGGTGCGACACCGCCGAACCATTGGCCGACGTCGCGCTTGCCTTCACCGCAAAAGGCCACGCGGCGCGGCTCGCCGTATCGCTGCTGCAAAGCGCCAAACGCAACATCAAGCAAAGCGCCTGGGCCTGGCCGTTGTGGCTGAAGCTGCGGGAGCGGATGCGGCGGAAATAAGAGCGTATGTGGCTGGCGGCCCCTGGCCCCCGTCCCTCAGTCTCGGGATGAGGTTGCCGCTACGCCGGCCCCGGAGACGCGGAAAGGCCCGTCCCTACGCCGCTTCCGGCGCGCGGGCGTCCGCATCTTCCATACGCGGCGCGGGCCAGACCGCGACATCGCCGGCCCCGTGCTCCAGCAATTGCATGCGCAAGGCGACCGCCTTTTCGCCCGAGATCGCCGCAGCCGCGCCGATCAAAGCCAGATCGGCCGCCGGCGCAAGCTCCAGAGCAACCGTGTGATGGCGTTCTTCGGGCGCGATGATGAAGACGAAATCGTAGGTCTGCGACAGCGCATCGAGGATGACATCGAGATCGGGACCGACGTCCAGATCGCTCCAGCCGCGCGGGATCACATGCAGGCGCGAGCCTTCGTCGCGCTCGATCACGTCGCCGAACGAGGACAGGCCCTGCAGCAGTTCGGTCAGCCCGGCGAGCCCGGTTTGCAGACGGCCGGAAAGATCGACAAGGATCGCGCTGCGGGTCGCCGACAATTCGCGCGCCAGCGGTTCGATGGCGACCGCGTGATCGGCGGCAGCGCTTTCCGGACACACCAGAATCCTGCGCCCGTAACCCAGCGTATCCATGCCGGACAGTTTTTCCAGCAAGCGCTTTTGCACCGGCGTCAGTTCCGGCTTCGGCGGCTTGGGCGGCGGAGCGGCCGCCGCAACAATCTGCGGCTGTTGCAGCACATAACCGGCAGGAATACCGGCAGGAATACCGGAAAGATCGCGCGGCAATCCCGGCACACCGGCATAGCCCGGCGCTGCGGGCACGAAAGCCCGGCCCGACAGAAGTTCGCCCGCAACCACCCAGGCCAGCGACAGCACGAGGCCCGCCAGCGTGGCAAAGATCAGGATCGGAAGCTTTTTCGGAAACGACGGCCGCTGCGGCTCGAAGGCACGCGAAATGATGCGCGCATCGCCCGGCGTCGACAGGGAATGCTGGCGCGCCAGCGCTTCGCGATACTTGTTGAGGTTATTCTCGAGTTGCTCGCGGATGAGCTTGGCTTCCAGCTCGTATTCGCGCAGCTTGACCTGATCGACGCTGGTCGAACCGACCTTCTCCTGCTGGCTGGAAATAGCCGCCTGCAGGTTCTCGACGCGGTTGCTGGCGATGCGTGCATCGTTTTCCAGCGCATGCGCAGCCTTGTTGGCCGCATTGCCCAATTCGGATTCGACGCTCGAAAGTTGCGCGCGCAATTCCTTTATCCGCGGATGGGCGGGTCCAAGCGTGCGCGATTCCAGCGCCAGCTGCGAGCGCAGGGTCGAACGCTGGATCGCCAGACGGCGCACCACTTCGTCCTTGGCGACGTCGGAGACTTCCCCGAGGCGGCCCTGACGCAGCGTTTCGCGGATGAGTTTCGCCTTCGCCTGCGCTTCGGCCATGGCGTTGCGCGCGGTCGCAAGCTGCGTGTTGATTTCCGCCAGCGCCTGCGAAGGCAGCAGCGCATTGTTGGCGCCGACCTGCAGGCCCGACTGGGCGCGGAAGCTCTCCACCTTGCCTTCCGCCTCGGCCAGTTTCTTGCGCAGGTCCGCAATCAGGTTGCCGAGAGAAACGGCGGCGACTGCTGCGCTTTCCTTCTTCGCCTTCTGTTTGATCTCGATATAGAGGTCGGCGATCTTGTTCGCTCCGCGCGCGGCAAGCTGCGGGTCCTGCGCGCTGAACTGGATCGTCAGCACGCGCGATTTCGGCACGGTGAAGGCCGTCAGCCGCTTGGAGAAGTTTTCCAGAATGCGGTCTTCGGGTGCGAGATTGGCGAGTCCCGTTTTCAGGCCGAGGCCCAGCAGCAGCCGCGATACGAAACCCTGCCCCGAGGCCAGCGGGTCGAATTCCGGATTGCCCTTCAGACCAAGTTCCTTGATCGCCGCCCGCGCCAGATCGCGCGAATTGACGAGTTGTTCCTGGCTGGCGACGGTTTCGGCGTCCGGCGCAGCGCCGCCGCCTGCTTCGCCTTTCGGCTGCGTGAAATAGCTTTCCTGATTCTCGATAAGGACGCGCGCATCGCCGGTGTAGCTGGATTTCGTGACCGTGACGAAAGCCAGCGCGCCGAGAAAACACGCCAGCGTCACGCCGCCGATGGTCTTCTTCCGGCGTACGATGGCATTCCAGATACCCGGCAGATCGAGTTCGTCGCTGCCTGCAACATGCGGGCGCACGGGGGCTGCGGGCTGCTCGGCGCGCGCGCGCTCCGGCTTCGCAACGGCGTCCCCCGCCTCGAAACCGTCTGCATCGGGAGCGCCCGCCCGCTCGTTCGCGGACACGCGCTTTTTCTTCAGAAACGACTCACCGAACATCACAGCCTCACTTGAAACATCGGCGCATTAGATCGGTTTATGGTTGAAGGGCGGTTAACTTCCCCGTCCGGCCGCACCCGCCGTGTGAGGAATTGTTAACCATGCCTGTTTAGTCTCCATTCAGGATATCTGCCCGTTCCGGGCGGAGCGGAAACTCTGGCGGCGTTGCATGCAGCGTATACTTGTAACCATCGCAATCGTGTCGGCACTGGTGCTTGGCGGCTGTGCAAGACCGCGCACCTATGCCCACATTTTCGCAACCGAAGCCGAAGGTCCCTACCGCCTGTCGAGCGGCGACCGGCTGCGCGTGCTGGTCTTCGGACAGGACGCGATCTCCAATACCTATTCCGTTGACAGCACGGGCAATATCTCGATGCCCCTGATCGGCCTTGTGCGCGCCGAGGGACATACAACCGCGCATCTGGAGCATGCGATCGCCGCTCGCCTGCGCAATGGCTTCGTGATCGAGCCGCGCGTGTCGGTGGAGGTTGAAGCCTACCGGCCCTTCTTCGTCCTCGGCGAAGTCACAACCGCCGGCCAGTTCCCTTACATCAACGGCTTGACGGTGCAGTAAGCTGTCGCCATCGCCGGCGGGGTCGGCCCGCGCGCCTACCGTTACGACGTCAATCTCACCCGC
>JBFWRC010000063.1:0-9891 GCA_050249115.1 Beijerinckiaceae bacterium
TGAAAGAACGCAACTCGAAATTCCCGCATCCCGCCAAAAGCGCAGCCCGACATGAGCCCGGGAGCCTTCCAGCACCGGGTCGCTTTTGCGTGGCGGATGAAGCCAGACCTTTCTCTCGCGCGCAAGTTACAATTCGTTCAAGTTTCCGCGCTCGGGACCGTGAAAGCAGGCCCGGACACTCGCCGCAGATGGCTGGATTCGACTTGAAGTCCGCGCCGTGTTTCAAATTCCATCCATGATCGGGGACAAAAGCCCGATTATGGCCAAAGCCAAATACCCGGGAAAGGCGTTGCCCGGCGCGGCGCGCCAGCGGGACACAAGTGAGGGAGGATAATCATGCGCGCGAATCACATGCTTGCGGCCGCGGCCGCGCTCACGTTTTGCACGACCGCGGCTCTAACCGGCGCCAGGGCAGAAACGCCGGCCGAGTTTTTCTCGGGCAAGACGGTCAAGATTATTATCGGCTTTTCGCCGGCCGGCACGTATGGGCAGTACGCCCAGCTCGCGGCCCGTCACATCAAGAAGCATTTGCCCGGCCAGCCTACGATCATCGTACAGTCTGTCCGGGGCGCTGGCGGCATCGCCGCGCTCAACCATGTTGCAAATATTGCTCCCAAAGACGGGACGGTGGCCATCGTTGCCCCGATCAATACCGTGCAGGACGGCTTGTTGAATCCCAAAGCACAATACGATCCGGCGAAGTTCCAATGGGTGGGCCGCATGATGGAGCTGGTGCAGCTCGGCGTCGTATCGGGGAAGTCGGGCTTGAAAACGTTGCAAGACGGAAAAGCAAAGGTGATTAGCGCTGGCGGCATCGGAGCGACGAATCCGACCTCCATGAACTGGAAAATCCTGAATAAAGTGCTGGGTACGAAGTTCAATATCATCTCCGGATACAAGGGGCTTCCAGACGCAACGCTTGCGTTCACCCGCGGGGAAGTCGACGCCGTGATGATGAATTGGGAAACCGCCGTGCAACAATTTCCGGCGGAGCTTAAATCGGGAAAAATGAAACCGCTGTTCGTGTTTTCGAGCGGCCGCGCCAAGGAAGCGAAGGAGCTGCCGGCGCTCGGCGAGCTGGGCTCCACGGAGGTCGAGAAAGCATTTCTGCAAATTTACACGGTGGGGCCGCGCATCGGGCGGTCAATCGCGCTGTATGGCGATATACCTGCCGAACGCATGGCTGCCTGGCGCAAGGCCTTCGACGCCATGCTGCGCGACAAGGAATTTCTTGGCGAAGTGGAAAAGCGCAACATGCGGTTCGATCCGCTAAACGGCGCTGAAGTAAGCGACTTTGTCGGCAAGTCGATGCGGCATTCCAAAGAAACAATCGCAGCGGTGAAAGCCTATTATGCGAAGCTTACGAGCGAGATGTGAGCAATGCCGATGCAAGAGCTGTCGGCCGGCGCGCCGGCCGACAGCCAAGACGAAACAAAATGTATGGGCCGGATCGGCATTTCCCGACGGATCGCATACTGCCATACCACATATGGTAAAACCCCGCGCACGGTATGGGCGGGGTTTCTGTTTCCGTACCGGATACGATAGTTGAAACCGGTTTGAATAGTTTGATCCGGCGGCCGCCAAACCAGGCCCGCAGAAGCGGGAAACTGTGTTTCAGAGCTGGTATATATAGGCGGGCGAAATATTGTTTTTGCGGGCGATTTCCGCAACCGGAACACCTTTTTTGCGCTCGGCCTTGAGCATTTTCCGGAACGCCGCAAGTTCCTTGCCGCTTCTGCGAATGCGCTTTGCGCCCTGAACGCCTTTGCCCGGTTCGATCTGTGCTGCTTCTTCAAGAACAGCCTGCGCGGATGCGATAATTTTTTCCAGCTGGCGTTTCTGGCGATTGGTAAGATTCATGTTGGTCTCCTTCGAGGCGCTATTTACAAGCTTTATTGCAACATTACAACCGTGCCGAGAAAATTTCTGATTGACTACTAAGTTCAATCGAAGACCCAAACACGTAGCGCGTTGTCCAACTGGAACTTTCCTTGATCGATGCCACTCCATGATTTCGCGCGGTGACATGAGATCGATTCGAGGCTCGATACGAATTATGGACATGCCCGGCGTATCAAAGCATCGTTATCAAAACCTTATTACGTCTGTCGCCACAAGCGCTGCCGCGGTCGCATGTTCCGTTTGCTGGCGAGCTTCGCTTTTAAAATGCGACGACTCAACCAGCGGAAATAACGAGAGTTTGAAGCGGCCTGTCCTACATTCTCATTATAAGTGAAGCGGTCGCTGGCAAAACTGTCGCAACCACATTTGAACTTATGAAACGAGCCGGAGATGTCTACTTCGCCACATGAGCCGGGTCGCCGGTTTGATCGGGCCCTTGCGAGCTTGACTCTGGCAACGAGGGCTTTCGATCGACTTGTTCGCGCATTGCAGCGCACAACTCGACGACCCCTAGTAAGCGACGATGCGGCATGTCGATTCAAAAGCAATTGCAATTGCGCCAACGTTCGCAATAAACCACAGTTTTGCCTCATTTGATTCTTGGAACGTTCAGTCCAAGGCTTAAACATGAAAAGTTTCGATTCTGAAACAGTTTACATCTGGAAAACACGAAACGGGACATTGGCATGGGCGTGACACACATAGTCCCAGTGCTTCCGCAACGTTGGTCCCGGGAGTTGTCTATGGGACATAGAACATCGACGCCGGGGGCAACGGGGAGCACTTTCAAAGAGAAAACCTGACGTTCCTACCCCAGAGTGCGCTAGTCTTCGAATGGCGACAACAAGGATTTACGTAGCCGCGGCGGCAAAGTACGAATGCTGCCTGTCTCGCAAACAGCGGTCGATTAAAATACCGTCGCTGCAACAATTGCAACGCGCGACGGACAGGGAGGTGATATGGCGGGGGCTTTGGAAGGCATTCGTGTCATCGAATTCGCTAATTATGTATCCGGACCCTATGCAGGCATGTTGCTGGGCGATCTTGGAGCCGAAATTGTAAAGGTCGAGGAGCCGTCGCGGGGAGATCCTTTTCGCGGCTGGGGCAGGGTCGAATATTCCCCGACTTTCGGCTCGGTCAACCGCAACAAGAAAAGCGTGACGCTCGACCTCAAAAGCGATTCCGGAAGGAGCAGTGCCCGTACACTGGTCGACAAGGCGGATGTTGTGATTGAGAATTTCCGTCCCGGCGCCATGGCGCGGCTGGGGCTTGCATACGAGAGTTTTGCCGCGAGCAATCCGGGCCTGATCTGGTGTTCGATAACCGGTTATGGATCGGATGGACCCTATGCGCAGCGGCCGGGTTACGACACTGTCGGGCAGTCGACCAGCGGTCTGCTCAGTCTCTTGACGGATATCGGCAATCCCAAACCGATGGGCATATCGTTATCCGACCATTTGGCCGGGATCACCGCGTGCAACGGAGTTCTGGCGGCGCTTGTTGCGCGCGGCCGCACGGGCAAAGGCCAGAAAGTGGAAACGTCGCTTCTGGAATCGACGCTCTCGTTCTGTGGCGAGAATGCGGCCCGCTTTTTCGAGAATGGAAAGGTCCCCGGCCGCGCAACGCGTACCCATCAGGCGCAGGTCTACGCCTTTACGGCGGGCGACGGAAAGGCCTTTGTCATCCACCTTTCCTCGCCAACGAAGTTTTGGGAAGCTCTGGTCGGCGTCGCAGGCAAGACGGAATGGTTGACGGACCCTCGCTTCGCAACAAAGGAGAAGCGCGGTAAACATTACGACGATCTGAACACCGGCCTGGCCGAAGTCTTCCGCAGCGATACGCGTGAGGCCTGGCTGACCAGATTGCAGGCTGCCGACGTTCCGGCAGCGCCGCTCAATACGTTCGATGATGTATTTTCCGATCCGCAAGTGCAACATTTGCAAATGCGGGTGGATGTGCCGCATCCGGCGCTCGGCTCTGTGGGTCTGGTCCGCAATGGACTGCGGCTGTCCGGCACGCCGGCGGAAGTGCGATCGTGTTCGCCTGAGCTGGGAGAACATAACGACGAAATTCTCGGTCCGCTCCGGGCCAAAGTCTAGCGCTTGCGCGACAGGAAATTAGCGAACATAAATAAGAAAAACGGGAGGATCCGAATGTACCGCAGGACAATTGTCTGTCTGCTTGGGGCCGTTGCGGTCGCCGGAGCAGGACGGCAGGCAGGCGCGCAAGACGCTGCCAGCTTCTTCAAAGAACGCAAACTTACGCTGATAACGTCCGCCTCGGTTGGCGGCGGCTACGATCAATACGCCCGCCTGCTCGCTGCGCATATGCCAAAACACATTCCAGGTTCGCCAACGTTCACCGTTCAGAACATGCCGGGCGCTGAAGGGGTCAAGGCAGCGAATTATCTGTACAACATTGCGCCGAAAGACGGGTCCGTAATGGGCGGGCTGCAACGCAATACGGGGCTTGCCCTGTTCTACCGCCCGGACAGCAAGAACGCCAAATTCGACGCACGCAAATTCATCTGGCTTGGATCGACCCAACAGGAAATCGGCTTTTTGCTCGTGCGTACGGCGACCGGCGTCAAGAGCGCCCAGGACCTCAAGGGCAAGGATGTCACTTCCAGTTCGACGTCGCGTAACTCACCGAGTTCAATTTACCCGCGTCTGCTGAATGCGCTGTATGGCTCGAAGCTCCGGGTTATCGAAGGCTACAAGGGATCACAGTCTGCTCTCTTCGCGCTCGAGCGCAAGGAAGTCGGAGCACATGTTTCCGGCGGCACGTCGGCTTCGTTCCGCCGCCGCTACAGGCCCTGGGAAAAGGCCGGCGACGTCAAGGTGATCCTGCAACTGGGCATGGAGCGCGACAAGGAATATCCGGATGTGCCGACCGCGCTGGAGATTGTCAGCGATCCTGAGTCCAAACGCATATTCGAGATTTCCTTTGTCGAACAGGTTATGGGCCGCCCCTTCGTATTGCCGCCGGATGTACCCAGGGACCAGGCGGATATGCTGCGCAAGGCTTTCGACGCAACCATGAAAGACAAGGACTTTCTCGCCGAAGCGGAAAAGCGGAAAATGGGCATAGACCCCGTCGGCGGGAAGCGCATCAACGAGCTGCTCGACAAGGTGTTCGCGTCGCCGCCGAAGCTTGCCGCACGCATCCGCGATCTTGTGAAATAGGACGCAACATGAACGTCGTAACTCCTTCGCCCGGAATCGAACCCTCGCGGGAATTGCGCGATGTCTGCGCCATCGCCGGTACTGCGACCAGCCGGCTCGGCCGCGTGCCGGGCGTTTCCAGTCTCGATCTGCTGGTGGAAGCCATACGCAATGCGCTCGACGATGCAGGCCTGCACGCATCCGACGTCGACGGAGTTATCTGCCGTGGCCCGGACGAAAGCTATTCGCATCATCAAATGGTCGCCGAACGGCTTGGCATCAACGCCCGGTTTTCGACCACGTTGACGAATGGCGGGGCAAGTCAGATCCTCTCTGTCGCGCTGGCCGTGATGGCGGTGCGCTTCGGCATGGCCAGGACAGTCGTATGCGGGTTCGGGCGGGATACGTGGTCGCGCACGCATGCAAACGAGGCAGTACGACTACGCAACGAGACGCGGCCGGCAAGCCTGCTGCCAAAAGAATTCGGCCCCGAATACGGCTATTTTGGCGCGACGGCCGCACATGCCTTTGGCGCGACGCGGCACATGCATCTGTTCGGCACCACGCGCGAACACTTCGCGGAAATTGCCTGCGCCTTTCGCGAACACGCCCTGCGCAACCCCGAAGCGCAGATGAAAAAGCCCCTGACACAAGAAGATTACTTCGCCGGCCGGATGATTGTAGCTCCATTCGGCATTTACGATTGCAGCCTGCGCTCCGACGCCGCCGGCGCAGTTATCGTGACAAGCACAGAACGGGCCCGCGATTTGCGCCAGCCACCGGTGCTGATCAAAGGTTTCGGTACGTTCAACAATACACGCGGGTGGTTCGCGGACGACAACATGGTCCACACCGCGGCACGGCAAAGCGGTGAGGCAGCGTATCGTATGGCTGGGCTGGGACCGCAGGACGTCGATACGGCGCAGATCTACGATTGTTTCACGTATATGGTGCTGACGCAGCTGGAGGACTACGGCTTCTGCAAGAAAGGCGAGGGCGGCGATTTTGTCGCCTCCGGCGCGCTGCGTCTGGGCGGCGCGCTGCCTTGCAATACATCTGGCGGCCAATTGTCGGAAAGTCATGCGGAGGGCATGCTTCAGATCGTCGAAGGCGTGCGCCAGATGCGGCATACCTATCCCGCCGAACGGCAGGTCAAGGATGCGGAAATTTGTCTGGTATCCGGCCACGGCGGCAACCAGGTGTGTCATTCCACATTGATACTGGGGCGCGCATGATGGAAACTTCCGCAGAAAAGAAGCCCGCCAAACCGGTACCACGTCCAGCGCCCGAATCCTTGCCGTATTGGGAAGCGGCACGCGCCCATCGCCTATCGCTACCGCGATGCAATGAGTGCGAGAAATTCTGGTTTCCGCCGTCGCGTTCCTGTCCGCATTGCCTTTCGCCAAATTTCGCGTTTCAGGATGTATCCGGCCGCGGCAGGATTTACAGCTTCGTCACCATCCATCGCCCGTATCATCCAGCATTCGAAGACGAAGTGCCCTATGTGGTTGCGCTGGTGGAACTGGAAGAAGGCCCGCGGCTGCTGACGAGTATTCTCGGCATTGAGCCCGAAAATGTACGCTGCGAGATGCCGGTCGAAGTTGTTTTCGACGATGTCGATCCCGAAAACACGATACCCAAGTTCAGACTCTTCCGGGACGCCGGCTAAAGCAATTGAGACGCAGGGAGCGAGCTGGGGATGAGGCAAAGCCGCGACGATACCAGGATCTATAACGCAAACAAGTTCAAGCTCGGTCTGTTCGGGATGAACTGTTCGGGCGGTCTCAGCCTTACTTTGGCGCCGGAACGCTGGGACGCCTCGTGGGACAATAATGCCAAAGCCGCAAGGTTGGCCGACGAGGCGGGCATCGAGTTTCTGCTGCCGATCGGCCGTTGGCACGGCTACAAGGGGAAGTCGGATACGCAGGGAACGACTTTCGAGACGTTGACATGGGCATGCGGACTTCTTGCTCTGACGCAGGACGTCACGGTCTTCGGCACCTTGCATGTAGCATTCGTGAACCCGGTGTTTTCGGCAAAACAGATGGTGACGGCCGATCACATCGGCCACGGGCGCTTTGGCCTGAATATCGTTTCGGGCTGGAACCCGCGCGAGTTCAACATGATGGGCGTGCAACTCAACGAGCACGACGACCGCTACGCCTATTCGGAAGAATGGATCAAGATTGTCAATCGTGTGTGGAGCGAGGACGAGCCGTTCGATCACGACGGCCGATTTTACAAGATCAAGGATGTGCTCAGCAAGCCAAAACCGTTTTTCAAGCAGCGGCCGGTACTGGTGAGCGCGGGCAACTCCGAAACCGGCCGAAAGTTCGCAGCCAATAACGCGGACTGCCTGTTCACTGTTATTCCGAAGCCCGACTTGCTGAAGGAAAAGCTGGAATCGTTCCGCGCGCTTGCCCCGCCCGGCCAACTGCGAAATGTATTTTCAAGCATGCACATGATGTGCCGGCCAACGCGGAAGGAAGCACTGGACTATCATCACTACATCGTCCACGAGAAAGGCGACTGGGAAGCGGCTGAATATGCCGCCGCATTCCGAGGGCAGCGCGTCAACACCTGGATGCGCGAAGAGAAGGACCTGAAGGCACGACTGATCAGCGGCGCGGGTTACCCGGTTATCGGCTCCTACGACGATGCTGCGGAGACGATCAAAACATTCTCGGATATGGGTCTCGACGGCGCTGCGATGGGAATGATCAATTATATCGATGATTTCCCGCATATTCGCGACGGTCTTATCCCCCGGCTCGAGCGGCTTGGCCTGCGCGAACCGACAAAACGGTAAGACGCGCTGCGGTTGCGGAACGCGCGGTCAGGAATTCAGATGCCAACGCCGCGTCAGCATATGGAAGATCGTGCTGACGGCCGTCATCAGCCCAATCCAGACTACGCCCATCGCTGCGAGTTCGTTGACCTGGCCATTTTCCCACAGATGGAACAACGTAACCGCCATGATTTCGGAGCCGGGCCCGACTAGCAGCAACGGTAGAGACACGGTCTGCACCGACATCAGGAATATCAGCAGCCAGGACGAGATCAGCGACGAGGATAGCAGCGGCAGTAGAATGCGGACGAACAATCGCATTCTTCCGGCCCCGGCGGACGTCGCCGCTTCCTCCAGGTCGGAATGCACCTGAAGCGCTCCGGCATAGGCATAGCGCATGCCGTAGGGCAAAAAGCGCATCGAGGAAGCGATGACTATGGAGAGCAGGGTCCCGTAAAGCGGTATCGGCGAGCGAACATACAGTTCCAGAAAAGCTACGCTGAGAATGATGGCGGGGAAAACCAGCGGCAAGGTAGCCACCTGATCCAGCATCGTTGCTCCGGCAGCCCGGCGAGCGACCAGCCATGCGCATAACGCCGTGAACGGCACGACAAGAGACGCAGTGCCTATGCCCAGCAAAAGCGTATTCACAATCGAATCCTGAAACGCGCCGGGTTCCAGCAGAAGCGCATAATTCTCCAGCGTCGAGCGCCGAAACGCCTCCATGCTCACGCCTTCGAAGAATGGCTGGAAAGAAGTGAACACGAGCAGCGACACCGGAAGCAGCGTGACTAGGAAAAACAGCAGGAACAGCACGCCAGACGCAACCCACCTGCCGCGGCCAAGGGAAATGACCCGCGGCCGGAAACCTTTTCCAGTAATGGTCTGAAAGCGATGTGCCTGCCGCGACAGCTTGCCCTGCCACAGGAGAAGCGCCGCGACGATGATCACAAGGCAGACAGAATAGGCGCCGGCCTGGCCATAATTGGCGACGCCTTTCGCGCTGGTGTTTTGATATATCGTCGTTGTGATGACGTTGATATTGCCGGCGAGCCCGACGAGCGCAGGCACTTCGAAAGATTCAATGGCGCGTACGAAAATCAGCAGTAGCAATGCGCAGAACGCGGGAAAAGCCAGCGGCAGGGTGATGCGCATGAAACTGCGCATTGGGCTGGCGCCTGCCATCATAGCGGCTTCTTCGAATGCGGCATCGTTGGACTTCAGGATCGCGGACATCAATAGAAATGTGAGCGGCACGAAGCCAAGTCCCTCGATCAGGATCATGCCCCACATCGAATATACGTTAAGCGTCGCGTCTGGCGAAATTGCCCAGGCAAGAAACTGATTTAGCGGACCCGAACGGCCCAGCAGCAGCAGCCACGATACGGTGTAAAGAACGTGCGGTACGCCTAGTGAAATAATCGCACCGAACAGCACCAGCTTGCGGCCGGGGGCGTTGGTGCGCTCTACAATAAGCGCTTGCGCCGTGCCGATGACGATGGCGAGAAGCGCCGATCCGATGGCGTAGACGATCGAATTGTAAAGGCTTGGCAAGAAGAAGCGGCCAGTCCATAGCTCCTTGTAGAAACGCAGCGTAAAACCCTGAAGCGATCCGTCGGGCGCGGCCTCGTACAGGCTGACTCGCACCAGAAATATCGCTGGCGGTATGACCAGTGCGATCAGAAGGGCGGACAACACCATCACCAGCGGCGACATGCGCGGCATGCGCAGGGCGAAGCGCGAGGGTGCTGATGCTTCGGATAGGCTGGCGGTTGCAGTCACGATCGCTCCCGGCGATACTCCGTCTTGTCGGGCGATGCGCTCATCACCGGAACATCTTGTTGTAGATATCGTTCGAAGTATCCGTGTATTTCAGCATGTTTTCCGGCGTAACAAAGTTCTCGGGCACGCCTGCCTTGGCCGGCACGACCGGCCAGAGATTCTTTTTGGGTTCCACGTCCGGGCGCGCCGGGAAATAATTCGCCTTCGCCAATATTTCCTGACCTTCCTTCGACAGAACGAAATCGATCAGCA
>JBFWRC010000064.1:0-9491 GCA_050249115.1 Beijerinckiaceae bacterium
CCGGAAATCCGGTAATTGCTGGCTTCGTAACGTTAACGGCGAATGGTTAACAAACTGTGATTCGCCATCTTAAGCGATTGCCAATCGAAGGGCACTCTTTTCAACCCCAAAAACAAGCACCCGCATTCGACCATACTGGAAGTTTCGGAATATCGGCTTTTGCGTCCGGATTTTCCGGCCGGATTTACCGATCCCGTTTTACGGCATAATTGAGTTGTCAGCCCCAAATCCACCGAAACCTTCGCGATTGTTAACGGCAAACGTTAACGAATGGTTACCGAATGGCCGTTGGCGACAAAATTGCGCGAAAAAGCAACGCTCTGCCCTTTGATATGGAATTTTTCGGGCTGGTAACGTTCCAGCAACCTCAATTTGTCATGGTGAATGTGTCTCGCGGAATGTCTTTATTGGCCGGTTCGTCCCGGTTGTTGCCTTGCGTCTGGAGTGTTGCGTTATGAAATCGCGGGAGACATTGATCCGCTTGAAACGTTTTCAATCGGAAGACAAGCGCCGTCGTGTGGCGCAGATCGAAGCCATGATCGGCGAGTTCGGCCGCATGGCGTCCGAACTCGACAAGGAAATCGCGAGCGAGGAGCAGCGCTCGGGAAATTCCGATCCTTCCCATTTTGCCTATTCTACATATGCACGCGCAGCGCGAACCAGGCGCGAGAACCTGCAAAATTCTGCCGGCGAGCTGAACGATCAGCTGGCGCAGGCAAAGGCCGAGCTTGAGGAGGCTATGGCCGAACTGCAGAAGGCCGAAAATCTGGAAGGTCGCGAAAAAGGGCTCGACCGGAGCCCCGCCATAGCGGCTGTGCAGGCCGGCGCCATCAATCGAGATCCTGTCCGCGTCTGACCGCGACGCCAGGCAAACCTGTACGGACCAGCCGGCACGCCTCCATGCGAGCCGGCTGTTTTTATTGAATATTTTTTCTCGAAATTCGGGCTTGAGCCGAGTTCGAACAGACGGCAGATTCGGCGACTTAGTGTTCCACCCCTTCCTTTCGCCTGTCACTTGTCTTACCTCCACTGACGAACGCGCAAGAACCGCGCAGCCACTGCCAGTCCGGGCCAGCAAGGTCCGGAAGCGGCGAGGGGCGGAGAAATTGCGCAACGGTATCAATGGCTAAAAGGGCATTTCGCCCTTTTGCGAACGTGGAGGCGAAGATGAATCTCAATCGGCGCAGCTTTTTCGGCGTGGCGGTGGCCTCGCCTTTCGCAGCCAAGGAAGCGGCACAGAAGGTGATCGAGCAGGCGGCCCAGATGGACGCTGGCGGCATTAGCTACTACAGCGATTCGCTCTATACCGGCATTTCCGCCAGCAGTGACGAAGGCCCGATGCGCAGCCTCTGGGACGCCATCAAGGACATCGGCATGCCGGACTGGAAGCGCGACGATCTGCGCGAAGACGCCCGCCGTAGCCGGACCCTGGATCCGGACATTGCCGCAATGAAGAGCTTCTCGCTGTCGGCAAAAATGCGCATGCAATGGGATCGCAATTACCGGACGCTCGTCGACCGGGCGATGGAGCAGACGCGGATGGAACGAATCAAGCGCAGCTTTTTCGAAGCCCATCCGGATATTTCCGAGTACTAGATCAGAGTGCGTTCAAATGAAATCATTTGAACGCACGAAAGCTGATCATTTCAAAATAGTAGAGCATCGCTGTTCGCGAAAAGCCGGAGCCGCTTTTTCGCGCGATGCTCCAGGCCGGAACAGCGCGGTCCCCGGGTGATCCGGATGCGACTACACCTTGGGCGCGGCAATGCCGCGCCCTTCTCTGTTGCCAAACTGTCATTACCCCGCAATAAGCATGGCGGGAACGGGGCGCTACGCAGCTTGTCAGCACCAAATCCTTCGTGCAGTGATGTTTCGCTCCAGAGGATTCGGGCTTGGCAGCCGCTGATGCTGCGGCCAGTGTTTCAGGAATGGGCGGCCTGACGTCAGGGACGCAAACAACAGAGTCCACCAAAAGATGCGCAGCGCCGGCACGTAATGAAAAGACTCAAAACCCTGATATGGCCGCTGGTCGGCATCGTGGCGGTCTTGTGGTCGGTCGACCTGCTGTACCGGAAATTGATTGCCGAAGTTGCGCGCGACCCGAAAGTGAAGGCGCTTCTGGACGCCGGCGGGTTGCTTGAAGACATCAAGAATATCGCGCTGGCAATCGGCCAGAAACTTGCCGACATCCCCCTCCACGCCTATCTGCTCGCCGCCGCTTCGACGGTTGTCGCCTACTGGGCGCTGGCCTGGTACGATCGCATAGCTCTGATACACCTGAACCGGCAGAAGGGTATTTCCTGGCTGTATGTGTCTGTATGCTCCTTCGTTACATACGCCATCAGCCATAATATCGGCGTTTCGGTCTTCTCGGGCGGCCTCGTCCGCTACCGGGCCTACAGCGCAAAAGGCCTGACTGCAGCAGAAGTTGCCGTTCTTGTAGCGTTATGTTCGTTCACCTTCGCATTCGGCACGATTTTGCTGACCGGCATTGTCTTCGTTCTAAAGCCGGAAATCCTCGCTCCGCTTGCGCAGATCGGCAGCGTTTTCGACATCGGTCCCACGGTCACGCGGATTTTCGGCGTTCTGATGCTGGCGTTCTGCGGGCTCTATACGCTCGGAGCCTGGCTGCATTTCAAACCGATGAATTTCCGGTCGTTCGAACTGGTCTATCCGCGCATGCCGATCGTGTTCCGGCAGTATATCGCGGCGCCGATGGAATTGATCGGCGCTGCGGGAATTATCTATTTCGCTTTGCCGGCGGAGGCGAATCCGAGTTTCCTGCTCGTCCTCGGGGCATTTCTGCTTTCGTTTTCCGCCGGCCTGCTGTCGCAGGTGCCCGGCGGCGTCGGCGTTATGGAAGCGGTGTTTCTTGCGATCATGCCAGGCATACCGTCGACGGCAGTGTTCGCAGCACTCCTTGTCTGGCGGCTTTTCTACCTGTTGATCCCGATGGTTATATCCATCCCGGTCATTCTGGGGTTTGAACATTCGCAGCTGGGCAAGGCAACCAAGGGCATAAAGCCGCCGGAGAAAAAACCACATTGATGCGCTGAACCGGTGCGGACATGCCGCAACGGCAGGATGCAAACGCAAAAGGCCGGCCCCGAAGGACCGGCCCGAAAACTGCACGATGAGTGCGCGCTATTGACGGTATTGCTGCAACCGGGTCGTCCGCAGACCTGCAAGACCATGCTGGTCGATAGACAGCTGCCAGCTCAGGAACTCGTCGACGGTCAGCGTATAACGGTTGCACGCTTCGTCCAGCGACAAAAGTCCGCCGCGCACGGCCGCAACCACTTCCGCTTTCCTCCGGATTACCCAACGCTTGGTATTGGGCGGCGGGAGGTCGGCAATCGTCAACGGGCTGCCATCTGGCCCGATGACGTACTTGACCCTCGGGCGGTGGGGTTCACTCATGTTACGCGCTCACTTGTACTACGAAACTCGACTACCACATGAATGTACCGGTGCTCACTTAAGATTCACCTAAATAGCGGCTTTCGGAGCGCGCCCAATTTTGGCCCCAAATTGCCGTGGTTTATTGCCAAAGTGTTGCGCAAGGGGCAAAATGCGTGCCTCTTCGACACATTTTGCAAGGGTGGATTAACCATAATACGTGCTGCGCAAGGCGCCGTACGAAATGGCAGGCGCTCTTGCAATTGCCGGCCGGTTGGTTTTTCTGGACCCGGCTTTCGCGGCGCCGCCGGCGGCAGCGGAGACGGAGCTAAAGCGGGAGTTCCTGTTCGGGAACTCGCAGGGATTTGTTACTGATGTCTACCGGGCAGAATACTTCAAAGGATCACGGCCCCTCGGGGAGCGCGCCAGCTCTGGCACCTGCCGGCAGCCTTGGGATCGCACGGCCTGTCGCCCGGACGCGGGTGGTCGTCGCCATGTCCGGCGGGGTCGATTCCTCCGTGGTCGCCGCCCTGCTGTCGCGGGAAGGCTACGACGTGGTGGGTGTCACGCTGCAACTTTACGATCACGGCGAAGCGGTCCACCGCAAGGGCGCCTGTTGCGCCGGCCAGGACATTCAGGACGCCCGCAATGTTGCCGCGCGTCTTGGCATCCCGCACTACGTGCTCGACTATGAGAGCCGCTTCCGGGACAGGGTGATCGAAACCTTCGCCGATTCCTATATTGGCGGTGAAACGCCCGTGCCGTGCATTGCCTGCAACCAGCACATCAAGTTCGCCGATCTGTTCGATACCGCCCGGGACCTTGGCGCGGATGCGCTCGCGACCGGCCATTACGTCTCCTCGCGACCGCTGCCCGGTGGCGGGCGTGGCCTCTATCGCGCGGCCGACGCCAGCCGGGACCAGAGCTATTTCCTATTTGCCACCACGCACGACCAGCTCGACCTGCTCCGCTTCCCGCTGGGCGATCTGCCGAAAAGCCGCGTGCGCGAACTGGCAGCGGAATTCGGCCTGGAGGTGGCTGCCAAAGCGGACAGCCAGGACATTTGTTTCGTACCGTCCGGAAAATATACCGAGGTCATCGAAAAGCTCCGGCCCGGAGCAGCCGAGCCGGGTGAGATCGTGCACATGGACGGGCGCGTGCTGGGACATCATCGCGGTATTATTCATCACACGATCGGGCAACGCCGGGGTCTCGAACTGACCGACGCAGCGGCGACCGGCGGCAAGCCGCTGTATGTCGTGCGGATAGACGCAGAAAACCGTCGCCTCATCGTCGGTCCGCGCGAAGCGCTGGCTGTCCGGCGCGTTTCTCTGCGAGAGGTCAACTGGATCGGCGACGGAGCGCTGGAAGACATTCCGGCTACAGGCATGACGGTGGCGGCGCGCGTCCGCTCGTCCCGTCCTCCCGCGCCGGCAACGCTCTTTTTCCGCGACGGCGAAGTTGTTGTGGAACTTGGCGAAGGGGAATACGGGGTCTCGCCCGGTCAGGCCTGCGTATTCTACAGCGATGCGGGCCCGCAGGCGCGAGTGCTTGGCGGCGGGTTTATCGTAGATTCCGGCCTCAACCGCGGATAATGGAACAAAGTCTTGGCTGTCACCAACAAGGACGTCGAATCCTCCTACGCCCGCTGGGCTCCGATCTACGACGCAGTTTTCACGCGCGTCATGCGGCCGGGCCGCAACGCCGCGGCCGAAGCCGTGAACCGGCACGGCGGTAAAACGCTGAACGTCGGTGTGGGCACCGGGCTGGAACTACCGATGTTTGGCGAAAACGTGCAGATCACGGGGATCGACCTGTCCGAACCCATGCTCGAAATCGCCCGCAAACGCGTGAAGGACGGGAAGCTCACAAATGTCGAGGATTTGCGCGTCATGGATGCGCTCAATCTCGACTTCCCGGACGCCAGTTTCGATCAGGCCGTCGCGCCCTATGTCGTCACCACAGTGCCCGATCCGCACCGCTGCCTCGACGAAATGGCAAGGGTCGTTCGGCCCGGCGGTGAGATCGTTCTGGTCAACCATGTCGCGACGGCCTCCGGCCCCGTCGCCTGGGCTGAAGGTGCGCTTGCCCTGTTTGGCGCCAAACTGGGATGGGACCCGAAATTTCCGTGGTCGATAATTGGCGACTGGATCGAAGCTCGCCCCGATATCGAACTGCTGGAGCGCCGCGTGCTGCCGCCCCTGGGCCTGTTCACGCTGGTGCGGCTGAAAAAGACAGAGGGCGGGGAGAACTGATTTTCCCCTGCGGGGACGGGCAGGAAACCAAAACGCCAACTGCTTCGCAACTTGCAGGGCAGTCCGCCTTGACACCATCGCCGGACGGCCCCTATATCGCCCCCGTCGCGCCGGGCCATGCACCGGTTGCCGGGGCGGAGTAGCTCAGCTGGTTAGAGCAGCGGAATCATAATCCGCGTGTCGGGGGTTCGAGTCCCTCCTCCGCTACCATTGCATTGCGGGTACAACCCGGAGACATGGGTAACATATTGTACCTGAGACATGGGTTACAACCTCGTGCCGAACGGGTTGTCGATTGTTTGCAAGGTTCGTTGTTCCAGGTCGATATATCCCAGATCATAGTGCATGAAGCTGACTAGCCAAATGCCATCGCCTTTCCCCATATTGCTCAAATTGTAGGCAAACCTGCGTGTTTCTCGAGCACCAGCTTTGCCGACTGGCCAGATTTGCCTTTTAAATTCGCTATTTTACTGGCGGAGCCTATACTGCTTTTGGTACGCGGATTGCTCCCCATGCCAGGCAAACCTATCCGCGACTTTGGCACATGGCGATGAACGACAAGCAGTATTTCGACGAAATGGGAGCGTTGCATGCATCTCCGAGGTCGATTTATGCGCGTGTCGGCGAATGGCTCAAGGCAGCCCCGCCAGAGCTGCTGAAGGCGCGCCGGTCGCAGGCCGAGCTAATGTTCCGCAGAATCGGCATAACATTCGCGGTTTACGGAGAAGCGGACGCGACGGAACGCCTTATCCCCTTCGACATTATCCCGCGCCTGATCGCCCGGTCGGAATGGGCGGCGCTGGAAAAGGGAATAGTGCAGCGTGTCAATGCGCTGAACATGTTTCTGGCCGACCTGTACGGATCGCGGCGTATCTTGCAGGATGGAGTCGTGCCCAGCGATCTGATTTATCGCAATCCGCATTTCCGCCCGGAGATGGCGGGATTGCAGGCGCCTCATGGCGTCTACGTCCACATCGCAGGTATCGATATCGTCCGCACCGGCCAGGACGAGTTCTATGTGCTCGAAGACAACGCGCGCACCCCTTCTGGCGTCTCCTACATGCTGGAAAACCGGGAAGTGATGCTGCGCCTGATGCCCGATCTCGTGCGCCAGCACGCTATCGCACCTGTTGACAACTATCCCGACAGCCTGCTGGCGGCCCTACGGTCCGTTGCGCCTGCTTCGGCAAGCCGCGAACCTGTTGCGGTTCTGCTGACGCCTGGCCAGTACAACTCGGCCTATTACGAACATTCGTTTCTCGCCGACAAGATGGGCACTGAATTGGTCGAAGGTCGCGATCTGACCGTCGAGGATTCCATCGTCTACATGCGCACGACCCAGGGGCTTCGCAGGGTCGACGTGATTTATCGCCGTATCGACGACGAGTTTCTCGATCCGCTGGAATTCCGGCCTGACTCGGCGCTGGGCGTAGCCGGCCTCATGGGCGCCTATCGCGCCGGAAACGTCACCCTGGCGAATGCTCCCGGCACCGGCGTTGCCGACGACAAAGCCATCTATTCCTACATGCCGGAGATCGTAAGATACTACACGGGCGAAGAGGCGATCCTGAAGAACGTCCCGACTCACAGGTGCCGGGAAAAGGAAGCTCTCGCCTACGTTCTCGACAACATACGCGATCTCGTCGTGAAGGAAGTGAACGGTTCCGGTGGCTATGGAATGCTTGTCGGCCCCCATGCCGACGCGAACGAGATCGAAATATTCCGCCGCAAACTGCAGGAAAATCCGCAAAATTATATTGCGCAACCGACCCTCGCCCTTTCCACCTGTCCCACGCTGGCAAGCGCAGGTTTTGCGCCGCGTCACGTCGATTTGCGGCCCTTTGTGCTGAGCGGCGCCAACGGCGTTAAGGTCATCCCCGGCGGACTTACCCGCGTCGCCATGCGCGAAGGCTCGCTGGTCGTCAATTCCAGCCAGGGCGGCGGAACGAAAGACACCTGGATAATAGAGGACGCATGAAACCTATTTTGCATTCCGGAAAGCGCCCCGGACAGCGCACGCTGCAGGAACCTTGACGAATGCTCGCACGCACTGCGGAAAATCTCTATTGGCTATCGCGGCAGATTGAACGCGCCGATTTTGCTGCGCGTATCATCGACGCAACCTTGCGGCTGAGCGGCCTGCCGAAGGCCTATGGTGGCAGCAGCGGCGAGTGGGAGGGTGCTTTGCAAGCGCTTGGCGCCACTTCCGCGTTTAAGGCGCGTTTCGAGGACGTGGAACGATCCTCGGTCTTGGAATTCCTGACATTCGATATGGAAAACCCCGCCTCTATCCGCAACTGCATCGCTGCCGCGCGCACCAACGCCCGCGCCGTTCGCGCAGCTTTGACTACGGAGATGTGGCAATCGATCAACTCCGCCTGGCTGGAGCTGACCAGGTTGGAAGACCAGCGACGCGCCGGCAAGGGCGACCCCGGCGAAGAGCTGACCTACTTTCTCGATTTCGTAAAAACCCTGGCCCGCGATTTCGACGGCGCCGCCTACCGCACCATGTTGCGCAACGAAGCCTATTGGTTCAACCGCATCGGCCTGTATATCGAACGCGCCGACAATACCGCACGCATTCTCGACGTGAAATATCACGTGCTGCTGCCGCAGTCGGAACAGGTTGGCGGTTCGCTCGACTATTTTCAGTGGACGTCGATTCTGCGGTCTGTGTCGGCTCTGACCGCATATCACTGGGTCTACCGCGAAAGCATCAAGCCCTGGCTGGTCGCCGACCTTCTCGTGAAACGCCCCGAAATGCCGCGTTCGCTTTATTCCTGCTACGAAAATCTCACGCGGTTTCTCGACGAACTGGCGCGAGAATACGGCCGGCAAGGACAAGCCCAACGTCATGCCCGCAGCGTTGCCGGAGCTATCGGCAATGCGCGGATGGACGAAATCTTCCAGGACGGGCTGCACGAATACATTGGATCGTTCCTCGATCAGAACAATCGCCTCGGCAATATTCTGACCGAACAATATCTGGCGGTCTGACCCCCATGCGCATTCTCGTCCGCCACGAAACCATCTACCGTTATGACACGCCGGCAAGGTCGGTGAATCAGGTTCTGCGCTTGACGCCGCGCAATCACGAGGGACAGCATATTGTAAGCTGGCGCATTGATATCGACGCCGATTGCCGGCTGATGCAGAGCGAAGACCATTTCGGCAATATCGTGCATTCTTTCTCCCTGCGCGGACCGCTGCCGGAATTGCGCGTGCTGGTCGAAGGCGAAGCCGAAACCTTCGATACGGCGGGCGTCGTCAGGGGTACGCGCGAGCGCTTCCCGCCCGAACTCTTCCTGCGGCAAACCGATCTCACTACTTCAAACGAAGCCCTGCGCAGGCTCGCCTTGAATATCCAGCGTACCTACAATACCGACCTCGACCGCTTGCACGGATTGCTGCAGCACATTCACCAGACCATGAGTTTCGACACGGACCCGACCCACAGCGCCACGACAGCAGCCGAAGCATGGGATCTGCAGCGGGGCGTATGTCAGGATTTTTCGCACATCTTCATTACGTGCGCTCGGCAAATGGATATCCCGGCCCGGTTTGTCGGCGGCCACTTCCTGCGGACCGACGGAGTCGAAAGCCAGCAGGCCGGACATGCGTGGGCGGAAGCTTTTGTCGCCGGTCTCGGCTGGGTCGGCTTCGACCCGGCTCATGGCGTCAGCGTCCACGATTGTCACGTACGCGTCGCCAGCGGCCTGGACTATCTCGGGGCGGCGCCGGTGCGCGGGATTCGCACGGGCGGCTCGGTTGAAGATCTTGAGGTCGTCGTGAGAGTATCCCAAGCGGGCTGGCAAAGTCAGAGCTGACCTCTTTCCG
>JBFWRC010000065.1:0-9434 GCA_050249115.1 Beijerinckiaceae bacterium
TTTCGGATGCCTGTCGATGATTACGCCTCCCGTAGCCATCGGCGCCTTCGCAGCGGCCAATCTTGCCGGGGCCGATCCGATGAAGACCGGCTTCGAAGCTGTGCGCTTTGGCTGGCTGGTGTTCGTCATTCCGTTCCTGTTTGTGTTTTCGAACACGCTGCTGATGCAGGGCGACTGGCTGCATATCGCTTTTGACTTTGCGGTGGCGTTGATAGGCGTCTGGTTCGGTGCGGCCGGCATAATCGGTTATTCAATACGGCCGCTCGAAGCGACCGTGAGACTGGCGTATTTCGTGGCAGGACTGTTCCTGATCACGCCGATCAGCGCCTTCGGAGCAGCGAAATGGGTGAACCTCGCCGGCGCTGTGCTGGCGGCCGCCGTGCTGGCCTTCGATTATTCACGCAGGCCGGGCATCGCAAAGGCCTGAGACATCACTCGAAGCCGAACAGTGACATGGCGTTCGTCCGTCCTATCTTTGTGCGGTCGCTCTCGGATATTGGCGCGGCGTCAAACCAGTCGCACGCCTGCTTCACGTCTTCGAACGGCCAATCCGCGGAAAACATGATCCGGTCTGCGCCGAGGATGGCCATTGCGGCCTGCAGACTTTGCCTGCATGCCCTTGTCCTTTGAATCAGTATTTCTGCACCATCGCATTGCGGATGAACGGCACGATTTCACCGATGTCTTCGCCGCCAAGGCCTGCCGCAACCGCGCTGGCGAGCACGTCGAGCGTGCCGGAGGCCACGGGCATGGGCACACCGGCGTTCGTGCCGGCCGCTGCTGCGGACTGGATATCCTTGCGCAGGGTGCGGATGTCGAGCGTCAGGGGGCCGCCGTCGCCGCGAAAATTGCCCTTCTTGTTGGCGAAGATGCCGTTGGCAAGGGGCGAGGCCCCGACGACTTCCAGCATGCGGTCGATGTCGAGGCCGTGCGCCTGTCCCATCGCGAGCCCTTCTCCGATGGCCTGGATATAGGCGGCCATGGTGAGATTGTTGGCGAGTTTCATGGCGTAGCCGGCGCCGTTTCCGCCCATGTGGACGATCTTTACCGCGAGCTTTTCGAGCACGGGGCGGGCCCGTTCGAGGTCGGCTACCGCGCCGCCCACGAGCGCTACGAGCTTGCCATCGGTCACCGACGGGATCGTGCCAAGCACAGGCGAATCGATAATTGTAGCGCCGCGCGGCTCCAGCCTTGCCGCGAGTTCTCGCGCGGTCTGCGGTCGCAGCGTGCTCATTTCCACGAACAGTTTGCCGTTGACGTCGCCGGAAAGGAATCCGCTTTCGCCAGCGAACAAAGCCTGTGCGCCGCTGTCCTCGGTGATCGAGCTGATAACGATGTCGCTGGCGGTGGATACGGCGGCGGCATTGGCGGCGACGTTGACGCCATTCGCCTCGGCGCGGCTGCGCGCCTGGCCCTGAATGTCCCAGCATAGCGGTTCGATGCCGAACGATGCAAGGCGCTCCGCCATGGCGCTGCCCATGCGGCCGAGCCCAATCAATCCAACGCGCATATTATTTTCTCCGGTGAGTCTATTTTGGCATGGTCGACGGCAGCCATAGCGCCAGTGCCGGAAACACGATCAGCAATAGAAGTTTGATCATGTCCGCAGCCACGAAGGGCAGGACGCCGCGATAGACCTGGCCAAGCGTGAGCTGTGCCCCGCCAATGCTTTTGAGAACGAAGAGGTGTATCCCGAACGGCGGCGTGATCAGTCCGAGTTCGAGCACTACAAGGTTTACGATGCCCCACCAGACGAGATCGTAGTTGAGGCCCGTGATGACCGGCGTGATGATCGGGATCGTCACGAACATGACGGTATGCGAATCCATCACCGCGCCGAGGGCGATATAGAACCCGAGGATGAGAACGATGATCAGCACGGGCGCGATGTTGAGGTCGCCGATGAACGATGTAATCTGCTGCGGCAAACCGGTGACGCCCATCGAGAAGGTGAACATCAGCACGCCCGAGATGATGAGGTAGAGCAGGGCGGTTGTTGCTGTGGTTTCGCCCATCACCTGCAGGATCGTCTGTCGATTGATGCGGCCGCGCGCCAGCGCGACCAGAAACGCCCCTCCGGCGCCAATTGCTGCTGCTTCTGTTTCCGTACAAATGCCGGTGTAGATGGCGCCGACGACAACCCCCAAAAGCGCGAGCGCAGACCATGCCTTTTTGACGGCTGCGAGGATTTCGCCAAAACTCGAGCGGGCGAGGGCTTCCGGCGCTGCGCCGGGTCTCACCCGCACATGTATCGCAATCGCGGTCAGATAGAACAAGACAGCCATGGTCGCAGGTATTACTGCGGCCACGAAGAGATCGCCGATGGATGTCTCGGTCAGCAGTGCATAGAAGACCAGCGGTATCGACGGCGGAACCAGCGCGCCCAATGTGCCTCCCGCGGCGACGGAGCCGGCAGCAAGGCCTGTGGAATAGCCGCGCGCAGCCATTTCCGGCAGCGCGACCCGGCCTATGGTGGCCACAGTCGCCAGCGACGAGCCTGTCAGGGCGCCGAAGCCGGCGCAGCCGCCGACCGTCGCCAGCGCAAGTCCGCCACGCCGGTGGGCGAGCAACTTGTGCGCCAGTTCGTAGATGTCGCTCGACATGCCGGCAGCGACCGCGAAGCTGCCCATGAGCAGAAACATCGGCAATACGGCGACTTCGTAGTTAGTGAGGAAGCCGACGGTTTCGTTGCCCAGCACCGTCATGGCAGGCTCGAGCGTCGTGAAGAAAATGGCAGCCGAAAGCCCGAGCAGGCCCATGACCGCAGCAAGCGGCACGGAAAGGATCAGCAGCAACCATAGCAGGGCAACAAGGATGAGCGAGAATGTGAAAGGTTCGTTGCGAGCAAACTCCCCGAGCCGGTCGGCGCCCATGTAAAATGCCGCAACGGCAAGTGCTCCGCAGAGCAGCACAGCCGCGCCGGCAGCCCATACTTTTCCGGGCGCGATCTGCACAGGCGTTTTTTCTGTCCCGCCGTCATCCGCACCGCCAATGGACCAGCCGGCCGGTACGTCCACGCCGGCCAGAGCGTAGCGCACCGTAGCGAAAACCATGAACGTCTGTACGATCGCGGTGAACGCCAGAAAGAGCGACACGAGCCAGACGAAGGGGTGCGTCGGCATCAGCAGGTAGATGGTCGTCGCGCTGCGCTCCTGCAACTTGGAGGCATAGACGCCGATGCGCCATGACAGGAGAACATAAAATATCAGCAGCAGAACGGCCGCCGCTACCTTCAGCCAGTTCAGACTGCGCGTCGACAGTTTGCCATGCAGCAGATCGATCGTCAGGTTCACCCGCTGGGCGGCGCCGGCGGGAAATGTCGAGGCGACCGCCACGGCGATGCCCATGGCAACGACTTCGTTCAAGCCGTTAATGGGATCATTGAAAAGCCAGCGCAGCAGGACATCGATTGTCGTCGCGAATGCCAGCAAAAGCATGATCACGACGCCGGTAAAGGCGATGCGTTGCGTTACGGCAACGATTCGCCTTTCCAGGGATTCGAAAATGTCGTTCATGGAAGCCTTTGATGCAGGCATTGAATTTCAGGCGGTACGGCCTATTTGCCGCCGCGCACAGCCTTCACCTCGGCCCTGAAGGCTTCGAGAATTTTGGCGCCGTCGGGCGTGGACTTGATCCATTCCTCGGACACTTGTGCGAGAGCCTTTTGCCACTTGGCTTCTTCTGCCTCGGGCAGTGTTTTCACGCTTTTCCCGACAGTGTTGCGTCCGCGCTCCCATTCCTTCTGCGTTTCGTCGGCGAGTTTCTTCGACAGCGGCAGGTAGGAATGCTTGTCGATCGCCGCCTTGGCCTTGGCGGGAAGCGAGTCGTATTTTTTCTTGTTCATGAACAGCAGGGCGGTGTCCGCGCCGAGGGCAACGTCGAGATGGTTCTTGGCGACCTCGTAAATCTTGAACGTTTGCATACCCGTAAACGGCATCAGCGTGCCGTCGGTAATGCCGCGGCTGATGGCCTGATAGGCCTGGTTTGGCGGCAGGGTAACGGGAGTAGCGCTCAGGCCGACAACGATTTTTGCGCCGATGGCGCTGGAAATCGAAAGCTTCTTGCCGGAGACGTCGGCGAGAGTTGCAATCGGCGTCTTGCTGTGGATGGCGGCGTTCGGGAAGGCCCAGATGCCGAGCAGTTGCACCTGGTTGAACTCGGCCCTGGTTACCCCTTTCTCATAGAGATTCCATAGAGCCACGGCCGCTTCATTGGCGTTCTTCGTTTCGAACGGCAGGCCGGCAACGCCCTGCTGTTTGAACTTGCCGCCCGTCAAAGCCGCCAGCGTAAAGCCGATGTCGGCGACGCCGTCCAGCACGCGGTCGTATGTCACGAGAAAGTTGCCGAGCGTGCCGCCGTAAAAGCGCTGGATTTTCAGCGTGCCGCCGGAATCGGCTTCGACGGCTTTCGACCACGGTTCAAAGACTTTCGAATGCAGATAGGAGCGCGGCGGCGCGCCGGAGTTGAGTTTCAGTGTGACCGTCTGTGCTGCGGCTGCCCCCGACAACAACGCGGCAGCGCCTGCGGCGAGTATCATGCGTTTCATGTTGTTTCCTCCCTCTTGGATCGAGCTTTTGCTCTATGGATCAGAACCCCAAAGTCGGCTTCACATCCGGCGGCGGGGTTTTCCATCTCTTGGGCTTCTTGCCGGCTGCGATCAGTCGCAACTCGCGTGTCAGTATCTTGCGCCAGGCTATCAGACCCGCGTCCGAGCGCCCCAGCCTCTCGTTCTGGCGATCGGCGATGCGTCCTTGTCCGGCCTGCACCGCGACGTCCTGAACGATGGCGAGATCGGGATGGCGGACATCTGCGTAGCGATAATTGCCGCGGATGAGGTCGGCCGCCATATCGGCGGAAGGCCGGGCCTTCGCCAGTTCGCGCTCGTACTTCTTACGCTGGCGGCGATAGGCCGGCAGTTCGGACTTCTTCAGTTCGATGTGGCTGGTAATGTACCAGATGTGGTTTTCGTCATCGACCGGCGTAAAGCTGAAATAGATTTCGGGCCAGCCGCCAACGCCCTCCATGCCCGCGACCGGCGGCACGATCACACGTGTCACATTCGGCGCGTAGTGCAATGTCTGGCGCACGAGTCCGGTCTTGCGCTTGCCATAGCGGATCATGCCCCAACCGGTTTCTTCCGTTGAGATAAGAGGAAGATCGGCAGCGAGCTTGGCGTGGCTGCCGCCCGGCGCGTGGGTGAAGGCCACATGCACCTCGTCCATCGAGTTCTCGAAACTCTGAAGATAGTTGCATGGCACGTGCTCGACATTCCACGTCTGGATGATGCCTTCGGTTTCGCGATGGGGAAAAGGCGGAAAAGCGGGCGGCTTGTCTTCGCCGAAATAGCACCAGACGAGGCCGAGATATTCCTGCGTCGGCCATGTCGCGATTTTCACCTTGCGCGCGAAGCCTTTTCCCTCGGCGGGCTGTTCCTTGCACTGGCCGGAGCAATCGAACTTCCAGCCATGATAGACGCAGCGTATGTCGTCGCCCTCGATCCAGCCGAGATGCATCGGCGCCCAGCGATGCGGGCAATGATAGGCGATGACCTGCGCGCGGCCGCTTTCGCCGCGATAGAGCGCGTAATTCTCGCCCATGATGCGGATAGGTTTTGCTTCGCCCCTGGCAAGGTCCTCGCTGCGATGAACCGCGATCCAGAACTGGCGCATGAAAATGCCGCCGGGCGTTCCGCGCTGTGTGGTGGCGAGATCGACATCGGAAGCAGTCTTCCGCAGCGGCGCAGCAGTGCGTTTCGTCCTGGCCGAAGCTCTGGCTGCCTTTCCGGCAGAACTGTCGTCCGGCGGCGTCATTGTTACTTCTCCTGTTCGCGCGCGGTCACGCTGCTGCAGAACCTGCATCCCTGCCGGCGTCCGGGTCTGGGCGGGCTCTCTTTGGGGCGACGTTCCGCATGAACAATTCCGTTGATGCAGCGCGCTTCTTGCGCAAGGCGTAGCCGCGTCTGCCGTGAGAAAGCAGTGTGCCGAAGCCACTGCTGGCGTAGTAGAAGTCTTCGATGCGCTGCTGCACGGTCGGCGGTGACGATTTCGATTATGTCTTCTTCACAAGCCCCGCCGAGCGGCCGTCTGGGCCACCGGTTGTTGGAAAACAGGCCGAATTTCATCTTAGCCCGCGCTTTCGTTCGTTTCCTCGTTCAAGAGACTAGCAAAAATTTTCCGGAGCGGCTTTAGAATTTGACGTGCCGCAATATTTTTTTGGGAGGTTTGGATGGCGCGCGAACGGGAACTGATTGTCGGCGTCTGGGGGCTGGAAGCCCAGGTCTACGAAGATGCCGAAACGGGAGAAACCATGCCGATTTTCGGCGATCATCCGCGGGGCCGCCAGATCGCTACCAAAGATGGGCGCTGGATCGCCCTGGCGACGGCGGAAAATCGGCCGGTGCCGCAAAACGATGCGGAACGCGCTGCCGCCTTGCAGACCATGATCGCCTATACCGGACGATACCGTTTCGAGGACGGCAAGATTATCACCAGGGTTGAGGCCGCCTGGAACGAAGCCTGGGTCGGCGGTGAGCAGGTCCGCTACATTGCCTTCGAAAACGACAATCTTCTGAAAATCAAAAGTTCGGTCATGCCGCATCCCAACCTGCCGGGCCGCAAAGTGCGGGTCATCGTGACGTGGCGGCGGGAGGAGTAGTCAGTTCGCAAAGCGCGGCAGCAACTTCTTCGGGTTTGCGTCTTCGAGACTGCTGCGTTCTTCGGCTGTGAAGGCCGCATGGTCGAGTTCGGCCAGTTCGTCGTCCGGCGTTACGAAGGGCGCGTCCGAACCGTAGAGGATCTGGCTCACAGGCATGAGCTCGCGCAGAGCGGCGATGGCGCCGGGCGAGGAAGAGCTGGCGACGTCGAAATACAGCGATTGCATGGCTGCGCGTGCGCCTTGTGGAAATTTCTCCTGCCGGTCCGGCCGCCGTTGCAAAATGCGGTCAATACGCGCGGCAAGCATGGGTGTCGCTCCGCCGGCATGGGAGAAAATGAAGCGGATGTCCGGATATTTCGCGATGCATCCGTTGACGATCAGGCTGACAATGGCTCTTGTCGTGTCGAAGGGAAATTCGATCACTTGCGGCAGAATGCCGGGCAGGACCCGGCTGGAGACCGAGACGGTGGGATGGATGAATACGACCGCCCTGCGACGGTTCAGCTCCTCCAGAACGGGTGCGAAGGCCGGGTCGCCCGGATAGAGATTGTCGTAATTGGACAGGAGGGCAACGCCTTCGGCCTTCAGGACGCCCAGCGCGTAATCGATTTCGCCCAAAGCGCCGTCGATATCGGGCGGCGCGATCACGGCGAACATGCCGAAACGTTGCGGCCATTTCTGCACTATTTTCGCGCTTTCCTCGTTCCAGCGCCGCGCCAGCCGGCGGGCGGCCGCTACATCGCCGTACCAGACGCCCGGGGTCGAGATCGAGCCGATGGCGAGGTCAATCCTGTTCCGATCCATCGTTTCCAGAGCGAGCTCCGGCGTCCAGCCGAGCAGCTTTTCCTGCGACAGCCCGTGCGCCATGCTCAGGCGAGCGGCTTCCTCGGCCATGTGTTCCCTGTGCAGGAAATGGTTGTGGATATCGATGCGCATGCGTTTCCCCATGGTCCTTTGCCGGCGACGATAGGCCCTTGCCGGAAAGGGCGTCAATTCACGCGCTCCACAGCGGATTGCGTAATTCCACAATCCGTTTCAGAATGCCCGCTCTGGGCCGCAGATAAGCGGACGAGTGATTTGGGAGGAAAGCATGTCAGGAATACGGATACTATCGGCGGCTGTTTCGCTGCTGGGGGCGTGTGCGCTGTCTGTGCTGCCTGCTGCGGCGCAAAAATCGAAGGATACGCTGCGCGTCGGCGTTTATCAGCCGATCTCCGTGGTCGACGGCGTGTTCGATCCGCATCCGCAGACCAATCTCATGGACCGGATGGTATTCGATTTTCTGCTGACCTATGATGCGGACCAGCGCAAGTACATGCCGGGGCTCGCCGAGTCGTGGAAGCGTATCGATCCGCTGACGATGGAATTCAAGCTGCGCAAGGGCGTGAAGTTCCACGACGGATCGGAATTCGATGCGGATGACGTCGTCTATTCCTTCGACTTCGTCACCGATCCGAACGTCAAATTCCGCTTCAAGGATACGACATATGGCAATATCGACAAGGCGACAAAGATCGACAAATACACCGTACGCGTAAAAACGAAGAAGCCGTTCGCGGCGTTCGAAAGCCGGCTGGCCAATTCTCCACCGATCTTTCCGTCCGATTATCACAGCAAGCTGGAGGCAAAGAACTTCTTCGGTCGCAAACCTATCGGCACAGGACCGTATAAGGCGGTGGAAGTGACGCCTTCGCGCGTTGTTCTGGAAAAGAACCCCGAATACAAGCACGGCAACTCCGGCAAGCCGGCGGGCAAGATCGGCCGGATCGAGATAGCGCACGTGCCGGATGCGCAGACGCAGGTTGCGCGCATGATGACCGGGCAGCAGGATCTGATGTATCAGGTGCCGAACGATATCGCGCAATTCCTGAAACAAAATCCCGATATCGAAATCACTACAATACCCAGCATCCAGTTCATCTATTTCATCCCGGACGCCGCGGACCGCTCGGGCGTCGGCGTATTCAAGGACAAGCGCGTGCGGCAGGCCGTTATGATGGGCATCGACCGCAAGGCAATCGCCAAGGCGCTATTGCCGAAAGAAATCGCCGACATGCCGTTGCAGAAATCGATGTGTCACGAGTGGCATGTCGGATGCAAGGCGACCCTGTCGCCGCCGGAATATAACGTAGAAAAAGCGAAGAAGCTGCTTGCCGAAGCCGGGCATCCAAACGGTTTCAAGCTGGCGCTGACGACCTGGGGCCCGTCTGTGCAGACCGCCGAAGTCGTCGCGGGCCAATTGCGGAAAATCGGCATCGACGCCTCGGTCGACAAGCAGTCCATCGGCGGCTTCGTGAAAAAGCGCGCTTCCGGCAAGGTCCAGGCTTTCGTCTCGCTGTGGGACAATGGCAGCGGGCAGCCGGACGTGGATTCCACCGCAGGCTTTTTCTATCTTCCCGGGTCGCGCAATTATGCCGGCGACAAGGCCCTTACCAAGCTGGTTCTCGACGGCAAATTCGAGCTTGATCTGACGAAGCGCGAGGCGACTTACCAGAAACTGTTCGATACGGTGACCGCCGAGGGCTACGGCATGCCGATCTTTCCGATCCCGGCCATTACCGCCCATACCATGAGTCTGAATGTGCCGACTCATGGCACGAAGAAGCCGGAAGGAGTCGTGGTCAACAGGCTCTCGTGGTAATAGGGTCGGCCTGTTGGTCAAGTTTGAAGCCGGCTCCGCCTGTCTGGGCGGGGCCGTCTTTGCGTTTTGCCCTCCACGCGCTACAACCGCGTCGCGATCCAAACAAGCGGGGATAGTGTGACGCGGAAATACAAGATTT
>JBFWRC010000066.1:0-5393 GCA_050249115.1 Beijerinckiaceae bacterium
TTGAATCGGTTTTCGTGAGACTACGTGCGCGGTGCCGAAACAGCCTCGCATTAAGCCATTGAATTGACGCGAATATTGACGTTGACCGCGCGTCGCCCGAATTTGTCACGTAGTCTCACGATTTCCGACTCGGATGCAGATAGTCTCCCGAATTCCGCTTCACTCGGCGGGCAGTACGCCAGCAATTCCGAGCATCCGGAGTTCCTGGGAGGACCGTTTCGCCTCCTGCCCGCGCTAAACCGCCCAATTTGCTCGCTTTCCGCCATAGGCGGCCCAGGAGGCGCTTTGGGGGCGTTTTCTGCTCCTCGGGTCGTCCAGAGCCCGCAAAACCGCTCTACGGTCGTTTATGCGGCTCGATAAAACACGCCTGCAACTGGCCGGTTGATCGCAGCCGTCGATACTGTACAAACGGCCGTGAAACATCCTCGAAAGGCCGCAATGGCAAAGGTCCCCTCCCCTCCCCCGCGACCGCGCCGCCTCATTGGCTACGCGCGGGTCTCGACGGAGGACCAGGTTACCGATGCACAGGCCGACGAGCTCAGGCAAGCCGGCTGCGCAGTCATTCACCACGAACAGGGTTCTGGCGCGTCGCGCTCGCGGCCGGTGCTGGCGAAGCTGATGCGCGAGATCCGCGCCGGCGACGTTCTGGTCGTCGTCAGGCTCGATCGTCTCGCCCGATCGGTCAGCCATCTTCTCGAGGTGATCGAGACGCTCGAAAAGCGCGGCGCGCATTTCCGCTCGTTGCGCGACCCGATCGACACCTCGACGCCGCAAGGCATGTTTTCCCTCCAGGTGCTTGGCGCGGTCGCCCAACTGGAGCGCGCACTCATCGCCGAGCGCACGAAGGCCGGCATCGCCGCCGCCAGGGCGCGGGGCCGCCTGCCCGGCAATCCGGGTCTGCGCGAGCGACGACCGGAGAGCATCCGCGCCATCGCGGCCGCCCGGGACAGCGCCTATGTCGGCGACCTCATCGCCTCGGCGCAAAGCTGGCTGCCGATCGTGCGGCGGCTGCGCCCCCAGCACAACTGGGACGACGTCGTCCGGGTCCTGAACCACAAGGGGCAGAGCTGGACGGTGGAACGTCTTCGCCGCTCGGTCTATCGCCTGGTGCGCGAAGGCCTGGCGGAGCCTGAGCTTGTCCAGCGCGCGCCGCGGCGGCAGCCTGAGGACCGATTGATGACACTCGTGGCCGGCATCGCCATCGCCGACCCGGATCTCAGCCTGCGGGCGATCGCCGCGCAGCTCGAGGCGATGCGCGAACGGGCGCCACGGGGCGGCTGGCAATGGGCGGCCTCGTCGGTCAAGCATCTGCTCGATCGCGCCAGGCGTCTCGGCCTGAAGGTGCACGAACCCGCTGACGGCTGAGACGAACCCTTGTCGTCGCCCCCCTGCCCTCCCCTCTCGTCGTGATGCGGCGGTCGCCGCGAGCAACAGCGTTACGGATCCCGGCCGGCCAACGGTCGATCAGCCCCAACACTTTCTTTCGGCCGAACTCATCGGTGGTCTCCAGGATGTGGGCGACTGCGGTGGCCGGATTCTTCAAAAGCCGAGCAAGGCCGATTGCGATGGCGTAACGCTCCGCGAAGGGCGCATCGCGCAAGCCTGGCAGAGCACGCGGCAGAAGCTGGTTGTAGACCGGGACAGCGCTGTTGAATTCGGGCACGAGAATGCCAAGCACCGGCCGGGGACATGGTCGCGAAAGCTCCATCGCATGGGCCTGCTGGTCGGAGCGCGCCAGTCTGGCCAGTTCCCATGGCGCCGGCGGCGACGGCTTGCGACCCGGCGCGAGCAGCAGGGAGATCGCGGCATTGACAGGGACGACGGCGGTTTCGCCGCCTTTGGCCCAGTTGGACAGGATTTCGGCGCCGCGGTTGGCCGATCCGGCATCGCTCATCACGTTGGCGCCCCTCGTGTCCGGACTTTGCAGCTGCTGTCGGTGACGATCACAACGGAAGGCGAAGGCAAAGCACCATGCCCGCAACCGCGGCGAGCGCTGCAAACCGCGTGAGCAGGCGGCGCAGATTTCCCGTGAGTCGGTCCGGAGCAGGCTACGATAGCGCGCCGGGGCGTCATGGAAGGTCATGGCGAACAGGCGGCCGATCGAAAAGTTGGTCGCCGCTGCGATACGCGCCAAGTCGGCTTCTACCGGCTCGAACTCCAACTGCGGAGCCGGTCGGGACCATCCAACATGGGCTTGCAGACCATCGAGCGAGACCAGATAGACGTCGGCGATCCGCTCCAGCCAGGAACTCAGCCGTTCGTCCCGGAAGGGCGGCGGCACGACCGGCAGTGGCGCCCTCCCCTCCCCCGTCATGGCTCAGGCCGCGAATGTTGTCGGAGCGGCAACACGGTGGTCGAGGATCGCGGCCGGCGTAATCCGTTCTGTGCCGTTGAGGATGGCGTCCGTCGCCAGACCCCGGATCATCTTGAAGATCGCGTCCGTGATTCCGCCATTGGCCTCGACGAGTCGCTTGAGGGCGCTGTCCGTCAGCTCGGACGGCAAGCGCAATGGCAGCGAGTATAGAAGACCGCCGATCAGCCCGTGAAAGTCGGCATCGGGCCGCCACGGCGCCAAGCCGTAGGGTTCGAAGCGGCTGTTGAGATGGGCATCGCCCCGAATTGCATCGCGTGCCTCGTGCGAACCGAGGCAGATCAGCGGAATCCGCAGCTCATTGCCGAGGAACCGCAGCAGATTGAGCATCCGGCGCTGCTCGCGATAGGTGCCGGCGATCAGATTCTGGACCTCGTCGATGACAAGCATGCGCGGCGCGATCTCCTGGAGCAGCCGCAGCGCCTGCGTTTCGAGTTGCCCCAGCGTTGCGCGGGTCGGCGGCGGTGCGCCGATCACGGAAAGCAGGCGATGATAGAAACGTCCCTCGTCTGGGGAAGCGACCATCTGCACGACAATGACCGGCCGATGATGGATCCCGCTGCTCTCATCGAAGCTGGGCGGATTGGCGCGCACGAACTTCTCGATAATCATCGTCTTGCCCATCCCGGAAGCGCCGAAGATCAGCAGATTGGGCATGCGGGCGCGCTTGGGAAACAGAAGCAGTTCCTCGAGCTTGTCGAGCGCCTGGCGTGCACGCGGATAGTCGATCCAGCGGTCGACCCGGATATGTTCGATACGCTCGTGGTCTGGCAGATCGGCGTGGCCCTGAACGGCGGGATCTAGGTGCGGATAGGCCGTCATTCCCAAACCTCCACCGGGAAATGGGGTAAGGCTATCACCGGTTCATCCGCGGGAGCGCTTGCCGGAAGCGCCGGCCTTGGCTGCAGATGGGCCCGGCGAGCCCGTAGCCTGCGGGTTTGAGTGGTTTCCCGCGTTGCCTGATCCACCAGGGCGCGCTGTGCGGCGATCGTCTGGAAGATCGTCTCCTCGTCGATCTCGCGGCGGCCACGAGCCCGCTGTACGCGCAGCGCCGCCTTCTGCTCCCATAACGTGATCGCCGGGCGCCCGGGATTGCGCGTCGGCGCCATCAGATAGTTCCCGCCAAGCTTGACGAAGACTTGATGCAGGTCCCGCGGGTCGTATTTGACGAGAACCTTGTCGTCGCACCTGCCAATCCAGCGCGCAAAGCCATCCGACCAGTAGCAGATGTTGTTGAGATGAATGCCGGTTCGCCGCAACACGCGCGGCTCGAACGGCAGGAAATCGATCAGGAAGGCAAGCGGATCGCGCACATGACGGGGCGGATGCGCGGCCATCGTCTCGTTCCAGGCCGCGACCGGAGGCCGACCAATGCCGCGGTGCAGGTCGGAATGGTAGGCGATGATTTCCAGCGCCAGCCAGGCCTCGAGCTCGCGCATGGTCATCACGGCGCGCGCTTCGGAATCGTAATCGCCACGGTCGAGCACATTGGAAAAGTGCGTGCCGGGCAGCAGATGAACGGCGCCCATCATTGTGCCGATCAGGCGCTCGATATGCCCGCCAAATCGTGGCGTTCCCGGCGGACGGTAGGAGACGACAATATTGTGATCATCGCAGCCGAGCTTGAAGGCGCGAGAGTGGAATTCGGCACCGTTGTCGACATGAATGCATTCGGGCAGGCCGCTTGCCGGCCATTCCAGAGATATCCCGCGGTCCGCCAACCAGCGCGTCTTGTCGATGATCGCGTGCGTCAGGCACAGCGCCACAGATGTGACCGACGGCGCCTCCAGGGACAGATAGAAACCCAGCACCACCCGGGTGCAGACATCGATGGCAATGGTCAGGATTGGCCGGCCGATCGGCTGCCTTTCGATCGGATCGACGACCGTCACGTCGACCTTCGTATGATCGATCTGGACGATCTGTAGCGGATGCTGCACCGAAAACTCGCCTGGGAGCGCCAGAAATTGCGCTTCGGCCCGTGCTTTGCCCTCACGACGGCGTGTCATGGCCTCCGCATCGAAGGTCGCAAGATAGCCCTTCAGGCGTCGGATCGAGGGCGGCGTTAGGCGGTTGTGACGGCACGCCGAACAAACGTGCTTCCACAGGCGTGTTAGCGTCGGCCGTTCCGGTGTGGCATAAAAGGTTCGGATCGCTTCATCGATCAGTGCCTTCAGTTCCGGCTCAAAGGCATCGATCCCACGTCGCTGCCGACCAGGCTTGCGGCCAACCAGAACAGCTACCCGCTGATCTTCCCGGAACGCTTTCAGCCAGCGGAACAGCGTCGAGCGGCTGACGTCCAATTCGACCGCCGCATCGGCAATCTCACCCGGGCTTGGACGGTTCGGCAAGCGTCGCAGCACCTCGGCACGGGCAAGAGCGCTTTCCCATTCCTGGTCGCCAACCTCATTGCGGTCGATAGCCATGTTGCGATGATCGCCAACGTAATCTCACTATATCCGAATCGGATTGTAGCGTAGTCTCACGAAAAGTGAATCAGTCTCGCAAATCTGAATCGCCTAAGCTATTGAAAAGGGCCGCATGTGTGCAGCACAAAAAACGGTCAACCCACAGTCAGCAGCTTCAGCGCCATGCTCGGCCGCTTGGCGCCGGTTTCCCACTTTTGCACCGTCGATTCCGACGTGTTCAAATGGCGCGCGAACACCGGCTGACTGACGTGATTGCGCTCACGCAGCGCCTTGATCTGCTTGGCGTCAAATGTCGTCGGCCGGGACAGGCAGGCCTCGTCAAAGGAGCGCAGGGTCTGCTTGTCGACCGTGCCGGCACGCACCATATCCTCGACCGCGCTGTGGATGGCCTCAAAGGCATCGCTCTTGAATTTTCCTTTAGTGGCCATCAGCAATCTCCATCAACGCCCCGGCATTCAGTTCCGCATCTACATCCGCCGCGGATTTGCGCCTGTAGAGCGCTGCCAGCTCGCGGAACGCCCGCAATTCATCCTCATCGATGTTCGCCCGGTCCTGCTTGGCGAACAGATAGACGTAAACCCAGAACTCACCGC
>JBFWRC010000067.1:0-4630 GCA_050249115.1 Beijerinckiaceae bacterium
AGCAGATTATGACCGGCAAGCTGCAAATGTCGGAAATGGAAACGCTGGAAATCCAGCGCCGCTATCTGGAAGGCATACCCCTGTTCATCGAGGAAATGAACGAGGCGACCGTCACGCAGATGCGGAACACGGCCGCGGCCTTCAAGCAGAAATTCGGCATCGCCTTGGTGATCGTCGACCACCTGCACTACGTCAAAACATCGAACCCGCGCCTGCGCGGAAATGAGGTCATCGAATACATCGCCAAAGGCATGAAGGCGATGGCAAAGGAGCTCGATATCCCTGTCGTCGCGCTGGCGCACGTCAACCGCGAAATGATGAAGCGCGATAACAAGCGGCCCCAGATCGCAGACCTGCACGGCGGCTCGGAAATCGAGAAGTCGGCCGATGGCATCCTGTTCATCCATCGAGAGGAATACTGGCTTGAGCTGGCCGAGGTGCCGGATGGTCACAAGGACCGGGCGCAATGGATGACGGACATGGATCAAGCCCGGGGCAAGGCGGAAATCATTCTGGCGAAACGGCGTCTGCGAAAGGGCAGGGGCGTTTACGATTGCCGGTTTACGGCGCGGTGCGGGCGCTTCGACGAGCCGCGCGACGACGAATCAGACTTGTTCGGCTAGGAGGGACTCATGGACGTATGGACTGACGACGACGTGTGGCTGCGCTGGATCGAGGCGGTGGAGACGGAACGCCGGCTTCCACCGGTTCGGCGCCCGCGCGCCTACGGCAACGGCATGCCGGCCTACGTGCATGATGCAGACGACAAGAAGGATCAGGAGCCGGAAAGCAAGCGCGAGGTCGCAACGGCCGGCATGGTCCGCCGCTACGAGCAGGTGCTGGATTGGACCATCGACCTGTTCCCGCCTGGCGACAGGGGCGCTGAAACGCTTTGGTTGATGGCGCGTTGTACGGTTTACGACCGCTCGATTGCGAAACTCGCGAAAAAACTTCGTGTTGACCGTGCAACATTGTATCGGCGACTTAACCGCGCGAAACGGGAACTTTCCATTCGTCTAAACAACGCATCTTGCGTCGTTGCAAGAGCGGACCTTGCAGTAGTGCAACAGTTTTGCGATAAAAATACCCACAAATCGTTAGGTTCGGAAAGCCGTGACCGGCTGGATATCTACCAGCGAGCCAGATAACCCCCGCCCGCCTCAATGCGCAAAGCCCGCTCTGCAATCCGGCAGAGCGGGCTCTTGTTTTCAGACGCGCGCGGTGGTATGTAAATCAGACGGGTTGCGAATGTCTCCGTGGCAGGAATCGTTCTGACCCTTCAAGGCCGCTGTTCATTCAGCGGCCTTTTCTTTCATGAGCGCGGCGTCGATTTCTTCAAGCGTCCCGCCGTTCGCGAAGAACCGGTTCAGTATCTCCGCGCACCGTTCCGCGTCGTGATAATTTTCGTAAAACACGGGGCTGGTGCAGCGGGACACAAATCCATTAGCGGTTTCGATCCGAACCTCGCGACCAGTATCCGTCCGCAATATGATGGCGCTCTTCATTCTGCGGCTTCCTTCGTGAGAGACAGATCGAGGTTGGAAATCAAGCGGGAACCAGCCCCATTCAAAGGCATGATCGCCTTGCTGGCCTTGGCCCAGATCGAAGCCGGAACTTCCTGGCCCGCATGGATGCAATCGCGGGCAATGAGCGCCGCCTGATTGTGGTGGCCGGCTGTTGTGTAGACGGCGGGCTTGCCGTTCAGGATCGCGTGCAGCGCCCCGTTGCGCCCGTCCGTTGAAAGATCGAGCCCCAGCGCATCGAATGAGTCGATAGCGGCCCGCATCGCCGGGCACATGGTCTCGAACCGGGTCACCTCACGCTCTGCGTTCTCTGAAAAGAACGCGCGCCGCCGCTCATATTTGCCTTCCAGCCATTGCGGCTGGCGTTCGCCGATGGCCTCGTCGATTGCGCCGGGCTTGATCCGGTTGCGCGTGTCCGTGAAGCATCGCTTCGGATAATGCGGGTATGTCATGGGGTTGTCTCCGTGGCTGATAGCGTGTTGCTATAACAGAACAATAGCGCATAAATGCCATCAAGACAAGGGAAATATCCCACAAAAAAGGGACCCTCCGGGGGTAATCCGGAGGGTCCAGTTGAGCCGCGCGGGAGGGATGCGTTACGCGCGACTTTCCTCAGCCACGAGGAATTAGAATAACAGTTTCTGCCGATGCCCGTCCCCGAACAGGGACGTATGCGGCAGATCACGATCGCCACCTTTCAGGGGGCGGTCAGCCTCAGCCTGCAGAAGGTCTTTCACGGTCTCCTGCGTGACGCCATTGAGCGTCGGGTGCTGAAGGCGCTTTTCGCCGGCGTTGAGCCTGGCCCGGCGCTTGGTCTTGTTGGTCTCGGTCATTCGATGGCCCTCACTTCCTTTTCGCCGCATATCTCGCGGGCCTTGCGGATGATTGCCGTGAGGGTATCCACGGCATCGCCGCCATCCATACCGACCGGCTCTCCGTCTTCGGTATCGCCGGGTGACTGCATTCGTGCAATCTGCGCCACAAGGCTCCGCGCGACTTCGGTGTAGGGCTGCTCTTCCTTGAAGTCGAGGACGCCGACTTCCTCTCCATCTTCGGCGTCGACATACATCGAGTAGTCGCCCCAGATATCGTCGCTCACGACCTCCGGCATCCTCGGCACATCGCCGCGATGATACATGGCGTGCGCCGCCATCATGGCGCAGGCCTCGTCAGGAGCTTCGATGTGGCGCTTGGAAAAGCAGCGCCGGCTCTCGCAGATGGTGATGGTGTATTCGGGCATGTCAGCCTCCCGCCCAGATGCAGATCGCAGCAATGAAGGCGATGGCGGACAAAGCCGCCAAGGCGTTGCAGATTTCGTAGATCGTGGCTCGCATCACGCCCTCCCGATCTGCATCATGGCCGCGCCGCCGTTCACCGGGCGATTGAAGGCTGCGCCATCACCGGCGCTCATTCCTGCCCGGAAGGCATCGTTCACCACGGGCTGGCGTTTGCTGCCGCCTTTCTTGAACTCCTTCCCCTGTTTTTCGAGGTCTGCCCGCGCTTCGGCCTGCATGCGTTTGGCTTCCTCGGTGCAGAGCTCCCGCAGGCGCTGGTTGATCCGAAGAACGACGCCCGCGCCGAAATTGCGGATCATGTCGGCTTGCTGAAAAGACCTCGCCTTTGAACGCACGATCATCGAGCGCCCGCCCGCTGGATCGCTACCAATAGCGCCTTGGGTGAGGTAGTTAAGCGCCTGCCGGTTCACGAAGCTGTTGAGCGTCTTGACGAGCCAATCGGCGAAGATCGTCGAAGATTCCCGCCCGTAGGCGATGACCTGTTTCGACCTGCCGTCGCGGTACATGAAGCAGCCCGTAAAAGCCGACACTTGGAACGCGAGGTCGAAGGTCCAATCGACCCCCGCCGCCTTCGATCCAGCTACCGTCTGGGCGACAAACATTTCTGCATCGAGCTCGTCCAGATCGACGTCGTGCTGTGCTGCAAGTCGCTGCGCTGTTTCCAGCGCCGCAAGGGCTTCCGCTTCGGTGCAGCCGTTCTCCATCGTCTTGCTGAGAATGGCTCGCAATTTGGCATAAATTCGCTTGTTCATCCGTTGTCTCCGTGGCTGTGTAGCGGTGGCTACATCTTTACAATTACATTAAATCGCCCGCGAGACAAGGGAAAAATCCTACACGCGGGCGAAATAGTTACACGGATATGCGGACGTAGACCGTCGCCACTCCGGTGCCGACACTTTCGAACGAGCCCATCGGCAGCGACCAGAACGGATTTCCCGAATACCGCCCCAGATTGAAACTATCGCGAAACTGCTTCGTGGCCCGGTCCTCGCGGAACTCCACGCCGGCGGACATGATCGCGATCAGCAACCCACCTGGCTTCAGGAACTTGCGCGCATGCTGGACGTGCGCGACGTCCATGCCGCGATCAAAGGGCGGGTTCATCACGATGCGGTCGTAGATCGGCTCTGGATCCTCGGTGAGAAAATTGCCGATGGTCACGCGCTGCGCCAGCGGCCGCAACTGATCGCGAAACTGCTCCTGCAATTCGATGGCGTGGATTTCGAGGCCGTCGCACCTTTCCCGCAGGGCACGTATGAGCGCCCCATCGCCCGCTGAGGGCTCGAGAACCTTCATCCCGGGTTCGAGGTAGCAGTCGTCGAGAATCCGCTTGGAGACCTCCGGTGGCGTCGGGAAATAGCCGAAATTCTTGGCCATCCGGGTAACGTCGAACGTCGGGCTGTCGTCAACCTGGCACGATCCGAGCGCCTCGCCGTAATACTCGGCCAGCACCTTGTTGACCTTGCGCACAAGGTCCGGGCGCTTGAAATAAAGATGGCCGTTCCGGTTCTTGTAAAAGACCACCCTGAAATACTCGTCCTCGACCTCTGCGGAGGTTGGATGAAAGCCGCTTTCGGCGGCGTTGATCTTGGCGCCGATGTTGCCGGCCCAATTCTCCGGAACCGGCTTTTCGTCCAGCAGGTAAAACACCCGCTCGACGTCGCGCAGGTGTTCGACGGAACGCCCGCCGTGATTGATCCCTGTGCCGTAGGGTGACATGAGGCTCGTCAGGATGACCTTCGAGCCGATCTTGAAGCCGTCATGCGTCTTGAACCGTCGATCGAGGTTGGTGTAAGCGTCCGCGACCCCACG
>JBFWRC010000068.1:0-2800 GCA_050249115.1 Beijerinckiaceae bacterium
ACGCGCTCCGGCACTCGCGACGGGCAACATTCCGGATAGCTATACTCGAATTGCGGCCACCACCCCAGCACGACGAAGCCGTGCTTACGCCCGCTGCTGCAATGCTGCCGGTTGGCAACACCACCCTCCGCCGCGCAATAGCTGGGCGACCAAGAGAGCGAAAGAACATAGAAATCAAAGCCTTGTCCCTGAGAAACCGGCTCGGCCGGTTGCGCGTCGGCGGAAGGTTCGCAGCCAGCGGAAAGGATTGCGATCAGGATGGCCGAGGCGACGCGGCGCATCGCGCCACGGGTTTTCCTCACCTCAAATCGCGGCAATGACTGTTATAGACGCGCCAGGGATCGAAGCCCTCGACGCAGAATTCGACATTGCTGCCGATGCTGGCGAAACCCATCGGGTTCTCAATCAGATACCAGACGGAACGCTCATAGCCGCCCGACAGCACCACCTTGGCATGGCAATAGCGCCGCTCGATGGGGCTTTTCTTGTGGGCCGGCTCGAAGCGCGTTTCGCCGATGCGGTTAAAATCGAGGATCGTCACCTGCGGCAGGTTCGGCACATGGCGGACCTGATAGTGGAAGCGATGGTTGATGCGCTTCAGGACCCGCGCCTCGCCGCATACGCCGGGATCGGAAGCATAGACCCCCACCACGAGATCGGCCGCCATCGCCGCCTGCGGTTGAAGGACAGCGCCGCCTAGTCCGGCGAGGGCCGCAAGAAAGGTCAAGCCACGCCGCAGGTTCCGAATCATTCCGCGCTCCGCCAATTCGAGTTTGCGCCAATGTCTTTCAAGGTCACGCGCGGGTCAAGCTTTCGTGGGTGATCGGTGGTGCGTCCTTCGAGGCTCGCTCCGCTCGCACCTCAGAGCCCGACCGAAAAATAGGTGAGTGATCTCGCTGGCTGTGATTCCATCGGATTTGCAAAGATTCGAAGGAGATCGCGATGCCTTGGAGCAAGACCACTCGGGACCAGTATCGGCCTTCGGGCCTGCGCTTTGCAAGCGACATGACGGATGCGCAGTGGGAAAGGCTGGAGCCTTTGCTGCCGCGAGCGAGCCGGCGGGGACGGCCGCGCAAGAGAAGCCTGCGCCTCATCGTGGAGGCGATCTTCTACATGGCCTGGACCGGCGTTCAGTGGCGGGCACTGCCGGCCCAGTTCCCGCCCTTCACGACGGTGCAGAGCTACTTCTACGCCTGGCGCAACAGCGGCCTGCTGCATCGCATCGTGCGGGTTCTGGTGCGCCAGACGCGCCGGGCGCTGGGACTGGCCCCCACGCCCTCAGCCGGTGTCATCGACAGCCAGAGCGCGCCTACCACGCAAGGCGGACCGCGCGGCTATGACGCCGGCAAGCGGGTCAAGGGCCGCAAGCGCCACATCGTCACCGACACCAACGGCCTGTTGCTTGCCGTTCATGTCCATCCCGCCAACATCCAGGACAATCACGGCGCCGTGCCCTTGCTGCGCGAACTCAGGCAGATCTATCCCGGCCTCAGCCACATCTTTGCCGACCGCATCTATCGCGGCCGGCAGTTGCGTGATGCTCTGGCCCACAGCGGACCCTGGACCATCGAGATCGTCGAGCGACCAAAGGGGGTCAAAGGCTTCCAGCTTCTGCCCCGCCGCTGGGTCGTCGAGCGGAGCTTCGCATGGCTCATCGGAGCAAGACGGCTCGCCAAGGACTTCGAACGCTCACCTCAAAGCGAGCAAGCATGGCTCCTCATCGCCCATCTGCGCATCATCATCAAAAGGCTCGCCAAAACAACCAAAACACAATTTTGAGTCAGGCTCTGAGGTGCCCGCGAAGCGGGCCTCGAAGGACGCACTCACAACCTAGGGCGCGTTTCCGAAGCGTATACGGAAACGGCGATTCTCGCGCCCCTTCTTCTCGATCTTGCCGATATGGATTTCGCCCACTTCGCCGGTGCGCGCAACATGCGTTCCCCCGCAGGGCTGGCTGTCCACCATACCGTCCTGACCGATGCAGACCAGGCGAATCCGTCCCGTCCCGGCAGGCGGCCGGACGTTCTTGGATTTCACGAGCGCCGGGTTGGCGGCCAGTTCCTCGTCGGTGATCCAGCGGGTGAAGACGGGATGATCGGCTGAGACCAGTTCCATCAGCTTCGCCGTCACGGCTTCCTTCGAGAAACCGGCGTCGGGAATATCGAAATCGATGCGGCTGTCATCCTCCGAAACGGAGGCTCCCGTAATGGGATAGGGACAGACGACCGTCAGCAGATGGCAGGCCGTGTGCATGCGCATCAGGCGAAACCGGCGCTCCCAGTCGATTTCCAGCGAAACCTCCTCGCCTGCTCGAGGAAGAGGCTGGTCGGCATCGGGAACATGAATGATCTCATCCTTGCTTTCGCCGGTAATGGTCGCGGCGATGCGCAGAGCCGATCCGTCGCGCCTCAGGATGCGGCCGCTATCACCTGGCTGGCCGCCGGAAGTCGCGTAGAATATGGTTCGATCCAGCAGGATGCCGCCGCGCCCGTCGATGCCCAGGACCTTTGCCTCGGCCGCTTTCAGATAGGCATCGTCGCGAAACAGCGCTTCGGTTCTCATTCCTCAGGCAACGGCTTCAAAGGGCACCTCGATCTCCGGCTTGCGGTCCATCCATTCCGGCACCGGCAGCGTCTTTTCGCGCAAAAATTGCGGATTGAAAAGCTTGGATTGATAACGCGTGCCATAATCGCAAAGGACCGTCACGATGGTGTGGCCGGGACCGAGGTCCTTCGCCAGCCGGATCGCCCCGGCAATGTTGATGCCGGTGGAGCCGCCGAGGCACATGCCCTCTTCCTGC
>JBFWRC010000069.1:0-2766 GCA_050249115.1 Beijerinckiaceae bacterium
CGCTTAGGGGCGTCAACGTGGACAACTGGAAACACGGCAATATGCGCGGGAAGCCCGGTCAATGGTTAGCGGCCATTTGAGACATTCTTGGCTTCATGGCCGGAAATCTGCAGAAGGCAGGCCGATGGAGGGTGGAAGATGTTGCTGAACAAATGGTCGGCGGGGCTCGCCGGCATCATTTGCCTTTGCCTGGCCGGCTGCGCGTCGCGTCCTGCCAAGGAGTCGAAGCCTTCGCCCGCTCCGCCGCGTCAGGCGCCTGTTCCGCCGAATGGCGCATTGCCAAATCTCACCCTGCCGGAAAGCGACGGCGAGGGCGGGTTCAAGACTGCCAACAGCGGGATCGCGCCGGACGAAGCGGTGTGGCATGTCCGCTCGGCGCTGAATGTCGCGGCGCTGGCATGTGACGATCGCGCGATAGTGGCGAACTATAATGCGTTGCTCAAGCGGCAGAAGAGCGCGTTTGCCGCCGCCCACAAGGCGGAGTCGCGCCACCTAGGTTCAGCGACCGCCATGGATACGCACATGACACGCCTTTATAATTATTTCGCCCAGCCTCCCGTGCAACGTGATTTTTGCGCCGCTGCCCGAAGCGTCGCCACCGAGGCGCAATCGGTGACTGGCACGGGATTCCAATCCTTTGCGGCAACCGCGATTGAGCGGCTGGACCGGCCATTTCAGGATTTTTACCGGGCGTACCGCGACTATCGAAATGACCTCGCCGCGTGGCGCGCGGGCGGTAACCGGCCGATGCAGGCCGCTAATGCGCGCGCTGCGGCGGGAGCGGGAAGGGCACCTGTCTCGACGAACCCCTGGCGGGTACAACTAGGCGCGTTTTCCGGCACCGCCGCTGCGAATACGGCCTGGAAAAAGATTGGCCGGGACGCTCCTGGCCTGGCCGCATTCAAGCCCCGTTATGAGTCAGCGCCGGGCAATGGTCTCGTCAGGCTTCAGATCGGCCCGGCACGCGATCGTCAGGAGGCGCTGCAACTGTGCGCCGCTGCCGCTGCGGCGGGTCTCGATTGCATGCCGGTTTCACCGGTGCGGTGACGACCTGAACAGAGGCTCAGTCCATCATCTTGAAAAGTGCGGCGCTGAACCCGCTCAGAACGATGAACAACGGCCAGGACCAGTAGAATTGCTGGCCGGCAATGGCGACAAGGTCGATGTCCAGCGCGCCGCCGTCGGAGGCCGTGACCTTATGGACGAGCAACGAGACGATCACCGCCCCGATGGCTCCGACGACAATACCCTTCAGCAGCGCGAACATTGGCGCTGCATAGCATGATTTTCGGAGTGGACGAGTCCCACGGCAAACCACCGCCCGCTTCCGGTCAACCGGATGAACCGCTATCGTCCCTTGGATGATTTCCAAACCCGCCATTTTGTTCGTCTGTCTCGGCAATATCTGTCGCTCTCCGCTGGCGGAGGCCGCCATGCGCGCCGAAGCTGAGACGGCAGGGCTCAGCGTCGAAGTGGATTCCGCCGGCACCGGCGATTGGCATGTTGGCCACCCGCCTGATCCGCGCGCGCAGGCGACCGCGCTCCGCTACGGTTTCGACATTTCCGCTTACCGCGCGCGCCAGGTTCAGCCGGAAGATTTCACCCGTTTCTCGCATCTCTTCGCGCTGGATGCGGATAATTTACGCGACCTGCGCCGTATCGCTCCGTCGGGCGCGACCGCCCATGTTGGGCTGCTGATGGATATGGTGCCGGGCCGCATCGGCCATGATGTGCAGGATCCCTATTACGGTAAGGAAGACGGCTTCGAGACCACATGGTCGGATGTCACGGCGGCTGCACGGGCGCTGGTCGCGCGCCTCGGGCGTTGATTCCGGTTGATCCGCAGCGGTCAGCAAGCGCGAGAGGGGGGGGCATTGGCGCAGGGTGATCGGGTCGATGAAACGGGCGTTCTCGTCCGGGACGGGGGCGGGTTCTGGCTGCGGCGGGACGCAGGCGGGCTGTATCGGCTGGAGCTTTCACGCACCCCCGTCGATCATGTCGAGAAGCATGTGCGCTTGACCGGACGGTTTATCGCTGACGATGTGGTTGAGGCTGACGGGCTCGCGCCCGTCTAACGCTCCGTTCCGACAAGATTGTGCGCCGAGTCCGCGCACCCTGTCAGGATTTGCCGAACAGCCCAGACGCGAGGTTGCCGAGTATGCCCCCGCCGTCCTGTTCACGAAGGAGGCTGGCGAAGCGGCCAAGCGCGCCTTCGCCGCCGATCTGCTCGACGATCTGGCCGAGCAGATCTGGCGACAGCCCGGTGCTGGCTGCGGCGGAAGTGACGGTATCGCCCGGCTCCGGGTGAGCGATGCCGAGCGCCTGTACGGCTGACGCCACCTGATCGGGCGACAACCCGATCTTGCTCGCCAGATTCTCGATATCGACGTTCGATGCAACTTGGCCAAGCAGTCCGTCCAGCAATCCCATGGCGAATCTCCCGCTGATGTCTTGATGTGCATAGCACACCGCGACCCTAACGAACCAAGCGAAAGCCGTTAATCGTCCCTGACCGCGTTCAATGCCGCGATCGCCTGGGTCATGCCGTTGTCCGGCTGAACGATGACGTTGTCCTGCTCTTCGTCGGGGCTTGCGACATCGACCGCGAACCAGATGATGCCCGCCGACCACAATAACGCCATCCAGCGGCTCTTGAAGATGGAACTCGTGCGCATTGGGACCATGCACAGGTCTTGCCATGCGATAGCTTTCAAATTTCCGAATGATCGTTGCGCGCTGATCCTGAGCCGTTGCGAGATCGGCGGG